>CAYWOR010000039.1:0-1762 GCA_964459995.1 uncultured bacterium | reverse complement strand
CGATGGTCGCCATCGAAAAGGAAAACCCATCGCTAAAGGGCGTTCTGCCGAAAGTCTATGCGAGGCCGAATATCGACAAAACAGCATTGGGCGGGCTTATCGACCTAATCGGAACCGCGATGCTCGGCACAAAAGAAGCCAGAAGCCACGATGTTCTCGGGCGTGTTTACGAATACTTCCTCGGCGAGTTTGCCCTTGCCGAAGGACGAAAGGGCGGACAGTTCTATACTCCGAAAAGTGTCGTTCGCGTCCTAGTCGAAATGCTCCAGCCCTATGAAGGCCGAGTATTCGACCCCTGTTGCGGGTCGGGCGGGATGTTCGTCCAGAGCGAAAAATTCATCGAATCGCACGCCGGAACCAACCAGAAAAAAGGAAACGGCCTGAAACTCCACCTGCGCGATAGAATCTCAATCTACGGACAGGAGAGCAACCAGACCACCTGGCGGCTTTGTAAAATGAACCTCGCCATCCGGCAAATAGACTCCTCCAATGTGATTTGGAATAACGAAGGCTCATTTCTCAACGATGCCCACCCATACCTGAAATCCGATTTTGTCATCGCCAATCCACCCTTTAACGACAGCGACTGGGCGGGTGAACTTCTCCGCGACGATGCCCGTTGGAAATACGGCGTCCCGCCGGAGGGCAACGCCAACTTCGCATGGGTTCAGCATTTCATCTATCACCTCGCGCCCGCCGGAGCCGCCGGTTTCGTGCTGTCCAACGGCTCCCTTTCATCCATGACCGGAGGCGAGGGCGAAATTCGCCGCCGAATTATCGAGGACGACCTCGTGGATTGCATCGTGATGTTGCCCGATAAACTCTTCCTCAATACCGGAATCTCCGCCTGCCTCTGGTTTCTGTCGCGTTACAAGAACGGCAACAAGAACCGTGAACGCAAAGGCGAGGTGCTCTTCATCGATGCCTCGGAGATTGGATACATGGAAACGCGCAGGCTCCGAAACTTCGGCGACGAGGACATAGCGAGAATAGCCGACACCTACCACGAATGGAAAAAGGAGGGCGGCAACTACGAGGACATAAAAGGCTTCTGCAAAACGGCGACCATAGAGGAGATAAAGAAACACAACTTCGTGCTCACTCCGGGGCGCTATGTGGGCATACCGGACGAGGAGGACGACGGCATACCCTTTGAGGACAAAATGGCCGCGCTGACCGCCGAACTGAAAGAGCAGATGGCCGAAGCGGAGAAACTGGACGCCGAGATAAAAAAACAACTCGCGAAGATAGGATTCGAGATATGAGCGAGTGGAAGGAATATCAACTTAGAGATTGGCTTGTTTTCAATTATGGAAAAGGTCTTAGAGAAAGCGATAGGAAAGACGGGAATATCCCGGTCTATAGCTCTGCAGGTTTAACTGGGTGGCATGATAAACCTTTAGAAAATGGCAAAGGTATAATCGTTGGGCGAAAAGGATCCGTTGGAACTGTTTATTATTCGGATGTTCCGTTCTTCTGTATTGATACCGCTTATTATATAACCGAAGAGGAAGATTATGACTTAAAGTTTTTCTATTACTTCCTAAAATACATGCGATTAGATAGATTAAATGAAGATAGCGCTGTCCCCGGACTTAATCGAGATAACGCTTATAGCCAATTCATAAGGATACCGCAGAAGGATGAACAGATTGTAATTAGGAAATATCTCTCCTCCCTCGACGACAAGATAGAGCTACTTCGGCGGCAGAACGAGACGCTGGAGGCGATGGCCTCCGCGCTGTTTGCGCGCTGGTTCGTG
>CAYWOR010000038.1:0-2489 GCA_964459995.1 uncultured bacterium | reverse complement strand
CGATGGTCGCCATCGAAAAGGAAAACCCATCGCTAAAGGGCGTTCTGCCGAAAGTATATGCGAGGCCGAACATCGACAAAACAGCCCTTGGCGGTTTAATCGACCTTATCGGAACCGCAATGCTCGGAACCAAAGAGGCCCGAAGCCACGACGTCCTCGGGCGCGTTTATGAATACTTTCTCGGAGAGTTCGCCCTCGCCGAAGGTCGAAAGGGCGGACAGTTCTACACCCCGAAGAGCGTCGTTCGTGTTCTCGTCGAAATGCTCCAGCCTTATGAAGGCCGAGTGTTCGACCCATGTTGCGGTTCCGGTGGGATGTTCGTCCAGAGCGAGAAATTCATCGAATCGCACGCGGGAACGAACCAGAAAAAAGGGAATGGCCTGAAACTCAACCTTCGAGACCGAATCTCCATTTACGGGCAGGAGAGCAACCAGACCACATGGCGGCTGTGCAAAATGAACCTCGCCATTCGGCAGATAGACTCCTCCAATGTTGTCTGGAACAATGAAGGCTCATTCCTCAACGACGCGCACCCGTATCTCAAATCCGATTTCGTCATCGCAAACCCGCCGTTTAACGACAGCGACTGGGCGGGCGAGCTTCTCCGCGAAGACGCCCGCTGGAAATACGGCGTCCCGCCGGAGGGCAACGCAAACTTCGCGTGGGTTCAGCATTTTATTTATCACCTCGCGCCTGCCGGTGCCGCGGGGTTCGTGCTCTCCAACGGCTCGCTTTCCTCGATGACCGGCGGCGAGGGCGAGATTCGTCGCCGAATTGTCGAGGACGACCTCGTCGATTGCGTCGTGATGTTGCCCGATAAGCTCTTCCTAAACACCGGAATCTCCGCCTGCCTATGGTTCTTGTCCCGATACAAGAATGGCAACAAAAACCGCGAACGCAAAGGCGAGGTGCTCTTCATCGATGCCTCCGAGCTGGGATACATGGAAACCCGAAGGCTTCGCAACTTCGCCGACGATGACATAGCCGCGATAGCCGAAACCTACCACGAATGGAAAAGGGAGGGCGGCGACTACGAGGACATAAAGGGCTTTTGCAAATCGGCGACCATAGAGGATATAAAGAAACACAACTTCGTGCTGACTCCCGGGCGCTATGTGGGCATACAGGACGAGGAGGATGACGGCATACCCTTCGAGGACAAGATGGCCGCGCTAACCGAGCAGTTAAAGGAGCAAATGACCGAGTCGAAGGCGCTGGACGAGGAGATAGTAAAACAACTCGCAAAGATAGGATTCGAGATATGAGCGAGTGGAAGGAATATAGATTTTCTGATATTGCTAAATTGGCGGGTGTATCAGTTGCACCGGAAGATGCGGTCAAGTATCCGTATATTGGTTTAGAGCATATGAAGGAAGGGGGTTTTTCTTTAGAAGGGATTGGAAATGCGGTGGACGTTATAAGCGGGAAAACACTATTTAGGGAAGGTGATATTTTATTTGGGAAACTTAGACCGTATTTTAGAAAAGTCTATAAGGCGAGGTTTGATGGCATTTGTTCGACAGATATCTGGGTAATTGAAGCAAAAAATGGCTTTGATCAATCGTTTTTGTTTTATCTTGTGGCAAATCAAAGATTCGTTGACATTTTGTCAAAAGCCGCAAGTGGCACAAAGATGCCCAGGGCTTCTTGGTCTTATGCATCTAAGCTAATGTTCAGAGTACCTGAACCATCCGAGCAACGGGCGATTGCGGGGGTTCTCTCCTCACTCGACGACAAGATAGAGCTACTTCGCAAGCAGAACGAGACGCTGGAGGCGATGGCCTCCGCGCTTTTTAAGCATTGGTTCGTGGATTTCGAGTTCCCCAACGAGGATGGAAAGCCCTACAAAACCTCCGGCGGCGCGATGATAGACTCCGAACTCGGCGAAATCCCGGAAGTGTGGAAAGTGGGGAAATACGGTGAAATAGCCAATCTGACTATGGGTCTCTCGCCAAAGGGAGAGTTTTATAACACAGATTCTGAAGGACTTCCTTTGCTTAATGGGGCTTCAGATTTTGAGGGTTCGAAGATTAAGGCTACTAAATACACTTCAGAGATAACGAGGAAATGCGAAAGAGGGGACATAATCTTTTGTATTAGAGCTACAATCGGGAACATTGCAATAGCAGACAAAGAATATTGTTTAGGGCGTGGGGTTGCAGCGATAAGACCAAATGAAGATTGCTTTTTCTATGCTCTCTATTTTCTGAAAATGACTTTAGATAGGTTAGCGCATAGCGCAACAGGCTCAGTAATAAAAGGTTTGTCAAAGCCTGATATAAGCGGAATGCGTATTTTAAAACCGAAGAAAGAAATTTCGCGATTTTTCAATTCGACCATTAATCCAGTTTTTGAGAAGCTGAAGACTAATACATCTGAAATCGACACTCTCACGCGTCTTCGGGACCTTCTTCTTCCCAAGCTCATGAGCGGCGAGATACGGGTGGAGGATATTAACTCCAATGGGAAAGGGAATAAATGACAACTGA
>CAYWOR010000037.1:0-6140 GCA_964459995.1 uncultured bacterium | reverse complement strand
TGCTTTTAGCATTCGATACATCAGAACAGCGAAAATTGCGTAGGCGATGTAATGCCAGTTGTTTTGAAGGTCGTAGAAGGGATTCTGCATGTAGAAATCGCTGATTCTCTGCGAAAGAGCTATCATCGCGATACAGATTGCGAAAGCGATAATTCGGTAAAGCGTAATCCTCTTTCTGACCGCAAAGATAAAGCCAAGGAAGAGCACAAAGGCAATCGAGAACATCAGAGGTAATTCGAGACCGGCAATCCCGAAGGAGAATTCCGAGAGTCGTTTCACGGAGTGTTGGAGATAATTCTGCAACATGATGAAAGGCGTAAAAACGAGCAATACGGCATAGAGCACAACATGCGATACCGGAGAGTGTATTTTTTCGCCTATCTTCATCGAGAGTAAGTTAAGCGTCCGAAAGGAAAAGTCAATAGAAAGCCTTTAGAGGGGTTGTAATATGGTGTTTATAGTTGTTGAGTAGGCTCGAAAGAGTCTATTCGATTCCCCTGCGAGCGAGAAGAGTGCCCTCCATCACATAAAGATTCACGAGGGCTTCGTTGTAGGCTACTTTCGCGCGGGCATGGCTGAGTTGGCTTGCGATAAAATCCCTTTGCGCCTGAAGAACCATGAAATTGGTCGATTTGCCGACGCGGAATTTCTCTTCCTCGGCTTCGAGACGCCTTTTTTGAAGCTCCGAGGCGATAAGGGAGGCTTCGATTTGTTGTCTCGCGCGGGTGATTTCGGCGTAGGCGGTGCGGATATCACGCTGAACAAGACGTTCCATGTTATCGACAGCTATGTTAATCTGCTCTCGAGTGAATTTCGACCTCGCGTGTTCGGCGCGGGCGTTTCTGAGCGTAACAGGGAATTCGAAAACCGCGCCGCCGGACATGCTGTAATAGGGGCTTTCAAGATCGAGTGTGCTTTCTTTGAATGATTCCGAGTAGCTTGTCCGCCCGAGTTCGATAAAAAGGTCGAGGCGCGGAAGAAGGCCGTTGCGGGTTCGAGTGATGTCCAGCGCGTTTTTGTCGAGATTAAGCCGAGCTTGGAGGAGGTCCGGGCGAAATTTCATCGCCAGTTCCTCGTGTAATTCGATGCCGTCGATGGTGTCCTCGGCGATGGATGGCTGATCCGTGGGCACCGGGATTATGTCCCAAAGCCCTGATTCATCGGGATTGAGTAGATATAGAAACCTCAACCGCGCCTGTTCGCAACGGTTTCTCGCATCGATCATCGATTCCTCGCGAAGTGCAACCTCCGCCTGAACTGCGATAAGTTCTATCTCCGCGATCTTTCCCACTCGAATTCGTTCCTCGGTTTCGTCGAGGTGGCTTTGCGCCAATTCGAGCGATTGTTCTTGTATTTCGAACTCCTTCTGCGCGAGATACAGATTCCAATAAGCCTGCTCGACCGAAGCGACAACAGATTCGCCCATTGCTTTCAGCTCGAGTTCGGATATCTCGACATCTATTTTCGCTTTGCGAAGTCGTGCTAGATTAGGCCCAAGCCATACTCCTCTAAGCAGGGATTGCGTTACGGAAAGCCCCACTTTGCTTGTGTATTGATCCGCCGAAGGATCGTTTAAGTCGCCGGAAATGGATGCCGAGGCCTGAATTGTCGAACCGGTGGGAAGTTTCCATCCGAGTGCGCCCTGATATTGGACTTTTTGTGAGGTCGTTGGATCGTCGCCGCTCGCGGACGAGGGGATAGCGGTTTCAGTCGTCGAACCGTAGAGTTGAAGCTCCGGATCGAATGTCGCGCCTTCCGCACGAAGATATGTTTTCGCGATTTCGGGGTTAAGCCTCTCGATAGAAATCGAAGGATTGCGTTCCATCGCAATCAGGGTAGCCTCCCGAAGGGCTATAAACAAAGTGTCCGCCGCACAAAGATGCGCGACGATGAGGCAATTTAGAATAAATATGAATATGAGTTTCTTCATGTTGTCTGGCATTTCGCTATTCGACTTCTATACTTTCTATCGGTTGTGTCTGTTTCATTTTTCTCTCGAAGATGCTGTAAACCACGGGAATAAGGATAAGCGTTATAAGCGACGAACTTATCAAACCGCCGATAACAACACGTGCCAAGGGGGCTTGGGTTTCGCCGCCCTCACCCAAACCCAGCGATAGCGGAAGCAACCCCAAAGCGGTTGTGAAGGTCGTCATAAGTATCGGGCGAAGCCTTCGTGCGCCGGAGAGTTTAATCGCCTCGATAAGTTCCATACCCTCTTTTCTTCGAAGCTGGTTCGTGTAATCGACAAGCAATATGGCGTTGTTCACAACAATTCCCGCGAGCATGATACATCCCATAAAGGCCTGCATGCTGAAAATCGTGCCGGTTAGAATCATTGTAATAACCACACCAATTAACGCCATAGGTATGGAAAATAACACCACAAAGGGGTCTCTGAATGACTCGAATTGACCTGACATCACGAGATAGATGAGCAGAACAGCGAGAATGAACCCGAATATCAATTCACGGAAAGCTTTTTGCTGTTCCTCGTAATCGCCGCCGAAGGTTATCGCGAAATCTTTCGGAACGGGGACTTCGGCAAGTCTTTGGCGGATGTCGGACATCACCGAGCCCATGTCTCTGCCGGTGAAATTCGCGCTAACAGTAACGAGTCGCTCCTGATCTTTTCGGTCGATAAGCCCCGGACCATCTTGGGAGAATGTCGAGACGACATTACGAAGGATTACCGGTTCACCGCGATTGTTAACAACGGTGAGATCAAGCAGATCATCGAGGTTTTTTCTGTCCTCTTCACTGAGGCGGACCCGAATTCGATATTGCTTTCCGCCCTCGCGGAAATATGACGCTACTGAACCGCCAATGGCCGTCTGAAGAGCCTCGCCTATCCTCGCGACGGAAAGCCCCAAATCAGCGGCCTTTTGCCGGTCGATTCGAATTACCTGTTCCGGGTTTCCCGCTTCGCTTCCGAGTTGAGTATCCGTAATTCCGGGCACTTCACGGATTATTTTCTGGACTCTTTCCGCGAGTTCGTAGGCTGTTTCGAGATCGTAACCTCGAATCTCCACAATAATGTTGTCGCCCGAAGACGACCCCATTCGCAGAATGAATAGCCCACTCCATGCGCGTGTCCGAATGGTTACACCGGGGATATTTCCGATAGCTTTTCGGACATCGTTCGCAACCTGTTCGCTACTTCTTTTACGCTCTGCCTTTGGAGGAAGCATCACACGGATTTGCGAGGTGTTCCCCGCACTGGATCGCCACCCTCCCCCGCCGATAGATGCAATCATCGAGACCATCTCGGGCACTTCACGACGGACTATCTCCTCGACATCGTTGGTAATTTTGTCCACAATCTCCATTCGGGTCCCAACTGCCATTTCGAGGTTCACACGGATTTCGCCCTCATCGGAACTGGGCATTAACTCCACACCGATGAATCGTATGAAAAAAGCGAAAATGAGAAAAAGCGTGAAAACACTAATTATCACTGTCTTTTTATGATTGAGTGCCCAATCAAGAATTCTCGAATACACCGAATCGATTCGTTTGAAAATCCTTTCGCTGGCTGAATATATACGCTTTATTAAGCCATGATTATTGAGTTTCTCCGCCGATCCGACATGCAGAAAACGCGATGCGAGCATCGGAACGAGAGTGAGAGCAACAATCAGTGAACATAGTAGAGAAAAGCTCACTACATAGGCCATTTGCTGGAACATGATTCCCGACATTCCGCGAATGAATACCACAGGAATGAAAACCACAATAGTGCTAAGCGTGCTTGCCAGAATGGCAGACCACACCTCAGAAGTTCCAACCAGGGCACTTTGAATTGGGTTTCCACCCTGTTCTCGATGACGATAGATGTTCTCGAGCACGACAATCGAGCTATCTACCAGCATTCCTATTCCAAGGGCGAGACCGCCGAATGTCATTATGTTTAGAGTGAATCCGCCGAAATAGAGCAGTCCGAAAGTCGCAATTATCGATACCGGAATTGCAGTTGCGATTATTGCCGTGCTCGATATATTGCGTAGGAAGAGGAAAAGCACAAGCAAAGCAAGTAAACCGCCGAGAATGATAGAATAACCGACATTGTTAATGGACTGCCTTATATATTTTGATGTGTCGATTAAGGGGGTTATTCTAATCTGCGGAAAATCGAGATTGATTCGCTCGATTTCCTTTTTAACCTCTTCGGAGACCGAAACAGTGTTGGCTCCGGATTGTTTGCTAATAGAAACTCGAAGCCCCGGATCGCCATCGATACGAATTAACTGGCGAACCTCTTCCCATGAATCTTGCACATCTGCAACATCGCGGATTTGAATCGGCACACCATTTCTGAGAGTTATGACAGTCTGCTCAATCTCTGAGATAGAGCTATATTCGCCCAGAGTTCGAATTAGAACTTCGGAGTTACCCCTTTCGAAAAGGCCGGCGGGAATGTTTCTGTTCTCGTTGCGCAATGCCGCTAAAACAGCATCTGGAGACAAACCGAGCGCTTTCATTTGATTCGATTTCAGATCGACATGAATCTCGCGGGTTAGTCCACCGCTAATATCGATTGCGGCGACTCCGGGGATTCTCTCCAGCCGATATTTCACCTGATCGTCGAGAAATTGGCGAAGATCGATAGCGCTCATATTCCCGGAAACGCCCATTATGAGAATAGGGAAAGCAGATAAATCGAATTTGCGAATCGCGGGTCGCTCGACATCGTCGGGGAGTCTTCCGAGAATTCGGTCGATTCTGTCGCGGACATCGTTTGTTGCCTCGTCGAGATTTGTGCCCCAATCGAAGGCCAAACGGACTGTGCTTCTCCCCTCACTGGATGTCGAGGTGATTTCCTGCACCCCCTGAACAGCCGCCACAGCTTCCTCGACAGGCCGCGTAATAAGCTCTTCAATCTCTTGCGGCCCGACGTTACTATAACTTGTTACAACAGAGATAGTCGGGTTTGTAACCTCAGGCATCAAATCGATGGATAGTCTCGTGAGAGATACTATCCCAATAATTATTACAATAAGGTATAATACGAAGGTTAAAACAGGCCTTTTTATTGGACCCGAAGCGATACTCATGGCTATTCTCCAGCCTTTACGGAATCAACTGTAGCTAATGTGTCTTCTGCCGATGATTTAGGTTCGACGCTTTTCTCCTTGCCGGGTTGTTTGCCGGGGAGAACAACCTTGCTTCCTTCCTGAAGAAGATGCTGTCCGAGTGTAACAACCGAACCTTCGAGTTGCGGCGAGATTATCTCAGTCTTTTCGATATTCGAGATGCCTGTCTCGACTGGCACAAAATGGGCGACAGGTTCATTCGGATCGATTACGAAAACACCGGTAATTTCAGCACGCGTTACGACTGCTTCGGTCGGAACAACCTGAGCCGATTCCTTTTCAGATAGGATTAGACTGACATTGCAGAACATCCCCGGCTTGAGAAGAAGAGAATCGTTTTCAACCTCGATTTCCATTTGGGCTACTCTGGAAGCCTCCTGAAGCATCGGTGCGATTCGTTTAACTTTGCCATAGAAGCTTCTGTCTTGGTAGGCGTCAACGAAAACCTCGGCGGGTTGTTCATTACGAATCTGGCCATAAACGCGCTCGATCACCGATGTTTTGACAATCACCGTGTCGATTCCAACAATCAGAGCTACAGGCGAGTTCGCCGCGAGCAGATTCCCGACATCGACATATCTTTCGCCCAGCCAGCCGGATTTCGAGGCTGTTAAGGTTGTATAGTTGAGCCGAATTCTCGATGAGTTGAGAGCCGCCTGCCTTTGCTCGACCTGTGCATTTGCCAGCTTGATTCGAGATTCGAGAGCGCTGAAATTCGTAAGCGCGGCGTCCAATTCCGCAGATGAGGCAATTCCTTTCTGCTGAAGCGATCGGACTCGTTCCAAGTCCTGTTTTGCGAGTTCATATTGGCTTTCGACTTCGGCGAGAGTTGCCTGCGAAATTTTTAGATTAGCCTGAGCCTCCACGAGGGCTTGGTAGTATTCAGCGTCGTCGAGCTTGGCGATTGTCTCCCCCTCTTCGACCCAATCACCGATATTTTTCCGTATGCTAACTACTCGTCCGGAAACTTTGGGCGCTACAACAAACTGGTATTGCGGGTAAATAGTGCCGGTAAGCTGGCGGGTCTCTTGAATAGATTCTATGGAT
>CAYWOR010000036.1:0-6677 GCA_964459995.1 uncultured bacterium | reverse complement strand
TATCTCTCCACCGGTAGAATTGGCTCTGAGTGATTTGATGACGGTTACAGACCTCGGCAAGGTTAGCCTCGTCTCTTATGCCTTCAGAAAGATTTTGAACTTCTCTTTGTTTGTCCATTTACGCTTTTTCATTCTCTCTGCTCCTTAGGTTAAATGCTCTCGTTCTACTCTCAATAAATACATTTTTCTTAAATGATAGTTTTGAGTGCTTCTCCCTTTTTATCCTTGACATATGTTTTACGGGCGTTTTAATTAACGATGGTTATATAAAACAATTTCACTTGGAGGGACAATGTTCCGCAGGTTTTCGATGTCGTTGTTGCTATGTGCGGCGATCTTCGCGCAGATTCCGCAGACAATTCAGTATCAGGGGAAACTCACCGATATTTCCGGTGTCGGCGAGAATGCCGAACTCGATATGCGTTTTCGTATCTTCGATGTCGAGACCGACGGGGATTCGCTCTGGGCGATGACAATCGCCGATGTGCCGATTGTCCACGGCTTGTTCGATGTCGCGCTCGGGCCGATAGATTTGCCCTTCGACGAGCAGTATTGGCTGGAGATCGTCGTCGATGGCAATGTCCTCGCGCCGAGAGTTCAGCTTACCACCTCCCCCTACGCCTTCCGTGCGGCGGTTGCGGATTCCTTCACCGGCGGCATCTCGCCGTGGACTCAGGACACAATGGTCGCGCATTGGGACAGCATCCGCGGTGTGCCGGCAGGTTTTGCCGACGGCATCGATAATACGGACGACGACGACTGGAGCAGAAGCGGAAACCATCTATACACCTTCAACACGACTGATTCGGTGGTTATCGGCGGAACCACAGCTTACGACAAACTCGATGTCAATGGCTCCGTAACCATTCGCGGCGAAGGCGGAAGTCTCCGCCACGGAAGCGGTTTGACCAGCAACGAGGAACATATACGGTTTACCGGAAGCCACTCCGATTACATCGTTTCCGTTCAGGACGGTTCCGGAAGAATACAGCATTATTGGAACTCGACGACGGCCTCGCCAAGCAATCTCTACCTCGCAGATAACGAACGCGCCTGGATGTGGGACATCTCGATTGCGACGCATCCCTATATGGAATTTAAATATGCCCCTGCCGGTCTCGCGGGGGATCCGATAACATGGACGACTCACATGGCGTTCGACACATTAGGCAATGTCGATGTTTTAGGCGACGTCACCGCGAACGCCTTTATCGGCGACGGCTCGGGGCTTACCGGAATTGCGGACGGCGACTGGACTGTCTCCGGCACGAATATGCATTCCGCTGTTTCCGGCAATGTCGGCATCGGCGTTACCAACCCCAATGTCAAATTCCAGGTGTGCGGGGATTTTGAGGTGGTTACCGGAGATTGCTACGTATATGTAACTGACGGTTCCTATGTAGAGGGTTCTGCAACGCCAAGATTGCCATGCGATGTAAGCGATGGAGCGGACTGCCCCGATACTGTTATAACAACCACAGATTTAGGCCCGGTTGCATATGACTATTTCTTCTTTGGTTTTGGCTTCATCAGCTATGTCTATAATAAAACAGCCACTATCCATCCCGCTATAATGAGGGTGGATACAACCGCAGGCACTGTGGAAATTAATGGTGATGTCGATATAACTGGCGATATAGATGTCAAAGGTCTTGCTAAGATCATAGGCAATGTCGGCGTCGGAACGACAAGCCCAACCGCACTGCTTCACGCCCACGGCACCGGCACCGGCGAGGGTAATGTGCTATTCGTCGGCGAATATAAAGTCTTCTCTCCCGGCGATCCGCCCACTTCAGGCGCAGGCACGCGTATGATGTGGTATCCCGACAAAGCGGCTTTCAGAGCCGGGCGTGTAATAGGAACAAATTGGGATAAAGACAATATAGGGGATTACTCTGTTGCAATGGGAAACAACACAACCGCTTCGGGCAATTATTCCACCGCAATGGGGTCGGGCACAACCGCTTCGGGCAATTATTCCACCACAATGGGAAATCTCACAACCGCTTCGGGTTATTATTCCACCGCAATGGGGTCGGGCACAACCGCTTCGGGCTATAATTCCATCGCAATAGGTTTCAACATAACCGCGCCTTCCGGTTACGAAACAGTTGTCGGACGGTATAATACCACATATACACCGAATAGCACATTAGTATGGGATGCAGACGACCGCCTGTTTGTCATTGGCAATGGCATAAGCAGTGTCTCCAGAAGCAATGCAATGACAGTGCTCAAAAACGGGAATGTCGGCATAGGGACAGAAACACCGACCAGCATTTTTCATATCGAAGCATACGATTCCACAATTGGGACGAACGATAGCGCATTTGTAAGTGTCCGCAATACATCTAATGCGGATAGTGTTTTAACCGGCATTCGCTTTAAGAGCCACTCCACAGACGGCAACAGTTTCTATAAATCCGCTATCGTTTTCCAGAGGACGAACACTTATGGAAGAGGTGATTTACTTTTCCTCAATGATAATCAAGGCAATAGCTCGAACGCAGATCTCGCGGATGTGCAGATGACCATCCAACCGGATGGGAACATCGGCGTCGGGACGAGAACCCCGGGCGGTAAGATGGAAATTTACGCAAACAGCACAGGAACCTGGCCTCAACTTCTCCTCAACGAAAACGGTGCCGATTATGCACGCTTATACTTCACAAATACTGATACTACGGAGTTTTGGGGAATCGTCGCAAAGCCAACCGATAATCCATCGGACGCAATGATGAATTTCTGGTATTGCGGCAACCGAATGACAATTCGGGGCGATGGTAATGTCGGCATAGGGACGACAAGCCCCGGATGGAAACTCCATGTCAACGGCTCGGCGGCAAAACCCGGCGGTGGAAGCTGGACAGACGCTTCCGATATTCGCCTCAAAGATGTTCATAGTCAATTCAACAGGGGACTCGAAGCCTTGTCCAACCTTCAGCCGGTGGAGTTCAGCTATAAGGCGGACAATCCGCTCGAATTGCCATCCGATAGAACCTACATCGGCCTTATCGCGCAGGATGTTCAGAAAACAATACCTGAAGCTATAGAACGGGATTCCAAAGGTTCGGATTATCTTTATGTTAATAATGATCCAATTATTTGGACTATGCTGAATGCAATTAAAGAATTGAAAGCGGAGAACGATTCTCTTCGTGCGAGAATCGAAGCGTTGGAGAATAAATAATCCAATAAATATCGATAGTAATTAAGGGCGGCCACGGTCGCCCCTTTTTATCCTTGACATATGTTTTACGGGCGTTTTAATTAACGATGGTTATATAAAACAATTTCACTTGGAGGGACAATGTTCCGCAGGTTTTCGATGTCGTTGTTGCTATGTGCGGTGATCTTCGCGTATATACCGCAGATGAAGAGGCAATAACGATAGTAACCATTCTCGGATTTTATAATTCTCTTGAGATTCTCGTGAAAATTTAAACTGCCCTTCGAATCGTTAAAAAGCTTCTATTTTCAATTCTACTGCCTCATAAATCCCTTACAAAGTATTTCTTATAAGTGTATATTTATAAACGTGATACTCTAAAGCAAGGCATTTGCGAAGGTTGTTGTTATTCCGGTTAGTCTATCTATTTTGATGTTTTTAGGTCTATTTCGGCACAAATATGGCACAAATTTTTTGGGGTGATTAGAGTTGATTTTGATCAATTTCAAAGATGTAATCAGGACTTATGGTTGAGGATTGCTGAGAGAGTTTTTTTATCTTGGGGAAACTTCAGAAGGTGAATCCTTTTCTGAAGGCCATTCGGTTCAGATTTGAACGAGAAGCCGTCGATGGAATCCGTGCATAGGATCCCGCATATTGCGATTTCATTGTCGCCAAGGTGGTCGAAGAGTCTGTCTTTATCGACTATGTAAGGGTATTTTGCGGCTTTTCTTATCAAAGCGAGGTATTCGAGCAGTTCGCGCAGGCCCTGAATGGCATATCCGGAGCTTTCGGTGTATTTCACTTCACCGATCATTATGGCTTTCAGTTTTGGCGAATCGCCTGCAGAGTATTGTTCGAGGATGATATCAGGTGTTCCGCCTTGATTTCACGGATACGTTCCAAGAGAAGTTCATTTAAGTCTCTCATCGTTCGGTTCCGTTTCAATAATCGCTTTTTTTAACTCGACCGTCAGCTCTCCGATGATGCCTTTGAGCTTCTTGTTTTCGGCACGAAGACGCTCCTGTTCTTTGTCCATACCCCCTCTGACAAAGAGCTTATCGCCTTCTGCCAGTAACTTATCTCTCCACCGGTAGAATTGGCTCTGAGTGATTTGATGACGGTTACAGACCTCCGCAAGGTTAGCCTCGTCTCTGATACCTTCAAGGACGATCTTGAACTTCTCTTTGCTTGACCAGTTACGCTTTTTCATTCTCTCTGCTCCTTAGGTTAAATGCTCATGTTCTACTCTCAATATAACCATTTTTCTTAAATGGGAGCAGTATACCGTTGTATCTTCTTTCGCCATCCGCCCATTTGGGGACTTCTTCCTTTATCTTAGGGACGCATGGGGCGGTTTTGACATGTGCTTCGAAAAGCTCTGTTTGCCCCATTGACGATTCTTTCTTTTTTCTCGCCATCAGAAGCCGCCTTCGTGTATTTGTGTCCCTCGACCGATTATCTCAACGTATTTAGAAAAGACGAATTTCATATATCGCTTTTTTCCGGTTATCTCTTTTATAATCCCGTCGGTTTCGAATTTCCGAATAAGTTGATTTGCCGTTTCCTTTGTAATCCCAAATTCCTCGACTATTGCTTTGGTGCTTATTATCGGTTTTACGAATAACAGATCGACCAGCCTGATATTATAAATGCTACCGTTCGCTTCACGATATAGTTGCTTCAAAAGACCTTCTCTCAAGGCGATAATCTCGTTTGCCGTTTTCACCTGCTCTGTCGAGGTTTCAATTATCCCTTTTAAAACGAATTTAACCCATCCCTCGAAATCGCCGTTCGTTCTAATTCTTGTGAGTCTGTCGTAATATTCGCTTTGGTTCATCTTTAGGAAGTAACTCAAATAAAGAAGAGGTTGGGATAGCACGCCCTTCCAAACGAGGTAGAAAATTATTAAAAGCCTTCCTACACGACCGTTGCCGTCGAGGAAGGGGTGTATTGTCTCGAACTGGGAGTGAATCAATGCGGCTTTGATTAGATCGGGTGTGTTGTCCTCCTTGTGAATGAACTTTTCGAGCTCGCCCATGGCTTCTTTCGCCTCGATATGCGGCGGTGGAACATAAAAGGCATCCTTTAGTGTCGCGCCTTTAGGGCCGATCCAATTTTGCGTGGTCCTAAACTCTCCGGGATTTTTATCCTTTCCTCTGGCGCCCTGCAGAAGGATTTCGTGGATTTCTCGAATAAGCCTCAGCGACATCGGGAACTCTTCCAATCGCTCGATTCCGTAATTCATCGCCTTCACGTAGTTGACGACCTCGACAACGTCGTCGATATCGTCGCGCGGGATCATATTCGCCTCGAATTCGAGAACACCTTCGAGCGAGGCCTGCGTTCCCTCTATCTGCGAACTCATGAGAGCTTCCTTCTTGACGAACATCGCAACGAACAAATCCCTGTTCGGGAGATTCGCTGTAAGGCCGTCAAAACGCGCTATCGAAAGGTTGGCACGCGAAAGGAGGTCGATTAGCTCATCGTCCATCGCAAGCGGAGGGTTCGGCGGCAAAGGCTTTGGAATGAAAGCTCTATAGCCACCGCTCTGTTCGACTAAATATCCGGCTCTATCGTTCATTATGACCCTTTTTATTTTCAATATAAGTCAGAAATGTCTGACTTACAAGTAATAATTTCAATTTAAGTCAGTTTCACCTGACTTAAAAGCTCTATTTCGGTTTTAAGCCAAGCATCCCTGACTTAAATCGACTTATTCACGCTAAGTCAAATGAACCTGTCTTAGCTATAACACCCCCACTTCCAAGAGCTTCGTCTTGTCGTTGCTGAGGATATCCACTACCTTTATTAAAACCGCGAACTTGCCCTTGCCCTCGTATGTGTGCGTCGTGCTTAGCTCGATGTCCGGCTCCTTCTTTATCCGGTATGCCTGCCATTCGTTGTGGAAGGTGTCCTCCTTGAAGTCCCAATCGACCGCCCAGTAGTCTATCCACTGCGACCAGTGGGTTATCGCGCCGCGAACCTTCTCCGGAAGGTCCTCCTGCGGTATCATGAAATCCTTCAGTTCGAGGGTTAGTTTCTTGCCCTTGACAGATTGCTTGACCTCCAGCGCGGCCAGCTCGTAGAACTTGATATCCCCCTGATTCACAGCGCGGGAGTCCATGACATCTAACGGTATCCTGAGGAACCGCAAATCGAGACCCGCGGCGATTGCACGGTCGCGGACTATCTCGTTTATCTTGAAGGCGAAATCCCAGCCGAGGACATCTATGCCGTTGGTTTGCGGGCGGTTTTTCCCTTGCCGATAGACGCGCGGAACTCCTTCGCTATGCTGGTAACATCCGCTTCCGTTACTGGCGAATCGACCGAGCCGACATGCACAGCCCTGCGCTTGTGAAGGCCGTGAATCCATAGCCCGCCCTCTACACAGCCAAAGAGCGCGGCAGAAACTGCTGTGTCCCGGCGAAATCTGCGAGCAACGAGAACGATTGCCCACTCCTCAAATTTACCAAATCGTCAATGCGAGATTCTAAGCCCGCCTTGG
>CAYWOR010000035.1:0-8644 GCA_964459995.1 uncultured bacterium | reverse complement strand
ACGCGTGCGAAACTCGTTGTTCTCTGCTTTGAGTTCTTCGATTTGTGTTTGTTGCGAATCGATCATCTGTTGTTGCTCTTGAATTGCCCGAACAAGAATCGCGGTGAGGGGGATGTAATCTACTTGAGTGTAATCCACACCTTCGTGAATAATTTCTCGGGTTTCATGGTTTGTTTCGCCGGGATGGTGGCCTTGGGAAACAAGCTCAGGGAAGACCTCGACAAGCTCCTGTGCGATAAGGCCGTATTGTGTTCCCTCGTTAAGGTTCATGAAGGAAAACTCGTCGGTTCTCATCTCGAAGGTTTTCGGTTTGAGCATCATGATTTTATCGAGAATACCCTCCATCGGGCGGATGTTCTTTTTGAACTTGATGTCCGAAACATTAGACCAAGAGCCTGTATAGCCGCCATTGCCGGAACACAATACGCCGTAGTTGACAGTCGCGCCGGAAGCCAAACCATAAACGCCATAGTTCGCAGTCGCGCCGGACCCCGATGCACTGCCTCTACAGCCATAATTTGTTCCGGAAGACGAACTAGCGTAGCCGGAAACACCATAGCTCGATGTTGCCCCCGAACCACTCGCGCTTGCCATCATACCATAGTTTACCCCGGAATTGGCCGAAATAGAACCATAAACTCCGACTCCATTCACACAGTCAGCTACGCCTTTGACACCGAACCCGGAATTTCGAGTCGTTTTTCCATAGACACCCTGAAAACCGTTTTCACCCGCAAGAATTCCTATTAAACTGTCCGTTCCGTCAGTTACCATGGCATAGACAGTCGGAGAATTTGCACTCGAATGCGTTGCAACTGTATTCACCACATGAAGAGGATACTGCGGATTTGCTGTGCCAATTCCGGTCTTATTTCTAATATAGACATTTCCATCGTTGAAATATCCCGCCCAATTTGTTGATCCCCCAGCCGCAGTAGCAAAAATACCGTAGGAAGTTGCGCCATAGTTTGCGACAGCATAGACGCCGTAATTGTTTCCAACGATGCTTGTTAAATCCCTCGTGGCTTGTGCATAAACTCCATATGAATATGCTGAAGAGGTGGAATTTGATATATACCCATAAAAATATCCGCCGTAAGAAGATCCGATTCCGGCGTTTAATCCACGTCCATAAATCCCTCTGGTATAACCCGAACCTGTTGGAGATGTTAGCTCGCTAAAACAATACACGCCGAAACCGTCGCGCGTGGTCGAATTTGATTTGAAATAACCGGCGTAATTATAATTTGGATTAGTCGAGCCGGTATAGTTAGCTTCGCCATAGATACCATAGGATGACGAAGACCCAGCCGTAGAATGTTTGAAATAACCACCATAACCGGGTCCGGTGGAGTTATTCATATTGGAATAGAAGCCATACTGAAAGTCTTGAGTGTCTGCGACAAGGAGATTATCGCTTATTGGTCCTTTTGGATTAAGGTAGCTCCCTGCATTTTCCCATGGTCCGTCGTTCAGGGAATAGGGCATATTTGTCAGTTTGTAGCGTGGTGTAATTTCCGCACCGCCGGAAACGGAGATTCCGATCCAATATTGCTCGGAAAAATCCACCCCCGCACTTCCGAATGTGGTTGTCCCACCAAGTTCGACATTGAATAGGCCGTTTACAACTGGGACACCAAGATGGTTCTCCTCCCATAGAGAAACTCCGCCCGTCGCGACATTGTAAATTTTAAAATTAATATTCCGCGTGCCGTCAACTGGAACGCCCCCCTCTACAAGCTTGCCCTGAAAGGACAAAACATTTTCAATCGGTGCGGCAACCAGAACCGCAGTAATCAAGACGATGGCGAAAAGATGTCTTTTCATTTGTAGCCCCCTCTTTCTTCCTCTTTGATTTCGATAAATTCGATTCCCTCGTTTTCAACCCCGCGGATTTTGCCTACAACACGGTAGGAGAAATCCGCGCTCGGGTTGCCTTCTATTTGTCTAACAATAAAACCTGTTTTATTTCGTTCGATGGTGTAACGTCCCAAATCGCCGTATGGCGTCAGAAAAACCTGTATCGGCGAATCAGCTGTAATTGAAACGCCTGCCAAGAATTCTTTCGGCAAACTCACAGAACAAGAGCCTTCCGTAAGTTTAGCCTCACCGATATGTTCGAGCCAATTTGAGGTCGCCCTTGGAATAGGCGCGACAACACCTTTGCCCTCGGAATTCGTAATGTAGCTATAATGATTGTGGCCGTAAATATCGCCGGTGTTCGACACACGGAAACGCCTATATGGCGAGCCGTCGCAAACATAACAATCGCCGGCGGGGCTGATAACATCGACTCCATGCCCCATAGGATCGTCCGCAACGAAACCTCTGCCGTCGCTACGATAAACATAAACACCGACCTCGCCGGCATTCTCCACACCGATGCCGTGATGACCGGTATTATACACAGTCATACCAAAGGATCCGGGGTTTTCAACTCTCATCCCCTGAACAGCAGTGTTTTTTACAATAATACCATAATGGCCGGCATTACGAACCACGATGCCGGTATCCGGATCGCCCATAGTTCCACCATAGATATACATCCCTCTGCCAGTGGAAGTATTACACCGAACGCCGATACCGACGCTTGCGTTTTCAACATGCACTCCCGAAATGCCCGGGTTATAGATATACAATCCATATTCCCCCGGATTATAAATACCTATGCCATCGTAAGCCGGATTAGTAATCCAAATCCCCTCCTCGCCGGGGGATCTGATGGCTATACCTTTAGTCGCGACATCGCGGATAACGATTCCCGTGTCCGGGTCGCCAACTCCAATGGGATCCATAATACGGATACCCGCTCCGGATGACGCACTGCCCTCTATTTGCACTCCGACTGTTCCGGGATAACGGATAATCATACCGGCGCTGTCTGGATTTATCGCGAAGAAAGCGTGCGACGAAGGCTGATATGCCCTAAAAGCAACCTTTCCCGACGAACTTGAATAAAAACCGTCGTTTGTGGCACTATAAGAGTAGAACCCATGATTTCCGGCACCATAAACGTCGATGCCGTTATATGTCGCGTCTTCGATGTAAATGCCGGCAAACCCCGGAGAGGTTATCTGAATAGCATCACTGTATGAGCCTTCGAAAACCTGTGTTGCCACTTTGCGAATCGTGTCCGCAATATTAATGGCATAACCGCTCGCGGTGAGTTTATACCGAGGCGTGATTTCAGGGCCGCCGCTAACCGAAATTCCCACCCAATATTGCCTATCGAAATTTACACCGGAGCCGCTGAATGATGTCGTGCCGCCGAGTTCGACATTGAAAAGACCCCCGACCACCGGCACAGCAAAATGGCTCTCCTCCCATAGATGAGTGCCGCCGACCGCAGTGTTATAAAGCCTGAAAGTTAAATTTCGCGCACCGTCAACAGGAGCTCCCCCCTCGACAAGCTTGCCCTGAAAGGACAGAACATTCTCGAAACCCCCTGCCAAAAAGGTGGCGGTTATTGCGACGATTAGAAACAACGAACGGAAACTCATCTCATCCCCCTTGATTTACAAAGAATCCTCATAACAAGGCTCTTTATTTACGAGGCAATTTAACTCGCCTCAATTTCTAACATAAGATATAAATAAAGCTTAGACAAGCCTTTATTGAATGAATTGACAAAAGGAATTGTATGAGATTCTCGCGCTACAAATTCTTAATTTATCAAGAACGAAAAGGAATTTTCTTTCGAAAATTAAACAAATCAAACCAAAAAGAGGGAACGACAGATTTGCCGTAACAACGGAAAGACGCCCAGTTATAGGCTCTCTGCAATAACTTGTTGACAACCAAAGCGCATAATAAAAAAAGACTTGCGTTCTATGTTAATATGTATATCTTGTTGCGCGAAAGAGCTTCTCCTCGGCCGAACAAAGGGGGAGATCGATTCGAGACCGCTCAGCCATGGACGGACAAGATCGATTAGCACCGTTCCATGGCGAAAAAGGATGGATGAATGAACATCTACGTAGGCAACCTTGACTTCAAAACAACTGAAGACGAGCTTAAGAAGGCTTTCGAGCAATACGGGCAGGTCGAATCGGTTAAGATCATCACGGACAAATACTCCGGTGATTCTAAAGGATTCGCATTTGTTGAAATGCCCAGCGAGCAAGAAGGCAAAGCGGCTCTCGACGCACTCGACGGTTATATGTTGGGTAGTCGGAACATCAAGGTGAACGAAGCCAGACCTCGCGAAGATCGTCCCAGCGGCGGACCCCGCGGCGGTGGAAATCGCGGCGGCGCTGGCGGTGGCGGTAACAGAGGCAAACGCTGGTAAGCGTCCCCTGATTCGCAAAACAAAAACCCCCGGACATTTCGTCTGGGGGTTTTTATTTGGGCAATGCCCGAAAATCTGTGAGGGTGGGGGGACTCGAACCCACGACACCCGGCTTAAAAGGCCGGTGCTCTACCGGCTGAGCTACACCCTCGTATCCCGCAACAAACGGGACGGCATATAATAGGCCTGCATGGATAGTTTGTCAAGTTTTATCTAATCTTTATCAGCGATATTTAAAATAGGCCGCACAAGCGCCTTCAGAGGACACCATGCAAGGCCCGAGCGGATTTGACGGCGTGCAACCTAATCCAAATTGAGGACATTCGGGCGGAATAATTTTTCCCAGAATGACCTCGCCGCATCTGCAACGGGAATCGGGCGCCGGCTCGGACACCGAAAGCTCGATCCGATTTCTAATATCAAAATCGCGATACTTTTCCCTCGGCATCAAACCACTCGAAGGCATATTCCCGATTCCACGCCAAAAGGCGTCGCATGGCTCGAAAACATCGTCGATAAGCCCAATGGCTGTTAGATTTCCATCTTCGCAAACCGCACGATTGTAAGAATTTACAATTCTCGCATCATTATTCGCAATCATTTCTGACAATAGCAATAACCCATCGGCGATATCATCATCCGAAAACCCCGTTATTACGCCCGGAATTCCATACTCCTCCGCGACGAAACGATATGGCGAAACGCCGATAATTGTCGAAACATGCCCCGGAAGGATGAAACCGTCTATCGCAAGCTCGGGATGTTCACACAAAAGCCTCAGCGCCGGCGGAACAACCTTCATCATCGGCAAAATCGAATAATTGCGAATCCCGTCACGTTTCGCCTCGACAATTGACCCTGCAATTGCCGGAATTGTTGTCTCGAACCCCACCGCGAGGAAAACGACCTCTTTAGCGGGATTTTCTGTGGCGATTTTCAGCGCATCGTCCGGAGAATAAACCACACGAACCTCCGCCCCGTCTGCCTTGACATCGAAAAGGCTCCTATTGAGGATTGGCACTCGGACCATGTCGCCGAAGGTCGCAACAATAACACCCGAACTCTCCGCCAACGCCAAAGACCGCATCAAATCGCCGTCCGAGGTAACACATACCGGACACCCCGGCCCGGAAATCAACCGGATACGCTCACCGAGAAGCTCGCGAATCCCCATTTTCGCGATAGCCATCGTGTGTGTCCCGCAGACCTCCATTATATTGAGTCTTTTGTCGCAAGGCGCTCTATCTACGATGGTTTCAACAGCTTTTTGAATTCGATTCACTATACTGACCCGCGGGTTATTTTATTACCCATTGTTCACTGTTCCCAAAAGCTCTGCGAATTCAGTTCACGACATTTATTTTGGCTTTTTCGCTACTAACCCGACAGAAATTCCAGTGTAAGTGAGTGGACGAAAATACTTTAGCCTATTCTTTAGCGCGCGGCGAATCTGGTGAAGCCCCGGAATCTTCAGAAGCACCAAGGGAAGATGGATTCCCAAGGGCCAAAGTGCTTCGCGTGTCATACGATAAAAAAGACTGGGATACATCCATTCCGCATAGAAATCCGCCGGTTCG
This sequence comes from uncultured bacterium, assembly GCA_964459995.1. GTDB lineage: Bacteria > UBP14 > UBA6098 > UBA6098 > UBA6098 > CAZSHG01. Next base: position 2,779 of record CAYWOR010000035.1, on the reverse strand, counting down.
AGGCCGTATTTGCGGGCTTTGTGCTCGAGTTCCCCTAATGTGAACTGCTTTTCCCAGCCGGCAAACCACTTGTTCATCGCAATCAATAATTTTTTAATAAAAGTATAAATATGGAAGGTCTGCGGAACATCGATAATAACATACCCTCCGGGCTTCACAACTCGGGCATTTTCGGCGATAATCCCTTCCTCCTCGCGAAAATGCTCGATAAGCCCCTGATGAAAAACGAGGTCGAAGGTGTTGTCCGCAAAGGGCAAAGCGAAGGCGTCGCCGCCCACAGGAATAGTCTTTGCGCGAGATTCCGCGTTGATATTCTGAATCAATTTTAGCGATGACGGCGCATAATCGAGAGTGTAAACCTCCGCGCCAAGCCCCGAAAGATCGAAACTGTCGCGGCCGCTCCCCGCGCCGACCTCGAGTATCTTTTTTCCGTCAAGCTCATTGCCCCAAAATCTTTTTACCGCGGCAAGGATTCTTCCCGAATTATCATACATTTCCTTGACATCGCGCTTGTTCCAAAGTTTTTCCCAGTGTTCCTTATCCGATGTTCTTGCCATTATTCCCGCTTCTCGATGTGTTGTGATAGATTGTATCTGTATGTAGTGTTAGCTTATTTTAATCTCATGCAAATTAATCGCCAATAGACAAAATAATAATATCATATCATCATATATATAATCTGGTTTCCTTTATTGACTTCGCAATCTCGAAAGTGTGCTCCGGAGTTGTCCCGCAACAAGAACCAATTAAATTTGCGCCCGCAGACCTTAATTTCAACGCGATTTCTGCAAAATCCTTCGGCGAAGTGAACCAAACCGGCTTTCCATCCTCGATAACAGGATTTCCGCCGCTTGGTTCCGCCAGAAGTGGCCCCTTCCAGAATTTGCGCATCCTGCGGGTAGCTTCGATTGAATCCTCTGGTGCTCCTCCGCAATTTGTGCCAATACCAAAAGGCGATTTCCTCGAGAAAAAATCCGAAAAAGACTCCGGCGAAATTTTCTCATGGTGTGCGAAACCCTCGCCAAAGGCCAGATTAACTATCACCGGCGCTGATGTTATTTGAGTTGAAGCTCTAAGTGCAATATCTGCCTCGCGAAGATTGCTCATCGTTTCGATGAGTATCAAATCGACACCGCACTTAACCAAAAGGTTGGCCTGCTCTAGAAATACATCGAAAGCCACTTCTTCCTCAAAAACACCGCCCAACGGTCCAATTGATCCGGCAACCAATGCGCCCTCCGAGGCCTCTCTGGCAATTCGAACAGCGGTTTCACAAATCTGTCCGATTTCTCTTTCGAGGCCGAACTCGCGCAGTCTAACTCGTGAAGCCCCAAAAGTATTGGTGGTAAGCACTTCGGCACCGGCATGCACATACTCCTCATGTGTCGAGCGAAGACTCTCGGGATGGCCAAGCATCCATCCTTCAGGCGATTCATCGGCCGGCATGCCCTTCGCCATAAGCATCGTGGCGATAGCCCCGTCGAAAATGACTGTATTATCTGATAAGTATTCGCGCACACCCTTCATAATTAATCAAAATAGCGATAATTATTGTTCGAGTCAAGAAATAAGCATCGAGCTTTCGAAAATAGACGCATGTCGGCTTTGGGCTTGACAAAGTAGCAATATTCCTTAATATATGGCCATTCGAGGATTGAAATGCCAATAAAGATAAAAAATAAAAAAGCCTATCGCGATTACGAAATCGAGGACAAATACGAGGCCGGAATCGAGCTCCTCGGCCCTGAGGTCAAGTCGATCCGCGCTGGAAGGGCAAGTTTGAAGGAAGCCTACGCGAGGATTATCGACAACGAGGTCTGGATTATCGGGATGCACATAACCCCTTATGATCATTCCGGTTACACGGAAATAAACCCGACACGCAAACGCAGATTACTTTTGCATAAATACGAAATTCGTAAGCTGTTTCGGAAAACTGAACAAGCAGGCTACACCCTCGTCCCCCTCGAAATTTATTTCGACGAAAAAAACCGTGTGAAATTGCTTCTCGGCCTCGGCAAAGGCCGCACAACCTACGATAAAAAACAGAAGCTTATCGAAAAAGATAAAGACCGCGAAATGGAACGCGCTCTTAAGAATAGAGAGTAACTAAGACTACTTATCGCGCTTTGTTTTACAACGTCTCAGCCAATAATTACTCTTGCGGAACACATAAGGTATTTGATATCGCACTTTTTTAGGAATGCCATCTATTCTCACAGGCTCGAAACGGCATTTTCGAGCGGCATCCAGTGAAACTTCTTCGAAAATCCCCTCAGGACGGGCATCTCCAATAATAGCCTCGATTACCGAACCATCCTCGCCAATAATAACATCGACGATAACCGCACCTTCGATATTGCTACGATAGGCCGAATCCGGGTAACAGGGGTAAACCGTGTCGATCATTGTTGGAACGATGCCGATTTCCATATAATCGACGTAATCACTCGCTGAAAAACTCTGAGAAAGCGCAACGACAGCGATCAGAAGAAGAAAAAGTATTGGAGTTTTCATTATGCCTTTCTTTAAGCTACTCCCAAGATACGGATTTTTCTACTGAATGCAATTAATCATATTTTGAAAGGCACATTTATCGCCCAAGCACGATAGTCCCGTTGCAGATTATTTCTCCATCTTTTTGAATGACATAGAGATACATTCCTTGCACGACAGCTCTTCCGTCGTTATCGAGACCGCGCCAAAGCCTACGGTTGTATTGCTCCATTTCCTCAACCGGTCCGATATTTGATTTGTAAACGAGTTTGTTCCGAATGTC
>CAYWOR010000034.1:0-9106 GCA_964459995.1 uncultured bacterium | reverse complement strand
GTAGGGGACGGGTCTCCCGTCCCGTTCGACGTGGAGATTTACGATGTAAATGGCAGAATGGTTGAAGGCGGAACCGTAGGGGCGTATTGCATACGCCCGTTCGACGGGTCAACGCGGTTGACCCCTACAATCCAAGAATATATCTGGTCGCCACATGAATCCCTTCCCTCCGGCGTCTATCTCGTGCGGGCGAGGATAGACCGGAACGTTGTCGAAAAAAGGGTTATTTATTTGAAATAAAACTATCGAGAGACAAAGTCTTTCCGGAACATCCAGCTTCCCTATGCCCCAGCCCTGCTAATCTGCGAAATAATCTCGCCCGTTCTCACTATGTTCGCGAAACCGTAGGCAAGATTCAGAAGGCTCGCGAGATGCATCTCCTCGCATGTCGCGCCGGTGCCGTCCGCAGGGAAAAACACCCGGTAATCCCGAAAATAGGCGTCTCGCGCGGTCGATTCGCAACAAAGATTTGTCATAATGCCGCATATCACAATATCCTCGATTCCGCAACACCGCAAAATGGTTTCTAAATCCGTGTTGTAAAACGCCGAGTAGCGATGTTTCAGGATAACCTTCTCTTCCGGCTCCGGTGCGATGTCGTCGTGGATTTCGCTCTCCACACTTCCCTCGACACACATTCCGCGCCACCACCAGCCCATTATGCCAATGTCCATCATATTCGGGTGGTGTGCATGTTTTGTAAAAATGACCGGCCTTCTCGCGTTACGGAATGTTTCAATAAGCCTTTTCACATTTGGAAGTATCGCCTCGCCGCCCACTGTGAATGTCGGCGAGGTGGGGTCGAGGAAAAATTTCTGCATGTCCACAACTAATAACGCGGCATTTTTCACATTCAGTTCAATAGGATGCCTGTTGAACGGCGCGATTTTATCTAGCCATTCGGCGGTTTTTTCATCGAGGGTTTCCGAAGTTACATATGGGCGCATTTTACTCCATTTCTTAATGCCACGGATAAAGAGACCCAAAAATATAATAGAAAATGGACTTCGGTGCAAGAACTCAGATTGATTAAGTCTCGCAGACGTATTTTGGATTAGCAAATAGGTGTTCTGTCATGCGAAAAATCGCAAAAAAAAAGCCTCGGGAAGCCGAACCACCCGAGGCGAAAGCGAAGCCACCTAAAGCTTATCTATAGCGGCTTTCACGCGGAGTAACCTCGAGAGAAGTGATTCCCTCTCTCACGGCGTATTTGACTATTTCCGCGACACTGAAAAGCCCGAGTTTGTGCTGAATATTGTGCCGATGAGTATCAACGGTTTTGATACTGACATCGAGCTTGGTGGCGATTTCCTTTGTGCGAAAACCCTCCGAGATAAGTTGCATAATCTCGCGCTCACGGTCGGTGAGAGCCTCGTAGGCCGACTGGTTCGAAGAAACATCGTTGACAATATACTCATTTACGAGTTTGCTGGCGATAGCCGGACTGAGATAAACCTCGCCATGGAGAACCGAAGTTATCGCACCCTGAAGATCTTCGGGGGAACAGTCTTTGTAAAGATAACCCGAAGCGCCGCATTTTAGCATCTCTGCAACAGATTGCGCATCGGAATACATCGACAGCCCGATGATGTTGATGTCTCTGTTTTCTTTCTTAATCTGACGTGTCGCCTCGATACCGTTCTTCTCGGGCATTGCGATATCCATCAGAATAAGGTCGGGGGAAAGCTCCTTTGCAAGCTCGATTGCCTGCTGGCCGGTAGCCGCTTCACCGACAACTTCGATATTGCCGAAAGCCGCGATCATCTTAATTAGCCCCTGGCGCATCAGCTTGTGGTCATCCACGATGAGAACACGAATTGCCATTTCTACCTCACTTTTTAGTATTTATTCTTCTTATTCGCAAGAAAGTCCAAATTCGACTTACAACAGAAGATTTTCAATTCAAGACAAGAGATAAAGACATTTAGAGAACAAATCCATCGGAATTTACGAAAAAATAAATTGAAAAGCAACTATTTTGTTTTCTTTTGCAGAATAATACTTCAATGACATTTAAGAGTTATTGCGCGGAAAAGCTATAACAAATAGCTTTGGTGCTTATAGCCGTAAAAAAGAAAGTTTTTCTTCGTGTAGGTTTTCTTAGAAAAATTCCATTCCGCGAGTCGAGGAAAACCACTCGAAAATTCTTAGGCTAAGTTCAAATTCTACGCAATATCTTACAAGATAGTTGCCGTAATCTCTTGAAAAAGAGACAAATCAATCTTCCCACTGTCACATTAGTAATACCCCAAAAATCATTTAGCCTTTGACTTTTTTGGAAGACATGATAAATTTAACAACATGAATGCACACGACGACAACACATTTTTCGCATCGCCGGAAAGATCGCGCGGCGACGAGCTTCATGTAGAACTCTGCGAGGTGGCCTCAAACGAAGTGCTGAAGGGCATTCTTCGCAACACAAGCGGCATGCTCGCAATCCTCAACGAACATCGACAGATACTCGCAATCAACGACACACTCCTCAAAATGCTCGGTATCGAAGACCCCGAAAGGGTTCTCGGACTCCGCCCCGGCGAGGCGATAAACTGCATCCACGCCAACGATATGCCCGCCGGATGCGGCACAAGTAAATTCTGCGCATCTTGCGGAGCGGCCATTGCTATCGTGTCATCCATCGATAGCGACAAACCCCAAGAGCGAACCTGCCTCGCGCAGGTCAAACGCGACGGCAAAATCGCCGATCTCTATCTACGTGTTACCGCATCGCCAATCGAATACCGCGGACAACGCTTCATAATGCTCTTTCTGCAGGACATCAGCATCATGCAGAAACGCGCGCTCCTCGAACGCGTTTTTTTCCACGACATCAGCAACATCGCAATGGCTCTTCTTAGCGGCGCAGAGATGCTCAACGTATGCAAACTCGACCAAAGATGCGAAGAAACCGCGCAGGACATCCTCGAAGCCGCGAACATGCTCGCACACGAAATAAAATTGCAGAAAATCCTTATCGGCGACGAACCGATCGAGATGGGACTGAATATGCGCGAGGTTTCGACAAGGGAAATCGTCGAGGACATCCTCCGCATGTTCCGTAATCACCCCGCCGCAAAGGGCAAAGTGATTCTCGCCGAAGACATCAGCGAAGACCGGCACTTCTATACCGACAAATCCCTCGGCCTGCGAGTGCTGAACAACATGATGCTAAACGCTCTCGAAGCCTCCGACGACGGCGATGAGATTCGAATCGCGGTCGAGAATTCACCAAAAGACATTTTCTTCAAAATATGGAATCGCAAATCCATCCCCGAGCCTATCGCATTGCGCATGTTCCAGCGCAATTTCAGCACGAAGGCCGACACCGGCCGCGGCCTCGGAACCTACAGCATGAAACTCTTCGCCGAACACTACCTCGACGGCGAAATCACATTCACAACCGCCCCCGAAATAGGCACGACCTTCACACTAAAGCTCCCCGCCTAAACCTCCACCCCCAGCGCCCCGCTCCAGTGCCCCTCCTTGCCCTCGAAGTCTGCTAAGGGTTCTCGTGGTCTGGCACAAACTGTTAGAGCGAACAGAGGTAATTAACCATTGACTTGGAGTTTTAAATCTCAATATTACTTAAGTAAACTATCCAAGAATGGAGTTCTAATGGGAAAAGCTTTAAAGGTCGCTTTGACCAATGCCCGGCAGGAATTGGCCGAACGGCTCTATATGGTGAACGGCTGGGATTTCACTCTGCCGGTGCAGGTCTATTGTCTTCTGACCTATCGGTGCAACGCCCGATGCAAGATGTGCGACCATTGGCGCCTCGAACACTATCCCGAAGAGCTTCCCGCTTCTGTTTGGATAGATACGCTCAGAGACCTGAAGGGCTTTTCCCCCGGCGCGCATGTCCAATTCACCGGCGGCGAGGTCCTCATGAAAAAAGACTTTCTTGAAATCCTCAAATGGTGCGGCGACAACGGCCTTTCCGCCGGCATGGTTACCAACGCCGGCATGATCACGCGCGAGATTGCCGAACAATTAGTCGATTGCCGACCTAACAATATCAACATCTCCGTCGATTCGCCATATCACGAAATCCACGACGAGTTTCGAGGACGCGAGGGATTTCTCACCAAGGTCATCGAGGGCATAGGTTTTCTCCGCGACGCCTCGGAGAAAAGCGGTATCGAATTAGCCATATCGATTAAACCCACCTTGAGCAAACAAAACCTCGAATCGATGCCCCTTCTTCTCGAAAAGGCGGTTTCCTGGGGCGCGACAATGGTCAATATCCAACCACTGGCTGTCCGAACCAAGGAAACGGTCGGTATGGACATCGCCGATGCCGAGGGCGTCGAGGAGATTTTCGAAAAACTTCTCGATATGAAGGAAAAGGGATACCCGCTCGTAAACTCTAAGCGCATCTTCGATTCATGGATAAGGCCGGAACCGACAGCAAAGAAGAAGCCCTGCACAGTCGGTTTGCGCATGCTGGAAATCCTCTCAGATGGCACAGTGCAGTTTTGCAGTCATATCGATATGCGAATTGGAAATATCAGTGAGACCCCGATAAGCAAGCTTTGGCGCTCGCCGCAGGCAAAGATCATGCGACAGAAAACAGTTGTCTGCCGGTATAACTGCACAGCCTCGTGCTATACCAGCAGGACTTTGGGCGAGAAGATCGGTTTCTTCTGGAAGTCGTTCGTCAATAAGAAAAATCCTCGCAAATAGTTAGCGTTAGGGCTATATAATCGCCGAAACCTAAACCCCCACCCCCAGCGCCCCGCTCCAGTGCCCCTCCTTGCCCTCGGCGATAGCCCGAACGCGGAACTCCAGCGCGCCCGCGACCCCCTCGCCCAAGACAAACCGGTTCTCCGCGCCCTCGTAAAGCCCCGTCCAATGCCCGCCCTTGCCCTCGGCGCGATAGTTCAGCTCGTAAACCCCCGCGCCGTCGATAGCTTCCCAGCGAAGCTCGCGCGTGGACGCCTCGTAGCGCAGATTCCCCGGCGAGGGCGGACGCTTTTTCGTCCAGATCATCGACTTTGGCAACATCCCGAGCACCATGAACGCATTGCCCTGCACGCCCCACGCCAGCACGCCCATCTCATAGACGAGCCGAAGCCTTTGCGTGTCCTCGCGGAAGCGCTTGTTGTAGGCCTCGCGGGCGATTTTCGCCTTTTCGCGCTTGTTTCGGGCGATCGTGTGAAGCTCGCGCATCTCACTGCGAAGGGTTCTCAGCGAATCGACGACATGATCCGGCAAAACCCACTCCGCGCCCTCGGCCTTGTAGGCATCGTGCTGGCCGGCGAGGTCGTCGAGCGCGGTCTCGATCCCCTCGCGGGTGATCGGCGTCCGGCCGTCGATCGAGTAGGCGCGGGCGATCTCGTCGGCGTTGCCGTGCGGGGCGATCATCGCGCGGAGAATGTCCTTGGCCTTCTGGTAAAGCGCGCGCGCCTCGTCCTGCTTGTCCCGGAATGCGGAAAAGGCCCGCTTTGATTCGAGCCTCTTTTGCCATGCTTCGGATTCAAAGGCCTTAAAATCGGCTTCGGCATTCTGCGCCCAGTGCAGTAGGTCATCTGGAAGTCCAAGTTCAACCGCAAATTCGTCGATATTGTTATGAATGCTCCCAAGCCTACTAATTCTAAGGGCTAAATCATCCTGCGAGAAGTTGTTGTTCCGAATAGCCATGCCATTCCTCCTCAAAATAGGGTTTATATCGTTTATCAAACTAACGATAACATATTTCTACTTTATTATTATAAATTAATTTTTTCCGATAATCAATATAAATTTGATATTTATGAAAATATATTGCTAAATATTAATATCTATTCGTATCATAATAATATTAATGAAGAATATAATATAAATCAATTGAATAAAATAAATTTGGTATTTATCATTTATGTTTTCAAATTCGATAATATTAAATAAATTTTAAATTTATAATCGTTATGATACGATATTAAACTATTATAAATCAATAAAAAAATAAATATAAACCGATTGAAAAATATAAATGAACAATCGAAAATATTAATTAATCTAATAGAAACTAAAATTAATAAATGATATTGTAATATAAAATGATTTCAAAATAAAATCATCAAATAGATAATCAATAATATTAAATCAAGAATAATAATAAAGCGATAGAAAAACAATATAAAGGCAAATCAGACGGTGTAAGGGCAAAAGAACACGAACCCTTTCGCCCTCCTCGCGATGACATCGTCCGATTCGCGGTTCGTAGGGGCGAGGCCAGCCTCGCCCGTCGAGAAAACCCTTCTCGTAACACAGCTCCAGCTGTGTTACGCCCATGTCCCCGAAGCTCCGCTTCGTCTATGCGAAGCACAGCTTCGCGTGTATTTTCATCGCATAGCTGGAGCTATGCGACGAGGGTGGGGGCTGGAGCTATGCGGCGAGGGTGGATATATGCGCCCCCTACGGAGGACGGGCGAGGAGACCTCGCCCCTACGGATAGAAAACGGAAACGTTATCGCCGTTATGTTCCGTAGGGGAGACCCTTGTGGTCTCCCGACATACGGGAAGGGACCCGTGGGGTTTCACTGCAGTCAACAAGCCCCTCCCCTACGGGCAAGAAAAAAGGGCGGGCCCCCCTCGGAACCCGCCTCGAGTAATAGCATGATTGCGGCTTGCTACAAGTTGCCGACCTTCTGCATGTTGAAGTTGACCGTGTAGAAACGGACGCCGGTTGTTGTCCCAAGATTCCTAAAACGGAAGTCGATTACGTCGTCTTCGACGAGATTCAGGAAGCCGGAGACGGTGGCGCCGTAGAAGCCGTTGGCGTTGGTAGTATACATCCTGAAATTCAAGTTTGGCTGAAGTGTTCCGTTTTTGAACACTGCGAATTGGTATTGCTGGTTCGCGCCCTGAGCTTTCACGGATGTCGCGAACATAACGAAATATCTGCCTCCGCCGTCGGCGCCGATAGTGAAACGTCCGAGAGAGTCTTCGACAATAATATAATTATCTCCTGCGGAAAGCCCCGCCGTGCCGCTGTTCCATGTTCTCCAAGTGTTCGAGACCACAGGGTCGTAAAGGGAGCTGTCGGTCTCATACATTTCGGCGTAGGAGAAGATTGTAGCCTCGATAACCGATTCGGCGAAGGTTTGGGTTCGAAGCTGGCCGCTTGTAGTGTCAACCACGACAACATGGCGGACTTTAGACGTGTCCGGCATATCGAGGACGTGCATCTTTTGAGACGCGATAACGTCGCCGTTGGTCTCGACGATAAGCGAGCCGTCGCCGATTTTGATTGGATTGTCGGAGTTGAAGCGAGTTGTGTCGCCGTCGTCATAGATGTAGAAAGAATCCGCGCCCGAGGGGTCGATTCCGAGGTATCTATCGCCGCGCATGGTGATTCCGCCGTCAACATCGAGTTTTGCGGTCGCCGATGTCAGGCCTATCGCGACGCTGTCGGTAGTATTGTAAGTGTAGAGAATGTTTCCTGCCCATGCGGCGTTTCTCAGCCAGTCGGTGTCCGATCCTCCTGCGGTTGCGATTGTGATTGTGTCGCCTGTCTGAGTGAGGTTGATTCCCGAACCGGATATGAGGGTCACGCTGTCGGTCAGCCACGGATTGCCGTCCACGCGAAGCTGTTGGAAGAAGTGGTTTGTAGTGTCGAGATAAGCGCCGAGGGAGTCGAGGACGGAATTAACAAATACCGTGTCGGCGTATGCAACGAGAGTGTCATACTCGACATATATGACGAGAGTGTCCCAATCCACGTCGAAGGTGATACTATCGCCGGTTTGAGTGAGGGTGATATTATCGCCGGAGACGAAGGTCACGCTGTCGGGCAACCATGGATTGCCGTCCACGCGAAGCTGTTGGAAACCGGTGCCACTGCTGATGCTTGAAGCAAGGGACTTTCTAACCTGATTGCCGCTTAATGTAAGTATAGTATCGGGCGCGGCGTCGTCGGGGACAGTGTGAAGGTGAAGTCCTGTCGTTATAACCAGCGGGTTGTCCGAATGAAGATAGGTAGTGTCGCCGGGATCGTAAATATAGAAGCTGTCTGTTCCGGCAGGATTCACGCCGACAAAGCCATTGCCATTATCGACGAAGATGTCGCCGCGGACATGAAGTTTCGCAAGCGGGTCATCGACACCGAGTCCGATGCCTATGTTTCCGGTTTCGTTCTGCATAATAAAGCGCGTAACAGGGGCATAGGCGCCGGCGATATAATCTTCATTTATAAGGAAATCGCCGCTATTGTCCGAGCCTCGTATGAAGAGCGCATACTGATTGATGTTCGAACCGCCCTCACCTCCGACGTTGGTAGCTCTAAGATGGACTCCGGCGTCTGCATCTGCGGTTGTTGTGGAGCGGATATAGGTAAAGGAGGAAGAGCTGACTTCCAAATCCTCGTTTGGTCCGCTTGTTCCGATTCCGACTCTTCCCTCGGTATCTACATATAAGCCCTCATTTCCACCGTCATTGGAGACCCAGTATCCGCTCATGCGGAGGTTTTGGGTGGCGATATGGTTGCCGAGATTATCGCCGGGGTAGGTCGTGTCGAGATATGCACTAAGCGTATCCCAGTCGATGCATTCATTAACCGAGTCGCAGGGAATTCTCCATGCGAAGCCCGCAGTGTCCGAATATAGAATCGTGTCGTTGGGCAGAAGATAGACAGCGAGGGAATCGAGGATTAGATTGGTCACGATAGTGTCTGAATATGCCGCGAGCGTGTCCCAAACAACCGAAGTGTCAGCGTAGGCACCGAGGGTGTCCCAGTCGATGCATTCATTAACCGAGTCGCAGGGAATACGCCATGCGAAGCCCGCAGTGTCCGAATATAGAATCGTGTCGTTGGGGAGAAGATAGACAGCGAGGGAATCGAGAATGAGATTGGTCACGGTAGTGTCTGAATATGCCGCGAGAGTGTCCCAAACGACCGAAGTGTCAGCATACGCGCCGAGGGTGTCCCAGTCGATGCATTCATTGACCGAGTCGCAAGGGATTTTCCATGCGAAGCCCGCGGTGTCCGAATATAGAATCGTGTCGTTGGGGAGAAGATAGACAGCGAGGGAATCGAGAATTAGATTGGTAATTGAAGTATCAGCGTAGGCGCCGAGGGTGTCCCAGTCGATGCATTCATTAACCGAGTCGCAGGGAATACGCCATG
>CAYWOR010000033.1:0-10150 GCA_964459995.1 uncultured bacterium | reverse complement strand
GCGGTTTTTGGTTTGTAAATCAATTTAAAATAGCGGGCTTTCTGAAAATCTGAAAATGAACGGTTTGGTTCCGAGGATTGCAGGTCGGCAACCGAGGTTCCAGATTGCGCATCCGAGGTTCCGGGGTGGGCATCGGAGGCCTCGGATGCCCATGTAGGGAGCTCGGTTGCCCATCTTGGTTGCTCGGATACGCATGTCGGCCCCTCGGTTGCCCATGTCAGTCCCTCGGATAGGCACATAAGTGCTTCGTTTATCTTGACAGGTAGCTCGGATGCTGACATTTGGACCTCATTTCCCCTTCCAAGAGCCTCGTTTGACGGATATTTGGGCAATTTTACCCATTTTCGTCCAAATTTCACACAAACTAATCGTTTCGACCTCCAGTTTTTGTCATTCCCGACCAAATTGGGAATCCATGTTTTTCGTGGAGAGGTTTTGAAACCCTCCCGCTTGCCGGTTGCCCAACGAACGGGCGGGTCTGAGACCGCGCCCCTACGCAACCCCCGCGAAGGAGGATAACATGAATTAAATCTATTTTTAAAGAACGAAGGGACGCCTACTTCAGATACACGATTCGTTTCGTAACCGATTCATCGCCGACAGTCGCGCGGACGAGATAAACGCCGGAGGGGATGGAGGCGTCGGGTTGCCAGATGAATTCACGGGTTGTAGGGGACGGTCTTGCGCCGTCCCGTTCGTTATTATTTGCACCGTCATTACGGGCGGGCGTAAAACCCGCCCCTACGGTTCCGCCTGCGGGCAATTGCGCCACCCGGTGACCGGCGAGGTCGAATATCTCGATCTGTAGGGGCAATTCATGAATTGCCCCTACGCCGTCGACGGCAATCGTTACTGCGGAGTTGAAGGGGTTGGGGGCGATATTTATACTGAATTGCTCCGGCAGGGGGGACTCCGCAATGCCATTCGTTTCCGGTGACAATTTCACTATCCAATAATCTCTTTCGCCATGGTTTCCGCTGACATCGCCATCGTTGGAGTGGGAGACTCCCGCCACGATGAAGCCGCCATCGGAGGTCTGAGCAATGGAAGTCGCCCAATCATAATTACTTCCTCCAAGACATTTCTGCCAAACGATGTCGCCCGACGAATTCAATTTCACTACCCAATAATCCCAGCCACCATGGTTTCCGCTGACATCGCCATCGTTGGAGCTGGAGGATCCCGCCACGATAAAGCCGCCATCGGCGGTCTGGGCAATGGAGAGCGCTTTATCAGTAGAACTTCCGCCGAGACATTTCTGCCACTGGAGAACGCCCGACGAGTTCAACTTAACTACCCAATAATCATAATCGCCATGGTTTCCGCTGACATCTCCATCGTTGGAGCGGGACCCTCCCGCCACGATGAAGCCGCCATCGGAGGTCTGGGCAATGGAAGTCGCCCTATCATCCCCACTTCCGCCGAGGCATTTCTGCCACTGGATGTCACCCGAAGAGTTCAACTTCACTACCCAATAATCTGCACAGCCATGGTTTCCGCTGACGTCGCCATCGTTGGATTCGGACTGTCCCGCCACTATGAAGCCGCCATCGGCGGTCTGGGCAATGGAATACGCATGTTCATAATTACTTCCGCCGAGGGATTTCTGCCAGACGATGTCGCCCGACGAGTTCAACTTCACTACCCAATAATCATAACCACCATGGTTTCCGCTGACATCGCCATCGTTGGAGTAGGAGTATCCCGCCACGATGAAGCCGCCATCGGAGGTCTGAGCAATGGAGGACGCCTGATCCCAATCACTTCCGCCGAGGCATTTCTGCCAGATGATGTCGCCCGACGGGTTCAACTTCACTACCCAATAATCTGCAGAGCCATGGTTACCGCTGACATCGCCATCGTTGGAGTAGGAATACCCCGCTACGATGAAGCCGCCATCGGAGGTCTGTGCAATGGAATACGCAACATCCCAATCACTTCCGCCGAGGCTTTTCTGCCACTGGAGAACGCCCGCTGAGTTCAACTTTACTACCCAATAATCAGAATAGCCATGGTTTCCGCTGACATCGCCATCGTTGGAGCGAGAGTATCCCGCCACGATGAATCCGCCATCGGCGGTCTGTATAATGGAAGTTGCGTCTTCTCGATCACTTCCGCCGTAGCAACGCGCCCATTCTATTGTCGGCGCGGTTTGCGCGATGCACGCGGTGGCTGTAATCAACAAAACAACGATAACTAATGCTCTTTTCATTTTGTCCTCGTTGGGGTTGGGGCGTTATTTACGAATCCTATCCTCATTGCAGAATAAAGGTTAGGCAAGATTAGGTTATTGTCAAGAAAAAAGTAAAATCGCGGGAAAACGATGACGGTCGGCGGGGCTTTAATTAACCATTTCTTAACATTGGCTTAATGAAAGCATAAGACGACGCGCATATCATTGGCTTCGATTTGCGCGAAATAGCGCGGTTTATGGAGACACATATGGCAAAGAACACAATAGGCGCGATTGCCTCGATTTCACTTCTGATGCTTTTGGCGATAACCCTTATGCTTTTCGCCAATGCCCTCCCCTTTTTCGGGGAGTATAAGCTTTCGGATTTTCTTTTGGGCAATCGCTGGAACCCGACTCAGGAGCCGCCGGAATTTGGGATTTTGCCGCTATTATGGGGTTCGGTGATTGTAACGGTTATCGCGCTTCTTTTCGCGCTTCCTGTTGGAATTGCCTGTGCGCTTTATTTGAACGGTGTCGCGCCGACGAAGCTTCGTGAGGCTCTAAAGCCGATAATCGAGCTTTTGGGGAGTGTGCCATCAGTAGTTTACGGGCTTTTCGGGCTGACACTCCTCGCCCCCTTTTTCCAGCGGATATTGTCGCTGACCATCGGGCAATGCGCTTTCACTGCGGGAATTACGCTCGGGTTAATGGCTTTGCCAATCGTAGTGAGCGTTTCCGAGGATGCGTTATCTTCGGTTCCGAAGGATTACAACGAGGCTTCGCTGGCTCTCGGCGCAACGAGATGGGAGACGCTTACTAAGGTAGTCTTTCCCTCGGCGAGGTCTGGTATTTGGGCGGCGATTCTGCTTGCTCTTGGCAGGACAATCGGCGAGACGATGACTGTTTTGATGGTGGCTGGAGGCGCGGCGCAGATCGCGTTGTCGCCATTTAAGCCGGTGCGCACGATGACCGCCACTATCGCGGCTGAGATGGGCGAAACACCACAGGGAAGTTTGCATTTCCATGCTTTGTTTGCAGTGGGCGTTTTGCTGTTTGTAATAACTTTCGTAATTAACCTAATCGCAAACAAATATGCCACAAAGTCTGTCAAATAAAAGGCTGTTTCAGCAAAAGGCGGGATTCGCACTTCTTGGATTCGCGGCTTTGATAGTTGTCGCGGCGGTTGGGCTTTTGATGTTTTTCATCATTCGTCGCGGTTTGCCGATAATTTCTTGGGAATTCATCACACAGCCGCCAAAACGCGGCATGACCGAGGGAGGGATTTATCCCGCTCTGATTGGGACCTTCCTTTTGGGCATCGGGGCGATGCTCTTTTCGTTGCCAATCGGCGC
Organism: uncultured bacterium; assembly: GCA_964459995.1. GTDB lineage: Bacteria > UBP14 > UBA6098 > UBA6098 > UBA6098 > CAZSHG01. The sequence continues at coordinate 6,625 of CAYWOR010000033.1, read as the reverse complement.
ACTGACGGCGATATATCTAAGTGAATTTGCGTCAATCGGAAGGTTCACAAAGACGATTCGCACCGGTGTTAATACACTTGCCGGCCTCCCCTCGATTGTTTTCGGGCTTTTCGGGTTTGCCTTTTTCTGCAAAGCTTTGGGATTGGGAGTTTCGGTTCTTTCGGGTGCTTTGACATTGGCAGTAATGGTGCTTCCTATAGTAATCGTTACAACTGAAGAAGCGCTTCGGGCGGTTCCGAACTCATTCCGCGAGGCGTCGCTTTCTTTGGGCGCGACACGATGGCGCACAACGATGAAGGTGGTTCTTCCGAATGCGGTTTCCGGTATTGTAACCGGCGCGATTCTATCGATGGGGCGCGCTGTCGGAGAGACCGCGCCAATTATTTTCACTGCGGCGACATTTTACACACGTAAACTCCCCAAAAGCCCCCTCGACGAGGTTATGGCGCTTCCTTTCCACATCTACGGCCTTGTAACCGAGGGGGTTTACCCTGATAAACAACTGCCTATCGCCTATGGCTCTGCACTTATTCTGTTGGTTTTGGTGCTTATCCTAAGCGGCGCGGGCATATATTTGAGATATAGAACACGAAAGAAGCGAGTATGGTAAGCGAAAAGGGGATTGTGGAATCGGTGCATTTTAACCTTTGTTATGGCGATAATCATGCGATCAAGGATGTTTCAATTACTTTCCCGCATGGGACGATTACCGCGATAATGGGACCTTCCGGATGCGGAAAATCGACTTTCCTGCGCTCGATCAATCGAATGAACGACCTTATTCCCTCGGTAAAAACTCGGGGAAAAATTCTTTTCGACGGCTTGGATGTTTATTCGAAAAAGACCGATATTTACAGGCTTCGGCGGCGCATAGGCATGGTTTTCCAACGACCGAACCCCTTCCCCATGACGATTTTCGATAATGTCGCATATGGTCTTCGCATACATAGGTTATGCAGGGGAAAAGAATTAGAAGACCGCGTGGTCGATGCGATTAAGCGTGTGAATCTGTGGGAGGAGGTCGGCGACAGGCTTAAGGCCAGCGCGATGGAACTTTCGGGCGGCCAACAACAAAGGCTCTGTATTGCGAGAGCATTGGCGGTCGAGCCGGAGGTGATTCTTCTCGATGAGCCAACCAGCGCCCTCGACCCTGTTTCTGCGGCTAAAATCGAGGAGCAGTTGGCGGAGTTTATCGGGCAATACACAATTATCATCGTCACGCACAATGTCGCACAAGCGGCGAGAGTCGCTGAATATTCGGCCTTTATGATGCTTGGCGAGCTTATCGATTTTGGCAAAACTAAAGAAGTGTTTACTAACCCTAAAAATGAGTTGACCGAAAGATACCTATCAGGTAAATTCGGATAGGCAGGCATTATGATAAATGAAAGTATTAAAGAACTTAAACGACTATTCGCCGAGCAATCGGCAAGGGTCGAATCGATGGTGAGAAACTCGATGGAGGCATTGCTCCAGAAGGATGAGAGGCTCGCCAGAGATATTATCGAGGTGCGGGAACCGGAATGCAACCGCGCAGAGATGATTATCAGCGCAAAGACCGCGGAAATCCTCGCTCTCTATTGCCCACGCGCAAGAGAAATGCGCTATATGATGGCGATAATTCAGGCAAACACCGATCTCGAAAGGGTTGGAGATTTGGCGGAGAATATCGCCCAAAATGCGATGTTTTTAATTCCGCGAAGGCCAGTGAAGCCACTAATCGACATCCCGAGAATGGCTCATATCGCCGCAGATATGGTAAGGGATTCGCTTCGCGGTTTTCTCGAAGAAAATCTCGAACTCTCGAAAACTGTTCTCGAACGCGACAATCTTGTCGATGCTCTCGAAGAACAAATTTTCCGTGAACTGACGACCTATATGGCCGCCGATTTAACTACTATCGAGCGGGCGATGAAACTAATATTCATTACCAAAAGCATCGAACGAATCGCTGATTCGGCGACGAACATCGCAGAAGACACAATCTATTATCTCACCGGTGAGGATATTCGACATCCTGCCTCACGGGAAGAAAAGGAGCCAAAAGATGCCAGCTAATCGAATTGCAATAGTCGAAGACGAAGACGATCTTCGCAATCTTTTGAAACTTCACCTCGAAAGGGAGGGCTATGAAGTTCTTCTATTCAGCAACGGCGACAATTTTCTCGATTTCGCGGGGAAGAACAGGGTTGGCTTAGTGATACTCGATTTGATGATGCCGGGAACGAACGGTCTCGATGTCTGTAGAATTCTTCGCGCGGACGAACAGAATAAAGATGTCCCTATAATTATACTCACGGCGAAATCGACAGAGGCTGATATTGTTGTAGGGCTCGAATTGGGAGCGGACGATTATATTACAAAACCCTTTTCGATGAGAGAGCTTCAGGCGAGAGTTAAGGCTATTTTCCGAAGAGTTACAAAAACGGAATCCGAGAATACCCTAATGAACGGCGCGGTTACAGCTTATGTAGATAGATTTCAGGTATATGTCGAAAGCGATCAGGTTCAGCTAACCGCAACCGAGTTCTCGATACTCGTATTTCTACTAAGAAGAAAAGGCAGGGTTCTTACACGAAACCAAATTCTCGATTCTCTCGGCGGAGATAGGCAATATGTTATCGACAGAACAGTCGATGTGCATATATTGAATATCAGGAAGAAACTCGGCGATGCCGGCAAGATGATTGAGACAATTCGCGGAATCGGCTATAGAATAGAAGAGGAATAACAGACAATGCGCGGAAGCCTTCTAAGACGGCAATACTTTTTCATAGTCATTATCCTTGCGCTTGCGGTGGCTGGAGTTGTCTGGATTTTCTCCAATCTCGCCTCGAAAACTCTTGTAGATGAGACCTCGAAAGAGCTTCGGAGAGAGAGAATCCTTTTCGAGGAGCTTCTTTGCGATACCTTTTCAGAGGTAAAAATCGATTCGATAGCGAAACACCTTGGGGCAAGGACAGGTATTCGATTCACAGTTATCCTTCCTGATGGTAGGGTTATAGCTGATTCTGAGAAGCAACCCGCTATCATGGAAAACCACGCCGACCGCCCTGAGATTATCGCCGCTGTAACTTCCGACGAGGGCGTTAATGTTCGATACAGCGAGACTCTTCGACACCATATGGTATATTCAGCAGGTTTGTGCAGGGATAACAACGGCAAAATTCTGTATGTAATCCGCACCAGCAAAGCGATGAACTCGCTTGAAAGGGTTAATTCAGCGCTTACACGAAGCTCTATTTTTTGGGGCGCGATTCTAATAGCTATAGCTTCAGTTTTTGTTTTTGCTTTACGCAAATATGTTCGCGGGAATATCGAGAAGGTCTCCGAAGGCGTTGTCAGAATTGCATTGGGAGACTTTTCCGCAAGGCTCGAAAGCGGGAGATATTCTGAATTTCAACAACTCGAGAAGTCTGTGAACACACTCGCGGATAATCTTGAATCCGCATTTGGCAAACTGCAGGAGCAACGCAGAAACCTAATGACAATCCTCCAATCCCTCGGAGAGGGGGTTATTGTTATAGACAGCCGGGCTGAAATTCTTTTAATGAACGAAACCGCACATAGATTTCTCGAACTCGATTTTGAGAAAGTTCGTGGAAAGGATATTCTCTCGACTCTGATGATTCCAGAATTTCGAGCTTTAATTCAGGATGAAGAAGAATTGCAGACAGAATTTAGTTTCGGGAAAAAGCGGTTCGAGGTTCGGAAAAACTTTGTTCCTCAACTCGAGCAGACTGTTTTCACGATAAATGATGTTACCGAAAGCCATATTATCCAGCAGACCAAGGCAGATTTCGTCGCGAATGTCTCACATGAACTTAAAACGCCATTGACCCTAATCAAAGGTTTCACTGAAACATTGGATATGGAGCCTTTCGACAGCGAGGTAAAGAGCTATATCGCAACGATAATGCGTCATACCGACCGCATGATAGCTCTCGTGCGTGATCTGCTCACACTTTCACGAATCGAGCAGACGGGGAAAATCGAGGCAAGACCTATCGATCCGCGGAATTTAATCGAGCAGATGGTTTTCCTTTTCAAGGCGGAAGCGAAGGAAAAGGAGATTTCTATTCATTTCGAACCTTCTGAATCATGCCCAGAACTCCTCGGCGACGAGAGCATGCTTGAAATAGCCCTATCAAACCTAATTGATAACGCGATTAAATACACTCCCAAAGGCGGTGAAATTCGGCTCGAAATAAACCCGCACAAAGATAAAATCACCATAGCAGTCGCCGATAACGGAATCGGAATCCCTCTGGAAGACCAAAATCGAATCTTCGAGCGGTTCTATACCGTTGACAAATCTCGGTCTAACTCGCTCTATGGAACCGGTCTTGGGCTTTCTATCGTCAAACATATCGCAATGCTTCATTTCGGGGAGATTTCAGTCGAGAGCCATACTGGCTCCGGAAGCCGCTTTGAATTGACCCTTCCCGCCAAAACACGAACTTAACTCAATCTTAATTTGCGAGTTATTCTGCCTTAACAATACGCGAGTATCCTTGCGTGCATTGAGTTATTGTTCAAGAAAAACCAAAAGCAACCTTCAAAGAAAGGAATGAAGATGAGACATCTCAGAACGGCATCACTGTTGTTGCTCGTTTTGGCCTTCGCGCTATGCGCGCAGGAGGTAAAATCCGCGCCGGGGAAAGGGGTAACCTTCACAAGCGAAAACATGACGCTGAACATCGGCGGCAGAGTTCAAGTGCGCCACACTTACAGCGACGAAACCGAGCATTCAACCTTCTCTGTTCCGAGGCTTAGGCTCGCGCTCAAAGGCTCGATGTTCACAAAATTCAAATGGGAGTTCCAGTCCGATTTCGCCAAGAAAGAGGCTGTAACACTCAAAGACGGCCTTTTCGAGTATTGTTTCAGCGATGCGGTCAATGTCCGCATGGGTCAGTTCAAAGTGCGTTTCGACCGTCAGCAACTGGAATCTTCCGGAAGACAGACTTTCGTTGACAGGTCGATTGCCGCCGGCTCGCTGGGAATCGGCAGGGATGTCGGTGTGCTCGTGCATGGCAATGTTGCGGACAAGAAAATCCAATACAGCGCCGGTGTTTTCAACGGTTCGGGCGAAGGCGGCTCGAACGTCGCCAAGCGCGGTCAGACTCTTATCGGAAGGGTCTCTTTCAATCCCTTGGGCGATTTCGGACTCTCGCAGGGCGATATAAAACCATCGGACAAGCACCTCGTCTTCATCGATGCCGCTGTCGCGCAACAACCCGATGCCGACAAGCCATTCGAGGGCACCGCGAGATATGTCTTCGGAGCGGGATACCGTTTCTCGGGCATCTATATCGCGGGTGAATACTACGGCAGGAACACCAGCGCCGAGGTCAAATCCAACGGTTTGTATGCTCAGGCGAGTTATATGCTTCTCCCCCAGAAATTCGAGCTTGCTGGAAGATATTCCACCTTCGATCCCAACTCCGACAGCGACGACGACCTTAGAAGCGAAATTATGGGCGGGTTCAACGTCTATTTCCACAACCTCGGTCATAGCCTCAAACTGACCGCCGACGTCGCGATGCTCAAGGACGAAGCTGTTAGCGAGGACTCCAATCTTCGCACGAGAATACAGTTCCAGGGTGTGTTTTAGGCGAATCGCCGTCTCTTGAGAAAACATTCTAACATAAGGAGAATATAGTGAAAAAGATACTATTAATAGCCTTTGCGGCGACGCTTTTTGCAAGCGCATCGATCGCTAAAGATCAGCTGGTAGTAACCGGTTCGACAACTGTGCTTCCGATCGCTCAGGCCTGTGCTGAGGCTTTTATGGACGCCAACCCCGGTGCCGATATCACCGTCCGCGGCGGAGGCTCCGGAGTCGGAATCGCCGCTCTTATCGACGGTCAATGCCATATCGCAATATCCTCGCGTGACATCAAATCGAAAGAAATCGAGACCGCACGCGAAAAAGGCATCGAAGTGGTCGAACACACAATCGCAATCGACGCTCTGGCGATCATCGTCAACCCAAAAAACAAGATTGCGAATCTGACACTCGACCAAATACGCGCAATCTACACAGCCGAAATAAAAAACTGGAAAGACCTCGGCGGCGCGAATAAAAGCATCGTCCTCGTCAGCAGAGATGTCTCCTCTGGAACCTTCGAGGTTTTCAAGGAGATCGTGCTCAAGGGCGATGCGGTCCACGAGTCCGCGATGAAACTCGCGTCGAATCAGGCGGTCGCGACGACAATCTCGAACACCGCCGATGCAATAGGCTATGTCGGCCTCGGGTATGTCAGTTCAAAGGTCAAATCTGTCAAAGTAGATGGTGTCGAGGCGTCGGTCGCCACCGCCCAGTCGAAGAAATACCCCATCACACGCGGGCTTCACATGTATTCAAACGGCACGCCCACAGGCACCGCGAAAGCATACATCGATTTCATTATGAGCGCCGAGGGACAGGATATGGTTTCCGAACTCGGTTTCGTCCCCGTGAAATAACCCTTCACAAACGCCTTGGCGAGGTTTACCTTGCCCGCAATCAAAGGCCCTTACAACGGAGCGATGCCTCCAATTGTAAGGGCTTTTTTGTGGGAAGTTTCATTTCGGGGCGGGAAAATATCGATGCGTCTCCCCATTTACCCGCTACATCTTTCAA
>CAYWOR010000032.1:0-12207 GCA_964459995.1 uncultured bacterium | reverse complement strand
TCCGCCATCAGTATAAAGAAAGCTGTCCTCCAAAGCCGCAAAATGGTAGTCGGCGAAGGCATCATAATATAGAGAATTCATTGTAACTGAGTTATTCTCATATGAGTAACAATATAGTACACCTCCCCCCCCCACAAATAGAATCGAATCAGCCATAGCAAGAAGCACTTTATTGAGCGAACCTGAGTTAAGCATAATGCTTGTATCAATCGAGGTAGGATTATAGGCATCAACAAAAATAAGAGCTCTTGAGCCCGGTAACCAACCACAAACACTATCCCCCATAGCAAGGTCCCAGTGTCCTGTTCCGGAGTAGCTCCATCCGGCTGGCCAGGTGTCGTTTACAGGCTCATGCAAAAAATTACGGTTCGTCGGCGCGTCCAGCCAGTCGATCATCCGGCAACGCAGGCTGTCATTGCTAAGCGTAATAGCGGCCAGCAGGCCGAGGGCTAACAAGCATATTGTTAATTTTTTCATATTAACCTCCTATCATTCTCCCGTGTTCTGAGTGGGTGGCTGGGTTTGCTGTGCTTCACGCGCCGCTCTTTTCATCTCGCGTTTCGCCTTTGCCTTTTCCACGACATATTTTACCAAGACATAAACCGCGAGAAATAATCCGCCCAATATCCATGGGGTAGAAATTGCCGCACCGCTCACGGACAGCATCCGTGCGATGCCCGAGAGCACAAGCAGGATAATGAACCCGATTATCAACGCCCCGATAAAAACCTTAAAGGCGCGCGGTTGCTTCTCCGACGCCTTATCCACCGCTACGAGAAGGCTCTTCGCGAACAAATAGAACCCGATTATCGCCAGAATAACCACCACGAAGGCCAGGGTGTTTTTAATTCCGCGTTTCGTGTATCTGACCTTGACCTCGGGGAATGGCCCTTTTTCGTCCTCGGGAACCACGAATTTCTGGAATCTGTGAAGCGCGCCCACCTCCGGAATGCTGATTCGCACTGGCATTACGCCCTTTTGGCTGGAGCTGTAGCTCGCAACCTGAATCTCCTCGCGCATCTCGTCTTCGTAGGCAATCTGCGATTCGAGCATCCGCGACGACTTCGCCTGAGGCGCAATGTTCGGTTCATCGAAATCGTCCCTTCTGCCCATCGCCCTGCCGATACCTCCCGCCGGCTCGACACCGAAACCCTCCTGCATATTCCCGCCGAAGCCCGTGTAGGTGTAGCCGTGGGGAAGATACAGCGACAAATTCATCACGCTGACAGGAACATCGACCTTGGGAAGCATGATGCCCCGCTTGCCGAAAGCCCCCAGCTTCTTCGATTTGACGAAATAGACGATTTCGACGGGGAAGGTCGTCGCCTCCTCGCCGCCGCGGGATTTTTCCATCGGCACAAGGACGCGGTTTTTCTCGCCCTTGCCCGGTTTCGAGGGACTTCCACTCACGAAGAGAGACCATAGTTCGGCGTCTTCGGGCAAATCCAGCGAGAGAAACTGCTTGAGGTTATTCCGAACGCTGTAAGTTCCGCGGACGATGTAATTGCCTTCGCTTGTCAGAATCGCCACGAAAGCCGCGTTGTCGGCGGTGGCGACCTTTACCGCGAGGTCTTCGTGCTTTTCGATGTCGAGGATGACCTTATAAGGCGTTTCGAGGTATTTGAAAGCGAGGATTATCGGATGATTCGTCCGGCTCCAGAGGCTTTGCGGAAGCTCCGAGCGGTCGATGCGAGTGGCTGTTTCGAGAGCGTCCTCGACGAGGCTCACCTCGACATTGGTTGTCGCGACCACGCCGATATAGCCCTTCTCGCGGTCGATGCCCACGCATTTCACATTCGGCATCTCGACAACCGCGCTTACGCCTTCCATGCTCCGTTCGTAATCGCAGGTTACCGTGATTGTCCCGCCGGCTGGGAATTTGAGATAGACGCTGATAATCCGCTTTTCGCCCTCGGCGTTCATTTTCCAGTCGCGAAGACTGCTCGAACGGACATCGAGGATGCGCACATCGCCCGGAAGCTCGAACCGAAGGACATCCACCTTGCCCTGCACCACCGAATAGGCGATCTCCGAAGACCCGCGCACAAGCCCCTCGCCAACGGAGAAAAGGCTTCGAACCTCGGAATAGACTATCGGGTCGAGTTTCTCTTCCTCCTCTTTGGGAATTGCCTTCATCCATTCGCAGTAAAGATAATCGGTCGAGGGAACATAGGCCTCCACGACGGTCGTGTTGCCCGAAGTCCTGCTCGAAAGCCTGCTTGCGGGGGTTAGTTTGACATCGATACCAGCCTCGGGAAGGGTAAGTTTAAACTGCGTGGAGCTTGTTCTGGGGATATTCAGACGGAAATTCGTAACATGATCGGCCAACTCCAACACGAAACCCGCAGTGAAAAGGAAATTCCCCGGGCCTTTCAGAACCAATGTGTGATTGCCCGACCATGGGGATATGGGCGCGGTTCGACCATCCACTTTCGGCGATGACAACGCGAGATTCTGGTCGAACAAAGGCACCTGCACATAGCCCTCTTTCAGCACGACAACAGGTATCGAGGCCGTTCCGCGAAGGACATCGCCCGAAATCGACGCCTCGTATTCGGCATTTGGGATGATATAGTCCACCGGCGGGGTGAGTTTGACATCGGCCCCCTTCATCGACAGCTCGATTAGGCCGCGAAGCTCTGTCCACGGTATTTCGACGCTGGTTTTCGGCAGAGTGGGCAGTGAATCGATTGTCTGGGCGCAAAGCGCGATCGACAGGACAAGAATAGCAACGGCGATAATCCTCGAAGGCATGTTTCCTCCTTGAAATGTTGTTCGTCCATCGAATATAATATGTGAATAGCTTTAGTCAAGGGTCGAATTGAAACTTTTCCGCGTCGCATGGATGTTGTTTTTGAACGAGGAGTGGAATTTTATCGCTTTTCGAATCTCCACGGCCTATTTTGCAATCATCACGGTGTCTTTTTGAGCGGGCACGGTATTAATCTTTGCGCACACGATGCTATTTTCTGCGGGCACGGTATTATTCTTTGCGCACACGATGCTATTCTTAGCGGCCACTGTGTTATTCTTAGCGCACACGATGCATTTTGAAGCACGCACGGTATTATTTGTTGCGCATCAAAATAGCAGGAATTAGCAAAAAAATGGTAATTATGCGCATCGAATATGTAAAATTGCGCATAATCTACGATAACATGCTCAAACATCCGCAAAAATAGCACATATTGCGGCATAATTTGTGCGCGAATTGGGTCAATCGAGAGGCGGAGGCGGAAGTCGGCGTTGCGAACGATATTTGTCCATATGCGGATCAATCGGAGTCAGCGTCAATTTGTATCCCGCAATCTCCAAAAGGGTTTCGAGCTTGTCGAGATTCGAGCCGGTCTGCCCTTTGATATAGCGCTCGACAGTCGAACGATTGAGTCCTGTCATTTTCGCCATGAATTTGACATCGAGCCCGCATTCGGAAACGGCATTTTTGATTTCATCCTTGAGTTTGCTCATATCGAGGCCTCCTTTTTTGTTAAAATAATCAACTCGAGACGAAAGTCAAGACTTGCCTTCGCAATTGGACGAGCAGATTCGATTTGTCGAGAGATTTCTTTGCACAACTCGAAGAAAAACACACACGGCGGGCATATTATCGACCTTGGGTCGTTTTTTCTCTTGACTAACGCGATGTTTTAGTTTTTACTATTGGGTAATAATGAAAGGACAATTATGAAAAAAACAATTATCTTTCTTTTGGTTTTGACTTCCGTCTTTATGATGGCAGACAACACGCCCGAAAAGCTTGTCGCACCGGCTGATGTTGTTATTTTGAACGCCAAGATTTGGACGAGCAACCCGAATCAGCCGGTTGCTGAGGCTTTGGCGATAAACGGCTCAGTTATAAGCTATGTCGGCTCGGGAAAAGCCGCGAAAGCGCTTATCGGCGAGGAGACTCGAGTTATCGATGCAAAAGGGAGGCGAATCACTCCGGGGTTTGTCGATAATCATTGTCATGTCCTCTGGATTGGCGGGCTTCAAGCGCTGATGCCGGCTATACTTTACGAGTGTTCGAGCATGGAAGATCTGCGTGAGGCTTTAGTTGAAAGAAATTCAGCGGAGCCGGATTTGCCCTTTGTCGGGGCTATCGGCTGGAAAATGGAGTATGTTCCATATCGCAATCCTCGAAAAGAGTTACTCGACGAGATTATTTCGGATAGGCCTGTTATTTTGATGTCCTACAGCGGGCAGGCAGGATGGCTTAACAGCAAGGCTGTCGAGATTTGCGCAAAGAATTTGAAGGCTTTCGAGGCTCTTCACCCTGTAAAGGATGAGGATACCGGTGAATTTACGGGCGAGCTACGTCATTTTCACGCTTTCAACTTTCTTGATTTTTTCACTTGGGAGGATTTGGGCGAAGATGGCAAACAAAAATTCGCGTGGCATATGACCAAGGCAATCGACCACGCGCTTTCTGTTGGAGTAACGGCCTTTCACGACGTTCAAATCTATCCCGAGTTCATTCCCTTCATTCTTGATTTCAAAGAGAAGGGCGGTCTCGATAATGTTCATGTCCGGTTGGCATATTATGTCGGGAGAGAACGTTTCGAGGATGTCGATGGATTAATTGCCGATCTTACAAAGTGGAAGGCATTATCCGCGGAGCATTCCGATTTAAGTATGAACATAGGCAATTCTGTGAAATTCTATATCGACGGCACTCCGGATAATCTAACTTCCTTCATGCTCGAACCATTTTCCTGCGATGAGGGCGGTTATGGCGAATATGTGTGGACTCAGGAGGAGTTTGACAGTGTCGTAGCGATCATCGATAGGCTTGAATTGCAGGCATGCACACATTCGAACGGGGATGCCGGCATTCGCAGGGTCGTCAATTCTTATGAACGAGCGGCATCGATTAATGGGAAAAGAGATTCGCGTCACCGTGTCGAACATTGCGAATTGCCCACCCCTAAAGATAAAAGAAGAATGGCCGAATTGGGAATTCACGCCGCTATGCAACCTACGCACTTTTACGGCGACGAGATGCTCGAAAGAGCTTTCGGGAGGGAAAGACTGAACAGTTTTATGCCCTGGAAGAGTCTCGCTGATGAAGGTGTAACGGTTTCCTTCGGAAGCGATTGGTGCGCAGGTCCTATTAATCCCTTTTACGGCTTACTGATTTCAGGAAAGAGGGTAAATTACAAGGGCAAAAGCGACTGGGGCAAGGCCGAGAAAATCTCGCTCGAAGAGGGAGTTACTTTCTGGACAATTAACTCTGCCAAAGCCCTGTTTATGGAGGACAGAATAGGCTCGATCGAGGTCGGCAAACAGGCGGATATCGTTCTTTTCAATAAAGACCCTTTCAAAGTAACCTCGCTTTGGTTCCTTCTGACAAATGACATCGACCTTGGGAAACTCGACAATTTTGTAGATATGACGATGGTGAACGGCCAAATTGTATATCAGAGAGTAAAAGCAAAGCTTTAGTCTTGATGGAGTTTTCAGAAATTTACGGAGAGTGAGGAGTTAATTTCGGGCTTCGCAAATCAGAACTTGACTTTTGCAGTCGATGATCCTTATTTATCCATTAGGGAGAGATAAATCTTCCATCTTTAAGGAGTCTTAATGATGCTTTTAGCGATTGTCGGGAGCGTCCGCAAAGGCAAAGCCACCGATACTTTGGTTGATAGAACGATTAATGGAGCGCTTTCTGTGAATCCGGATATGTCGGTAAAGAAGATTTATCTGGGAGATCATAGGATTAGCTTCTGCAATAATTGTCTTGCCTGTAGAAATAGGAAAACAGACGCCCCTATCAGCGAGTGCTCAATTCGAGACGATATGGACATGCTCAGCGCGGATTTGCTCGTTTCCGACAGCCTTATTTTCGGCACACCGCTTCATATGGGTTATCCAACTGCGCTTATGATGGCCTTTCTCGAAAGGGTATGTTGGACTTTCGCCAAACCGGAAGGTAAGATTCTTACTCTTTCCGGAGTCCCAACCCCTCGTTCATTAAAGCAACGGAAGGCGGCTGTGATAATTACAAACTCACTCGTTCCCCCAATTTTGAAACCCTTTTGCGATAATGCTTCGCCGGTGATAAAAGATGTCGCGAAACGCTCACTCAACGCCGATTTCGTGGGCACTTTATATGCCGGTGCAATCGAAAAACGAGGGGTAGAATTCTATCTCGATAAGGCGAACAACTTAGGAAAGAAGCTTGTGTGATAGATATGAAGAATACAATTCTGATCATTGGGGTGATTTTTGCTACAGTCGCATGTTTAGGACAAAACCAATCATATCAAAAGGTTGGGGGCGCTGAACAAGACTGGGGCCAAAGCATAATGAAAACCTCCTTTCCGACAGAGTATCTCTCGATAGCTGGCGGGACATTTAGCTATGGGGCCGGGAATTCGGATTTTCTTCTGGTGAAATTCGCCAAGGAAGACGGAATTGTCGAATGGGCGAAGGCTATTGGCGGAGCTGGTGGCGATGTTCTTTACGCCGGAATTAGAACTCCGGGGCATTACTATGCTCTGACAGGATACACGTGGAGCTTTGCACCACCTTATCCGGATCCGCCATATTTTGCTTTGATGCTTGTTAAAATGAATTTCGATGGCACATTGGAATGGGCGCGGACTGTAAATGGGGATTATAATGATATTGGTTTCTCGGTAGCTCAGACTTTGCCCGATTATGGATTCATTGTTTCAGGATATACCGAAAGTTACCCGCAAGATTCTACCGATTATTCAAATTTATTTGTTGTGAAATTTTCGGGTGCGGGCGATATGGAATGGGCACGCGCTATAGGGTGGTCTTTTTACGACAGGGCGCATACGATTATTCAAACAACCGACGGAGGATATATTTTCACAGGTCAAGTCGGCGGCTACGGTGCGGGTTCACCGACCTACGATAATCTAATACTCTGTAAGCTTACTTCCGGCGGCGACGTTGAATGGACACGCGTTGTCAACGGAGCTTCCGGCAACGAGATCGGTCATGATGTGATACAGACTTTTGACGGCGGTTATGCTGTCGCCGGGGTTACCTGGACTTTCGGAGTTGGAACTGGCGATTTATTCCTACTGAAATTCAATTCAGCCGGAACCCTCCAATGGGCGCGCACCGCTGGTGGTAGCGCCAACGATTACGGAAGATCGCTAATACAACTTCCGGACAGCAGTTATATCGTCTCTGGCTCGACAAGTAGTTTCGGTGGCGGTGGAAGCGATGTATTTTTGGTTAAATTCAAGTCGAACGGCGATTTCGATTGGGCAACCACAGCCGGCGGAGTTGGAAATCAAACTGGGGCTTCTATTGTGCGGTCGGAATATGGGGATTATTCAATTGCCGGACTTACCGAAGAAACAGGATTGTCGGACAGGGATATTCTTCTCGTGAAACTGAATTTTGCAGGGATAACCTGCATGGGAGACACTGTAACTCCGGAAATCAGATATGTTACACCTTCAATTTCAAGCCCAACGATAACATCACGTGTCGTTAACCCTGTGGTCAACTCTGTAACTCCGACTATAACTGATATTCCCCATATCTCCCATTCCACCTTGTGTAGGGGCGGCGAAGATGAACTTGCAATTTTAGTTAATACAACGCATGAAGGTAGGCATTACATCTCGATGGAAAAAGCTTATCAAACCTGTATAACGAGAGGGCTTAAAAAAGAAAACATATTTGTCTTGCATCATACAAATAATCTCGATTTAGATGGGGATTCGAGAAACGATGTCAGATGTTTGGCAAATGAGGCTAATCTACTCACAGCTTTCGAGACTTGGGCAGGCTATCGAAGTGATGTAGCAACAAATCTATATGTGTATATGACAGATCATGGAGATACAAACCGTTACCCTATGGTTGGCGGAGCTGTTCTTACACCTTCGGAACTCGATTCGATGTATAAAAAATATACCTCGATCAATGATGCTTATCGAATTAACACCGTTTATAATGCATGTCTGTCAGGTTCGTTCATCGACGAGCTTTCTGCGAGCGGTAGAGTTATGATGACATCGACTAGTGATTCCCTTGTATCTTATTATGTTGCAGGAGCTTATTTTGGCCATATGATATGGTATAAACTTATGCTCGGCTATAATTTCAAAGATACTTTCAATTGGGCCGCCGCGCTTGTTAGAGAAGTAATTGGAGATACTAAACAAATCCCACTCTTTGATGACAACGGCGATAGTGTCGGGCATAGAGAACCATTGCCTAACGGCGAAGACGGCTCGATTGGCGAAACGATAACATGGGGTGCAGGGCTTGCATCGAGGTCTCCGATGGAGACACCAGAAATTCTTACGATTACATTGGAGGAAATCGATGACTCGATACGTTTCCATGCAGAAACTTCCACGCCTGTAGATAGCTGTTGGGTCTATATAGTGCGAATTGATACATCATATGATGTTCCAGCAGGCGAAGAGGGCGTTATCGATATACCAATTGTTGTATTAGTCGAGACTTCTCCGATGCATTATTCGGGCTCAATTTGCAAAGCAGATTATTATGGTGAATATAAATTTGTTGCAATGGCAATTGCTCCGCCAACTGGCATTCATATTGTAGGCGATTACACGTGGCCAGTATGCGTTGATACTATTATACATTTTGGTCTTTCTGACGACATAATTACACCAGATAAGTTCGTTTTGAATATCGAGCCGAACCCATTTAATTCAGCATGCCGAATAATTGCTCCGGAAAATGCTATCGTCAGTATTTTCGATGTTAATGGCAGACACGTTACTGAATTTCCGGGAGGAAACCAAATCTGGAGACCATCGAGTTCCCTCGGAAGCGGTGTTTACTTAGTGCGAGCAAAAGCCGGAGAGTATGAGATTTCAAAGCGTGTTGTATATATTAAATAGTATAATAACACCGTTTTAGCTCGATATTATATAATATCTGATTTATTTCAAATACACTACCCTTTTTTTAACCTCTTTTTTACCTCTATGTCTGTCTTCGCTAAGGAAACGCGCATTGACGAGATACACACCGGAAGGGAGAGATGGGGCGGGGTGCCAGATGAATTGGCCGTCCGCGGTCGTTTCGACTTCGCTCAACGACCGGAAAATCGCTCCCTGAGCCGAGCCGAAGGGAACGAGTGCTACGCGACGTCCGTTCACATCGAATATCTCTATTTCCGCCCCCGACGGCGCGGTTATGGTTACCGCGGAATTGAAAGGATTGGGGTAGGTTTTTATTGCCAAGTATGATGGCAGTTCCGAAGTTTCATCAATCGATGCCGGCACGTGACTTCCAAGAGAGTCAACCCGGAAACCAAGACATCGCGTAAGTCCTGCGCTATGAACACCCGCAACAGCGTAATCTCCGTTCGACATTACTCTGAGTTTATTCCCGACTTCAGTGGTTCCGGGGGACGAGTATCTCTGAGTGTAAATAGTATCGCCGTTCATAGAATCGAAGAGAAGCAACCCAATATCATCGAAAACATTATATCCGAGTATTATTCGGTTGTCAGAAATAGGTTCGGAATCGAAGATATAGGACGGAGAGAAAAAATCGTAGTGTTTCTGCCATATTAGGTTCAAATCCAGGTCTAACATGGCAATCCAGGAATTATAATACCAGGCTCCCGGAGGTGCTGATTGGCCAAAGAGGTAAATAGCGCTGTCTCCTACGAGTTCTGCTGAACGCGTGAAAGACGAATCGAAGGGCAAAACCACGCCGTTTAGAGAATCACCGCTCTCATCGACGTGAATTATAATTGTTCTACCAATCCATTCGACTGCGTCCTGAAAACCACCGACAAGATAATAACTGTTATCAGATGCAATAAGGATATCTGTGAACCAAACTCTCCCGCCGGTATCGAGGGTTTTTGCCCATATCAAACTCCCGGCTGGATTCGTTTTAAAAACCCAGCCTATATATTCTCCAGATACTCTATGATTCCCCACAACAACACAATTTTTTTCGGAATCGAAAATCAATTTCGGACGGAAATCATAACCATAAATATCGTATATTATATAATCTAAGATGTTGCAATCGCTGTCAAGAATCATAATGGAAGCTTTTCTGTCGGTTCCATTATAGTGGTATCCTGCAATCCATATTGATGAATCCGCGCCATATTCCATAGAATAAGCCCAGAATGTGCTGTCGATTTCTGGAAATCTGGTAAGAACTAACGAATCGCCTCCCATATTGGTTTCAAGAAGTGTCGCTTTTTGTGCTTCGGCAAGCCATAACATATTACCACTGGGCAATTCGAGAATGTCATAGAAACGGCTGACATGCGGATCGAGCTGGTAGCCCCTTTCCCATGCGGAAAGGGGCATGACAGCTAAGATAACGAGAAGAATCGATATTCGTTTCATGTTGTTCTCCTAAGGACAATCGCATGGATTTTCTTGCTAAGAAACTATTGTCCATTCATAAGCTCCAGTTTTCAATTCCTACATTCATTGTAAGAAACGAGGATAAGAATGTCAAGAAAAAAGAAACTTGTGAAAAAAGGGAGGGTGAATACCCTCCCTGCGGCAATTAAGCTATCTCGGGGTTTAATCGAAACGCATCTGGAATTCTGCGATTATATTATCCGGCGGGTCGATTGCCCCTTCGGAGCTTATCATCTCGTAGTTTAGACGAAAATGACTCAGCCATTTGATCTTATCGAAATTAAGCGTTAATCCGAAGGTCATTCTGTCGGTTTTGTCGCTTTCGCCGGGCGGGTCGATGAAATCGTAACGAAATGCCGGAGTTACTAATTTAACAATTTTGCAATCTACAGGGACATCATAAAATGCATGGGCGAACATCGCGGTCGTGTTGTCGCCATCGTAGTCCTGAATCGAGGCTTCTGCAGTAACGAAGAAGCTTTTAATTTTGTATGAAATATTCCCTGCGTAAAAATTTCTATCGAGGGCATCGCTATCGATCGGATTATTGTCCTTGCCAATCGATGTCGCGCCGGAAATAAACAGGCCATCGATAGGTTTAACTTCTACTCTTGCGACAAGGTTTTTATGGTTGTTCGCGTCGCGCTGGTTCATGCCGGAGCCATTAACAACACCGCCGTAAACCGTAAAATAATCATGACTGTATTTCAGATAAGCTCCAACATCCCGATACGCTGGCGAGTTCTGGACAACATAGCCGCGATTCACGAAATCGATCTTCGATGCAGAAAGAAGATGTTCTGTCGCGAAGGGTGTAACAAATTGCCCCATGGTAAGCTGAAGGCCTTTCAGCGGCTTGAAACGCATCTCGGCATCGAGAATCGAGGCGAATTTGCTCGAATTAGTCATTAATCCGCCAGTGCCTTCCGATGCGCTGGTTAGCGCGGAGGCATCGAAATAGGCAAACATGAAGACCTGGGAGTATTCGTTGATATTCGCCATCAGCCCCAATGTCGTTAAAAGCATATTGAATTCGTTGGTGTTGTCAGCTTCATCGACGATTGAATAGGTATATGCGCTTCGAATATAGCCGAACCAGTTGACAGTGGTGTTTTTCTGGGCGAACAGAGTGACAGCCGATACAGCCACCAGAAGCACGATAATTAAAGGTTTTCTAATCACATTCAACTCCTTCGTTAAAGTTCACAATTCACAACGTCCAAAATAGCTCCTCATTTTGCATTTGACAAGGATAAACTTGTGGATAGATGAATATTTTCGAAAGACCGTCGGCGAATTCAAATTATGGTTGACATTCTGAGACTTAGGCTTACCATTACTGTTAGAAGTAAAGGAGTTCATATGAAGAGAAATATAATTTGTTTACTCGCCCTCGGCCTGCTGGCCTCTATTGCCTTTGGCAATGACAGCCTGCGTTGCCGGATGATCGACTGGCTCGATGCGCCGACGAACCGTAATTTTTGGCATGAGCCTGTAAACGACACCTGGCCTGCCGGATGGAGCTACTCCGGAACAGGACACTGGGACCTTGCTATGGGGGATTCTTTTATGGTGTGGTTATCAGGGAATAGAAGTATAAAATATATGAATCCATGGAACTCTACCCAAATCGATACATTTTTTACCGATTCGGGATTCGTATCAGCAGATTTGATAGGTTGTGCTATTGACAGTGTTAGGACCTTTGTAGTTGGTGATGGATTTGTCTTTGCGTTTGATTTTAGAACAACATACGCCAGATACTGGTCATATATGCATACTCCCGGAGCCTCTTACCATTTTGCGGCTTTGGAGGACAGCTTTCTTTATACACATGGTGGGC
>CAYWOR010000031.1:0-13328 GCA_964459995.1 uncultured bacterium | reverse complement strand
CATCATTTACCTCCAGAAACTCATTTTCTCGGTTTTCGCGATGTCGATAAAAGCGTCGGCTATCTCGTCGAGTCGGTTATATGTCATTGCGCTATTCATCGAGTTCCTTCTTTTTCTTTTCGGGCAGGTAGTTCTCTTTCGAGACTACCTTCGCACCGGTTTCCTCTTCGAGCTTCTTGCGCGCCACACCCGCGACATTTCCGCCGCGCCGCGCGACGACTTTGTTTTCGTCGAATCCCTCGGGGTGCTCCGTTTTCACAATCTCGGTGGTCGAAGCCTCGCCGAGCATCGAGAAAATGAGTTCGAGGTCGGTCATGTGATCGCGCAGGTTTTCGCGCTTTATACCCTTTATTTTCTTATGTTCACTCGGTTTGACTCCGAATGTCGCCTCGGATATTTCGGCGGTGAGTATTGCGTATTCGTTTTTCTCTTTGACGCCGTGCCTGTCCCATTCGTCGGTCAGCTCTTCGCGAA
This sequence comes from uncultured bacterium, assembly GCA_964459995.1. Classification (GTDB taxonomy): domain Bacteria; phylum UBP14; class UBA6098; order UBA6098; family UBA6098; genus CAZSHG01. The sequence continues at coordinate 12,854 of CAYWOR010000031.1, read as the reverse complement.
TCGCGATGCCGCGCATGCGTTTCTCGATCCAGTCTTCGGGGTAGCCCTTCGCCTTGTAAAGAGCGCGGGTTCGTTTCGTTCCGAGTTCCGGGTCCTCGATCTCCTGCACGCGCTCGTAGCCGACCCTCGCGAGCCACATCTTGAACGGTTCGGCCTTCGGCGACGGGATAGATTGGATTATTCGGAACATCGCCTCGGTGTTGGCGCAGTCGGTGGCGTATTTTTTCCCGTCGGAGGCTTCCAATTTCAGTTGTCGACAAATTGTCGACAACTGAAATCCCTCTTCTGTTTGAACGCGGATTTTCATCTTATACCAATAGTCGCGCGGATTTTCAGAGTCCGTCAATGCCCCGACGACATCGACGACCGAGAACCACCATTCGTTCTCGTGAATGATCCTTCGGATCTCCTTTTTCCTGAAAACCGCAATCTTTGAAATCTTCTCGATGTTATCGTCCATAATTTACTTCCTGAAACTCGTTTTCCGTCTCCGCGGGAATGATTTTCGCCGGCTTCTCTGTTGCGAACACTAGTGTTGTTTGGCGCGGTTGCCGTTGTTCGCGGTTCGGGTTGTTGGATTATTTGCGAATCTTATCCTCATTACAGAATGGAAGTTAGGCACGATTAGGTTATTGTCAAGAAAAAAGCAAAATCGCGGAAAAACATCGCCTCGGTGTTGGCGCAGTCGGTCTCGCGCATTTTACCGTCGGGGGCGATTAATTTCAACTGTCGACAAAATGTCGACAGTTCAAATCCCTCTTCTGTTTGAACGCGGATTTTCATTTTATACCAATAGTCGCGCGGGTTTTCAGAGTCTGTCAATGCCCCGACGACATCGACGACCGAGAACCACCATTCGTTCTCGTGAATGATCCTTCGGATCTCCTTTTTCCTGAAAACCGCAATCTTTGAAATCTTCTCGATGTTATCGTCCATAATTTACTTCCTGAAACTCGTTTTCCGTCTCCGCGGGAATGATTTTCGCCGGCTTCTCTGTTGCGAACATTAGTGTCGTTTGGCGCGGTTGCGGTTGTTCGCGGTTCGGGTTGTTGGTTTATTTACGAATCTTATCCTCATTACAGAATGGAAGTTAGGCAAGATTAGATTATTGTCAAGAAAAAAGCAAAATCGCGGAAGACGTCGGCGGGGTGCGGAAAGTGAAGAATTGAGTGCGCATTGTTGCGTATTTGCTGAATAATTGCAGAGGATTTTTTGCAGAATCGTTGTGCGGCTCACATAATCCATTTCCTGCGGATGTTCCACAGGCTCACCGCGAAGAGGCCGATGCAGAACATTGCGAGCAAAGCGAAATTCAGCGCTATCGGCATAATATGCCCGCCGTGCACCGAGCCGTGGAGGATGTCCGCGCCGTAGGTCAGCGGAAGGACATAGGAGAGCGGGCGCAGGAAGATCGGCAATTTCCCGATGGGGAAAAACAGCCCGCACAGGAAAATCATCGGGAAGCGGAAGAAGTTCGAGAAGGTCTGCGCCTCGAACACCTCGCTCACGGCCACCGCGATGAAGAGGCCGAGGAAGGTCGATGCCGTGGCAATCAGAACCACCGCCGGGATGAAGGCGGCCCAGTTCATCGACGACAGATCGGCGAGGAAAGCGGCGACAATCACCGGCACGAAAGCGTTTGCGACGCCGAACAGGATCGCGCCGGAGGTTTTAGACAGCATAAGCAGTTCAAGGGAAATCGGCGCGAGCAGAAGGCGTTCGAAGGAGCGGTTCTTTTTCTCGAAGGTAACCGTGACGGCGAGCATGGAGGTCGTGCCGAAGAGGATAGACACCGCGACCACGCCCGGCAACATCGCGGGGATGCTGTCCAGCCCCTGCCCCGAGCGGATGAAGAACATGGCTGTCCACGCCAGCGGGAAGATCAGCCCCCAGCTGATATTGGGCGGTTTGAGGTAGTAGGTGCGCATGTCCTTGGACAAGATGTTCCAGAATGCAGTCCAGCGCTTCATTGACCGCCCCCTTTCTTTTCCTTTTCCGAGCGCATAGCTTTAGCCTCGATTCCGGTGATGCGCACGAAGACATCCTCGAGCGAAGGCCGAATCTTGCGCGCCTCGGAGACCTCGATTCCGGCGTCCTCGAGATAGCGAACCGGCGGGGCGATGCTTATCGGCGAGTCCGATTCGATCCGGATCGTTTCATTATTCGGGAACTCGAAGGCGAAATCGGGGAAGTGGCTTTTCAAGCCGTCTTTAATTTTAATCGCATTCGATTCGCAGGCGAATTGGACGATATGCTTATCGTGGAGCGGCTGAATGAGGTTCCCGACGGTGTCGATTCGCACGATCTTCCCGCCGACGATGAAGGCGATCCTGTCGCAGAGCCGTTCCGCCTCCTCGATGTAATGGGTGGTCAAAAAGATGGTTGTGCCCGAATCGTGGAGGTCGGAGACCATCTGGCGCAGTTGCCGCGCGGAGGCAACATCGATGCCGGTGGTCGGCTCGTCGAGGAACAGGATTTTCGGGCGATGGATAATTCCCGCGGCGATGGTGAGTTTGCGCTTCATGCCCTTGGAATAGCCGGCGAATTTGCGGTCGGCGGCCTTCGAGAGGTCGAATTGCTTCAAAAGCTCGCGGGCGCGTTTAATGCGCTCCTCTTTGCCGATGCCGTAAAGCGACGCGCAGAAGCACAGATTATCGAAGCCGGAAAGTTCGGGGTAGAGGTTGCTCTCGTCCGGCACCACGCCGATCAGATGTTGCGCCCCGCGAATTTTTTTCGTGCAGTCGATCCCGTCAATGACTATCGAACCGGAATCGGCTCTTGCAAGACCCGTGAGGAGGTTGATAGTTGTGGTTTTGCCCGCGCCGTTGGGGCCGAGGAAGCCGAAGAGTTCCCCCTCGCGGACATCGAAGGATATTCCGTCGAGCGCTCGAACCTCATCGAAACGCTTGCTCAGCCCCTCTACGGCGACGGCTTGCATTACTTATCTTCCCCGCAACAGGGGTGTTTTTTCTCGTGGCCGTGGCATTTTTCGATCTGCTCCGGCGTGCAGTCTTCCGGTTTGCCTTCGAGGTTTTCCGGTTTCTGACATCCGCATTTGTTTTTCTCACACATGGTTTCTCCTTTGGGTTAGGATTTATCGATTCGTTAATCTTTTTCGATTTGAATTGCGGCGATTTTGACCCCTCCGGTAGTTTTCATCGAAAGAGTAGCCGGCGGGGTTACCAGTAATTGCCCATCCGATATTTTCGCGACCTCGCCATCGACATTAACTTCGGCGGAGCCTTTCACCACAAAGAAAACGACATGGGAGGCCATCTCGCAGGTCGGCATCTCTCCGCCTGGCGGAAGCTGGATAATCCGCGCTTTGAACTCGTCCGCTTTGTATAACACATTCTTCCCGCGTTCGGTGTAAGGAAATGCGGTCATCGTTTTAAGGTCGAAGATTTTCATTGTCTTTCCACTTTCCGTTCTTCGTTTTCAAAAAAAACTCCCGCGATTTCGCGCCATTGGGCGAGGGTTTCGCGGTTCAGACCGTAATGGACGAAGTATCCATTCTTCTCGGATGTGACAATATCGGCGTCCCGAAGAATGCGCATATGTTGCGACACCGCCGCGGGAGTGATTTCGAGTTTTCGAGCCAGCGCGTTGACGCAAAGGTCGCGGTCTTTAAGAAGCTCGATAATTCGCACACGACTGGGCTCCGAGAGCACCTTGAATATTCTTGCTGTTTTTTCGATATCGTTCATTATTCGATCCATTTAAGTGTTCACGCAGATACTTTAATGAATGAGGGGGGATAAATCAAGGGGAAAATGAAAGAAATTTATAATGTAAAATGCAAAATGAAGAATGAAGGATAACTGGCGCGGAAACATCTTCCCTATGGTCACTTCGACAAGCTCAGTGACCGCACAACGTTGAAAAAGGTGGCGTCCGTGGGGATTTTTCTTTTGGTCAATGAAACCCGCCCCTACGAGAAGCTCGGAGGGCGAGGGGGTGGGACTTGACTGGAGTTACCCCTTCAGCACCTTGAAATCTCGATACTTCTGTTTTATTGAAACGTTAAATTTGATTAGCAATAGATATCGCCCTTTGATGTCCATATCGAAACTCTCCATCAGCCGGTAGCCGTCGATGTATATGAACCCCATGGTGGCGTCGAAATGACGAATTGCTCGGGGGGTTTTAGCGTAATTGATGCGAATACGCTTAATCAATGCTGTTTCGGGGTCGAACCAGGCGGTGCCGTCGAAATATTCCTCGCTACGTTTTTTCGCCTCGAAGGCTATAGCCCGCATAGGTTTCCCTGCAATTTTGGCCATTCCGAGGTCGGTGTATTTATACTTGCCCTCAGATTCGGGGGAGAAGGGCATGTTCTCCTCACCGATGCTCATGCTCTCGCTTTCGCCGTTACTATCGCCCTTTTTGCCCTTGTCTTCGATTTCCTCGCCCTCGATTGTGGCGGAAAGAATCTCCTGCGTAACACTGTCGCCCTGATAGGTGTATCGAACAGTGCGTGTGGAGCGGCTTTTGAAATCTGTGAAAGACTCGTCTTCGTAGAGGATAAAGACTTCGTCGGCGATGGCTGTCCAGTTTTCGGCATCTTCGACAGTGTCTGTCTCGGCGATTCGCGCGAGGAAGACATCCAACGGCACAATCTCCTCAGCGTAAAGGCTTCCTGCGGCTATTAACACAATTATTGTTACGATTGCGAATTTGAGTCTATTCATTTTTGTCCAATTCAGAAAGTTCGATACCAATATCATACACAAAACCCTCATTAGTCAAAGGGAAATTTTTCGATGAGGCATCGAATAGAAATATACGCAGTAGACCGGCCAAGAAGTTTTTGAGTTGAGAGTTGAGAGTTTAGAGTGTAGAGGGGAGAGTTGGGGGTTTCAGATTTCTTTTCGATGGATGTTCATTGATTTTTCGGGTGGGATTGGGTAAGTGTCGGCTTCTTAGGGGGTCGTGATTGCCCTCTTAAAAGCCGTGACCGAATCAACAAATGTCGTGTTCTTTGTAACAAAAGCCGTGGCCGACCATCAAAAAGACGTGATTTGTTTAACAAAAGACGTGTTTTTCGTAAAATAGGACGTGATAGTCATGACATAGGACGTGATTTCTATCGAAAAAGACGTGATTTGGCCTCCAAAGGCCGTGCCAGACTTAACATTGAACATGAACCTAATGAAAGGATGTTCAATTATGGCAAAGACTTACAAGAAATCTCGTCGCCCCTACGACCTGTCCTACGACGATTACGAAAATTGCACGATTGATTTTCACCGCGACGGAGCTGGTGTTGGCGGGTGTGTTTTTGGGGACGGAGAAAATAAGAGTTGAGAGGGTAGAGGGTAGAGTTGAGAGTGTGCGGCGACTGCAATAATCTCATTGCCGTCGGTTTCAACCGACGGCAGTGAAAAGGGCGGCCAAGATGACCGCCCTTTCTTACTGCGAATGAAGCAGTATGTTTGCAGGGGATTATTTCATCAAGATGATTTTCTTCGATTCAGAGGTTCCGGCGACTCTCGCGAAATAAGTGCCTGAATTAAGTTCCTTGCCTTGAGAATCTTTGCCGTCCCAAAGAACGCTGTTGCTTGAGATTGGAATGTTTTTGACCATTCTGCCTTGAACATCGAAGATTTCGAGGACATGGGAGGTTTCCAGTTTGCCCTGAATAGTTATCTCGACCGATGCGTTGAAAGGGTTCGGGATGATCTCGCCGATTGCAACAGTGGTCGGTTTGTTAGAGGAATTTTCTCCAACTGCGGAAGATGAGGTTTTATCCTCTACCGTCCTTCCACAGCAACCACCAGAGGCATGTTTGCCTTCGGTTCCGTGGCACGCTTTGCGGCCTTCGGTTTTGCCGCAGGATCTGTCGCACTCGCCGGGAGCATGACTACATGAGGAGTTGTCACAGCCTCTGCGGCCTTCGGTTTTGCCGCAGGATCTGTCGCACTCGCCGGGAGCATGGCTACATGAGGAGCTGTTACAGCTTTTGCGGCCTTCGGAACCATGGCATCCTTTGCTACCGTCACCTTTCGGTGTTCCACAGGCTTCAGAAAACTCAAATCCATAACTGGACAGAAGCTCCCACATTGCCGTCTGAATTTCCTCACCGGAAGCACCGGCTTGGATCATATCGGCCTTGGTCGAATGAAGCTCTGCGATCTGATCTTCAGTCAGATTAATATGTGCTCCACACCCTCTGCCGCTTGCAAAAGCCGTCGATGCAATAAAAACAAACATCGCGGATAAGACAAGTAGTAGTGTTGTCCGTGTTCTCATTTTTCTCCTTAACTTTAAAGTTCTTTAAGAAGTTCTTTAACTGCGGTGAGTTCGGCTTCAAGCTCTTTTGCGTAATTTTCGAGACGTTCGCGCTTTTCTTCTTTCGTCATGAATTTACGCCAGTTACCCTTGCCGCCGCCACAACAACATTCTTCTCCGTGATGGCGATGATGTTGCTCGGTCCCGCAGTTGCACTGCTTTTGATGATGACCATGATGACACATAGTTTCTCCTTTGATTAGGTTAATGTTTGCATGTTCCGTTTTGTCCATGGCAATTCCCCATACATAGCGACTTGAGGAAATTCCGCAGGGCGTCGATGGCATTGGGGTTTATGCAGTAATGAATATGCTTGCCGTGTTTTTCGTTGGACACGATTCCGGCAAGCCTGAGTATTCTAAGGTTCTGTGAGATTACCGATTGGGGCAGGTCTAGCTCTTCCGCTATGGCGTTGACGCATCGGGGGCCGTCGGCTAATGTTCGCACTATATCGATTCGGGCTGTCGATGATAGCGCGCCGAATAGGACTTCCAATGATATTTCATGTTCATAATTGCTCATACTTTTCCTCGATTCGTCATCTTAACATATTCACATATTAAAATATATGCATATAAACGAATGTCAAGGGCAAAATAAAAATTTCTTGATTTTTTTGACGGCAATAAAAAGGGCGGCCACGATGACCGCCCTGAAATTTTTCACGTGATGGTATTCCGGCTACTTCATGAACACTGCGCGCTGTTCTGCGGAACTGCCGTCGGTGTATCTCGCGCGGACGAAATAGACTCCGGTAGCCGTGGCCTCGGAGGGGCTCCAGATTGCTTCCCTCGATAAATTGCCCTCGATAACCTCGACGACTCTGCCGTTAATATCGACAATCTCGATCCTCTCCGCTCCCGGCGCGGATATCGCAACCGAGGCATTGAAAGGGTTCGGATGAACGGAGATAGCCGAATTCATCGGAAGAGCGGGTTCCTCTACATCCATTCCGGCGCAAAGAAGGGAATCCCTGCGCGATAGAGTAACGATTTCCGGCGAAAAAGTTTCGAGGACGAGGGGAGAGGTATTGACATCGACCATAACCGGCTCGAACATTATGCTATGATCCGATGTATAAAGGCTCTGGCTGTCCGGCTCGCAGTAGTAGCCTTCGGAATCGTATTTGATGAGCATAATCTCGTTCGTCGAACCGTAGCTCCACGACATCCCAATCTGCGCGAATCCGCCGTCGGGGGTCTGGATGACGCCGTAGCCGTATTCGTAACTTGTCCCGCCGCCGCAACGCATCCATTCAAGGTTACATGACGAATCCAATTTCACCAAACCAGCTTGAATGCTTCTTGTCGGGGACATAAAGTCACCAGAAATCAGATATCCGCCGTCGGAGGTTCCGATGATGCGATATGGCGTATCGTAGCTCCAGTGTCCGAGCAATTTAGACCATTCGTTAAAACCCGAAGAATTGAACTTGGAAAGAAGGATATCGCTCTGCCCCCAACCCCATGCCGGAACCTCGCTTGCTACAAGAAATCCGCCGTCCGATGTGGCAGTAACAGCTTTTCCATACTCAGCACCGTCGGCATCGTAATGGGCGGTTGCCGATTCCAAAGCACCGGTCGAGGAGAGTCGAACTATGAAAATGTCTCTTGTAAAGATCATACTCCTGTCTCTGGTTGGCACAGCCCCTTCGAGATATACATCCCCTACCACTACAAAACCGCCCCCTGTCAGTTCGGCAATGGAAGAGCCGTGATCGTGGTTTTCAGTTCCCACTCGAGTCATCCATTCGAGATTGTCCGCAGAATCGAATTTAATTATCGCCAAATCATTTGCGGTGCTGGCACTGTAGATATAACCGGTAATGGCGTATCCGCCGTCCGAGGTGTTTATTATTTGTCTGCCCTCATCCGAGTCAACTCCTACGAACTGTTTCACCCATGTGACAACCCCAGCCTCGTCGAATTTAACAAGACATATATTGTGATACCCCGCCACACCGTTATAATAGTAACCTGTGGCGTAATAATACGAGCCGTTTTTAATTATGGAATAACCTTTGTCTCTACCTGTGCCGCCGATAGCCTTAATCCAAACCAACTCGCCCTCGGAATTGAATTTTCCGATAGCGATATCGCTGTCGGTTCTGCCAGCCTGAACAACATCGCCGGTGAACATATAACCGCCGTCGGGGGTCTGAACCAAATCTCTGCCGTATTCGGCCCCTTCAGCGTCGCGGATGACCGTCGCGAAAGTCCCCTGAGCATATCCAGAAAGCGCGAAAATGGCCAAAGTTAGTGTTAGAATCAGTGCGTGTCTCATTCTGTCTCCTTTGCATGTTTTAAGAAATTCAATATCAAGTTCTATCGACAAGTCGTCGTTACTTCTCTAACAAGCAATTGTAAGCTTCGCGAAAAGCCCGCAAAGTTAACTACGAATCCGCAATTATCAAGGTTTTTTTGCGCTGAGCATTAATATTTGGCTCGGCAAAAAAAAGGGCGGCCGAAACCGCCCCGAATTCTACTTTCCATTCTGCCGCTGGGTATCGACCTCTTTCTTGATAATGCTGGCGATGTCGGCGATAACATCCTCGAGCTCCTCGAAATTGTTTCCGCGAGTCATAATGCAGATAAGGCAAGGCGCGCTCTCGAAATAAATGATGCCGCAGTCGTGAAGTTGTCGGACTCCATCTATATCGCGTTCGCCGAATTTATGCGAAACGGTGATGCCCTGTCCGACTCCCTGAACAATGCCCTTGTCGAAATGGGACAGCGACATTATATACAAAGCGAATTCGGACATGTCCCGATTGAGATAGGTCGAATTGAAGAGGATTCGTATGAACTTCGAATACTCTTTCACCGTCATATAATTCTCCATGCCGGGGAGCCATGGCATGGCGACGTCGAGGTCGGTATAGACCTTCTCGAGAATTCTGCTGTCGAGATTTTCCAGAAGAAGCATTCCGGCGTGATTATCCGAGTTGATAATCAGGCGGATAATAAGCTCTTCCACGGTGTAGGTTTTACCATACTCGATTGGCTCGCCGTAGCGGAAATTCGGAACAGTAAGAGAATCCGGGATAATATCGAACTTAATCCGCTTGCTAAGAAATGCGCCGTCAATCTCGGCCTGCTTCAGACACGCAATCATGAGCGGGACTTTAAGAAGACTTGCCGGTGAAAACTTGAAATCGTCGTTTATCGAAAAAGTTAGTCCTGTGTTCAACTGACGGAAATAGACGGAGATATCGCGCAGACGCCCGTCTTTTTTGTTTTTCGCTATATAATCGTTGATTTCGGACTTGACATGCGGCAACCCCTTATATTGTTGCTCGAAGTCGAGCAAAGGGTTGATGTAGCGGTATCCTCTTTGATGCGACACCTCGAAGCTTGTCTCGTGAGGAGGACAATCCCCGCCGAAAAGAGCCTTGCGAACTGGGTTGTGAAGCAGAAAACCCAAAATCAGGCCGGCGAGCAGAACCCCAACTATCGCCATCGACCTGTAAAACACCTTGGACATCTCACATCCTTAACAATGGGTGAATTTTGATGAAGGCAAACATCCAGACCAATCCTTCCGTATTGTTTATGGATTTCAATGCCTTTTTGCAATAAGTATTTTTTACTAAGCCATTTTGCGTTTTTTAACAGGCATTGCTGAAAATCTTTGGGAATTTCCAAAAATTTACGGACACCTCGAAAACTCTTCTTGCTTATTCAATTATTACATATTATAGTTTGGGAAACGTTCGTAAAGGAGGAATTATGTTATTCTGGGTGATAATTGTTTTTCTTCTCGGCCTTGCTGGCCTACTGAGCGATGTTACGGAAATTCAAAGAAATGTCCCGATTATCGGCTATGGGACATCGGTGGCGATAATGCTCATCGCCCTCGGCATGGCATATCGGCTGGTGCATTATCATCGCGAGGGCAAGGTTAACGAAAGCGGCGAGCCAAAAGCCAAATAACCCCTCGCCGAAATCGAGCCGCTTCGATAAACCTCTCGTTCGAAGCACTTTCATCGAGACCCCCCTGTCCTCAATGAAGGGGGGATTCTCTATTCTCAAATTTCTCTATTCCGGAAAACACACCCGCAAACAACAGCTCCGCCGCGGTGAATAAAAGAAATCTATATATGTTTATTCGGACTTTTGAGAGAGTTCTTTTTCCCTCTTGGATTTGCCAATCACAAACACAGAGACAAGGGAAACAAGTGTCGAACCTCCGATTATGCCGGCAACCCAATCATGCCCGTATAGGGCGCAAATCGTTGCGCAACTTAGCCCGGCAAGCCCGATAACGAGACCGGAGATTACACCGAGTTTTTCATTTCGAATGTTCGATTCGATAACTTTCGACTCGATTTCGATTCTGTGATCTTCCTGTTTTTCCGCCATTGTGATTATTCTATCGGCAGAACCGGGGACTATTTCATTAAATTCTCGGAGGATTTGTGGTGAAGGCAGAGGCCCTGCCCAGAAATGTTGGGATGTTGCGGATATACCTACAACGGATTTAGCTCCAGAATTGGATTTATCAATTTTATCATTCTTCTTCATTCGAAAGACCTTTTATCGAATGGGACAAATCTTGTCCAACGTTTTCCCAATCGCTTTTTAGAGCTTTGATATCGGCTTCGCACGGTGTTCTGGATATGTTATAAGAAGGCAATGTAGCACCGATGTCGAGCGCTCTTGCGATACCTGATAAAAATGAAGGTCTTGCGACTAAGAAATCTGTTTGCATAGCTATTCTCCTTTTAATCTCTCGAACAATAATAAGTAATCTCCATAAAAAGTCAAGTCGTTTCACTACTCCTCAATCTCTCCGCGCCCGAAAACACCCCCGCCAACAACAGCTCCGCCGCGGTGAAGACCAATCGCGACAAAATTGTCCCGACTATCACAGTCGGTTCCGGAATAATTGCGGGCAGAACCAGCAACAAAACCCCCTCGCGGACGCCTATTCCGCTCGGGGCGAATATCGCCGCGATGCCGATTAGCGCCGCCGCCCAGAAAGTCCCTGTTACCGCGAAATAGTGCTCGATTCCGACATAGGACAGCGAGTTCAAAACCAAAAAGAGGTTTAGGCCGAAGAAAAGCCCGACTATGACATACAAACCCACGAAACTAAGCATCTTCGAGTAGGTGGGGAATTCCTCGATTGGTTCGCGTTTGAGAAGGCGGAAAAACCGGTTGGAAAGGGTTTTCAAAAGGGGCGGATAGAGGGCGGCCAAAAGGAGAAGCAACATCCCCAAAGCAAGCCATCGCACATAAGCCGGGAGGGGAATGTCTATCAGAAGGGTGCCGAGAAGAACCATCACGCAGGCGCTGGTGAAGCTCGCGATATATTCGACCCCCGTGGCGAGGGCGACGGTCTTGCGCGAATAGCCGCGGTAGGCGTCGAGACGGACAATCATGAGGCCGACATTGCCGGGGATATATTTGCCGAGTTGGGACTTATAGAAAGCTTTCGCCGAGGAAAGTCTGGGCGCGCTTAGTCCGAAAGACGCCGAGAGACGCTCCCAAATGAAAAAGGAAAGCAGAAAGCCGATTATCGCGGAAAAGAAGGAGGCGGCGAGAAAAATTAGGTCGAAATCGAAATTGAAATCACGGATTTGATCGACATTGCGGTAGATGTAATACCCCACCGCCCCGAGAACTACGACTGTGAGAAGATAGCTGAGGATGGGCTTTTTCGGAGAGGATTTGATGTCGGAGATGTTTTTCGCCAATTATTTTTTCCTCAGGAGAACAATTTGCCATGGGAAAGGTGTGTGGTGTTCAACGATCATGAAATGGGGTTCGACGAATTTGCGGAATTGCCCTTTAGTCCACTCATTAATATGGCCGGGGGTATTGCCGCCGCTTGAAAAATATTTGAATCGTGAAAGATTGCCAAACCTCCACAAATACCTGTTCGGAACGGAAACTATCGCCCATTCTGTTGTAACACGCGCAATCTCTTCGATGCCTGCTTTGGGATTCTCAACATGTTCGAGAACTTCGATGCAGGTAACAAGGTCGAATTTGCGGTCATCGAAGGGTAGGTTTTCGACATTTAGCAGTGATAGTTCCGCAAGGTCGCCGAGATTTCTTTTTGCTCTTTCAAGCCAATATTCGGAAACATCTCCGCCATAAGCAGTTTCTGGTTTAAGGATTTCGATAATCCTTCGAAGTATAAAACCTTCTCCGCAACCTATTTCGAGGACACTTTTTGCTTCGGTCGTTTTGACAAATTGTTCCAGAACAGAATCGAAACGGCTATGCAGTCTCCTCGCGATTGGATTCTTAATGCTGTATCTGACATCTTCGTATTCGAAATTCTGTTCGGGCATCAATTTCCCTTCAGTTCCCTGTTGGCTTCCATGTCGAAGAGCATCGCAAATAGTATCGACTGCATCCCCATGAAGGTGCAGAACAGAATCGCCAGCGCGGTCATCGGCGGCGCGAAACCTTCGGTTATCCAGAGCACTATCAGCCGCACTATCAGGGGGATGTCCAGCAGGAGCAGGAAGCCTCCGAAGGCGTAGAAGAAAATCAGGGGGTGGAAATCGCGTATGATGTATTTCTGCACCATCCGCCGCACGAACAGGCGCG
>CAYWOR010000030.1:0-14247 GCA_964459995.1 uncultured bacterium | reverse complement strand
AGGAGATTCCGGTTAACAAAAAGCGTATCTATCGGCTTATGAGCGAGAACGATCTACTGGTGAAGAAGAACCGGATACTCAAGGCCTGCAGGACGCCTATGCCTTCTAAACCGCGCCTAAGCGTAGATATGACCAAAATCAAGGTGAAAGGCTCTGGAAGGCTATATTTGCAGGTGGTTCTCGATTGGGGATCGAAAAAGATAGTCGGTCCACACTCAACATTGAAACACTTATCGCTGTATCAATAAAAGGCAATACCTTGAGTTTCCCAAAGGAAAACACAAATCAACCAATGTCAACAAAAACTCTCTTAATTTACCCTTGACTTTTGTGGGGCACTACAGGAAGTATAAATTTCGTTTATTTTTTTACTATATATAGACGGACTAGGTTTTGTTAAAAAGAGAACAGGAGGTTCAAGATGGCAAGGGAAGAAAGGGACAAGAGGAAGAGAAAATCGAGAGACAACGATAAAGGAGGTGATTTTATGAAATCAAAGGGACTGATGAATGTCAAGGAAATTTCGGAAGTTTTGGGAGTCAAGGTCGCGACCATTTATGGTTGGGTTTCGGAGGGTTATGTCCCACATATTAAACTGGGAAGGCTTGTTAGGTTTAACTTGGACGCTGTTTCAGAATGGGTTAGTCAGAAGGAAGTCAAAGGTCGGAATTCCAGATTGCCAAGAAAAGATTTTCTGGATAATAAGTATAAGAATTGAAAGGTAAGGCCGATTTATGGCTTGACTTCGCAAGGCGTCATTATTAATTTCATCTCCTGAAATCGAGCCTGATAACTCAATTGGGGTTTTATCTCGAAAACAGCTCGATACATCACCGCGAGCGTGGCGGAACTGGCAGACGCGCTGGACTTAGGATCCAGTGGAGCAATCCGTGGGGGTTCAAATCCCCCCGCTCGCATTTTTTTGTTATGCAGAGTCCTCGGAGAAATTAATCCTTGACCCATCGTTACTTATTCGTATTTTCTTAAAATGTTTACCGAAGCTTAGGCTTCGTAATGTTGACCAAGGAGAAGATATGAATATCGTCGTTAGCTCCCCAAAGCCATATTCGAGGGAGATTCAGATATCCTATACCGCCGACGAGGTGCGCGAAAAATACGAAACTACAATCGACGAACTAATCGCGCAGGCGCATATACCGGGGTTTCGCAAAGGCAAGGTCCCCAAGGGGATTATCATCAAGAACTACGGCGAAGCTGTCAAATCAGATATCGCCGAAGACCTTATCAAAGACGCCTACGCAGAAGCTCTCGAAGAGCACAACATACATCCGATCGTTCCCCCACGAATGGAGGAAGAGGCGAATATCGAACTCGGTCAGGATTTCCTGTTCACACTCAAAGTTGAGGTCAAACCGGATTTCGAGCTTAAGCAATACAAGTCTTTCGAGCTTCGCAAAATTGTCGAGACGGTTTCTGAATCCGAGATAGACGAAACAGTTCAAGAATTACGTAACAGGTCGGGCATGCTAAAGCCGGTCGAGGGCAGAACCGCAAAATCCGACGACCTTGTTTTGGTCGATTTCAGGCCGTTAGAAGATGAAAAACCTACTAAGAGAGTATTCAAACTGGACGAATCGGCGACAGTCGTTCTAATCGGCAAAAATGCCGCTGATAAGGTCGAAGGACATTTCGAATTCCCGGAGGATTGGCCGGACAGAGAACTCGCGGGAAGAATCTACGATGCCGAAGTCGAAATAATCGAACTCAAAGAGCTTGTCCCAGCCGAGATAGACGATGAATTCTTACTCCAATTCGGTGAGGATGTGAAAAGTATCGATGATCTCAGAGGTAAAATAGCAGAGGATATTCAGGAATCTAAAAATCAACTCGCCGAAGACACTTTGCGTGATCTCGCCCGTGACGAGCTTATCAAAGCAAATCCCATAGAACATTCCCCCATAGTTATTCAACTTGCGGTGGATGATTCTATCGGAAGATATTGGGATGTATCCAAACTCGAAGAACCACAGCTTAAAGAGATTCGAGAAAAGCTCGAACCGAAAATAATCCGCGATTTTTCAATAGGCTATATTCTCGATGAAATCGCCGCAATCGAGAAAATAGAGGTTTCGCGCGACGAGATAAAAGATCGTGTTGCGATGATAGCCAGAGCGAACAACATAGATCCGGAAGCCTATTATCGCTACCTCCGCAAAGAGGGCGATCTCGATTCAGTAGAATCCGATTTGAAAGCGAAAAAAGCCATGGATATCGTTATCGAAAATTCAACAATAATCGAAGAAAAGGGGAAGTGATGTCTAACAACAGAGAATACGACCAGCTTGTTCCCTTCGTTGTCGAACAGACAGGCCGCGGCGAAAGAGCATATGACATCTTCAGCAGACTACTCAAAGACAGAATAGTCTTTCTTGGAACTCCCATAAACGATGACATTGCGAACCTAATCATTGCACAACTTCTATTCTTGGACGCCGAGGACAAAGAAAAGGACATTCACCTTTATATCAATAGTCCTGGTGGGATTGTTACCAGCGGTCTTGCAATCTACGATACGATGCAGTTCATTAAATCGCCGGTTGCAACCACGGTTATTGGACAGGCGGCAAGTATGGGCGCGATTCTTCTCGCCGGTGGCGAACCGGGCAAACGTTCCGCCTTGCCGAACAGCAGAATTATGATTCATCAACCGTGGGGGGGGGTCGAAGGCCAAGTTACAGACATCGAAATACAGACCGAAGAATTTCGTAAAGCAAAAAAGCGTTTAATAGAGATTCTTCATCAACATACAGGGCAAACTGTTCAAAAAATCTCGAAAGATACCGAGCGCAATTATTTTATGTCAGCTTCGGAAGCCCATGATTACGGAATCATAGACAGGGTTTTCTCACGCGATAAAGGCTCGAAAACAGAAATGTAAATATGCCTGAAACTAATAAGCATTGCAGTTTTTGCGGAAGAGGAGAGGAATCTGTCGAACACCTCTTTTCGGGCCCCAAGGGCGAAACGATTTGCGATAAATGCATTGAAACAGCCCATGAAATAGTCCGTCATAAGAATGAAACCTCTGTGATCCCATGGACAGAGGAGAACTTCCCCACTCCGCGTGAAATCAAGGAATTCCTCGATCAGTATGTAATCGGTCAGGATCGAGCGAAAATGTCAATCTCTGTTGCAGTTTATAATCACTATAAAAGAATACTCCATCGCGCTAAAAAGCAAGCCGATGAAGAGGATGTCGAACTCGAGAAATCAAATATCCTCCTTCTCGGACCGACAGGCACAGGCAAAACCCTTTTGGCGAGAACCCTCGCAAGAATGCTATCAGTTCCCTTTGCGATTGCGGACGCCACAGTGCTAACCGAGGCAGGTTATGTTGGCGAGGATGTCGAGAATATCATCGTCCAGCTTCTTCAAGCCGCAGATTACAATGTCGCAAAAGCTCGGGTCGGAATTGTCTATATCGACGAAATAGACAAAATCGGACGCAAAGAGGGCGGCAATCCAAGCATCACTCGCGATGTTTCCGGTGAGGGAGTTCAGCAAGCGCTTCTTAAAATACTCGAAGGCACAGTTTCCAGCGTCCCTCCGCAGGGTGGAAGGAAACATCCCGAACAGCGCCTTGTTAAGGTCGATACCTCGGATATCCTTTTCATTTGCGGTGGTGCTTTTAACAGCCTCGAAAGAATTATCGCCCGCCGAATCGACTCGAAGATTATTGGCTTCGACGCCGAAATAACCGATGCTTCCAAGCTATCTGTTGGCGAACTTCTTGCGAAAGTTACACCCGAGGATCTCGTCCATTTCGGCCTAATTCCAGAGCTTGTCGGAAGACTTCCGATAACAGTTTCCCTCGATGAATTAAAACCGGATGAGATTCGACGTATTATCACCGAGCCGAAAAACGCCCTCGTAAAACAATACTCTAAGCTCTTTGAAATGGACGGTGTCGAACTGGTCTTCACCGACGAAGCACTTCGCGCAGTTGTCGAAGAGGCTCATACTCGAAACACCGGTGCGCGAGCTCTTCGGAATATTTTCGAATCCGCAATGACACGAATCATGTTCGAGATGCCTTCGCATAAGGGACTTATCAAATGTGTGATTGATGCTGATGTAATCCACGGCATTAGCGAACCGCAACTGACCTTTGAGGATTCAGCGCGAGAGGCATCATGAAAGACAAACCGAGATTTCCCATTTTAGGTATTCCCCTCGCAATTTTTCTGATTGCTCTCGATCAGATATCTAAAATCCTCGTGATGCAGAATTTTCGCCTTTATGAGGGGATTCCGGTAATTGGTCAATTTCTGCGGATTTCGTATGTCAGAAACCCAGGCGGAGCATTCAGCACAAAATTCGGGGGCGCGAATTTTTATCTCGTCGTGGGATCGATAGCGGCGACACTCGTTGTTCTTTACATTGTGTTCTCGAAAGAGCGCAACCGCGCAATGCAGTTATCACTTTTTTCGATTCTTTCCGGCGCGGTGGGCAATCTGATCGATCGCTTCCGGTTCGGAGAGGTGATAGACTGGATCGATATGGGATTTGGCTCGAAAAGATGGCCAACATTCAATATCGCCGATTCGGCAATAGTGGTTGGATTGATAATACTAATCTTCGCAGGTTCAAAAAGTGAGCGAGAGAGTAGAAAAGCTAAAAGTGCCGCCGGAGATAACCCCCACGAGGCTGGATACTTATCTGGTAACAGCGGGGATGGGGCTGAGTCGTAATCAAATTCAGAAATTGATTCGCGATAAGAATATCGAGATCCCCGGTAAAGGCGTAAAACCCGCCTTCGTCCTTTTAGGCGACGAAGAAATAATCGTCCGTATCCCCGAAGCAGAACCTCTTCTTCTCAAACCGGAAAACATCCCGCTGAATATACCTTTCGAAGACGAGCATCTCCTCGTGGTTAACAAACCACCCGGAATGGTCGTCCATCCAGCCAGAGGTCACTTTTCCGGAACACTCGTCCATGCCCTTTTATCGCACACCTCCGACCTTTCAGCGATAGGCGGCCAAACTCGCCCCGGAATCATCCATCGCCTCGATAGAGACACAAGCGGACTTATGATAGTCGCAAAAAGCGATGTCGCGCATTCAAAACTTGCACGAGATCTTTCTGCTCGAAAAATTAAAAGAGAGTATATTGCTTTAGTCTGGGGGCATATGCCGCAGGAATCCGGGTGCATAGATGGGTATATAGGCCATAATCCAAAAGACCACAAAAAGATGGCTGTCGTCAAATCCGGTAAATCTGCACAAACCGACTATTGCGTAGAACTCGATTATTCATTGCTTTCTTTGGTTAGATTTCGACTACATACAGGCAGAACCCACCAAATCAGGGTTCACGCTCAATACATCGGCCATCCTGTCTTCGGCGACCCCGATTACGGTGGTCGTGAAGAACGTCTTGGAGGGATAATCGCAGAGAAAAGACCATTGGCCGAAGAACTGCTAAAGATTATACAGAGACAGGCTTTGCACTCTGGGCGTCTCGTTTTCCACCACCCGATTACGGCGGAAACAATCGAAATTGAAGCACCCTTGCCCGAGGATATGCGCAAAGTCATAGCGAAGCTTCAAAAAAGATCGCCATGAAGCTAAGAATAGCAATTCTTGTGCTTATAATATCAACGCCTTTCGCGAGGCGGCTAATTGAACCGGACGACATCCAGCCGATTCTATCCCTTCGTAGTGTTACTGCCCTCGAAATTTCCGATCAATACTTCTACGCCGGAGTGGACGGCGGTGTTCTACGCTTCGAGCGTTTTCAGGACTTCATCGACCTTTCCAAATGGGAAACCTTTAATGTCCCCGGAACTGTCCGCAGAATACAGCGCATGGGTGACTACATCTATGTTGTCTCGTCATCGGGTAATTTTTTGCGGCGCGAAAGGGATATTTTCGATATTCAATTTCAACCGGTGGATACAATTCTTAGGCTTCCACCGAATGTTCGTATTTGCGATCCTTACAACCTCGGAGTGTCATTACCCTTTCGTCTATTCTGGGAGAACTCAGATTCAATTCTTGGCCCGGATTTATTTTTCTATCGCATAACCGATTGTGTTTCCGACGGCAGTTTCTATCTCTATTTCTCCACTGATGGTCTCGGAATTTTTCGTGCCGATTTGCGGATGAAATTAGCAGAACCTCTCAATTATGGACCCTGTTGCGATAATTCTGATGCTGTTTTCGTTGCCGGCGATTCTATTTTCTTCGGCGGATGCTCCGATATCGAGTTTTGCGCCTTTTCTATTGCTACTGATAACATGACCAATTTCGAGTGGATAACCGGCGACCGCTCCGCCGCCTTCCCAAGTTACGGTCCAGTTCTTGACTTTGCAAAGTATGGCGACGAGTTATATATCGCTACACCACGAGGATTAGCGTTGTTCGATTTTCGACATAGCCACTGGCAACGCCCTACCGCTCAGGGGTCGGTTCCGCTATCCAGCGCTAACGCTCTTGTAATTCACGACAGCACTCTCTACATAGCCTCCGACGACGGCGTCTTTTCGCTTGATTTAAGCACCAAAACTTTACGGCATCTCACTCCAATTGATCTACGATACTTCGCGGACATCGATTACGCTTTAGGCAAAATTATTGCAGTGGGGGATTTCGGCGCATATCAACTTATCGATACTTCTTTTCTTCCTCTTAAACCTCCCGATGGTCATCTCGACCTCGATGTCCGCTCTATAAAACCATTTGTGTCTTCTGAGGCTGTTTTCGCTACACCCTACGCCATTATTATCCTCGAAGATTCCGGAACAAGGCAGTTCTTACCTAGTTCCATCTATTTCGGAAGCGCAGAAATTTTCGATATCGAACCTACGCGGAAATATCTCTGGGTTGCGACAGACCGCGGCCTTTTTGTTTACGATAGGTTAAGGAAAATATCCACTCGTCTTGACAAAGATTTCCATTTCCCTGAATTTGCGGTTTACAAGCTCTTTTTGCAAGGAGATTATCTCTGGATGACTACAGACAGGGGATTATACCGCTATTTCTGGAACGAGCCGGACAGAATCTACCGTTGATTCTTCTTCGACAGCACATCCTCGATTTTGTCCGATAATAGGGATGCTTTGAAGGGTTTATGAATAAGTCCTTCAAGACCCTCTTCGAGCATATAGCGCAGATGCTCTTCCTGAGCATAACCAGTTACTACGATAACCGGAATCTCCGGCCAGAACTGCTTTAGCCGTCTAAATACATCCCATCCAGATAGGCCGGGCATTATCATATCGAGCAAAATTAGGTCGATTTCACCGTCGTTGTCGGTTAGATACTCCAAAGCCTCTTTGCCGGATTGCGCTCGAACAACCTCATAACCTAACTGCTTAAGTATTCCTTCGATGACCGTTTGAATGACATCTTCGTCGTCAACAATCATGATTTTAACGTCGTTGTTATGGCGTTTCTGAAGGATTACTCTTTTCTCGAGGTCGTCGGGAATAACAGGGGAGGGGAAGAACATCCTCACCTCTGTTCCTCCAAAAGGAACACTTTTAACATCGATATACCCGCCATGTGATTTAACGGTGTTATAAACCATCGGAAGGCCAAGTCCGGTGCTCCCGCTTTCGGTTTTCGTTGTGAAGAATGGATCGAATATCTTCGGAAGGACTTCTTTTTCGATTCCAATTCCGCTGTCCTGAACGAGAAGCTCGACATATGGCCCCGGCGCGATTCCCGGATGCTCGCGTGCGAAATCCTCGCTTGCATCGAAACGGTTTGTGGAAATTGTTATTTCGCCGCCATCTGGCATTGCATCTTTAGCATTTAAAGCGAGATTGATTATTGCTTGAATTATCAATGCTTTATCACCGCTGACCGGACCTATATTCTGATCTAACTTTACCTCTACTTTGATATTCTTCTCGAATGATTGTTCAAGAAGCGATATCGCTTCGGAGGCAACATCGTTCATATCGAGAAGCTCACTTTCATTGAGACTCTGACGCGCATAATTAAGTAGATGTTTGGTGAGGTTTGCGCCACGTTCAGCGGATTGCAATATCACATCGATATACGAGCGGGTTTTTATATCATCATTGTAGGTTTCTTTAGCCAATTCGGCCGCCCCATGAATCGCTTCCAGAACATTATTAAAATCGAGAGCTACCCCTTTAGCCATCTCGCCGATTGTCTCCGTCTTCTGCGTTATAGAAAGGCGGTTCATAAGCTCTTTGCGCTCAGTAACATCGCGAACGACATTCATAATTATCTCGCCGGAAATATCGCTTATTTTAGTGGCTGAGATATCGACTTCGATAGACCTTCCGGAGGCATTCAGAAAAATCGACTCATATTGGATTCTTTTCTTCCTATCGAGCCACGCCGACTGCCGATAAGCTATCTCCCTTTCCTCCGCAGTGAAAAGCTCCCCGAATTTCATTCCAACAAGTTCATCGATATCATAGCCGGTCAATTCCGCGGCAGAGCGGTTCGCCATTGTAATATCACCGTTTTTGTCCGAGATAATGATACAATCAGCCGCATTATCGAAAAACATATCCATTCTCTGACGTTGCGAATCTAACTCGGTTTTCGCCCTGATAGTTTCGGTAATATCTTGAATCATGAAAACAACACGAACTAACTCTTTGCGAGTGTTCAGCACAGGGAAAACACTGTAAGAAGCCTTCATTTTTTCATTAACATATCTGACAGAGCTAATATCCTTTAATTGTTGAAATGCTTTTTTGCTCTCATAAGCCTCCACAATCTCGAACTGGTCGAGAACTTGAATATCCTCATCGAAGATATTTTTCTGAATAAGCTCGTCCTTTTTCAGCCCTAATATTCTCGTCGCGGCATCGTTGACCGATTCAACATCCCCTTTTTCACTAATTACGATGATACCTACTGGCGATTGTCGAACAATCTCATTGCTGAAACTCTCGAGTCCTTCCATTTTCTCGATGAATCCTTTTCTCTGCGATATGTCGCGTAACAAAACCTCGCAACATGAATTGCCGGCAATTCTCTTTCCAAAAGGCTTCAGAACAGCCTCAAAAAGCCTTTTCTGCCCGTCGAGCAAGATGCTCACTTCGACTCTTTCGATTGCTTTTCCGCCGCGAACACACTCAATAAAGGCATTTCGAAAATCGGCTCGTTCCGAAATATCTACAAACTGGTAAAAATCAATAACTTCAGTTTCGAAAGCTTCTAAATTGAAAATCGCCTCGAAAGCCCTATTATGAAAAGCAATTCGGCCATCCTCGCAAATCACCGACAGGGGGAATGGGACCTCCTCGGCGATTTCTTTGTAATTATCTCGGGAAGCTTTCATTTCAATGTTTTTTTCGGTCAATTCCTCTTTCACCAGATTCGCGCGGCCAATGATTAGCTCGCTAACCAATATCCCAATTCCGAAGAAAAGCGCCCAACTAAGAGCTTTCGATAAAAAACTTCCCGGCCCGAAACGGAAGAGAATTTCGAGAATCCCCAAAAACAAAATTGCGCTCAAAAGGATTGCGAAAGCTCCCGCAACCTGAAGGAACAAGCTTCTCCCGCCCGATTTCGGTTCTTTTTTGTTAATATTGGCTTTCTTATCGATTGTCATCATCCTTCCATATCTCAAATACAGATGTAATGAAACAACAATTCCCTCGATAGTCAAGAAGTTTCGCATATATTCATTAAAGCCCTATCTTAAGCTATTCTAACGAGAAAAATGACGAAAAAATGAATTGACTAACCTCACATATATCCCTATTGTTCATTAAGAGAAAGGAGATGTCATGCCCACATTATTATTTGCAGGAACAGCTTCCGGTTACGCTTCGGCGAGAAAAAACTCGAGCTGTATCGTCTATTCCGCCGATGATACCAACATTCTCATCGATTGCGGCGATGGCGCTACACGAGCTCTCATTCAGCAGAATTTCGATCCAAATTCCCTCGACGCCTTGATAATTACTCATATGCACCCGGATCATTCCGGAGGCTTGATGTTTCTGATACAAACTCTTCACCTCTTAAGGCGAGAAAGACCTTTCCAACTGTTCATTCCCTCCGAAACGTCCCGCTTCATCGAGTATTCACTTCATCATCACTATCTATTCCATGACACCCTCGGTTTCAACCTACAAATATCACCAATAAAATCCGGTGAGACCTTTCAAATAGGTGGAATCGACCTCCTCGCTCGTCCGAATAGGCATATGTCAATACACTCTGATGTCATGTCAAAGCATGAGAATCTGCTCGGTGAAGCCTTCAGTCTGGATATTCGCTATGATGGAACACGATTGGTTTATACCTCCGACATCCTCGATTACCCCGACCTAAACGCAATTGCCTGCGGTGGAGGCGAAGTTCTCGTCACAGAAACCGCGCATATCGAATTTGAAAGCATTATCGAGGTTGTGCGAAAATACCCCTTCGACAAAGTAGTGATAACTCATGTCCCTCAAGAAAAGGAAAAAGAGCCTCTTCCCGACGACAGGTTCATTCGCGCTACGGATGGCTGTGTTGTGATATTCTAAATTACATTCAGGTGAGTGTCGAAAATCTCGACATCGTCGCCGGAATGGACTTTTCTGCGCTTACGAGTCTCGATTTCACCGTTAACACGGACCTCGCCATCTTCGATATGCATCTTCGCCTCGCCGCCCGTGGAGCATACCCCGGAAGCTTTCAATAGCTTGAACAACTCGATGAACTCGCCCTCGATCTCGAATTCGATTGATTCCATCATTTATCCTCTGGAAAAAATACCCGCCGTTCGCCGCCGGTAATCTCCAAAATCCGCTTTTCAAGATGTTCCACCGTTGTTGCTTCGATGGAATCTATTAATTCCGCTTTTGCGATAAGACCGATACGAGTGCAAAGCTCGGAGGCGTCGCTGAGTGTATGAGTGCTCATAAAAATTGTCTTACCGCGCTTCACAAGCTCAAGCATAATATCCTTCACAAGCCTCTGAGACTGAGGATCGAGCCCCACCATCGGTTCATCGACTACGAGCAACTCAGGGTCGTGCAAAAGAGCGCTTGCCATGACAATCTTCTGCCGCATTCCATGCGAATATTCCCCTGCGAAATTATCCCCCCACGCGCCGACATCGAAAAGGTCGAAAAGCCAATCGATACGGCTCTCAATAAGTTCGCGCGGCATATCATAAAGCCCGCCGACCAGATGCAGAAACTCCCGTGCAGTGAGGCGGTCATAAATATATGGCGTATCGGGAATATAACCGAGGATGCTTTTAGCCTCTTCGGGTTCCTCCTGAATGTTCTTTCCCCCGACAATTACTGTGCCTTTGGAAGGTTTAATCAGGCCGGTAATCATTTTAATTGTCGTGGTTTTACCGGCGCCGTTCGGGCCGAGGAAGCCGAAAAACTCGCCCCTGTTAATTGTTAGATTCAGATTATCGACCGCGAGTGTCTGAATATAACTTTTCGACACGCCGTCCATTATAATCATAGGATTATTCGGTTCCATCTTGTCCTTTGCTCTGCCCATTGGTATTTCCGGGCATGAATACTTCGCCGTTGGCATATTTAACGGAGACCAGTTTCATCCGCGCATCGCCCATCCGCAATAGTGCCAAATATTCGTCGAGGCTTCCCGAAGTGAGTTTGATATGCGTTGCATCGGCCGGAAATTGCCCAAATGTCGGGTCGAAGGTGTGCCATGTGCCCTCGGCAAAAGCCTGCGGCCAAGCATGATAGTAAAAATAGCCATCGAGATAAACAAGCCCCACATTCATCCGCGCCGGGATATGAAGCGATCTTGCAAGCGCAACAAAAAGTATCGTGTGTTCATTACAGTCTCCGCGCATCCGCTGAAGCACATCCAGCGCCGAGGGAATAGACAGCGTGTGATCCTTCTTGATATTCTTAAAAAGATAGTCGTTAATCTTCGATAATCTTTCGAGGTCGTTGATTGCACCTTTGGTGATTTTTGTCGCGGCATTAATGATTCTGCGGTCATTGCATTGTATTGCGGGCGTTTCCGCCGTGTCGGTAGATTGTGTCGGATATTCATCTGAAACACTTTCAAAACCACTGCTCATAATATGCAATGTCCGGTCTTCCGAGTTCCATTTCTGATTGAAATCGTCGAGGTTGAAAATCCCGGCGGAAAGATTCTCAATCGTAATTACAAGCTCGACAGCCTCCCTCGGTCGATGAATTACACCCATCCCCAAGGGCAAAGCGAAATCTTCCAAAAGGTCCCTCGTTCCGCCGTCGCGGATGTCCATCGCCAAAGCCGTCTTCTTGTCTTCGAGCACGGACATGAAGCCCTCGGGAGTGTTCTCCATCAGCAAAAGGCCGTCGTCGTCGAAATAGAGCTTCGAACTGAGCTGGCCATACCCGAGTTTCACAACATGCACCGTTTTTGAGCCGAATCTATCGAGTCTGTCCTCGCCGATAACGCTAACTGTGTAATTCCGTTCGGACGAGGTCATCGGGTCGAAGGTTGCCAGCTCGAATTCGCCGCGCCGAAATCCCCTTCTCAGAAGCAATTCCGGCAGAACCGCCATCGAATAAATTGGTTGCGAAAGCTCGAACTCTTCGGTGTGCGACGAGTTTTCGGAAACGTGGGTGATCCTAAGCTTCAAGCCCTCGACCACAGCATTGACAGTGGTCGAATAATTATCCCCTGAGAAATCGAAACTCAACACTCGTGTCCGAAGAGAATCATCGACATTGAGAATAGACTGCGAGATGACCTCATGCTGAACTCCCGCCACCGGAAGCCTATAGAAACTCGATCCCTGAAACATAAATCCGCCCGAGAGCGCACGGCGTTTGATATTCGATGAAAAGCCGATTTTCTCGCCTCGGTAAGTTATCGAATAATAGCTCTCGGAAAGCACCTCGCCGGACTCGACGAGGTTGATGTCCGGAATCGAAACAGGCTCGGGCTTTTTGTGACGCTGGATGAGCAGGAAAAGCATCGCCCCCCACCAGACCAATATCCCGACCATCACGACCGGTTTGAGAATCTTCCATATTTTGTTTTTTCTTCGCGTCATATCGCTTACAAAATATCAATTTGTGAGCCGAATATCAACGTATATCACGGCACGAAACGAAAATTACTTTTCCCTTGCGCTTGTCCATGAGAGAACTTAAATTCAAAATAAAAACAAAATAAGGAGGATACAAATGAAAACAACAATGATCATTATCGCTCTTACGCTTATGGCAATCAGCTCCTTTGCCGGAGTTGTCAGCGGCACGGTTTCCTATTCGGGATCAGAAACCGGCATTATCCTGATTGCCTGCATCGCCGAGGGCGACACCGCGATTGACCTCGAAGAGTTGACCGCGATTACCGTGATTATGGCCCCGGGACCCTATTCCATCGACGACGCGACACTTCTCGACGGCGTCAATTACTACGCTGTGGGTTTTATGGGCATTGGCGTGCCGCCGATTCCCGCAAGCGGAAACCCTGCAGGCGTCCATCCGAACCCGGTCGTCCTTTCCGGTGGCGAGGCGACAGGCGCGGACATCACACTTCAGGAAACCGCTAATGTCAGCGGAATCATCCACTACACCGGCGATGTCTCAACCATCAACATCAACGTTTGGGATGTTTACGCCGAATTTACCGACTCCATCCCAGTCCTCGAATCGACGCATCTCATTGGCGACACATTCTATCTCCTCTCCGCTCTTCCATCCGGCCCCAAACGCATTCAGGCCTTCGAGGACCTCAACGCAAACAACATGCTCGATTCTGGAGAATCCTACGCCTACGCCCAAGGCCCCTATGGTTCGATGATTATCGTCGGAGGGGGAGGGGTCAGCGATTCAGGCGTGGATATCGACCTCCCGAGCACGCAAGTCGAAGAGAACATCGCAAAACCCGAAGGATTCGAAATCTTCGTGTCCCCGAACCCATTCAACGCCGCATGCCATATCTCGGCGCCCGGAAAAATCGAGATTCTCGATATGAACGGAAGGCTGATAAGAACCCTTCCAAGCTCCGGCATTTGGGACTCCACGGACGAATCGGGCAATGCCGTTCCCGCCGCGGTCTATATGGCCAGAGCCACACACGGCGGAGAGACCAAAACCGCGAGGCTTTTCCTTATTAAATAAACCTCGCGATGAAAAGCGATTCCTGCTTACGAAAGCAACCGCATGGGAGGGTTCGATACCCTCCCTTTTTTTGGGGGGCGATACACGCCATACTCCGGTTCTTGCGAAGCAACCTCTGTAAAGGCGCAACCCGCCGAAACATTTTTCTCGCGACCCTCTATTTATTCCTTGACAACCCCGCCCCACT
>CAYWOR010000029.1:0-14262 GCA_964459995.1 uncultured bacterium | reverse complement strand
CCTCGAACCAAGTCCTCAAATGGAACGGCTCAGCATGGGCACCGGCGAATGATGAAGAGGGAACTGGCACCGTTACAAGTATTGTTACCAACAACGGCATAACCGGCGGACCGATTACCACCTCCGGCACCATCGGTCTTACGGGGCAGGCTTTAGCGCTCCATAATCTCAGCTCAAACGGCCTTATCACACGCACCGGAAGCGGCACTGTCGCCGCGAGGACAATAACCGCAGGCTCCGGAATCAGCGTTACAAACGGAAATGGCGTATCCGGCAACCCGACAATCATAAATGAAGGTGTTACCTCGCTGACTGCTGGCACCGGAATCTCGCTTAGCGGCGGCACCGGAGCTGTAAATATTTCAAACTCCGCCCCTTGGACTTCATCCTCGGGAGATTATATTCAGAATCAATCGGCATCGACTCAGACAGGCAATTTTAGAATAAGCAGTTACGCCTCGACCAACAACCTTGCCCCAAGTTCCCGCTACGGCTTTGCTTCGCAGAGCACCGCCGGTTCGAGCGGCACCGGCTGGGACGCTTCGAGCATATACGCCGGTGTTTATGGAAGAGTTGCCGGTAGCCACAGCACACATGCCGGCGTTTACGGCGCGACTACCACAAATCTCGGCCCGAACGCCGCGGTTCTGGGTTATTCGAGCAATACATCGCTTACTCCGAATACTGTTTGGGGTGCTTTGGGGTATGTCGAGACATCCAACGGCAACAACTGGGCTGGATATTTTAACGGCAATGTCTATTCATCGGGGTATATTGGAATAAACACGACCTCTCCTTCGGCAAGACTTCATGTAAACGGCACCGCGCGTTTCCAAGGTCTTTCGGCGAGCACTCAAACAACGATTCTCACGGTTGATGGAAACGGCAATGTCTATACCCGCGCCGCCGGGGATTGGACAGGCGGGCCGACTTACTGGACTCTTTCCGGCTCTAATTTATACCCAAACAGCACCGCCTATAATGTCGGTATCGGCACAACAGCACCGGCCTACAAACTCGATGTTAACGGCTATTTCAGAGTCAATTCCACGAGTTATCCTGGGCGCGATTATCGAATTCAGTGTGGCTCTCGTCAGGATATTTACGCTAACAATGATTTGGTCGAATCTGTCAATGGCAATAAATGTGTCATTGTTGGTGTTTCCGGTGGTGCAAATGACCAATTCCAGGTCGCCGGCTTAGTCGAAGGCACCAAGATATTCGTTGTCGATGGCACTGATCAGCGCGTTGGTATCGGAACGATAAGCCCTTCAACTCAGCTTCATACTACGGGCGGAGTTCGTTTTCAGGGGATGGGTTCGACTGCATCCAATACCGATATCCTAACAAGAGACGCGAACGGCAACCTCGCTTATCGTGCCGCCGGTGATTGGACAGGAGGACCAAACTATTGGACCGACGCCGGTAACTATCTTTACCCTAACGGTGGTATCGGAACCTATCTTCAGGTTGCCGATGTCCAAAGCCACACTTATGGTTTCTATGCAGATATGACTGGATCCTACGGTGTTTATGGAAGGGCGGCGACATACGGCGGATATTTCATTAGTAACAGCACAAGCGATAATTACGGTGTGTATGGCTCTTGTGCGAACAACCCATATTACGGCTACGGCGGATACTTCACAGGCGGATGGTATGGAGTTAGGGGTAACGCCAGTATGAGCGGAACCGGAACCCGCTATGGTGTTTACGGTTACGGCGCAAACGGAGATTCATCCAACTACGGTATTTATGGTTCTGCTTACGGCGGTTCAACGGCTTATGGCGTTTACGGTTACGCTTCCGGTGCGACAACAAACTGGGCGGGATATTTCTCTACAGGAAATGTCTATATGGGTGGTAATGTCGGCATAAAAACCACAAATCCGACTTCGCCGTTGTATGTTTATGGCAACCAGGCCGCAGGCAATCCCTCTGTATATTTAACCGCAAGAAATGACAACTGGGCTATATGGGCCGAAGGTGAATCCGGCTATACCGGCGGAGGTGGGGCTTTCGGTTCGTTAGGCGGAGGTTGGGGTTTAGTTTGCACCGGTGGAAGCAAATCTGCCGTCGTAAAGACCTCCGAAGGTCCAACCGCTCTGTTCTGTATGGAAAGCCCGGAGGTTTGGTTCGAGGATATCGGCGGCGGACGTTTGGTCGATGGTAAGGCTCATATCGAGATCGATCCGATTTTCCTTCAAACAGTTACAATCGACGACGACAACCCTATGCGCGTATTCATCCAACCCAATGGCGAATCGAACGGACTTATCGTAATTAAGGGCAAAACCGGTTTCGATGTCTTCGAGCAAAACGGCGGAACCAGCAATATCGAATTCGATTATCGAATCCTCGCCAAAAGAAAGTATTTCGAAAAGGACAGACTTACTGTTTGGCCGAATCCAACTCATCAGCCAAATCCCGCGGAAGATGCGGATATCAAATACATTTCCGAACAACTGAGGGGCGGTTTCGGTTCCGGAAATTAAACCTTGCACCGATTTCATGGGGAGGGCAACTAGTCCTCCCCTTTTTTGTTTCATTCGATGCGCTTTGCGTGTATTTGGCTGAAATATTGCTGTTGGCTCCGATAACTGCATAAGCGATCGAAGTTGGTAGTTCCGAAATCTAATTCTTTTTTGACATTCGCGGTTTCATCTCTATAATATAGATTCGATTGAAACTCGACCGAGAAAATCATATGCTTAGAAATACCATCATAATAGCCTTAACAATCGCGGTTGCATCAATTTCCGCGCAAAACACCGAAGTTCCCGCAGTGCCATTCACTGTGGCACAACTCAAATACGGCGGCGGCGGCGATTGGTATGCCAATCCTTCCGCTTTGCCGAATCTGATCGAGTTCGCTCGGGAGAATGCGGGATTGCCAGCAGTTTTCACCGGCAAATATGTCGAACCAACCGACGACGATTTTTTCAATTATCCTTTCATCTACATGACCGGTCATGGCAATGTTCGGTTCACGGACAAAGAGATCGAGCGGTTAAGGGCCTATCTTACCGGTGGCGGATTCCTTCACGCCGACGACAATTACGGTATGGACGAGTCTTTCAGGCGCGAGATAAAAAGAGTATTTCCTAATAATGAGCTTGTCGAGCTTCCCTTCGACCATGAGATTTACCATTGTTTCTATAATTTCCCAGCCGGGCTTCCGAAAATCCACGAACACGACGGCAAACCCGCACAGGGATTCGGAATCTTCCACGAGGGGCGGCTCGTTGTCTTCTATACATATGAAACCGACCTCGGCGACGGCTGGGAGGATCAAGCTGTCCACGATAACCCTGAGGAAGTCCGCCGAAAAGCACTTCAGATGGGGACAAACATCATAGTTTATGTGATGACGCGATAATGCCTGAAACAAAAAGCAAAATACTCGATTTCATCAACCGCGGACGCAAAGCGCTGTTGTTGGTTACTTCGCTAAGCGGGATTATGTTGGTGCTATCTGCTGTGCTTATCTTCGCCATCGCCCTGATTCTGCTTAACGGCGTTTTCTTTTTCGAGACTGGTGCACGTGGAGCAATGTTTTTCGCGTGGGTCATTGCCGCATTATTGTCGATACTCGCTTTTATTGTGGTGCCGGTTGTTCTGTCGCCGCGTCAAAGACGTGTCGCAGTTGAAATTGAGCGCGAATATCCCCAATTAGGAACTCGGCTCGTCTCCGCCTTCGATTTAATGAGCGTCGATCCTAAAAAACTGGGGTATTCCGAAGAGATAATCGAAGCCGCAGTGGAGGATACCGGCGACAAAATCACCGGGCTTAATCCCTCGAGAATCGCCCCAATGAGAACACTACGCGAGAAATCGATTTGGCTGGCATTCTCGTTATTGCTCTTGGCTGGATTTCTCGCCGCATTTCCTACAACTTTCCATGAAGGTCTAAAACGCTCGGTAAATCCTTTTAAATATATCCCAAAACCAACACTAACTAATCTTAAAGTCTCCCCCGGCGACGCTCAGGTTACGAAATACAACAACCTCGAAATAAAAATCGAGGCTTCTGGAAAAAACCCGGAAAGTGTTATGGTATATCGTATTTTCGAACCGGGGTCGGAGCGCGGATTCAAAGCCGTGAAATCTGATTTGGACGACAGGGTTTGGATTTTTAATTTTGAGGATGTAAAACGGGAATTTAGCTATTATGTTGTCGGTGGCGATTTTACAAGCAGAAAATATGAGGTCAAAGTTGTAAATAGGCCGAGAGTGATAAGTCTTCGCCTGACATTGAATTACCCAGATTACACCGGCCTGCCAACCCAAATTCTCGACTCTAACGATGGCAATGTCGATGTCCCTTACGGCACTACTATAAGTGTCGAGGCTAAGTTCTCAAAAGACATCGAGATGGGAAAAATTATTTTTTCGGATACTTCCGAAATAACGATGGAAATCTCCCACTCGAATGCTAAGGGGATTTTCCGTGCGACAAAAGCTGGGTTCTATACGATAGTGGTCGAAGACGATGAAGGGCTGAAAAACGAAGACCCAATCGAGTATTCAATCCGCGTGCGAATGGACGAATATCCGATGGTCGAGATAACAAGCCCCGGAGTCGATGTCGATCTCACAGAAGATATGAGGCTTCCGCTTTCAATTTTAGCAGAGGATGACTATGGCTTTTCGTCTTTCCGGCTGGCCTATTTCGTGCAGAAATCCCCGAAGGACACCCTTCGCGTTGCTATCCCCTTCGATCTGCTTAATAAGCCTCAAGTAGCAGTAAACTACATGTGGAATGTTTCAAACATCGGATTAGTTCCGAACGATATAGCGCTATATTGGGTCGAAGCCTTTGACAATGATAGGGTTACCGGCCCGAAAATGGCCGCGAGCAGGGTCTATTCAGTGCGATTTCCCAGTATCGACGAGATTATTCGCGATGTCTCAGAAGAGCGTTATGAGCAGATGGCGAATGTAGAAGAAATCGCAAGACAAGAGCGCGACCTCCAACAAAAACTCTCCGAACTCACTCGCGAAATGCGGCGTGAAACCGAGGTCAGCTACGAACAACGAGAGGATCTTCGTGAAGCGCTTCAGAAACAACAGGAGCTTGTAGAAAAACTCGAACAAACCGCGGAACAATACGACAAAACCACCGAAAAGGTCAGCGAACAACAGCTTGCTTCGATGGAAGTCATCCAGAAAATGATGGAGATTCAGCAGTTGCTTCAAGAGGTTGCAACCGAGGAGATGCGCGAGGCGATGAAGAATCTTCAGGAAGCGTTGGAATCTATGGATCCTGAAGCGCTCCGCAAGGCCGCCGAGGAGTTTCAGATGACCCAACAGGAGCTTATGGAACGGCTTAATCGAACACTGGAGTTGCTCAAACGGATGCAGGTCGAGCAGAGGGTCGAGGATATGCGAGCATTGGCAGAGAAGCTCGCCGAGATGCAGGAACAGATTAACGAAGGCCTCGAAAACGGCTCGATGTCCGACCAAGATATGAAGAACACACAGGATAGAATTACCGCCGGAAGCGAGCTTCTCGAAGAGGGTTTGAAAGAACTCGCCGAGATGATGAAAGAATTCCCTGATATGCCTGCCGACCAAGCACAAAAAATCTCCAATGACACGCAGGAAAATAGCCCCTCGCAAAAATCGGGGCAGTGCAGTTCAAGCCTATCGACCGGGAATAAATCCCAATGCAAGAGCCAATCGAAAGAGCTTTCGGAGCAGTTCGAGCAAACCGCTGAACAACTTGCCAAACTTCAACAACAGATGCAAGAGATGCTCTCGCAAGAAACAATGGATGCTATCCGCCGTGCGGTTTTTAGCCTTCTCGATTTATCTTCACGACAAGAATCTATACTCTCACACCTTTCGTCAAGTCGCGATAGAGAATTTGTGCGTTCTTTCGTCAAGGATGCTTCGAATATCAACACAGCGCTGACCCGAGTAACCGCCGAGGTAATCGCGATCGCAGAGAAGAATATCATGATTCCGCCCGGAATCGGGGCGATACTTGGCACAGGGCTCCAACAGATGTCGGGAATGCTTAAGGAACTCGAGCAGGGACGCTCATTCTCGGCCTCTCCCCCGGGATACGAGGCGATGGCGAGCATGAATGTCGCGGCGGAAAAGCTTCTCGAAACTATGGACATGATGAACTCGCAAAGCTCTTCCAGTTGCGATGGCGGAGGGCAGAGTTTCTTCCAAAAAATGCAGGGAATGTGTCAACAACAAGGTGGAATTAATCAGGCGACAGTTCCTTTAGCAGGCAACAATCCCGGCGGAACGATGCCGGGGGGTCTTTCTCCCGACCAGATGGCCGCCGCCGGGAGGCTCGCCGCCGAACAAGAAGCGGTCAAAAAATCACTCGAAGAGCTTGCCGGAGAAGCCGCGCAAAGGTCGGACATTGCCGGTAGAATGGACGATGTTCTCGGCGATATGGAAGAAGTCATCAAGGACCTACGGAACCGAGGTGCTGACGAACGAACACTTCAGAGGCAGGAACGGATCTTAAATCGTATGCTCGATATCCAGAAATCATTACATAAACAGGAATTCGAGGAACGTAGAAAAAGCAGAACCGGACAAGACATTGTCCGCAGAAGCCCCGACCAATTGCCCGAGGACCTAGGTGAACGCAAGGAAGTCCTTCAACAACAGCTTCTTCGCGCGCTGAACCAGCCATACCCGAAGGAATACGAAGAGCTTATCAAATCCTATTTTAATTCCCTTCGTGAGGCCGAAATCAGAGAATAACCCGAAAATGAAAAAATACTCGATAATATTATTCTTGATATTGACTGTAATTACTTGTGTAATAGCGGATTATGCGCGAGACATCGAACTTGCACAAAGGTATCTCGCCCTCGAAAAATTCGACGAAGCCGAAGAAATCCTCGAAAAACTAGTTTCCGAAAGACCCGAAGATGTCCGTGCGATGGAAATGCTGAAACAGGTTTACCGCGCAACCAAAAACAACGAAGCTCTTCTGATAATCATCGAGAAGGAGCTTGCGAAAAATCCGAAAAACGCAGATATATGGGCGGAAGCTGGACAGCTATATCTATCCCAGGGGCAGTCAAAAAAGGCAACCGACGCATTCAATACAGCAATCAAACTCGCACCGGAAAATACAGCACTCACTTTGCGTATTTATTCGGCATACCGCGCATGGGGTTATGTCGATGAGGCGATTGCTATTCTTCGGACAGCAAGGAAGAATGCCGGCGACGAGTCCTTATTCGCGATGGAAATAGCCTCATTGCACGAGGTTCGCGGCGAATGGGATTTTGCCGCCGACGAATACGGCAGGTATCTCGAAAAATACCCCGATAGGTTTCGAGAAGTCGAAGAGCGCATGAACGAAGTATCCGGCGATCCGAGCCAACTTGCGGCTTTGGAAGCCGCTGTTGAGAAACTTAGGGGTAAAGGCATTCAGGGCGATAGAATCGATCAACTTCAAGCGAGGCTTCAGATTCGCCAGAATAAATACATGGAAGCCGCCAAAAGCATTATAGAGGCCGAAAGAAAGCGTGGGCAGAAAGGGATGTATATGCTCGCGTTTATGCGTGAAGCCCTTTCTGCTGGCAAACACGATGTTGTGATTTTCGCGGGCGATTATCTCAAAGATGCCGAGCCTCGTATCGCCGAAGATGCTGTTATAATGAAGGCAAAGTCGATGCGGGCGACAGGGAAGATCGAGACCGCACTCGGACTTCTCGAACCACTCAAACAGAGCCGAATTCAGACAATGGCGGCAGTGGCTTTCACTGAATCGGGTAATATCTACCTTCACGAGCTTGGAAATCTCGATAAGGCCGAGGAGGAATATCTCGTCGCGATACAGAAATACGGCCGAATAGAAGGCACTGAGGATGCCTACCGAGGACTTACCGATGTCTATCTTCGCAGGGGGGATCTTTCGGGAGCGGAAGAGGTGCTAAGCCTTCGGAGAGCCGCAAATCCACAGGATCCATGGGCGCTTTTTGGATTCGGTGAACTCGCTTTTTTCCGCGGAAGCACAGATACTGCCGCGGCGGCTTTCCGAGCTGTGGCACTGGCATTTCCGAAATCGATAGAAGCGAACAATGCCGTTCGATATCTTGCGCTTATTGTTGATGCTTCGCAATCGGAAGCTATGATGAAAATCGCGCAGGCTTTTCAATTTCTCCGCCAAAGAAAAATGGGCGAAGCTCTTGCGATGCTCGATCAGCTCATCGAGGAGTTAAAAGCCGAGCCATGGGCGGATGTTTTAATTTGGACACGATCAACAATACATATTGAAACCGGAAATATTGAATCGGCAAAACAGGACTATAAGAGGATTGCCGAAGATTACACCGGAAGCTTCTATGCGCCGCTTTCATTGGAGCAACTTGGCGATTTGGCGGCGACAAACGGGGATTATGACAATGCCGTTCGGCATTACAATAGAATATTGGTGGACTATTCCAGTGCGGTTAATATCGAGCGGATAAGGGAAAAAATGCGAGATATGCCGGGGAATTTATGACCGGAAAAAAGCTAATCGATTTGGGAACAGACAGGCTGAATTCCGCGGGTGTCGAAAACGCCCGGCGCGAGGTTACGTTTATGCTCGCGAAGCTTTTCGATTGCGAACCTACGGGATGCTATCTCATCGACGAAGTAACTCCTCAAATTCAGGAGCAGTTCTTTGGGATGCTCGATAGGCGTGTTTCGGGCGAGCCTCTTCAGATAATTCTCGAAGAATGGGAGTTCTACGGCAGACCGATACATATCGAAAAAGGAGTTTTCATTCCAAGAACCGAAACCGAGGGACTTGTCGATATTGTTATCGAGAGAATCCGAAGACTACCCAAACCATACGGCCTCGAAATCGGCGTAGGCTCAGGAGCTATAAGCATCAACCTGTTAGCGGAAAATCCAACCCTAAAAATGATCGGCACCGATATTTCAGAACACGCAATCGAGCTAACCCGCAAGAATGCCACAAAGTTAAATGTCGAAGACAGGCTCGAATTGATTCGATGCGACATTTCAGAACCTGAAAGGACCGGTTTCGATTTCGTGGTTGCCAATCCCCCATATGTGCTTCCTTCAGAAATGGAGAGTCTTCAAACCGAGGCGAAGTTCGATCCGGTAAATGCCCTCACCGACGGCGAAAGCGGCCTCGATATGACGAGAAGAATTATTCAAGTTTCAGCTAGGATTCTCAAACCGGGAGGACTTATCGCACTGGAAATCCACGAACAGATGGGCGAAAAAATCCTCGAAATGTTGTCTTCAGATTTTGTTCACAATCATATTATAAAGGACTGTTTTGGCAAAGACAGATACGCAGTGGCGCATAAAGGAGAATCGAATGGATAGGCACCTAAAAAATCTCAATTGGAAAATCCTATCGGAGCTGACCAAAACAAACCGTGGCGCGATTCTTCCTGTTGGCACAATGGAGGCGCATGGTTGCGCGAATCTCGGCACAGATATAACAATTCCCGAGTTTATCGCCGAAAGAATATCAGAGCGCTTGAATCTTCTCATTGCGCCATCAATAAATTACGGTATCACAAGGACACTTCTCCCCTATTCAGGTTCGCTTACCGTATCGCCGGATGTTTTCGAGGCCTACGTTTACGATGTCGCGGAGTCTTTGATAAACACCGGATTCGAATGGATACTTATTCTTAACGGCCATGGCGGAAACAACGAACAGCTCGAATCAATATCGAGAAACCTCTGGAAAAATGCACGAGGAAAATCGATTGTAATTCATTGGTGGGAATTCTGCGAGCCTGTTACACAGAAGATTCTAAAAGAAAAGGGCACACACGGCGGACTCAACGAGACATACATGGTGATGGCCGCAAATCCGGCGCTTGTCCACGAGAATTTATACGACGAAACCGATGTATTCCTAGTCCAGAGCGGGGCTTATCCTTACCCGAATCCCGGAACGATATTGTCCTACGAGGACGGACACGGAATAACCCGCTTCGACAGCGCTGAAGCAGACAAATATGCCGCAGTAGTAGTAGATTACATCGCGAGCTATATCGAAAAAGTCGTCGGAAAATGGAATAGAGTGTTTTGAATACTTGATAATCGGAATATTAACATTATATTAGTATGATAGGATATAATACTATTCACTTGAGGTATTTATAATGATGAAATCGCAATCGCTTTATAGGTCAATTATATTCACTCTTTTATTAGCAGGGTTAGTTTTTGCGCAAATTGGCGATAACCCTTTGCACGCAAGACGACTCGATATCGAGCGCCGAATGGACGAAATCGAGGCCGAATTATTGCCTCTAATGCCCGACGCCGAAACGAACCCGGAAGCCTATTCCGAATGGAAAGCCTCATATGCAGAGGCTTTTAGCGAGGTTTACTCCGGTAGAGAAAGGCCAACGGAACCGATGGTTCTCTCGCTGAATAATGGCTATGTCGATTTCAAGATGAGCGAAGGCCCTTCGGGAACAGGAGTCTATTCGGAAGGATGTCGCCCCAGCGGCGCCGGAACCTGGTTGAGGCTGACCTATTATTATCCAAGCACACCTTGGGACTGGACTATTTATAAAATCGACGGAAACGCACCTATCAAAACATATAGAACAGGCACCGGCACAGTTTTATCTGCAAACGCAGACAGTATGTATATCCTCGGCGACAAGGCCTATACAATTTGGAATAACCTTGGCGGCCACGGATGCAAGGTAGTCCAGATTCTTCAATGTGTCAGTCTTGGAGGCACCCCCGGAGCAATCGAGCAGGTAAAACGGACAAATTTTATCATCCCCATCGATGGCAGTTCTCATAATGTCGGTTGCATGGTCTATTGGGACACTCAGCTGAATTCGAGCGACGGAGCTAATATCGCAACTGCTTTCGGTTATACCGGTATCGCTACTTTCCACACCGCGCCCTCTATTCCTCCAACCTGGCGTGCTTTCGAAAATGGAGTTCCACCTGTAACATGGGGAATCGAAGCTCTGGGCATTCTTATGGGATTCGAGGCTACAATGCCGGACGCCTTCTGGTATGGTAACTGGGGCTCGACAACCGGCAATGGCTGGGAAGATGCGGAGTGGATTGGCGACAGTGGCGGCGGTTATGGCGGCGACACCGCGGCGATGGTCAAATGGAATCAAAGAACAGTTGCGCCGGGAGACACCGCAAAATTCGTTACATATTATGGTATCGGAGAGATTTCGAGCATCGGAATGAATATCCTTCATGGGCCACCGACCCTTTCCGGTGGATGTAATGGACTAAACCCGAATCCCGCACCTTTCGATGCGATTATTACTAATTTCGGGACATCAACCGCAAATAATGTCAATGTAACTCTCAATTTAGGTGGAACACCACTGACTATTGCTTCAGGGGCGAATCCTCAGAACCTCGGCTCAATCGCCGGAAGCGGTGGCGGCTCGGTTGCAAGCTGGACAGTGAATTTCCCACCCTCATCTTGGGGAACAACTCAATGCTATTCTATTTCGGTTACGTGGACTGGCGGCGGCCCGGTTACAGAGAATTATTGTATCGACATTCCGGTTCCCACAGAGTTCAGTGTATCTGCCAGCGCGGCGGTTTCATTATTGTGTGAGGGCGACTGCACAGGTTTGGTGGCTGTTCTCGATACATCGGAAATCCCGGATCATTTTTGGACATACACATGGTTCCCGCCCTATTTTTTATCTGATCCTGCTTCACCGAACCCGACCGCATGTCCGGAGACAACAATAACCTACGGTGTTCAAGCTTCCGACGGCGTAGATTGTATCGACACAAGTTATGTTACTATCGTTGTTGAACCGCGCCCAGAGGTTATTCTTCGCGATACAATCCTTTGCCTTGGTGAAGCGGTTACTTTGATACCGGAAATAACCCCGGACGGTCCCGGATACACATACAGCTGGTCTCCCGGCGGCGCAACAACACGCGAAATAACAGTTTCGCCTACATCGACGCAAATATATGTTCTCACAGTAACTTCTCCGACAGCCGGATGTATCGGTTTCGACGATGTTACTGTCTATATCGATCCTGAAATATTCGCGAATGCCGGTTTCGACGATACAATATGCGCCGGGGAATCTGTCCCTATCGGCGGAAGCCCTACAGCGATGGGCGGCGACGGCGACTTCACTTTCTATTGGGAGCCTACCACAAGTCTCGACGATCCTTTCCTGTCAAACCCGCTGGCAACACCAGAGACCACAACAACTTATGTTGTAACTGTTACAGACGGCATCGGTTGTGTAGCATACGATACCGTTACAATTTATGTCGATACGCCACCGTCAGATCTTTGGCTCGTCTCGCCGCCAGATGGAATTACTGGAATAACACCCGGTCCGCTTACTCTCGAATGGAACGCGGCATCCGGAACCGAAATCATAACCTATAGCGTGTTTATGGACGGCGTCCTAGTCGCGAGCGGACTCACGGAAACCTTTTTCGACACAATCGCAAATTGCACGGAATTTGTCGAATGGTTCGTAGTCGCGACAAACATGTGTGGAACGGACACAAGCGATGTTTGGGACTATTCGGTGGTTCCTTGCGATCCTCCTTGGGCTTATCTTATCGAACCTTTCGATTCGACATGGACATCCTGCGACGACCAGATGATTATTTTAATCGTAAATGATGATATTTCAATCGATACGATGTCTATCCGCTTGACAGTCAACGGCATAACTTATGATATCACGAATCCTCGTTTGTGGATCGAGGACGACTCTGTGTTGATATTCGAACCTTCTCCCTTGTGGAATAATGGCGATATTGTCGTTTGGAGCCTCGACTCATTAGCCGACGAGCTGGGAACTATTACTGTCCTTCGTCCGCGCGGTGTTTTCTTCGTCGATTTAGCCTCTCCTGTCGGATGGGGTTACTACCCAC
Organism: uncultured bacterium; assembly: GCA_964459995.1. GTDB lineage: Bacteria > UBP14 > UBA6098 > UBA6098 > UBA6098 > CAZSHG01. Next base: position 1,392 of record CAYWOR010000029.1, on the reverse strand, counting down.
CACCGGACACCATTATCTCGACATCATTACCTGAAATATCAGCATGGATAGCCGATTCTTTGTCCGGTCTTCACGAACCGAGCGTTTATATTTCGATAAACGGGACATATTTCTATCTTTCGGACATTGCGATGACCCACACTTGGGACGCCCTCGGCATAGGAATGTCGCTCTTTGTCGATATTTCACTGACCCCTATTATCGGAACACACAATGATACCTTCCATATCTGCGTTGGCGGCCATGATTCCCCAGATTATTGCGATCCGAATGAATTTGAATTCTGTTGGAATGTCTATTTCGATCTCGAAGGTCCGATAGCGGATCCGCCCTTCGACCCTGACACTGAAACTTTGATAAATGGCCTGATTTCTTCCTGCGCAGATCAGGGATTCTGCCTACCACTTTACGACACCCCAATTTCGCATGGTGTTGTAGAATCGACAATTGTGCTCGGTGTAAACGGAATCCTCTACGGCACTGATAATCCGCAGGTTTCTTATGCGTCCGATACGCTTTGTTTCTCGCCCTCGGCGGATTGGGCGCATGCAGAGGTCGTCGAGATTGAGCTTATCGCCGCCGAAGATGCAATTGGTAATGCTTTGATGGGCGGACCTTATGCTTGGTCTTATTCCATCGATCTTCTTGCGCCGACTATCTCGGCGATATCGCCTGTCGGGCCTATCGGCACCTTGACACCTATTGTTTCATGGACACTTACAGATGCCCCTGCTGGAGTCGATTATGATGCCACGCTTTTCGGCATCGACTACATTCCAGCGGCGGATACCACTTGGTTCGATTTGTCATTGCCGGCGTTTAGTCATCTTGGGAGCGGAAGTTATCAGGTTGATGTCGCAGATATTCCTTTCGTTCTTAGCGGCGGAGATACTGTTAGAATATGTGTCCGCGCTTGGGATGCGCCTGACCTTTGCCCGCCGAATCAACTCGATACTTGCTGGAAAATCAATGTCCCCACCGGAGGTCCTGTCGGCACAATTATCGAGCCTCTCGACGGCACTTATTCCGCGTGCGATCCACAGGCTATCCTGATGACTATCAACGATATAAACGGAGTTGTGGAGTCCTCTATTATATTCGCAGTAAACGGTATTCACTACACAACCGCCGATCCTCTCTTGAGTTTCACCGAGCCGAATTTAGTTTTCAATACACCTTCTGGTTTCTTCACGGACGGCGAGGTTGTTGTCTGTAGCCTCCTCGCCGCCGAGGATACATACGGCAATTTCCTCGAAGACACTGTTGTTTGGTCATTTACGGTCGATTTGAGCGCGCCTGTGGTCAGCTCTATTGTTCCCGCTCCGGTTTCAGTCGTGGGGACACTTTGTCCGACGGTTTCCTTTGGTTTGGCGGACGCTTTGAGCGGTTTGG
>CAYWOR010000028.1:0-17415 GCA_964459995.1 uncultured bacterium | reverse complement strand
GCATTACATCGCCTACGCAATTTTCGCTGTTCTGATGTATCGAATGCTAAAAGCACGCGGCAAGGATTCGGCCTATATCGCAACGCGAACATATTTCACCGCCCTTTCACTATCGACTTTCGACGAGGGATTCCAGTATTTTCTGTCATCGAGGGTGTTCGATATCGGAGACATCGCTAAAGACGGCTGGGGTGTTCTTATCGGTCTTGTGATTGTCTTATACGTTTATGAGCAGGGCGAATCGGCGAAAAAAACCGGCTGGCAAATAACTCAAAACAACTTCCGAAGCTATTTCCAAAGCACCTTCGCATTTTTAACAGTTGCCGGAATATTCAACCTGTTCTTTCTTATCTATGGCGCGCTTCTTTCCGAGCTTGAATACCTCCCCACGGCGATGCTTTTCCTGTTCGGAAGCTTCATCGTGATTTTTACCCTGATTCATCTTTCGAGATTCAAGCCTGTCAAAATAGCAATAATTAGCTTGCTTGTTTTGATTTTCATCTCAATCGGCGCGTCTTTCATTATCCACCGCGAAGACCACATTGTCTATAATTCCTTCGGCCTTACAGTCTATAAAGGCATCCCGATTCCATATTTCGACATCATGATTTTCCCGAACGGCACATTCCGCCCAGTCGATAAGAAGCACTATTTCTATCCCGGCGACAAAACGACTATGTATGAATTCAAGCCAGACATCGTCATTATCGGCACGGGGGCTTATGGGAGGGGCGGCCTCGGATTTGGATCGGAGCTTTCGACCTTTGGATACAACAAGAACATCGGAAGATGCACGCAGTTCATAATGCTTCCCACGCCGCGCGCTTGCGAAGTTTTCAACCGCCTCAAAAAAGAAGGGAGAAATGTCCTCTTCGTCATCCACAACACCTGCTAAGAAAGTTGGCTCTGTAACGCCAGTCATCGGCAGATTTCAGTCGATTATCACCCATGTTCTGCTTGTGGTGTGGGCCTTCCTCGTTACAATCGGAATCGCGACCGTTATCGACCCGAACTGGCTCGATTTCATTTCGATGAAGGAGAAGAAGGATGTCGCGATGACTCTCGAAAGCGCTGGAAACGAGGAGTTTACTCGAGGAAATCTACGCGAGGCGTACAGACTTTTCAGAGAAGCGCTCAAGGTCAAGCCCGATTTAGGCAACGCTATGGTCGGTCTCGGGCAAGTCCAGCTCGCGCTCGGAAGGGAAGAGGAGGCCATTTCCTTCTTTCGGAAAGGGCTTGAGAACAACCCCATTCTGCCGGATTTCGCCTATGGCAACCTCGGCATCATTTATGAAAAGCGCGGCGATTTTGTGAAAGCACTCGAAAATTACCATAAAGCCGCCGAAACAGCCCCCGAGCCCACAGAGGCCTATTCGCAACTCGGCCAAATCTATCTTAAGCAACAACAGCCAGATTCAGCGCTGGTCTATTTCCGCGCGGCGATGGACAATCTCATGGATATGCGAGTGGCCTACGAAGCCATTCTGATATTCACTAAAAGGTTCAAAGCCGAAGACAGCGCCCTTGTGGCCTTCATCGACGAGAAACTCGAAGCTGGAATTCCCGACGAGGAACTTTCGCGTTTCGATATAGAAATCTTCATCCAATCGCGAACCAGCACGCAAAGGTCGGTGATTGTGCACCACCTTTTGGGTGTCTCGCTTGCAATCTTGGGGCGTTTCGACGAGGGCATACCATACATCGAAAAAGCGCTTCAGTTAGCCCCCGATAACAGTATCATTAGAAACGACCTCGAGCTTGCGAGACACGAACAGAGGCAAGCGATGGTCTCCGGCAAGCCATAGAAGCATTTTGGCCTAAGTTCCCCCAATATAATTGACCTACAAATGGGCAAACACGCTTCACAAGCCTATTTTCGGTCGAATACTTCCATTATTAAAGCAATACTATCATTCAAAATAGCGATGATATTCATAAATAAAGCTATACTATTCTCTATTAAAGCAAGTCTAATCTAATCTAAAGCGATTATTATTTCAGATAAATCATTATTATCTTAATTAAAAGCAAAGATATTTATGACTTAAGCAATACTATCATTTAATAAATCATTACTATTCTTCAAAATATTGCTTTATGAGCAATTATCATTAGTTAAATATACGATGTAATAATTATATTTGGAAATGTCATTAATATTGACATAGGTAGAATTGATTTAAGTTATAGTGGGATTAGTTTAATTCACTATCGTAAAGATATATTTAATAAAAGTATTGCTTTAATTGAAAATGTCATCGCTTTAATCAATCTTATCCACACTTTAATGGGAGTTATCATCGAAAGAAAAAGCGCCCTCCGAAGACGGAAGGCGCTTTGAGATGTATGGCGCGAGGCCTATTTGACGAGCATTGCTCTGCGGACTCTGTTTTCCTCGCCGAAATTCGCGCGGACATAGTAGATTCCGCTTGGAAGATCGGTGCCGTCGATCGCAATCTCATGGCGACCCATCGGAAGCTCGCCGCGAAGAAGTGTTTTGACCTCTTTGCCGAGGATGTCGTATAGCTTGACCGAGATTTCGCCGTTTTCGGGTATATCGATTGTGAATTTTGCGCTCGGGTTGAAGGGGTTCGGCACGACCATCCCGAGCTCGAAATTCGAGGGGAGGGCTGAGATAATCTTGCGAAGCGGCACTTCGTCGCCGTGGCCGTTGCGAATGTCTGCGATGCGCACCACGAATGTGTTTTCGCCGCTATAACGGATTTCCGCGAAACCGAATTCGCCTGACAGTTCAGCATTTTCGCCTCTATCGGCGAGTTTCATCATCGCGAGGTCGATTTCGTTCTCGGAGATTGTTATAAAGCCCGCAGGAAGATCGGCGAGGCTTGTCGAGAGGACTTGCGTGCGTTTCGGGTCGAAACTTATAACGAAATGAGCCATTCCGACCGGCGGAAGATTTGCGCCACCGATGGTTATCGCGCCCTCTTTTTCGGCGAGTATGAGATCGCCGCTCGCCGGCCCCGGACGTGGATGCCCCAGGACTGTGAGGTGATACCAGTTCCACATCCTGCTGAAGACGAAGAGGTCTTCATAGTTGACATTGCCGTCGGTGCCGCGTGTGATATTCGGAGCGATTCCCGATGCCGGGCCGACATCGCCGAGCGGGTTGTTCGCCGGTTGCCAGTAAGTTCCAAGAAGGACGAAATCGCGGGTGTCGATGTCGCCGTCGCAATCGAAATCGCAGAGGAGGCAGTCGCTTGGGTCGCCCGGAGTTCCGCCGCCGGTTCCCGACAGATAGATGATATAGGCGAAGGTGTCCACCGCGGTGGGAATATCGACGAAATCGGGATCGCGAACGACGACCTGCGAGAAGGAGAGCTGGCTTGTCGGGTCGTTTGCAATGGCTGTGAAATAGCATTTCGCCAATGTGCCCGAGCCGTTGACTCCGGATATCGAGCCGTTGCGTGTGATGGAGATGTCAGCGACTCCGGGGGCGAGGGTGATTATCCTCAAGGGGGCTGAGGCGCTACGTGCGAGGAGTTCGTCAACCGTTACAGAATCGAGCCTGACCTTTGACGGATCGTAATGCACCTGGAAATGGACATCGAAGAGGTTGATCATCGAAGCGGCCTTTACGCTCACAGGGAAACTCAAGCCATTGCGGGTGAGGGTTGTTTCGGGCGAGAAATATAGCCCCGCAGAGGTCGGTGCGTAATAGCCGGAGCCGTCGCTACCGGTAAAGCTATCGACGACAACCTCGACGTAGATATTGCGCCAAGTTCCGTCGGGAGATGGGTTTGGCGTCTGATAGGTGATAGTGTAAGGTCCGAATTCGCTAATGTCGCCTTCGATGAAAGGTTCGCCGAGGCTGTCCATCAGTGAATTTACCATTTCGATAGGCATCCAGCGGCCGTTTGTGCTGTCCGCGAGCATCTGCATGTCCGGGTTATTGGGGCCGAGGACGAGCATTCTTGCGTCAATTTCTCTCAGCCAAGAAATCGTTCCCATGGTCGAGTATGTGCCTCCGGTCGCGAAGGGCGCGGCTGAAACGTAGATGACTAATTTATTAGACGCGTCGTTCCATCTGAAATCGCGTGTGCGGTTGATGGCTTCGAGACCGCAGGTTAGCGTGGGTGAGTTCGGGCTTCCGACGAAGGCGTTTTCGACCCAGCCGCCTATCTCGTTCGGGTCGTTTGTGAAATCATAAATCTGCTCGACAACATCGGTGAATGTTACCAGAGCCGCTTGAAAGCCGAAGGAGACCGAATCCGCCGCATTTCGAAGGAACGCGAGAATGCTCTCGGTGTTTGTGTTGTATGCATCCATGTAAGCAGAAACATCGACAACGAGCACCAAATCTATAGAAAGGTCTTCTTCTGTATCGCCCGATTTGCTTCCGCCGACCGGCAGAGGATCGTAACGAAGGGTGAAATCTGTGATTCGGTTGCCATCCTCCCAGAGATTAAAATTTGAAGCGGGAAGGTTCGGGATTGCGACTAATGCATTTGTGATGTTGTCGAAAACGGACATCGATGTGCGAATGTTTGGATAATCGCTCGCGCTTACGCTCTTAATTTCGAGAGTAACATCGCGAATGATTAGAGGTTCGGCATTCGCGGGAATTGTGATATTTCTATGCATCGAATTTGTGTATCCGCCGCCGTTAGCCGTCACGGAATATTGAAGCGTCGATGCTTCGTTCCGATTGATCGCAATGACATCCCAAGATACTGAACCGGTAGCGCCCGCACCGAGAGAGGAGGGGGTAACGGATTTCGTAGCGGTCTCGCCGGAGGCTAACTGGAGACCAGCCGGAAGGTTAATCGTCGCTGAAACTGCGTCGATTGCCGAAGAAGTTGTATTTGTTACAAGGCAGTTTACCGAGAAGGGATTCGGGTAATAGGTATTCGCGACTGAATCGACGGAGAGGGTAAGAGGGGCAGTGAGGTTGATCGCAAGCTCGCCCGTGGCAACACTACCTGCACCGATGCCATACAAAGTGGCAACTCGATGTGTCCCGCCCGGGGCTATACTGACCGGATTCCACCAAAGCAGAACCGCAGAATCGCCGTAAGAGCTACCCGAACTCGTGTAGTTCCACTTCACATTGGAATAGGTTCCCCATTGGCCGAGGCAGAACCTGTTCGGCATAACCGCGCCGCTTCCGATAAGTGTCCCCTGCCCGACGAGAAGCGATTCGTCCTGTGTGGGAGAGTATTGGAAAGCCTGCCAGTATTGCGGAATATCGGGTATCGAGAAATCCTGTTCGACGCCGACATAGCCGTATGAGGTCGAAATCGGCGCGGCATCGTTATAATGAATCATTGTGTCCATTTCGAGGAGAATGCCGACGGATCGCGTGGTAGAAGCCCTGTTGGAGATTAAATATTCGATTAGTATCGTGTCGAAATTGCCCGTGGAAGGCCCCTGCACTATAGAAAGCCTCTGTGTAATATCGACATCCGCATAGGAGAAGGTCATCTGCATCACACCGCCGCTGGTGTGAAGCGCTTCGATTATCTCGCCGGAAACCCCGAAGGTTCTCCAATTGCCGTAGCCGAGAGTATCGCCGTCGATACGGACATTCGTATGGCTGGTCGAACCTTCATAGGGGAAACCGTAAAGCAGTCGTCTGCCGTCCGATGTTCCAATGGTGAATCTTCCGTCGTTGCCGCAAGCAACCTTAATGTATTCGTTACGGATTGAATCCATAACGGCGAAAGGCTCGGCGGTCTTTGCGAAAACCGATCCGCAGATGGACAGAAGGATTAATGCGAATATAAGCTTTTTCATCTCGAACTCCTTATTTAGAAGCGCTAACGCTTACTGTGAGGTTTTCGGTCTTGATTCCGGAGACCAGCGCGGCACTCGAATTGAACACGCCGAGGTCGCTGTCGAGTGAGTTGTTAATCGAAACCGAAACAGTGGCCTGTCCCGGAGAAAGTGCTTTGAAACGGAGCTTTGCGATAGCATGTTCCGCATCTGTATCGTCGCCGACCGAATTCGCGGCGGGGAAAATCGCGAGAACAATCTTGCCGAAACCGGCTGTATTATCCGTATTAAAGGCCATCTGTTGAACCGTCCCGCCGCCGGAGGTTAGCCATGCATCCTCGCGAAGCATGAGCACCAATTCCAGCTTGTAGGGGTCATAGATAAGCTTCGTGCCAATTGCCGCAAGCTCTTCGACAGCGCTGACTGCAAGCGTCGCCTCGAAAACCTCGCCCACTACGACATTCGATACCGCGGATTTGAGAAGAACCGTCGGTTCGGGGTCGTCGTCGGGGTCGGAACCGCTACATCCGACGAAAAACATCGCCGCTATAATCAACATAAGGACAGCTAAAAGCCTCTTATCCATGTTTCTCCTTCCGTTATTGCCCGCATCACAATCGATCGGGACAAATTCATCATAAATATAGCAATTCTGATTTTGAAAGCAAAGGTTTATTTTCGCGGTTTTATCGCCTATATGTCATTAAAAAGGCAGACATTATTATGCAAATAAGTCCCTTGAATTCCCTCGATAATCTTCCAATCGAGAAAAAAGTCTTCCAAGAGCCATAACGATAACAACTGCGCAAAAACGAGCTAAAATTATGCGTCTCCACGACTCACGCCCCATTTTCCCCTTGCGAAAAATAGCCTCGATATTAAATTCAGCATTGTCGTTTTAGTTAAACTCAATTATGGGAGTCGATCGACGATGAAAAAATGGAAGTTCGTTATTCTCGGCCTCGTGATAAATATCTGCCTCGGCACGGTTTACTCGTGGAGCGTCTTCAAAAAGCCTCTCGAGGAGTGCCTCGCATGTAGCGCAACCCAAAGCGGCCTGCCCTACATGGTTTTCCTCGCGGCCTTCGCCTTCTCGATGCCCTTCGCGGGCTTTTTCCTCGAACGGCTCGGGCCGCGGCTCACGGTCATTATCGGCGGACTGTTCGTCGGTTGCGGCTGGATGATATCCTCGTGGGCGCGAAACATCCAAATCGTCACGCTCACCTACGGCCTCATCGCCGGGATGGGCGTCGGCATCACCTACGGCGCGCCTTTGGCAGTCGCGGCGAAATGGTTCCCCGAGAAAAAGGGCCTCGCGCTCGGCCTGACATTGGTCGGCTTCGGTCTCTCGCCCTTCGTAACAGCCCCGCTGGCGCGTTACCTCATCGAGACCGGCGGCGTGATGTCCGCATTCAGAATACTCGGCATCGCATTTATCGCGGTGATTGTTCTTCTGGCTTTGCCGCTACGATTCCCCAAAGAGGGCGAGGTCGCGCTCAAAGCCGGCGCAAAAAACGCGAAACCCGAAATCGACATCGCGCCCTCGGGGATGCTTAAAACCATGCAGTTCTATGGCCTCTGGTTCTGTTATGTCATCGGGACGCTGGCCGGACTTACCGTCATCGGCATCACAAGCCCCTTCGCACAGGAGGTAACCATGCTTACCGCCGGCTCGGCGGCCATCGCGGCCTCGATATTCGGCATATTCAACGGCATCGGAAGGCCGATATTCGGCGCACTCACCGATAAGGTCGGCCCGAAACGCTCCGCCATGGTCGCTTTTCTCCTGATAATCGTCGCGTCGATTCTGGTGTTGACATTCGGCCATGTCCAGCCCGTGTTCTACATCGCCTTCGCGATCTTCTGGATGCTTCTCGGCGGATGGCTCGCCATCGCGCCCGCCGCTACAAGCGCCTATTTCGGCCTGAAAAACTACTCGAAGAATTACGGCTTCATGTTCACCGCCTACGGCGTCGGCGCGCTTATCGGCATGCCCATCTCCGGCTGGCTTCGAGACTCGATGGGAAGCTACACCTTCACATTTTACCCGGTGATGGGGCTCGCGGTCGTCGGCCTCGTCGTCGCGCTTCTGACATTGAAAAGGCCGCAAGCCGCATAGGCCGATACGAGGCTCTATTCCGAAGGCCGGGGACATTCTCCGGCCTTTTTTCATGTTCGCGTCGAATTTTTTTGCTTGAATATCGCTTGATTATCCCGAATGGTCGAATTCTAACCGAAAATGACGACATTCTAAAGAAGAATAATATCATTCCAAAGAAGATTAAGTTCATTCTAACGAAAGATAATATCATTCTAAAGAATAAATAGTTCATCCCAAAGAAGGATAATATTATTCTAATGAAGAACTATATCATTCAAAAGAAGTATAATATCATTCCTACGAAGAACAATATCATTCTAAAGAATCATAATATCATTCTAAAGAATATATTTAGGTATTTGAAGCCGTTTTTTCGACCGACGGAGGAGCGAATCTCCTAAATGAACGGTATTCGTCGGCTTCCGGCGGAAGCTTTTCGAGCTTTACTCTGTAGCCCGCGACATTCGCCATCGCCACGAAAGAGCTGAACCGCAAGCCGCCCTTGTATCCCCTCAGAAACTCCGTCACCTTGCTCGGAACAAGGCCGGAAAAGTCCGAGATCTGCACTCTGCTAAGCCCGCAATAATAGACATATGAGCGCAAGCTTTTGTGAAGCGCTTTTGAGATGGCCTCGTTTTTGTCGCGGTTTTTTCCGCGCGTTTCCTTGTGTTGCGCCTGAACAGCCTCCCTGCGCTTGCATTGCTCATCCCATGAGACATATTTTCCCATAATTTCCTCCGTTCGAGTTGTTTATAAAATTTCAATTTTCGAGATAAAACTCCCTGAGTTAGATGAATGCGCAATCGTCATTTCGAGCCTTCTCCGCCGATTTTGAAAAGCAATCCGCAGGATAGGTAGATAATCATTCCGGGGTCTTCGCCCTCGGGGAAAACGCCGCCGACGCCCGCCTCGAAAATGAAGAATTGCCCCTCGATGATCTTTCCTTGCGCGCCGAGGTTCAGCATTGTGAATGCGGTATTGGGCAGGGGAACGGTGTCCGTCGATTCGTCGGTGGTGCTGAAAATCGCGTTTCCGGCGAAACCGAATGCGTAACCGGCGCGGAGACTCGAATAAAAATTCCACGGACTATCTTCGCCGATACTTCCGACTGTAACGCCGATATCGGAGTTTAGACTCTTTCCGTTGGAGTCGTCCGCGGCGCCGATACCAGCCTCGACACGAATCCCGGGTCGAATGGCGTATCTTCCGGCAAGTTTTGCCGTGAAGGCGGTCTTGTCGGAGTAAGTTACCCCCAAAGCATCGATTCCGAGATCGAAATTCTCGCCGAGGCCGTATTTGTATCGTCCGAACCATCCAGCTCCGCCGGTGTGAGCATCCTCGAATAATACTGCGCCTGTCCCAAATGCTAATGCCGTCTCGGAGACGCCTTTGCCGGCTGTTTCGGGGCCGCCGAAAGTAACCATGGGCGATGGCGGCGCGAAAGTAACACATCCGGCGGAAAAGAGGAAAGATGCAATGCAGACGGTCAAAAAAATCCTGACTGGCCGGAGAGAGAGCGTTGCATCGTGGCGCGCCTGAACAGCCTCCCTGCGCTTGCATTGCTCATCCCACGAAAAAAAACTTCCCATAATTTCCTCCGTTCGGTTTCTTTAAAAATAATGTTAAATCCCACCCCGCGCAACACCGAAACACGCTCCGCAACAAGGTCGCCGAGCATGGCCTATCGAAGTAGATGCGGTTCTTGAACCTCGGGTTTTCAGATTCTGTGACACACGGGCGACGTAAAACCTGCCGCTACGTCAATACCGCATTTTCAATGCGTAGGGGAGGCCCTTGTGGCCTCCCGTGGCGTTATTCAGGTGGAGGCAAACGGGAGGGGACAGGGGCCTACTCTACCGCTCGTCAAGAATCTTTCGTCAAATCTGGACTACACAGAAGAGGTTTCCATCGGGGTCTTCTAGGACAGTATAATCGGCTCCGGGGGGGTATCGCCATGGATATCGCGAAGCCCCAAGGGCAACAAGCCGCTCGACCTCTGCGATAGCATCTGTGGCATAGAGGTCCAAATGTATCCAGCTTCTTCGGCCTGTTCGTTTTTCAGAAGCCTGATCGAGAGAGATGTTCGGGCTTCTTCCCGATGGATCGTGAAGAATCACCCAGCCGCTATTTGGAGGGTATTTAGGGGTATAACCGAGAGCGGCCTGCCAGAACTCCAGCATCTTATCGAATTGGTAACAACGGATTACTATCGAGCCGATTCTTATACTCATGATGTGATTTCGTCCTGTGTAAGCTTCATGAGAGCGCTGTCCCGCGCCCCGTGTTAGACTATTTCATGAACACGAGCTTTGCCACCGCGAACTTTTCGCCTGACGACAGCCGCTGTTCTGACGATACTTCCCCTGCTATTGCCCCACAAGCTTCTCCAGTCGTTCGATGCGGGATTCAAGTTGGGCATTTTTCGTATTTTGTCTTTCGTTCTCCGCTTTCAGCTCGTCGTTTTCGACTTTGAGTTCTTTAATTGCATTCAGCATAGTCCAAATAATTGGATCATTATTAACATAAAGATAATCCGAACCTTTGGAATCCCGTTCTATAGCTTCAGGTATTGTTTTCTGAACATCCTGCGCGATAAGGCCGATGTAGGTTCTATCGGATGGCAATTCGAGCGGATTGTCCGCCTTATAGCTGAACTCCACCGGCTGAAGGTTGGACAAGGCTTCGAGTCCCCTGTTGAATTGACTATGAACATCTTTGAGGCGAATATCGGAAGCGTCTGTCCAGCTTCCACCGCCGGGTTTTGCCGCCGAGCCGTTGACATGGAGGAGGTATGCCGGATTCGAGATCCCAATACCTACATTGCCATTGATAAAAATTCCCGACGGTTTTTCACTACCCCCATCCGAGAGAAAACCCATATCAGACCCGCAATCAACAACACAGCTCGATTCAGGGAATTGAACGGCGTCAATCCAACCGCAATCGGAACCAGTATTTACTGAACCATCTTTAGAATAAATCCATTGGAAAGAATGACTTCCTGAAGTAACAGGATATGAGAATTCTTCCCAAGATAAATTTCCGCTCCAAGAAGCTTGTTGTGCTCCATCAATATAAAACCGTAGGAAATCGCAACCAGATTCACTCCAAACTCTGCGGGCGAATGTAATATTCCCTGCTGAGGTTGTTCGAGTTAAAGATAGTGTTGTGCTTTGACTGTGACCTATTGGATTACTTTTTGCACTATACGAACCTTCAAAGGCATCTGAGACAATAGTCCAAGACCCAGTGAACGGTAAAATCGTCATATCCTCGAATCCATCAAAGATGGTATCAATATTTATTAAAGTATCACAATTGTCAAGGACAACCGCAAGTTTGGCTGTCGGGCTTGTTGTTCCGATTCCGACATTGCCCGACACCGCAGAATACATATTAACGCCATCAACAACCCAATCGCCGTCTTCGGAGGCAGGTAAAGATAACGAATTTATCCAGCTCGCGTTGCCCGAGGCGTCGGATTGTAAAATGTATCCATCTGTTGCGCCGGTTGTCATTTGGAAATCCGTCGTTTTCGTTTTTCCCGCGACATCGAGCCGGCATGTTGGGTCGACTCCAATTCCTACTTTTCCGCTATTTCGTATCCAGATGTTTTGGATACCATCATTATAAACCTCAAACGAACTCCGTGTCGAAGTCGTATCTTTGGTTCTAATTTCAAGCCCCCAACCCGTGGCAGATCGATTTTCAATCGACGCAACAAACATCATATCGGCGCTTTTATAAACCGAGAGAGGATACCAAGCCCCCGGCGAACCTATACCGACATAACCGGTTGAATTATCGAAAATGAAATCCGGTGAACCGCCGAAAGCTCCGCCGTTGTTGAATTGAACCTGACCATCGATTCCGCCGGGAAGTCCCAAACCTGCCGGCACTCCGCGAATGCTGTCCCAATGCGCGACCATTGTGTCCTGAGTCCACGGCGAGATGCCGCCGGTGAAGGAATCCGCGACGGCCGCACGGAAGGCGTAGGGCGAGGTGGTAAGCTGAACCCTCGGCGCGAGGACATTGCCATCGACCACGATCTCCAGCCAATATTGCTCGTCGAAGGGCAAATCTATCGGGCCAATGCTGACATCGAAAAGCCCGTGTACAATCGGCACATCGGCGATTGTCATCGCCCAGAGGGAATCCCCGTCGGTCTCGACATCGAAGATACGGAAACGCATATCGAGTTCGGCATTCTCGCCGACACCGGAAATATCGGTGAGTTTGCCTTGATATTGAATTGTCTGCGGAATCTGCGCGAAAATAGCCGCACATAGCAACAACGACATCGAAAACCTGCGGAGCATTGCCCCTCCAAGTGAAATTGTTTCATATAACCATCGTTAATTAAACCACCCGTAAAACATATGTCAAGGATAAAAAGGGAGAAGCCTCTTTTTTTCTCATTTTGTCCGCGCGATGGAAGCAGAGGAACTTTCCGGTCGCGCCATAAAAGCCAAAGGATTCGGCAAAAGGGACGAGAAACCGAGAATTGGGCTATGAGAATTTTCCCCAAAAAAGTTCTTGCGCTTAGGGCAAATGCGATGTAACTTAATTCCACGATGAGTAATTCGTTTCAAAATACCCCCCCAACACGAACCGCGACGAACGGCAAAGGAGAATAACCCGATGCCGAATGAGGATTTAAATAAAGCCAGAAACGACAAGAAGGCATTTTCCTAATGAAACCCCCTTTTGAAATATATCCTCCAAAAGAACTCGAAGATTATCTTCCTAACGAGTTTGCTGATTTAGAAGACCTGCAAACAGATATTCCAAGAATCGCGAAAGACCCCGAACTTATTCGTAAAATCGAAACGGCTGTCCGCGAAATCCCATCAAGCCATGAACTTGTTCACGGCGATGCCCGCAATATGTCTTTTATCGAGGACGAATCAGTTCACCTGATTGTAACATCACCGCCCTATTGGACTCTCAAAAAATACAACGATCACGATAGCCAACTCGGCGATGTCGAGGACTACGAAGAGTTTCTACACGAACTCGACAAAGTCTGGAAACACTGCTACCGCGTTCTCGCGCAGGGCGGAAGGCTCTGTTGCGTCGTTGGCGATGTATGCCTTTCGCGGAGAAAAAACAATGGTCGCCATACAGTAGTTCCGCTTCATTCATCGATTCAAGAGCATTGCCGTTTCATCGGTTTCGATAACCTCGCGCCGATAATCTGGTATAAAATCGCCAATGCCCAATTTGAGTCGAACGGCAACGGTGGAGGTTTCCTCGGCAAACCCTACGAGCCGAATTCGGTTATTAAGAACGACATCGAGTTCATAATGATGGAACGCAAGCCCGGGGGCTATCGACAACCTTCGTCGGTAAAACGCATCCTTTCTATCATTTCTGAGGAAAACCACAAGGAGTGGTTCCGCTCGATATGGTCGGGGCTCACCGGCGCATCGACGAAAGACCATCCCGCTCCATACCCAATCGAGATGGCCGAACGCTTGATCCGCATGTTCTCCTTCGTCGGAGATACCGTCCTCGACCCCTTTATGGGCACCGGAAGCACCAACATCGCCGCCGCGAGATGGGGAAGGAATTCCATTGGAGTCGAGATAGACCCCGAGTATTTTGAGTTCGCCGAAAAGAGGATTTTCAAAAACGCAAGCCCTCTTTTCTCCAACATCAATGTTAGGTCGGAGGTTTGAAATGCCCTATTACCAGAAAGAAATCGCTGATGCTATCAAACATTTCTGGAAGGTTCGGACAAGCCAATTCAAAAGACAAACAAGTTCGCCGGATAAGGCCGACGCCGGACAACGCGGGGCGGTAACCGGCGGAAAACATCTCGACGGTTTCATCGATTTGCTCGCGAAAATCCTTGCCGATGCAGGACTGCCTGACACGGCAATTCATAAAAGGACAACAACCCTGCCCGGATATTTCCGACCGACGAAAAACTGGGACCTCGTCGTTGTTGCCGACGACCAGCTTATCGCCTCCATTGAGTTCAAAGCGCATATCGGCCTTCGTTTGGCAATAATTTCAACAATCGCATCGAGGAAGCGCTCGGAAGCTCGCTCGACCTTCTGACCGCCTATCGCGAAGGCAAATTCAAGCCCTCGGCTAAACCGTGGCTCGGTTGGCTAATGATTTTAGAGGAAACCAAGCGCTCGACAGCGCCGGTGTCCGTCTCCGAACCGCATTTCGAGGTATTCGATGAGTTTAAAAGCGCTTCCTACGAACAGCGCTACGAGATTTTTTGCGAAAGGCTATTGCGCGAGCGCATGTATGACGGCGCTTGCCTAATCTTGACCGGTCAAACTGGCGGTTTAAGGGGAAAATACCGCGAACCGAACAAGGAACTTGCCTTCGAGCGTTTTGCGACCTCTCTAAGCGCACACGCCACCGCCTTCGCTAAGATGAGGGAGAAGAAACGTGGATAGAATGCTACAAAACAGCACCTACCCGAAGATTCAGATTTTCACGGTTGCGGATTATTTCGACGGCAAACGCCCCGACCTACACGCGCTTTGCGGCCCACGGCACACCTCCGACACGCTTATGCCGAAAGGTAGCCCACGGCAAAAAGCCAAACGCATCGAAAAATCGGGCAAAACCAAACCGGAGCTGGGGATAAGATTGAATTCAGAAGAAAAAGTAACTTTCAAGAATACAAAAGCTAACTCTTTTGCGAAAAAAAAGCAAAACAACAGAAAAGGAGAAATTTAAATGGACGATCAACTTCTAACACTCTCAAAGATATTCGTCGAGCGTTTGTTTAGAATTCCGGATTATCAAAGAGGATATGCCTGGACTGAACGACAACTTATGGATTTTTGGAATGATATAAATCAGTTAGAAACTAACCAAAATCATTATACAGGTGTATTAACATTGGAAGGTGTGCCAGAAGAGGTTTATAAAAAGTGGGAAGATGATTTGTGGATTATCGAAGCAAAGAGTTATCAACCTTTTTTCATTGTAGATGGGCAACAGAGACTAACAACAGCTATTATTCTAATTCAATCTATCTTGGAAAGAATCCAAGATACAGATAAATTGAATTATACCGCCAAATCAGGCATTCAACAACGATTTATTTACGACAACAAAGATGAAGGAATTTCACGATCCTATATATTTGGATATGAGAAAGATAATCCTAGTTACGAATTCCTTAAAACAAGAGTATTCTGCGAACAATCTTCTTCTCGGTGTATCGAAGAAACAATGTATACCCAAAATCTGGCAAATGCAAAAGAATTTTTCTCACAACGGATTTCTTCATTTACTGTTTCAGAACTTGAGATTCTCTATAAGAAGATTACACAGAATCTATTATTTAACATATTTACAATTACAGAGGATGTAGATGTTTGCGTTGCTTTCGAAACCATGAACAATAGAGGAAAACCTTTATCAAATCTTGAACTTCTAAAGAATAGGTTAATCTACCTGTCCATAAAAATTGATGCAGAACCGAACGAAAGAAAGAAATTACGGAAGTCAATCAACGACTGTTGGAAAGCACTTTACTATAATATAGGGAGAAATAAAGACAACCCACTGCGCGATGATGAGTTTTTATTTTTGCATTACATCACATACTTTGGCAAATCGCTATTTGAAAAAATAGATTATGGACGCTCAAAATACTACGAATATAGATATATATACATGGAAGATGGATACTTTAAAGACCTTCTTGAAAAAAGGTTTATTCCGAAAAATGTTCTCCCTTCTGCACCAAACGAAAGCAAAATCGAATTGAATGACATTTATGGCTATGTTAGCTCATTACAGGATAGCATTGAATTGTGGTATAAAATACGTAATCCATTGAAATCTGGATTAGGAGCAGATGTCGAAACATGGTTGGATAAGCTTGATAGATTAGGCGCATCGTTCTTTCAGCCTTTGATTCTTGTTTTTCTGCAAAAAGAAAAAAATATTGACAAACGTGTATTATTTCTAAAAGCAGTTGAACGACTAATATTCATTACTACACTTACTAAATACAAGTTTTGGCCTTATCGAAGTGTTATTGATATAAATCCAGAAATAACTGAACTTGCATTGGACTTAAAAGAAAGTAAAAAAACACCAGATGTGATCATAAAAAAAGTAACTGATTGGACAGAAAACAATATAAAAGAGACTACCCCTAGAACATTAATTCAAAAATTCGGAACTGATGGTTTCTATGATTGGTCTGCATTACGATACTTTCTATTCGAATACAACCTCGACCTGCAATGTCGTTCGAAAACCAGCAGGGCTAAGATAGATTGGCCAGCATACTTCGAAGATTATAGAGATTTCATAACTGTTGAACATATTTACCCTAAAAAAGCGAATTATAAGTATTGGACTTCTCGCTTTGGGGAGTTCGGACAAAAGCACAGAAAGCAACTCAGGGATTCTTTGGGGAATCTCTTGCCTTTATCCAAGCCGAAGAATTCAAGCTTATCAAACAAACCATTTCCAGAAAAAGTGGATGGAACGAAAGACCATATAGTTGGTTATAGATATGGATCATATGCTGAAAACGAAGTATCAAAAGAAAAAGAATGGACACCTAAGCATATACTGGAACGCGGTCTGAGGATGTTGTCTTTTATGGAAAAACGCTGGAACATCCCACTTGGCTCAGAGTCTGAAAAAAAGCAAATGCTTGGCCTAGGATTTATGAACGGTAGTAAGAAGGCCAAAAATTTATAAAGAAAAGAATATAAAATAATTATGAACAAACAGAGTCTTTTAATAAGTATTCGTGGTCCAAAAGAAGCTATTACCGCCATTTCAGCCGGTGCGCATATCGCCGATGTTGAGTATCCTGCTTCGGCTTTAGGAACTCCGTATCCGTTAAATATAAAGGCGGTGAGAGATGCGCTACCCGCAACAGCACTTGTCTCAACCAATATTGGCGAAGAGCAAGGCAATAGAAGCACAGCTTGTCAAGCGGCTTTGGGGGTGGCTATGGCTGGCGCCGACCTCATAAAAGCTGGTCTTGCTGGATTGAACTACGAGGAGGCCGAATATTTAGGGCGAAACATAGTGAGAACAGTAAAACACTGGTTCCCAGACAAGAAAGTCTATCCCGCCGTTTTCGTCGATCCCGACCTGAGAAAAATATTCGAACCAGTAGAAGAAGCTCCGAGGTTAGCTGATAATATAGGGGCTGATGGTATCTTGATAGACACCTTCGATAAGGAAACTTATACTCTAATGGATTGCCTATCATTGGACGAGATTAGGCAATTCGTTGATCAATGCCACGACGGTAACCTCGAAGCTTGGATTGCTGGTTCAATAACCTGCGAACAACTTCCAGATATTTGGGCTACCGGCGTCGATGTAGTCTGCATTCGCGGAGCCGCCTGCGAAGAAACAGAAGAAGAAGGGCGGTTCGGCGAAGTAACTGAGCAATTGGTCAGAGAACTTGTAAACACAATACAAAGGAGAAACTAAAATGCGAATCACAACGGACAAACTATTCGAGTTAATGGTGGCGTTACTTCTTAAGAAAAATGGCTATCGGGTTGGTGTCCCTATACTGCTCCCATTTAAGAAAAATGGTTATATTGAGAGAAGAACGAGATAAT
>CAYWOR010000027.1:0-17754 GCA_964459995.1 uncultured bacterium | reverse complement strand
ATTGCGAATTCGTCTGGCAACCCGACCCCTCCCTCGGCAGTGGCGTCTATCTCGTGAGGGCGCGGGTCGGCGGGCGAGGAGACCTCGCCCCTACGGCCGGCGATGGCGCGGCGACGAAGCGGATCGTCTATCTGAAATAGCGGAACCGTCGTTTGAAACCGACAGCTATGACGCGAGCTTTCATCTCGTCGCATAAATCCAATTATACGGCGAAATTGCCCCCTAAAGAGGACTTTTGCCGCCCCGAGAGGATGTTTCATCTTCCTCCTGTCGAGGAATAAAATCCCGAAAACACGTGGTAGAATCTTAGTTCTCGTTGACGGAAGGTAATTCCTTATCGACGGAAAGTAACTACTCATCGATTTAACTTAACTTCTCTGCGCCGGAAAGTTATATCTTATCGACAGAAAGTTATCACTCGTCGATAGAAAGTAACAATACGTCGATAGAAAGTTATCTCTCTGCGCCGGAAAATCATATTTCTTCGGTAGAATGCAACGCCCCTTCGGTAGAATGTAACATTTTCAGGGTAATTTCAGACCGCTTCGAGATAATCTTCGGCCACCAGGCGATGGATTATGATTGCGGGTCGTCTGGTTGCGTTACTCCATTGATTTGAGCCAGTCGGTGATTTTGGCGCGTATCTCGTCGCGGACGCGTCGGAAGAATTCGAGTTTTTCTTCGTCGGTGCCCTCGGCGTGGGCGGGGTCGTCGAAGGGCCAGAAGATGCGGTTTTGGTCTGCAAGAGTGGGGGAAAAGAGGGGGCAGGTCTTGTTCGCTTTATCACAAACGATAATTACGTAGGCGATTTCTTCGTCGCCGAGGAATTGGCTGATGTCCTTCGGTTTCTGGCCGGAGATGTCGATTCCGACTTCGTCCATCACTCGAACTGCGAGGGGGTGAACCTCGCCTGAGGGGTCCATTCCCGCGCTCATGACCTCGAATTTGTCGCCGGCCATATCGCGCAGGAAGCCTTCGCCCATCTGGCTTCGGCAGGAATTGCCCGTGCATAGAAATAAAACTTTTGGTTTGCCCATGATGCCTCTTTTTTGCTTTATGATAGGTTTTTACATGAAGAAATGTTTAACGGTTAGATAAATTCCCAATAAGATTAGGATGACGCCGGTGATGCGCCTCACCCATATTTCGACGGCTGTAATCTTTTTGAACGCCGATGCCACCTTGTTCGCCGCGAAGGCGATGATGAAGGAGAAGACGATTACCGGCGCGCCTGTGCCGAGGCCGTAGAGGGAGGGCAGGAGAAAGGCGTCCTTCTGCTGAATTGCAATTGGGATTAGCGAGCCGAAATATAGCGCCGCGGACACCGGGCAGAAGGCGAGGCCGAGGATTATCCCCAGGGGGATTGCGCCCCAGATGCCCATTTTATCGATACGGGCGCGCATCTTTTCGCTCATTCCGCCGCCGCCGATATTCAGGGAGAACACCCCCAGAAGAAGCAGGCCGACCGCGATAAATAGCGGCCCGAGCACAGGTTCCATAAGCCGCTGAAGCTTGAAGGACAGCCCCGGGATCGAGGTCGCGCCATAGACGATGACGATGCCGAGCGCCAGATAGACGAGAATCCGCCCGAAGGTGTATAGGAGGCCGCTCAGCAGGACTTTCGAGGGCTTGTCGATGCGCCCGCTGATGTAGGAAATCGCGGCGATATTCGCGGTCAGCGGGCAGGGGCTTATGGATGTTAAAATCCCCAGCCAAATCGCCGAGCCGATAGCGAGGAGATAGCCCGTCATTTGGCCTCCATGAAGGCCTTTATTTCGTCGCGGATATAGGCCATGAAAGTTTCCTGATTATTGAGAAGGCTCCAGACCTTTTCGAGGTTTTTCCAAGCGGTCTCTTTCCCGCCGACGACCTTCGAGACTACCACCGATTTTGTGAAGAGGTTGTAATCCTTGATGAAATGGCTGAACTCCGGCTCGTCGATATCGACCATCTTGAAGACCATCGTGCCGGCTTTCAGCTCCTTTGCGAAGTTCTTTTCGACGGATTCTTTAGTATAATTTTCAATTTTATAACAAGAGGCGCATCTTGCCTTGCCTGTGAAGTAATAGACTGTGAACTTCGCAGTATCGGGCTTTTTAGCCGTTTCAGCGGAAGACCCGGTGTTGGCTTCGGCTTGCGAGGTTTGATTTTCCGCGTTTGCAGAATCCAAGGCCGCCGCGGCGTCATTTTCCGCAGTTGAAGTCTGTTCATCGGTCGAGGTTTGCTCGACAGTTTCTTGAAGCTTCGGCGACTCGCCCTCCGGTGCCGGCTTGGAACAACCGAAGACGAAAAGCAACATCGCGATAGTCGTGATGGCTATCAGTTTCATTTTGAACTCCTATGAATAATTGACGAATCGTGCACGAGAAACCCTATTATGATCTAATCATGACGAGCATCATCTTGAATCGCTCGATAGCTTTGAGGGCATGCGGTTCATTTGCCGGCATGATTATCATCTCCCCCGCGCCAAGAACGAACGGGACGCCGCTTATCAGGATTTCCGCTTCGCCGTCGAGGATATTGACCAAAGCGTCGAACGGCGCTGTGTGTTCGCTCAATCCTTCGCCCTTATCGAACGCAAACAGTGTAACGGTGCCGGTTTTCTTGTCGATAAGTGTTCGGCTGACAACTGATGATTCTTTGTAATCGACCATCGCGGCGAGAACTTCTTTTTTTGTTTCAAATGACATTTTTCTCCAAGATTAGCAATTTGGAATTATCAGCTTTTTCAGCTCGTCCTCGGTCGGGAGCTTGCCGCTGAGAACGACTTTGCCGTCGATAGTCAGAGCCGGGGTCATCATCACGCCGGCGGCCATAATTTTGTTTATATCGGTCACTTTTTCGATCTCGCAGTCGCAATTATTCTCCTGCGCGACCTTTCGGACCAGCTCTTCGAGCTTTTTGCATTTTGGGCAACCTGTGCCGAGAACTTCGATTTTCATGGATTCTCCTTATTTGGTTTATAACCTATTGTTTTCAATCAAATCTTTCTTTATTCTCGAATATACTTTATTTTTAGTTAGATTCTTTTTTACCGATTGAATATCGGGAAATGAAATAGCATCCACGGGGCAGAGATTCATACAGGTCGTGCATCCGACAACGCAGGAAGAATATTTCTCGACTACGGGTTTTCCGTCGATCCACGAATAGACTTTTTTCCCGCAGTTCATGCACATTGCACAAGCGATGCATTTGTCTTTGTCGATGGTCGGACCCCAGTTCACTTCCGATCTGTCCAGCGAACCTATCCATGGGGTGAAATTAGACATTGCCCGTCTCCTTTAATTTTGGTTCCGAATAATCGAAACAATGTTTTGTTTTTAAACAGATCTTCACGAGCATGAGCATAACCGGCACCTCGATCAACACGCCGACTACAGTAGCAAGCGCCGCGCCGGAGGACAGCCCGAAGAGCATGGCCGCCGTTGCGATTGCCACCTCGAAATGGTTGCTCGCGCCAATCATCGCCGAGGGGGCGGCTTCTTCGTAATCGAGTTTGATTAGACGCGCGAGGCCGTAGGTCATCCAGAAGATGACATTAGTCTGGATGAAGAGCGGAATCGCAATCCAGAGGATAGTCAGCGGTCGGCTGAGAATAATATCGCCCTTGAAAGAGAACAGCAAAACCAGCGTGAACAGCAGGGCGATTATCGACACCGGCGATAAATAATGCATGAACTCAACAACAAACCACTTTTCGCCCTTTGTGGCGATTATCCATTTTCGGACGAGAAAACCAGCCAGAAGGGGCAAGGCAACATAAATCGCTATCGATAGAAGAAGCGCTTGCCACGGAATCGGCAACTTGCCGACGCCGAGAAGAAGCCCGCCCAAGGGGCCGTAAAGCACCAGCATCGATAGCGAGTTTATCGCGACCATAACGAGCGTAAGGCCGTCGTTGCCACGGGCGAGGTAGCTCCATACGAGCACCATCGCAGTGCATGGCGCAATCCCGAGAAGTATCGCACCGGCGAAATAGCTTCGCCAGAGGGGAATCTCGATCATTCGAATACCGTTTTCGAGGACAACCCTTCCCGCGCCGTGAATCGAGCCGATCGCCCAATCCGCGCCGGGAGGGAGTTTCACCAAATCGACAGCATCCGCGCCGATGAAGTTTTTGAACAGTATCCCCAGAAAAACATAGGCGATTATAAACATCGAGAATGGCTTAACCGCCCAGTTTGCGAAGAGGGTCAGGCTCACTGGTTTTGGGGATTTACCGGCTTTTATCACGCTCGTGAAATCGATTTTCACCATGATGGGGAACATCATGAAGAAAAGGCAAATCGCGATGGGAATCGAGATCACCGGCGCGCCGTTGACATAGATGGACAGGCCGTCGAGGAAAGTCGCGGTAGAAGGCGCGAGTTTGCCTATCGCAATCCCCGCGACGATGCAGAGAAAGACCCATAGGGTAAGGTATTTCTCGAATTTGCTGAGTTCTTTGGCCATAATTTTTCAAGACCTACTTTTTCTTGCCCTTGGTCTTTGCCTGCGCGAGTTCACCGAATTTCAGCTTGAGGTTTTCGAGCGTGACCTCGTTCACGCGAAGGCGCGAGGTCTCCGCGCCGTCTTTATCAAAGAAAATAACTACCGGAATCGCATAGACTTCGTAGCTTCTGCCAAGAGTGCTTTCGGTTGAGAGGTCTATTTGCAAATATATATAATCTCCGGGGATCTCTTCAATTGTCTGTTTGAAAATATCAATAGCTTTGACGCATTTGGTTAATTGGCATCTGCAGACCTTCGAGTTGTGAAACAGCACCGCGACGGGCTTTTTTGCGGAGAGCGCTTCTTCGAGTGAGACGGCCTCCGTCGGGGTTGCAGGCTTCTTCATGGCGAACGCCGTCGCCACAAGCGATAGAGCGATAAGCGCGATTATAATTATTCTACTCTTCATGACTTCCTTTCGAAGCGGATTGTTAAATTCGTGTTCGGTATTATCGAACAATTATCATGCCATAGAATACAACTTTATAAGAGTATTCACGCCATCGGAACTATAAGAATCGGCACTTTGCTGTTTCGGGCCACATTATGGCTGATGCTCCCGATGAAAAGATCGCTCACAAAGCCCTTTCCGTGGCTTCCCATAATAATTAAACTCGCACCTTCTTGCGATTTTTCGAGGATCGTTTTCGACGGCGAGCCATAGACTATTTCAATTTCAACATGAGCCTTGCCCAGATTGGTCAAATGATTCTTATGGTCGTTAAGCCTCTCGGTATCGATCCTGTTGAACTCTTCGAGGCGATGCTCGAGGTGTTTGTCGATCTTGGACTTATCTTGAATATGAAGCAGTGTTACTCGCTTCGCACCTTCCTCGACAGCCCTCTTCACCGACTCGAATGCAAATCTTGCGTGATTCGAAAAATCGGTCGGGAATACGACATGATCCAAGAAATTACATTTGCCCGAAGAACATACCAGTTGGCCAGTCTCTTCGTCGTTTTTGATCGGAATGACCAATACTGGCTTAGTCAGATTGTGCAGAATTTCTGTGGCTGTTCCGCCCATAAAAAGTTCCGCGGCGAAATTGCGCCCCTGAGAACCGATAACAATCAAATCGCAATCGTTCTCTTTGGCCAATCTGGGTATAGTCTTACCCGGAAGCCCCGGTTCGACCACCACTGTCGTGTTAATGCCGTTCTTTTCGAGAATAGATTTTTGCGAATCTAACTCCTCTCTGAGAAATTTAGCAATTTGCTCGGGAAAGGCCACATGTTCTCTAATCGAGAAGCATTGCGCCAAGATGCACTCTTGAACTCCTATCCCCTTCAAACCATTTGCGCAGTTTACAGCCGCCAACGAAGCGGCGGAAGCGTCTGTCGCGATTAAAACCTTTTTAAACATAGTTGACCTCCAAGTTTTTACAACACGATTTTTCGAAAATAATTTCTTCGTCGAAAGCCAGAAGGCTTTGTGACTGCGCATTTTCAGCGAGGGCAAAATTGAAAAGCGCTGAAAAAGCAATCGCTAAGAGGGTGATAACTATTGTTTTTCTCATTTTGTCTCCCACGATAATTTTTTATTCTTTCCTATCGCATATGCCGACGGCAGGAAAAATAGGGTCAGGAAAAGCGAATAGAGCAGGCCGCCTATAACTGCGACTGCCATGGGTTTGAGTAAATCTCCGCCCTCTCCCAAATTCAGCGCGAGGGGGATGAGGCCGCAAATCGTGGTAAGCTGGGTCATCAGGATGGGGCGAACTCTGATGGGCGCCGCTATTTTGATGGCTTCGATGCGCGATTTCCCCATCTTTCGCATATCCTCGGCGAGGGTCATCAACACGACCCCCTGCGATGTGATTCCGCCCATCATCACCACGAGACCTATCTGCGCCGTAACGCCGAAGGCGTCGCCGCTGAGAAAGAGCGCGAGGAACGCGCCGGTCAGCGCGAGGGGGATGTTCAGGATGATGAGGAATGGCAGGGAGAAGGACTCGAACTTAATCGCGAGGATAACAAACGCGAAGAGAATTGCGAACCCGAGAATGAGCATCATGTTCCGCTGATTTTCTTTCATCATCTCGGCCTGGCCGCCCATCTCGAAGCCGACATCGACGGGGCGTTCGAGGCTTTCCACGGCGGAACGCGCACGGTTGACCGCCTCGCCGACACTTATACCTTGTGCATCCGCGGCGACGATGACCTGCTTAATCTGGTCTTCTCGGACGATTTCGATGGGGCCGACAGACCTTCGCACCTCGGCTACATCGCGCAGATATATCGGCCTACCGTTTTCGTTACGCAGAACGAGCCATTCGAGGTCCTCTTTGCTGGAGAACTCCTGTTCGGGGATCATCACGCGGATATCGTAGTATTCGTTGCCGTCGCGGAACTGGGTCGATACGACGCCGGTAACCAGCGCGCGGAGTGTGCGCGCGATATGCCCGGTCGAAAGCCCTAGTGCCGATGCGCGCGCTCTGTCGATATGGACGCGATATTCGGGCTTGTTCATATCCATGGAAATTTGTATATTGGTGAGACCTTCGGTGGAGTTGAGCGCGCCTCTGACCTTTTGAGCGAAGGCGTAAATCTCTTCGATGTCAGCGCCGGAAACTTTTACTTCGACCTGCTGAGTGCCGACCTGCCGTATTCCTTTGATCTTCATCTGCATAACCGGCATAATAGCACCCGGGGCCTGTATTTTCCCGACAATGGGGTTGATTTTATCAATAAATTCCCGTGTAGATATATCCCTTTCGGATTTTGGGACAAGCTGGATATCGACCTCCCCCTCGTTCGCGATTTCGTATGTCGCAAGTCCCCAAACACGACCACCTGCGAGGGTAAATGTGCTTTTTATTTCAGGGATGTCTTCGAGGGACTTCTCGATTTTCATAAGGAGAGAATCGACGACACTCACCGCGGTTCCGGCGGGCATCTTGACCTTGACCATAACCCTGCCGTCATCGGGCTCGGGAAGGAATTCGCTTCCGGTTTTCCCAGCAAGGAATATTCCTACTGCAAATAGGGCAAGAAAGATTATTACTATCGCAACTCGAAAACGGAGCACCGGGCTGAGAATTCGCTGATAGAAGCGGGTAAATGCGCCGACTATTGATTCGAATCCCGCCGCGAGGCCCTTTAATTTGCCCTCTTTTTCGCGCTTCAGAAGGCCGGAAGTCAGCGCAGGGGTCAATGTAAGGGCGACGAGAAGGCTGATAACCACTATCGATGCGATAACGAGCACGAGTTCTTTGAATAATAGCGACGAAAGCCCTTGAATAAGTAGGAATGGCATAAAAATGGCGAGGAAGGTCAGGGTTGCGGCGAAAATCGCGCCGGATACCTCGTTGGTGCCTTCGAGGGCGTAATCGCTGTGCCCCTCGGATTTGAGGCGCGTGATATTCTCCATCACCACTATGGAGTTGTCGAGGATTACCCCGAGCGCGACCACCAAACCTCCGAGAGAGAAGAGGTTGAGCGAGAACCCCGCACTTTTCATGATGAAGAAATTCGCAAATAGGGTAACCGGCAGGGCGACCAGCATAACGACTACCTGACGCCATCTTCCGAGGAAAAGATAAACCACCAAAATAACCAGTAGAGCCGCGAAAATAGCGGATGTCTGAACGCTGTTGATCGCGCCCATGACATAATCACCCTGATTTTCGACATAATCGAAGACTATGTCCTCGGGAATTTGCGCCCTGAGTTCGGCGAGTTTTTCTTGAACAGCCTCTGCGACTCTAACGGTATTTGCATCGGATTGTTTGAGCACGTTGAGTTTTACGCACGGTTCGCTATTGAAGCGGGTATTGACGCGCAACTCCTCGTGAGAATCTTCGACCGAAGCAACATCGACGAGACGGACATCCCTGCCGTTTACCGTAGCTACTACGATGTTTTGAATCTCGTCGAGGCTCTCAAATTCGCCCATCGTCCGTGCGATAATCTCATGCCTGCCGGTGGTTATTCTTCCGGCGAACATCTCGACATTCTCCTCGAAAAGCTTGTTAGAAACCATGGCCGGGGTGAGGCCGTATGCCTCGAGCCTTCGCGGGTCGAGATGAACACGAATCTCGCGTTCAAGCCCACCAACGACCTCGACTCCAGCGGTGCCGTCCACCGCGTTGAGCCTGTCCGTCAGCCAGTTCTCCGACCAGTCTCGAAGCCAGACGAGGTCGCGAACCGGCGATGTTACTGTAACCTGCATGACCGGCAACTGGGAAGGGTCCGCCTTGATTATGACCGGCGGATCCATATCCGGCGGGAAACTTCGGGCGGCTCTGCCCATCGCGGCGGTTACATCCTGATAAGCCTCTTCGACATTGACGCCATATTTGAAATTGACAAGAAGGGTATACATCCCCTCGATGCTGGATGAGCTTAAATAGTCGAGATTATCGACCGTCGCCATAACTCGTTCAATCGGCTCGGCGACATTGGTCTCGATCTCCTCAGGGGTTGCGCCGCGCCACCAGATATGGATTTTTATCATCGGATATGTAACCGACGGCAGATAATCGACCTCAAGATTCTGAAAGCTATAAAAACCGATGGCAATAACGGCGAGAGTGAGCACCGTAACCGCAACAGGACGGAGTAATGCGTGTTTGGTGAGGTTCATTACTTCTCTCCCGTATTCTTCTCGCCTTCACCGGAAGCGCCCATTACGCGGACCTGCGCACCGTCTTTCAGATTTTCGTTTCCTGCGCGGACGACAGTGTCGCCCGAGGAAATACCCTCGATAATCTGTGTCGTCCCGCCGGTTTCGATTCCGATTTTCACCTTATGCGATGCAACCTTGCCTTCATTGACAACGAACACGACCGTTTCACCTTTTTCGGAGAGAACTACTGCATCGGTTGGGACTAAAACTGCATTGCTGGATTTTTCGAGGATGAAGGAAACCCGCGCGAACATTCCGGTCTTAAGCGATTCCGATGCGGAATTCGGAAGGCTGACCTCGACGGTTCCGGTGCGAGTCCTCTCGTCGAGGGTAGGATAAACTCGGTTTACCTTGCCCTCGAAAACCTTTCCGGGAAGGGCGTCCGGGCGTATTTCGGCCTCCATGCCTTTTTTAATACGGGGCATCTCGCGTTCCGGCACCGGCACTTCGACATGAAGATTGGCAGAGTTTTGAATCTCGACCAGCTTCTGACGCTGGATTACTATGTCGCCGGTCTCTGCATTTCGCATGGAAACAACGCCACCGATTGGTGCCACAACGGCTATTTCCTGATACTGTCTCGCCGCGAAATCGAGGTTCTCGGCATCGCTTCCTTTGAGACGCGCCGCGTTGAGAATATCCTCGCGTATTGTAGGGCTTATCTTCGCGATAATTGCGTTCTTTTGGACAAAATCGCCCTCGCGGTAATTGAAGGAGGTTATCCTTCCCTCTGCCGGAGCGAGAACATTCGCCGTAACATCCGGACGGACAGCGCCGGGGAGCTCCGCTTTTCTGGCGATCGTTCCGGTTTTGGCTTCCGCGACCGAAACAAGAGGCGGTTTTTTCTGGGGCGCTTGAGCGCCGTCGGCATCTTTTGAGCACGAGATATTTACAAGCCCGATGGCGATTGTAAACCCCGCAAAAAACAGATAGCGAAATGTGAACTTATGCTTATTCATCAATATCCTTCCTATAAATTCCCCGCGAGAGACGCCAGCCGAGCTTTCGAAATGTAATATTCGACGAGCATCGAATTAGCTGATAATTGGGTTTGAAGCAGGCTGTTTTGCATATCTATGATGTCCATATTGGAGCGCCGCCCCGCCTCGTATTCGATGAGTCCGAGCCGAAGGTTTTCCTCCGCCTGAGTTGCGGCATTTTCTTCGATATTACATCGATGTCGAAGGACTTCCATCTGATGAATAGCATTGCGCAATGCTGCATCTGTTTCGCGGACAGTTCTTTCAAGGTCGACCTGTGCTATATTTTGAACCACCCGCGAGGCTTCTATCTTTTTACGAGCGCTAAGGCCGTGGAAAATCGGAACGCTGGCGAAGACACCTCCGAACCATCTTTCGTTTTCTGAAAACGAAAATCCGGCGTCGGCGAATTCCCAGCCATACCATGCACGGGCATTTATCGAGGGCATAAGCGCGGTTTTTGCCTTGCGAAGTTCAGCTCCGGCTGATGTTATCGCCGCATTCTGTCTGGCTACAACCGGCGATAATTTAATATCAATATCGAAATTTTCGGCTTCTGAGGTTAGTTCGAGGGTTTCTGTCGGGACGAAGAAAACTGGGTTATCGAGACCGATCAGAGCGCTTATATTCCGGCAGGTGGATTCATATGCGAACTCAGTCTGTAGGCGTTTGCCCTCCAGCTGTGATTTTACGACCTCGAACCTCCCGCGGTCAGTTTCGGAGGAGCGACCGGCGCTGATAAGAAGCCCGACGAAGCGTATCCGCTCATCGAGCATATTCAAATTTTCTGCGATTACATCCAGTTCCCTCTGCAAACCGATTAGCCGATAATAAGACTCGGCGATGCGCAACCGAACCGACTGCCGAAGAATCTCCAGATTCGCGCGCGAAACATCGATTCCAGCATTTAGAAAGTTCATCTCGGCGCGAGTTCGCCCGCCATCCCAGATTTTTTGTGAAACGCCTCCGGTCAAAAGAATATCGAGCGGTCCGTCGCCGATATAAGAGAACTTTGTGTTCGGAACCATATCGAGCAATATCGCGTCGGTATTGGCGTCAATCTGCGGGAAAAAACCGCCCCGCGTGGATTGGATGCGAAGCGAATCCGCTTTCAGCCTCATTTCCAAAGCTCGAATGGATTCGTTATCCTCAGAAGCCCGATCGAAAAGGCTTTCGAGGCTTACCTTTTGAGTATCATGTATGGCGATTTGGCCAAATGTCCAACTCGCACATATTGATAAAATGGTTAAGATCAGTGCCATATGCTTAATTTTAATATTAGCTAAAATAGTAAACTCCTCAAGTTTAAAACATCGACCCGAAGACCATGCCGCTGATTGTCGCCATGACGATTACCAGCGAAACGAAAACGACAGTCTTTTTCGTGCCCATTATCGAGCGGATAACGAGCATGTTCGGCAGGCTCAGCGCCGGGCCGGCCAAGAGAAGCGCCAACGCCGGGCCTTTGCCCATGCCGGCGCCGATAAGGCCTTGCAGGATCGGCACCTCGGTGAGGGTAGCGAAATACATGAATGCTCCGGCGAAGGACGCGAAGAAGTTCGCTCGAAGAGAGTTGCCGCCGAGGGCTTTATAAACCCATTCCGAGGGGATGATGCCCTCGTGATCCGGCCTTCCGAGGAAAAAGCCGGCGAACACCACTCCGAGAAGCAACAGCGGCAATATCTGTTTAGCAAAACCCCACGACGACGCGAACCACTCGCCGGTCTCGTCCTTGGATTTGCTGGTGAAATAGGACAGCCCGATAATCGCTATACCGAAGGCTACCAATGGCTGATGGGGGAGAAGCAGGCCCGCGACAGCAGTCGGGATTGCGATTACAAGAAATTGCCAAAGCTTGAAACCGAACCACGCGATTAAGCTCGCGCCCAATCCCACCGCGAAGATCGAGGTGATTATCCACTTATTGCTATGAATAAAGAACCATGCCCCGCTCGTCGAGGAGGGCGCGCCCCAGTTCGCGAAGACCAGCACACCGACCATCGACGCGAAGTAGAGAATCGTCTGCCAGAGCGGCTTGACGCCCTCCGGCTCCGGCATCTGAAGCTGGGCTTCGACGCGCGCCTTTTCCTCTTTGCGGAAGATGAAATGCATCGCGAGGCCGATTATCACGCTGAACAGGATAGCCCCTACCGCGCGCGCGATTCCGATCTCGAGTCCCAAAACCCGTGCGGTCATAATTATCGCGAGGACATTGATGGCCGGGCCGGAATACAGGAACGCCACCGCCGGGCCGAGGCCAGCGCCCATGCGGTAAATCCCCGCGAAAAGCGGAAGCACTGTGCAGGAGCAAACCGCGAGAATCGTCCCCGAGACCGACGCGACGCCGTAGGCCACGACCTTTTTCGCCTTCGCACCGAGATACTTCATCACCGAGTTCTGGCTGACAAAAACACCTATCGCGCCGGCGATGAAGAAGGCCGGTATCAGGCAAAGCATGACATGCTCGCGGGCATACCATTTAGTGAGGTGAAGCGCTTCCATCACCGCGCCGTCGAAGCGCGACCCGCCCACCGGCAGGTAGAAGGCGACAAGAAACGCGCCGATAATCAGCGCAAGCTTTTTCCATTCGACTTTCCAGTTCATTTCGATTCCGAGTTAGTTTTATTTACAAATTTCATGTTAGCATCCGGAACCAGTGCAACCGGGACCGCATCCCGAGTTGGTTTTAGATTCAGGGACAGGGGGACAGCATGGAGCCGGAACATCGGGCGAAATCATCTGAGCGCCAGCAAGAAGGCCCGCTTTAACGATCAACTCTTCAGGAATTGCCTCGTAGATTTTTCCATCTACAATAACAGTTCTGCAATCGGAATCTCCGCAAGCCGAACAGCATCGGCTTTGGCCGGATGTCGCAGAAAGCCATTCCTCGATAGGTTTTCCGGCAACCCAAATCCGGTTCGAGTCGAGGGGATTCTTTTCGAAGGTCTCCGGCGAGAGAGTCTTTTTTTCCAAGACAACCGCGATACCAACTTCGCTTAGCGAGCGCTGAAGTTTTTTTGAGGCCTTTTCTACCGATGACTCGGTCGAACCACATCTGTCGCAGGTTTGACCTTGATCATCCACTAAACGATGCCATTCGATGGTTAAAACCTTCATTTTTTCATCACCAGCCTTTGAAGAAGAGATTTCCAAACACCCCAAGGTCATTAGAATTGGAATGAAACAAAGAAGTCCAATCAAGTTTGCTCGGTATTTTCGCATTTCGATTCCTTTTTAATAATTACATTCTCGACACAATCGATAAAGCGCAGAATGCACGGCACTTTGAGGCGATAGAACATCTTTTGGCCGTCGCGTGAGAAATCGACAACTCCGACATCTTTCAAAATCGCCAAATGTTTCGAGACTGTCGAGAAGTCTGCGCCGACAAGCTCTACAAGCTCGCATACACAACATTCGCCCTCTGCGAGCTTCTCGACCATCGCCAATCGCGAGGGATGCCCCAGCGCTTTGAAAATATTTGCCTTTGCTTCGATTATGTCCATATCCATAGTAAACTCCACTTTGAAAAAAAAGAACTTTCATTTGGCAATAATACCAAATAAGCTTAAGGAATCAAGATATTTTTTCATTTTTTGCAAAACACTTATTTGAGTGCGATTGCACGGCTAATTATCCAACATTAGTTAGAGATTAATCCTTGACCGAAACAGAAAAAACCTTATGTTTCATAAAACATGTTTTAGGAGGTATTATGAAAAGAGTTGTCTTTGTTATTATAGCAGTTATGACCCTTACAGCCTCGTTGATGGCTGTCCCGCGCTCGATGAATTACCAAGGGAAGCTCACAGATACCGACGGTATCGCTGTTAATGCCGATCTCGACATGATTTTTCGAATATACTCAGTCGAAACGGGCGGAACAGCCATCTGGACGGAATCTCACACCGGCGTAAATCAGGTATCTGTGGTCAAAGGGCTTTTCGATGTCGAACTTGGTTCGATAACCCCGATAAACCTCGATTTCTCAACCGATTATTGGTTGGAATTGGTCGTGAGCGGCGAGCTTCTAGTTCCAAGAGAGAAACTTAACTCTGTCGGGTATGCTTTTCGCGCCTCAATTGCAGACAGTGTAGTTGGGGGAGGCTCCGGTTCCAGCAATTGGACTCTATCGGGATCCAATCTATATCCAAATAGCACAACATATAACGTGGGAATTGGCACAACAACGCCATCTGCCAAACTCAATGTCGAATCCAGCGGCTTGACAGCATTTCGTGCTGATAACCCTTCCGGAATGGCGGGTTTATTCCTCGGTGGCGGAACAGCGGTTCAAGCCGAGGCCGATTACACTATTTCAAATTCAGTCGCAATCTATGCCGCCGGTGGGCGAGGGGCTTCTATTTGGGCTGATGCCGGTTGGAATGGTTCGAAGGCTGTCTATGGCTTCTCAGGATACGGAAATAGTTGGGGGATTTACGGCGAGGCGGAGTTTGGTGTTTTCGGCAAAAGCTACTGGGGAACAGGAAGCCAATATGGCGTCGCCGGTGAAGGTCGGTGGGGTGTCAAAGGCATCGCGACAAGCTTCGAATCTCCTCGATACGCTATCTACGGCGACGGAACAACAACTGATGCCGGAATTACCTGGGCAGGTTATTTCGATGGCGATGTCTATGTGTCGGACAACGTCGGCATTGGCGCGATAAGCCCTGCATATAAGCTACACGTCGCCGGAGATGCTTATGCCACACAATTCAGGTTACCATCCAGCGGGATCATCAGGTCGAACGGTTCTTGGGATATGGAATATTACCTCCCATCAGGCGACCATTGGTTCAGCTGGCATTTTGGTGCGAGTGAACGCTTTCGCCTTCATACAACAGGTTTCCGCCCGAATGCTACCGGAACGATGGACCTCGGCCATTCGGCTTATCCGTGGACGAGCTTATATCTTACCGGCCAGCTTAACGCTGATGGTTCAGTCGGTTCTTCGGGGCAAGTGCTGACCTCGGGCGGCGCGGGAAATGTCTATTGGTCGGATGTTTCCGGAGGGGGTGGAAATTGGACTCTTTCTGGCTCGAATCTCTACCCCAACAGCACTGGATATAATGTGGGAATTGGAACGATGACACCGAGCAATAAACTCCATATTCAAAACACCGGTGCCGCAAGCTCCGCTAAAATCGGATATTCCTCGACCTATTACGATAACCGGCTCTTCTTCGGCGACGGATCCTACGTTTACGTCGGTGAAATGAACGCTGATGACCGTCTTTACATGCGCGGTTCGACAATGTCCATCGATATCGGCGGTAGTTTAGGTTCATCAGGACAGGTTCTTAAGAGCAACGGTTCGACCCTGTATTGGGCTAATGACGAAACCGGCGGCGGTGGCGGTTCACCCGGCGGAACCAACGGCGCTGTCCAGTTCAACAACTCCGGTTCTTTCGGAGGCAACGCATCTCAGTTTTATTGGGATAATACAAATAGCAAACTCGGGATCGGAACTTCCAGCCCTTCTGGCAAAATAACAGTCTCTTACGCTAGCACCGATATTTACGGCATCTATGTAACGATGCCCGGATGGGCGATATACGGCGACGCTTCGGGCGGTGTTGGACGCGGTGTGATGGGGCGCGGCGGCGAATATGGTATTCTCGGAAATCATCTTACAACCGATAGAATGGGATACATCGGAAGCGCTAACTACGGCGTTTACGGCCAATACGATGCTTACAACTATGCTTTCCTCGGCGGGCAGGTTTCCGGTAACAACGCAGGCATGAAAGCAAACGGCCAATGGGTATCCGGCTTCTTCGGCGATTTTACCAAATCCGCATGCGGACAGCGAGGAATATATTCGATAGGAACAATTTATGGTGTTTTTGCGAGGGATACTTGCGGAACAGTCGCAACTTCATACAACTATGCCTATCTTGGTTATCGCGATCCAAATTCCCCGAACACACAATACGGCATCCTCGCCCGTGGAAACGATTATGCCGGCTACTTCATCGGGACTACCTATTTCGATGTCGGTGCTCATGATTGGCAAACGGATTATTCCGCAGGTGAACCTACATTGCGCCCGGACGCACCGGATTGGGGCTATATCGGCACGAGTAGCTACAACTGGTGGCGGATGTATTCGCACGAATACTACGGCGAGGTTGGCTCGATTATTCTATTCGACACCTACGACGACCTCGAGCTTCTCCATGGTATCGAGGGCGATATAGTGTGGGATCCCATTTTAGGCCATCACAAAATGCTCATTCGCCCCGAAACAATGCCGCGATGTATAACAAACTACGACGAAAACAGCGACAAACTTTTCATAAGTGCTCAGCGCACCGACGGACTTCTTATCGGTGCTGTTCGCCAGCTCGATAACGAGGCCAAAACCCGCGATCGCCGAATCGTCGAACGCACAGATATTCTTGCGAAAGCTGTAGGAACTCATTTCGAGGGAGAATACGCGAATATCAAAATATTCGATTTCGGAACGAGCAACATGATAGGCGGGTCGAGATGGGTTGCATTCTCCAATGATTTTGCCTCAAAAATCGGTGCCGAAACTCCAGTTATAACATTAACAGCGCTTTCCCCGGACGCCGATCTCTGGATTGCAGAAAAATCCCCATACGGTTTTCTCGTTCGTTCAAAAAACATCGACGCGGTTGTGGATTTCGACTGGAGTGCCTTCGCGCGTGTTGAAGTGAGAACCTCCGGCGACATTGGCAATGTATTTCACAAAGATAAATCGAAAATCGGCGGCGGATATCCAATCCATATCCACGGAGGCAAAACAACTCCAAAATAGAATTGCCGAAAACTGCCCCGTAAACCAAGTTGAGGAGACCACAAACCATGTTGAGGACTTGACAAACCAAATTGAGGATTTCATAAACCAGCTTTAGCAGACCGCGAACCAGATTTAGCAGATGAAAAACCATGTTTAGCAGGGCAAAACCATGCTTAGCAGAGCATGTTTCATGTTTAGCAGAGCGCAAACCATGTTTAGCGGACGGCGAACCATGTTTAGCAAAGGCCAAACCAGCTTTAGCAGGCGCGGTTCATGTTTAGCGGAGAGCAAACCATGTTTAGCAGGCCGCACTTCATGTTTAGCAGATGCCGCAGGATGTTTAGCAACCCTTGAACCACAAGGGTTTGCGCCTTTTTCACCCGAAAAAACACCCCGAAAAAGGGGCGAAGAGACCGGAACCTGAAAGACTGCCTGATGTGAAAAGATAATCCTCTTGACTCATTAATCCGAAAGATTAAATTGAAAGCATGAATTCTTAAACTGGAGCCAAACAATGCCGCAACAACAAACCCTTTCCAACGACCTCGAAAAGAAGCTCTGGAAGTCTGCCGATAAATTGCGCAAGAACATCGACGCCGCAGAATACAAGCACGTCGTTCTCGGCCTTATCTTCCTTAAATATATCTCCGACGCCTTCGAGGAATTACACGACGTTCTCGTTAAGGGCGAAGGCAAATACGAAGGTGCCGACCCCGAAGACCGCGACGAATACAAGGCAGAAAATGTCTTCTTCGTCCCGAAAACCGCAAGATGGTCTTACATGAAGGATTTCGCGAGACAGCCCGAAATCGGAAAATACATCGACGAGGCGATGGTCGCCATCGAAAAGGAAAACCCATCGCTAAAGGGCGTTCTGCCGAAAGT
>CAYWOR010000026.1:0-21822 GCA_964459995.1 uncultured bacterium | reverse complement strand
AGAAAATAACCATCTCCGCCCACCCCAACCCGTTTAATTCGTCGGTAACCATTGCGGTCGATTGTAGGGGTTTGATTAATCAAACCCCTACGGTGGAAATTTACGACCTCGATGGCCGGTGCGTGGCGGAAACCCCATTTAGCCAAAGCGAATCGGCGAAGCCCTTGAGCACAAACGCCCCCGGCGCATACCGGTGGCATCCCGCCCCATCCCTCGGTTCCGGGGTGTATCTTATCCACGCTACTGTGGGGGAGGCGACAGCATCGAAACGGATCGTCTATCTGAAATGAGGTTCAATTGAAAATCCGCACGCTCTCTCTAATCTGTATTGCTGTAAGCGCTTTCATCACAGGGCTTTATGCAGTTACTTACTCCGTCGGCCCCGGAGAGACCTACATCGACATCGGCGACGTTCCATGGGAAACCCTCTCCCCGGGAGACACCGTTCTCATCCACTGGCGAAGCACCCCATACCGCGAAAAGTGGGTCATCAACCGTTCCGGAACAGCCTCGGCGCCCATAGTCGTTCGCGGAGTTCCCTCGATTAGCGGCGATCTTCCCATAATCGACGGCGAAAACGCCAACACACGTCTCGAACTCGACTATTGGAGCGAGGTTCGTGGGATAGTTAAAATCGGCGGGGCGAGTTTTCCCTCCACCGAGAACCCAGAGTATATCATCGTCGAAAACCTGTCGATTCGCAAAGCTCGTCCGCCCTACACCTTCACCGACGACCGCGGCGACACCCAAAGCTATACCACAAACGCCTCCGCGATTTTCGTCGAAAGGGGGACGCATATCATCCTGCGAAACTGCGAGTTCACCGACTGCGGCAACGGCCTCTTCTGCGCGAATTCCTCTTCGGACATCGTCGTCGAGTATTGCCATATCCACGGCAACGGCTACGAGGGGAGCATCTACGAGCACAACAACTACACCGAGGCCTTCGGAATACTCTTCCAGTTCAATCATTTCGGGTCTCTGCGCGTCGGATGCCCCGGCAATAACCTCAAAGACCGCTCCGCCGGAACCATCGTCCGCTACAACTGGATAGAGAACGGCAATCGTCAGCTCGACCTCGTGGACACCGGCTCGCCAGCGTTTTACGGCGACACGCTGTATCGCAAAACCTTTGTTTACGGCAACATTCTCGTCGAGGGCGACGGCGAGGGCAACAGCCAAATAATCCACTACGGCGGCGATTCCGGCGACGAAACCCGATACCGCAAAGGCACACTCTATCTTCACAACAACACAATCGTTTCGACACGGAGCGGAAACACCACTCTGGTGCGCCTTTCCTCGAATGACGAGGCCTGCGACGCCCGCAATAACATCATTTACAACACGGCGGGCGGTTCGTTCATGGCAATGCTCAACGCGGACGGCACTATCTCACTGCGCAACAACTGGTTGCCGTCCGGATGGGTGGATAGCCATTCCGGCCTTACCGTAACGGTGAACGATTTCGGCAATATAGAGGGCATCTTGCCCGGGTTCGTAGATTTGGCGTTACAGGATTTCGAGCTTGCGACTGGATCGCCGTGCATCGATGCCGGCACCGGCCTCGCGGTTGAAATCGCTCTCGAACACATGCCGAACATGGAATATATCCGTCATTGCATGTCTCGCGGCCGTTTGAATGACGGCACCATCGACATCGGCGCTTACGAATTCGGCTCCGGCACCGGCGCGGAGGAGATTCACCCCCTTCCCGCCAGCTTCACTATTTCCGCTTTTCCTAACCCCTTTAATTCCGCTGTAACCATCGCCATCGACGGCGTAGGGGCGGGTTTTACGCCAGCTCGGGTGGAGATTTACGATGTGAATGGGCGAAGAATCGCACAGTTGCCCGTAGGGGCGGGTCTTACGCCCGCCTTTTTCGCCGATACCGGA
The DNA here is from genome assembly GCA_964459995.1 of uncultured bacterium. Classification (GTDB taxonomy): domain Bacteria; phylum UBP14; class UBA6098; order UBA6098; family UBA6098; genus CAZSHG01. The sequence goes on along the minus strand of CAYWOR010000026.1, from coordinate 19,926 downwards.
ACCAGCGCAAGGGACGGCGTAAAACCGTCCCCTACGGAAAAGGCGGTTGTCTGGCACCCCGACGAATCCCTCCCCTCCGGCGTCTATCTCGTGTCCTGCAGACCTGAAGGGCGGACGCGGCTAGATTCCCGTTCGTCGAGCGGAACCGAAACGGCCGATGGCACGGCGGCGAGGAAACGGATCGTGTATCTCAAGTAACTAAAGTTAACAAATTAATCCAAACGGCTGGCGGGCGAATAGCCGGACATGTCGCAATTCGCCCGCCTGCCGCGGAGTGCCGCTCGGAAATGTAACCTTGCACATAAAAAAAAGGGAACAAATTTGTCGGATATGTCATCCAACAAATATTGCTCCCACCAAAGTGCTCGCCGCGATGTTTCCTCGGCTAACGACGAATCAAATCGAGAAAATCAAGTTCCAAACATCAATATTGCGGCGGCTGGTAATTGTGGGGGTCCATATTCTCCGCACCGGAGAACCATGCCTTGCTTTGCTCGTCCGAGAATCCCAAAAGAAGGATTATCCCGAGGATTGTCCCAATCGGAATGCTGAGAAGCATTAGAATCGCGAAAATGAAACCGACTGTTTTCGCCCATTCCTTGCGGTTGTGGATTCCTTTTCCAATTGCGAGATAGAGCAATCCGAAAATAATACCAAGAATCCCACCGACGACTGCGCCGATAATCATGCCGACCATAGCTTCGGAGTCTCCAGTTAAAACTCCTCCGACAATCAAGCCAATCCCAACCAGAACTCCGACAATAATGTAGATCCAGCCGAGAACCTTGTAGATCGTCGCGTTCGTTTTAAGCTTCTGCGGAATCATCTTTCCCCCTTTGATGAAGTATTATGTTTCGGGTATCCCGGGGGATACCTCACGGGTTCGAATTTTTAAGCTGTGCCAATTCTCTCGCCAACCGCTCTCTTTCGCCCTTTTTCTGTTTCATACGAATACGGTATAGCATGCCGAGACTTGTCAGCAAAAGCAAAACCGCGGCGAAATAATCGACCGAGTCGGGAAACCCCAGAATCAGGCTGATAATTTGAAAAACAGCTATTGCGATAATAACGAAAATCCATGTGATCAACTCATCCACCTCTCCAATATTTTCTGTCAAGACTGCGATATTGAACTGCTTCCGAAACGTGGTGCGGAGCGATGTCCTTACATCCTTCGAGGTCGGCAATAGTTCGTGATAGTTTCAAAATTCTGTCGTAAGCTCTTGCGGAAAGGCCCATCTTGGTGATTGCCAACTTGAGAAGCGATTCGCCTGCTTCGTCGAGCGAGCAGAATTTGCGGATCATCTTTGTGTGCATATCGGCGTTGGAAAAAACACCTTTGATTCCCTCGAAACGCTGATTCTGAACCCTCCGCGCTTTTGTTACCCTTTCGCGGATCGAGTCCGAATTCTCACCTGTGCTGGGGCCGGAAAGTTCTTTATACTTAACCGAGGGAACCTCGATATGGATGTCGATTCTGTCGAGAAGAGGGCCGGAGATTTTTCCAATATAGTTCTGAATATTCGCCGGCGTGCAGGTGCATTCGTGGTAAGGATCACCGAAATATCCGCATGGGCACGGGTTCATCGCACCGACAAGAGTGAAATTCGAGGGATATTCGAGGGTGATTGCCGCGCGTGCGATAACAACCCTGCCGTCTTCCAGCGGCTGACGCATAACCTCGAGAACATTCTTCTTGAACTCGGGAAGTTCGTCGAGGAAAAGCACACCATGATGCGCCAACGAAACTTCTCCGGGTTTCGGGAAAGTTCCACCGCCGATAAGCCCGGCATCAGAAATAGTGTGATGCGGCGCTCTAAAAGGCCTTGCGCCGACGAGTGCGGTGTCGCGCGGCAATGCTCCCGCGACCGAGTGGATTTTCGTCGTTTCGAGCGCTTCTTCGAGAGTTAACGGTGGAAGAATAGAGGGAAATCTTCGCGCGAGCATCGTTTTCCCCGAGCCGGGGGGGCCTATCATAAGAACATTATGCCCTCCAGCCGCGGCTACCTCCAGCGCACGTTTGACATGTTCCTGCCCACGGACATCCGAGAAATCAGCGATATATCGCTCCGAGGACTCGAAGACATCGCGAAGGCTCACTTGAAAAGGTTCGATATCGAGATGTCCGGTGATAAAATCTACCGCTTCGGCGAGGGTTTCGACAGGATAAACCGGCGCGCCCTGGGCGATTGCGGCCTCTTTGGCGTTTTCGCGCGGAAGAATAATCCCCCCTGCGTCCATCTCCTTCGCCAAGAGAGAAATCGGCAATGTTCCGCGAACAGGAGCAAGTGTGCCATCCAAACCAAGCTCGCCTATTATAACATAGTTTTCGAGCTCGGGGTTGTCGATAATGTCCATTGTGCGAAGGATACCGATAGCCATAGGCAGGTCGAAAGCGCTTCCCTCTTTTTTAACATCGGCAGGCGCGAGGTTGATTGTAATCCTGCCTTGCGGAAATGGGAAACCCGAGTTTTTAATCGCGCTGGCGACCCGCTCCCTGCTCTCTTTGACAGCGTTATCCGGAAGCCCGACGACCATAAAGGAGGGCAGTTTCGCGGTGATATCCACCTCGACCTCCACCTTGTAGGCGTCGATTCCAAGAACAGCGGCTGATGTTACCCTTGCGAACATAAATTCTGCGTCCTTTCAAAACCTAAAATCAAAATACAGAGCCTTTAGAGATATGTAAAGCGAAATTTCTTAGAATTTGCCCTTGACAAAGAAGAGTGGGGGGGATATAATTAGCAAAGTTTTTTGAAATTCCGGAGTAGCTCAGCGGTAGAGCAGGTGGCTGTTAACCACCGGGCCGTGGGTTCGAGTCCCTCCTCCGGAGTTTTTTTTGTTTGAGCGCCGAAAAGGCGATGTTTATCCAAGACCCCGCGGAGTTTTCCTTGGGGTCTTGACCATTAAGTTTTATTGCGGGGGGTTTCCCGGGGTGTCGGCGATGAGAATCGCGCCATTTGTCCTTCTCATTTTCTCGAACATTTTCATGGCCTACGCTTGGTATGGCCATTTGAAAGATATGCGGACGAGGCCGTTGGTTGTGGCCATCGTCTTTAGCTGGTGTATTGCCTTTTTCGAATATTGCCTTCAGGTCCCCGCAAACCGTATCGGAAGCACATTTTATACCCTCCCCCAACTCAAGATAATTCAGGAAATCCTCACAATGGTAGTCTTCGCGGGCTTTTGCGTATTTTATATGGGGCTTAAGCTCACATGGGACTATCTTTGGGCGAGCTTATGCCTTGCGGGGGCGGCGTTTTTCATATTCCGCCACATGCCGGCTTAGGTCTATATTCTTTCAACTCGCTAAATTCCGAGAATCAATTTCACAGACATGAAAAATATCAGAAGGCCGGTGATATCGACAATAGTTGTCAATGCCGGGCTTGCGACAACTGCCGGGTCGAGTTTCAGCTTCGCGGCGCCGATTGGCAATAACGCGCCTATCATCGTAGCCGTAACCACCTGAAGCCCTAGCGCGACCGCTATCGCAAAACTAATTGTCCCCAAAGAAAAATTCTCCGGGATAGTCGAACCGGGGCCGAGAATCATTACCCTGCCATAGGCCACACCTGCAAGCAGAATCGCGAGCATTATCGAAACCTTGAATTCTTTGAAAAGCACGCGGAACATATCTCCAGACGCGATTTCCTTGAGCGCCAGAGCACGAATTACCAACGTCGCCGATTGACTTCCCGTGTTTCCGCCTGTGTCGGCAAGCATGGGCATGAAAGTCGCCAGTATTGCAAATTGAAGCAGAAGCCCCTCGAAACTCTGCACGATATAACCCGAAATAAGACCCAACATCGAAAGGAAAATAACCCAGCCAGCACGGTTTTTGAAATGCATCCACGATGTCGTTTTCATATAAACAGCGTCTTCATGGCTACCCGAGATACCCATGAGCTTTTCGATGTCCTCGGTGTTTTCCTGCGTGATGATGTCGATAGCGTCGTCATACGTGATAATCCCGACAAGGGCGTCGTTGTTGTCAACGACCGGCAGAGCGAGGAGGTCATATTTTTGAATCTTGCGTGCGGCCTCTTCTTGGTCGTCGTTCACATATGCATAGACCACATCGCCGTGCATAATATCGCCGATTCGTGCGCCGCGTTTTGCCAGAATAATGTCCTTGAGCGACACCGATCCGAGAAGCCGACGCTGGTCATCCACAACATAAGCATAGTAAATTGTCTCTCTATCCGGGGCGATTTCGCGAAGGCGCTCGATTGACTGCGACGCAGTGAGGTTCGGCGAAAGGGTCGTGTAGTCGGAAGTCATAACCGAGCCGGCGGTGCCCTCTTCGTAGGATGTCAGCCTGCGTATATCCTCGCGTTCTGCCTGAGCGAGTGCCGGAAGAACCGTTTCCTTCAACTCCTCGGGGAGAAGTATGAAAAGGTCGGCGCGGTCATCAGGAGACATATCCGCCAGAAGGCGCGCGATTTCCTTGCGCTGAAGCGATTCGACAATCTCGACCTGAATGTCCTCATCCAGCTCGGAAAATATCCATGCTCGTGTTTCCGGGTTCGCGTGCGAAATTATCGCCCAAACCTCCTCCGCTGTGAGGGGAGAGATAAGCTCCGCCACCTCTGCAGGGTGGACACTTTCGCAGAACTCTTTTAGGCCTTGAAATTCTCCTTCCGCGAGCATCTGCCTTAGCTCGGGAACGAGAAGAGGATTCTTGTTCGGCATGGTTCACCTCCGTATGGCCGCGTTCGATTAGTTTTACGGCCTGAGATGAACCGGCGGGCTACCTTGTGGCTGAGCGCCGATTGTTCACTTCGAAGGCCGCGCTAACTCTTCGTCGCGGTCCGGGATCCTCGGGTTCGGTTTGGTTCGTTTCCTGAGTTAATACCCGGCAATCCGTAGTGCCACTCGATTCACTCATTACGATTCCTCCTACATTAGTTGAACTTCGGCGCGTTTTTCACGCGAAAACCTAATTTACGCGATAATCATGAAAAATCAACCGGATTTTATGAAAAGCGAGAGGGGTTTGCCGATTTTCAAGATATTATCGCGGGAAAATTTTTCCTCAAAAACCTTTTTATAAAATAACCACCTAACAAAACCCAAAGACAAACCGAAAATCATCCTGAAAAATTTTCCGGAACTCGAACAAAAAATTACATAGCCCGAATTCAATATTCTCAGCTACTTTTTGAAATAACTTGACATGTGGTAGAAAATACTATAGCTTGCAAAAAAGAAAGATCATCATGAATCAGAATAACGAAGAGAGCTTAGAAAAAAGAAGCAATGAGGAGTTGGAAAACCTCCTGCGCTCCGGTGTGGAACCGGGGGTAAGGAGCGATATCTGCCTCGTGCTCGCCCGAAGATTTATGAATTCCAATCCGCCCGAAGCACTTCGCTACGCCCGCGAGAGTTTGGAAATCTGCGAGAAGAACGAAGATAAACCGAGAATCGCAAATTCTTTGATAAATATCGGCATCATTCACGCCAAAAAAGGAGAATATCCCCTCTCGATCAGATGTTTCGAGAGAGCGCTGAAAATCAAGCAGGACATCGGCGACAAACAGGCCATCGCAATGTGCTACAATAACATGGCCTTGGTCTATAAAAACCAGAACGATTACCACATGGCCCTCGAACTCCTAAATAAATCCATGGCGATAAAGGAGGAGTTGGGCGACACGATGGGCATCGCATTTTGCCTGAATAATCTCCAAAGTATCTACGACAGCCTCGGCGATTTGGATACCGCTCTCGAATACATCATGCGCTCACTCGCGTTGATAAAAGAAGTTGGAACAGAGAAAGAACTCGCCAGCAGATATCACAACCTTGGTAATATCTATTTCAGGAAAAGCGAGTTCGACAAGTCGATGGAGTTCTTTGAAAAATCCAGCGAACTCAATAGGAAATATAACAACATGAGCTCGCTCGCCTCTGATTTCAACGGTGTCGCCGAGATTTATCGGAAAAAAGGCGATTACGAAACCTCCCTCGAGTATTTCAACTCATCCCTCAGCATATACGAGGATCTCGGCAACAAATATGGAATGGCCTCGGAGCTTCGGAACATGGGGATTCTCTTCAATGAGATGTGCGAAACGACGAAGGCAATCGATTTCAGCACACGCGCTCTCGCCCTCGCGAGGGAGATTGGCGCGATCGATTGCGAAAAGATGGTCTGCGAAAACCTCTCGAAAACATACGAGATGCTCGGAGATTATCTGAATGCCCTAAAATATCATAAGCGTTTCAAAGAACTCAACGACGAAATATATAGCGCGGAACAGGGCAGAAAAATTGCTCGAATCGAGGCCAAGGCAGAAATTGAAAAGAAACAGAAGGAAGCCGAGGTTTGGAAACTCGCATCGAGGACAGACCCTCTGACCACACTCGCCAACCGGCGCGGAATGATCGAGAAGATCGAGGAGGAAATCCATCGGCTCGAAGGGGACGGAAAACAATTCTCGATAGTTATTTCGGACATCGATTATTTCAAGAAGATTAACGATACTTACGGCCACGAATGCGGCGATAGAGTCCTCATCGAGGTTGCCGAAACGATCAAACAAAATCTTGCCGAAAACTTCACTCCAGCACGCTGGGGCGGCGAAGAATTCTTGATTTTGATGCCAGATACACCTATCGACGAAGCTTTCAATATTACCGAGAAAATTCGGACTTCTATCGAGCGCTACGAATTCGAGTTCGACAACCAAAAGCTCGCCGTAACTATGTCCTTCGGCCTATGTCAATTCTCTCGCGGAATGAGCCTAAACGATTGCATTCGCAAAGCGGACGAAGCCCTCTACGAAGCCAAACAATCGGGCAGAAACCGTTGTATCAAATCTTCCTAAAACAGCTTCCAAGCTCTGCACCCCAGCCGATTTCAAACCTAACCCCATACGAACACCCTATTTATTTAAGCACAAAAAAAGGGCGGCCAGATACAGCCGCCCCTAACATACTCTCCTGTCATTTCGAAGCGAAGCGAGAAATCTTTTGTCTATCGAGGAGACACGGCGTCACGATTAACAGACACGGCGGCCCGATTAATAGACACGGCGTCTCGCCGTGTGTCGAGCGAGACGCTCGACTCTACAATGAAAAGGGCGGCCACCACAGCCGCCCAAAATAACTTACCAATTTCTATTTATCAAAGTCGCTCCCGAAGGGTGGGACACAACGGAAGCGGCACTGCCGCTACTCCCACAACATTCCCACAACCTCGCTCCACTCGCTAATCTCATTATTCTTCCGTGCACGAATCCAGAGGTAGTAAACATATCCCTTTTCGAGTGGGAAATTCTGCTCGTCGAGATAAACCGGTTGCATAACATCGGTGTAGGAATCCACCAAAGGCATAGCGGGCACAGGCTGGTTCTTCTTCGCCCATGTGATACGAATATCGAACCTATCCGCGCCGGTGTAAGGCTCACAACCCGCAAGAAGCCCATTTAGCGGGACTGTCGCCTTTGTAATCTTCCCAACCGGCACATTCGGCCACTCCGGCCCACTTGGCCCCGGCTCCTCGCCGGAACTCTTTCCCCACGGCGTTTGCGTCCAATACTCATCCTGAGATTCTTTGTAATAGATTCGATACCAATCGATTAGCGCGGCCAGCACATCCTCAAGCTGATTACGCAAATCCTCTTTCTCGTTCTGCAATAGCGCCGCCGCCTGTTGCGCGACGTTCTGGTTCGCCTGCGCCGTAACATATGAGGGGAAAAGCGCGGCTAAAGCGTCGATATTCGCCATAAAAGGCGTGTAAATCGCCTCGGTGCGAACACTCTGCCAATGGGCGTTCACGGCGTCCGCGAAATTTTTCATCTTGTCGTTGTCGGCGGGGATGTCCGCATCGAGGCCGAAAGGCACAAGAATCTCGTCGCTTCCGGGGGTTAGGCTGGGAAGCGCCATCTTAATCCAGCGAAGCTTCTCGCGGATTGTCTTAGACGCCTCGCCGAATGCGGAAGTCGCGTTGGAGCGGACACCACAGGACGCCAAATACTCGTCGAGCTTGAGATGGAAAGCGTCCGCGAGAGCGGCCTGCTGGGGAACAAGATGGTCGGGGCGATGGGGCAATGAGTTTGGCCCGACAAGAAAAATTTTCATATCGACATAATTGAAGGTGTCGAAATCCGCGTCTGTCAAACGGTAAGGATGTCTTGTTTTGATTGCCATAGTTCCCCCTTGATTGAATTGGCGTTATCCGCCTAAGTTGTTGAATTTATTGTTTTTGCAAACAGAAAAGTAGTTTTTGCAAACGCAAAAGTAGTTTTTGCAAACGCAAAAGTAGTTTTTGTAGACGGAAAACCTGTTTTTGCAAATGGGAAAGTAGTTTTTGCAAACGGCAAACCACTTTTTGCAGTCCGCGTCCCTGATTTTTCAACCACCCTCGCCATTTTTTCACTCGATTTCGTCATTTGCTGGCTCTTTCAGCCTTAGTTCGGGAGGATTTCCTTTATAAATCCTCCCGAAAACTAAGGTGAGATTCTTTTTGGGATAACAGAACTATCCTCTAATCATACCACTGGCTTTCTCATTTATTTTTTCTTGGGAAGGAAGCTCAACACCCTTGGTCTTTGCAAGGTTAACCAGGTTTGAACTCACCGATACAATTCCCTTCAATTGAATTGGGATGTTCTTAGAGAGAAAAACTGCAGATTCTGAAATAGCTTTTATGCGTTTGATTTCTTTAACTTTTGTTTTCGGAGTTTCTTGTAGTGCTGTTTTCGAATCATCTACAATCAACTTAGCTGTTTCAAGTGCATTATTGTCGAGATTAATCGCGCAACCTAACGCAAGAAAAGCCGCAGTAACATCGAAAGTAGTGGAAGAATTCAGTTGTGATTCTAAGTCTTTCATTTTGTTAAGTTGTTCGACTGCATTATTCGCCTCTTCCATCGCTTTCTTCAGGCTGTCTTCGTCTTCAGGGTTACTTTTCAGAATTTCCATTCCCAGCCTTAATTTCTCTGCTTGTTCTTTGTAATCTATCGCGTCGAAAATAAGCGCGGAGGCTTCAAGAATGTTAATAGTAGCCCATGATGCGTTATAGATTAGAGCTGAAGAAGAGGTCTCAAGTGAACTAACATCGACCGATGAACTCGTTTCTCCTTCGTCGCTACTCTTTCCTATTTTGGGAAGGGCTAAGACAGTAGAGCAAATTCCAATTACCAACATTATGATAATCAGAACAGCTTTTGTTTTAGACATTTTGTCTCCTTTGCAAATGGTTTGGTTTGTCCTAGTTAAGAAAATTGAATACGATTAAACCACCTTCGAAGAAAGGTCCGTCAAACTTACCTTCTTCAAAACCTGGTTTGACCCCCAAATGGTCAAGAAGCCTATACCCCAATTCTGTTTTTGAGCCTTTGTAAATACATTGAACCAAGAGATTCCCCTGCTCAGGGGTTGTAACGCTCTGCATTTGAGCTCCAATCTCTTCGATTGCTGTAACAATAGGCCTCTGTTGACTTCTTACGCTGGTTACCCCTCTGAATTCAACTGAGAAACGACTTCCAGTTTCCGCTGTTCTTTGCCATGTTGTCAGTGTCTGGGATGCTAAAGTCCTTGCAGCTAAAACAGCACATTTCTTAATTCCTTGTGATTTTGCTAATGATGGATTACTATTCAACGCAGTCTGGGTGTTTGAATATGATGCTACGATGTTGCTGGAGTTCACATCGATTATCTCTACTCCTATCTTTACGGTCGCGATAAACTCTTCAGAATAATTGACCTCAATTTTACCGGCCGCAACGTCGCTCGTTTTTCGCGAAAAAATTGGCCTTTTTGATTCAGTGCCAAGACTATCTCTTACGTCCAAGGACAAGCCAGTTTGTCTAATGTCCATGATCATAACCTCTCCGCGAGCAACGAAATTAACACCGTCCTTTTCAGCTTGTTCTCTAACTGCTTTCCTATCTAAAGGATTGATGGCCGTCGATACGATAGATTCAGACATTGCTACTTCTCTTGCTCTTTCCGATGCGCGAAGCTCGAACCCTTTTTCCATAAATTCCTGTTGAAATGCATCGATAATGCTCAGGTCAGGCACTTTCTTCCAGAGTTCCTCGTTAATCGTAGTAACTTCTAAATCTCTATGATAATCTCTTGAAGCATCAAGGCTTTCTGATATTGCCAAATTCGATTTTGCATTATATCCCGCTGATGCTTGTTCGGAAACTCTTGCTTGGGCATCGCCTTTGAAACCGTCAATTGTATCCACTTTCACGTCAAGCTCGGCTTTGCCGCTATAATCATAATTGGCATCCGCTTTTCCAGATTCTTCGATTGAGCCTGAATAATCAACGTTTCCAGAAAGCTTCTCATTATCATCTATGATTATCCTGTTCTTCTCGCCTTTAATTTCCCACGTGGTAAGAATAAAAGCTATCGTAGGATTACCCAACAGTCTACTCAGTTCATCTGCAGAATTCCTCACAGCAATTTCGATTTTCGTCAAATCGACGATTATCTCCATTCGGACGAAATATTCATTTTCTCCTGTTGTGCCCTTTTTTAGAAGGTCGGCGCTGATCACGTAATCCTCATAGTTATCTAATAAATCATTAAGTACGTTGCCTTTTTGGGCTCCCGAAGAACTGCTTTCCAAAAATAATCTTAGCCCTTCTTCCACAGCTTTCTTTTTCGCGTCGACGATAGCTTCATCATAAGCGGTACTTTCTTCTATTCCCTGCGAATTCCCCGTAACTACTATCGTATTCTTGGTTGCTAAAACCAACCCAACCAATAGTAAACTCATTAATGCGATATTTATTCTCTTTTTCATAGATCCGCCTCCTTAGCCGCCTTATTTGCTAATTTGTGCAATAAATCAAAAAACACTGCATCTGATTGAAATTTAAAAGCACCCTTTACGACGGTAAACGTAGATGTTTCCGAAAACTCCTCCAGAGTGCCTTTTGTGGGATTAAAAACCTCCAGCCATGCTTTGAAGAGGTAATTCTCATTAACATTGTTTTCATTCAATAATTCGGTCGCTAGACCTGTTAATCTTAGTTCTAAAGGGTATTTTGGCTTTCTCATCTCAAATTCGAAGTTATCTTCATTCATTACAAAAATAGCCTTAGTCATTTCGTCTGTTTGGTTCTGCCAATTCCCGCTTACTTCAGTTGGTAAAGTTACTTTTCCAGCTTCTGAAAAAAGAAAGTCGGAAAACCACTGAGCTATTGATTCAGAAAGCAGGCGATCGTCAAATAACTCTCCCGCAAGTTTTGAGTTGTTTTCAAATCTGGTAACTTGATAGGTTTCATCTGATAATCCTCTTATATTCCTGGCCTTTACAATAGTTCCTTTATAAATTTCGGTTTCATCCGATTTTATTTCAAGTGAGCTTTCTTTTTCACCTAACTTCTTTATTAGTGCTGTTAAGACCCCGGTTTCGGTGTAAACCTTCACATATTGGCCTTCTTCAAGGCCATCTGAAAAACCTTTGTTTATCTTAATTTCTTCAGGTACGACCTCTATAACTTCTCCCTCCAAACTCTGTATTTGAAGCCTAGCTAATTTTTCTAACAAATACTCTAAGGTTTTTATAGAGGTAGTAAGATAAAGTTTGTCTATTTCCGGATTTGATAATCGTTCCTTTGGGGATAGATCTGTTGAATATCCCACTATAGGAATGCTAAAAACTATATTCCTTTTATTCTCGAGTTCATTCATTTCGTATATAATTGCGGTAATTCCGACATTCACAGTGGTTTTAGTTATTCCAAGAAAAGATAATGAAGATATATCGTCTCTTGTGATCAGAAAGCAAAGGGAATAGATGTTGCTTAAATTATGTTTGCTTGATTCTACGTCTGTTTCAAAAACGAGTTCAAATGGTAACTCGCCCGAAGTATTTGCTTCTCTAAGAATCTCTTTATAACTTCCCGCTACAAAGGCTGAGTTGCGATAATGAATAGGGTATTCATCTGCTTTATTCGCAGTAAGTATTCCCGAATAAGCTACTTTGGGTAATGAATTCCCTATAAGACCCCGCACAAAAAAGATCCCAAATATTAATATCAGGGTTACTTTGGTTTTGTTTGGCAAACAAAAATCTCGCCTTCCCCTCTTCCCTTTCGAGGTGGGTGGAGAAGCGAGTAGTTTTAAATAGTCGATGTAACTTGTTATAGTATAATGTATTACAGAATTCGGGGGGGGGTAAAATTGGCCGCTCGTATTGTCTGCGCGGCGTTTGGCGAAAGGTTATTTAGTAGTTCTACCCTCATTGTAGAGTGAATATCGGGCACTGTTCGCCGATTGTCAAGCGAAAAAAATAGATTGCGAGAGAAATATTTCGCCCCTCAGCTACTCAAAATAAAGGCGATGAATTCGAGCATCTTATCGAATTTGTAGCGCTGGATTACTATCGAGGTGATTTGCAAATTCGCGGCGTTGGTTTTTTCACGCATGAGCCGCGTGGGGGCGCTTTTCAGCGCCCCCTTTCGTAAATTGAGCTATTTTAGGTAAACCACACGTTTGACTATCGAGCTTTCGCCCGTAGATAGGCGCACGAAATATGTTCCGGTTGGGATATTGCCGCCCCATGTCAGAGCGTATTTCCCGGGGGGCATTATTTCGCCGTTTATCGGCATGTCCGCAATTCTGCCGAGAATATCGAAAAATTGAAGCAGAACGGCTCCCTCTTTCTCGATCTCAAATTCGATACGGCATGCCGAATTGAAAGGATTCGGTGCGATTGTGTTAATGCCGAACACATATGGACGCTTGGTTTCGTCGCCTCTTTCGTCGAAATCCTCTTCGTCCTCTTCGATTTTAACAAGCCCTGTGATGCCATAGAGATAGCCCGCGGAGATTTGTGTCGCGCCGCCATTGGCGAAACCTATCGCATTTTGCGCAATAGAAACCCAAAGAGTGTCCCCCGCAGAGGGCGAACGCATCCCCGCGCCGCCGTCGAAAACCCACCAGTTGATTTCGGTCTGCGCGAAAGCGACAGCCACAGCGAGAATGAGTAGAATAATGTATTTACGCATTTTTTCCTCCTATTTGTTTTCAAGCTCATCGATACGAGCTTTTAATTGTTCGATTTGTGTTTGTTGCTCTTTGACAATCTCAGTCAATTCCCGAAGGCCGCCCAGAGTTAGCACGGTGATGCTGTTATAGTCCACGCCGTAGTAGCCGAACTCTTCCTCGAAGGGCACCGCGAGCGGGAATTGTTCCGCAACATCCTGCGCGATAACCCCAATCGACCGCTGGGTTTTTTCGATGTCGTCGTTCCAGAAATATGTAACAGGCTCGATTTTGATGAGAGCATCGAGGACATTGCCCAAAGGCTCTATCGAGTTTTTGAGTCTCCTGTCAGACGAAACAGTCCATGCGCCGGTTGCGGCTACGACATAGGCTTTAAGCGAGCCGTTGTAGCTAAACCACAGGTTTTCTGTTGAGGCGGTTCCAATATCCCAACGATTTGTGGACGAATTGTGCTCCATTCTGAATCCGCCACCACTGTAGGATTGTTTTATGTGAAGATTTTCAGATGGGCTTGTCGTGCCGATGCCGACATTTCCCAGTGCCTGATCGAGAAACATAGTAGTGGCAAAGCCTTCTCTGCGGAATTCGAGGCCGTCATTACTGACAGAATTGAAAATATGCCATTTCACATCGCTGCCCTCATAGAGCCTTATTCCCGCATCATTTCCCGCGGTGGACTCGACGAACAAGAATCCGCTCGGGTATCCAGTGCCTATGATATGTAAGCCTGCGCCCGGAGAAGAAGTTCCTATTCCAACTCTGCCTGTTGTGCGATAAACATTTCCTCCGGAGAGCGTCCAGTTCGAACCGCCCGACGGCGTTTCCCACGTGGCTAGACCGTCGGCATCGGAGGTTAGAATTTTGCCCGCACCGGGGGAACCGCCGCGAATCCTGACCTGTCCATTTACATCGAGTCTTGTAGTTGGGCTTGTCGTCCCTATACCGAGACCGTTCGAGATATAGACATTCCCTGATGAAAAATAACCCGCCCAATTTGTGGTCGCACCTGTTGCAGACCCGTAGACGCCATAATTGGTTGTTGCAGTGCCACTTGAGAAACCATATACACCGTAATTGTCGTTTCCGCCAGAAGCATCTCCACGAACCCCATATCTGAAGCCTGCACCTTCCATGCTTGCTTCACCCCTAACACCAATATAGCCACCTTTGAAATAACCCCCATACCCCCAAAAAGGCGTATTTGCGCATTCAGCATATATTCCTGCGGCATCGGTGTCTGGTGCGTTGTTTTTAAAATAGCCAATAGCGTTTCCTGAACCCGCTCCTCCGGTGATAGTTCCTTCAACATAAAGCGGTTTTATGGGACTATCCGTCCCTATCCCGACATAGCCGGTTTGTCGATAGATATTATTTCCGTTGATTGTCCATGGGGACATCGAATATGCCGCGCTGGTGAGCTTGTATCTGGGCGAAATCTCCGCGCCGCCGCCGACAGAAACGCCCACCCAGTATTGCTCGTCGAAATTTAACCCCGCCCCAGCAAACGGTGTCGTCCCACCAAGCTCGACATTGAAAAGCCCGCCGACAACAGGCACCGCGACATGGCTCTCCTGCCATAGAAAAACTCCGCCGGTCGCGACATTGTAGATTTTGAAAGTGATATTCCGCGTGCCGTCAACCGGAACGCCCCCCTCGACAAGCTTGCCCTGAAAAGACAGAACATTTTGGATGGGTGCGGCAACCAGAACGGCCGCAATTACTAAGATTGCGAAAAAGGTTCTTGTCATTTGTTCTCCTTTAGCTTTTCGATTTCGGTTTTAAGTTCCTCGATTTGTGTTTGTTGCGAATCGATCATCTGTTGTTGCTCTTGAATTGCCCGAACGAGAATCGAGGTGAGGGGAATGTAATCCACCTGCGTGTAATCCACACCTTCGTGAATAGTTTCTCGGGTTTCGCGATCTGTTTCGCCGGGGTGATGGCCTTGGGAAACCAGTTCCGGAAACACCTCGACAAGCTCCTGCGCGATAAGACCGTATTGTGTTCCCTCGTTGAGACCCATAAAGGAGAACTCGTCGGTTCTCATCTCGAAGGTTTTCGGCTGGAGCTTCATGATTTTATCGAGGATTCCCTCCATCGGGCGGATGTTCTTTTTGAATTTTATATCGGACAAGTTAGACCAAGAGCCCGTATAGCCGCCGTTGCCGGAACAATAGACACCGTATTTCGTTCCTGTGCCAGTAGCAGAGCCCATGACGCCGTAGTTGGTTGTTGCCCCTTGTGCAGAACCTGTGACGCCGTAGGCTCTTGTTGCAGGCCCTTCAGGATCTGCTACGCCAACAACCCCACGGCTATCGCCAGTTCCGCCAGCTCCTACAGTTTTTGAATAAAAAGCTTCTTGAGATGCTGCAATAACTTCAATACCACAGTATTCACCAGCGTCCACATATAATTTACATGGGCTTAGTGTCGTCGTCCCGATGTTGACTTTGCCCGTTGCCTGATCGAGAAACATAGTAGTCGCAAAGCCTTCTCTGCGGAGTTCGAGGCCGTTATTACTGACAGAATTGAAAATATGCCATTTCACATCGCCGCCCTCATAGAGCCTTATTCCCGCATCATTTCCCGCGGTGGACTCGACGAACAAGAATCCGCTCGGGTATCCAGTGCCTATGATATGTAAGCCTGCGCCCGGAGAAGAAGTTCCTATTCCAACTCTGCCGGTTGTGCGATAAACATTTCCTCCGGAGAGCGTCCAGTTCGAACCGCCCGGCGTCTGCCATGAAGCCAAGCCTGTCCCGCTTGACGTGAGGACTTTGCCTGCGCCCGGAGAACCGCCGGTAATCTTTATCTGTCCGTCAATCAATACAGCGCCATCGAAGAAGCCTGCATACATACCGTCTCCCTGATAGCCATATACGCCGACATCATAGCCTGACTCATAGCCTGCAAGGCCTCCCTTGGGTCCAAAAGACTGCTCACCATAAACGGCGAATTCTCCTGCCGAAGGATATCCCGTATAGCTGTAAATGCCAGCTCCAGAGCTAGTTGTTAGATGAAGCCGGGAAATAGGGCTGTCCGTGCCTATGCCGATATTGCCGGTTTGTCGATAGATATTATTTCCGTTGATTGTCCATGGGGACATCGAATATGCCGCGCTGGTGAGCTTGTATCTGGGCGAAATCTCCGCGCCGCCGCCGACAGAAACGCCCACCCAGTATTGCTCGTCGAAATTTAACCCCGCCCCAGCAAACGGTGTCGTCCCACCAAGCTCGACATTGAAAAGCCCGCCGACAACAGGCACCGCGACATGGCTCTCCTGCCATAGAAAAACTCCGCCGGTCGCGACATTGTAGATTTTGAAAGTGATATTCCGCGTGCCGTCAACCGGAACGCCCCCCTCGACAAGCTTGCCCTGAAAAGACAGAACATTTTGGATGGGTGCGGCAACCAGAACGGCCGCAATTACTAAGATTGCGAAAAAGGTTCTTGTCATTTGTTCTCCTTTAGCTTTTCGATTTCGGTTTTAAGTTCCTCGATTTCAGCTTTCAGTTCTTGCACAGCCCGAACGAGAATCGCGGTGAGGGGAATGTAATCCACCTGCGTGTAATCCACTCCTTCGTGAATAATTTCTCGGGTTTCGCGATCTGTTTCGCCGGGATGATGGCCTTGGGAAACCAGTTCAGGGAATACCTCGACAAGCTCCTGTGCGATAAGACCGTATTGTTTGCCCTCGTTCAGATTCATGAAGGAGAACTCGTCGGTTCTCATCTCGAAAGTTTTCGGCTTGAGCATCATGATCTTGTCGAGGATTCCCTCCATCGGGCGGATGTTCTTTTTGAACTTGATATCGGACAAGTTAGACCAAGAGCCGGTATAGCCGCCATTGCCGGAACAATAGAGGCCGTAGTTTGTTGTTCCTAAGGTGGCCATCCCTACTACTCCGTAGTTTGTTGACCCTGTCCCGGCTACATCTCCAAAAACGCCGTAATTGTGCGTGCCTGCTCCTGTGCAATAACCATAGACAGCTCGTGAATTGTTACCTGTGGTATAGCCATATACGCCATAGGCGTTTACCCTTGAAGACATGCCATACACGCCTTGATAGCCATTTTGCCCGGCGAGAACGCCGATAATCGAATCCGAGGCGGTGGAGACAGAGGCGTAAATAGTTGGTGAATTTGCGGCCGAATGGGTTGCAACGGTGTGGCGCACATGCATTTTGTATTGTGGGGTTGTCGTTCCGACGCCGACTTTGCCCTCGTTGGTAAGTCTAATATGCTCTGCATTGTTGGTGAAAAAAATCATGTGTGCATTATCTCTAAGGCGAATCAGGGCGTTTCCTGCCTCTTGCTGGCCTAAATCGAGGCCTGTAAAGCCATCTGTGCTGATACGGCAATAGTTCAGCGTCCCTCCCGCAATATGCACTTTTTGCTGTGGGCTTGTCGTCCCGACGCCGAGATTGTTTGCTATATAGACATCCCCTGACCCAAAATAACCTGCATAATTGTTGGTTGCACCCGTTGCGGCACCGAATACGCCATAATTGTTTGTCGCAGTGCCACTTGATGAACCATATACACCATAGTTTGAAACTCCAGCAGAAGCCTCTCCACGAACCCCATATCTCGAGCTTGTCCCTGCCATAATAGCTTCACCTTTAACTCCAACATATCCACCTCTGAAATAGCCTCCATACCCCCAAAAAGGCGTATTTGCGCATTCAGCATATATTCCTGCGGCATCGGTGTCTGGTGCGTTGTTTTTAAAATAGCCAATAGCGTTTCCTGAACCCGCTCCTCCGGTGATAGTTCCTTCAACATAAAGCGGTTTTATGGGACTATCCGTCCCTATCCCGACATAGCCGGTTTGTCGATAGATATTATTTCCGTTGATTGTCCATGGGGACATCGAATATGCCGCGCTGGTGAGCTTGTATCTGGGCGAAATCTCCGCGCCGCCGCCGACAGAAACGCCCACCCAGTATTGCTCGTCGAAATTTAACCCCGCCCCAGCAAACGGTGTCGTCCCACCAAGCTCGACATTGAAAAGCCCGCCGACAACAGGCACCGCGACATGGCTCTCCTGCCATAGAAAAACTCCGCCGGTCGCGACATTGTAGATTTTGAAAGTGATATTCCGCGTGCCGTCAACCGGAACGCCCCCCTCGACAAGCTTGCCCTGAAAAGACAGAACATTTTGGATGGGTGCGGCAACCAGAACCGCAGTAATCAAGACGATGGCGAAAAGGTGTCTTTTCATTTGTTCTCCTTTATTAGTTTTTCTCCAGCGCTTCTATACGCGTGCGAAACTCGTTGTTCTCTGCTTTGAGTTCTTCGATTTGTGTTTGTTGCTCTTGAATTGCCCGAACAAGAATCGCGGTCAGGGGGATGTAATCTACTTGCGTGTAATCCACCGCGCCCTCATGATTCTCATTTCCGGGATGGTGGCCTTGAGAAACAAGCTCAGGGAAGACCTCGATAAGCTCCTGTGCGATAAGACCATATTGTGTCCCCTCGTTCAGATTCATATATGGGAACTCGTCGGTTCTCATCTCGAAGGTTTTCGGCTGGAGCATCATGATTTTATCGAGGATTCCCTCCATGGAGCGGACATTCTTTTTGAACTTGATGTCAGAGATATTAGACCAAGAGCCCGTGTATCCGCCATCTCCATTACAATAAATACTGTAGTGGGTTGATGCTGATCCTGAAGCCCAAGCATACACAGCATAAACTCCATTAGCTGAGCCAAGACCGTTTGACGCTGTAGCATAAACGCCATAATTGTTCATGCTTCCGCCCGTAGCATCTGCTCTGACTCCATATCTATAACCAGATCCTTCGGCATAGCCTCTTGCATTAATCCCCTCTTTTGCTCCATTAAAAATTCCGCCGGTTCCATATCCCGGAGTATTTTCACATCTTGCATAGATAGCAGTAGAATTACTACTTTCAATGGTATTGTTAACAGATAGAATCTCGGCCTTTTCTCCCCCTCCTACAAATACTCTTGAACCAACGACATCGAGCGGCGCAGATGGAGTTCCCGTTCCGATACCCACATAACCGTTTGTTTGCTGTAATAACATCGACAGTCCAAATCCCTGCCTTCTGAATTCGAGGTTGTCTGTGCTTCCCTCAAGAAATATATGCCACTTTTCTGTTCCACCTTCATAGAGTCTTATGCCCGCATCGTTGCCAGCAGAGGATTCAATAAAAAGGAAAGAGTTAGGATAGTCGTCGCCTTTGATATGAAGTTTTGCTCCTGCAGTTGTCGCACCGATACCGACGTTGCCGCTTATATACATCCCATTTGACGGAGGTGTGGTATTAGCTCCGACTGAAACACCGCCATTCTGATTGACCATAAGCTTTGTGTTTGACCCAACTCGAACCCTAAGAGGGTCTTCGGTTACATCAGAATCGATATGAAGTCTCGAGTTTGGACTGCTGTTCCCGATACCCACTCTGCCCGTTGTCCGGTAAACATTTCCTCCCGAGAGCGTCCAGTTAGAGCCGCCCGATGGCGTTTCCCATGTTGCAAAACCTATTGCATTCGATGTCAGAACCTTGCCGACGCCGGGAGAACCGCCGGAGATGGTCATTTGACCGCTGACAAACACATTTCCGAGGAAGTATCCCGCAAAATTCCCAGTGCCCTGTGCGCCGTAAACACCTACATCGTAGCTTTCGGGGCTGTATCCGCCAAGCCCACCCCAACAGGTAGAAAAGTTCTGTGCTCCAACAACTCCGAAGTTATTATTCGAGATTGCTCCGCTAAAGCCGTAAATACCATGTCCTTCGTCCAACTGTTCGACATGAAGTTTGTGGGCCGGACTGTTTGTGCCGATTCCGACATTTCCGGTTTCGCGGTAGATATTTCCGGCGTTGATTGTCCATGGGGACATCGAATATGCCGTGTTCGTAAGTTTATATCTGGGCGAAATCTCCGCGCCGCCGCCGACAGAAACGCCCACCCAGTATTGCT
>CAYWOR010000025.1:0-23357 GCA_964459995.1 uncultured bacterium | reverse complement strand
GGCGTAGGGGACGGGTCTCCCGTCCCGTTCGACGTGGAGATTTACGATGTGAACGGGCGCAAGATAGACGTCATTGCGAGGAGGGCGGAGCCCAACGAAGCAATCTCGCCGAATAATAGGTCGAGCGTCCCGCTCGACACACGGCGAGACGCCGTGTCTATTAATAATTGCGAATTCGTCTGGCAACCGGATAAATCCCTCCCCTCCGGCGTGTATCTCGTCCGGGCGCGGGTCGGCGGGCGAGGAGACCTCGCCCCTACGGGACAGGCGGCAACCAAGCGGATCGTATATCTGAAATAGCGCGAAAAACCCCAATCAAATGGAGACGATATGGAAAACAAATCTTATCAGGAAAAACGGGATGAGAATACTGCGAAACGCAAAAAGGCTCAGGCCGAACGGGCCAAGGTCAAAAAACAGATGCAGGCCGAGGCTAAAACTATTGTGAGCAAAGCCCGTCATCTGGTCAAAAACTGCGGATTGACCAATATGCAGGTCGCAAATTGCGCCGGGCTCGATCATTCCACGGTGATGGGCTTCATTTCTGGACGGAAACCTATTGTGCGAATCGAAACTGCGATGGCACTCTTGAAAGCCGCGGGCTATCGTCTGAAAATCGAGCCTATCGAACCGGAGAATGACGTTTATAGGCATCTTCGGCGTGTTTCTCTTCCGCCAATCGAGAAAAAATAGATGAAAAAATGGCATATAAGACGCAAAATGGCTTGGGAGAGACC
This sequence comes from uncultured bacterium, assembly GCA_964459995.1. Classification (GTDB taxonomy): domain Bacteria; phylum UBP14; class UBA6098; order UBA6098; family UBA6098; genus CAZSHG01. Next base: position 22,620 of record CAYWOR010000025.1, on the reverse strand, counting down.
ACAATTGGTATGTCAGAGTGCATAAATGATCCTTACGAGAGCATATATATTATGAGAATGATCATAACTGACATGTGTATGGTCAGATATTGAAAGGGTATATACAGATACATACTTTGAGAAAGCATATCTCATATGGGTGAAAACAGATTCATTAAGAGTGAAGACGGACATTTTTCGAGAAACATCGAGGCCAAAATCGAAAATTCTCGAACAAGCTCTCGGTAAATTTCAAAATTCATCTTTCTTGCTTGCGGCGAGAGATTTTTTTATTACTTTACAATCGTTGTGCTTTGAAAATCTTAACGCTCGAGACCGAGCCGGAGGTGAAAGATGAAATATCCATTGCTGTTAGACGCCGATATGAAGGCGATCGACGCCCTCAAAGAGCATCACGGCGGCGCGAAGAAGATCGTCGCGACTATCGAGGAGATGCGCGATTTCGAGACGAGGAAGCGCATTCTCGCCGAGAAGGGCTACGGCAAGATGATCGAGGAGGCCGAACAACTCATCAAAGAATTTCCCAAGGTTGACGACTGGGTGAAGGCCAACGGCATCGAGTATAACCCCGCTCTCGGCACCGGCACGAGTCAGGTCTCGGGCTTTCAGGGCGCGAAGGTTACCCACAACGCGATGAAGCGCATCGCCGCCAGCGCCGGCACCTCCGAGCCCTGCTGGGCGCCGCAGGAGATGATCTCCGTCGTCGCGCTGACTGACAACTATGTCTATAGCGGCGACCTCATGGCGACGCTCACGATGGCCGAGAACATCATGAAGGCCAGCAAGTTCTGCTCGACGAACCTTATCGGAATCCCCCAGCCGGAGGACAGGTTCCGCAAACTCGAGGCGGTTACCGGCGAAAAATTCGAGCGCTACGAGTGCGGTTGCGATGTCTGCGCGATCTCGCTGAAAAATCAGGGCACGGCCTTCGGCAATTTCGGCGGCATCGAGGTCGCGAACAACAACCACCTCATCTACCTCGACGGCATCACCCGCACAGCGCTCGAAACGGGCAACAATTTCTTCCTCAACCCCAGCTGGAGCACAATCGTCGCGATCTGCTACTACGGGCGCGACATCCCGAACCTGCACATCAAGGTCTCGATGCTCCTCTCGACGCAGAACCCGATGCAGTTCCGCATGCTCCTCAACATCATGAACGAGTATCTCCGCGAGGACGGCACATCGCCGATCTACGAGATCAACATCGGCAACGGCTCGACCGCAACGAACTTCATCCAATGCTCAAACGAGCTGAAAGCCAGCGGCATCAAGGGCGTGAGCCTCGCCGCGCATATCTACATCAACCCCGACCTCGGCGCGGCGAATTTCAACTGGACCGACGAGATGTGGAAGGTGCTCGAAAGCGGCACGGACATGACATTCAAATACGAGAGCGACGGCACCGCGCACCATCTCGACACGATGGCGACCTATTTCGTCTCCGAGGAGGAGCGCGACGCGATGGCCGAGGACATCGGCGAGGTGATTTTCAACAAATCCCTGCGCGCGAGCAAGGACGGCAGGCTGATGATGAAGCGCGGCATGCGCTCGATTTTCGCCGAGTGCAGTCAAGCGCGATGCAAGTGTGGGTGTTGCGGGTAGGGGACGCATGTATGCGTCCCGCCATATAGTTTGCTCGGGGGCGGCGGAAGTCGCCCCCTGTGAGACTTGTGAATTGAGATTATCGGAGCGTAGGGTCGAAGCGCTGTAACGAGTTTATTAGACGATACAACAAAGAAAGATGAAAAAAATTCATAAATACCGTTATGGTGAATTATTCTCTGGGCCTGGAGGATTGGCTTTAGGTGCAATGCATGCAAATGTAAAAAATGCCGAATACGAGCATAGAATTGTGCATACATGGGCATCTGATTACGATGAGGACTCTTGTTGCACTTACAGAAACAATATTTGTCCCGATAAACCGGAAACCGTTATTTGTGAAAACATTAAACTACTCGAAATAGGAGCACTCCCTAAGGTAGATATTTTTGCCTATGGTTTCCCTTGTAACGATTTCAGCATAGTTGGAGAACAAAAAGGGTTTAACGGCGGGTATGGGCCGCTATATTCTTACGGAGTAGATGTCTTAAACAAGTTAAAACCTCTTTGCTTTGTTGCGGAAAACGTGAATGGTCTCACATCCGCAAACAATGGAGGGGCTTTTTTACAAATCGTCACTGATTTGGAAAATGCCAGCGATGGTTATAACATCGTCGCAAACCTCTATAAAGCCGAAGAATACGGGGTTCCTCAAACAAGACACCGTATAATAATCGTCGGTTTTTCTAAGTCTTCTGGTCTTTGGTTTAGAATCCCCAAACCAACAACTGCGCGGAATCCAATTTCTACAAAGACATCAATTGAAAATCCACCTATCGAAAAAAACGCTCCTAACAATGAGCAAACAAGACAATCTAAACAAGTCATCGAAAGGCTGAAATATATAAAACCCGGCGAAAATTGCTGGGACGCCGATTTACCCGAACACCTCAAACTAAATGTAAAAGGTGCAAAACTAAGCCAAATTTATAAAAGACTCGACCCAGATAAGCCTTCCTACACAATTACTGGAAGTGGTGGTGGTGGAACACATGTTTATCATTACTTCGAGAATAGAGCGCTTACAAACAGAGAGAGGGCAAGACTTCAGACTTTTCCCGATGATTTCGTGTTTCATGGAACCAAGGAGAGCGTGAGAAAACAAATCGGAATGGCTGTTCCTCCGAAACTCGCACAAATTATCTTTGAGAGCATTCTTAAAACTGTGGCCGGAATAACATATGAGTCTGTCGAGCCAAATCTAAATATAAAAAAATCTCTATTTGAAGGATGGTAGTCGATGAATAAAGAAACCGCAATCGCCCAAATCGTAGCCAATACTGATGTCGACATTGATTCTGCAGAACTCATTCTGAAAAAAGCTAAGGAAGGTGGTGAAACTTCGGGTAAGTGCTATGAAAGCTGGCTAAATGAGCGATTCCTTCCCAATGTTGTAAAAATAGATCTTTCCGACTACACAAGAATGTGTGTCGATGCTCTAAAAATCCTTGGAAATACAGCCGCTACCGATTACGGAAGCTCGCGCCAGAGAGATTTAGGCCAGCTTTGGGCGGATATGACCAGAGGCTATCTCGGTGAAATAGCGGTGAAGAATTTCTTGAAGGCCAAGTGGAATATTGACATTACCCTCGGTCACGAAATCGGAGAACTTGTTGAATACCTCCCTACCGACATCGAGAAAATCAAAGATTCTGCAGGTAGTTTTAGACAGGCTAATCTGAAAGTTAGCATCAAAGCAACAAAATGGAACGGCATCTGGCTCGACATACCCGGTGACCAGTTCAACCACTCCGATATTCATCTGATGACGAAAGTTCATACCGGAAGAGACCATCTTTTCGCCTTTTTCAAAGTGATAAGTGTGTTCAAAGATAAGGTCCTGAAAAAGGGAATCGAAGAAGGTGCTATCGACGAAGCACAGGCAGGGGATATTTTCACGAAACTACCGGATTTTAAACCGATTGTTGCCTATATAGCAGGATTTGCCGAAAAGAATAATCTCCTCGATAACCCAAGATATGAATTCAAAGTCGGCCCTAAACACGCTACCATTTATGCATGGAATGGCGAGATCACAAGCTCAGACTTACGTAACATCAAGAGAGACAACAATGTTCCCAGTGAGGTGAGGTTTTCAGGAATCGGTCGATTTTCGCACGACAGTGGTTACCTCTTTAATACAGGTAATCTCCGCTGGAGCGAAAGTGATTGGGAAGGACTTGTCAGGAGACTATGATAATCCCCTTCCAGTGTCGGCGAACGGGTAAATTGTCGTTCGTGCTTTCTCTCTCCATCGCCCAGCCCCATCTGCGTGGCGAGAGAATAACTTATAACAGGAATATGCCATGATAAACAACTGGAATTCGCGGTTTTCGGAGAATATGCGGGACTTCGGCGGATACTCTATCGGCAAGCTTTTCGACCTTTTGGCCGACCCGGAGATCATCTCGCTGGCCGGCGGGCTTCCCTCGCCGGAGATGTTCCTCAAGCACGAAATGCGCCTCGCCTCCGCAAAACAGCTCGATGAAAACATCGACCGGGTCATGCAATACACCGGTGTCAAGGGCGAGAAGTCCCTCATCGACGCGGTGCTCGGCTTTCTGCGCAGGGACGACATCGAGATTGCCGCAGAGAACCTACTGATAACCTCCTCCGGCCAGCACGGCCTCGACCTCGCGGGCAGGCTGTTCATCGACCCCGGCGACGCGATAATTATCGACCGGCCGACATTCGGCGGCGCGATCGTCGCATTCCAGATGCAACGCCCGCAAATCGTCGGCGTGGATATCGAGGATGACGGCTCGGACATCGGGGGCATCCGCGAGAGGATCGAAACGCTCGACAAGTCCGGCAAGCGCCCGAAGTTCATCTATGTCGTGCCGGATTTCCAGAACCCGACGGGCATCACGATGAGCCTCGACAAGCGCCTCGCGCTCCTGGATTTGAGCGCGGAATGGGACATCCCGATCATCGAGGACAGCCCCTACCGCGACCTGCGCTACTACGGCGAGACCATCCCCTCGATCTTCTCCCTCGACCAGAAGCGCGGCGGCGGCAATGTTATCGGGCTTTACACCTTCTCGAAGCTGTTCTGCCCGGGGCTTCGCGTGGGGTTCAATATCGGGCCGGCGGAGGTTATCGCGAAGATGACCAACATCAAGGAGGGCAATGTCCTCAACACGCCGAAGTTCAATCAGGACATGTGCGCGGCATTCCTGACCGAGATGGACATGGAGGCGCACCTCCGCAAATGCGTGAAATACTACCGCGAGAAGCTCGACCTCTTCCTCGACACGATGGCGCGGAATTTCCCGCCGGAGCTCGGTGTGCGCTGGACGAAGCCCGAGGGCGGGCTGTTTTTGTGGGCGACATTGCCGGAGCAGATCGACACGGCGGAGCTATTTTATGATGCAATAAAGTTCAAGGTCGCCTTTGTCCCGGGAAACGCATTCTACGGCGAGAACCCCGCGAAAAACACGATGCGCCTGAATTTCTCCTATCCCACGAAGGAGAATTTGGCAATCGCGGTGGAGCGGCTGGCGTTGTGCGTGCGGGATCGGTTGGGGGAGGGGTAGGGGACGCTTGCAAGCATCCCATCGTCCACAAACCCGCCGTAGCGGAGGGCCACTGTCGTATGAAACCCGTCAGTGTGCGCCCACCCCTATCGCACGGGAAGAAATGCCTCTTCTCCCTTTTCTCCTTGACAATGGACAATAAAAGGTTAAATTATTAACGTGAAAGGGAAAACACCAAATACCGCCACATCAAAAACCCCACAGCGCTTCCGTCATTTGGATAATGGCAGAAGGCCGACGCTGGATTTTACCGAAGGATAAACAATGAAAAAAGCGATACTTCTTCTCTTTGTTGTAACAATTTGCCTCGCGCAAACCGCGCCGACAATAGAATGGGCGCGTTGCTACGGCGGAAGTGATCGAGAAGACGCAACTTCCATTATACAGACCGCCGATGGCGGCTTCATCGTAGCGGGAACGTCCGAGTCCAACGATGGCGATGTCAGCGGAAACCATGGCAGAGCTGATTATTGGGTTGTGAAGCTGAACTCGTCGGGCGTTCTCCAGTGGCAGAAATGCCTCGGTGGAAGTGATTGGGATGAGGCGTCCTCCATTGCACAGACAACCGATGGCGGCTACATCGTGGCGGGATACTCCTCCTCCAACGATGGCGATGTCAGCGGTAACCATGGCACTGCAGATTATTGGGTAGTGAAATTAAACTCGTCGGGCGACATAGAGTGGCAGAAATGCCTCGGCGGAAGTGGTGGTGATGGTGCGAATTCCATTGCCCAGACCGCCGATGGCGGATTCATCGTGGCGGGATGGTCCATTTCCAGCGATGGCGATGTCAGCGGACATCATGGCTTTTGGGATTATTGGGTGGTGAAGTTGAACTCGTCGGGCAACATAGAGTGGCAGAAATGCCTCGGCGGAAGTAATTATGATAGGGCGTATTCCATTGCCCAGACCGCCGATGGCGGATTCATTGTGGCGGGAACATCCCAATCCAACGATGGAGATGTCAGCGGAAACCATGGCGGTAATGATTCTTGGGTAGTTAAGTTGAACTCGTCGGGCGACATTGAATGGCAGAAATGTCTCGGTGGAAGTTCTTCTGATTTTGCGTATTCCATTGCCCAGACCGCCGATGGCGGCTACATCGTGGCGGGATACTCCCTCTCCAATGATGGCGATGTCAGCGGAAACCATGGCTCTGCTGATTATTGGGTAGTGAAGCTGAACTCGTCGGGCGATATCCTGTGGCAGAAATGTCTTGGCGGAAGTGATTGGGATGTGGCGAATTCCATTGCCCAGACCTCCGATGGCGGCTTCATCGTGGCGGGATACTCCTACTCCTACGATGGCGATGTCAGCGGACATCATGGCGACGGTGATTATTGGGTAGTGAAATTGTCGCCTGACCCGATTGGCATAGCGGAGAACCCCCTGCCGGAGCATTTCAGCATGAGTATCGCCCCCAACCCCTTCAACTCCGCAGTATCCATCACCGCGCCAATGGGCGCGGAAGTCGAGATTTACGATGTGAACGGCAGAATGGTCGATAACATCTCCGTAGGGGACGGGTCTCCCGTCCCGTCGGCGAGCGGGCGAGATGACCTCGCCCCTACGAAGTCAATCTGGCAACCCGACGCCTCCATCGGTTCGGGCGTTTATCTCGTTCGCGCGAAAATCGGCGGCTCGGAGATAACAAAACGGGTCGTTTACCTAAAATAAGGCATAATTTTGCGTAATAATCCCCAAAATATGGGCAAAAACGGCGGTATTTGGGCTGTTTGTGGCGTTGCCGGGAATGAAAACGGCGTTGCCGATAGTGTTTGCAATGTTACCGACCGCAAATTCGCCGTTACCATCGCCAAACACGCCGTTACCATGAGCAAAAACGCCGTTACCGACAATAAACACGCGGTTACCATCGCCATTCACGAGGGGACCATGGGCAAAAACGGCATGAATACGCTTGGTAACGCCGTGAATGGTCTCGGGAACGGCGTGAATACGCTTGGTAACGCCGTGAATGGTCTCGGGAACGAGAGAAAAAAACATGTCATTTCGAGGAGTGAAATCTCATGTTGCCATAATAGGTCGAGCGTCTCGCTCGACGCATGGCGAGACGCCATGTCTATTAATCGAGACGCTATGTTTGTTAATCGGGATGTCGTGTCTATTAATCGAGACGCCGTGTCTGTTAATTATTGAGTAGGTTTCTCGCTTCGCTTCGAAATGATAGGGAGTATTTTAGGGCGGCTGTGGCCGCTCTTTTTTTTTGAAGAGTTGAGAATGGATAGTTATAGACGGCAACGAAACGCGCGTTTCAATTGTTGACATTGCCAAAAAGGCAATTATCTTGAGCTAAATGGAGGTTAAAATGAAAAGATATGCAGTTTTGTTCGTTATATTAACTTTCGCGGCCTTCGCATGGGAATTCGGCGGGCCGGAGGGGGACTGGCTTTCCGCGACATGGTTGCCGAGAGGGGAGTTGCTTCTAACCGGCCCGAATTATCGCGGTCTTTTCATCTATTACGGCGAGGATCGCTTGGACACCGTTACCCTCGATTGGAAAGCGGGCTATCGTCCCGCAATCCACGATTGGCATGTCGTGCTCGTTTTCACGGGATATGAGGATTTCGACAGCCCCGGGAGGGTTCAGGTTTATGATTTGCTCTATCTGACGCTCGATGAAATCTACTCGGGGCAGAAGGTCGGGCCGCCGGTTTTCAACGAGAACGGCCATGTTGTCTTCTCGGATGAAAACTATGTGTTCGTTTATTCCCATCGCGGCTATATGGTCGATGTTTTCCTCGGCGGCGCGAATGTCATCCTTCCGATAGCCGATGGCGACTATTTCTTCTGCGACCGAGCCGGAATCGCCTATCATTATGAGCCACTAACAGACAAGCAGGAGGCTATTGCCCTTACCGACGGCGGAAGGTTCACATTCTCGCCGGTGGCCTCTCGCGATGGCAAATATGTGGCTTTCGAGGACATCGGAGGCGCGGTCTTTCTGTATGATGTCTTCTCGCGTAAGGTTACGGAACTTCCGAAGGGGGATAGGCCGATTTTCATCGACGAGCCTTTCGGAGTTCTACAACTTCAGCTCGAGGACGACGGCGAGGATATCACGTCGAGCAAGATTATCTTTGTCGCCATCGAGGACGGCGAGATCGCATACGTGAAGGATGTCCTCGAAAGCACCTGGAAGTATTTAATTACTCATATCGATTTTAGACCGGGATTCGGCCTTCTGCTGACCACCCGCGACGGCCGGATTATCCATGAGAGGGATTACGAGGAGGTGCTGTCGAAATGAAGAGCCTTATTATCGCATTAGTGCTGACTTCCTCGCTTCTGGCGGTCAATGTGATTCTCGACCCGGGACACGGCGGCTCGGATGCCGGCGCTTCGGGGCCGTCCTATTTGGAGAAGAACGCGAATCTCGATGTGGCTTTTCAAGCGAAATCCTATCTCGAAGCCGCTAGTGTTACAGTCGGAATGACTCGAAGCACCGATATCACCCTCTCCTTGGCCGACCGTTGCGCGATTGCCAACTCCGGCGGCTGGGAACGTTTCATGTCGATTCACGAGAACGCCTACAACACGGCGGTTCAGGGGACGGAGACCTTCTGTTACACCAGCGGAAGCTCGAACAGCTTCGATCTGCGAAACAAGGTGCATCCCGAGCTGATTTGGGCGCATGGCTACAACGACCGCGGAACCAAGACCGCGAATTACTATGTTCTGGTGAACACGACTATGCCCGCGATTTTGGGCGAGGGGACTTTCATCGATTACACCGCCGGATGGGACGAGTCGTGGCGCTATCTTACCAACTGGAACGACCACAAAGGGCGGCAGGGGTTCGCTTATGCCAAGGGCTTCTGCGTCCATCGCGGGATAACGCCGCCTACCTATGGCTCGCCGCCGCCGACCACCGATTCGATTATCGTCGATAACGGCGACCCGGAGTTCACAAGCGGCGGAAGCTGGACTGCGGGCTCCTATTCCGGCGGCTGGGATGGGGATTACCTCTTCTGCAATGTTACCGGCAGTAACTGGGCGCGATGGTCACCGAATCTCCCCGAAGACGGCGAATACGATGTCTATATGTGGTGGCTGGCCGGCGCAAACCGTTGCGATAGCGTGTTTGTGCGCGTTTTCGGCCTCGCCAACGACAGCATGGCGATCTCGCAGAAGGGCACCGGCTCGGAATGGCATTATCTCGGGAGCCACGAGTTTTACTCGGGGACATCGGGTTATGTTAGCCTCGGCGACCGCACGGCGGTGAACGGCGATGTGGTCATCGCGGACGCTGTCCTTTGGATTTACAACGCCCCGCTTGGAGCGGAAGATTTCGCCGAACCCGCAAAACCCGCAAAGATGGAGATTTCCGCGTATCCGAATCCGTTCAATTCGGCAGTCTCAATCACCGCGCCGGCGGGTGCGGAAATCGAGATATTCGATGTGAATGGCCGGCGAGTGGCGGAGCTACCCCGCCTCGCTTCACTCGGCACCCCTTCGCAAGCGAAGGGGAATTCCCCTCTTTTTAAAGAGGGGTGGCCGGAGGCCGGGGTGTTTCTTTCGGAAGGCGCAAGACTGTCCCCTACAGCCCACTCATATGTCTGGCGTCCCGAGGGAAACCTCGGTTCGGGGATTTATTTTGTGCGTGCGACGATGGGTGTTGAATCTATGACGAAACGAATCGTGTATTTGAGATAATAAAAACTTGCACGACTAAAAAGCATGATGTAATTTATTATCAAGAAAATAACTTCAATGTGGAGGTATCATGAAGATCAATAACTTTTTCAATTTGTGTTTTATATTTGGTGTTCTCTTATCCGCATTTACAACATTCGGCGAAGCTAAAACCTTCATCGGACCGTTAGGAGGTTTGTGGTATGATCCATTTAACTGGAGCCCCTATGGAGTGCCAGGCTTTGCTGATGATGTCCATATCGGGCTCGGTTCAAATGTCGATGCATCGGGATTGCCTATAGTTGCCAATAACATTCAAAACGATGGGATAATCAACAATGCCGCAAATCTTGTTGCTGGCAACATGCTTATTAACAATGGCTTTCTCAACAATATTGCCGATATCGATGTATTTGATTTTTTAAACGCTGAAGATGCTCAAATAAACAATGTTGAGAATATTGCTGTAATGAATGGTTTTATAAACGATGGTGTAATACTTGGGAAAGAGGGGGAGAATCTTCAGATTCTTATCTTTGTAGGCGGAGCCCTTGCTATCGGATTTAACGGAGAACACGGGGCAATATTCGCTCAAGGCGAGAATGGTGGAATAGTAATAAGGCAAAACGGTAACGGTTTTATTAACAGGGGTCATATTGAGGCTCCAGCCCACCTGAAAATCATCGCCTGTGGTTTCAGAAATGAACTCCCCGGTAGCATAACTGCAAAAAATATTTTGCTTCAAGCTTATGAGGATGTTTTGCAGAATGATGGCGAGATTACTTCCTCCGGCGGAACCAGCCCAGCCGGTTTTGGAAATGAAATCGAGTTAATCGCCGTCAATAATTGGGGGAATGGAACCTTAATCAATTCGGGAACTATCCAAGGTGGCGACGGCGCTCCCAGTCAAGGCGGGGATAACATTTACATTTCTGCAGATATTTTCAGAAATTTGGGTTTAATAACATCGGGTCTTAACGGAACTGGCGCTGATTACGGCGGAGAGATTAAAATAAAAGCGAGAAATGTGCAAACTAATCCCGAATCCCTCGGGGCAGTCCAAACTCCCCCCACAGCTACGGAACAGACGATATTTTTGGTAAGCGATAGTTCCGAGTTCCCTTCTTCCTCTCGTTTCTCAACCAAGACCACCACTGATAGAATCTACGGTGCGAACTATTTGTATTTTTTAGCGAGAAAGATGACTTTCGGGAACATCCCTCTATCCAGCATTTTTGCGAGCGATTATATGGAGGTCTATGCCACCAACGGCCCCGGAAATGTGCTCGATTTCTCGGGAGTGACAGCCGGCCCCATTTTCGCGGGCAGTCCCGGCGGATCTATCAATATCCGCGGAACCAATCTCATTCCACCGCCGATAGGCTATAATGCAATGTGCGAGCCTGATCCCACCGTATCGAGCGGAAGCATTTCCAATACAGACTTGACGGTCGTAGGCCTATCGGTAATGAGTTTCACCGGGCACTCAGATTCTTTCGAGGTGATGATCCGCAACGAGCACGCTAACGCTCGTAATTACAATTATACAGTGAACTCCCTTCGCGGATGGTTCGCGCCGGTTTCAGGCACGACCCCAGACTTAGATCCATGGGAGACACACAGCTTTTTCGTCCATTTTAATGTCCCATCGGGATTAACCGAAACCACCATCGACACGGTGACGACCCGCGCCCAACTCTTTCCGATGTGGGAGACATTCAAATCGACAATCACCGCCTTTCCCTTCGACACTTTACCCACTCCAGTGGCTGTCGAAGAAAAATCAGCTTTCGTCCCCGATGCAATGACAATTTCCGCCAACCCAAACCCCTTCAATTCATCGGTAACCATCGCCCTCGATGGCGTAGGGGGCGGGTCGCCCGTCCCGTTCGACGTCGAGATTTTCGATGTGAACGGGCGCAAGATAGACGTCATTGCGAGGAGGGCGGAGCCCAACGAAGCAATCTCGCCGAATAATAGGTCGAGCGTCCCGCTCGACACACGGCGAGACGCCGTGTCTATTAATAATTGCGAATTCGTCTGGCAACCCGACCCCTCCCTCGGCAGTGGCGTCTATCTCGTCCGCGCGCGTGTCGGCGGGCGAGGAGACCTCGCCCCTACGGGACAGGCGGCAACCAAGCGAATCGTCTATCTGAAATAGCGCGAAAAACCCCAATCAAATTGAGACGATATGGAAAACAAATCTTATCAGGAAAAACGGGATGAGAATACTGCGAAACGCAAAAAGGCTCAGGCCGAACGGGCCAAGGTCAAAAAACAGATGCAGGCCGAGGCTAAAACTATTGTGAGCAAAGCCCGTCATCTGGTCAAAAACTGCGGATTGACCAATATGCAGGTCGCAAATTGCGCCGGGCTCGATCATTCCACGGTGATGGGCTTCATTTCTGGACGGAAACCTATTGTGCGAATCGAAACTGCGATGGCACTCTTGAAAGCCGCGGGCTATCGTCTGAAAATCGAGCCTATCGAACCGGAGAATGACGTTTATAGGCATCTTCGGCGTGTTTCTCTTCCGCCAATCGAGAAAAAATAGATGAAAAAATGGCATATAAGACGCAAAATGGCTTGGGAGAGGCCATATTCCGCATTTCCGAGAGCATATCAGTTATGTCTGAGAGCATACCCGTTAAGTGTGAGAGCATATATGATATGGCCATAAGTATATTCAGTATGTGAATGTCCATATATATTCGGTGTGAGAGCATATCTATTCAGTGCATAAACATAGAATATCAGTGATACATCCGATATTTTTCGCGTTTTTTTATAATAATACAGCCCCCATTCACATCGAATGGAGGCTGTCGCAGGGGTTGCGGTCGAGGAGACCGCTATTTATTTTGCCTCAGTAGGTTCCCTTTGCGTAGTTTTGTGGAAAGGGCGAAAGGAAGCCTGCCGGAGGCGGATCGAAAGGAGGAGGGAGTATTCCTTGGGAGATCAAGTTCGATTCGGTGTCGTAGAACATCGCGAGTATTTCTGCGGGTTGGTCGGTAGCGCGCCGGAAATTGACCCTGCGAACAGGATCGTTGACCGTGCGTCCGGCTTCGGTGCCCGCACGGGATTTCATCGCAGTGGGGGCGGATTCGCGAGCGCATTCGTCGTGAAATCCCGAACTCGCGCTATACTGAACCGGTTTGGGCGGAGGCGGGACATATTCCTCGAAAACCGCCACGCCTATCACGCCGACATTGTGAACATCGCCGATACGTTTTGCGAGAGAGAATCGCGCCTCGTTGAATGTGAACCTTTCGGAGAACTGGAACTCGTCCTGTCTGCGGAAGCCTTTGATTTCGACCTTGCTGTAGGGATCGATGACATAGCCGGAACCGTCCCAGTTGCCCTTGCTTCTATCGACGACATTAAGACCGTCCACTGTGGTGATGGCGACGATTCTTCTTCCGGTGTGATTGCGGACGACGATAGAATATTCGCAACCGATGGGCGCCGAGAAGAAGGTGTGACCGTCGCGATGGGCGGCTCGGACATCGCCGCGATCGGTTATGACTTCCACCGAAGCGAGACGTCCGCTGTTTTTCGCCGTGTCAGCCATCGCACATCCGGCGATTAGGACTGCGATGAGGATGATAATTGTGCTTTTCATGATTGCTCCTTTCGTGAGCATGATTAAAACCTATGGGAAAGACCCAGCGAGATTCTCGCCACGTCGTATTCTTCGTCGAGGCGGTTGCCTTCGACATTCCAGTTTGAGATTTGGACAGCGGCGTCGAGAGTCATAAGCTCGCCGAGAAGGACGCCGAAACCTCCGGTAAATGTGTTTCGCACGCGGTCTTCGCCTGCGGCTGTGTATGCGATTGGTTCCTGTGCGAACCCTCCGCGGAGTTTGAGGGCGGCAACTGGAATTGTGAATTCTGCACCTGCGCCCCAACGGAGGGTAGTAGTGTAAGAGTTCTCCATTAGACGGTTCTGTGACAGGAGTTCGGGAGGATTGTCATATTCGATTTGGCGCCAATCCACGAATTCGGCATCAGCGGCGAGGAGAATCCAGTCGGTGGGACGAATCGCGATTCCGCCGCCGAATTTCCAAGGCAGGATTATACGGACTGTGCTGTAATAACTCCAAGAGTCCTCATAATATTCCCACCCTGTGGTTAATGAGTCGAAACGCTGGAATGCGTCTTCGTCGATGTCGATTAGCGTGGGGGTAGCTATGTAGGTTGCCAGCTGGACATATTTGGTGGGGGCGAGGGTCATCGAGAACCGTCCGCCGACACCGGAGTATTCGCTTCGAATATCGTCTTCGTAGATTTTACGCTCGACCGTGTCCGGCCATGGTGTTCCTCCTGGATTCTGGATGTCGAGAAACCATCCATATCTTTCACCGCCGACGTATAAATCGAGACTCATGCCAAGGGCGGCAATAGGGGAAACCTGCACTCCGCCGCCTATGCTGAATTTCCCTAAGCCGCCCTTGACCGATTCTTGTGCGTTGTATATTAATCCATCAGCGCCGGTGCCCGAGAAGCGGATTTGGCGGTCGAAAGTGTTTGTTCGAGTGAATCCAAGCCCGAACGTAAGGCCGCCGCGTGTGGTTGGAACCGGAATCACCACGCCGATATTGTGGAGTTTGAGATAACTATCAGAGCCTTCACGAACATTGCCTTCGAAATCGCTGTGATAGCTGAGATAATCGAAATGAAGCGCTCCGGATAGCTCGAAGCGATAGATATAGGCCAGATTTGCAGGATTGTAAAAGAGGGCGGTGAAATCTTCGGACATCGCGACACCCACATTCCCCATGCCGGCGGATCTCACTCCGAAGGGGAGATGTCGATCGGCAGAATAGACCGGGTCCGCGTAGTCAGCTGATGCGAGAATTTGCGCGAAGGTGAGAGCAGGGATTAGAACTGCAAGTGTCAGAAACGTTTTTCTCATGATATTCCTTTCATTACATCCCGCGGCGACGCGAGGGGCGGGTTTCGTTATCGTCTGTCGAGTTATCTTGGTTTTGGTTGTCACGTGTTGTTCCTCCGGAATCCCGATTGTCGTCTCTGCCGTTAGAATCGATCGCTTCGAAAATGGCATCGAGAGTGTCGCCAAGTCCACGTCTGCGCTCGGAGCGTTCGCGTCGGGATTGAATTTGCGACTGCGGTTCGTTGGAATAGTTTTCCCACCAATAGACCTGATCGAGCCACCAAGGGTAATGGTAGTAATAGTGCCAGCTCGTGCACCAATTGCAGGAATCGCGGTATCTACGCGAATAGTAATTATCATGTTCCCATCTGCTCGCAGTTTTTGAAGTCGATTTGGTCATCTTGATTTGAGTGTAGCACCCCGAAAAAAGGATGCTTGCGAGTGCGATGATTAGTATTGCTGTTCGTTTCTTCATTTTCAACCTACCTTTCGGCAGAATGTAATGCATGGTTCGTGCCAAACATTTAACTCGTTTATTATCAAGGAGATATAATGATTTCACTTCTCTCTTCTTTGCACATTGGAAGTTCTTTACGCACATATTTTGTGCATGTATGATGTCGGGACGGTGCGTCTTTCGGACTAAACAGTTCGCGATAGAAATTTATCTTGCTGATTCAGAACTGTAAGTCGCGAACTGTTTTGCCTTCTCCCACCGGTTTTGCAAAGCGGTTGCTTTTATAATGTTCTCTGGAGAAGGCGCTCCACCCCTTTAGGCGATGGCATGAGATTGCATTTTTGCCCTTGACATTTTCAGATTTGACGTATAATTTAACGTCGTTGCGGGCGTAACTCAGCTGGTAGAGTTTCAGCTTCCCAAGCTGGCTGTCGCGGGTTCGAATCCCGTCGCCCGCTTATAAACTTCAGCCCCGAAAAGGGGCTTTTATTATGGTAAAAATTTCCAAAATCAATTTGAAATCTCCTGCGCACAAAGCCGGATTGCGAAGCGGCGATTTGCTTTTATTGGCAAATGGCAAAGAACTTCACGATGCTCTGGATGTTGAGTTCTATGTCGAGGGCAACGCGAATGTCGAGGTTACATATCGCAGACACGACGAGATGTTGCATGCGATAATAGAGAACCCGCGGTTTGATTTTTCGGGTATCGAGGCGGAATTTTTAAAATTACGCCGATGTCGAAACAGATGTATGTTTTGTTTTATCGATCAACAACCAAAAGGATTACGACAAACACTTTATGTAAAGGATGAAGATATACGCTATAGTTTCTTGTATGGTAATTATATAACCGCAACAAATACTCCTAAATGGGAATGGGATAGAATTATCGAACAGCGGATGGGGCCGCTCTATTTCAGCGTCCACTCCACGAATGAGGAAACTCGATCTGACATGCTTCGGGTAAAGGATGCACCTCCTATCTTTCCAATCCTCAGCCGTTTAACTAAAGCCGGAATTCAGATACATTCGCAAATTGTTCTTGTGCCAGGTTTCAACGATGGTGAAGTTCTTAAGAAAACACTTAGAGACCTGTATTCATTGGGAGAAAACTCATTTTCATGTGCGGTTGTGCCTGTAGGTTTGACAAAATATCGAGACGGATTGCCGCATATAAGCCCTGTGAGCGAATCAGATGCATGTAAGACGATCGAAATAATCGATGAATTCCGAAACAAATCGGATAGACCGGACTTTTTTCAAGCCGCAGATGAATTGTTTTATCTCGCAGGATTTCCAATCCCTGAAGGAGACTATTATGGCGACTTTCCCCAACTCGACAACGGCGTTGGAATGATGCGCCTATTTATAGACGACATAACAAGTTGCAATAAACAACCTAAAGTTAAACTTGAAAAAAATCGAAAGCTTTCTGTTGAGATCATTACTGGCATACGAGCCGCAAATGTTTTTGAAGATATCCTCCCTCAAGACCTTGGAATTGAAGGAGTTACGGCAAAAATCACAGCGGTGCAGAACGATTTTTGGGGTGGGATGGTATCCGCCGCAAATCTCTTAACTGGCGTAGACATTTTAAGAACGCTCGAGAAATCGACTTCGGATATTGTCTTTATTCCGCCTAAGGTCATAAATGATGACGGCTTATTCCTCGATGGCCTTTCGATCGAAGAAGTGGATAACGTCTTTCGAGGAGAAATAGCTGTTGGTGCTGATTATCTCTCTGATATGCAAGAACTTATAATCGATTATTCAAGTCGTTCGTAAAATATTTTTCACGATACAAATCTTGTAACATATTGAAAAATAGAAACATACCTAAATCTTCTGAAAAATAACTTCAAAAAGAACTTGACTTATTAAACTCTACTCTCTATAATCTAATCGGTTAGAGGCTTGGGGTAATCGAATTCGAGAAAATAAGCCCCTAACTCGTTGTTTGACTTGATATTAAACGGAGGTTTCGTTGGGTTTGCCGGTTGTTGCCATTCTCGGACGCCCTAATGTAGGTAAATCGACCTTGTTCAACAGGCTCGCAGGCGCTGGAAAAGCTGTCGTTGACGACACTCCGGGGGTCACGCGAGATAGGAACTATGCAATTGTCGAAACTTTCGAAAGGGAATATGTTCTTATCGACACTGGCGGGATTGTTCTCGACTCTCGTGAAGGTATCGAACTGACGATTACCAAACAGGCAGAAATCGCCTCTCGTGAGGCTGATCTGATAATTTTGCTCATTGAAAAGATAATAACACCGGAAGATATTGAAATTGCACGCAAATTTCGCCGCGAAGATCTGCCCGTGATGCTTGTCGTTAACAAAGTTGACCGCGAAAGGGACGAAATCGATGTCCTCGAAGCATGGAACTTGGGCCTCGGCGAGCCGATCGCAATCTCAGCACACAATGGCAGAGGCGTCGCTGATATGTTGTCGGCTATGATAGACAAATTGCCGGCAACCGGCAAAGGCGAACAACCACACAGCGAAACACGAATCGCAATCGTTGGAAAGCCTAATGTCGGTAAATCGAGTTTCGTCAATAGGCTACTCGGCGAGGAAAAACTCGTTGTCGATCCGACACCGGGCACGACTCGAGACGCTATAGATACTCCCTTCGAGTATAAAGGCAAGCGATGGCTTCTGACAGACACCGCTGGGCTTTTTAAAAAAAGACAGACCGGAATAGACTATTATAGCTCACTTCGCACGGTTACCGCCATCAAACACAGCGACATCGCACTTCTGCTCATAGATGCCTCAGAGCCATTTACTCATCAGGACAAACACATTGCGGGTATGGCGATGGAATTCTATAAAGGCCTCATTATAGGGCTGAACAAATGGGACCTTGTCGAAGCTGGCGATAAAACCGCGGCACATATGGAACGCGATATCAAAGAAGCCGACACCTTCTTAGGTTTTGTTCCGTTCATAACTGTTTCAGCGCTCACCGGAAAACGTGTAACCAAGGTGCTCGATCTTGTCGAAGAGGTTGCCGAAGAGCGAAAGAAAAGAATTCCTACAAGCGAACTCAACAGCCTTATAGAAAACGAAGTTAAAAGGATTCCACCACCGGTTGTGATGGGCAAACGAAGCAAAATTCTCTATGTTACTCAGGAACAAGCGGATCCACCGATATTCGTATTTTTCTGCAAGGGCGCGGAATATATTCCAAACAACTACAAACGATTCCTCACGAATATCCTTCGCCGAGAATACGGTTTTGTTGGCGTGCCTTTGAAGATGGTTTTTCGGGAGCGCAAATAGTGAAAATCGCGATGATAATTATCGGCGCTTACCTTCTTGGTTCAATTCCCACCGGCTGGCTTGTATCGAAACTGAGATTTGGTCGAGATGTCCGAGAAGAAGGCTCCGGGGCCACCGGAGCAACGAATGTCGCACGTCAGTTCGGGATTGGTTGGGCGATTTTTGTGTCCATTTTCGACATCGGTAAGGGAATCGGCGCGGTGCTTATCGCTCGGGTGATTGCTCCTGAAATCCAATGGTTACAAGGTGTCGTTGGAATTACGACGATTATCGGACATTGCTATCCGGTTTGGATTGGATTCCGCGGCGGAAAGGGCGTAAATACTGCTTTGGGAATTGCCGCAGTTATTTCTCCTATAGCGATAGTTTTTGGATTTGCGGCCTTTATCACTGCCTTTGCGATATCTAAGTTCATCTCGGTTGGGTCGATTTCGGCTGTGTTGGCATATTCTCTGAGCATTCTGATTTTCGGACAGAGATTCAACGCAACGGGGCAAGGACAGATAATATTCGCCCTTATTTTGCCGATTATGATTATCTGGACTCATCGCGAGAATATACGACGACTGTTTAGAGGTGAAGAATTGAAACCGGTGAGAGATCGATAATGATTTTGAAAAGAATGTTAAAAGTGTTTCATCGAATGGAGAGGCCATTATGAAACCGACAAAGATGTATTACAGTATTACCGAAGTTGCGGAGCTGACAGGGCTTAAACCCCATATACTCCGCTATTGGGAGACCGAATTCTCGATTCTTCATCCAAAGAAGAACCGTGCAGGAAATCGTGCCTATCGGAAGAAGGATATCGAAACGGTCAAGCTCATTAAGAGACTGCTCTATACTGAGGGCTATACTATCGAAGGCGCAAAGCGCCAAATAAGAACACTTCGCAAAGAAGGATTCAAACCCGGACAGCCGGTTCAAGAAGCAGAAAAGATACGGCGTCTTATGGTCAAACCTACCCCCAAAAAGGATGGCTTGTCGAAGGAAGCTATCGATACGCTGAAAGAAATCCGCGTAGAGCTTCGAGAAATTCTGTCGCTTCTGGGCTAAACAGTTCTCCTTTTTTGGTTGCTACCAAAAGAAAAGACTCGCAAAATTGCGGGTCTTTTTTATTTCATCCAGTAAAAAACACTGAGAAATTTTGTTTTCATTTTGGGAATTTTTTTCTTGCTTTATGATATTCTATAAATTAAGTTACACCACTGGAAGTAACTCATTGCTCAAAAAGCCAAAGATAAATAGAAGCTATTTAAGAAGATAGCTAAAATGAGATATTAATTGTGAAAAAATACAAAAAGGGAGACAGAATGAAGAAGTTATTCCTCTGTTCAATCATTGCGTTGGTTATCACTTTGTCCGTGTTCGCCGAGGGTGTTCCGCGGATTATGTCCTATCAGGGAAAGGTAACCGATATGGGTGGTGCCGGTGTAAACGACACACTGCCTATCGTTTTTAGACTATACGAAACCCCGATTGCAGGGGCACCTATTTGGTCGGAAGCCCATCCGGCAGTGCCGATCACGAAGGGTTTGTTCGATGTCTATCTCGGTGTCGATACTCCGCTCGATTTGCCTTTCGACGAGTTCTATTTTCTCGAAATCGAGATCGACGGACATGCGATGTTTCCTCGAATATCCTTCAGTTCTTCTCCCTATTCATTCAGGGCGATATACGCCGACACTGCAATCTATGCAAAATATGCCGATTCCACCGGACATGGCGGCGGAACTTTGCAGAGAGATGTCGATGTTCCTCTGACACGACCGGAAGATTTCGGCATTATCATTGGACAGATCGATGTTCACGGCGCACTCGTAGATCTCGACAGAACAGTCATGACCAACCGGAATAGAATCAGCACAAACGAAACAACATTGCTTACGCACATTGCCGGTGACCACGACCTTTCACCTTTCAACGAATGTGTAACTTGGTTCCATTTCGACGACCTCACCGATTCGCTTTGGATATTCGACGGTGCTTTCCCGATGGCAACTCATATCCCAAATGGTCCGGTAGCTTTCGACACACTCTTTACAACGGACAGTCTCACCGGGGATACAATGCTGATTATGGCGAATTTCCAAGTTTATGGAATGTTATTGGCAGATTCGATTGCGGCTATGGGCGATTTCGTCCATATCTTCGACTCGCTGATTGTCCATGGAACCCAGTGGATAACCGGCGACCTTTATGTCGATGGCAATCTCTTCTTCGGCGATAGCCTTTCTGCTAACGCAATCGGAGTTGACACTCTTTGGAGCCAACAATACGATATTACAGACACAATAGTCAATATGGCGAATGTGAAGATTCACGGCGAACTTATCGCGGACAGCATTCAGGCTGTTGGAGACACAATCTGGCTCGATGACAATATCTTCGTCGATGGAAACGCCATAATTGTGGATTCTGTCGGTATCGGAACCGATTTGCCATTTGCGAGGCTTCATGTCGAAGGCGAACCGGAATCTTATGGAGAAGCTGTTGGTTATTTCCAAAATAACTATGTCGGCACCGGAGATGGCGCGGCTGTTTATGGCGTGAGCGTTCCCCAAGATTATTGGGGAATAGGAGTCCGCGGTGAAGGCGGTTACATCGGAACTTACGGCGAGGTCTATCCCACCGGAAGTAATTACTACTTCGGTGTTTACGGCTATGTCGATGGTAGCGACGGATATAATTTCGGCGTTTACGGAGATGCTTACGGCGATGGCGAAAACTATGGTCTTTACGGATACGCCGAGGACGATGGTTCCGGCGCAAGCATTAACTACGGCGCATATACCGAAGCATACGCCGGCGACGAAAACTACGGCATCTATTCAGCCGCCTCGGGTGGATCAGTGAACTGGGCGGGTTATTTCGCCGATGGCGATGTTAATGTCGATAACGACATTTACCTATACTCCGGATTGTATGATGGAACAAGTTTCGGTGCACATGATCAATATCTCCGTTCCGACGGTTCCGATTTGTTCTGGGATTTCCTCTATGGCTCTCTAATTCGGGTCGATACACTTCGCACACTAAGCGCGAGCGACAGCGATACGATTTGGACAATGGCTCAGCTTTATGTCAACGGAGAACTCATCGTCGATTCTATTCAGGCAGTGGGCGATACAATTCATCTCGACGACAATATCATAGTCCATGGCTCCGGTGTTATCGATGACGACCTCATCGTCCTAAATGACGCCTGGATAGGCGACAGCCTCGTAGTTGTCGGCAACACTTATCTTCAGAGCGAACTCGAGGTCGATCTCGACGCCTATTTCCACGATAACCTCTTCAACGACGATACGATATTCGCGAATGTGATTGTCGCGGATAGCATTACGGCGTTTTATCTTCTCGCGACGGATGTCGATGTTCTCGAAAGCCTCTATGTTGACGGCCCTGCGAACTTCGACTCCACCGTAGTTATCGGCGACGATACGCTTTACGTTTTCGGGCCTGCAATGTTCGACAGCACGGTTGTTATCAACCCCGGCCACGCCCTTTGGGTCGATAAAATTTACGGCACAGTCGCCGGCTCGCTGTTCGTCGATACGACTTTGGTCGTTACGGAGATTGTCCTCGACTCGATCGAATCATGGAACGGAACGTCTATCGTAGTTAAGGATACTACCTATTTCCGTGAATATGTGAATATTTGGGAAGACCTCGAGGTTGACGGCGACGGCATCTTTAATCAGGATGTCTGGATAGGCGACAGCCTCGAAGTTGTCGGCAACACTTATCTTCAGAGCGAACTCGAGGTCGATCTCGACGCCTATTTCCACGATAACCTCTTCAACGACGATACGATATTCGCGAATGTGATTGTCGCGGACAGCATTACGGCGTTTTATCTTCTCGCCACCGATGTCGATGTTCTCGAAAGCCTCTATGTTGACGGCCCTGCGAACTTCGACTCGACTGTAGTCATCGGCGACGACACACTTTACGTTTTCGGGCCTGCGATGTTCGACAGCACGGTTGTTATCAACCCCGGCCACGCCCTTTGGGTCGATAAGATATACGGCACAGTCGCCGGCTCGCTTTTCGTCGATACGACTTTGGTCGTTACGGAGATTGTCCTCGACTCGATCGAATCATGGAACGGAACGTCTATCGTAGTTAAGGATACTACCTATTTCCGTGAATATGTGAATATTTGGGAAGACCTCGAGGTTG
>CAYWOR010000024.1:0-24537 GCA_964459995.1 uncultured bacterium | reverse complement strand
TCGACACACGGCGAGACGCCGTGTCTATTAATAATTGCGAATTCATCTGGCAACCCGACCCCTCCCTCGGCAGTGGCGTCTATCTCGTCAGAGCGCGTGTCGGCGGGCGAGGAGACCTCGACCCTACGGAGAAGACGGCGACGAAACGGATCGTGTATCTCAAATAATTGGAGGCTAAAATGAACGAAATCGCTACATTTATCAAGTGTCTCATGGAGGAGACCAACATGACCAAGGCCGACCTCGCGAGACGCGCCGGTGTCTCGAACGCCACAATCACGCGCATCCTGAAGGGCCGAACCAAAGGCTCGATCGAGGGTTTGGATAAAATCCTCGGCGTTTTCCAATGCAGGCTCGCTGTCCGCCGAATCGCGAATCTGCCGACCGATTATGACCCCGAAACCCGCAAACGACGCCTTCCCTTCGACGACCCCCTCGAAAACAACCCTGCACTCGAAAAAATCCGCAACGAGACACAAAAAACTCCTCGACCGTGACCCATCGATAGGAAAACCTTCAGCTTCTACCCTCTGTGATGCAACATCGATGCAATGCAATAGATTATCGATGCAATGCAGTAGTATATCGATGCAAAATAATAATAATTTGATGCAATACAATAATATCTAGATGCAGTGCAGATTTATATTGATGCTAAACAATATTAATTTGATGCAAAGTATTAGATGATTGATGTAATGCAACATAATATTGATGCATTACATAGGTATCTTGATGCAATGCAATATAATATTGATGCAATCAATGCTTTCATGTGTTGAGTCTTTATTCTATTGAGTTGAATCTTTGTATCATCTCATTTCATCAAAATGCTATTGCATTAAGTAAATGGTAGATGTAGTTGCATCTTTGTTATAGTTAATTGAAGATATGATGCAGACTATTGCAAATATGACTAATTGATTTGCATAGATGATTCATCGAAGACGATAGATTGAAAGATGTAGCGGGTAAATGGGGAGACGCATCGATATTTTCCCGCCCCGAAAGAGGTCGTCTCCCCTGCTCAGTCGTGAAAATTAATCATAAATCAGCGCTAAAGGCCGAATGACGCCTGCACGGATTTGTGTTCGCCCGGAAAGGCTCGCTGTTTTGCCGACATTTCTCGATAGAACTTCGCGATAGGTTCCCGAGATGGAATAATCGCCGAAACCCTCTGTGATTATTACGGGGAAGGGGATTTTCTCGTCGCCTGTAACTGCGACGCCCATTTCGCGTCCGTGGAAGGTCACCCATTCGGCGTTCGCAATCGAAGGCGCGATGACGCCTGTAACGCCTATCTCGGCGCATTTGCGAAGGAATTGCGAGTCGATCTGCGACATACACGCGACGATTTTGCGTTTGGGGTTAGGGATTGTGTCGCCACACCACTCGATTACCGCTAACTCTCCGCTGGACTCGCCCCCGAAGCCAACACATCCGAAAAGTTGTATTCCTTTCGCGCGGATTTTCACCTCGAAATTCGGCCGGACATCGGAGATAGTTCCTCGTGCGAAGGCGTAGAGCGGTGTCGGCGAAACGTCGTATTGAATCGTGACGATGCCTGTCTCGGTGTCGATATTTTTGATTGTTCCTGTTGCCGGTGATTGCGCGAGACGGCCATGTTTGACATCCGAGGCGAGGATTCTTCCGGCCTCGACGAAATCGCCGACCTTGAATTTAAAATAGCCGGGGACATGTTTGGGCTTGATTTCGAGTTCTTTCGCGATGTTGATATGTTTGGGTTTGCCGTCGTAATCCTGAATTTCGCGGAGAATGATTATTCCGGAATCCTCAATTTTGGTGATTTTGCCGCGCACCGGCGAGTGGGTGTTGATTTTCGAGCCGAGAATCCCTCGGTGCGACTGGAAAATATTTTGGCCGATTTTGATGCTGTCGCCTTCGGAAACGAGAAGGCCCTCGGAGAATTCATCGCGTGTGAGCCGGTCTTCGTAACCGAGTATTCTGTTAATATCGATGATGTATAGCCTTGGCGGGCCGAAGCGGTTTTCGGCGACAATGTCTTCGGGGACAACTTCGTCGCCGGTTTTGACGAGGATATCGCCGCTGTAGGGAAGTTTCCGTGCGATTTCGAACTCGCCAGATTCGGGAGATCTTTCGGGAAAGCGCATCTTTGGTAAAACTTCGTCGATTGTTGCCTTTTCGATCGAGCCTTCGATAAAATGATTCCCCCTTCCACGGCAATCGAACACGATGGGTTTTTCTGTGCGGATTTCGTGCGAGTTTTTATCCTTGTCGAGAAACAGCCCTTTGCCGCAGGTGATACGAAAATCACCTCCGGAGTTCAGAACCAGAGTTTGGCCGTAGGGGATTTCGAACAACTCGTTGTTGCGCAGGTTTTCGACTCTCAGCGCGATTTTACCTTTGCATTTGCCCATCGGAGCGATAACATGGCCTATGAATTCGAGACACTCACGCTCGAAAAGTCTGACCGCCTCCTCTTGATTGACAGTTGAGAGAACGCCGAGATGTGGGGATTTGAAGAATTTGTCCACCGCGATCTCGGTAATTCCAGAGGGTTTGAAGGCTTCCGCGAGAAGAGTGAGCGCACGTTGCGCGGGCATATGAGAAATTACTCCCCCTGCGCCGATAATAAGGGATATCTCGGACAATTGGAAGAATTCTTCTTTTCGATTGAGAAAGAGAACTTCTTCCCATGGGTTTGCGTCTTTGAGCCATTTCTTTCTTCTATCGAGAAATCCAACCTTCGCGGCTTTGAAGTTCATCGCCCGATGCATTTCCCATGCGATTCTGATACCTTCGGTTGCGCAGGCATGTTCAATATTTTTCTCGACAAATGAATTGGGGACATATGTTGGATTTAAAGTTTTATTCGCTATATAATCGCGAACACTATTCTCGTCGATACCTTCGAGGTGGGACATTATGGGATTTATTCCGGTGTCAGCAAGAATATTCGATAGAGAATAGCTCATTCCGATATTCGCCGCGACTGTTCGATTATGTATGCCCTTTAGGACAGTGAAAATATCGGTTGTCGCTCCGCCGATATCGACCATTGCGATGTTATCGCCGCGCTTTTCGGCATATCGTAGGAGTATCTTCTCCACACCGGCGGGGGTCGGGAGAATATCCGCGGATACAATTTCTTTGAGTCCGGAATATCCGGGGGCGCGCTCCATCACATTTTCCATAAACAGCTTGTGTATCTCGCGTTTTGCGGGTTCGGTTACAAGCGTTTCCATGTCGGGACGGACATTATCGACGATATGCACCTCGAAATTGTCGTCGAGAATGTCTGCAACAAATTCGCGTGCCTCGACATTTCCGCAAAAGACTAATGGAATTTTTTCGCCCTGCCGGAATTTCGGTGTTGGTTTCGCGAGGCTGAGAATTTCTGCAAGCTCGACAATGGGCGCGATCGCTCCGCCGTCGATACCACCCGCCATGAGGATCATATCGGGGTGAAGTTCCTGCATAAGACGCATCTTGCTGACCGGACTTATCTTATCGTCCACGGTGAAGGTTTTGAGAACGATACCTCCCGCGCCATAGGCAGTCATCTCGGCGATAGTGCCGGTCTCGACCGAAGAAAGCCCGAAAACAAGAATCTGAAGCCCTCCGCCTGCAGAACTTGTTGTGAGGTATTCAATGGCTATAGAGTTGCCTTTGTATCCGAAATCGCTTGCTGTGCGCTTCTCGAACTCGCGAATAAGATTGGTTAGCCCCTCTTGGACGTCCTCGTGCGGCTTTTCGACAGTGGTGGGTGTATCGAATTGCTCAGCGATACACAGCCCTCCCCCGCTCTTTTCGAGCAGAAGTCCTTTTGTTGTGGTGCTTCCGATGTCAGTAACTAAAACATATTCTTTTTTATCGTCCATATCGAACCTCATTTTTATTGAGGATACGAAAGATATTCGCGGATGTCAAGATTTTGATTTTAGCTATCATATGCCTAATTGATTATTTTAGGCAATTCCATGCGTAAGTGTCGTTAATTTTTAAGGTATTTATCAATATATTATTCACAGTATTGTTTTTTTCTGCTTGTCGTTTCTCGTAATTCACTTATATTAGAAGAAGATTTTTGCCAAGTGGCACGCGGGAATTTATTCTCAGAATGCCGCAAACCATTATTTGGAGGAGCAGATATGCCTGAACAACCCCTATATTACGCACGTTGCAAGAATGGTAATCTTTCCGATGGCCAGTCTGTCGAAGAACATCTCGAAGGAGTCATGAAGCTCGCCAAGAGCTTTTTTTCATTCGACGAACGCTTCGCAAAGCTCGCCAGCGCAGTGGCGCGGTTGAGATATTTAGAACTGGACTTTTTCGTTTATACCAGTATCTTCAAACCATCGCGCCTTTCGCAGGCGCGTGGATTGAAAAGTAGTCATGTTTATTGCATGGCTAAAATTGCCCTAAGAAGTGACCTCTTCTTAGGGCATTTTTCTAAAAAAAAAGGACTTGACAGAGAGAATTACATTCGTAAATTGCAAAATGACATTGATCATTAGTAGTAATGTTAATCATATAACCAAGGAGGAACAATGAAGGAACACGAAGTGCGGCTTGAAATCTCGGGACCAGCCGCGATGTGGACGCGACCAGATACCGGAGACGCTCCAGTGAGCTATCCTGCGCCTACATTCGGTGCGGTCAAAGGGATATTCGAGTCTATCCTTTGGGACAAGGCGGCGGAGATAGTGCCGACGAAGGTCGAAGTTTGTAAGCCTATCTTTCTTCAGCCCTACACAACCAACTATGGCGGACCGTTGCGGAAAACCCAGAGCGTGCAAAAGGGCAACAGCTACCAATTGCTCGCGACTATCTTGGTCGATGTCTGCTACCGGCTTTATGCCGATGTCGTATGCGACCACGAGAAGCCTTTTCGTGATGAGAAAGGAGAGATAATCACAACCAATGGCGCGCATGCCTACGCGGCGAGATTCAAAAGGCGGCTCCGGCAAGGCAAGATGTTCGAGATGCCTTGCCTCGGCTGGAAAGAGTTCGTGCCGGACTATGTCGGCCCGTTCCGCGACGAAACGAGAGTATGCGAGGATGTCAATCTGACCATACCCAGCATGCTAAAGACCTGTTTCCCGCACGGCAAGAACTCGGAATACGATCCGGTTTATATCCAAAATATCAAAATCGAAAGGGGGGTGATGAATTATGCTGAATGAACTGAAAAGCCTAAGCGAGAGCATGGAAGATGCGGGCATATCCATGCAGTCCTGGCATAAAGATTTGAAAGAACTGCCAAATACGCAAACTTTCAAAGTATATGTCGGTGAAGACGGGGTTTTAAAGGCTATTCAACAGGTGCAGAGGGATGAGATAAAAAATATGAGAAAATTTGGTAACAATCAAGCCTCGTTCCCTGTGTTTAACTTTGAATTTGTGATTCAAGTCGAAGTCAGTAAAGAATTTTCCAAACTGACTAATAAAAAGAATATTGACCCCGAAGAAATGGTCAGCTTCTTGAATCAGTATTCCTCCGTCAGAAAAACCCCAGCTGGCGCTGATACCGAAGAGAAAACAATCGAAGGTTGTATCAATAGGATTCCATCCGAACTCGAAGAAATCCTCGGTGAAATACACCCCGAATATCAAGCGCTATCCGAGTTGTTTGCAAGAGTCTCTAAAATAAAAACTGGAGAGTTCTCAAAACAGCTTATGGAGCTGGCTTTCGAAAAGATTCGAAATGAACCCGGCAATGTAAAAATTTGGGCTGGATTACTATCGAGTAAAAGCTCTTTAGTTTTAGAACCAGAAGGGAAATTTGAATATCCTGTGAACCATTGGAAAACACTCAAGTGGATTAACTCAAGACTATGCGAAGCCGATAAAAGCGATTGGAATCCCAGCGCCTTCGATGCTTTCAATAAACCTATTGATTACGAAAAAGCCAAAGACAAACTGCCGGAGATACAATTACCGATTCTCGGTAAAGTTAAGCTAAGAGCAATGTTTGAGGAGCACAAATGTCAGTATAGATATGATAAGATCGGCTCCGAGAGTTTTCCAGTCGGTCTTGTAGTTCGCGAAGATTTTAAAGCCGCTCTCGAATGGCTCGGCGACGAGAACCGCAAGGGCAAGACTTGGGCAAACATAACTGGAATATCGGGATACGGTAGAGGACTTCTCTTCGCCTATCCATCGGAGTTGTCGAAAAACATTCCCGAATCGGCAGACATTTTCGCGCCGGAAGATGATGAAACCGATCCTGATGGCGTCAACTTCGAGGCAAAAGCGGCAAGGGTAATCCCTTTGGTTCATGGGATTGTCAAAGAAGTTCCCGATGCTAAGATGAATATTTTCATCTTAGTCAAACCCGACGGTTTTCGAACTAAAGTCCTCTTCAGTGAACGATACGAGCTTAGCCGCTTGCCTTACGCCGCTGAAGAATGGGAGAAAGGATGCGCAAATATACCGTTCTTATTAGCCGAACCCAGCACGCCCTTTCCGTCGGAGGTTGTCAAATGCCTTCAGTGCCAATGGATTCGCGACGGTTCAGAGATGAAGATGACAGAGACCCACGGCTTGGGAATCGGGGAAGGAATAAAGCTTCTCATGGAGACCGAAAGCTTTGCGGCTCCAATCATCGAAAGGGCGCTGAACCTTGCAATGAAAAACTCCACTCCCTTGCTTCTCGATTTCGCACACGAAAAGCAAAAAGGAAGCAAGGACTATAGCTTTCCCGGCAAGGGTTGGGTTCGCAAAGCTAACAAAGACAAAGGTTTCAAGGCGGTTCATCAGGTCAATCTTCTGCCGCCGATAATCGGACTACTTCTCTTCAAACTAAACATACACAAGGAGGACTACATGCAAAACGCACCGTTTCTTATGGGGCGCTTCCTCGCCTTCGTCGATCTTCTGCACAAAGAATATTGCAAGAATGTTCGCGGAGACGAAAAAGGACAGGGAGGAATCCCGAACCAACTCATCGGCAACGCGATGATGCGAACCGCACTTGTTGATCCCAAAAGGGCTATGTCGCAACTCAGCGACAGGCTTCCGGTCTATCAAGGCTGGGCAACAACGAGAGGCACCGGATTATCGAGATGGACTCTCAAGAGAATGGGCGAAATCACGAACGAACTTTCCGAGACCGAATGGCCGGAGAGAATGCGCGACGCCGAAAAGGCGCAACTACTCCTCGGCTACCTCGCACGAGAGCCGAAAGAGGTCGATCAGGACGAAAACACTAACGAAAACAAAACGAACTAATCAGGAGGTATCGAAATGACAGACATTAAAAGAGGAACCGGCCTTTTGGTCATCGAAGTTGTAAATTCCAACCCCAACGGCGACCCCGACCGCGAAAGCGATCCGCGCCAGAGACACGACGAACGTGGGATGATCTCCCCAGTCTCGTTCAAACGCAAGCTCCGCGATCTTGTCGAGGCCAAAGACGGGCCGGTTTGGCAGGAAATCGCAAAAAAGCTGAGCTTAAACGAGGAAGAGTTCGCAATCCTTGAGAGCCGTGGAAGAAATCGAGATGAAATCGAGAAAGAAATCGTAGATGACAAATTCACAGGTAAATACTGGGATGGACGTCTCTTTGGGAATACTTTCCTCGAAAGCAGTAAGAAAGAAGGCCAAGAAGGTCGGCAGTCTTCGATCAAAACAGGCGTCGTTCAATTTGGCCTCGGCGTATCGATTTCTCCTATCGAAATAGACCGACAAACGACAACGAACAAAGCCGGAGTAGAAGGCAATAAAGACCGCGGCATGGCTCCCCTCGCCTTCAGAATCGTTCAGCACGGCGTTTATTGTATGCCCTTCTTCATCAACCCGACTGCGGCGGTGAAATCCGGTTGCACGCAGAAGGACATCGACCTAATGTTGGCTTTGATTCCCTATGCCTATCCGCACAATCCGTCCTACATCCGCCCGCAGGTCAATGTCCGCCACGCGTGGTTCGTTGAACACAAAGACGCCCTCGGCTCGTGCAACGATTTCGAGATTATCGACGCCCTCACCCCTAAAAAGAAGGGCGATAGAAGCGAACCCTCGACCACATGGGACGATTACGAGGCACCTAAAGATCTGCCAAAAGAGATAAAAGACAAAATCGGAAGTGTCAAAGACCTCATGGCAGGCAAGTGAAATGAACGAGCCACTCGCACATAGCGCAAGACCCGAATTCGGAGTTGGAACGCAAACCTACCGCGAGCATGTCGAGAATGTCGCAAGGCTAGCGGAGGAAAATGCGCGAGGTGTGGCGGAATATATGTCCGACGAAGGCGAACGGCTTATCGAAGCCGTTCGCCTCGCGGCGGAGTTCCACGACCTCGGCAAGCTCGACGAAAAAAATCAGGATGTCCTATCCGGTAGGAAGAAATGCGACCATCTCCCTATCGCTCATTGGGACGCCGGTGCCGCATATCTAAAGAGCTTGCGACAGGGGATTTCAACCATACTCACGCTCAGCCACCACAAGGGTTTGCCCGATTTCCCCGATGAAAACGCATCAACAAAGGATTCCTGTTTCAGGGAAAGGAACAAAGAGGTCTGGAAGCATACCGATTCCAAACTTCAGGACTATCTTCAAGAACATTTTGAAATCATCGGTCAGCGCGGGATAGAAGCTAATCCCCCGAAAAAACCGAGTCCTCTCTTCTTCCGCTTCGCCCTCTCATGCCTCGTCGATGCAGACCATAGCGATACGGCGCGACATTGCAGTCGAGTCGAAGTCAAACCGGGAATTCGCCTCGAACCCTCGAAAAGACTTAAACTTCTCGATAACTATGTTTCCGGCCTTGCGAAGGGAAAATCGGACGAACGCACCGAGATTCGAGTCGAAACCTACGACTCATGTCGAAACGCGGAACCGAGTAGTCCGATGTTCGCCTGCGATAGCCCGGTCGGAACGGGCAAAACAACTGCTGTTATGGCGCATCTGCTGAAAGCCGCCGAAGAAAAAGGCCTTCGCCGAATCTTCGTCGTCCTGCCCTTCACGAACATAATCGACCAATCGGTGAAAAGATATCGCGAGTCATTGGTAAAAAGCGATGAGGACGCGAACGACATCGTCGCGGCGCACCACCACCGCGCGGATTTCGGCGATGGCGACGAACCGGAATCCATCATGGCGAGGCAATATGCCTTCCTCTGGCACGCGCCAGTTGTTGTAACGACGGCGGTGCAGTTCTTCGAGACCCTCGCGAGCAATCGAACAAGTGCTCTCCGAAAAATCCACAACCTCGCCGGTTCCGCGATTTTCATAGATGAAGCCCACGCGGCGCTTCCGCCCGAACTTTGGCCGCAGGCGTGGCTTTGGCTCAAAGAACTCACGGAAAACTGGGGATGTCACATAGTCCTCGGCTCCGGCTCGTTGTCGAAATTCTGGGAAATAGAGGAAATTGCCGGAGAGGGCAAAGAGACTAAGCTACCCGACCTTATCGAAGACAAAACGCGCGAAAAAGCCGTCTCACTCGAAGGACATCGCATAGATTTCAAAACCGAACCCAATCCGATGGGCCTCGATGAAGTAATCGAATGGTCATCGCAATTCCCCGGCCCGAGGCTTCTAATCGTCAATACAGTGCAATCGGCGGCGGTTATTGCCAGAGCACTTTCTAAAAAGTCTGGTCAAAATAGCGTCGAACACCTCTCGACCGCGCTTTCCCCGAAGGACAGAGAAGCGACTCTTGAAAAAATCAAAGCGCGCCTCAACAAGGTTGAATCGGATGTCGATTGGACACTCGTCGCGACCTCATGTGTCGAAGCTGGCGTCGATTTCTCCTTCCGCACCGGGTTCCGCGAAAGATGCAGTCTCAACAGCATCCTGCAGATCGCCGGTCGAGTCAACCGCGGCAACGAATTCCCCTCCGCAGAGGTCTGGGATTTTACGCTTCGCTTCGACAATTTCCTCAAGAAACACCCGCTCTTCGACACCTCATCGATGATTCTGGAGAGCTTTTTCGAGAAAGGCATGGTGAGCCCCGAATATTGCACCGAGGCAATCCAAACGGAAATCCGTATGAAAAACCAATCCGGCGCGCACGAAAACGAAATCGCGAAAGCCGAACGAAACCTGAAATTCCCCGATGTCGAGGAAAAATTCAAGGTTATCAGCTCGAACACTGCAACAGTCATCGTCGATAAGGAATTGGTGGAGAGAATTCGTAATCACGAGAAGATAAAGCAAAGGGATATTCAAGATAACAGCGTTCAGATATGGCATTACAAAGTGGATAAAATTCCCGGCGCTGTCGTGGAAATCGAGGGCTATTCCGGCATTCTCGAATGGAAACTGGCATACGACAGCTTCCTCGGCTACATGGCGGGGATAATCCCACTGATCGAATTTCAAGACGCGCGCGGAGGAATCTTTTAAAAACACTGGAGCCTATCCCCATGCACATAACCATCGAAAACTATCAATTACCGAGCATAGTATCTAAACCAGGGAATCCGTTATGCAATACGCCATTTTAATACTGGTAGCATTCATTGCCGCCATAATCTCCGGTTCGGCTGGCTTTGGAGGCGCGCTACTAATCCTCCCGCTACTTGTCGCGGTGGTCGGGCCGCAAGAGGCCGTTCCGCTTCTTACCGTCGCGCAAATGATCGGCAACCTCTCACGCGCAGGCTTCGGTTTTCGGCAGATAGACTGGAAATCTGTGGGCGCTTTTCTAATCGGAGCGATACCATGTTGTGTAATTGGCGCAATATCTTTTCTAAAAGTCCCGGGAGGGATTATTACAAGAGTGATAGGCGTCGCGGTGCTTGTGTTTGCCGTTCTGAAGTTCTTCAAAATTCTGAAATTAAAGCCATCGAACAGATTACTCTTCACCGGCGGAGCTATTACTGGATTTATTTCAGGCCTTGTTGGAAGCGCAGGCACATTAGGCGCGGCGGTATTCCTTTCCCTCGGACTTCCGCCGGTGGCTTACATCGCAAGCGAGGCAACTACTGCAGTCGCGATGCACGCAACGAAAACTATCATTTACGGCAATTCCTTGACTCTTGATAACCAATTCTGGACGCTAGGACTGATCCTCGGGCTCGCTATGATCGCGGGTAGCTGGCTCGCAAACAGGCTTATCCGCCGCCTATCGCAAATCAATTTCGACAGATATGTTCTCGTTTTATTGATATTGCTTTCAATTTATCTAATTGTGAGAGGATAACAAATAATCGCCCATTAAAGTTTAGCAAGGCAACACCATGCACATAACCATCGAAAACAACACCGTAATCGTCAACCTCGACGAGGCCGAATTCCCGCTCTTCGAGGCCATGTTCGCTAACCTCCAGCTCGGCAAGAAGGTCTCGGTCGAGTTCCGCAAATTCCCGAACATCGGCGGGCAGATGAACTGGAACCTCCTCCCCATGCACCTCTGCCGAACAATCGGCGAGGCGAACCTCTCCGATGACCCCTTCGCCACCGTCTCGCTGTATCCCTTCTGGAAATACGGCTTCGCCTTCGGCGCCGACGAAAAACTCGCCCTCGCGCTCGACATCGA
The DNA here is from genome assembly GCA_964459995.1 of uncultured bacterium. Lineage (GTDB taxonomy): Bacteria > UBP14 > UBA6098 > UBA6098 > UBA6098 > CAZSHG01. The sequence goes on along the minus strand of CAYWOR010000024.1, from coordinate 13,075 downwards.
AGACCCGCACAAAAAAGGCGTCGCCGCGGACGAGTTCGGCATGGGCTTTACCGCCTGGGCGATGGAGGAGATCTTCCACTGCGAAACCTGGGCCGATGCCTCCGCGATGGTCAAAGCCGGCCTCGTCGTGCCCACCGGCTCCAAATGTCCCGACTTCGTGTGCACCTTCCCCGACGGCTCGCTGGGCATCTTCGAGGCGAAAGGCACCACCGGCACTGCGAGCGCGCTCACGCAGTCGCTCAAGGACGGCAAATATCAGGCCTTCGCCCTCGATGCGCAATCGCCGATAAAACATCGCGTGGTCGTCGGCACCGCGCTGGGCGAACCGGTAACGAAGGTTATCCTCATGGACCCGCCCCCCTCGACTCCGCTCGGGAACCAAAACGACGACGAACCGAACGACAACGACCGGTCGTTGAGCGAAGCCGAAACGCCCGATGAACCGAACGACGACGATCGGTCGTTGAGTAGGCCGGAGGGCCGTATCGAAACGCCCCTACGCACCAACCTCTCCGCCCCCCTCGTCCGCACCGCCGCGAGAGGAATGCGCAAATTCCCCTCTAAAAAGAGGGGTGGCGCCGAGGGCGACGGAGTGTGTATTCACGCACAAACACAAACCATCTTCCGCGGCCCGCACGGCGAGATCGCCCTGACCAACGAATTCAAACCGGAGAAAAACCATGGCTGGATCACAATTAACTCTTGACACCGAGGAGAAGGCGTTTTACCTTTATTTCGAGGCAAAACATAGCAAGCCGAAAACTCGGGGAGATTACCAATGAAACCAAACCGCAACCAAACCGCCCGATAGGGCAAAGGAGAATGTAAATGAAAAGAGTTATATTTTATTCATGTCTCACAATAGCCCTTTTTATCGCGTGCGAGGGGCCTGCCGGACCGCCGGGGGAAGACGGCGAGGACGGCGCGTGGCAGATAATCGATGTAATCACCCTCGCCACCGACACAAACATAATCACATTCGACGGTATAGTAAGAGATAAATGGGAGTTGATGGAAATCCAAGCCACCGGAAGTTTCACGCCGGATTCCGGTGAAGGATCGACATTTTACGCAACTACTATCAACATGAGGTTTAACAACGATAGCGACTCGAGTTACTTTCAGTTTGCCTCAAGACGCGACTTCATTGGAGTTAGTTCGTGGTTCAATCACTATTTCGTTTTTAATGCGACAATCATCCCATATTGCCAGAGCGACAGCGTTTTTAGCGTGAACTGGAATCTGTATGGATATTATCCCGAAGTGGGCGGCGGAAGCATCGATTACAGAAGCGCGTTATATTTCAACCCGATAGACGAATTTATCGACAGGATCGATCTTTACATAGATGAAATCGATTCTCTACAGTCCTTCAAGGCGGGATGCGAATTTATCCTTCTCGGCCTCGACATAGACTAACGGTTCTTCAGGACGGGGAAATGGCTTCGGCTACCGGCATTCGGTCGATGTGCGGAGCCGAAATTACCCCTCCCGTGTTCCATTTGATTTTTTGGGTGCCATATGAAAACAGCTAACACAGAGAAAATAAACCTCGCCACGCCCCGAGGCGCGCACCAAAATCGCTGTTCTTTGAACGAAATTTGGGTTGCGCGGGGCGATTGGCCGGTCGCCGTGGCCGATCTTTGCGGGGTTGAACGCCTTTTTCGCTTTGCAGAGGGCGGAATGGGGCACGTCCGAGGGGATTTGCCAATAGCCGGTCGCTTGTTTTGCCACGCACGGGGCGGATTGGCGGGCGCGGGGGGCGATCGGTGGCTCTTGCGAGGCGTTCTGTGCCTCATTGGACTCGATCTGTTTTGCAGATTGACCTCGATGAGCCGCAGATCGCCTTCAATACTGAACAGATTGGGTAGAATGAGCAACAGATCGACCATAATGAGCAGTGGATCGGCACCAATGACGAACAGATTGAGTAGAATGAGCAAGAGATTGGCTGGAAGGACGGGCAGACCGCCCTCGACGAGCGGCAGATCGCCTCGAAGGATGGGCAGAATGGCCGGAAGAACGAACAGACCGTGTCGAGGAAGCCAACCGCCGGAGAATGTTTTGAATGAAATTAACACGCCCGCGAAAACAGCTCTGCTGAGATAGGAGTTAAATAAATGAGATTTGTGTCTAAAGAAAAATATAACGCTGAGTTCCCAACGGTTGATGAGTTAAAGAACGAATTAACAAACAAAAGGTTCTTTGGAGAAATCATCCGAGAAGGACAAGAAATAAAATATAGCGGAGAAATGCAAATAATATACGACGATTCAGATAGAGTGGAAATAAGTCTTCCTCTTGCTGAAGCATATGAAAAGCAAGGGTTAATTATTAATCTTCCTGATAATAGTCGCTATTATATTGAAGGCAAAGAAATTGGGTGCGAAAGAGGGGATCCAATTACCTCGAATATACACGGTTCAATTTCTGTAGATTTTAGGCCTTTTGATTATACTTGGTGCGGAGCGAACCCACCGAAGAATTTTCCAAAAGGAACTGTTTTTCAGATTTGTTTTACGAATTTGCTAATAAATGACTTTTGGTCAGCGCCAAGGTTTAGGATAGGAACGCTTTATTTTAAATTTAAACAAACTAAGGAAGATATTTGGAAAACAGCGATGGAGTCTAAAGAAGGGAAAATCACAAATGTAGCAATCGCAAAGGCTACAGGAGAAACTACACTCGAAGAGTTACGCGATGTTCTATTTTCAATCGATATCCTGTTCGAGATTGCTTCATCAAATAGGATTAGAACACCGATCGTCAAATTCATCCTTCCAAATTCGGAAGAAGGATTTATGTTGTTCCATCAGTCTTCTGGAATACCTGCTATTAACCATTTTAGAATGTGGCATAGATTATATACCCCAGAGCTTTATGTTTTATCATTCTTCTCGAAAGCCGCAAAGCTTGTTCACGAAAAAAGAAACGATTGGAACTTAACTCATTTCGCTGAATCATTGATAGCCTCTAACCAAGGACATATTGAACGGCGTCTTATAAATATAATCCTTGCTTTAGAGACTATCCATACTGGATATGTTTTAGATGCGGCGCTTTCAAATCAAAAACAAATCGAATCTGGGATAAACCTTCAAAGCAAAATATTTCAATCGTTAAATGCGCTTAATAAATCTCAGGTAGTTAATAAAAAGGTTTTCACAGAATATTTTGAGATTTCAAAATTAAGCGAATATAGGAATATGCTGTTTCACCAAGGAAAACTACCGGATTATGATAATGTGCTTGGAGCTTCTGATTTGTCATTCAAGTGGCTTGAACTTGCGTGGTTCATGTTTTTGAACATGTGTAGCTTCAGATGCACTTTCAATAAGCCTCCCGTAAATCATGAACTCAATTATATGTTGGCCGAATGTGAAAACTGCAAGATTAAAAAATGTAACCTAAAAAGAAAGCCAAAGAAATAACAGTTATCTAACCCATTCCCGAAGGAGGGACTATGCTGATTTTTCTTCACAACAATGTTACGATGGATTTGCTTGCGATGCGCACGGCGAGGCTCCTCGCGCTGAAGACCTACATCATGGCGTGGAAGGATGTCCTCTCGATTCCCGACCATCTCGTCAACTGGGCGCTGGAGGCCTACGACTCGTGGATGGCGGCTCTGGCAAAATCGCAAAAGGAGTTGGCGGAGGAAAGCGCCGCCTACGACGCCATGCATTATGCGGACGCCTTGACATTCAAGTATTACGCGAAGTGCAAAGCCTTGTTATTGGACACTTACGGCATCGATGATGTCAAACTCAAGGCTTACAGGGCAACTGGCAGGTTCCCGGACGGGCGGGAAGATCGCATTAAGACGGTTCGCGCCTTCATCGACGGCCATTACGACATGGTTGCCGCGGGCGACCCGGATGTCCTCCCCGAGGCGTTCATCAACAAGCTGGTTAACTACTGGCAGGATTCCACGAACGCCTTTGCCAACTTGCTTCTCAAGGAAAAACCGGAGGCAAGGAAGGCCGTCGATGCGCAGGAGGAGCTTTTCGCTATCGACTCGGAGAAGCTTCGGGTGCTGTATTCGTGGGTTCTGATGACGTGGGCGAGGTCAGAGCCGAATCTGGTTCAGCTCGGTTTCGCGCCTCAGACCGGCGAATCGTCCGGCGGCGGGGAAGTGCCGCTTGCGCCGGTGGGGTTCGATTTGAAATGGCTCGAACCGATGCTCAAGTTCATATGGATGCCGGTCGAGGGGGCGACGAGCTACCAGCTGGCCTTCTCGGTCGATGGCGGCGGGAGCTGGGAGGAGCTGTATTCCGGCGCGGAGGCCGGGTTCGATTACGAGCCGCCCGCGGGACTGCGGCAGTATCGTGTCCGCGCGCGCAACGCCAACGGTTTCGGCGATTGGTCGGTCATGCTCGATCATGAGGTCGAGGGCGAGCCGCCTGCGGGCGAGTGGCCCAGCGCGCCGACGATGCTTGGGGTCGAGCTGATGAGCGAGCCGAGCGAGTTTATGCGGGTGTTTTACGGCATCCCCGGCGGCTCGGACAGTATCAGCCTCTACCGCGCGGTTGTGCCGAATGGCGACCCCGCGCCGGAGCGTCCGGCGGTGGTCTATGAGACCGGTATCGGCGATCCGCAATATGCCGACACGGACATCGAGGCGGGGAACGACTACTATTACTGGGCCTGCGGCGTGAAGGACGGCATCGAGGGCGATTTCGCCGGGCCGGCGATGTGCTCGATTTGATCGAGGGTGATGGGGAATTGAGGTGCGGGGACGCTTTTCGGTTAAAAAAAACTTTAGCTTAACGAAGGGAGGTGAGAAATGGGGCCTTAAAAAGCAAATATTCGAAGAAAACCGATAATATTTACACAAAAGAATGGAGGAAAAATGCCTTATACAAAAAAGGGAGACGTAAAGCTGACGATAAACAAAAGAGAAACCGATACTTTCGAGGTCATCGTGAATGCAACCATCAGGTATTACAAATTTGAGCAGGCTTTAATGAACATGAAAGCAGGTTTGAAATTCAATGCCTATTGCAGTCTATGGGGTGGTGACGGTGGTGGTGGAAGCGACGATCATATCTGGACTTTCCCACGCAAGATATTACCTCAAGGTCCGATCTCTGGCCAAGAAATCGTCGAATGGAGGGAAACCTTCTCCCGGGATGATTTGGATGAAGATAATCCGATAGGAGGCGACAAGGACGAACTCTATGCGAAGGTGCAGGTCAATATCAGGAATCTAAAGGACTGCTCTAGGAAATCGAACGAAGTAACCGGGTATTATTGATTTTTTATTAAATCTAATTTATGATGAAAGGAGGTGAGAAATGGCAGGTGGAATAAAAAAGTTCAAGATTAAGGACAAGGACATTGTGATCGTCACTAATCATGTAACCGGCAAGACGACGGTTGTTATCAACGGCGAAGTCATCAATGTCAATAGCGATCCTCTCGGCCCCGTTTATCAGGGAGTCTTGGTCAAGATCGAGAACGCGTTGAACGAATTAGCCGCGCCGATCAAGAAGACCTCGACGCCCTTAATCCAAAAACCGAAAAAGAATATGTGAAGAATGTGTGTGGGGCGGAGGAACTCCGCCCCGTTTTTGAATGAATTATAAGTCGAAGGTCTATCAAGCAGAGGCTATTTAAGGAGGTTCGATGAAAAAGGCAATGTTGGTTTTAGGATTCGCGTCGGCGATGTGCTCGATATAGGAATGTAGAATGTATAATGCAGAATGTAGAATGGTGTAGGGGTTTGATTAATCAAACCCCTACGGGGTGGGGTCGGTCGTTGAGTAGGCCGAAAGGCGTATCGAAACGACAGGGGAGTCTGTATTCAGTAAATAGACTTGTTGCAACTTATCCTTTAAGATGAGAGCGATATTTTAGGCATACGGACACAAGCATCAACATCAAAGGAACCTCGATAAGAACACCCACCACCGTCGCGATGGCCGCACCGGAGGACAGTCCAAACAGCATAGTGGCCGTTGCTATCGCAACCTCGAAATGATTGGATGCACCAATCATCGCCGTTGGAGCGGCTTCATCGTAGGATAGTTTGAATATCCTTGCAAAGAAAAAGTATCCAAGACTGAATATAACAATCGTCTGGATAAAAAGCGGAATCGCTATCCATAGGATAGTAAGCGGATTTTTTAAAATGATGTCGCCTTTGAACTAAAATAGCAGAATCAAAGTGGCGAGCAAGGCGATTATGCTAATCGGAGTTAGCCAATGAAGGAAATTACGCTCGAACCAATCGATACCTTTTATATGGATTATCCATTTGCGAGAGAAGTAACCGGCGACAAGTGGCAAGGCGACATATATCAGCACCGAGAATAGGATGGTTTGCCACGGGATAGGCATCGAATTAACACCGAGCAAGAATCCACCGAGAGGTGCATATAACACAAGCATTGTTAGAGAATTGATTGCGATCATAACCAAAGTCAAGCCATCGTTGCCTTTAGCAAGATAACTCCACATTAGCACCATCGCAGTGCATGGAGCGATTCCGAGCAAAATAGCCCCGGATATATAGCTTCTCCAAAGCTCGACCTCTTGCCCGGATTTGATGATCTCGGTTCCGGGTATAAATCCTTTGAAAACATAGCCCAAAAAGAAGGTCGCGATCAAATACATTGTGAAAGGCTTGATAGCCCAGTTTATTAAAAGGGTTATTAAGACCGGTTTCGGTGTTTTTGCGGCCTTAACGACAGCAGAGAAGTCGATTTTCACCATGATCGGATACATCATGAAAAAAAGGCAGATAGCAATGGGGATGGAGACATTGAAGATAGAAAGGGCATCGAGTCTAATGGCTATCTGCGGGGCGATTCTGCCAAGCAGAATACCTATTGCGATACAGATCATAACTCATGCAGTAAGGTATTTCTCGAAAATGGATAGTTTTTTTGTTGCCATGATCGTTTAGGGTTTTCTTGCCTCGATCGTTGCTGAGCGGATGTAATTTTCCGCACCGCTATCGGGGAACCATTCTTTAATTATTCTCCCGCTTTCATTTTTTATTTTAACTTCAATTTCAGAAAATCCAGTTTCGATGAGTATCTTTTCGATATCGTCCACAAGAGCCGCGCCCGAGACGCAACCGCAGTATGCAGTGGCATTGTTTCTAAAGTTTTCAGAAAGCTGTTTAATTGCGACAATATCGGAGATTGCGATTCGTCCGCCTTTGCGAAGGATGCGGAAGACTTCAGCGAAAACCCGCGATTTATCGGGAGAGAGATTTACAACGCAATTCGAGATAACGACATCGACCGAATTATCGGCGACTGGGAGATTTTCGATTTCGCCGAGTCGAAATTCGACATTTCTAAAGCCGTCCACTTTAGCGCAATTTCTGGCTTTAGATATCATCTCGGGAGTCATGTCCACGCCGATAACTTTCCCTTCAGCACCGACCTGTCGGGAAGCTAGAAAGCAATCGAAGCCGCCGCCGCTTCCAAGATCGAGAACAGTTTCGCCCGGTTTCAGATTTGCAATAGCTTGCGGATTGCCACATCCAAGCCCCATGTTCGCACCGATCGGCAAAGACGAGACATCTTCTTCTGAATAACCGAGAATAGTCGAATCTACTGCGGCACCCTGCGAGTCCGAACAGCAAGAACTTCCGCAACCGCAATTGTCTTTAGAATCCGCGATTTTGGCGTAATACTCTCTCACGCTGTCGCGAATCTCGTCGTCGTTTAGATGTGACATATTTTATTTCCTTTTGTTTAAATTAGAATTTTGCCGTGCTCAATGTTTAGATTACAAGAGCCGAATTTTGAAGCCTCCGGACTATGCGTCACCATAATTACAGTTCGCCCCTCATCTTTGTTGAGTTTTTCAAGAATTAGTAAAATCTCAGTTGATAGCTTGGGGTCGAGGTTGCCTGTCGGATCAGTTTCACTACTCTTTATCTTTATCCTTCTCATCATTATTCGGGACAGGACAATAACCGCCGCAACTGCAATTCGGCATAACCCTTTGGGATTCTGAAGATTTCTCCTCTTCTGATTCGATTTCTTCAATTTCCACTGAACAACAAGATGATTTCTGCCCAAAGATTTTTTTGAAAACACTTGTCTTTTTTTCGTCAGTCATGATTTATCCTTAATTGTTAGAGTATTGCATTAAATATATATCCGCCTATAACGGCTGTAGCCCATATAACAAAAACGATTGCACCAACTAAGCGTTTTTTAAAGATACTCGCCAGCATGGTCATTTCGGGTATCGCCATGCCTGCGCCGCCGATAATTAACGCGATAACTGCCCCCATGCTCATGCCTTTTTGAGACAATGCTAACCCAATCGGGATGGCTGTTTCAGCCCGAATGTAAAGCGGGACGCCAATGACCGCCGCAATTAGGATAGCGAACGGGTTATCAGGCCCGGCTATTTTTACAACGAAGTCCTGTGGAATGTAGCCGTAAATTCCAGCACCGATTGCGACACCAACAAGAAGGTAGATCAGGACGGCTCTGAAATCACCCCAAGCTGTGATAAATGATGCTTTTAACTTCGCCGAGAATTTTAGGGGACTATTTTCAAACTCCAGAGTCGTGTCACAGCAACTCTGTTTAATCCTGACCTTTTTTACAAATTGCGCGCCCCCCATTTTTTCGAGAATCACGCCGAAAAGTATCGATCCCACAAAAGTGACTCCGAAATAGAGCAAACACGCTTTTATTCCCATCAGTGCCCAGACCATACTGATAATGATGGGGTTGAGCAGAGGTGAAGCGATGACAAATGACATGACCGGCCCAAACGGTGCCCCGGCATTCAGCATGCCCAGGGTCATCGGTATGGTTGAGCACGCGCAAAAAGGTGTAAGTGAACCAACAACCGCGCCGAGGAAATTCCCCCATATCCCTCGTCGTGAGAGCCACTGTCTGAGTTTATCTTGCGGGATAAACATCAATACCAGCGCAACGATCGTGCTTATGCCCAAAAAGAGAACAGCCAGCTCTACAGTGATGATTAGGAAATATTTGATGGTACTAACTAAGTTGTTCATCCTGTAATAGTCTCCAGTTTTAATCGATTGTTATATCAGAATTCATTATTCTGCCAGCTTCGATTCTTAATTTGTGTTTCCCGAATTTAGAGGCCTCGGGGCTGTGAGTGACCATCAATACTGTTCGCCCCTCGTCTTCATTGAGGCTTTTGAGGATGTTCAGGATGTCCAATGACAGCTTCGGGTCGAGGTTACCCGTGGGTTCGTCGGCGAGGATTATCTCCGGATCGTTGGCAAGGGCTCTCGCAATAGCGACTCGCTGTTGCTGGCCGACAGAGAGTTCGCGGGGGAGATGCTCTTTTCTTTCGGACAATCCCATCTTGCCGAGAAGCGCGATTGCTTTTTCCTTGCGCGATGAAGATTCTGATTTTCCGAGCAACATGGGAACCTCGACATTTTCGACAGCTGTCAAATAGGGGATTAAATGGAAGGATTGGAGAACGAATCCCACGCTTTTATTTCTATAATCGGCTATTTTGTTGGGCGGCATTGAATAAAGGTCGGTGCCTGCGAATTGGATTATACCACCCGAAGGCTTAATCAGCCCTCCGAGAAGTAATAAAAGCGTCGTTTTGCCCGAGCCGGAACTTCCGGTGATCGTGGTAAAAGTCCCCTTTTCTATCTTTAAATCGACATCCCTCAGAGCATGGACAATGCCGTGTTTCTGGTTGTATTCTTTCGATATGTTTCTGAGATCGAGCATTTTTAATCCTCTTGCATGATTATTGCTGGTTCGAGGCGTGTCGCTTTTCTGGTGGGAAACCAGCTTCCGATAAGTGAGATCGCCACAGAAATAACAATCGCCCAGAGCAGATATAGCGGGATAGGGCGAACATTCAGATTGGCGATATAAGGGCCGAGTATCATCGCCGATGCGCTTCCTACAATATATCCGATTATCCCGCCGAACAATCCGAGAATAACCGCTTTGATAAGGAACAACGCGTAAATCTCGCGCCGCGTCGCACCGACTGTTATCAGCGTTCCAATCTCCTTCTTGCGCTCCTCGACATTCGCCCACATATAGTTCCCAATGGAGATCGAGCCTACTATGACTATGATCACAAGGAAGATCAGCGAGATCTTGGCCATCAGTTTATTGGTCTCGATCTGCGTGCTGACTATCTGGTTGATCGTCGTTATTCGCGTATCGGGCAGGATATTTCTGAGCTTGCCGAGTAGTCCGTCGCTGATTGCCGAACAACAACCCATGATCTCGATCGTGCTAATCTGCCGTCCGGTTCCGAGAAGGTCTTGGACGGTATGAAGATGGGCGAACACACGGTTGTCGTCGATAGTCCCGGTCTCCGGCAATATCTTCGCCACATTAAATGTTGCTCCTTCGATAACAACGCTCGATTCTTCCTTCAGCGACAATCTTTGCGCAATTATACTACCGACCAAAACATCGTCCGATGCGAGGGAATCCACGGCTTTACGCTGAAGCTTTTCATCCTGATAGCCATAGCTCTGATTAACTGTATTACCCGGATCGCATGCTGGATCCAAACCGACTCCAACCAAACCCGCTGTTTGCCAGATAGGTTTAGAAGCGAGTTCATTCGCGGGGAGAATTCCGGTCAGGACAATCGACACGCCGTTCACTGTGACCCTTCGAGTAAGTTTGGGCGAGAGATTATCGACCCCGGGAAGGGACGATGTGGCGATCTTTTCGACATAATCCTCCGGGAATGTCGGCGCGTCGATATCGGCCGAATAATAATCGTCAACCGAGGAGGCCTGCGGAAGCACGAGAATATTCGCCCCGAGATTATCGAGCCTGACCTTGACCGCCGTTTCCGATACAACCGAAACCGTTTGAATGCCAACAATCACAGCAATCCCGAGGGTGATCGCGAGAAGCCCGGATATGAGCTGTGATTTTCTGAGCCACAGCTCTTTCCATAATAAATTGAAAAAACTCATTGTTTATCCTTTTAAGATTATCCTGGAGGTTAGCACCCTCCGCCACCGCCACTGCTCGGGCAACATCCGCCCGATTTGGGTATTGTTCTGGCGGATTTGACCAGATTAGTCGCCGTCGGAACACCTGGATATGAGCCGGTCACTTGACCCCGAGCATTTAAAACAAGCGTCACTGGCTCGGTTAACGAGGGAACGACATTCAGAGATTTGAGGAAGGCCGCTTCGGCACTATCCGAAAGATCCACTTGCACGATCGAAGCGCTATTCTGCATCTGACCGACTGCGGATTGGCATTCGCTCAATGCCTTGGAGTAATTTACCATGCTTTTATTACCTGCAAGAATGAAAACAGCCTTGCCCGACTGCAGAGCCATAAGAACATCGGCCTTTTTCGGCGAGGGGATAAGCGCTTTCAGCGACATCGAGGTGGCGTCCAGACCTTTAGCCGCGCCCGCAACAACGCCATTTTGCGCAATAACGAGTATCAGAGGCAACGGCGCACCCGAAAGCCGGTATTGATCAACCAAACCCCTGTTTTCGGGGTTCGATCTGTCCATCTCGATCATGACCGTGTTCTTGTTTTCCTTTACTGTAGTAGCAACTACATTTTTCACTGATTGGAAATCGGGCGTATTCGGTTCGGTGACGAGCAGAAAAACTGTTTTACTGTTTTTCGTCGCTGTCTGGATCTCTGTTTCGACCGAAGCGATTGCCGTCGCTCCGATAAGAATCCCGATCAATAGGATTGCCATAAACTGCTTTCTCATTTCTTCTCCTAAATTTGAAGTTCGATTAATTTCAGCATTCAAAACACGATTTATGATGGTGCAATTTTTCTATCAGTCCGTTGAAATCGATTTCGTCTTTAAGGCCGTTCGACACAGCTTCGATAATAAGCCTATGGAATTCGTTCTTTGCTGGAGCAAGCCGATAGTAAACCCATTTGCCCCTCTGTTCCGAAACAGCCAATCCTCTATCTTTAAGATATTTCATGTGACGCGAAACAGTGCTTTGAGGAAGCTCGAAAATATCCTGAATCTCGCACACGCAGAGTTCCGAGTGCGTCAGCAGAAAGACTATCTTCAGCCTTATCCCCTCCGAAAGCGCTTTGCAAATCTCATCCATCGTTCTCCAATTCAAAAGTCATATCCGCCTATGCGGATATGAAGTATAAAAATGCTCAGAATTGAAGTCAAGGTGATATTTAAAAATTTTTATTTTTTTTGAAAACCAATTTTGGTTAGATCGTCAAGGCAATCATCGCGGGGGGAAGGTTTCTGACAAGACCAGCATCACCGATCCGCAATACGCCGACACGGATGTCGAGGCGGGCAACGACTATTACTATTGGGTTTGCTGCATGCAGGGCGGGGTCGAGGGCGAATTCGCCGGCCCGGCGATGTGCGGGATATAGGGTGGCTTCGATGCGGGCATGGGAATGCCCTACTCAGCCACCGGCGGTCGGTCGTTGAGTAGCCCGAAGGGCGTATCGAAACGCGGTCGTTGAGTAGAGCTTCGCTCGTATCGAAACGACGTTGCACCGCGGAACGTGGCTTCGATACGCGGTTGCTGAGCCTGTCGAAGCACACTCAGCCACCGGGGGGGCGCACGGCCATACGCCCCTGCGACTCGGCGAGATTGAGAGTTTTTAATCGATGCCCGGGAGGGCGGAAGGAGATTACAGGGAGAAGGAAATATTAGCGCGGTTTCATGGTGGATTTCCCCAATTCCGAAGGCCCATTTATAGGGAATGGGTTCGAGGGGTTGGGGATCGAGAATATGCTTGATAAACCCCGTTTTTTTGTTATTTTTCTAACAGCGACTGTAACGGCTCGGATGGTGAAATTTGTTTAAGACGCTTCGAACAAAGATTCTTTTAGGCTACAGCATCACGCTGATTCTGACTCTCGTCGTTATCGGATGGGCGCTCAAGAACATCGTCGAGCTGGGCGACGCGACCGACTCGATTCTTCAGGAGAACTACCGGAGCATTCTCGCCGCGGAAAACATGATTGACGCCATCGAGCGCCAAGACAGCGGCCTTTTACTTATGCTTCTCGGTTATGTCGAGGAGAATCAGGCCCTCTTCGATGAGCAGTCGGTGAATTTCCTCATCTGGTTCGGCAGGGCGAAGGACAATGTGACAAT
>CAYWOR010000023.1:0-25808 GCA_964459995.1 uncultured bacterium | reverse complement strand
GAATGTCCGGCAACATGTCGTTTTGTTCCAGGACTAATACGAGTAAATGCATTTCGTTCCTCGAATTTAAATAGGTTTCGTTTTCAAAATGGGCGGCATAAACCGCCCTTTGGATTTACATCCCTTTGATTTCGCGGATTCGCATTGCTATGCTTCTAACCGTGTCGAAATCTTCCGGCGTAGCTTTATCGTCCGGAATGGAAATGCTGTATCTCCGTTCGAGGAAGGTCTTCAGGCTAACCATGCTGAAGCTGTCCACGATTCCGGAAGAAATAAGCGGGCTTTCGACCCCTATTTCGTCCTCATCCTCTTCCTCGAGGTATTCATTGATAACATATTCGAGGATTGTTTTTTCGAGTTCGTCCATTGTTGCTCCTATCTTTTATGTTAGTTTGAAATAAGTGTTTTCCCATTCTTTATCGAGACACAAATCATCCTATCCTCGGTTAAAAACTCAGAAGGGGTTAGGGCGACAAGATCTATCGGGACATCAAACTTCCAAATTGTCTCGGCAACCGGAATCGATATTATTTTGCCTCTCTCATAGAGATCCTTCCCTTCGAAGGAGGATGAAACGACCGCAAAATCAACATCACTATCGCAATCTCCATCCCCATCGGCTTTTGATCCAAAAATAATGAGCCTTTCGATATCGATGCCCCTTAAAGTGAGCCTCTTTGATAGAAACTCCGCTATTTTTTTAACATCAACCAAGATAAAGTCCTTTCTGAATGCTCGAGAATGTCCAACACACGACTTTTAGTGAAGATACTCTTTAAATTTGACAGAGTTTCGGGATATCGCGTTGGAATACACCATTCGTTGAGGTTTGTTAGAAAGACGAAAATATCATCGGTTTCGTTGACAATAATCTCTGATTTTTTCAGCAGGAAAATCAGATTATGGGACTTGGGCGGTTGTCTTCGTGTAGCTATAACAACCATACTTTTAAGCGCTTTTTCCAAAGCGAGATGGCACATAAAAACCGCATAAATATACCTTCCGCCCTCGAAAAGGTATCGGGCAGTCTCAAGGTCATAGTTTGCCTGTTCGAACCATTCCTGCGTGTATGTGTCCCAGTTATCCGACAACTATTTCTCCTAATCGTCTTCGAGGGTTGATGTGTCGCCGATATCCTCGCCCCACTCCTGAGCGCGAAGGAGGCGGCGCATAATCTTGCCGCTACGGGTTTTCGGAAGTTTCTCCATGAACTCAATCTCTTGAGGCATCGCCAATGGCGAGAGCTTCTTGCGGATGAAATTCATGATGTTTAGTTCCAACTCGCCAGAGGGCGCATAACCGGGTTTGAGAGCGACAAAGGCCTTAACGACTTCCATGTTCACAGGATCGGGCTTGCCGACAGCGGCGGCTTCCGCGACCGCCTCGTGTTCCACAAGCGCGGATTCTATCTCGAAGGGACCAACCAGATGGCCGCCGGTGTTGATGACATCGTCATCACGACCGACGAACCAGAAATAGCCCTCTTCGTCGATGCTGGAGCGGTCGCCGGTGATATACCACCCCTTGATGAATTTTGTTTGGTAGATTTCCGGTGCATTCCAGTATTCGCGCATCATACTGGGCCAGCCGGGTTTAAGGGCGATAAGACCGACGCGATGGGTTTCTTTAATAACCTCGTGAGTCTTAAGATCGAGCACAACAGCTTCGATTCCGGGGAAAGGTTTGCCCATCGAACCGGGTTTGACTTTCATACCCGGATAGTTGCAGATTACCTGCGAGCCGGTTTCGGTTTGCCAGTAAGTATCGTAGAAGGGCATCCCAAAAGCCTCTTGGCCCCAAACGACGCCTTCGGGATTAAGCGGCTCGCCGACACTGCACATATGGCGAAGGTTCGACATGTCGAATTTCTTTACAAGCTCGGTGCCGTCCTTCATTAGAAGACGAATCGCGGTGGGCGCGGTATACCAGACTGTAACCTTGTGATCCTGAAGCACCTGATACCATTTCGCGCTACCGAACCCGCCGTCATAGATGACCTGAGTAACTCCGAGGCTCCACGGCCCGATAATGCCGTAACTTGTGCCTGTTACCCATCCCGGGTCGGCGGTGCACCAGTAGATGTCGCCCTCGCGAAGATCGAGCACCCATTTCGAGGTAACGTGCTGGGCGAGAAGACTGCTGTGAACATGAAGCGCGCCTTTGGGTTTGCCGGTGGTGCCTGATGTATAATGCAGAACTGAAGGAGATTCCGGGCCGGTTTTTGCGCATTCGAACTGGAGAACCTTTTTGGTTTTGCCAAGAATGAAGGATTTTTCGTTCCCCTCGAGAGGAACTTTGTCGTCATCGACAACGACGATATGCTTGAGTTCGGGAAGCTGTTCGGTGATTCTTCTTACTTTGCGGAAATGTTTTTTGGTGGTTAACACTGCCACCGATCCAGCGCTTTCCATGCGTGTTTGAAGGGATTCTTCGCCGAAAGCCGAAAAAAGCGGCTGGACAATCGCTCCAAGTTTCAGGATTCCAAGGAATGCGAAATATAGGTCGGGGATTTTGTCCATGAACAGACAGACACGGTCTCGCTCTTTTATTCCGAGGTCTTTCAGATATTGGGCGTAGGTGTTCGAGTTGATTCGTAGTTCTTCGAAAGTGAATTTTTGAATCTCGCCTGTGAACCCCTCCCAAATCATAGCGATGCGGTCGCCGTGCCCCTGTTCGCAAATCCTGTCGGAACAATACCATCCGATGTTGATCGGGTCGCCGTCTTTGTAACCGAGGATTTCTTTGGCCTTATCCCAAGTGAAATCCTTGTAAACCTTTTCGTAGTCGCCAATATTCGGCATTTTTCCTCCCTTTATTGTTTTCATTCAATATTTGACTTATCGAGCTTGGCCAATCGCCTGAAATGTCTTAAATACCCCAAACATTAAGGTTAGAGGCTTATTACACCTCACTACCTCCTCCCCCTTTTCTGGGGGATGATATAATCGATTGAATATAAATAGAGATTGGTTAGAATGCAACCGGTTTTGTTACCGAAACACAAAATCCTCGAAGGCTCGTTGAATTTATGCAAGGGCGACGCAAATCTCGACCGAAAGAAACTCCTCTGCCCTAAATCGGGTTTATAAATCACCTTCACTTGCAGGGAGGTGGCTATCGAAAGAAATCATCAGTATTAAAACTGAGCGCTTCGCAATGTGCATCCTAATTCAGGAGGGGACAAACCCCTCCCCTAAGTTCTATTTCAGATATACGAGCCGCTTTGTCGCTGTCGGCACTCCATCGATGCTTGCCCGCACCAGATAGACGCCGGAGGGAAGCGTCTCTTCCGGCGACCAGATGTATTCTATGT
The DNA here is from genome assembly GCA_964459995.1 of uncultured bacterium. Classification (GTDB taxonomy): domain Bacteria; phylum UBP14; class UBA6098; order UBA6098; family UBA6098; genus CAZSHG01. Next base: position 22,495 of record CAYWOR010000023.1, on the reverse strand, counting down.
CATTCCCGACCCCGATCGGGAATCCAGCGGATTGTTGGGGGGGCTGGATTCCCGCTTTCGCGGGAATGATAGAAACGCGCCGCCCGTTCACATCGAAAATCTCCACCTGTAGGGGCAATTCATGAATTGCCCCTACGCCGTCGAGCGTGATCTTCACAGCCGAATTGAACGGGTTCGGATGGGCCGAGATCGACATGGCCTCCGGCATCTCCACGCGTCTCTCCGCAACCGGCAGGTAGTGTAATGTGTCGAAGGGAAAGGCGATGATGTTCGATTTAAAAGTTATCGGCCAAAGGAGGCCGGTAATCGCCGAGGTAACGGTGTCGTAAGTCGTTTCGGTAAATCCCGAGGGAATGCTGAAATGGACATAGAAGCTGTGCGTCTCCCACGGATCGAGCGTCGGCGTAGTGCCTGAAACCGGCGTGAACCATCCAAGGCGCGAGTTCACTGTGTAATTGAAGGTCCGCGCGACTGAGTGCTCGTTGCGGATAAGCACCTCGAGCGAATCGCTGTGGCCGGTGAAACTCATAACCGGTTCGCCGAAGATGGACACATTACTTACCGCGATGCTTCCGCCCATGACTGTGGGATCCGGCTCGCACATCGCATTGTAACCGATAGGCGGGGCAATGAGATTATCGCCCCGAATAAGGATTTCGCCGGTGGGATTGGCAACAATTACCCTCTCGTTTTCTACCCCCGAGAGGTCGATGACATTTCCCGGCAAGTTGATCGAGATCAATTCGATATAATCGGTGGCGATAATCGTCGAATCGGGCAGGTCTTCGAGAATGATCTGCCTGCCGACTACATTAATGCTGTTGGCTCTAAGCATAGCGTCCTCGCTCGAACGGGAACCGCCTCCGTATGTGCTCCACATGTGGATAATATCGCTGATGAGCAGGACATTCGTCGTTCCATCCTCGTCTTCATAGGCTACAACTCCCCCGCCGGCAAAAAATAGCACGACTCTGCCGTTTATAGTAGCGTTGCCGCCGTAAACGCCTGTGCCGGAACCATTCTCGCCGGGGCGAATATCTCCGCTATTCTCGAAATTATCGGTTTTAATGTCAATATTATCTCCGCCGTTCCCCGGGTCGCCGTCGCCGCCTTGGACTGTGCCGGAGTTGATGAATTGCCCGGTTCCGAATTTGTTGAAAGCGACTATCTCGATATTATTCCCCATGCCAAAGGGGCTTGTGCCGCCGGTGGAGACTATTTCGCCCTCATTATTGAAGAAATCTTTTCGTGCGGCTATTTGAACATTCTGCCCCTGAAATCTACCAAAGCGCATGACATGAATTTCGAATGCAACAAGTATCAATGCTTCCATGGCTTCAATATGGCCTTGATTTAAAAAATCCCCGTTTCTCACATTGATGTTAATGTTGAAGCCAAGGATATTTCCGTGTTCTTCGTTCTCTGCCGCTATCCCTACCGCCATATCATTGACATTGATATTGATATTAAGCGGCACATCTGCAAAACCGATGATATGGCCGTCGTTGCTGAAGTCTCCCCCCACTGCAATATTCGCAACACCGTTTATGTGTCCTTCATTATCGAAATCTCCGGCGTTAATATTTTCGACTCCATTTATGACGCCGTGTCCCTCATTAGCGAAAAAACCGCCAACATTGATATCGCCTGGATTATTAATCTCACCGTTGTTCCAAAGATTAGCCGCTTCGACACCGGCTCCTCCCACATCGATATTTTGTCCAACATCAATTAGAACATTATCCGCCGCTGTGGGCACGCCGGGGGGAGTCCAATTGGCGGGGTGGTGCCAGTTTCCGCCGGAGGGGCCGGAAAAGGTTTTCATTTGGCCGAAGGCCGAGACTGCGGTCAACAAAACAACAACGGTAAACAAAATGCAATTTCTCAATGACATGCTAATCTCCCTTTGAAAATTCAACTTCCATTTGCGAAGATAACATATCGGCCTTTTAAGCGCAAGGTTTTTTAATCTTAAACGAAATTTCATTTCAGGCAGAGGCCGCGTCCTTCGCACCGGGTCGCGGTCGATGACGGCGGGAGGCCATCCGTGGGATTTCCCTTCGGTCAACAAGGGCCTCCCCTACGGTCGATCTGTCGGCGATTGTATTCGGTTTCCACGCCCGTCGTTGTTTTCCCTTTGCGCGTCCATTGGCGGGACGGGAGACCCATCCCCTAAGGTTCCGTTGCCATCATGTTTCGTAGGGGCGAGGTCTCATCGCCCGGTTCCGCTCGAAGGGTCTCCCTCCGCCTACCCTTCCCGCCCCCCGGAAATCCCTTCCGAGGGAGGAATTTTTCTTTCCGACTCTCCGATTGTCCTTTCCGAGCGACAGGAAATTCTTTCCGACCCTCCGACTGTCCTTTCCGAGCGACAGGAAATCCATTCCGACTCTCCGACTGTTCTTTCCGAGCGCCGGGAAATCCTTTTCAAGGCTCCGACAATTCATTTCAAGCGACAGGAAATTCATTTCAAGCCCCAGACAATTCATTTCAAGCGCTGGGAAATTCATTTCAAGCAACCGACGATTCATTTCAAGACATGTAAGGACTTGTCCGTCGGTCGAAAGGCTCTGTCGGTCGGTAGAAATGGATTTTTCGTTGGTCGGAATCTGTTTTTTGGGCGTCGGAATCTGCTTTGCGCCGGTCGAAATAAGGTCTTGGGCTGTCGAAAGCTGTTTTGTTCCGGTCGAAAGGGGTTTCTTGTGAATCGAAGTCTTCGGCACTTGCGCTGGATGGGATTTTCGAGCCATTCCCAAGCGCGGCGGAGTGTCGAAGAGCGTCCTCGTTTCATCGAAACCGGTCGTTCCGTCGTTTTTGCGCCGTTCAATCATATCGGAAACCCACGTTTCGCGGTCGGAAACGCGGGGCGGGATGCCGGCGGGGCGGTTGGTTTGTAGGGGCAATTCATGAATTGCCCCTACGGGTTCTGCGCGCGCCGAGGCCACGACGTATGCAGACACAAGTTGTGTTCTCGATGAGATTGATTTTGTTATTTATCGTCGAGGAGGCTTTTATAGATGCGCTTTTTTTTCTGAATCATATCCTCGACAGGGAAACATTTCACGGCTTTGTCTCTGGCCCTGGCGGCCATCGACGCGCGGAAAGGTTTGTCGGCGATGAGTTCCTCGATAGCTCTCTGCATTGCGAGGTTATCGCCGGGCTGGATGTAGAGAACATCCTCCTTGTCCTTGCCTATCTCCGTCGCGCCGCCAACAGCGGTGGAGACACATGCCAAACCACTCGCCATCGCCTCCAAAAGGATTAACGGAAAGGCCTCGAACGCCGAGGGCATCACGAAGATATCTAATGCACGATACATCCGCTCCGTGTCCCTGCGAAAGCCCGGCAAATAGTATCTTCGCGGGTCGATTCCGGCGAGTTCCGCTTGAACTTCCGGCATCTCGGGGCCGTCGCCGACGAGAAGCAGGTCGGTATTTGTGTGTTTGTCCGCGATATTTGCAAACACCTTCGCCAAAGCCTGCACCTCCTTCGCCGGTGCGAAGCGGCTGATAGTTCCAATCACCAAACTATCCTCCGGAATGCCCAATTCGCGTCTGATTTCGTTCCTCTCGAAATCGGAAGCGGGGCGAAATCTTGAGACATCGATGCCATTATGGACAACCCCGATCTTCGATCTATCGACTCCGAATTCTTTGATGTAATGATTTGCTATATAGTGGGATACGGCTATCGCCGCGTCGCAGTTAATCACTCCGCGTCGTTCGACAAAGGCCCCCAGTTTCGGATTGTGATAACTAATTCCAAGATGCGCCTCGAAAAGGACTTTCGCGCCGGCATTCTTCGCGGCTTTCGCCATAAACCATTGGAAAGGCGGAAGATAAATAACGACGATATCGGCCCCAAAATTCTCGATCAGCTTTGTGAGCCTCGGGATATGCGTGAAATAGAGAGGATACAGCAGATGTCTGATTCGCGGCAGATCGGCGGAGACTGAGTGCAAATCCATTTGGCTAAAATCCTCGGTTAGCCGTCCAGAACCGAAAAGCCCGAGATGCCCGAACTCGAACTCCTCGCCGAGTGCTTTTGTAACTTCAATAACGCAGTTCTCGATCCCAGCCTTGCCTGTTCCAGAGGTAACATGCAGAATCTTCGGTTTCTTATTCATTGTCGTCTTTTTCGATTTCTCGAGCAGTCCGTCGCACCGCTTCTATTTTAGATATACAACCCGTTTCGTTTGGACAAATGGACGCATCCCATCATCGCCCTTCGTTGAAGCGCGGACAAGATACACGCCCGAATTGATTTGTGAAGTTGGAGTCCAGATGAACTCAGACCCGATCCCGTCGCGAGAAAGGCCTTCTCCCTTATCCGATGGGATTCCCACCGCTTTCGTCTTTTCGACTATATCGACCAAACGCCCCGAAAGGTCGAATATCTCGACACTCTCGACACTCAAATCTCCATTCCCAACTTCAATTCGAACCGCGGAATTGAAAGGGTTCGGATAGGCGGCCATCGAAAAATCGGACGGTTTGGAAAATTCCTCCTCGTCGATATCCGAAAGCGGGATGGTAATATTGATCCCCGAACCGGAGACATTGCCCGTTACCAGCACGATATCGATTCCGACTAAGGGCATTTCATAGAATGCGTTTGGTTCGCCCTCGTCGAAACGGCGGTTGCCGTTGATGTCGTCGAAGGCCTGCACCTGTTTGGGGCCGGAGGGAATGACCTCGAGAAGATAATTGCGCCTCCCGACGAAATGGGTCGATTCGAGGCGCGGAGTCGGGTAGGAATAATAATCGTAAACATTGATGCAGAGCTTATCCGGCGAGCCTGAATATGTGATGTTTCCACCGATATTCCCCGATGAGAACAATGTCAGATCGACCCCAGTCGCAACTCCGCCGATTGGAATCACCGGAGGGAAAAGCCTCGCCCCGAAAGGGTCGCCCGAGGCCGGCATTATCCCGCGCGGCATATAGGCCACGGGGAAATAGAAGTTCATGCTGACAATTGCGTCGTTGGTTATCGTGTAATCGTAGGGGAAATCGGGGAAAAAGGCCATCTCGTTCGGCGCTGATGTCAGGTCGGTGATTCCGGCGTGAAGCATGGCGATGACGAGCACCATGCCCTCCACCGAGGTGGCATTCGTAATTGTGCCGGATATTTGGCCGGCGAAACATAGCCCTATCGAAAGGGCGAGAAACAGAAGAACATATAAACTTTTCATATAACTCCTTTATTGCGAGGAATATAATCAAAGCTTTCAAAAAAACAAGGGCAATATCGTGAAAGAATTTCAGAGTTTTACGACAGTATCACGCCCCCAAATAAACGACATGACAAAATCTCTTTTCGCCCGAGTTTGAACATCAAAAGAGGGGCCGATTGAAGCAATCGACTGACCGAGTGCAACAAACGACTGACATGAGGGCACAAACGACTGGAGTTTTGGCTTAAACGACGGTCGTTTATGGCGCTTAGTCGGTCGTTTGAATTGACATATCTGTCGTTTAATGTCATTAGCCGGTCGTTTATATTGACATGCCTGTCGTTTACTATCATTTGTCGGTCGATTATATTAACACGCCGGTCGTTTAGTGTCAAAGTCGCGTCGATTATATTGACAATCCTGTCGTTTGAAATATAATTGCCCAATTTTCGGTCTTTCCGCCGCATTTTCAACGGATGACATGGGTTAAATCTATGTAAAATAACGAAAGGACGACGGAGCGTCAAGTTCACCGACCCAACACCGAGCGAGGAACTATGGAAATTTATAACTTTCCTTTGCTATAATGGCAAAAGACCAATTTTTTCTTTCCCTTTTTCCGTAAGCCGCCAAGCAGATTTGGGACCTTTAAGTTTAGGAACCATTTCTAATAAACCATCGTCACGTAATTTATAAAATTCTACCTTTACCAAATTTTCGGATCGGATACCGGTTACATCCCTGGCCTGTCGATTAGTTATTTGAAGATTCACTTTTAAAAATTCCAAAATCGCTTCGCTAGGAGCTGCAAGAGGTGTATGAGCAAGTATAACCCTAACAGAATTTTTTTCTTCACGAATAATCGGTGCTTTCAATCCCCACTCTTTCATTTTTTGGAAAGTAGTATCTAAGCCTTCCCCAAGGTCTTTATTGGGTGCATTTTTGTAACGATTTAATGTTCTAACTATTTTTGGATTTCTAGAGTATCGAGATTCAAGGATATTACTCTCGGTTACATAGCCTGGGAACTTACCAGGACTTATAACTTCAATCCGATCATCAAAAATTAGAATTTGTATATCATCAGAGATAGAATAATCTCTGTGAATCAATGCATTTACGACAACTTCCCAAATAGCCTCTGGTGGGTATCTGACGCAACTTAATCCACCCGCTGTCCAAATTTGCACAGTAGACATAATTTTTTGGATTTTATCAATAGTTTCGTTAATAATTATATTAATAGGTCCTTCAATAGTATCTTGCGAGGCTAAATGATCCCTCTCCGGATCTTCTTCTCTAGTTTCATACCTAGAAATTTTTACAGAACATTTTCGTGGGATAACGCTACTTGGTAATTGATGAAATAAAAGAACTCCTGCGACTCTGGGTAACCAATTCTTATCAGCTAAATTCTGGTTAAGAATGAAGTCTAAAGGGTCTGTTTTTGGCGAATAATCAAATAAAAAATCTTTTAATTCATCGCTTTCAACAACACTTTCCAACAATAAATCTGAAATACTTTGATCTTCATAAGTCGTAGTCCCTTTAGCAAATGAGAGCTCCAATATTTTCTGTGGATCCTTGATTGGAATCGTCTGAGCACCATACCGTTGATAAACGTTGTTATCCGTTGTTTTATGAACGGAACTACTTTTTTCAATCAACACCCTTAATAAATAACCGGTTTTATACTTGCACTTCAAAAATTCATATTTAAGATCAACGGAAGGTTCTAAGCTAAACATATTCTGTAAAACCGGATTAAATTCTTCAATTGTTGATAAGCCTTGCCAACGGTTGCCAACGTTTGGTTCATCCTTATCATCAGCTAAACCAATTATAAATTCACCGCCGTCAGCATTTGCGAAACCTACGACTATTTTCTGTATACCTCTACCATCTATCTTAGCTCCTTTCCTATCAAAAAAATGAGTTTCTTCCTGGTTGCTAATAATTAAAGCGTCTTCTTCTGAGATTAATCTTGTCTCCATACCACACCTTCTTAGCTTTTCTTTTAATCCATTATATGTCTATTGTGTGTCATTTCTCCTTCAACTTCTTCAGTTTCTTTTCTGGTATGTTGTTTTTTCTTTGAAACAACCTTTACTCTGGTTTCCTCTTCGATTTTCTTGCGCGCAAACACTTCTTCAATTCCTTCTTCCCTTTTCTTAATTCCTCGTTATACATCAGGTTATTTTCCTTTGCCGTTCGTCGCGGTTCGGGTTGGGGTGATATTTTGAAAAACATGCTTCATTCTAAAGACCAATCTAAAACAGTGGGGCGGGGTTGTCAAGGAATAAATAGAGGGTCGCGAGAAAAATGTTTCGGCAGGTTGCGCCTTTATTGAGGGTGCTTCGCAATGAGTGGGAGGCGAAAGGGCAGGCCGAGCCTGCAGAGTCGTCCTGTCAATAAGAAAGGAGTTGGAGAATTTATCGCCCACCTCCATCCCCACGCGGCGAAAAGATGAGTTGAAAACCTCGCGGTTATTCGTATATTGAATCCCGTTATGAAGGATTTCAAACTACATTCGAGTTACAACCCGGCAGGAGATCAGCCGGAGGCAATCGCAGAGCTGATTTCGCGCATCGAGGCAGGAGAAAAATATAACACCCTTCTGGGCGTTACCGGCTCCGGCAAGACTTTTACCGTGGCCAATGTGATCGAGGCGGTCAAAAAGCCTGTGCTGGTGATTTCGCATAACAAAACCCTCGCGGCGCAGTTGTTCGGCGAGTTCTCCGGCTTTTTCCCAATTAATGCGGTGGAGTTTTTCATCAGCTACTACGATTATTACCAGCCGGAAGCCTATATCCCGTCGTCGGATACGTATATCGAGAAGGACGCGGACATCAACGAGGACATCGACCGTCTCCGTCTTCGCGCGACTACGCACCTTATGGACAGGCGCGATGTCGTTATCGTGGCATCGGTGAGCAGTATCTTTGGGCTTGGAAACCCGGAGGATTACGCGTTCCTAATGGTTGGCGCGGAGATTGGGCAAAAAACCTCACTGCAAGCGCTTTCGCGTCGTTTGGTCGATATTCATTACACTCGAAACGAATTCGATCTCACGCGCGGAACTTTCCGAATTCGCGGTGATGTAATGGAGGTTCTGCCCGCATATGAGCGCGAAATCATCCGAATCGAGTTTTTCGGCGACGAAATCGAGCGGATTATTACCGCGGATCCAATGACCGGCGAGATCCGCGAGGAATTAGAACGCGTGAGTATCTATCCCGCGAAACATTTTGTAACGACATCCACCAAAATGAAAGAAGCGGTCAAATCGATTCGTGCGGAGCTTGCGGATAGGCTGGACGAGCTTAGGTCGATGGGGAAACTTCTCGAAGCGCAACGTCTCGAGCAGAGGACTATGTTCGATATCGAGATGATGCTCGAGGTGGGCTATGTTTCGGGAATCGAGAATTATAGCCGACAATTGGCAGGACGCGAGCCGGGAAGCCGACCGTGGTGCCTTCTGGACTATTACCCGAAAGACTTTCTCGTTGTAATCGATGAATCGCATGTTACTGTTCCGCAGATTCGGGCGATGTTCAACGGTGACCGAAGCCGAAAGCAGACGCTGGTCGAATACGGCTTCCGCCTGCCCTCGGCGCTGGACAACAGGCCGCTTAAGTTCGAGGAGTTTCTTGAACTTGCGCCGCAGATTCTTTTTGTCAGCGCGACTCCGGCGAATTGGGAGGTCGAGATGTCGGGCGGCAAGGTTGTCGAACAGGTGGTCAGGCCGACGGGGCTAATCGACCCGGAAATAGAGGTTCGCGGCACGAAGGGGCAGGTCGAAGACCTCCTCGCCGAACTCCGCAAAATCACAAAGAAAGGTGAACGCGCGCTGGTAACGACATTAACCAAGCGCATGGCGGAGGATTTGGCGGAATATCTCGGCGGTTTCGATCTGAATGTCCAATATCTGCACAGCGAGATCGACGCTCTGGAGCGGGTGGACATCATCCGCGATTTGCGGTTGGGGAATTTCGAGGTGCTGATAGGTGTGAATCTTTTGCGCGAGGGGCTGGATTTGCCTGAGGTAACTCTCGTGGCAATCATGGACGCCGACAAGGAGGGATTTTTGCGAAGCGAAACCTCCCTCGTCCAAACTGCGGGAAGAGCGGCGCGGAATGTATCGGGAAAAGTTCTGCTCTATGCCGATAGAATCACCAATAGCATGGCGCGGGCAATGGAGGAAACCGAACGGCGCCGTCTCAAGCAGATCGAGTTCAATGAAAAACACGGCATCACCCCTACAACCATTATCAAAAGCGTGGACGATGTCATGGCATCCACCGGAATCGCCGACGCGCGCAAGAAGGAAGAAGCTCCTCAACCGGAGAAGCCGGACTATTTGGAATCTCTGCCCATCGAGGCGAAAATCGACGAGCTGGAGCGCATGATGAATAGAGCCGCGGCGAATATGGAGTTCGAGCAGGCGGCATTCTTCCGCGACGAGATACGCGAACTCGAAAACGCCCTTCCGCCATCGCGCAAGAAAGAGCGCGGTAAATCCCGCCCAAAGAACCCTGGGAAGAAGATAACGCGGTTTTATTAGACGTCGATTAATGCCGTCTAACGCGAGAACAAAACCGGTCAAAAAAAGTCTTGACCAATCCTTAAGCGATATTCATAATTACATTAAGAAGAGTTTTACAAAATTCCATTAGGGGCATCAATGAAAAATGAATTCACGGCGGTTTTTGAGAAAGACGGCGACTTCTACGTCGGCTATTGTCTCGAAGTGCCCGGAGCTAACGGCCTTGGCAAAACTATCGAGGAATGTCGGGAGTCTCTTTCCCAATCCATTGCCCTGATATTGGAAGACCGCCGGCAGGACGCCCAAAAAGGGATCCCGCGAGAAGCGATACAAGAAATCCTTCTGGTCGGATGAAAAGAACTAAACTGTTACTGCACCTGCGCCGAAACGGATGCCATCTGAAACGTGAAGGCGCGAATCATTCTCTATGGACTAACCCCTCCAACGGTATCATCGAAGCCATTCCCCGGCATATCGAAATCCCAAATAAGCTTGTAAAGAAGATCTGCAGTCATCTCCAAATCCCCGAAATCTCAAGCTGACCCATGGATTTTTGAAGTTATAGGCGCAATCGAACACAAAAAGCCCGCACCTCGCGAGAGGCCGGGCTTTTTTCCACTTAGAGCCGAACTATACGGCCGGAGGCGGAGGAGGCGGAGGGGTCTGAGACTGCGAACCGCCTACGGGTTTTACGATGTTGAATTTGTAAGCCATCTCTCCGATTATCGGAAGAGGCTTGACAACGCCGCCGAAGCCGTTGATTAGCCCCATAATCAGACAGACGATTCCGAAAATCCAAACCACAGCGATAACAAGCCATCCGAGGATAGGGATAACCCCGAGAATGCTCGCGGCAAACATCAGGATCATCAGCGCTAAAGCCTGCTGGACGTGATACATCGTGAAACGGTTTTCTTTGCCGACGAGAAAAGCGATGAGAAGGCCAACCCATGTGAGATAGGCCACACCGGCCATGCCTTTCCCCTCTTCGATTTCCTGCGGTGTAATGTTGTAAGGATCCATTTTTCTCCTTTCGATGTTACTTCTATCAACGCCGTAAATAAGTTCATCAAAACTCAAATGTCAAGGGAAATCTCAATATTCCAAAAATTAAGAAAACATTTCTCTCTTTCGAGTTGACATTCGAGTCTGATGAAGTTAGCTTACCAATGCTTGTATGGCGAGGACTATTATGATTCTATCTCGAAAGACAGACCGAACGGCGCGCAACATCCTATTCCTCGGCGATTTGATACTCATCGCCGGGTCTTTCGCGTTGGCATGGTGGATTCGCTTCGAGTCCGGACTCATGCCCCTGACCAAGGATTATCAGGCCTTCCAGCTCTATCGGCTTCCCATTCTTGTAGCCGTGGGCATTTGGATAATCGCCTATGCCTGGCAAAAGCTTTTCCGAATCGAGTTCTCGCGCAAAATCGGCCAGGAGATAGCCAAGCTCCTCAAGGCCAACCTCGCCTCGCTGATTGTCGCCATGGCGCTGACTTTCCTGTATAGGACGATTACTTTCAGTCGAATAACCCTCGCTATCGGCGTGATTATAGCCTTTGCGACCACCGCTGTTTATCATCGCCTTCTGCTGGCTTTCCTCACGAACATGCTGAAAAAGGGCAAAGGAGTCGCGCGGAAGATCGTCATCGGCGACGGCGAACTCGCGGAATCCACCATCGCCGAACTCCTTGCGGATCCGCTTACAAATCGCGGATTAGTTGGACGCCTTTGCATCGAGGATTCCCCCCAGCGAATTGGCGCGCCCAGCGAGCTGAAAAGAATCCTCATCGAATATGAAATTGACGAGGTAATCCTTGCCGAAACCGATGTCTCCGAGTCGGCTATACGGCGGATAATCTACGAATGCCGGAAAGAACGCGCCCTGTTCGAACTGGTGCCGCGGTTCAACGGCCTCCTTCGCGGCGTAATCGAGATAGACCGAATCGGCGATTTGGGAACCATCGCCTTTCGCGACGTCGCCATGGCGAGTTGGCAGAGATATGTCAAACGCGGCATCGACATTCTCGGAAGCGGACTTGGACTACTTATAATCTCCCCCCTTTTCGCCGGAATCGCAATCGCAATCAAGCTCGAATCCAAAGGGCCAATTTTCTTCACTCAGGAGCGAATCGGCAAAAACGGCCGTAAATTCCGAATGATTAAATTCAGGTCGATGTTCGTCGATGCCGAAGAGCGCTTGCAGAGTCTTCTCGACAAGAACGAGGCCGAGGGCGCAATGTTCAAGATGAAGGATGACCCGCGCGTAACGAAGGTCGGCAAGATGCTTCGCAGATATTCGATAGACGAACTGCCGCAGATAATCAATGTCGTAACCGGTCAGATGTCGCTGGTTGGCCCGCGCCCGCCCCTCGAACGCGAACTCGCCGAATACGAAAGCTGGCAACTCAAGCGCGTCGATACTATTCCCGGCATGACAGGCCTATGGCAGGTTTCCGGTCGATCCGATCTCCCCTTCACCGAGATGGTGCGCCTCGACATCTTCTATATCGAACACTGGAGCCTCTGGCTGGACATCAAAATCCTCCTCAAAACCCCCCGCGCCGTGCTGACCGGCAAGGGCGCGTATTGAAAAGCTTTGAAAAGACACCGTTTATTCAGATTTCAGGTTGGGGATATAGGTTTTGTGACTTGTTTGGTTAAACATAAGTTCCGGTTTGACTTTTCATATGTTCCGATTTTCGTTTTAAAGTTTCGGAAATTCGATTTTGAGTTGCGGTTTTTTGTTATATAGTTCCGGAAAATCGATTTTGAGTTGCGGTTTTTTGTTATATAGTTCCGGAAAATCGATTTTGAGTTGCGGTTTTTGATAAATTAGTTCCGGTTTTTTATATGTTCCAATCTTTTTTTGGGGTTGTCAACTTATCCCGTATTTTTAAAGCTCTGCAGAGTCCATATTCACTGTTTACCGACGGCAATGAAAGAGGCGGGATTACAGCTGAAGATCGCTTCGACAATTAACGAGAATAAAACACTTTGTCGCGTGGGGCTTTTAACAGGTTGTATGTATCGTAGTCGATAAACCATGGTGGCAGGGCCTGATGAAGCTCTTTGCTTAAAGCTCGCTCCCTCGACGGGAGGGGAATATGGAAACAACATCGCGCTGATGGCGTAAAAAATGGCTTTGGGCAATCGCCCTACAAAAGAAGCCCGAGCGGAGGGAGTGCTCGGGCTTGTGCGTCGAGTATCGAGGGAGGGCTATCTCATGCGCACTATTCTTTCGATAACCTCGTGGGTCTCGCCGTTTTCTGCGGTCGCCATGACTTTGTAGATGTATGTGCCATTGGCGATTTGGTCGCCGCGGGCATCGGTGCCGTCCCAGCCGAGGGAGTTGTAGCCAACGCCATTCGGGCACATATCGAAGGTGCGAACAGGTCGTCCTCGCACGGTGAAGACCTTGATTGTAACGTCGGTCATGGGTTTGCCGAGGATGTAGGTGAACTCGGTGTAGTCCTTGAAGGGGTTCGGGAAGTTCACGACCTGCCGTATGGGGTCGCCTTTGCCCAGAATGAGTTCGAGTGCGACGGTGTTGTTGTCCTCCTTCAGCTCGCCGAGGATGCTATCCGGATCGACGATTGCGAAGAGCATGGTGTAGTCTTTCTCGACTGTGTATGGCACGGTAACGGTCGCGGAGCTGTCGGCAGGGTGGAGTTCTGAGATAATGCGGTCTGTGCCGATCTGCTGGTCGCCATCGAAGAAGCGGACGACGACATTTTTCGCGGTTGTGTTGCCGCCGATACGGACTTTCGCCTGCAGGTTGACATTGTCGCCTACAGAGGGCTGGCGGTCGGAGATTGCGAGGTCGCCGTCGTTGAAGAAAAGATCGACTCCGTAGAAGATTGTGTCGTTGTCGGAGGGGCGATAGCGGACAAAGGGCAGGACCTCGCCGCTTTCGTCAGTCTCGGTGAACTCGACGGCGAAGGCATAGAACAGCTCGAGGACTTCGTCGGAACCGGCGGCGTTCACTACGAGGTCGATGGGGATTTTGCGTTCCGCGCCGGGGGGAATGTGGGCGAAGTCTTCCCAATAGACTGTTTTGGTCTCGTCGTTGAAGGAGTAGGGATAGGTGCTGTCGGCGGATACGAAGACGGCATCTCTTCCGACCTCTCCAAGAATCGCGATGTCATAGGCGATGTCGTTGCCGATGTTTTGTGCGACGAGTTCGATTTGGACATCGTTATCGCCCTGTGCGAGATAATAGTATCCTCCGACATCGACAGGCACGCCGTTTACGCGCGCAACGCTTTTTTTGAGATAGAGTTTTGCACCGCGAGCTTCGACAGACATCGCCGAGGTTGTGAATGTCCTCGGTATGCCCATGAAATCGTTGTATGAGCCTCTCGCGCCCTTATCGAGCGGGAGTCTTTCGGATGCCGACGGTGGATCGACTTCGGCCATCGCGCCAATCCAGAAGTTGTTGATATGAACACTCGGCGGCCATGGCGACGCGACCTCGGAGGGCATCGATGCGAGGAGGTTGCTTCCGGCCATGGTGGCGCTTATCGGTGTTAATGTGCTCCAGTTGGCCGATGTGGGCATGCTGTATCCCCATCGGACATCTGCGGATGGGTTCGTCACATCGACATAGTTCCAAAGCTCGGTTGAGAACCCTGTGAGTTGTGCCTCGCCACTAACAAGATAGGCCTCTTGGACGATTGTAGAGCCGGAACGTTCGACGATGGCGAATTTCGCGGTTGGGACATCGACCGTAACAGGAGTTCCCGGGCCGGATTCGGTGTAGTGCCGGGAGAGGGCGGAGATTTTGAGCGGTATCTCGTAAACTCCCACCGGAAGGTTCGGGTCGAGCTTGATATGCCAGATGAAGTAAGCCCTGCGCGATGATTGTATTTCCGGAATGGTTATGCTTCCGTCGGACTCGCCGAGTTGGAACAGAACCTCGTCGGCGCTGGGGTTGAATCGCCATCCGGCGGTGAAGGTTCGTGGGTCGTCGCCGGATGTGATTATCGGCTCGCCGGTAACCTCGTCGAACTCGACATGCTTGGGCACGAAGGGGCGCGGATAACATCCATACCAGAGGAAATTAGAGCTTCCCATCAGTGCGGTTGTTACCGGAACTACGGTTGTGTTATACCAATGCGCGCCGGTGTTGTTGTTGACCTCGACTAAGACCATTAGGAAAGCGCCGGTCTCGGTTTTCGGGTATCCTGCGGCATATAGCACTGTGTCGTCGGGGGTTACGTCCGGGAGTGCAGTGATTGTTGCGGATTGGGCGTTCGGGTCGATTCGCGCCATCCAATAAGCATCCGGTGTGAAAAGACTCGCCGGTTCGCGGCCACCTACATGGGTTGTAATCGAGGCTTTGCCGTAGCCAGAGCCGTCGAGATATGGGTCGAACATGATGTCGAATTCGCGCGGTTCGTCCCATTCGGCGATGCGCCATCGCATTATTACAGTGTCGGGATGAAGCGGAACCACGGTGGGCGTTGCGCTTCGGCTTGCGAATCCGATACTGTGGCCGATAGCATTTGCGAACTGGGCGTGCGACCATTGCACCCATGGCGATCCACCGAATATCTCCTCGTTGACCAGCCAAACGCCTTTGCTGATTTCCGCGGGGCCTTCGTAGCCCTTGCCGGTGTATTTGACTCGGACTTTCAGACGTGTTTCGCCGAGATGCTCGCAGAGGTCGTCGCCATAAGCGCTGTCCGGGCCGGGGCACCAGCCTTGATGGGGATACGCGAGGTCTCCCTCGATTGGTGTCGTTATGTCCCATGGGTTGACCGCGAATGTGTCCTCGGCGTCCTCGCCATCGAGGGGCGGGAAGATGTCGTGCAGATATCCGGTTCCGGAAACGAATCTATCGCCGAAATCGTCGTCCCAGTCGTCGATGCCGTCGAGGTTGTCGTCGTCCAATGCCGGCGGAATAAGGATTTGCGGAATGAGTATCTCCCATTTGAACGGCGATTCGAAGACTATTATCTCCTCGTGGACATCGGGGAAGCCTATCATATAGGGCCAGAACCCCTCGACGAGGGCACCCATGTCGATGTCGCCGCCGGGTGTGCGTGGCAGGTCGATTTCGTATCCGCCGAGGCCTTTGGGGATTTCGTGCACCATGTAACCGACTACACCGTCGCCGAGGCCGTCGGGGACATTTGATGTCCGCACCCAGCCTCTGCCTTCGCCGGTATAATCGAAATCAAACTCCCCATGATCCTGCCCGACATTCTTTAGCCAGTAGCGCGAATATTCTGTGCTGGCACATAGTTCGAACTCGATATTCGCCTCGCCATATTTTGGTAGATATTGCATCTGTGCACCTGATGCCGGATCGGTTATCTTGTAAGTGCAGTTGATGTATTCGAACTGAAGGGGATTGGGCAGAGGGGTATAGTATGTATAGCTGACGCGGATGGGTGTCTTTTTCTCCTTGCCCCATATTGTAGTGTATTCGATCCAACTGTAGTTCGAGGAATCGCACTGGGGTTCTGTCATTGTCGGCTCGGTTCCGCCGAGGTTGAGGACCGCGATGTATTCGCGCCTCGGCCATGGGACACGTCCGACCTCGATGGCGTGCGGATCGGGAACCGTCTCACCGTCGTCGAGGAAAACGAAGCCTTCATATGCGCCAAAATGAACATAAACAAGGCGTTTCCAGACGATTTCACCGGTTGTGGTGTCGGTCTCCATCCAATGTTGCCAGTTTTCGTAATAATATGGTTCGTCGCCGACTTCAGGGATTGTGTCGATATCGACATAGAGACTTCCGGCGGCCTCCGCGGCGCCGAGAGCCATCCCCACCAACGGCGGAGGGTCTATCCAGATTTCCCAGCTTGCGTATGGGTCGAACCAACCGTAGCCGGGGAATGGGTCGATGTTGTAGCTCCATTCGCATCTTATCACGCGGATTAAATCGCCTGGGTCTTCGACCTCGAAAATGCCGTCGCCATCGGCATCCACAGGACGAATGCCATTGTGATTTATGTCTTCGTATTCGAGTGTCCAAGGATTGAGCCAATAAACTTCTTCGACGGTCATTGTCATGTAATTATCGGGTTTCGGGTGCATGGTTGTAACATCGAGCCATGCGTCGGGGGTTCCGTCGCCGTTAAGGTCGCGGAAGATTTCTCCCGGATCCACTATCCCGTTCATGTTCCTATCCCAATCCCCGCGGAGAACATCAACAAATTTTCCGCCGGGTGTGCGGATAATGGGAATATCCATCGGATCGACCCAATAGATGGGGACATCGAGCGGGATGTATTGGACATACTTTGTATGGAGGGCGGAGGTTCGCTCTTTGTTCTCGAAGATGCTGAAGATCTTGAAGGGCTGGAAGTATTCGCCGAGGATGTTTTTCCAGTTCAGGTCGGTGTCTGCCCAGATATCGGCCTCGAAGAGATAACGAACACGAATATTGTTTCGATAGGAAGACTTTAGAATACCGTCGTCAGGGTCGGAATAATATAGGAAACTGGAAGAGACATAGCCGAGGCCCTTTGTGCGATCGAAAAGGTGGTCGTTGAGACTAAACCACGCGGGGTCATCCTGCGGTGGAGTGGAAAGCTGGTATGTGATAATAACCTCTCCTCCAGCCGGAATTGTGCCGATGTTGTATGTCAGATAAGGATAGGATACGCTTGGCGAAGGGCCCGTGGTCGTTCCGACATAGCTGTAGAATGTCCTAAGTTGTTCGACAACGCTGACATTGTTTAGGGGGACATTCCAGAGGTTTCGGACGCGGATTGTAACTTCGAAAGTGTGGGCTTCGTTGACCGGAAGTGCGATTGGGGCGACATCGGATGAATCGATATCGACATCGGTGAAAACAGAGCGGACATTCATAGCTTTGTTTGCGAAAGCCGATAAAATCGCGTTCATCGACCACATCCACTGGTTTGGGTCGTCACCGATCATCGCGCCGGTGGTGGGCATTCCGGCATTGATAAGGACTTTCCCGCCACCGATAGATGCCTTTGCTACAAGCGGTTTGCCAATATCCGACGGGTCCCAGCTGGAGGCTATTGTAAGGATAGGAACCATTCCTGGGAAATCGATAGTCGGGCCGAGCACGGTGTATATGCCGGCTGATGGGATATCGAAACCTAAGGGGTGATCAGTATCGGCGACATCGACAGCGCAGAAACCACTGACTGTGCCTTCAACAGGGTCGTTAAGGTCGATACTGCCGGTGGGCAGGATTCCATATGCTTCGAGAACATATGCGCCGGAGCCTTCGCAATAGATCGTTCCACCTGCGGCGAGGAAATCCGTAAGAGCAGTGCCGACATCAGGAAAACGCGCCGCCATTTCATCCATAAAGACCGTCATGGAATCCGGATAGGTCTCGAACGCCGGTATGATGATGATTTTCGTGCGCCACGACAATGTGGAGTAACTCGAGAAGGATGAATCCACAATTGTTTTAGCGATATTGCCTGCATTAGGGAACCGGTTGAAAAGGTCGATGAAATAGGCGTATTGCCATGTGCAACTTACCCCGAGAATGTCCAATACACTGCTTTTGAGAACGGCCACGGACTCATCGCCTGGCAGTGTAAGGCAATAATTCTTAGGATATACACCGGGACTAAATGCCCCCAAAGCGGCATGATTAAAAGGCCTGGCGGCACTCAGCGTGTCGGGGTAGAGAAAAGCCCCCGCCGAAGACCATAGGATCGGAATCTCGCCGTATTCTGTTGCGAGAGAAGGGTCGTAACTTCCCCTTTCGCGCCAGCTTGTGTAAGCCTTCGCGGTGGCAAAATCATAGACGGAGAGCGGATCGGACTGAGTAACGTCCGTTGGGATACCTGTCAGGCTGGCCAAGGCGGCGGGAATAAAAAGCGCCATCGCAAGAATGATGGCTTTTTTAATGTTTCTTTGCCGTGCCATTTGGAACCTCCAATTGACCGCGGCCACGAACTCTTTTTCTTTCCAATAGCTAATATAAAGACAATTTCAACAATTGCAACAAAAAAGTTATTTTTTTTCTTCTTTTTTAGATTTTTTTAAAAGCTCGCGTTCTTCTTTCGATCCCGGTTCGGTGCGAAGAAGGTCAACATCGACCTTTTCACTCGATTTTATAAAACCGCTTGTTTCTTCGGGTTCCGACATAATAAAATCGAGATCCACCCTTTCCCAATGAGGGCGTTCCTGTCTTCCGTCGTCTGCTATTTCATCGTCGTCGATATCTTCGCTTTGTTCAATGTCTCTAAACTGATATGCAAGATGAATATTCGTGACCTTCCCACCGCTGGCGGTATCGAGTGATAGCTCTTCTGCGTCGAGGGGGCTTAGTTTCACAATGAGAGTTTCGTTGAAAAACCTTATTCTGCGGACGAGAGCTTTCACAAGCTCGGTTCGATAACTCAGATTCATCGAATAAAGCTCCGATGGATTCCCCGCCGAAAAAACTGGCGAAAGTAAGGGGCTCGACGCAGGATCGGAGGATTTGAGGCCGGAGTTTTGCTCGCGCATTCCCTCGATTCGCTTTTCAAGTTCAACGAGGTCTTTTACTAAGTTGTCGCGGTTAAATCCGGCATGAGGCAACAGCTCAATAAGATGGCGGCGCTTCTCTTCAAGCTCATCGATTAGTTCGAAGCTTGCCATCAGCTTGTCCATATCTTTGCTCTTAGCCTTCGAGTTCGGAAATTTTTCGTGAAGCCTTTCGTAGAGATTGTCGATGATTTTATTGTCCAAAAAGCTGACTCTGTGAATATTGCTCGGCTCGCATCTTCGACCGCAACCATAAAACAACATGGGGTTTTCGTCTTTGAGTTGGAGAGAACGAGTCGAGAATACAGCCATCCTGAAAGAACAATAGCCGCATACAAAGAAGCTCTCGCGGTCGAGGATGCCCCATTTTTTGCCGGGGGTATTAACTTTAATCAGACGGTCGCGATACCTCTCGAACCTCTGTTCGGACATCTCCTTGAACTTGCGAATTCTTTCCTCGCGTTGTTCTTTCAGTGTTTTTATCGTTCGTTTGGCCATAATCAATTGTCAAATCGTAAATTCTTTCATCCTCAACTTAATAATAAAATATCAAATATCAAGTCTTTTTGCGATAAATGAGTGTTCTGCCGCACAAAATCAAGTGATAGAATAGGGAGAGTAGGGTATCGTCGAGCACCTCGCCCCCTCCCCACCCCCAATTTTCCAAAACAAAATCCCCCCCAAAAAAGGGGGGGATTAATGGGCGGCGCATTCTACATTCTGCATTCTACATTCTAAATTGCTACACCACCTCGATAAGCGCGAAGCTCGCGACACCCTTTTCGACACCGCGCATCGGAATGAAGCGATACTCCCACATGCCAATCGGGACATGCATCTCGCGGAATGGCAGAATATCCTCTTCGTTCATCGGCAGATTTTTGGTAACCTCGATCCAATCCTCTGCGCCCGGGACACTGCGATGAAGCCATCCGATTGTCGATTCCTGAACACCGCCGTAAACTATTTCGACGACACCTTCGCCCCAATATCTTAACGTAAACACCCCTGTCGGCCCCGGCCACGCAGGAAATTCCTCCGGCTGTGGCTCTTCTTCCTCGCCTCCTCCGCCGCCGCCCGAACCGCCGCTGGAAGCCCCCCACCAAGTCGCCGTCCACCATTCGTCCTTGGTATTCTTGTGGTGCGCGCGATACCAGTTAAAAATCTTGCGCTCAAGCTCGTGGCAGGCCGCACGGGTAAGCAAGACATTGTTCTGCGCTTGCTGGGCGGCGTTAAGTTTGGTGTAATAAAGGCCGCGCTTGGTCATAAAATCCGCGAAAAGGGCGGTGAACCCGGTGAAAAAGCCCTCCAGCGGCAAATATTCGGGGGGCACGCCGCCGCCGGTCGTCTCAACCCATTGACCGAGGCAGGTTTGCGCCATGACATAGAGTTCATCGCGGTCAACAGGGACTTTGCGGTCGAGGCCGAACTCCGCCATCGCCATCGGATCGGAAATTGTTGTCGGGAAAATGTCTTTGAGGAACTGCAGTTTCTTGGCGACTTCGCCGGCAGAGTCCGAAAACACGGTGCTTCGGCCCTTTTGATCTTCGTTGAGATCGTCCCACGCGAGAAGGGCGTCGTGGAGGTCATCGACTAGCGGGGCAAGGCCGGGCGCGAGATGGGCGGGGTAATCCGGCTGGGCGATTTGCGTTTCGAGCCAACCGACAACCTTGCCAACCCAAGTCAAATAATCGCTGTGATAAAGTGTCCCCTGGGGATAACGAGTTTTTACTGTCATTTCATTCTCCTTTCGGTTAAAAAACGCCGTCTCACAAGACTCGACAACGTTTTTCAAAGACGCGACTCGGCTCTCACAAGAGCCGACTAGCCTCTCACAAGACTCGACTTCTCTCTCACAAGAAGCGGCAAGTCTCTCACAAGACTCGACTACCCTCTCACAAGAAAAAAGTGTGCTCTCACAAGAAAAATATTGGCTCTCACAAGACAATTCTTTGGTCTAAAATCCATTTTTTGGCGATTTTCCCTCGCCGCGCCGAGCCATGTTTAGTTTAATTTGTTAATGAACAACAACTTACGGCCTTTCGCCGCAATGGGCGTTCTCAAACGCCCCCTTCGATCAACCATCTCAAATTACCTCGATACGCAACCTCCTTTGTTTATCCACAGCGAAACCAATTCCCCCCCCCCTCGCAGTTATGGGGGGATATGTGTGAATGAAAGATTATTTTATTACTCCCGTGAAGAAACACCCATAATCAACGGGAATAACGAGCCTACGAGGTTTATCTCTTGAAATTAAATACTCATAAATCGAATTCGACATCTTGGTTTCGGTTTTGATCTGCTCTTTCCCAACCGTTAAAAAGAACTCGACCTTTTTCGGACCTTCTTCGTTCTCAGAAGGATAACCTTCAAAGGATACTGGGTCTAAAGGAGAGGGTGGAATATCGCGCGGAAAATCTTCTTCGCCGGGCGAACTTTCAGGCGGTGGATAGAAAGGGTCTCTGGCTGTCTCTATCCTGTTCATAAATTTCCTCGCTACTGAACTTCTGAGACGATTGAAGTCGTCACCAGGAAAATGAAGGACCAATACATTACCTTCTAAAGATGCTAATCTTTGAGAGAAAAAATTCTCTTTTAAGTGCATTATGGATTCGTGACATGGTATCGGGCAAGGATGCTCTGGAGGGTAAAACTCAATTATGAATTCAAGTAGTTTGAAGAATAAGCTCTTCCCTTCAGAGGTTAGTTCGGAGTAATTGCCAACACAATGAAGCTCTTCATAGTATTTGGGATGAAACAATCTCCTGAAATGCTCATGGTGAAATTCAAGACAATGATGAAAAGGGGGACAACAGTGTTTGCACTCTTCTATGCATTCTTGAATATCACTCACAATTTTGAAAAGAGATATTCCTTTAACTTGGTTTTCTAAACATACAGTATCAATACTATAAGCATTGGCATACTCAAAGGCATCCTTAGAAAACTCTGCAGTTGAGAAAATCCCTCCCTGATAATTGCAGGTAGTCTCTTCATCCCAGTTTTCATCCAAACGCAAATTCCTATCTCTTGGAAGTGTTTGTTCAAGATCGATCAAAGTTGAATGCAAGTTTCGGACTATGCTGATACCGACCTTGTTATTACTTTTATTTGGGTCGTATAGCTTAGCCTCGGCAATAAGCCGTGTAGGAAACACAAATGGTGCTGAAAAGGGATAGATAGCAAGACTGTCTATTTGATGCTTCCCCCCTCTTCCATTGAGGTATTTGCCAGCAGGGATGTACTGCCCCCCAAAAGTCAAGGGTAAATTAAGAGAGTATTTTTGTTGACGT
>CAYWOR010000022.1:18853-26735 GCA_964459995.1 uncultured bacterium | reverse complement strand
GGGTGGAAATCGCGTATGATGTATTTCTGCACCATCCGCCGCACGAACAGGCGCGCCATCAGGAAGGAGAGGGAGAAAATCACCCGCGAGACGCGTATCCCGCTTTTCTCGCCGACCCCGTAAATGGGGTTGATAGGCACATCCATCACCCGCATGTTGTAGATATTGCATGTAACGAGGAAATCGTTGGGCATGCCGTAGCGCGGGTAGATGTCCTCGAGGGGGAGAAGGTGCAGGGCTTTTTTGTTGAGGGCGGTGTATCCGGTCTGCGAGTCGGTAACGTGCCAGTATCCCGATGCGATTTTGGTGAGAAAAGTCAGCGCGGAGTTTCCGAGGTAGCGGATTTTCGGGATTTTTTTCCATGCCTCGCCGGTGATAAGGCGGTTGCCTTTGGTGTAGTCGGCTTTGCCATCGACCACTGGATCGAGGAGGGCGGGCATGTCGAGAGGGTCCATCTGGCCGTCCCCCGCCATCACCACCGCGATGTCGATGTCGTTCTCTCTGCACCAGATATAGCCCGTGCCGATAGCTTTTCCGACCCCGCCGTTCTTTTCATGGCGGATAAGGATAACGCGGTCGTCCTCTGATTCGAGCTTTTCGACAATCTCGGCGGTGCGGTCTTTGCTCTTGTCATCGACCACGATGATTTTATCGACATAGTCGGGCATTGTTCGGACAGTGCGCTCGATTTGCGTCTCCTCGTTGTATGCCGGGACTACGATGGCTATGGAGTGGTTACGGAACATTCTTTCTCCCGTATGGCTTCCCATTCCCTGCGGTCTTTCAACCAGAGCATGAAATCGATTATTTCGCGGACGTTGCCGTCGTCGAGTTCATCTATTATGGATTTGGCCTTTTCTTTGATTTCGATAGACATATTTCACCTAATGTTTTGCGGTTGATGGGAGAAGTCATGGACGGACGGTTCAAGATAAAGTTCGATTGCCTCTCGGATGTTTGTTAGCGCTTCCTCTTCCGAGGTTCCTGCCGAAGCGCATCCGGGAAGTTCCGGGCAATAAGCCGACCAGGCGTTCGTTTCTTTGTCGTATTCGATGACAACTCGCCATTTCAAAGTGCCGTCTCCTTGGCTAATGCTGATATTTTATGAAACATTCAAATTATCCTCACCGCTGTTCGTTCGATTTCTTTTTTCAGAGATGGCTTTATCGAATCGTATTCGACCAGATCGACTTTGCGCCCGAGTTTTTCCTCCAGTTCGAGGATTATTCCGATGTAATCCAAAAGGCTGAGAGAGTCATCGAGTTCGACGAGGATGTCGATATCGCTGTCGTCGTCGAAAGTGCCCGTTACCACCGAACCGAACAGGGCGGCTCTGGACGCTCGGTTCTTTTTGAGAACCGGAATAATGGATTTGGCTATTTTGTCGATATCTTTGGTCATTTACTATCTTCCCTTTTCCCTCAGCATTCCCTCGTCGTCCAGCCCGTATTCGATACCGCACCGGGGGCATTTCACTTCGCGGTCGAATTTCGGAAGGATTTCGCCGCATTCGCATGCCCACCCGATTCGTTTCGCGGGCACTCCTGCCATGAGCGCATAATCCGGGACATCTTTCGTAACGACGGCTCCCGCCGCGATGAAGGCGTGCTTTCCCACAGTGTTTCCGCATACGATAGTCGCATTCGCGCCGATAGACGCGCCCTCTTTGACCCGCGTCTCGATATAGAACTCCGTGCCGCGCTGGGGGTATTTGCATCGGGGGTCGCGGATATTGGTGAACACCATCGACGGCCCGCAGAAGACGTAATCTTCGAGAATCACGCCCTCGTAAATCGAGACGTTGTTCTGAATTTTGCAGAACGACCCGATTTTCACATTGTTCTGGACAAAGACATTCTGGCCGAGTGTGCATTTCTCGCCGATTACCGCGCCGGACATGATGTGGCTGAAATGCCATATCGAAGAGCCTTTGCCGATAATAGCACCGTCGTCGATGAATGATGATTCGTGAACGAAGAAATCTGCCATGTTACTTGCCTCGCAAAAATGGGTGGGAGTTCGAGTTAATCCCCATGGGCGCCGATTCGCGAATATCGTGAATCAGCCGAATCGACGGGCGGACATCCTCGATGCCGAAACCTTCGCCGGTTAGGGTTCTGCGGTAAAGCTCGGTGTGCAGATCGGTGAAGCCGTCGGAGAATTCCAGCTCCTCGCTGTCGATTTTCAGGGAGCGATGGGTGCATGGCGCATTCGTGCCGTCGAAAGTGGGGGAGTCCTGTCTATCTACCGAGAGGAACCATTTCACGCGCGCCTTTTCAAGTTCGAGGAAACCGCCTGCGCGGGTGGGTTCGGAAATATGCACCTCGCTCTTTTCGACATCGCCGAAAATCCATATGAGCATATCGTAGAAATGGACGCCGATATTTGTGGCGAGGCCGCCGGAGCGTTCGAGATGGCCTTTCCACGAGCTGAGATACCACGGCCCGCGCGGGGTAATGTAGGTCAGTTCGATGTCGTATTTATCGCGGGGAGTTTCCCTGGCGATTCGCTCCCGAAGGGCGATTATCGAGGGGTGAAGCCGCAGTTGAAGGACATTCCAGACGCGCCGACCGGTTTCGTCTTCGAGTTCCTGAAGGGCGTCGAGGTTCCACGGGTTCAGCACGATAGGCTTTTCGCAGATAGCGTCGGCGTCGAGGCGGAAAGCCATGCGGATATGCGCGTCGTGAAGATAATTCGGCGAGCAGATACTGAACCAGTGCACGCGGAACTCTTCCCCCTTGCGCCGCAGTTTCTCCAGATGCCGGTCGAAACGCTCCGTCTCGGGGAAAAACCGCGCGGTGGGGGCGTAGCGGTCGATTATTCCCACCGAGTCATGGGGATCGAGGGCCGCGACGAGGTCGTTGCCCGTCTCGATGATCGCCTTCAAATGTCTCGGCGCGATATAGCCCGCAAGTCCTGTTATAGCAAAATTAGCCATTGACAACTCCTGATAATTACTACGTCGCTTAATTATAACCTTTCATCGCAAAACGGCAAGCCGAAAATTAATCTTAACCCTTGCCCGATAAAACTTGCAGGCACCAAGTTATTTCGTATATTGTTCTTTTGTGTAGAAATAAGCAAATATAGGAGCGGAAATAATGGAAAAAGACAATAAGAAGACAGATTCAACGAGCGGAATAAAGCCGCAATACTACGCGGTGCAATTCAAAAGCGACCGCGTGGATTATTTGATCGACAGAAACCATTTGCCTCTTAAGCCGGGTGTTTGGGTGATGGTTCAGGCCGAGCGTGGAAGAGATATCGGCAGAATCAAGCGCCCCATCGATGACGGCCATGTCCCCGAAACACAGCATAAATACCCGCTCGAAATACTTCACGTCGCCAAACCGGAGGAGTTGGAGGTTTTCAAAGAAAACCGCGAGCGCGAAAAAGAGGCCTTCGAGATATGCAGAGAGCTAATCGATTTTCGCGGATTGGATATGAAACTCGTCGATTGCGAAATTCAGTTCGACGGCAATAAATTCACATTCTATTTCACGGCGGAGCATCGAGTCGATTTCCGCGAATTGGTGAAAGACCTCGCTTCGACATACCGAACTCGAATCGAACTACGACAAATAGGCGTTCGGGACGAGACGAAGAAACTCGGTGGTCTTGGCCCCTGCGGTCTCGAGCTTTGTTGTGCGAGATGGCTCGACGATTTCCAGCCCATCTCTACCCAATACGCGCGTGATCAAAACCTCGCGGTCAACCCGAACAAACTTTCCGGCCTTTGCGGAAGATTGTTCTGCTGTCTCGATTACGAACAAAAATTCTACGAGGAAGCCCGTAGTGTATTCCCCGATGAGGAAAAAGTCTATGAGGCTGATGGCGGAAGATTCGGCGTTATCAAGATGAACTTCTTTTCGGGGGAGATCCATATCAAAAATCTGGACACCGAATCGATAGAAACCATCACAATAGAGGATTTCCGGCGCAAATTCTGCAAGAAGGATAAAAGCTGGTTAGAACGATGGCTTCCGAAGGCGGATAAAAAATGAAGAGAATTAGCTCCATTATTATCATTATCGCTCTTTTCGCCCTTCCGGCGATGGCGCAGAAAATCCTTATCCCGATGGACCTTTCGCAAACGAACCATCTGAAGGCATACGGGGTGGTTTATAATCTCCTTCGCGACGGGATGAATATCGAATGGCTTCTCAATTATCGTGGCGGAAGTTTTATGATGCCCGCTGAGAGCAAAGCCGCTGATTTGTGCCGTCTTAGAGGTGTTCGTTTCGAGACAATCGACGGCGCGTCTGCGGCGATAATCTACGCCGAAATCGAAGAGGACAACATGGAGGTAGTTCTGCTCGAGAAAGCGCCCAAAATCGCTATTTACACCCCTCATAACACACAGCCCTGGGACGACGCCGTTACAATGGCGCTTACTTACGCCGAAGTCCCCTACGACAAAATTTGGGATAGGGAAGTTCTTGCCGGAAAACTCAACGATTACGACTGGATTCATCTTCATCACGAGGACTTCACCGGCCAATATGGCAAATTCTATTCCAGCTACCGAAACGCCATTTGGTATCAACAGGAAGTTGCGATGAATCAGGAAATGGCGCGTGAACTCGGTTTTACTAAGGTCAGCGATTTGAAATTGGCGGTAGCGCTCAAGCTTCGCGAATATGTCGCCGGTGGAGGGTTCCTTTTTGCGATGTGCAGTGCGACGGACACATGGGATATCGCCCTGTCAGCGCGGAATGTCGATATCGTCCCTGCGGAATTCGACGGCGATCCAATCGACCCGGATGCCCAAAGGAAACTGAATTTCGACGAGACTGTCTGTTTCGAAAATTTCCAGATCGAGACGAATCCCCTCGTCTATGAGCATTCGAATATCGACATCAAACCCGAGCAGACAAGCAGAAGACTCGGCGCGGAACTCAACTATTTCACTCTATTTGCCTTTTCGGCAAAATACGACCCGGTCGCGACAATGCTCACTCAGAACCATGTAGATATTATCCCCGATTTTCTCGGCCAAAATTCGGCTTTTAATCCCGCCACTGTGAAAAAGAGCGTGGTTGTGTTGGGGACATATCCCGATAAGTCAGCGCATAAATACCTTCATGGCAACCATGGCAAAGGGTTCTGGACCTTCCTTGCCGGCCACGACCCGGAGGACTACATGCACTTCATCGGCGACCCACCCACCGACTTGAACATCTACCCGACTTCCCCCGGCTACCGCCTTATCCTGAACAACATCCTCTTCCCCGCCGCACAGAAAAAGGAACACAAGACGTAGAATAGAACGGCAAATGCATATAGAAACAGTAAAACACAAATCATAAGCAAAAGGACTCCAGCAAGGTGAAAAAGACAGCCAGATTAATTTCTATTCTCTCATTATTACTTCTTACCGGTGTTTGCCTTGCACAAGCACAATTCGCTCGTTCGGTCGGTGGAACTTACTATGATTGGGGGCAGGCGGTAATCCAGACAAACGACGGCGGTTTCGCTGTGAGTGGAAGGACCGAAAGCTTCGGCCCGCGTCAATACAAGCAACTTCTTGTGAAGTTTAACCCTTCGGGGACTTTAGAATGGTCTCGCACTATTGGTGGAACCGGTGAAGATTACGGCTATTCGCTTGTGCAGACCAGCGACGGCGGCTTGGTAACAACCGGATGGACAAGTAGCTTCGGCGCGGGATACTATGATGTTTTCCTCACGAAAATTAACCCGGCTGGAGTTATCGAATGGTCGCGGGCTGTCGGCGGAACGGGCAGAGATTACGGTCATTCGGTAATTGAAACAAGCGACGGCGGTTTTGCGGTTACCGGAAAAACGGAAAGCTACGGGCCTGGTCCATGCGGATTATTTCTAATGAAATTTACCTCTGCGGGAGCATTGGAGTGGGCGCGCACCATCGGGGGAACGAACGAGGAATCTGGAAACTCGGTTGTGCAGACAAATGACAGCGGCTTCCTTGTTGCCGGCTACACTTGGACTTTCGGCGCAGGCTGGAGCAATATGTTAGTCGTTAAGTTCAGCTCATCGGGCGATTTTGAATGGTCTCGCACAATTGGCGGAACAGATTCAGATTACGGCTTATCAGTTGTTTGCGCGAACGATGGCGGTTTTGTTGTCGCTGGTTATACCCGTAGTTTCGGAAGCGGCGGCAACGATTTGTTCCTTGTGAAGTTAAGCTCGATCGGGTCATTAGAATGGTCTCGCGCTGTTGGCGGAACGGATGACGAAAAGGGCAATTCGATTGCTCTTACTAGTGATGACGGTTTCGCGGTTGCCGGCGAGACAAAGAGCTTCAGTCCGGGCTATCGTGGTTTATTTATTGTGAAATTCCGTCCCGCCGGCGCATTGGAATGGTCTCGCGTCGTTGGTGGAACCGGCGATGATTGTGCCTATTCGATTGTCCAATCGAGCGACGACGGTTTTGCCACAGCGGGATGGACTGAAAGCTATGGACCGGGTGATCGGGGTTTGTTTTTTGCAAAATTCGACGCCGAGGGGAACACCTGCCTCGGCGAGGAGATTTCCCCGACTATTACGGAAATTACACCTACGGTTCTGGATACTATCCCTAGTGTTAATGTCATAATGCCTATGGTCACGGAAGTGACACCGACGATAAACGACGTTACCCCCACATTCAATGCAGTTTGCACACATCTCGACATCGACGAATCGGTGATTCAACCGACAACCTTCTCCCTCTCCGCCCACCCTAACCCCTTCAATTCCGCGGTTGCAATCAGCGTAGGGGAGGGTTTGAAACCCTCCCGAATCGAAATTTTCGACGTAAACGGGCGAATGGTCTATAAAACACCCGTAGGGGCGACCCGGCGGGTCGCCCGTTCGACGTGTCAACCACCGGTTGACCCCTACGAATTCGTCTGGCAACCCGACGACAACATCACCTCCGGCGTCTATCTCGTCCGGGCCACTGTGGGCGACGGCGGATCGGTTACGAAAAGGATCGTATATCTAAAATGAGAGCTTATCGAGCCACAAGCGAATCGCCGAAGGCCTCGAGCATATCGGAAGCGGCACTGCCGCCGAAACGGGTGATATATCTAAAATGAAAATCAGAGGAAGACAGTTTATGGGGTTCGGTTTCTCAAAACACGCCGGAAAGCTCTCTGCTGTAGTGGGTTTAAGTCTCATACTTGTTGTGATGTCATGCTTTGCGGACTCACCATCCGCGAAAAAACACACGGCGAATATCTCTTCGGACAACTGCACCGTGTGTTTTACTCCGGGGGGCGATTGCCGTTCGCTAATCCTCGAAAGAATCAACTCCGCCAAGCGGAGCATCGACCTCGCAATCTATACAATCACCAACCGCGAGCTTGCAAATGCGCTTCTTTCCGCGCACAAACGCGGTGTGAAAGTCCGTATCATATCCGACAACTCCACCGCACAGAGCCGTGATTCCAAAGCTCAGTTTCTTTATGACTCCGGTGTAGGGGTTCGGTATGACGGTTTTGGGTTGATGCATCACAAATTCGCGGTTTTCGACGGCACATCATTTTTAACCGGAAGCTATAACTGGTCGAACTCGGCTGAATCACGCAATAATGAGAACATCATCATAATCGACGATACAGAGCTTGCCCGTATATTTTCGGAAGAATTCGAGCGCATGTGGAGGAAATTCCAACCATGAAACCCATCGAGGGAATAGCAAAGTCCATCGCCGGAGCGGATTATATCCCATCGGGGAATGAGAGTATCTCATTGGGGATTGAGAATATTTCATTGGGGAAGGATTATATCCCATCGGGGAAGGAGAGTATCTCATTGGGGATTGAGAATATTTCATTGGGGAAGGATAATATCCCATCGGGGAATGAGAGTATCTCATTGGGGATTGAGAATATTTCATTGGGGAAGGATTATATCCCAT
>CAYWOR010000022.1:0-18753 GCA_964459995.1 uncultured bacterium | reverse complement strand
GAGAGTATCTCATTGGGGATTGAGAATATTTCATTGGGGAAGGATTATATCCCATCGGGGAAGGAAAGTATCCCATTGGGGATTGAGAATATTTCTTCGAGGGAGGAGCAAAGTCCATCGGCGGAATGCAATTGGCAATCGAAAAAAACGTCGTCGGCAATCAACCGACTGGCATTTCGAAGAATAGAGAGATCATTATGAAAATCGGCGCGAAGGGAACACCGGCTTTTCGATGGAAACCGAGCCACTGGAGTATCGGGCCGCTTTTCCTTTGGCTTGCCGGCACGGCGGTTCTGCTTCTTATCCGAGTTATCGTCCGCGACCCGCAGGCCTATGCCTCAACAGTTGGCTTCGTCGTCCCGATTATCGATTTCGCATGGATACTCGGCCCGATTCTCGTAACCCTTATGGCCGGCGGAGAGCTGAAAGACCTCGGTATCACGCGTAAATACAGTCTTCTCGCACTCGCTCTTGGTTTGATTGTAGGTTTTGGGATCATGGGGGTTCGAAGCCTCGACCCTCGATTCGCAGGCTATCTTCCGGTGTCGATGCAATTCGCTCCGGTATTAGCATTATTGATTGGCGGTGCGTTCCATGCCTATGCCGAGGAGGTTTTGTTCCGAGGATATATGGTAGGGCGGTTGTCGAAAGATTTCGGATGGGTTCCAGCGGTGATAATCTCCGGCATCGCCTATGGGCTTATACCCTTTGCATATCTTGGCGCCGATCCCGCCGCCATATCGCAGATAGGGGAGATTGGGGAATTTTTCGGGACCGTGTTTCCTGCTGTGATGCTTATGGGGATAATGCTCGCTCTTGTTTATCGTGTTGTCGGAAATGTTATCTGCAATTGGTTCGGAGTCGCTCTCTCGATATGGACTCTTGGGTTCATTCGAGGGGGAATCATCAAGGATATGTCTTTTCCGATTTTTTCTTTGTTCGGCTATTCAGGGCTGATTGTGCTTCTGCTGGTTCTTTCGCATTTAATATTGAAACATTATGGTAAAAAGACCTTGACCCTGAAGGATATAACGGATATCGTAGAGTAATATCAACGATGTTCCATCAGTTCCGGAGGGATTATGAAAACGAGGTCGATTCTGTTTGTAGCATTGATTTTTTTGGCTTTCGGCGCTCTATTTGCCGGAAGAGAGATTATCTCGGTCGAGGCCAGTTCAAATGTCTCTATCGCAGATAGCCCGCAATCGCGCCCTTTCTCGCCCACCGACCGTTCGTTGCCCTACGAGTTCGTTTATGACGACGGCATCGGAAGCCTCCTTTTCACTTCATATACCGCAAATTCCTATGAGGGATTGCGGATTTCCGCCCTTTATCCGTGCAGTCTTCGGACACTAGAATTCTACTGCATGGGGCCGGGAACTCTCGAAGTGCGAATATGGCAGGTCGATTCCATCGGCGGCCCGCTGAATACCGAACTTATAACCCCTCACAAGATTTATATCGACTCGATTTCTTATTTTCCATCTTGGGAAGAGGTAACCTTGCCCACGCCGCTGTATATGCCAGCCTTTGGCGAGTGTCTTGTGGGAAGGCGCGTTACGAGTGCAACCGAGCCTGTAACGGTTTATCTTACGAGAATGGAGGACATCGAAGACCGGAGTTTCCTCAAGCGCGGTTCGCCGACATGGATGAAACCGACCTATTATGACGACACTCTTGATGTTCAATGGGATGTTACCTTCATGATTCGAGCTTATGGCGACTATTACGGTGTCCCAGATCAATTCTGGTTCGACATCGACAGCACAATAACGACGACAAACCGGGGCGTGGCTTTCGGCGATTTCGACCTCGACGGCGATTTCGATATGCTTACCGGCGGCCAGCTTTTTGGAAACACCGGCGGAAACTTCACTGTCCTTCCGGGGACTGGAATGTCCGGCTCCGGAACGCCCTATTGGGGCGAATTCGACCTTAACCTATATCCCGACCCCTATATTGCAGGCACGACAGACAAACTCTACGCGAACAATTCCGGCGCAGGGAATTTCTACGATGTTACTTCGGTTGCCGGAGGAATCGACGACC
Organism: uncultured bacterium; assembly: GCA_964459995.1. Classification (GTDB taxonomy): domain Bacteria; phylum UBP14; class UBA6098; order UBA6098; family UBA6098; genus CAZSHG01. The sequence continues at coordinate 16,704 of CAYWOR010000022.1, read as the reverse complement.
CATACCCCACGAACTGCGCGGCTTGGCTCGATTATGACAACGACGGCGACCTCGACCTTTATGTTACAAATGGCGGAATAAAGAACCCGACGACTTCCGCGTGGACTTACTATCGCGATTATCTATATGAAAACGACGGCGCATATTTCTTCGAGGTTACCGACGCCGCAGGGATGTCATCGACAATATATAGCCCGCAATACGGTCAGGGAATCGCATTGGGCGACTGGAATAATGACGGCTACACCGATATTTATGTCGCAAACACCAACGGCCACGCGAATTATCTTTGGATGAACACGGGCGGCGGGTTTATGGATGTCGGTTATGGCATCGGGGTCGATGGTGTAAACGAGGGTGGCGGTGTTTTCGGATGGAGCTATGGCGCGTGTTTCGGCGATATCGATAACGACGGCGATCTCGATTTGTTCGTCGCGAATTATTCGCCGGGGAGGATATCGCCGAACTCGGATAAGTCCTTCCTTTATATAAACTTGGGTGCACCGGACTATTATATGTGGGACGAATCGGCGGAACGCGGAATCGGATTTGTGCCCTCGCGTTCATTGCCTTTCATGATAGATTTCGACAATGACGGTTGGCTGGACATCTATGTCGTTTCGACAAGCGGGAAATCCTTCGCGAGGCTTTATCGCAACCTCGGCGACGGCACTTTCGAGGACGTTACCTTCGATGCCGGTCTCGGGTTGAAAAATGTTAGCGGCGGTGCATGGTCGGATATCGACCACGACGGAGACCTCGATTTTATCGCTGAAGTTGGTTCAAAAAAATATATCTGCCGCAACAGATATAGCGAAAGATCAGGAATAACCAATAACTGGGCGCGTTTCACCTGCCGTGGCGAATCCAGCAACAAGCTCGGTATCGGCACGAAAGTGAGTGTAAAAGCCGGCGGTTTATGGCAAACCCGTGAGATAGGCACAGGCTATGGCGGCTCCGGGTGCCAGTCAGAATACGCCGCGCATTTCGGGTTGGGAATAGCGACATCGATTGACTCTGTAATTATAAGATGGCAGTCGGGGATAGTCGAAATTGCTACAGGACTTTCAATAAACACCCGTTATATAGTTACAGAAGGCACATTCGCTGTGGAGGAGAATATACCACGTCCAAGGGATTTCGCACTGAACATCTCGCCGAATCCCTTCAACGGAGCAGTGCGTATCGAAGCCCCTGTGGGGGCGGAGATAGAGATATTCGACGTGAATGGTCGCGTTGTTACTCCCCAAACCCCCCTTGACAGGGGGGAACTGACAAATGGGGATTTAGGGGGATTAATCTGGCGTCCTGACCCTTCCGTCACCTCGGGCATCTATCTCGTCCGGACGACAATTGGGAACGAATCGGCCACGAAACGGGTGGTATATTTGAAATAGGAATACGGCTTGGTGCTATTCGACCTCGACTAACTCGTATTCGACAATGCCGCCCGGAGACTCGAATTTGAAAACCTCGCCGGGGCGTCTGCCTAGAACCGTGATTCCCAGAGGAGATAAAACCGAAACTTTGCCCTCGAAAACATCGGCGTTTGCGGGGTCGGTTACCGTGAAAATCAATGTCGAATCGTTTGCGAGATCGCGAAGGGTTACTGTAGAACCAATATCTACAATGTCTTGAGGAGGATTGGTTAAGAAATCGGGATTCTTTTCGACCATCTGCCTTAATCGGTCGATAGTCTCTCTATGCGGATCTCCGAAATCCTGTGGTGAATTTTCTACGACGAGAAGAAGGTGTTTGAGGTCATGCTTTTTCTTATTCATTCTAAATTTCCTTTCTAATTATCAATCTAATGCATAATACGCTTTTCGATGAAAAAAGCAACAGTCGGTTGTGATTTGCAGAAATATATTTAAAAGGTGTTAAATATAACTTCATAAGCCGATTGTTCTTGAATTTTGAATTAGAGGAATTATTTTGATTGCGATGAAAGGAAACCTGAAATATTTGCTCGTCTTCGCGGCTCTTTTTATCGCAATTCCCAACGCGATAGCGCAATATACCCCCTATTTTGGGAATCTTCACAGCCACACAAGCTATTCCGACGGTTCCGGAACTCCGCCGCAGGCTTTCGCATATGCGAGAGATGTTGCGGGAATCGATTTTCTCGCGGTTACAGACCATCTCGAGCAGATTTATTTCCTGCCGTGGAATTGGATTTTGACTAAAAACGCCGCTAACGATGCAACCGTAGATGGTGTTTTTATCGGTATCGCGGGTTATGAATGGAGCTGTCCGCTTACTAATCATGTCAATGTTTTCAACACGCCAGACATGGTTACCCCGCTGACCTATCTCGACTGGCCGGGCTTTTGTGAGGATTTGCTCGAGGAACACCCCGCTTTTGCGCAGTTTAACCATCCGGGACGCGAAGAATTAGCCCTCGATTGGGATAATTTTGCCTATGTCGGCGCGGCAATTGACTCGGCTTTCGCATTGATAGAGGTTCGCGAGTTCTATCAGGACAGCTTCTACCAAATGGCCTTGGATTCCGGATGGCATGTTTCGCCGGTGTCTAATCAGGACAATCATTCGCCTGACTGGGGCAACAAAAATGACAGCCGTGCCGGTATTTGGGCGACAGCGCTTACCCGCACAGCTCTTTTCGAGGCGATTGTTGCAGGAAGAACCTTCTCGACTTTGGACAAAAACGCCCGAATTTGGATCGAACTCGATTTTACGCCCATGGGTTCACGAATCATTCGCGCCCCGATAATGCGCCTTCGTATAGACCTTTATGATCCCGATGAAGAGGGCTGGACTATCGTCGAGGTTCGCGGAAGCGGAAACATTGCCTTGGTTACGCTTCCGCCGCGAACCACAAATCTCGACACTACAATCGTTCTCGATTTTCCCGAAGTGAATTGGCTTTTCGTACGCGCATGCCAACCCGACGGCCAATGGATTTGGTCGGCACCCGTATATCTCGAAAACGAACCGCTTCTGACCGAGGAAACATCGTCATTGCCGGAGAGGATTTCCCTTTTCGCCCATCCGAATCCCTTCAATTCGGCGGTAACGATAAGCATCGACGGACAAAGCGAATCGTCGAACCCGTTAAGCACGATAGAAATATTCGATGTGAACGGCAGAATCGTCGATAACATTGCTGTAGGGGCGTATGGCATAGGCCCGGGAAATGTGTCAAGGTCGTTGACCCGAACGGATAGAGGATTCGTCTGGCGCCCCGACGTCTCCATCCCCTCCGGCGTATATCTCGTTCGTGCAAACATCGAGGATAGCTGGAAATCGGAGTTAATCAGAATTATCTATATTAAGTAATAACACCTATCTCATATTAGCGACATACAAATTTTCTTACTCATCGTCTTATTTATCTATTGATTTTTAAGATTCAAGCAATTAATTACTTGAATTGTAACTTGATGAATTTCCAAAAGCAAACAGAAGTGGGTGGATTTATGAAAAAGGAATTAGTTACACTGATCGCGGTTTTATTTTTATTTTCGGTATTTAACACTTTCGCTGTTTCAAAAACATGGAACGGCCCGGAGGGCGGGAAATGGTATCATCCCAGCAATTGGGATCCGCCTGGAGTGCCTTCTTTTGAAGACAATGTAATAATCCCTTATGGCGCGGTAGTCGATATAAGCAATGCAATTTGCATTTTCGACTATATGGATAACTGGGGAACATTGGTTGTCGATTCGACCGAATCGGCTACTTTTGTGCGTGGTGGCCCAATTAGAAACCATCATAAGATAATATGCCTCGATAAAATCGTATTTCAAAGCCCAGAGATCTATAATGGGACAGAAGCTAAGATTGTTATCTCGAAAGAAGTAGATTTCTTTGCGGATGTAATCGAAAATGAGGGCTTCATCGGTTTCGACAGCACGGAGATCGAAGAATGGGATACTACATCGCCTAATTTTATGAGGCTAACTTTCCTGAAGGCTCTTAAAAATGCCGGAGAGATTTCTTGGCCGGACAACATTGAAATTCAGTCTGACTCTGTATCAAACGATTCCGGAGCTACAATCGAATCTGGCAAATCGATAAGCATCTCTGCGGAGAATTTTGAAAATAGAGGCGATATCACTACAGACGAAAATTTGTATATCTACACGAAGAAGCGACTCTATAACGGGGGAGGAATGTCGATAACCGAGTTTTTAGAAAGAGAATATGCCGGACATATGAGATTCACATGCTGGAATCCATATGGAGATGCTCAATTTATCAACGATGGTGAAATATTCGGTGGTGCTGGAAGAATAGGAGAACAGGGTGATCATATTTTCGTCGAAGCCGATAATTTCACGAATGCAGGCACAGTATCACCCGGTGCCGGTGGGTCAGGATCGACATCGGGTATGTTCGATGTCGTTGCTAAGCTTTTCATTAATGCCGGAAATGTTCACTCTACAGGGGATTCTCGCGGGTCGATGTCTCCTTTGGATTCGCCTCCGGGGAATATTTGGATCACTGCCGACCAAATCGATTTGAATATGCCATCTGGGATTTTTTCGGGAAATGATGTCCAATTGTGGGGAAGAGCTATAAATGTCGATCTCGGTTCCACCGGAGGGATTTTCGGTTCTACACTCGTGGATTTCAGAACGACAAACAGCCCCACTGCCACTGCTGATTTTAGCTCTACAACTGTTGCCGACGCTATCCAATCGTTGAGTTTGATTCGAATTGTGAGCAATAACCTGATTCAACCAGTTGTCGGAATCAACACGATTTGCGACCCCGACCCAGTTGTTTCGACAGGTAGTATAAGCTATTCATTCGGCCATATTTTCGCGGAAAGTGTTATTGAAACAACGGCAACCAACGATTCTATTCTGATAACAATCCGAAATTCCAGCTCGAATACAAACACACTTCGCACGGTTGTTAATTCGATCTTAGGTTGGGTAATCTCAGACACGGATACATTCTATTCTCTTGATCCTTGGGAGTGCAGGTCATTCTTCGCGAGCTATTCGATCCCGTCAGGATTACATTCAACAACTTCGGATACGATATCAATTAGTCTTTATTTAAACGAAGGAGCTTACCCTTCGCGAGTTCTGCGCCCAACCATAACTTATATACCGCTTGAAACCGGAAGCGTAGGGGTTGGCGAGATAAACAAACCGGAAGCCCTTTCCCTTTCCGCCCATCCAAATCCCTTCAATTCGGCGGTAACGATAGGGATCGACAACCGGAGCGAATCGTCGATACCATTGAGCACGATAGAAATATTCGATGTGAACGGCAGAATCGTCGATAACATTGCTGTAGGGACGTATGGCATACGCCCGGGAAATGTGTCAAGGTCGTTAACCCGAACGGATAGAGGATTCGTCTGGCGCCCCGACATCTCCATCCCCTCCGGCGTATATCTCGTTCGTGCGAGTTTCACCGAAGGCACTGTCTTATCGGCACGAATAACATATCTGAAGTAATTTCGGTTCGCGAATAGAATAGCCGCTGTTATAGCTCGATAAACTGCATCCAATTTCCGATATTTCTGCTGGTTGCATTCGGCTTATCAATTGCTATATTTATAAAGATGAAAACTTCGATCCTGCATATCGCGCCACGCAACACCGCCGGAGTCCCATGGACAATTGTCAAAGAGGAACGGCGAAGGGGATTCGATTCATGGCTACTAACCTTCCGACCGCATCCCTTCGGTTTCGGACAGGACGAGACTCTCAACCTTCCATTCATCGACGACCCCCTTACAACAACGGTTCAAAGGCTACTCTCGACTACGCCCAAGAAAATCAACATCCGCAGAGAATACTCCGAGCTTCCCCCAAAATGGCAAGGCAACAAATTCCCCACGAGCTTGCTTTTCGCTATGCGCGATAGAATTTGGAAGTCGAAGTTAAAACAGGCCGGTTTTCCGAAAAGACTCGCCGATTTTGATATTATCGTCCTCGACGGCGGATTGCCTCTTCTTCGCAACGGCAAATGGATAAGCACTTGGGCGAAAGCAACCGGCAAACTCGCGACGGTGTATTATGGCACAGACCTTCGCCAGCACGGCGTTATAGATGAAATCGATCGGTTTTCCGATGCTGTTTTCGTTCTCGAATTTGACCATATTGCATTGCATCCACGCGCTAAATGGCTACCTTTCCCCTTCGATGCCGATAGCGTTCCACCGGCGGATTTGCCAACCTCCGGACCGATTCGTATAGGGCATGTTGCATCGAACCGCGCGACAAAAAGCACCGACGCAATAATCGCCGCTATCGAAGCAGTATCCGAGAGATTCGATGTCGAGCCTGTGATAATCGAGAATGTGCCACACAACGAGACTTTGAGACTGAAATCCACATGTCATATTTTCGTCGATCAGCTTGGCGAGCTTGGTTATGGCATTAGCGGCCTCGAATCTTTGGCGATGGGAATTCCGACAATCATCGAACTTCTTCCCGACCATGAAGATTTCATTGGCGAGCATCCATTTATAACAGCCGATGATGACAGCTTATCCTATATCCTTCAAGAACTTATCCTCGACGAACCCAAACGACTCGAAATCGCCTCTGCCGGTAAAAAATGGGTGCGGGAGTTTCATAGACCATCCCGCGCGGTGGATGTTATGCACGAAAGATACTCCGAGCTAAAATGGCTCTAACTGGAGATAAAATGAGATCACTTCCGCTTTTGATTGCTATTCTCACAGTAACCGTAAGTTTTGCGGGAATCGTTAGCTACACACACATCGAGCATTTTCCCCCGAGTGTATCGATCTCCCATGGTGAAGCTTCAGTAAATATTGTCGGCGACGATTTCCGCATTCACAACGAGCCTGATCTTCCCGGCAGAGCCATTCGAATTGCCCTTCCCCCCGGCACAACCGCTGAGAGTATCACAATCAGTAGCGACTTTGAGCTTCTCGCTTCGGCAGTGAGCCTTAGAAATGCCAATATTACCGAGTTCGATAATCCATGGGCAAAAAGTGCACCACCGGCAAATGTCGAGATGCCCCCCGCACAGCTTGACGGCACATCTTACCTTTATGGAGTTCCTCTGGCGGAGATCTTTCTTCGCCCTGTAACATATAACCCAACCACAGGCGAACTTCGATGGAACAGATCGATCGAAATCAGAATAAACACAATGCCCAATAGCGATACAGCCTTCAAATTCGAAAGACTAACCCCAGTTTCCTCGGAAATTCGCGATAGAATTCTTTTAAGTTCCGTTGTGAATTCGGAGGATCTTCCTCCGCGACCGCGACCGCTCGATCTCTCAGAGCTTCACTATCCGACTCGCTCATTCCCACCCTCTCCGGGGGATGACAAATGCGACGGCGTGATTATCGCGGACGATAGATATATCGAGCATCTTCAGCCGCTGAAGGACGAGATAAACTTCGGTCTAATTCTCGAAATAGTCCCAATTTCGCGTATAATATCATCCTATCCGGGAAGTTCCGACAGGGCGGAAAAGCTTCGGAGATACATCAAAGACGCTTACGCAAACTGGGGGATTTCCGGCGTGTTTTTAGTCGGCGATGCCGAACATATTCCGGTTAGATTTAGATATGGGCTAACCCCAAATTCCCCGATATTCATCGATATTCCCTCGGATATGTATTACACTGCGATGGACGGCGAATGGAATTCGAATCGGGATGCATATTTCGGCAATAGTGAAGAGGACGATTTTGTTCCAGAACTTATTATAGGCCGATTTCCCGCGGAGAATTCCGAGGAAATCGAAGCATATCTCGCAAAATTGCGCTATCATAGGTGGGAACTCGATTTCGATTGGACGACCCGGTGGATGTTTATGGGTGCGAGTATTCAGGGGACAGATTTTTCCGGACCGAAAGAGTGCGATTCGATTATAACAGCAGGGCCTATCCCCGATGATGTCGATATTTATAAGCTCTACGCTTTCTCCGATACCACCGGCGGCGATGACGAGCTTACCGAGGTAAACACTCTCCGCGCATTCGAAGACGGCAAATACATCGTTTTCCATCTCGACCACGGATTCAGATACATCCTTCACACCGGCAAACACACCGACCGCGGAAGCGGTATCGATATTCCGCAGTTTATGAGCCTTACCAACGGCCCATATTATCCCTTCTTTTATTCATATTCTTGCGAAGTCAATTCCTTCGATGTCGGATGTGTCGGAAGCGCTTCTGTAAGATCGAGAGCGGGCGGTTTTGTCGCAATGCTTGCCCATTCGCGATCCGCCTATTCGAATCATAAACAGCTTGTCCATTCGTTCTGGGGGAGAAGTTTCCTTCCGGCGGGAAGAACCGTCCGCATAGGAGAGGCTGTTCGAAGCGCTCAGATAGATTTCGGCGAATCGAACACGGGAAGATATTACAAAACCATCCTAAATCTGATTGGCTATCCATTCCTCGATATGTATTTAGGGAGGCCGACGGAGATTGAACTCGATGTTCGTTCCCACACGATTTCGTCATCGGATACGCTCGTCGAAGTTGCGGTTCTCGATGCAGTTACCTCTTTGCCAATCGATGATGTGCTTGTTGTGGCGCATACTCCCGACGGCGGATACTGCATGGTTCGCACCTCCACAGATGGCAGGGCTTTGCTTAAAATTCGCCCCGGAATTTCCGAATATCTCGTCGTTACGGCATCCGGGAATGGTGCTTTTCCGGTGTCAGACACAATTGAGATAATCCCCGCAGAAACAGAATATGTCGTTTTATTAAGCAGTATTTTTTATCCGGGCGGTGGCGACCATGATATCCTTCCGGAACCGGGGGATACTTTCGCATGTGCGCTTATCCTGCGCAATATAGGTGTTGCGCCCGCAGAATCTGTCATTATAGATGTCTCAGTCCCTGGAATTATAGAGACCACATCGGTTTGTCCGATAATTGCGTCTTCCGAAAATTGCACACTCGATGTCGCATTCGGTTTTGTTGTCGATCCGGCTCTGCGGGGAACGGTGAATCTCAGGCCGATTATTACCATTTCATCCGAAAACCATACCGAAATCGAGACTTTGGCCTTGGGGTTGTATGGCCCGATTTTCCAACATACGACGACATTCTATATCGATGGCGCCGACGGAATTCCGCAGGCCGGCGAGAACGGAATTCTCGCGGTTGGGTTCGCGAATATCGGCCCCGGAGATTTCCGCGGTGGAATTGTGCATGTCGAACTCGCCGGAGCTGTTGCCGAAAGCACCCTTTTCGAAATCGGAAATCTGTCCTCCAACAGCCACGACACAGTCTTTATTCCGATCGAAATAACATCGCACTATCTCCTCGCAGACCTCCTTTTCACCTTCATAAACACAACTTCGGAATCGATCAATTTCGTTTATTCAAAACCATTGCCGCCGGATTCATTGAGAATGAACCCTTCGGAGGACATGATAACGGTTTACTGGAAGCCGCCTATTGATTCTACAATAATCGGCTATTATGTCTATAGAGGCGACAGCATTGCGGAGAATTTCGCCAAGGTCAGGACGCTTCCCATAAGCTCCGCGATAATCGTCGATGAGGGCCTTCCCGAGCGAACGCGATTCCATTATTATGTAACCTCTGTCGATATGTGGTATAATGAAAGCCATTCGAGCGACACAATTCTCGCATGGACGACTTTGCCCATGATGGAGCCTTGGCCTATTCAAATTGGCCTTTCGAGAGAGATATACTCTTCCTTGGCGGTTTTCGACGCCGATGATGATGGCGATATGGAAATCTATGCGGTCGGGAAAAAATATTCCGCTGTTTGGGGTTTTTATTATGACGGCATTCCGATAATCGAAGGCGACGACATTACAGACCCCTTCCGAATTATCTCCGGCACAGATACTTCAGTCTCGGAAATGGGCATGTGGAGTTCCCCGGCGATAGGCTCTCCTATTCCGGGAAGAAGCTATCTGCTGACAAATGACAGAACCTACCCCGGCAAAGTTTATCTTATAGATGCAATAACCGGAGAAAACGCCCCCGGATGGCCCCAAAACACTGCGGTTTCATCCATGGGAACGCCTGTCATGGCGGATCTCGACGGCGACGGCATCATGGAAATCCTTAATCCACATCACGAGGGACTCGATGTCTGGCGAATTGACGGCACTTCCTATATTCCCGGAGCTAATGGTGTTTTCGCTTCGTTGGAAACGGGAATGACAGGGCCTCTGTGGGGATCGCCCGCTGTCGGTGATATTAACGGCGACGGTTATGTCGAAATCGTGATGGGTTTTGGCAAGGACGAAAATGCTATGGGGACTATTTATGTCTTCGATTACCGCGGCGAAATCCTTCCGGGTTGGCCGGTTCGAGTGAGAAACGCCGATTTCTCCAATGTCAATCCGACCCTCGCGAATTTCGACGATGACACAACCACCCTCGAAATCCTCGTCTCAGCTTACCGTGGGGGGACATTTATCTTCGATTACCAAGGTGATTCTCTTCCGGGTTGGCCGATAAACGAATATGCCCTGCTTTTCTACGAATCGCATACAGCGGTCGCGGATTTCGACAACGACGGTATCTGCGAGGCGGTGATTGCAGGAGTAAACAAAGTCGGTGTCCATCACGCGGACGGAACATATCTTCCCGGTTGGCCTAAAACAGTCCCCGAATCCGGGCAAACCATCGGTAACCCGACGATTGGCGACCTCACAGGCAACGGCCAATGGGACATCGTTTTCTCGATGGGCAAAAGAATCTACGCCTATGACATCGCCGGAAAATCCCTTCCCGGCTTTCCGTTAGTGATGCCCGATCTTTGCGCCGGAGCGCCGACTTTGTGCGATCTCGACGGCGACGGCAGACTCGATATCGCAACAGGTGCTTTGGACTCATACATCTACATATGGAACACCGGAATCCCATACGGCGAAACATCCGTGGCATGGCCCACAGAAAAAGGCAATTTCCACCGCACCGGGCTATATGGCGACCATTGGCGGATAATGCCGGTGGAGGAGGCTTCTTTGAAGGTTCCAAATTCGCTCTCTATATCGACACATCCGAATCCTTTCAACTCCTCGGTGCACATTTCAATCGAAGGCGTAGGGGAGAGGCTGAATCCCGCCCGAATCGAGATTTACGACATTAGCGGGCGAATGGTCGCGAATATTGACCAAACCCGCTCATTCAGCGGAGCCGAAACGAAAAGCACCCTTCGACTTCGCTCTGGGAGAGAATATATCTGGCAACCTGAAGAAAATACACCCACCGGCATCTATTTTGTGCGGGTAAACACCGATTCCCAAATATCGACTAAGAAGGTGATTCTTCTGAAATGATGAGACTTTCAGCGATTATTTTCATTTTCTCGATAACTTTCCTTTCGGCGGATTGGGTTTTTGGCCCGGAAGGTTTCGAGGACCGTGTTACAATAATAAACGGTTCATACGGCAATCCCCTCTATTGGTTCGCCCCGGACTATTCCTCCCCATTATTCGTCTATTCGTCCGGATTTGAGAGCGATTCCGCTATTGGGTCTGGGACGATGTCCTGGCCTTCATGGTGGGGGAATTTCATACGAACACCGCTCATAAACTGTTCCAGCGCGGATTCTGTTGTTCTTAGTTTTCGGATGTGGAACACCGCCGATCCCGGAAATAACGATTATGCAAGGTTCTATATATGGGTCGAGCCGATCGGCTACAGAGGCACAACCACATTGTCGATGGGGACCGGTCATTCTCGCGACTGGGAGCTTGTTAATATCGATTTTACTGAATATGCCGCCGGTGAAAGCCAAGTTTATTTCTATCTTGAACCAAATTTCGGCACCGGCTCATTCACTCGCGAATGCAAATTCGACGACATCGGCGTCAGTTCGAATACCGTCCTAAGTATCGGTGAAAGAGTTGGCAAACCGATCGAATATTCGATTTTCGCCCATCCCAACCCCTTTAATTCGGCAGTTTCAATTTCCGTAGGGGAGGGGCTGAATCCCGCCCGAATCGAGATTTATGACATCGCAGGGCGCACAATAGATATCATTTCCGAATCTGATTGGGAATCAAGTAACTCGCCGGAAATTCAAAATTCTCATTTTCATGGGAATGACAAAGTGGTAATCTGGACTCCAGCGACCTCGGTAGGTTCGGGCGTCTATTTTCTCCGCGTGGTTAGCGAAGATGTTTCGATTTCGAAACGAATTGTTTATCTAAAATAGCACGCTATTTCGCGATTACCCCCTTTGTCCCCAAAAAAAGAGCTTGACAAATCGAAATCGTGTCTATATTATCCGCGTTCAAATGAACCGAGAATTTCGGAGGTTAACGATATGAAAAAAGAAATACATCCCGAATACTTCCAGGCGAAGGTTACATGTGCCTGCGGAAACTCGTGGACAGTCGGATCGACCAAAAAAGAGATTCAGCTGGACATCTGTTCCGCCTGCCATCCTTTCTTCACCGGAAAGCAGAAGATGGTCGATACAGCGGGTCGTGTCGAGAAATTCCGCAGAAAATATGGAATCAAAGACAAAACCAGCGAAGTCGTCAAAGGCAACAAATAGCCTTGATGAGTGCTTTTTCGAAACCGCATCCGGTGGGTGCGGTTTTTTTATTTGCGATTTTCGCGCGAAGACATATCTTAAAATCCCATGAGAGTTGTTCTGATAAATAAAACTCCCGAACCGCTTAAGACGGCTTATACTGCGGCGAGAACATGCTATTCCGGCGACACACCTTCGGAGATATTCGCCGAGAATACAACGCTGGAGAAGATGGTCCACCTTCTCGATAAAGTAATCGATGCCGGCCACCATAGCGTGCTCGAACACATCTACTTCACTTTTGCGATAGAGGGAATCTCACGAACATGCAGTCATCAGCTTGTCCGGCACAGGATTGCGAGCTTCAGCCAGCAGTCGCAAAGATACGTCGCAAAAGGCCCAGCCGGTTTTGTGGAACCTGAAATGGTCGCCTTCGATGAAAACGCGCACAAAGTCTTCCAAAATCTAATCGAGCAATCGGTCTCTGCTTACGAGGAGCTAACAAAAGCCGGAATCTCCGCCGAGGACGCACGCTTTCTCCTCGCGAACGCCTCGACGACGAACCTCGTGATGACGATGAATTTCCGCGAGCTGATGACGGTATGCGGAATCCGCCTGTGCAAACGCGCACAGTGGGAGATTCGAGAGCTGTTTCACCATATCGTAGCGGAAATGAAAAAGGTCGATGAAATGAGCGGCCTTGCGAAATATCTCGTCCCCAAATGCGATATTCTCGGCTATTGCCCGGAAATTCAATCCTGCGGAAGACGTCCGACACGTGCCGAGGTGTTCGAAATCTACGAAAGGCGAAAGAATGAATAGTTTTTTTCAACGGGTCCAATTTGCCTCCAAGCGTAATAATAGCATGCTTTGCGTCGGCCTCGATCCGGAAATATCCAAAATCCCGGCATCGGTAGCAAATTCGAAAGAGCCGCTTTACGATTTCCTCGCGCCAATCGTCGATGCGACTTCCGATTTGGTCGCATGCTACAAGCCGAACATCGCTTTCTTCGAGTCGCAGGGAATCCGCGGCATCGAGCAGTTGGGGCGGCTTATCGAGCATATCCACGGCCTCGAAAGGGATATTCCGGTCATCCTCGACGCCAAACGCGGAGACATCGGCAACACCGCACAAGCTCACGTAAAAGCCGTTTTCGACGATCTCAACGTCGATGCTGTTACAGTAAACCCCTACATGGGCGGCGACACGCTTAAACCCTTTATCGAACGCGAAGACCGCGGCGTTATTGTGCTATGCCTTACGAGCAACCCCGGCTATGTCGATTTCGAAGCCCTCGAGTTTGGCGGAAAACCTCTATTCATCCATGTCGCAAGTAAAGCTGTCGAGTGGAACACGCGTGAGAATATCGGCCTCGTCGTAGGCGCAACTCATCCCGAAGAGGCCGCCAAAGTTCGCCAAACAGCGCCGGAAATTCCTTTCCTTATGCCCGGAATCGGCGCGCAGGGTGGAGACCCCGCATTTATAGTGAAAATCGGTTTCACAGAATTCGGCTTCCCGCCAATCGTGAATAGCTCGAGAGGCATATTATACGCCGGCTCCGCGGGGTCTGCAGGATCGGGCGAAGATTTCGCTCTCCAAGCACGAAATGCGGCCATAAAAGTGCGAGACACACTTAACAAATATATCGAAACGTAGGAGAATCATGGTTCAGACGGAAACGATTCGCAGGCTTACCGAAACCGGCGCGATGTTGGAAGGGCATTTCCTGCTGAGCTCCGGGCTTCATTCAAACCGCTATGTCCAGTGCGCGAGGCTACTCATGTTCCCCGAACATGCCGAGTGGTGCGCGGATAGACTCGCCGAGAAGCTTCCGCCGAAGGGCATCGATCTCGTTGTCAGCCCGGCAATCGGCGGAATCGTGATAGGCCAAGAAGTCGCCCATACTCTCGATGTGCCGCACATATTCGTCGAAAAGGATAACGGCGTGCCAGTTCTTCGCAGAGGTTTTGCAATCGAAAAGGGCACACGGTGCATCGTCGTCGAGGATGTCGTTACCACAGGAAAATCGACCCTCGAAGTCATCAAAGTTATCGAGGAGGCCGGAGGCAAAGTGGTGGCGGCCTGCGCTATTGTTGACAGAAGCGCGGGTGTAAAGTTGGAAGTCCCCTTCCATGCGCTCGCGAAGCTCGAAATCGAGGTTTTCGAACCGGAAGATTGCACTCTATGCAAAAAAGACATCCCATTGGTAAAACCGGGGTCGAGAGCCGCTAAATAGAAGCCCGAAACCCATCACAATTCTTCAACCCCAAAATTAAATGGAAATTTTGGGGCTGAATCGAGCTTTTCTATTGCGTATCGATATTAAAACCGTATTTTAAGCGGTTATTTCTCATTTAAAAAAATAGCGAATAGGATAGCGGAGGAAAAATGAAAATTCTCGTTCTAAATTCGGGCAGTTCGTCGGTGAAATACCAGATGTGGGACACCGGCGGCAAAGGCCGAATCGCAAAAGGCATGGTCTCGCGCATCGGTCTCGACGAACCCCTCCTCGAACATAAAAATGCTGAAGGCCACAAAACCGAGATTCGCCCCGGCGAAAAAATCGACCACACCAAAGCCATCGAGCTGGTGCTCGAAGCACTTATCGATTCCAACCACGGAGTCCTCGAAAGCATCTCCGAAATCGAGGCGGTCGGACATCGTGTCGTTCACGGCGGCGAGGAATTCTCCGGTAGCAGTTATCTCGACGACAACACAATCGGCGCACTGCGCGCATGTATCCCATTGGCCCCGCTTCACAATCCCGCGAACCTTATGGGCATCGAGGCCTGCATGGAAGAGCTTCCCGGAATCCCGCAGGTCGGCGTATTCGACACCGCATTCCATCAGACAATGCCGAAAAAAGCCTTCCTATACGGCATCCCGATTTCGCTATACGAAAAACACAAAATCCGCAGATACGGTTTCCACGGCACAAGCCACTATTATGTCGCCAAACAGGCCGCAAAGATGATGGACAGGCCCTTCTCCGACCTCAAAATAATCACAGCGCATTTGGGCAACGGCGCGTCGATTACCGCTATCGACGGCGGCGAATCAGTGGACACCTCTATGGGCTTCACCCCGCTCGAAGGCCTCTTGATGGGAACACGTTGCGGTGATATGGATCCCTATATTGCCCTCTTCATCCAGCAGAACGAAGGAATGACCCCCGAACAGGTCAACGACCTCCTCAACAAAAAGAGCGGGCTTATCGGCCTGACCGGAATCTCCTCCGATATGCGCGACATCCTCGCCGCAGGAGAGCGCGAAAACAAAATCGCCCTTCTCGCAATGGAAATCTACGCATACCGCGTCAAAAAATATATCGGCGCATATGCCGCCGCGATGGGCGGTTTGGACGCACTCGTCTTCACCGCCGGTGTCGGCGAGAATTCCGACACAATCCGAGGAATCGTTACACAGGACCTCGAATTCCTCGGAATCGACATCGACCCGGTCAAAAACCACGCCGCATACGGAATCCCCATGGATATTTCGACCCCGAAGGCGAAGGTCAGAACCTTTGTCATTCCAACCGACGAGGAGTTTGTCATCGCAACTGAGACCGAGCGCATCGTCAAAGCGCGCAAAGACAAATAGCTCGACCAAAATTTCCGAAAAGTTGTTATCAGCCCCCGAAGGATTCCCAAGGGGGCTTTTTTTTCGACGTGGATGAAAGTTTTCGTCGATGAGTTCGGGCGATTCATCGTGCTCGCCGGCGTCTGCAATGATGACCGCGGTTTTGCGTGGCGAGCATTGCAGAAGCCGAATTGATTATTGCATTGACTGAGTTGGCCATTGCATTCGCCGAGTTCATCGATGTAGCAGTCGAGTTGACCATTGCATTGGCTGAATTGGTTATTGCAAGCGCTGAATTTGTCGATGTTTTGGCTGAAAAGGCCATTGCAACGGCCGAGTTGGATGTTGAGGAGGCCGAGTTGGCCATTGCAGACACTGAATTGATTATTGTATAGACTGAGTCGGCCATTGCAGACATTGTTGTTTGTGCCTTTGCGAAACCCGCCCACAGTATAGGGCTATTTAGGGAAAGGTCTAACCTGTCCGTGCGGCGTGAAAAAAGCGGGAGGGTCTTAGACCCTCCCCTACAAATGGGGCTTGCGCGGGGGAAAGGGTGCACTTAACCGTCGGTTGAAACCGCCCCCTCGTTACAGAGCTCCAGCTCTGTAACGCCCTTGTTTCCGAAGCTCTGCTTCGTGTAATCCAATCGAAGCGAAGCTTCGA
>CAYWOR010000021.1:0-28462 GCA_964459995.1 uncultured bacterium | reverse complement strand
TGGAGTCTGCAACTCGACTCCATGAAGTCGGAATCGCTAGTAATCGCTGATCAGCAGGCAGCGGTGAATACGTTCCCGGGTCTTGTACACACCGCCCGTCAAGCCACGAAAGCTGGTGGTATCTGAAGCTGTCTACCCAAGGGCTTTGCTACAGGTGATGGTTAAGGTAAAACTAGTGATTGGGGCTAAGTCGTAACAAGGTAGCCGTACGGGAACGTGCGGCTGGATCACCTCCTTTCTAAGGAGCACAGGTGTGCACCATTATCTATCCGTTGTTTCCCGTTTCGTCGTGTGTGCTATTTCGTTTTCAATTAAAACGAAAAGAGTAATGCCTTTAATGGAGGAAAAATGCCGTTCGATCAAGAAGAAATGGATTTTCTAAAAGGTCTTACAGAAAATGAGATAGTGGTTTTCCAGCAAGGATTTGAAGAGTTAAAAGAAGCAATCGAGCAAATAGGCCAGGGAGGTTACTACGCTCAAAGCTGTAATGCGCAATGTCAACCAGGTTGCGCAGAGTCGTGTCTTCAATGTTCGAGCGGGGGATCTTTAAAGCAGTAACCGCTTGTCGTCGCATTCCCAAATGTTTATTTTAAATCCTGATTTGAGAATTAGAAAGGATGGTTGTAGGTATATCTTATGGCCATCTTTGCCTTTAATAAAAGGAATAGGCTTTTTCCACAAGGTGCTTTTTTTAGACGAAGCGCTTGTTTTATTCTTATTTGCTAAAGGCGCGAAGCCCGAATGGATCAAAACCTTTTTAGCAAAACTCCATATAGAGGTTCCCTCTGACTTTGCAAGACAATTATTAATTAACCCGAATCACCGGTTTAAAGACATGCCGGATTTACCGGTTTTAATCCCGTGTGATAATTTTATCCCGCTAACAAATTACGATTTGAACAAGTTTATTGGGAAAAATCAGCCAACATTCGAAATGTGGCATTATGCCCGAGTTTCTTTTCCTCTCTCCATTGTCCATGTCGTTAATTATCGATGTAATGGAAATTGCGACTACTGTTACGCACCCCAAAATGAAAAAACGCAGTATATCGATTTAGAAATTTTAAAATTGAGAATTGAAGAGTGGGCGGAAGAAGGTGTTTCCGACGTCACGCTTACGGGCGGCGATATTTTCCTCCATCCTAAGATAAAAGAAATGGTCTACTATTATCTTCAAACACCTATTGAAATAGCTGTTTCGACTAAAAGCGGTTATCCCCCGTGGTTTTTGGAGATGGCAAAAGAAAGTAAACAATTACATTTACAAATAAGCCTTGATGTCCTTCCGGGGAGGGCCGCGGAAAAACTCTATGCCGCCCCGGATTTCCCGTTGAAAGCCTTGTATGCGATTGATAAATTGGAGGATTATAAAATCCCTTATCAAATTCATACGGTTATTGCGAGACAAAACATTAATTTTGTAATGGAACTAATAAATCATGTTTTAAAAAAACATCCCAAAAGCATTAAAAGATGGGTATTTTCCCCTGTAGCTAGAAGTGGACAAAGAGGGGGGAGTTCTTATAGGCCTCCTTCTCGTGAGAAATATGAACTTTTGGAAAAAGAAATCGAGCAAGTCTTATTAAACGCGGAGTTTCCGTTTAGCGCAAGTTTTGCTGGTAATCAATACGAGAATATGGAGAGCTTTTTAAAACGAGCTTATTGTTCGGGAAATAGGACAACGTTTGTTGTTTTGCCTTCCGGGCTTGTCACCCTTTGTGAAGAATTATACGATAATCCGATGTTCATCTTAGGTGATTTGCGAGAAAATACATCGAGGGAAATTTGGTTTGGAAATCGAGCTAAGGAACTTTTTTTTGTCGAGGATGCTCGATTAATAGGAAGTATTTGCGGCAACTGTGAATATCGCGAAAAATGCCTCGTGGATCTCGGTAAATGCTGGAAATTCGCAATGAGAGCCTTTGGTGAAGAGAATTTTTCTATGCCACAACCGGATTGCCCTAAGGCTCCAAGAGGGAGAAAAATAGGGCCTTTCTCATGAAACTGCGATATTAGCGTAATCACGACATTTGATGTAAACGGACGGTAAGGCAAACGAAAACCGCGCGAATGGTATATCTCAAATAGCGACCACGAATCTTCGTTCAAAAACATCTTGACATTCGGGATTTCAGGATTAATATAAGTTCTTTATCGGCCTTATGGGTCGAGATGGTGATTGTTCGTTTAGTTTTATTTCGGGGCCTGTAGCTCAGTTGGTTAGAGCGCACGCCTGATAAGCGTGAGGTCACAAGTTCAACTCTTGTCAGGCCCATTAAGTTGAGCGCAACCTCAAAGTTGCGCTTTTTTAATAACGGGGACGTAGCTCAGCTGGGAGAGCGCGGGCTTTGCAAGCCTGAGGTCGTGGGTTCGAGCCCCATCGTCTCCATTTTTGAATGCCTTATTATGTTTACATCCTTCGAAGTCTTAAAGATGGCAAGCTTTATACTGGCTTCACTTCGAACATTGTCGAACGACTAAAACGCCACAACCAAGGCCGAGTTAAATCGACAAAAAGCCGTTGTCCATTCGCATTGGTCTATCTTGAGGAGTTTGAAAACCGAAGTTTAGCAATGAAAAGAGAATACTTTCTTAAATCAGCCGAAGGCGGCCGTTCGAAACCAGAATTAATCGCAAATTTCGACAAAGCACTATTAGACAAATATCAAATTAACTATGATTTGTAGCTCAGCTGGGAGAGCGGCCGTGGGCAGGTCGTGGGTTCGAGCCCCATCGTCTCCATTTTTGAATGCCTTTCAACTATTTTTTATTTTGCAGAGTCGCGCGATGCATTACCGTGAAATCATTTGCGCGAATCGAGAAAAAAATCCGCTGGAAAGTGGATTTTTGCTACCATTTAGGCCGTCCTAAACGACAAACCTATTGTCTGCCAACTCGTGTCCGTTGAGAAGGGTTCTGACCTTTTCTCGATAATATCCGTTATAGTAAGTTCGACCTCGGTATCCACCGGAAGCGAATATTCGATTTGATGATCGAAAGAATTCTTGTAGGCAAATCGCAGTTTTAAAAGAAGGGCGCTGGAAAGCGCCCTTAAAGTTGCAGATTTTAGAAGTGCTATTTCACGAGCAGAAGTTTTTTGCTGACCTGTTTGTCTGGGGTCGTGAGCACTGCGAAATAGGTGCCGCTGGGTGCTTCGGAAGGTTTCCAGCGAAGATTGTAATCTCCTTTGGGTAGTCTGTCCGAAATCAATGTAATCTGACGCCGTCCGGTGATGTCGTAGATGCTAAGGTCGGCATGAGTCTGCTCGGGAAGATGGAAGGATACCGTAACCTCGGCATTGAAAGGATTCGGGAAGGATCCGGAAATGTCCGCCTCGCGGGGCATCTCGGACTTGGCGTCCTTCGCGAGGGCGAATTCTTCAGTTCTGACACGATAGACATGCACTCCATGGAACTGATCAAGGCCAACAAGCAAGCCATTATCGACATAGACATGCGTCCAATAGCCGTTATCTGGAAGTTCCGCGGCAAGCTCGATCTTGGGCAATGCCGAAATGTCGTAAACCTTCAGCGCGCCCTGGCCGTCGGACATAAAAGCGAAATCGCCATCGACGGCTATGTCCGTTCCCCAAGTCGAGCCGAAAGACGCAATATGCCGCGGCGCTTCAGGAATGCTCCACTCGATAACAGCAAGCCCCTCTGGGCCGTCCGCGGCGAGAAGATACCCATCGACGAAAGCAAGGCCGTTACCGCCCTGAGTGCTCGTCTTTATATGCGATATTTTACGCGGGACGCCGCTCAAATCGAAAGCGTGATAGCCGCCCCAGTAATCGCTGGCGAAAAGGGTCTTGCCCTCGATGACCAAATCGCAGAACTGAAGCTCCGCGCGATTTATATCGTATCCACCTGAGCGAATCGCGCCTTTCTCGAAAGCACGAATAGCAATTCCTTCCGAGCCGAGGCTTATTGCGACGACATCATCGCCAAAAACCATCTCACCGATAGGGTCGAGATTCGAGACACGTGTTATCGGATACTCAGCAATCCAATCGCCGTTCGCACGATAACGCAGAACGAAGATATTTTCGGTATTGCTTTCTCTTGCGCCCAAGACGAAAACTTCATCCTGCCAAATTGCGACATCCCATATGTTTATCAGACGTTCCGCGCCGAAATTTTTCAAGTATATTGGATATTCCGGCACTGAGATGTCATAATGAAGCACACCCGATGTTCCCGCGGCGAGATAAAGATGTCCATCCTCGAGAGCCGCTCTGCGTGGCATATCGAAGGTTTCGAGCCTCCCGATTTCAACCGGATTAGCGACATCGACCACAGAATAGGCCGAAAGCCCGCGATGAGAATTCGCAAGATAAAGCACATCGTCGCGAAGAACACAATCGAGCGTCGGCATACCGCCCAATCTCCATATGAGGTCGGGGTTGTGCGAGCCATCGTGAAGGCGATAGACCGCGAAATGCTCCAGCCCGCCCGCGAAAATGACCCCATCATGGACATCGACAACTGTCGGTGAGGGGAAGGGGAAGCTGAAAAGATGTTGCCCAAACATAGTCTGCTCGTTCGGGTCGCGCGGATCGAGTCGTCCGTAGAGGATGATGTCCTCGTAGGCCTTAATCGTCGTGTAAACACCGTTCTGCGCCCCTTGGAAGAAAAACTGCTCCGGATTCGGAACGAACATTCTTCCGAGTCCGAGATGCCCTGCGGCGATGTAAAGGCTGTTGTTGTGATAATCGATCTTAATCGCCGACCCGTTCATGCTCGCATAATTAACCTGAACGGGATTAAAAGGCTCCGAAACATCCACCGAGGCGATGAAATCCGCACCGCCGACGTAGAGGACATCGCCGTCGAGGTCCATGTCCATGAAAGCCTTATAATCAGGGCTTTCGAAGATTGGGAACTCGCCGAGAAGCCTCGGGGTGTAATAGTCGGAGATGTCGAAAATCTCCAGCCCTTCCTTTTCCCAAAGGACATAGAGCCTGTTGCCCTCGACTATGATCTTCTGGATGTTGCTGTGATGGCCCTCGACAGTGCCGACAAGTTGGGGAAAATCGCGCTGATAGATATTGTAGATATTCAGCGCGCCGCCAACTCCGGCATAGACGATTTGGCCGTCCGAAGCGATAGCGCGTGTGGGGTTGACGTCGATTCGAGCGGCTTTTTCGAGCGCAATCTCTGCGGCGGCGGAACTCAAAACCGCAAGGGCGATCGCCAAACAAATAACAGCTACTCGTCTCATTTTGGTCTCCCTTTTTGAAATGATCCAACTTCAATCGCTATCAATATAATAACCCCGCCGAACCTTTTCAAGTTTTGAATTGAATTAATCGCGAAGAAAAAAGTTAGCCCCTCATAGCCCAAAAGAAAAAAGCCTCCTTCAACAAGGGGTATTTTTTAATTACCTATCTCCATTAACACAGCTTGAGCTATGGGAACTAATTATTTTTTCTTCAGTGTTGAAAAGATATATACTCTTCAAAGTTTGACGATTATTGGTTAAAACAATGTTATCAACATATTTCAACAGGTTAATCAAGCATTTTATCAACTGGATTATAAATTCCACCAAGTTTGTCAAGTATTTCACCAGCTGGATTATAAATTCCACCAGCCTTGTCAAGCATTTTACGAGCTGGATTATAAATTTTACGAGCTTTGTCAAGCATTTTACGAAGTCCCTAACCCAAAAAATAACATACTTTGAAATGGAAAAGAAACCCTCTTCACAAATCTGTCAACCAATTTTCTGTTTTTTTTAATTCTTTTATCCAACTTCACTCACTCAAACGTTTAGCTCAATTTCCTTTTTCTCTTTTATGAAAACAAATGGGGACGTGTTCATGAATAAATCGGATTTGATTTCAGATAACCTCTTTTTCGTCGTCTCGATGGCGATCGGCGACTCGTCGATTCCAATCCAATGGCGTCCGAGTTCCTGAGCCGCGTATAATGTAGTCCCCGAGCCGCAGAAACAGTCGAACACCCTTTGTCCCGGTTCCGAGGAAGCCCTTATTATTGTCCTCAGAAGGTCTATGTTTTTTTCGGTTGGATAATTCGGATAGGGCGGATCTTTGAACTCCCAGATGTCCTGAAGGCGTTTGCCCCTTTTTTCGGCATCGGTCGCATATTGAATTTTTCTTGGATTGCCGGTAGAAGACCATTCAATCAAGCCTTGCGAATCGAGGTCGTCGAGAACCGAGGGAGAATAACGCCAGTGTCTTCCGGACGGTGGCAACATTCCTTTCCATTCTTTGCCGGTATCGCCGTTTTGAGTTTCGCCGGGTGCGTGCAGGGGGGTTGTTGTGTAGCGATTGCCCTTCGAATCGACTTTAGGAAACAGTCTGGCGATATCGGCGTCGGTAAAATCAGTGGTAGGTTCATTCCAAATGAAATCATCGCTTTTCGTATAGAACAGAATCATGTCCTTCAGATTGCTATAGCCCTTACGTTGGAAGTTTTTTGGGTTGCATTTAATGCGCGTGATGTCATTTCTGAAATTCTCTATTCCGAAAATCTCGTCCATGATGATTTTCACGTAATGCCCTATTTTATAGTCAATATGGAGATATATCGACGCGTGATCGGCCATGAGTTCGTGGACAAAGACGAGTCTTTCTCTGAGAAATTCGAGGAACTGCGCGCCTTTTAGTTTATCGGAGTATGCGATATCGTCGCTCGCAGATGGGCTAATAGTTGCGGTTCGGTCTCCGTTGTGGCGGTAGATAGTGTTTGTGGCGAAGGGTGGATCAATATAAACGAGATCGACTTTGTGCCGGAAATCAAATTGAGTTAGAAGGGTCTTCATCCCGCGCAGATTGTCGCCTTCGATTAAGAGGTTCCGGTTTTTCAGGCCGTTTATTTCCTCCTCGAATACAGCGGATTTGGTTTGGCTGAGAATTTCCCTTTTTGACCGTTTATTTGGATAGTTCAGTTCCATCATAGCTGATATAAAAACTCCCTGAGCACGAGGGCACTCATTACATTGAAATCCTTGAGTTCGTTTATGAGAGTCCTGTGCATTTTGTTTCTGCTCTTAATGTAGAGGACACCATCGAGAACAGCAACCTTCTGTGCTTTCACGGTAGCTCGAAGTAAAAGATTCTTTGCGTCTTCGAATTGGGCGTTTTGATGTCCGCCGTAGTCTGTGAGGAATTTTGCCTCTCCGACGACATGTTTTCCGTTGAATCGTCCGATGAAATCCAGACCTTTTTCGCCGGAATAGTCCAGGTATTCTCTGGCGAACCTGAGCAATCCTGCGTCGGTTCTCGCCAATATCGCGTTGCCTTTTGAATTCTTGAACTCCTCTTCGTCCTTTAAATCAGCCCCCAAACATCCCGATACAACCCAGTTATGAAAAAGCGGTCCGATGATTCGATTAATCTCTTTTGGTTTTGAACAGCTTTCCCAGATTCCGTCTAATCCCATTTCAAATAGTCGACCGGAAAGTCTCTCTATTGTTGCGGGGTTTCTGTCAACTGCCGTCTTATCGCGTTTAAGGAAAGCTACATAAGGGTCTTTGATGGGAAATAAATCGAGAGCTAACAGGCTTTTCAAGAGTTCTTTTCTGTTCTTTTTCTTGAAGGCTTTTTCGACGGAACTCCATTTATCTTCGTCTAACTCCCTTATCCCTTGTGGTATTGCCGGATAAACACGATGAAGTTCGTCGAGGTAATTTCTTTGGGTTGCAAATTCAATACTAAGTTCGAGCCAGTGATTCATATTCATACTTTCGTTCCGTTGTGGTATTTCAAAAAAAATAAATCGATAGAGGTGTGGAGTCAAGTTTTTTCAACCCCATAACTGCATAGCTAAGCTATATCCCACTGGGCAAAGATTCATTTCAAATCACCGACGAAAGAGACGCGCCGAAAAATGCCGTTGGTCTGGAAAAGCTGGACATTCCAGTTTTCACCGCCGTCGAGGGTGTTGAAAATCTGGCCGCCGTTGACGTCTGCGGAAACCATCCATGCAATGTTTGGGTCGATGTTTGTTATGCCCATGAACTCGCCGAACCCGGCCAAAGAATCCGTAACGCAGGTCTGGCGAACCCATGTCGCGCCGCGGTCGGTGGTTTTGTAAACGTTGTCGTTGTCGCATGCGATGAAGGCGATATCGGCGGAGACCGGACTCACGCCATTTACATGATACCAAGCCATGGGAACTTCAGTGTCTGTCCATGTTTGGCCGCCGTCGGAAGTAACATACGCCCCCGCCCCAGAGCCAACTGCCCATACGATGTTGTCGTCGAATGCGGCGATGTCGATTATCGCGTAATTCTGGATTCCGGGGAACCAGCCTTCGAGGGCATTTGTCCATGTCGCGCCGCCGTCGGTAGTTTTATATACGACATGCATAGAATCGTTAGAATCTCCTCCGCCAACCCAGAGTGTATTTTCGTCGAGAGCGTCTATCATTCCGAAAAAGATTGTGTTTGGGATATCTGAGGAGATGTTTGTCCATGTTTCGCCGCCATCGGTGGTTTTGATTATCACTCCGCTATCTCCTGCGGCCCATGCAGTTTGGTCGTCGAAAGCATCCACGCCGGCCAACTCGATATTCGGCAGGTTTGCGGGAGAGCCTTTTCTAACCCACGTTACGCCGCCATTTGTCGTTTTTAATATAGCCGCATACCCATCCGAAGCTATTCCTACAGCCCATGCTATATTTTTGCTGACAGCGGCAATATCTTGAAGACTGGAAGTTGTTATTTGGGAGGCGTCTCCCTGTCGAGTCCATGTCGTGCCGGAGTTTTCGGTGTGATAAATGAGGGCGAAGCCGCCAACCTCGGAGCCGACAACCCAGCCAATGTAATGCTCGGTTTCGGGTTCTGGGTCGGTGCCGTTGTCGTCGGAACAGCCCATAAACCAAAGGCTCATACATATTGCGAATAGTATAATTAGTCCGGAAACTCTTTTCATCTTATTCTCCATAGGCAGTTATTTTATTGTTGATAATCGCCTATTCTTCCTCAGGAATATCTGACCAGTGGCCGTGGATGATGCGCCATTGGCCCTTTCGGCGAAGGAAAATCAACGTCATACGGACCTCCGTAGGGCCTTCGTCGCAGGATTGTCTGACAATTCCGACTGCATAGACAACATCCTCGCACAGCTGAAACAGCTCCATTTCGCGGAATTCGACATCGAGATACCCCGGATCGGCGTTCTCGCGAATCCAATCGCCTATCTCGCGGAAGGTCTCCGCGCCGAAAGGTTTCTGTATAAAATCTTCGATAAGGCGGAACTCCGGCTCGTCAGCCCAATGAAGGGCTTCGAGGGCATCGGCGTCGGCGTTGTCGATGCCCTTTTTGTATAAATCGAGAATTTGCTGAATTTCTTTTTTTGTTTTATCGTCAATCATTTTCGACAACCGCCTTGTTGTTAGTTCCGGTAATATCTTTTTGGTCGATGACTATTTCATCCTTGTTTTGTTGAGTTCTTTCAGTCCGCGAAAGGGTTTCTCCATGGGCAGAGATTTCCTTGTGGGTCTTGTCCAGGCGGATTTGAATCACATTGTATTCGTCGGAATAGCCGTAGGCTTCCGGGTTGAATAGTTTTCCGCGCGGAATCGAGCCTTCGACACCCTTTTCTTCGACAACAGGTCTCGCATGAAGCCTTATGAGAGGATCGTCGCGATCTGCGAGGACGATGTATGCGATTTCGCGATTTGGGTCGCCATAAACGGTGAACTTGGTGTAGTTCGAATCCCACTCATAACCGAACATGAAGGGCTTTCCGATTGGTGTGAGGTTTACCGTCGCTTCGTCCTCTTTTGTAAGGGAGGTGAAATAGTCCGGCATTTCAATTTCGGCCTCGCCGCGTTCGTCAAGTTTGACTTTCCCGCGATAAAGGCAAAGATTTTCGGGCGATTCGACGAAATTGTGTCGCAAGGTCTTATTCAGCGGGTCGTCCGGATGGTCGATGAGGAATGAACCTGAACCCTTCGACAAAGCGCCGGTTATATGGACTCTTCCGGCGAAATATCCGGCGTAGTCATTTGTTGTGTTGTCGCTTGTTCCGTAAACTCCGACATCGACCTGCGATGTGTTGTTTCCGGTTGAGCCGTAAACACCAAATCCAGTCCAAGAGCCAGCTCCGGCGAAATTACTTCTGCCATAAACCCCCGTGCCTCCGTCGGCAGTGTTGATACCTGTTACTCCGGTCTGTTCGCTATTGTTGGATTGGCCGTAAACACCGGTAGTTCCGACGCCCACGCCGAAAACACCCGCGCCGGAAGTGCTGTCACTTGTGCCGTAAACGCCGCTGTTGCTTCTGCCGAGGATGCCGTAGCGATTATTGTTGACACCATTATAATGCGAGCCGATGACCGCCCATCCGGTGCCGTCGGTGGCCGCAACAACACCGTCGCCGTTGGCGGAATGGGTTGCGTTGGCGCATCCACCGCCGAATGCCGCGAAAGCGTCGCCGATGGTTCTGTCGTTAACTGCTTCGATTGCCGGAAGACTGTCGGAGTTGATTGTTGCAAAGACGAAGCCGTCGAAATAGCCGGCGTAATCGCCATCGCCCATGATGCCGTTGACCGCGACCCAGTATCCGTTGTCATCGACATAACCGAGCATTCCGGACATTGGATTGGCAAGCGAAACCACACCGGCAACACAACCGCTGAAATTGGAGTAGTTGCTGATATCAGGGAAAATTGAATAAACGCCGAAGCGATATGCGTTTGTGTGGGATGAGTATTCGTATCTTCTGAAACGGGCGTAAATACTTGCCGCGCCGATGTTCGTAAGGCTTGTTCCGATCATACCGGAAGAATCGACGTCCGCCCATGTAACGAGGCCGAACTCTGTTCCGTTCGCGGCGATGCCGGAACCGTCGGTCAAGCGATAGAAATTACTTGCATTGTTGCCTACAGCCATAAGACCTGTTCCGGTGGCGTGGCTGTTATATGCCATAACACCCATTGCCGCGTTGGAGTTAGTTTCGCCGTAAAGGCCTTCGGTGCCTCCTCCGAAACCAAGCACACCAGCGCCTAATCCGAAAGAACTAACGCCGATGACACCCGAGGATTTTGTCCCGCCGTCGCCACGAACTCCTGAGAACAGGCTGTCCTGCGCGATTCCCCAAAGAGCATAGCCTTTACCGGAGGTTATATAGAGTCCGCTGTCGGGGCATACCCAGTTCTCGTCGCAATGAGTATGTCCATCGATTGCGAAATAGGAGGCATGATAGCCGTCGAGAAGGTCAGCGTTGAGTCCCGAGCCGGCGCCTTGCGGAGAGACAGAAATTGTAACAGTTCCCGAGCCTTCCGAAACGCTGATATTTGTGCCCGCGTTTACATCTTCCGGGCGAAGATAGCGCGAATCGGCATAGTTGCGATTCATAGCGTCGTCGCCGGAGTTTGGGTCGCCGGTAAGGCTGATTCTTCCATCAACAGAAAGCCTTTCGCTTGGCGATGAGGTGCCGATTCCAACGAGGCCGAGACCTGTAATAGTAAGGCGGTCGTTTGTGCCGGGTGCCGCGCCGAGAAAATCACCGGAGATCTTGAATTTCTGCCCGTCGCTCATATCGACGCCTGTTGACCAGACGAACCCGCCGGGTCCCCCGGCTGTGCCGATAATATAGCGCATAAAAGGATCGGAGGCCGGAATAGGTGCGCCGCCGGAGCCGTTATCGACCTGAATTGTTGTTATATTGTCAGCGTTCACAACGTTGGAATGGATTTTCGTGGCAGGAGAGGTAACGCCTATCCCCACGTTGCCGGTTGGAATGGAATACATATTCGAGCCTACCACTTGCCAGTCGTCATCGGAACCGGTGGCGGTCGCTTCGATTGTGATGTTATTGCCGACTTGAGTAAGGGTGATGTTCGCGCCTTCGAGGAGGCTTGCCTCGGAGGTGAGCCATGGGTTGCTGTTTGATCGAAGGCGGATAAAACCTTGGTCGTCGATACCGTCGGCAAAACCTGCCGGAATTCCACCGATGCTGTCCCAATGGATATATCCCGCCCAGTGCGCGGAATCCGCCCAGACTGTGTGTCCGACCCAGCCAATCGAATCGATATACCCGATGGAGTCGATGTAACCAATGCTGTCGATATAGCTTATCGAGTCGATATATTGAATAGAATCGATGTAGGTTACGTAGGATACTCCCTCGACACTGTCCGCCCAAATTGCGCGGAAGGAGTAAGGGACAGTGTTAAGCGGCTGACGAGGGCCTAAGGTTTCGGTATTCACACGGATTTCGATCCAATAGGGCACGCTGAAATCGAGGTGAATAGGAGTATATGTGCCGAGGATGACGTCGAAAAGGCCATGCTCGATGCTCACACCGGTATGGGTTTCGCTCCAAAGAGTTGCGCCGCCGGTAGGAAGGTTGTAGATTCGAAATTCGAGATTCCTCGTGCCGTGGATGGCTACGCCGCTCAGGTCTGTCAATTTGCCCTGATAGTTAATGGTTTTTGGCACCTGCGCCACAGCAAGCGACGCTAACAGAGCCAAAATCAACAAAAAACTCAATCTTTTCATCTCTGCCTCCAATGTTAAGAACATATTCTTAATGTATATTCATTTGAAGTTCTCGTCAACTTCTTTGAAAAAATAAAAAAGGGGGCGAAAAACCGCCCCCTTGTGCAACTGCAATTCTACTATTTCAAGACCTGTCTGACGGAGTCAATGATTGTGCCGTCCCGGTATTCGATTAGCGCTACAACACGGTCACCGAGTTTGGGCGGGGTCGGCTGGCCGCCGCATATTCCGTCAACCTGTTTTTTCACATCGCGAATATCGCGAATGGGAAGTGCAGAGTTCTTGAAATGCTCTAAAAGGTCTTTTCTGAGAGGATTTATGCAGATTCCCATTTCGGTAACGATGACGTCGATAGTCTCTCCCGGGGTAGTTACGGTTGTTACGGCGTCGCGGATAATAGGTATTCTTTTACGATATGCCGGAATGACAATCATGCACAACTGTGCTCCCGCGGCAACATCGGTATGGCCGCCGATGCCATGAAGCAGAAGGCCGTCCGAATGGGTGTTCACATTGACATTGTAATCGACATCGACCTCGGTGGCACCCAAGAAGCCGATGTCTTGGCGGTTCACGAGACAGCCTTTGCTGTGAACATTCGCATACATCGTCATGGGCGTTTCGTGATGCCAGAGGTCCTCGCGGAAACTATCGATTGAATCGGTGTCGAAAACCTGGCCGTCGAACAGTTTCTCGACGATGCCTTCGCGGAACAAATCGACCGCAAATTTGGTAATGCCGCCATTTATGAAAGCCGCTTTAATGCCGTCTTGGCGCATGTAATCGCCGAGATGCTTCGTAACTGCGAGTGAGATGCCGCCAGCACCGGTTTGGAATCCCATCCCATCGCGGTAGTATGGGGATTCTTTGATGAATTTTGCCGCGAGTTCTGCGATAAAAAGTCTCGCGGGGCTTCTGGTTATCTTCGTCGTTCCGCTGACAATCTGGTTGGAATCGCCGATTTTATCGACTTTGACTACATAATCGACATGTGTGCTTGGAATGCTGATGGGCAAGCACGGGAAACGCACGAGATAATCGGTAACGATAACGACTTTGTCGGCATACTGCGCGTCGATTGCGCCATAGGCGAGCGGTCCGCAAACAGATGGGCCGTAAACACCGTTAGCGTTGCCGTAGTCGTCGGCGCAGGGTGCGGCGATAAAGGCGACATCGATGTGCAAATCGCCGTCCTCGATCGCACGAACTCTGCCGCCGTGGGTGCGGAGAATCGCGCAGGTAGGCATGTTGCCGTAGCTGACAAACTCGCCGATAGGGCCGTTCATCGAGCCTTGAATATTGCGGATTACGCCGCTTTTAAGATGTTCGATAAGCGGCGCGTGGCATGGAAATAGGGCGGTTGGCGCTAATGTGATGTCCCTGATACCCAATTCTGCGATGGCGTCCACGACCATGTTGACGACATAATCGCCATTGCGAAGATGATGGTGGAAACTTATCGTCATGCCGTCTTTCAGGCCGGTCTTGAGAATCGCTTCCTTGATGTCTTTGAGCAGTTTATTTTCGCCACCGGCATGCGCCGGAAATGAGCGTGGAATAGGCGGTGCGGCGCGATTACCCTTGCCTAATGGATTAGCGAAAGCTCCTTGGTAAGCGGTTAGTTTTCGCCCGTCCATCTCTGTTGGAACCATACGCCCGAGAGCATTTTTTACTTCCATTTTTCCTCCGAATTATATTCTTATTCGATTAAGACTTTTCCCAAATTCTAACTCTATTTTTGCCTTCCATTTTTGCGCGATAAAGCGCTCTGTCAGCGCGACGCATAAGATCGTCGGAATCCTCGACGTCGTCGGTGAACGCCGCCACACCAAAACTTGCGGTAACATCCCCGCCCGCGAGATACTCTTCATCTCGAAATGGATAGGCAAGGATGCTTGTCCGAACTAATTCGGCACGGTTTTTTGCCGCTTCGAGACTTGTATTTTTCAAAATCATAACAAATTCATCCCCGCCGTATCGTGCAACGATGTCACCCGGGGATTGATGCTGTGTTAAAATATGTCCGACCACGCGAAGCAGATTATCGCCGTAGTGATGTCCGCCGAGGTCGTTATAGGCTTTGAGATTATCCAAATCGAGCACGATGAGGCATAATTCCGCTTTCGCTTCACGTGCCGAGGTCATCATTTTGGGAAGTGCTTCGGAGAAATGGCGGTAGTTATAAAGCTCTGTCAAACCGTCTGTGGAAGCGAGTTTTCTTAGCTCGCGCATCGTGTCTTTAAGTTCCTCCGCAAGTTCCCTTTGCCGGGTAATATCTTCGATAATTGTCATAACCTTTTCAGTTTCCGCTGAAGACGAATCGATTGGAATTAGGGTAGTCCTAACGAAATGTTTCGCGGAATCGCTAAGGTAGCTGGCCTCTTCGTTAGTTACGATTCTTCGAGTTCGGAAAACTTCACGATAGGTTTTATCAAGACCGAGTTTTTCAACATGGGGCATCAGCTCGTTGATTTTTCTGCCGATGTCTTTATTCGAGAGGTTTAGGCCGAGTTTACTATTGTTATTGAAGTAAAGCAGTCTAAGCTCCTTATCGACGACATAAATTCCAGAATGAAGGCTTTTAAGAATTTCCGAATAGAGGATACTTTGCGAATGGAGATTCGAGAGATTATCCGAGAGGTTGAGCATCATAATCGCGATTTCGGAATACTGGCGTATAAGCTCATGATGACTTTCCAACAACCTCTCGTCGATAATCATAATTATCCCTACGAAGCTTGGGCCGTCGAGAAGCGGAATGACATATACTTCTCCGAGATTTAGCACTTCGAGAAGTTTGCTGATGATCCCTTTCATTTCCACGGAAAAACCTGAGAGTTCGTTGAGCGCAGTTACTCTAAGAGTGTGCCCCTGAAGGAGATTTTTGAACTCGGGTCTTTCGAGATCCAAGGGGATTTTCAACCTTTGGGGGATTGTATCGATGATTTCAAAAAAGCTTTTTCTGTCGCGTTGGTCGCGGTAGGAAACCGCCGGGAAGCTTATTGAATTATCATTAGGTGAAAAATTGCATATCGAGCAGAATTTGAAATCTCCAGCATCGCGAAGTGAATCGCTGGCTATTTGAACTCCGCGGTTTTTATTGCCATAATCCGCAAGCATCTGGAAAGAATCGATAGCGCTTTTCAGAAGGCTGTTTTTAGATTTCTCGAGTTCGATTCGAGTTATTATCTCAGTGCCTTTATCCTTGCGAAGGTAGAAAAAGACCATTCCCGTCAAAGCTACTGCGATTGTGATTCCCATCGCGAGGATGGCCAAGATAAGCTCTTTGCGGAAATATGCGAGCTGGACGGTAATCCTATCCTTCTCCGTATAAACTCCTAAAGTCCAAATATTTGCGCCAATACGAATCGGCGAAAAGGCGACAATATAGCTTTCATTCGATGAACATCTAAAAAGCCCGCTTCCTCTATATGGTTTCGGAAGTGTGGCCTTAAGTTCGCTCAGAACCTCCGAAGAAGAGATGTCGTAAGCTCTATCTATTAAAACACCAGTTTTATGATCCGGGTGATAAATTATCTGCCCAAGAGAATCGAGGATGAAGGTTCGAGTTCCAATCTCATTAAGATTTTCGTGAATTTTCTCCTTCACATGATCTAATGAAACGAGAGCACAGACATTACCAGCCCAAATTGTATCCTTTTCGTAAACCGCCTTGTGAACGACTATCGCCTCATATCCCTGCACAGTCTTGATGGGACAGCTTACGACATCTTTCTTCGTCCGCATCGTTTCGACAACGTGAGTCTGATTTGCTATGTTTTGGCCAATGACACTAGTGTCCGGCCAAGTCGCAACAATTTTACCGGATGTGTCCATTCTCGATACGCCTATAACCCTTTTATCGAAGTGGTCATATAGCGTCCGAACAGAGGAAATCATCTCTCTGCGGTTATTTCCTCTCATCGAGGTTGTTTTTCCGGCAAGTTCGAGGTTGTTGAGAATAGAGACAAAAGTCCCCTCGATCTTATCACTTATTAGATCCGCAAGAGATTGATTAACGCTCAGAGTCTTTTCCACATAGCCTTCGTAAGCGCTGTTGTATATCCTCAAAGCCAAAAGTGATAAAAGCACAACAACGAGAATTAGTGCTGTAGCGGCTTCGACAATGAGTTTAATAGCAAGTTTTTTCCTATGTTCGGGCAATTACTCCTCGATTTTTGGAATCTGCATTTTCATTTTTTCAGCGAGGCCGAGAATTCTGTGTGCGCGAGAGACAACCGGCGGATCGATCATCTTTCTACCGAGAGCGACAACACCGCTTCCTTTACGTTCCGCTTCTTGGGCGGCGTTTATGACTCGAACCGCGTAGATAAGCTCATCTTCAGTAGGCGCGAAGACTTTATGAACAATTTCGACCTGACCGGGATGTATCAATCCCCTACCGTCGAAACCGAGTGCTTTGGCTTCCTCTGTGGCGCGAATAAGACCTTCCTCGTCTGCAAGGTCGCTAAAAACGGTATCCGAGGCCATTTTGCCATGTGCCTTAGCGGCCAGCACGACTGTCGATCTCGCTACGAATTGCTCGCGAGCGTCCTTTGTCCTCTGGGCACCAATATCTTTCGTGAAATCTTCCGCGCCGAAAGCAAGCATCACAACACCCTCGACCGAAGCGATTTCGGGAGCTTTAATAACTCCAAGAGCACTCTCGATAATCGGAAGGATAGCAATCTCGAAATTTGTTCCGGCTTCTTTCTGAATTCTCGCGATCTCAGATTTCAATAGAACAATATCCTGCGCCGATTCAGCTTTCGGAAGAACAATAACTTCGGGTCCTGCCGGAACAATCACCGCGAGATCATCCATCCCGAAGGGACTTGACAATGGATTAATTCTAACTGCGATTTCAGACTCGCCGAATTCTGTGCTAAGAAGCGCATTGCGGACGAGATATCTGGTTGCGAACTTTTCCGCTGGCGGAACAGCGTCTTCGAGATCGAGTAGGAGCATGTCCGCACCGAAAAGCCAAGCATTGGGGAAAAGCGCTGGATTATTGCCCGGGATATACAGCCTGCTTCTTCTAAGCCTCTCGGGCTGAATGCAAACCTTCCTATTAGAAACTTTGTGGGGAGTTTTCTGCTCCGAGGCCTCAACCACAGCGGCTTCCACGCGCGCCGCGATGACATATTCGAGTGCGCCGTCGTCTTCGATAAGGACATCGGCATTCTGAATACCAAGTCTCTCCAGTTCAGCGATACAGTCCTTTTCGATTCTATCGCCATACAAGGTTCTAATACTGCTTTTAATCTCGATATTTTTTCCCTTGCCCGGAGAAAGAGTAATCCTCAAATCCCCGCGCTCGATACGTC
The DNA here is from genome assembly GCA_964459995.1 of uncultured bacterium. Lineage (GTDB taxonomy): Bacteria > UBP14 > UBA6098 > UBA6098 > UBA6098 > CAZSHG01. The sequence continues at coordinate 10,661 of CAYWOR010000021.1, read as the reverse complement.
CGGCGTGAGCCGTCTTTTTAATTTCCATTCTTACCTCGTTATTTGTTAGTCTCTAAAATATGGTGATAATTTTTCCAATTTGCTGGGATGTCTTAGCTTCGATAAAGCCTTCATTTCAATCTGACGAATTCTTTCGCGCGAAAGGTCGAAAATCTGGCCGATTTCTTCCAAAGTGCGCGGCATATCATCCTCGAGACCGAAGCGAAGTGAGATAACACGTTGTTCTTTGGCTGTCAGTGTGTTAAGAACCCTTTTTAGCTCGTGTTGAAGCATGGTCAGATTTGCGGTGTTCATCGGTGAGCTGGATTTTTCGTCGGCGAGGATGTCCTCGAGGGTTCTGCTGTCGTCGTTGCCGATGGCTTTATTGAGCGATACCTGTCCGGTGAAGAAACGTTGCATTTTGTTGCTTTTTCCGGGGGCGACTTCCAACTCCTCCGAGACCTCCTGCGGAGTCGGTTCCCTTCCGTATTTCTGAGATAGTTCCTGCGCGGTTCGCGAGTATCTGCGAATCCATTGCACTAAATATGTCGGAAGTTTCACGACGTGGGATTGCTCCGCGAGGGTTCGAAGCATAGCCTGACGAATCCACCATATCGCATAGGTGCCTAGTTTATAACCTCTGCTCGGGTCGAATCGCTCGACAGCCTTTATTAGGGCGGTATTGCCCTCCTGAATAAGATCGAGAAAATCGACTCCCTGATTCGTGTAGTTTTTAGCGATATTAATTACTAAACGGACATTTGCTTCGATAAGAAGGCGTTTGCATTCGTCATAAGCCGCCCAGAGTTTCGGTGTGTTTTCGAGCGTCTCGACGAGTTTTTCCACAGGAACGAAGGAGGTCATTTCGAGTGCCTTCAGTATTCGATGCTCGCGTTTGCGAAGCACAACTATTTCCGCGATGAAAGAGGGTGCAACTCTGAGCGTTTCGGTCGCTTTCTTCATCGTAATCTTTTTCGATATAACCTCATCGGCGACCTTGCGGACTTTCTCCGGATCGAGACCATCGACGGAAATAAGCGCATCGAGCCTATCCCTGCGCTGGTTGATAGCGGCAAGCACCTTCGCGAATCCCGGGCGGAACATTTCGAGTGTTCTGTATGTTAAATCGAAAGAGGCTATTTTTTCGCAAATTGAGGCGTGGAGATTGGCTATCTTCTTTTCCTCGGCCTTCGATCTTTTGCCCTGTGAGCAGGTTTTTAGAATCGACGACCGCATGTCTTTCAGCTCGGTGGCTATTTGAGTGATTGTGTCGAGTATCTGTTGGCGGCGTTCGTCGTTGGTTGCACCGGGATCGCCGAGTGTAACTTTGATAAATTCGTCAACAGGAATATCTCTGCTTTCGACGAATTCGGCGATATAAATGAGGTTGGATATAAACATCGTGTTCGCGGTTATGATATCGCGCATTTCGCGAAGGATGTTATCCATTTTTTCGGCAAGTTCGAGTTCGCGCTCTTTGCCGAGAATGCTGACCTTCCCAACCTCTTTGATATAAAGCCAAAGAGGGTCGTCCTTCCGCACATGTTTGTGCTCGGATTTCTGAATACCGATAACGGTTATCCCATTCGCCGAGAGGAAATCTATCACATCCTCCGGGTTAATGTCTCCGTCGAGTTGATCGAGGAAATCCTCGATATCCTCAAAGGTAACACTTTTTTTGTCCCCAAGTTCTTCGAGATAGGCTTCGAGGGTCTCATATTTGCGTTGTTCGTCCATTCGACACCGCCTTATTTAATGTATTTCTCTCTTATGTTCTTGATTTTACGAACAACCTCTGCACGTTCGCGCAGAAGTTTTGTGCCTTCTTCATCGTCGAAGTTAAGATCGTCGAGTTTTCGCAGAAGCCCGTCGATACGGTCTGCCTCGCTTTGCATGAGTTTAAAGAGCAGAACTCCAACTGTCGATTCGTCGCCTTGCTTTGCCAACAAAAAGGCTTCCGAAAGATATCCTCGTGCGCGTTGGTCTGAGATTTCCGTTAGTATTTCCGTTCCGGAAGCTCCGGCGACAGCTCTTTCCCATAGCCCTTTGTAGAGCGTCAGTGGGTTTTCGTCTATTTCCACAGGTCTCTCCGACGACACTACCGAGGCTATTAGGGAAAGCTCGATTTTTGCGTTGTCCGGCAAATCCTCGTTTTTCTCATTTTCCGTTTCGGAAGAGTAGTTATGGCGTTGTTTTCGATATGCCTTACGCAGATTGTCGCGAAGGCTTTCTTCGGACACGCCGAGTCGAACCGAAAGCTCTCGAACATAGAGGTTACGCTTCATCTCGTCGGAAACCGAGCCGATTGGGATTGCCAAGTGATCGATAATTGCCGAAACCGCCGAAATTCCGCCACCAGCATTCGCACGGGTAGTTCGAAATAGCCAATCGAACCACTCCGGAGCGGTGGCTATTATTTCGATAAGCTTATCGACACCTTTTTTTAAAACGAAGGAATCCGGGTCTTCATCTTCGGGAAGCCTTGCGACGAAAACATCGAGTCCTGCGGATAAAAGAATTTCCAGTGATCTGTGCGTGGCTCGAAGACCTGCTTCGTCGCCGTCATAAAGCACAACCGTTTTCGGGGCGAATCTTGCTAATAGGTTGGCTTGCTCTGATGTCAGCGCGGTGCCGCAACTTGCAGAGACATTTGTTATTCCTTTTTCAGCCAATGCGATGACATCGAAATAACCCTCGACCAGAATGGATTTGCCCTCGTTCCTAATCGAGGATCGCGCCTGAGGAAGGCCGTAGAGAATCGCCGATTTATTGTAAATATCATTGTCGGCACTGTTTATGTATTTTGGACCGGTGTAGTTAGGGTCGTTTTCAATACGTCGGTGTGCGAACCCCACAATTCTGCCACTGGAGGTCGATATAGGGAAAACCAGAGCATCGGAAATTTTCGCGAAATGCCTTCCCGTGCCAGATCTTCCAACTACTCCGATTTCGACGAAAGGCTCGAAATCGAGTTTCGCTTTTTCTATCGAGGTTACGAGATGGTTTTGGTCGGAGGGTGCCCATCCGATTTCAAATTTTTCTGCTGTTTCGAAAGATATTCCGCGCCGAAGGACATACTCTCGCGACGGTCTTCCAACATCGGCTTTGAATCCCTTTCCGAAGAACTTCGCAGAAAACTCCGCGGCTTCATAAAGCCCTTCGGTTTTTCCGCCGCTTGTCTCTATCTTTGGCATTTCGATTCCAGCTTCGCGAGCGAGAAATTCCACCGCCTGATAGAATGTCAGTCCCTCTTTTTCCATAATGAAATTGAAAACGCTTCCACCTGCATGGCAACCGAAGCAGTAATAGAGGCCCTTTTCCGAATCGACCGTGAAACTCGGGGTCTTCTCTTTGTGGAAAGGACACAGGCCGACAAGCTTATTCCCGCGCCTTTTGAGAGAGGTGTATCGTCCAATAACGCCGGCGACATCGGTCGAGCCGATGATTCTATCCAGCAAACCCTGTGAAAATCTTTCCGCCATAAGCACTTCGACAATAATTACCGAAAGCGAAGCAATCCTTTCCCTTTACGCCGAATCGCTTCGCCGAAACTAACTATAAATATATATGAAATTTTCGATAATGAAAAGAGATTTTGCCGATAATTTGAAATGCCAATTAATGATGATCAGCGTTCGATTTTCAACACCGCAAAAAAGGCGTCTTGCGGGATTTCAACCGAGCCGACCATTTTCATCCTGCGCTTGCCCTCTTTCTGGCGTTCGAGAAGTTTGCGTTTGCGTGATATATCGCCGCCGTAGCATTTCGCAGTAACATTTTTTCTTAGCGGTGCTTGCCGTGCACGCGATATTACACGTGTTCCGATAGCGGCCTGAATGATCACCTCATACATTTGCCGCGGGATCAGCTCCTTGAGTTTGCTGACAAGTTTTTGCCCCCAGTCGAAGGTTCGATCGCGGTGTATAATTACCGAAAGTGCGTCAACGAGGTCGTTATTTACACGTATGTCCAATTTTACCAGATCGGCCTCGCGGTAACCGGTGATGTGATAATCGAAACTCGCATAGCCTCTGCTGACTGTTTTCATTTTATCGAAGAAATCGAAGATAACCTCGGAAAGCGGAATCGAAAAGCGCAGAAGCACTCGGTTCGGATCCACAAATTCCGTCGCGATATATTCCCCGCGCCTTTCCTTGACAAGATCCATTATCGGGCTGACAAATTCGTGGGGGGTAATAATCTCCGCCTGAGTGAAAGGCTCTTCGACATGCTCGATGTCCATCGGGTCGGGCATTCGTGCCGGATTATCCACAATAACTTTCGAGCCGTCTTTCGTATAAACGATATACTCGACATTTGGCACTGTCGCAACGAGATCGAGGCCATATTCCCTGAAAAGCCTTTCTTGAGTTATCTCGAGATGAAGTAGGCCGAGAAAACCGCATCTGAAACCGAACCCAAGAGCCGCCGAGGTTTCCGGTTCGTAAACGAGGCTTGCGTCATTGAGGCGAAGCTTTTCCAGCGCGGTTCGAAGACCTTCGAAATCTTCCGGACTCGAGGGATAGAAACCACTGTAAACCATTGGTTTGACCTCGCGATAACCGGGAAGGGGGGCATCCGCTCTGTTGCGAAGAGTGGTAATTGTATCTCCAACTCGTGCATCGGCCACATTTTTGATACTCGCCATTAAATAACCGACCTCGCCGGAGCTTAACGAAGATGTCTGTTCGAGGCTCAGCCGTAAATATCCCACCTCATCGACATCGAACTGCTTGTCGCTTGCGAAAAATTTAATTGTGTCGCCTTTTTTTATCTCGCCATCGATTACGCGGATATAGACTACAACTCCGCGGTAAGTATCGTAGAAGCTATCGAAAATAAGAGCGCGGGTTTTACTTTCCTGTTCGGTTTTGGGCGGTGGGATTTTTTCGAGAATAGCTTCGAGCACTGCGGGAACTCCCTCGCCGGTTTTTGCCGAGACCAATAGCACTTCGGTCGGATCGCAACCCATTAGTTCAGCAATTTCAAGTGCAGTATCTTCCGGACGAGCGGCGGGCATATCAATTTTGTTCACGACAGGAATAATCTCGAGATCGTTTTCTATCGCCAAATATAAATTCGAAATGGTCTGAGCCTCGATACCCTGCGTCGCATCCACGATGATTAGCGCACCCTCGCAAGCCGCGAGAGAACGAGAAACCTCGTAGGTGAAATCCACATGTCCGGGAGTGTCGATAAGATTAAACTCATAAATGTGGCCGTCTTTGGCCTTATAATCCATTTTTACCGCATGAGATTTAATCGTAATTCCACGTTCGCGTTCGAGTTCCATATTATCGAGGAGCTGTTCTTCGTGCTTGCCGGCTTCGACAGCGCCTGTGAATTCGAGAAGCCTGTCTGCAAGAGTGGATTTCCCATGGTCGATATGCGCTATAATCGAGAAGTTGCGAATCTTCGATATTTCTTTCATGTTATCCCTGCTTTGGTTCAAAATCGAGAACAATATATATTCCTATTTGGAAAAATCAAGGAAAGGAAGTTTACGATTATTTGAAAAAGGGCTTGACTTGAATTTTTATAGGAATTAAACTTAAACGTTACATGTTTAATAAAATCAATAGCTCTCTAATTTAGGAGTTATAATGAGGATGCGCTATCTATTCGCTTTGACCGCTCTTATCTGCTTGGCCGCTGTATTTACCGGTGCGCAAGGACTAAGGTATGTCGGTCTTCTTAAAGGCACTGTTCCGGGCGACAGGTTTGGCACAGTAGTTGCCGAAGCCGGCGATATCAACGGCGACGGATTCATGGACTTGCTTGTCGGTGCGCCGGGAAGCTACCAATCTGCAAATTACAACGGCAAGGTTTATGTCTATTTCGGCGGAAAAGAGCCTTCCACTCCGGATCTTGTTCTCGAAGGCGAAAAGCCCGGGGACAGATTCGGCGCGAGTCTCACAACCCTCGGCGATATTAACGGCGACGGTTTCGACGATTTTGCAGTCGGTGCGGACAAATCCGATGAAGGCGGAAAAGATGCCGGAAAAGTCTATATCTTCTACGGCGGGAAGAATATCAGTGGTCAGCCTGATGTTACCCTCGTCGGCGAACGCTCAAACGATTGGTTTGGAACATCATTAGCCGGTGGCAAAGATCTAAACGGCGATAAAATCCCGGATTTTATTGTCGGTGCGAGCTACGGCGGAAAAAATTACACCGGTGTAGTCTATGTCTTCCTCGGTGGTGCATCGATGACCAAGCCTGCGGTCAAAATCGAAGGCGAAACATCCGGTGATAGTTTTGGCGAAAGACTCGCTATTCTCGGTGACATCGATGGTGACGGCATTTCGGAGTTCGCTGTTAGTTCGTATTATCACAACAGTGATGGGAATAAGAATTCCGGCAGGGTCTATATCTACCGCGGAGGATCTGTGATAAGCCGAGATCCTTGGCATACACTCAGCGGAACACGTCCACAAGCAAACTTTGGGTTCTCCATAGCATCAGCTGGCGATGTTAACAAAGACGGCATCCCAGATTTCATTATCGGCGCTCCCGGAGACGGCCCGAATACCGAGGGTGTAGCGTATCTTTATCAGGGAGGCCCTGTGATTCGCGATCCGATAGCAGTGTTTTACGGCGAGCATCCGAAAGACCTCTACGGCTATAGCGTTACCGGCGCAGGAGATATCAACAACGACGGGTTTGCTGATATTATGCTCGGAGCACCTTTCGCGGATATGGGAAATTATCGTAGCGGAAGGGTCGAGGTTTTCTACGGCTCGAATAAATTCGATACAATCAACGATTTCCATATTAATGGCAACGAAGCGGACGCCCAGTGCGGAACGGTCATCAAATACATACCGCGCGCGCTTCCGGGAAAAAGACCGATGTATCTCGTTGGCGCGCCCGGGCCTCTCGGGAATGGCCGCACGAGCTATCTCTATATATACAAATAAGTTATGAATCCATCTGAGATTATTCGCGCAAAACGCGACGCTAAACGCCTCGATTCGGAAACGATCGGGGCGTTTGTGAATGCCTATCTTCAAGGTGAAGTAGAAGATTACCAGATGTCGGCCTTTTTAATGGCGGCCTTTCTCAACGGTATGAGTGGTGATGAAGCGGCGGCTCTCACTAAGGCTTACATAACTTCAGGCGAGACAATCGATTGGTCAGATTTGCCCGGAACCCCCGTGGATAAACATTCCACGGGAGGAGTAGGAGATAATGTCAGCTTGATTCTTACCCCGCTTGCGGCGGCCTGCGGGGCTTATGTTCCGATGCTTTCCGGACGCGGTCTCGGTCATACAGGCGGCACGCTGGACAAACTCGAATCGATCCCCGGTTTCACAACCGATCTTTCTATCCAGAGACTAAAAGCCCAAGTGAAAAAAATCGGTTGCGCGATGGGAAGACAAACCGGTGAGCTTGCCCCCGCAGATGGTCGCATATACGCTCTTCGCGATGTTACAGCAACAGTCGAATCGATTCCTCTGATTTCAGCCTCTATTATGAGTAAAAAACTTGCAGAGGGCGCTAAGGGTTTGGTTTTGGATGTCAAGGTGGGTTCAGGGGCATTTATGGGGACGCCCGAGCGTGCGCGTGAGCTCGCAAAAATGCTAATCTCAATTGGCAATGCCCACGGACAAAAAGTTCGCGCACTTCTTACAAATATGTGGGAGCCGCTTGGAATAGCTGTTGGAAATGCTCTTGAGACCGCCGAGGCGATTTTAGTTCTGCGAAGGGAAATCAAATTACCGGAACTTGAAGAACTCACATTGCGTTTGGTCTCCGAAATGCTGATAATGGCAGAGCTTGCGGATTTGGACGAAGCGGCAATGGATATCGCGCGCCAAAAACTCGACGACGGTTCCGCTTTAAGCAAATTTTCTGAAATGATTGAATCACAGGGCGGCGATTCTGCTGTTTGCGAGGATATTTCGAGGTTGCCCAGAGCGAATGTAATACTCCCAATACTGTCAAAGGAAGAGGGATTTGTTTCATCGATAGACACACGTGCGATTGGTTTGGCTTCGCTCGAATTGGGTGCAGGACGAAAAAAATCCTCGGACATAATTGACCCGTCAGTTGGTATGAAAATTTTCGCGAAGGTTGGGGATGAAATTTCCCGTGGCGGCATACTCGGCGAGATCCATGCTTCGACTGAAGAATCAGCAAATCATGCAATAGAAAGAGTTACGGCGGCATACACTTTTTCGAATGATAAGCCGATGCGTCCCGATCTTATTCTCGAAAGAATTATCTAACTCGATTATGTAAAGAGATAACTCGAATTCCGTGCCCCTTAGGAAGCTGATTTTCGTCCTCTTTTTTTACAACGATTAATAACAGATCATCTCTGGAGAAGTCTGCTAAAGTAACATCTCCCAGAAATCTCCATTCCGCCTCTCTGTTCCAATTTCCTTTTCCCGAAATTTGGAAAAAAGGCTTTTCGGAATCACTAATATGCTGATAATCATATTCAGTTCCGTAAACGACCTTCTTGATTCCGAACTTTTCTGCGGCGTTTCTTCGAATGGCTATTCCATAGGGTTCGAACGTATATCGCATCTGTCGGGGATTCCATTTCATTAGTTTTATTGCTTCGGCAGGTGGAAGCTCTGTGAAGGATGCGAATCTCTCGCCTCTTCTCGCGTGCTCATCGCCGGCAAAGACTCTTTGGTCGCTGATAATCCGTCTGAGAGAAGCTAATGCTGACCGCGCGTAATCACCTTCAGAATTTACGATTCCCCTGTAAAAGTCCGCTAAAGTCTCGTCCGGCCAAGGTGTGGCGAACGATCGTGTCCAATGTGTCAAGTAATCCCAACTTTCCGGTGCAAGCTGATTCCCTAAACTGGAAAGCTCTATCTGCGGCATTCGTAAAGGCTTAGCTGGTGCATAGTTACATCCAAAGCGCGAATCGACAGCTTTTCCGAGGTTGAGCGCATTTTCGAGGTTAGATTCCATATTACCCTTCGGCCTTAGCGAGACGGGAAAAAAAGCATTCGAGGTTTCGAAAATAATTCTATCGCGCTCAAGCCAAGCATGTTTTGGCAAGGAAGCGGAAACTTGAGTTGGATAAAGTATGAAGGCTGTCTTTTCGGGGTTTAACGAGAAGTTAAGAATTGTATTGTCAACAATCTTTTCGGAATGCTCATCCGCAAACTTCGGCAAAACGATAATCTGAGCCCCTCCAAATTCCGAGATAGCCCACACTGCGAGATTCCACGGGTGTGTTCCAAGAGACGTTAGCGCGGTTAGACCTGATTTTGCGATATGTTTCGCCGCATCTAATGTCATTTCAACCCAAGGTTCAAAACCCCTCGGCATCTTATTCTGACGTGAATTCAGAATCGAAGCGAATGGCCGTGGAAAAGGCGGTCCGAAGTAGTCGGGAAGTGGATTCATATTAAAAGTAGTTTATTGTTGATTAATAGTATAACAATTTATATCGACTCTGCAATAAAAAAAGCGCCCCCAAAGAGGCGCTTTAGAACACTTCGATTTTTTACCGTTATGTTACATATGAGCGTAGATTTTTGCTTCGAGTGGCGTGACGAAGCCTTTTGATAGCCTTTTCTTTTATTTGCCGCACCCTTTCGCGGGTCAAATTAAATCTTTCGCCGATTTCTTCCAAGGTCAAAGCGCGCTCCCGGTTAAGTCCGAAATAAAGCGAAATAACCTCCGCCTCCCTCTCGGAAAGTGTCGAAAGGACTTTCTCGATCTCCGAAGAAAGTGAGATTCTCAGAATGTCGCTGTCCGGAAGCGGTGAGAAATCGTCCTGAAGTATGTCTTTTAGTGAATTTGAGTCGCCATCGGAGAAGGGGGCGTCAAGGGAAAGATGTGTGTTGGATATCTGAAGGGTATCTGTAACCTCTTCGGTGTCCATATCGAGCTTTTCAGCGATTTCGCTTGTGCTGGGAGAACGTCCCAAGTCCTGCTCGAGGTTGGAGTGTGCTTTGCCGATTTTGTGTAGTGTTCCGACTCTGTTAAGAGGTAACCTAACGATTCTCGATTGCTCGGCCAAAGCTTGCAATATCGATTGTCTAATCCACCAAACCGCGTAGGAAATGAATTTGAAGCCTCTCTTCTCGTCGAAACGTTTAGCCGCTTTTATCAGACCGATATTTCCCTCGTTAATCAGATCCGCGAGGGATAATCCCTGATTTTGGTATTGTTTGGCGACGCTTACGACGAACCTGAGATTAGCTTGGACAAGCTCTCCAAGGGCTTTTTGATCGCCCTTGTGAATCTTTTTTGCCAACTCGATTTCCTGTTCTGCGGTAATCAAAGGGGTTTTGCCGATTTCCTTTAAATAAAGATCAAGAGAACGGTCAATATCCCTGCCATTACCCTTTTTCGTTTTGGCCATACTTCTCCTTCGCTACAAAATTGATTTCAGATGGTTATTTGCGCGACCCATCACATCTGAATAAAAAGTATAGGAATTTTTCGGAGAATGTCAATATCGCGAAGAATGGCTATAATAGTCTTGGGGACGGTATTTACGCCGCCCCCATAAAAATTGGTTGTCATCTTTGGAGAATAACCGTGCCATTGCAGAGTATTTCGCCGTCCTTCTCTATAATATAAAGGTAAAGACCGGGTCTAACAGCATTGCCGGTTCCATCGATTCCGTGCCAGCGGCGATTTTCAAATTCTGCCATTTCCTCAACCGGTCCGATATTTGATTTGTAAACGAGTTTGTTCCGAATGTC
>CAYWOR010000020.1:0-34336 GCA_964459995.1 uncultured bacterium | reverse complement strand
ACGTCAACAAAAATACTCTCTTAATTTACCCTTGACTTTTGGGGGGCAGTACAAGTGCTTGTGATATATGGATTAGCCGGATCGTCGATGTTGACGATTGTCAGACCGTGCTGACCATTGGCGACATAGGCATACAAACCGGCAGAGGCAAGGCTGTCTATTGCGACAGCCTTAGCATTGTCGCTTCGGCCAAAAAGGGCGATGTTTTCGATATCAGCCGGATCGGAGACATCGACAATTCGGAAGCCATTTTCGATTTCAGCAATGTAGGCATATGGAAAGTCGGGATAGACTCTAACTGCTTTGTTCGAAATTTCAAATTCTCCAATCAACAACGGCGTAGCAGGATTTTCGACATCGATAATTTTTAAACCTTCGTAATTTTGGGCCACATATAGCCTGTTATCCTCTTTTGCAATGTCGAGAGAAACATCGGTTAAGGGCACTGACGCAATTAATAATGGATAAAAAGTATCTGTGAGGTCGGCGATTTTGATGCCTGCACCACCATCGCCAATGTAAGCATAATTGCCCTCGACAACAACCGAGCGCGCATCAGATGTTGGGAGCCACCCCGCAATAAGCGGAAGAGTCGGATCTAAAACATTCAAAGTAATCATGCCATTTATGCCATTTGCGATGTAGAGAAGCGAATCTACAACAAAGACATCATATACTGTCCCCCACGAAGTGTAGTATCCGATCTCTAACGGCGAAGTGGGATCGGAGACATCTATAATCCTAACGCCTTCGTTGCCAGAGGCGAGGAAAACGAGGGAGTCAATGTAGAATAGCGCTAAAGCGCTTGCTCCGTCTATATAGCCCAAAACGGTTGGCGTGTCGGCATAGGTTACATCGATGATGTAAAGGCCTTTATTGGTTGCCGCGTAGATAATATGACCGTTCTTGGTTATGTCGTTGATGTTGCCGTGAAGATAGCACTTTCCAGCGACCAAGGGCGAATCGGGATGGGCGATATTAACGATTCGAAATTGCTCCCCCGCACCGGCATAAGCGTATTCAGCCTCGACGACGACTGCATTGCAGACACCGTGCATAGCTCTGCCGATAAGAGAAACATTCATGCTATCGGCTGTAAAGGCCGTGCCTATTGAGAGAAGGAAAACAACCACCCGTATAATATTGCTTTTCATAAATATTGCCCCTTTCATCTTTCAATCTTCTGAAAGATACAACATAATTAGCCTAAGTCAAGAACAGAAAACAATAATTAGCGATTAGAATAAAAAAGGCGGGCAAAAACCCGCCTCGAAACTCAACTACAGGACTTCACTCGCTAAAGCTATCCATTGCCTCGCGAAGGTCTGGGATAAGGTTATCCGCGACATTCATCAGTGTGCTTAGATAGGCCTGAAACGTCTGCTTGGACATGCCGTCGTCGATTGGAAGTGTGTGGCTGAGGCGAACCTCGCCGTCGTTGATATCCCACTCGAGTTTGCCGAAGGTCAGCTCCCAGTTCTTGGTCATTAGATAGCTTAGCATGAAACCTGTGAGTTCATCTTCGAGCGGAAGGTTAAGGTATTTTCCAACATAGATATAGACAATGTCGATGGACTCGAAAAGCAGAACATTGACGTCATAAACTCCATTATCGCCCTTGATGCGGAAATTGAGCCTCTCTCCGCCTTCGGAAGTTGTTATTTTGTCGTATTTGTATTCCATCGCGGTGATGAATTCGCCGAGTTTATCGATAGTTACTGGATAGAAAACCTCGTTCGGCGGTTTTCGGGCAATGGATGAAGCGCTCATCAAGACAACGCCGATTAATATCAACAGGATAGCTCTTTTCATTCGTCCTCCAAAGATTAAGTTATCAATATTATTAAGCTAAGTTGGAATTTCTGAAACTGCAAGTAGAATTATCGAAATAGGATTCGTTTTTTCGCGGGAAAAAGAGCTTGCGTGCCTCGACGGCTTGTTTTATAATTCCTTTCGTAGTTCATTGTGGAACTATCGTGAATTTGCATGGTTGTAATATAGTTTTTAGGAGGTTTTAATGGTTACAAAATGGCAGGATATCGTTGTTGGCAACTTCACTGGAGTGAAAAAAGGGCATCCGCTTGTCCATAATATCACAAATTTTGTGGTGATGAATTCCTCGGCGAATATATTGCTTGCTCAGGGAGCATTTCCGGTGATGGCGCACGCGATAAACGAGGTCGAGGACATGGTTTCGCTCGCGAACGCTCTTGTATTGAACATCGGAACGTTAACCGATGAATGGATCGAGGCAATGATCCTTGCCGGGAAAGCCGCTAACAAGAAAGACATCCCGGTTGTGCTCGATCCTGTAGGCTCTGGCGCTACACCATTACGCACGCAAGCATGCCAGAAGATTCTCGCAAATGTCGAAGTGAGGGTGATTCGCGGGAACGCTTCGGAAATTAACTCCTTGGTCAATCAGGGCGGGAAAACCCGAGGTGTCGATTCAATCCACGGTGTGGATGATGTTATCGATGGTGCGAAATTCCTCGCTCTCGAACGTAAGGCCATTGTTGGTGTCTCCGGCGAGAGGGATCTTGTTACCGATGGGAAACGGGTGGTTCGAGTCGGAAACGGTGTTCCGATGATGACGATGGTTACCGGCACCGGATGTGGTCTTTCGGCCACTGTCGGCGCATATATCGGCGCGAATTCGGAGCATTTCAACGCCACTGTCTCGGCTTTTGCTGTTTTCGGAGTTGCCGGCGAGATAGCTTTCGAGAAGGCCAAAGCGCCCGGAAGCTTCGAAATAGCATTCTTGGACGCTCTTTATTCCATGTCGGAAAAGGATCTTACAAGAGTGTCGATCGAAGAATGATAGACTATTCACTTTATCTTGTTACAGATAGCGATTTCTGTTGCGGGGGGTTTTTCGATACAATCGAAAAGGCGATTGCCGGCGGTGTATCGATTATACAAATCCGTGAGAAAAGCCTCGGCTCGAGACCTTTTTTAGAGAAGGCGTCGAGACTGATGCAAATCGCAAAAACTGCCGGAGTTCCTGTGTTAATCAATGATAGGGTCGATATTGCATTAGCTGTCGGCGCGGATGGGGTTCATATCGGCCAAAACGATTTGCCATTGGAAATTGTTCGGCGGATAATCGGTCAGGGTGCAGTTATCGGCGTCTCGGTTTCGAGTGTCGAAGAGGCACATCTCGCGGAAAACGGTGGCGCGGATTATATTGCGGTAAGCCCCGTATGGGGAACTCCGACAAAACCGGATACGCCAGAAGCTGTCGGGTTAGGCGGCACCGCGAAAATAGCGAGAAGTGTATCGATACCCTGCGTCGGTATCGGAGGAATCAACGCAAACAACGCCGCAGATGTTATTAAAACTGGATGTGCCGGAGTCGCGGTTGTATCGGCGATAATGGCCTCGGAATTTCCCGAAAAGAGCGCGAAAGAGTTAAGACGAATTATCGACGCCGCCAAGAAGGATTAACCATCGATTTTAACAATCTCGAAAAAAGGGATGACACTGCTCTAATTGCTCTTATATTCTGTATATTATGAGCGATGAACAAGATAAACTTTTCGACTGGCAACCCGCGCCAAAATACCCCACCTGCTTCGTTTGCGGCGAATCGAACCCTGAAGGTCTCAACCTCACTTTCCAGACCGCAGACTCCCGCGCGGAAACCATATGGCACCCCCGCGAGGAACATTGCGGCTACAAAGGCGTCGTTCACGGCGGAATTACCGCGACTATCCTCGACGAGGCCATGGGATGGGCGGGATGGCGCACTTTCGCCAAAAACTTCTTCACTGCCGAGCTGACCATTCGTTACCGAAAGCCCGTAACCACGGGGCGCGAATACCGTATCGAAACGGAAATGACCAAAGCCCGAGGAAAATTCTATACCGCTATTGGCAAAATTGTCGCGCCCAACGGCGAAATTCTCGTCGAGGGCGAAGGCAAATACTTCGTGAGGAACGATGTATGAGCACACTCACCATAAATAATATCGTCAAAGCCAACTCGCTTCTTCTCGAAAGATACGGTGCGCCGGAAAAACAGGCCCGCGAGGGCGGAACCACCGGTCACCTCGTCGCCGGACTCATGTCCCAGAACACCACCGACCTAAACCGCGACCGCGCCTACAAAAGCCTCCGCGCAAAATTCCCCTCATGGGAATCCGTCGCCAAAGCCCCACTCGACAAAATCGCCGACGCCATCCAGCCCGCAGGCATGATGAACCAGCGCGCCCCGCGAATAAAATCCCTCCTCGACGCCATCCACGAACGTAATGGCACATATTCGGCGGACTTCCTCCTCGAAATCCCCCACGAGGAGGCCTTTGCGTGGCTAATCAAACAAGACGGCATAGCCGAAAAGACCGCGGCTGTGTTCCTCCTCTTCCAAACCGGCGCACCCTATTTCCCTGTGGATACGCACATCAAACGTGTCCTCCCCCGCCTCGGATGGTTCCCCGACAAAACTCCCGCCCAAAAGACTCAGCGCAGAATGACCGAACTCTGCCCCCCCGACCTCATGCACGATTTCCACATGAACATAATCGCCCTCGGTAAATCTCTCTGCAAACCCCGCAACCCGAAATGCGACGAATGCCCGATAGCTACCCTGTGCGATTACAAAACACCTTGACTCGCTCAGCAGATGAGCTTAATTTCAAAAAAATAAATAAAAGGAGTGGATTATGAAATATTCTATGATTCTTTGTGTAACAACACTAATCGCCGCCGCTTGCCTCGCTCAATCGCAATTCGCAGTCTCGGCCGGCGGTGAATATCGAGAGGAAATTCAATCGATTATCAATACTAGCGACGGCGGCTATGCCTCGACCGGCAACACATGGAGCTACGGTGCGGGTTACACCGATCTTTTTATCGCCAAACACACTTCTTCCGGCCACATAGAGTGGGCAACGACAGTTGGCGCCGACTATCAAGACAACGGAAACGATATTATCCAAACCACCGACGGCGGATATGCTGTCGCGGGTGTAACATGGAATTTCCACCTCGGATACTCCGGTTTCTTTCTCGTGAAATTTTCATCCACAGGCGCAATGCAATGGGCGAAGAAACTGGCTTCTTCCTATAACGAATACTGTTATTCCATAGTTCAAACCAGCGACGGGGGATTCGTCATCGCCGGCCAAACGGTATCATATGCCTTTCCGGGATGGAACATTTTCGTTGTGAAATTCACATCCACGGGAGATTTTGCATGGGCGAGGGTGTATGGCTCTTCGGACGATGACTGCGCTTCATCGATGATAAAAACCTCCGACGGCGGCTATTTGATTCTGGGATACACTCTCAGTTTCGGTGCCGGCGAAAACGATTTACTGGTCGTGAAACTCGACTCTTCCTTCGATATCCAGTGGGCGAAGACAATCGGGGGAGCCGGAGATGAATATAGTAGTTCGGCAGTTCAGACCGCCGATGGTGGCTATGCAATACTGGGGCACAGCGAGAACTGGGGCGCGGGCGATTTCGACTGGATGCTTGTGAAACTCAGCTCGTCCGGCGTTCTCGAATGGGCGACCTCCGCCGGCGGAGTGTCCACCGAATACTCCGCTTCCGTGATTCAGACCGCAGACGGAAAATACATCGCTGTGGGGAATACCGAGAGCTTCGGCGCGGGCATTGAAGACGCACTTGTTGTTAAATTCACCTCAGCCGGTTCAGTGGAATGGGCGAAGACTATCGGCGGAACCACCTATGACGGCGCGAATTCGGTTATTCGTATGCCCGACGGCGGGTTCACCGTTGCAGGATTCTATGGCCATTGGAGCACCTCGGATGATTTGCTCATCGCAAAATTCGACAACGCCGACAATAACTGCCTCGCGGTTGATGCCGCGGTGATTTCCTCGGATATAACCGATCTCGTCTTAGTCGCGGATCAGACCTTAGGCGACACAACAGTAGTTGTTTCTGTTGTCGATGTCTCCCCAACAGTAACAAACCCGACGATTCCCGACACCATTTTGTGCGGCGGCCTCGGGGTCGAAGAGGCCTCGCTACCGGAAGCATTTGCAATCTCCGCCCACCCGAACCCGTTCAATTCGGCGGTGAGGATTTCCCTCGACGGCGTAGGGGCAATTCATGAATTGCCCCTACGGGTGGAGATATTCGATGTGAATGGCCGGCGCGTCGCGCAATTGCCCGAACACGGAACCGTAGGGGCGGGTTTGAAACCCGCCCGCGCGGGAGGGTCTGAGACCCTCCCCTACGGAACCGAATTTATATGGACACCGAATGACAATATCGGTTCCGGCGTGTATCTCGTCAAAGCGCGGATCGACAGGCTCAGCGACCAAGTTGGTTACGAAACCTCGCGTAGAATTGTATATTTGAAGTAAGAAGGACAAAAATGAAGGACATATCAACCATATACTTAATATTGGTAATTACAGTATTCTGCCCCGCCCAAGAAATCTCCCTCTCTATTATCGATACGATATATCTCGAAGTGCCGGATCCAACACCTGCGATATATTGCCTGTCTTCAATTGGAGATATTAATTCGGATGGATTCGAAGATTTTGGTGTTTCATATATCGCTTCAGAATCGACTTATGTTGACCTCTATTTTGGTAACGCAACAATGGATTTTGAACCTTCCTGGCGATTCTATCTTTGGAGAGGAGTTACGCCTTATGAAGTAGTAGGGCCTTTTATATCAATCGAGAATATAGGCGATGTCAACGGCGATGGTTATGATGATTTGGCTTTTGGAACGCCGAGGTATTTCTCACCTTACGACCCTTTTTATAGGGGCAGAATTTGGGTTTTTTACGGAGGGGCGATTTTTGACGAAACCTTAGATTTTGCATGGTCGGACGGCGATACTTTTTATTATCATTATTTCGGTCGAGGAATTGCGGATTTGGGGGATTGGGATGGGGATCTATACGACGATTTTGCCGTAAGTGCCCCATGGAACGATATTGATGCCTTAGGACAAGTCTATTTAATATGGGGAAATAATCCCTTAGATTCGACCGATTTCGTAGAATGGTCGGGAACGGTTTTTGAGGAGAGTTTTGGAAATTGGATAATTTCCGCAGATTTTGAAGGTGACTTAGTGAAAGAGCTTCTTATATGGAACGGGATATACGAACATCCTTCTGATTCGATTACACAAAATATTTTTTCGTATTCAAACACAAACATAGACACCTTATTTTCGATTGTATCGCCGTATGATATGGGTCCAGAATTTTCCTTTTCTTTCAGTGTTATTAAGCATGGTTATAAGGATATTGCTTTTTCAACAGTATCAGCGAATGAATATGGAGTAGGATATCGAATAGAAAAAACATCAGGCTATTGGGAAATTGAGTCCTTGGATTATAATGAGATATTCTCCCTTGAAGATACTTCGATAGTAATTAGCCTTCAAAGCTTTCATGAGTTAAAAGATTTAAATGGCGATGGTTTATCGGAGATGTTTTGTCAGGTGTATCCGACGACACACTTTTGCATACTCGATCCTGCGGATAGCTATAATGTAATGTTCGATGACACCTTTTTTGATGCGCAGGGATTTGCAACTCTTGATTATAATGGTGATGGATTTGATGAAGTATTCGCCATTTTAAATGATGCAGTTTTCGGGACTCGTGTTATAGTATTATCGACAAGCCCGGAATTAAAAATACGAGATGCATCAACGTTTCCGGAAGCTCTTACAATTTCCGCCCACCCGAACCCGTTCAATTCCGCGGTAACCATCGCCCTCGATGGCGTAGGGGGCGGGTCTCCCGTCCCGTTCGACGTCGAGATTTACGACGTTAATGGGCGAATGGTTGAAGGCGGAACCGTAGGGGCGTATTGCATACGCCCGTTCGACGGGTCAACGCGGTTGACCCCTACAACCCAAGAATATATCTGGACACCCGATGAATCCCTTCCCTCCGGTGTCTATCTCGTCCGGGCGCGCTTCGCCTCCGCTCAGCGACCAGATGACGGGCGAGGAGACCTCGCCCCTACGGGCAACGCGCAGGCGGTGAAACGGGTCGTGTATCTGAAATAAGTCAAGAAGTATCCATCAAGAGGAAATTCTCAGGTGAATCACAATTGATAAGCAACCATTCAGCGAAACGAAAGGCGAGTTTCGAAAGGCAACAGACATGAGAAAATCCATCCTGATAATTCTGATATTCATCTCAGTTATCCTCGCTCAATCCGAATCGAAAATAATCGTAGGGTATTTCACCTCATGGTCCGTCTATGGCAGAGATTACCATGTCTCGGACATTCCGGCGGATAAAGTAACCCACATAAATTACGCCTTCGCGAACATAGCCGATGGCGAAATTGTCCTCGGCGATCCATACGCGGACATAGATAGATTTTATCCCGGAGATTCCTGGGATACAGACTCCCTTCGCGGCAATTTCCATCAGCTGATATTGCTGAGGGAAGATTATCCGCATGTCCGAACTCTGATTTCGGTGGGCGGATGGACATGGTCGAGCCAATTCCCCGAGGTTGCATCCACCGACTCGACCCGCGCGCGATTTGCCTCGTCATGTGTCGATTTCGTGACCGATTACTCCTTCGACGGCGTCGATATTGACTGGGAATACCCCGGCCCGGAGGACAGGCGCAATTTCACCCTGCTTCTTGCGGAACTGAGACGTCAGCTCGATTCCCTGGAAATCGCCGAAGGACGCGAATATCTCCTCACCATTGCCGCACCTGCCGGCCCCGGCAGAATCGCCAACATCGAAGTTGACTCGATTGGAGCCTATCTTGATTGGGCGAATATTATGAGCTATGATTATCACGGCCCATGGGGCGGCAGTGGCGACTCATTGACCAATTTCAACGCCGCTCTTTATCCCTCCGCCGCTAACCCCCTCGGCGAACCCTTCCGGTCATACTTCAATCAATCTGCGACTGTCGATACCCTCCTTGCGCTGGGATTACCCCGCGATCAAATCGTTCTTGGACTGCCCTTTTACGGGCGGGGTTATGCCAGCGTCGAAGGCGGCATTAGCGGACTTTATTCCGAATACGCCGGGCCTCCCTCCTTCGGCACATGGGAAAACGGCGTGTTCGATTTCGACGACCTTCACGCCAGCTACATCGGAATAGCCGGATACGAGAGATTCTGGAGTGAAGACGCCTTCGTCCCATGGCTTTATAACTCCTCAACCGGAATTATGATCAGCTATGACGACACGATGTCCATCGGCGAAAAGGCCAGATACATAATGGCGGAAAATCTCGCGGGGGCGATGTTTTGGGAGTTCACCTGCGACGAGGATGAAATGCTTCTGGATAAGCTGAACGACGTTCTCGAATCGGGCACACACATCGAAACCGGACGCCCCGCCCTCCCGCAGACCTTTGAGATTTCCGCCCACCCGAACCCGTTTAATGCGTCTATCACGATAAACATCGACTATAGAAGCGAATCGCGAAGCGTTGAGCAAATCGGTTCCGGCCCTGCCGGCGTAGGGGACGGGTCTCCCGTCCCGTTCGACGTAGAGATTTACGATGTGAACGGGCGGCGTGTTTCTGTCATTCCCGCGAAAGCGGGAATCCAGCCCCCACAACAACCCGCTGGATTCCCGATCGGGGTCGGGAATGACATAGAATATATCTGGTCGCCACATGAATCCCTCCCTTCCGGTGTCTATCTTGTCCGGGCGACAATCGGGAATTCCTGTTACGAAACAAAAATCATGTTCGTTAAATAAAATACAGGTTACCAAGTGGGAAAGACAGGGGCCAAGAGAACGTAACACAGGATGTCCAAAAGAAAATTCAGCGCAGAATGACCGAACTCTGCCCCCCCGACCTCATGCACGATTTTCACATGAACATAATCGCCCTCGGCAAATCCCTTTTGAAACCCCGCAACCCGAAATGCGACGACTGCCCCATCGCGACCTTGTGCGAATTTAAAACTCCTTGACGCGCATAACAGATGAGCTTAAATTTAACTTGCACAAAGGAGATCAAAATGAAAAGAATGATATTGCTTGTAACTCTAATTGGCCTTTCTACCGGCCTTTACGCCGACTCCCTGAATGTGTGTTTGATAGGGGGAATCGATACGCCGGGCTCTGCTCGTGACATTTATGTTTCCGGATCCTATGCCTATGTTACAGATTATACTAACGGTCTTCGCATAATCGACGTTTCGACACCGTCGGCGCTATCGGAGGTCGGGTTCTACGACACTTTTGGTGAGGCATTTGGCGTTTATGTTTCCGGTTCCTATGCCTATGTGGCGGACGGCGATCGTGGTCTTCGTATAATCGACGTTTCGACTCCGTCGGCACCCTCGGAGGTCGGGTTCTACGACACTTTTGGTGAGGCATTTGGCGTTTATGCTTCCGGTTCCTATGCCTATGTGGCGGACGGCGATCGTGGTCTTCGTATAATTGATAATTCAACGCCGTCGGCACCCTCGGAGGTCGGGTTCTACGACACGCCGGGCTGGGCTCGTGGCGTTTATGTTTACGATAACTATGCCTATGTGGCATCCGATTATTCAGGTCTTCGCATAATCGATGTTTCGACACCGTCGGCACCCTCGGAGGTCGGGTTCTACGACTCGCTGGGTTATGCCTATGACGTTTATGTTTCAGGCTCTTATGCCTATGTGGCGGCTTTTAGTGCTGGTCTTCGTATAATCGATATTTCGATGCCGTCAGCACCCACGGAGGTTGGATTCTACTACACGGGAGGCTATGCCCGGGGCGTTTATGTTTTCGGCACACATGCCTATGTGGCGGACTATAGTTCTGGTCTTCGGATAATCGATGTCTCAACGCCGTCGGCACCCTCTGAGGTCGGGTTCTACGACAATGGAGGCTCTGCCTTTGGCGTTTATGTTTCCGACTCCTATGCCTATGTAGCCAATGGTTCTGCAGGCCTCTACATCCTCGACGTCTCCTATTTCAACAGCGTCGATATAGCAATCAATCGAGGCTGGAACCTTCTTTCCGTCCCGTCAGAAGAACCTCAGCCGTGGACTGTGTTTGGAGATGTCCCTTACGGTTACAATCCCGCGACCACGGATTATTACACCGCAGATTCCCTTCATCCCGGCAAAGGCTATTTCGTCCTTTCGATGGACGAGGACACTGTCGAGCTTTCGCGCGGCCTCGAAACCTATTCCGACACCCTTTTCCCCGGATGGAACCTTATCGGCGCACTCGACCACTCCATCTCATCGCACAATTTCACCACCGAACCGCCTGATTTAGGCATTCTTCCCATGTTCGGATGGAACGGCATCGACTATTTCCCCGCGTCTATATTAGAACCGGGGATGGGCTACTGGTTCCTCTCCAGCGGACACGGAAGGATTACAGTTGGCCCATAATCTCACTGTTCCGAGGCAAAAATTGTGTTCGTTAAATAAAAACGGAGGTTAACGAAATGTCAAAAGAATTAGAAAAAGGCAATAAATCGTAAGGCTCCCCCTCATACAAAATCCCGGCCATGAACATTTTCGTCCTCGACATAGACATTCCAAAATGCGCGGAATTTCATTGCGACCTTCATGTGGTGAAGATGATTCTCGAGTCCGCGCAGATGCTCTGCACGGTTTGTTCAGAGTCGGGGGTTCCCTCGCCGTATAAGCCGACCCATCGGAATCATCCGTGCACAATTTGGGCAGGGGAATCCCTCTCGAACTGGCTATGGCTGAGGGATTTGGCTTTAGCGCTCAATATCGAGTTCCGATACCGCTTCGATAAGGATTCCGACCATAAATCCGCCGTGGTCGCGCGCGAACTGGAATCTCCACCCATCGAAGACTGCGGCCTCACCCCTTTCGCGCAGGCCATGCCGGAGGAATATCGAGTTCCCGGCGACGCCGTCGCGGCGTATAGGGCATTCTACATCGGCGCAAAATCCCCCATCGCGACATGGAAAAAGCGCTCCGTGCCGGATTGGTTCGCGGAGGGAATCGTGGCCTGATGGACGTAATTCAAATTATTGCCGGATTGATTCTCCTATATCTTGGAGCGGAGTGTCTCGTTCGGGGCAGTTCGAGTCTTTCTATTCGACTGGGAGTTCAACCCTACATTGTAGGACTCACGGTTGTGGCTTTCGGAACAAGCGCGCCGGAGTTCACTGTGAGCATGATTGCATCAATACAGTCTCATGGAGATGTTGCTTTGGGCAATGTATTTGGGTCGAACATTTTCAATATTGCTGTGATTATTGGCCTCTCAGCAATAATTAACCCTTTGGTTGTTAATCTGAGTTTAATAAAAAAAGACATCCCCATAATGATACTCGCTTCATTTACTGCTATTCCAATAGTATTATCAGAGGGCGTTTCACGATTGTATGGATTCGGTTTGATTGTATTCTTCGGAACGTATATTTTTTATGCTTTGTTGCGCGTAAAAAGAGATCCGGATAAAATAGAGGAGGTAATATCTGGAGCGGTGAAAGCCAAGCTTAGAATTTGGATTTTGGATGCTATATTAATACTCGGGGGCATTGCTATCCTGATAGTTGGTTCGAATCTACTTGTCTCTGGGGCTATTTCAGTTGCCCGGTGTCTTGGAATTTCCGAAGCGATAATCGCACTAACAATAATCTCGGCGGGGACAAGTCTTCCGGAGTTTGCAACAAGCGTCGTTGCGGCTTTTCGAAAAAATTCAGACATTGCAGTTGGGAATATCGTAGGCTCGAATATCTTCAATATATTCTGTATTTTGGGGACGGCTTCAATAATCTCGCCGATTCAAATTCAGAACATCGGAGTTATTGTTCCGCTCTTTATCATACTAACGAGTGTTCTGCTCTTGCCAGTAGCAATCACGGATAAGAAAATCACGCGGGTCGAGGGAATTTTGTTCCTGACAACCTATGCCGTTTACCTTTATTTGATTTGGCCTTATTAGAGATTTTGTGATGTGTATAAAAGGCGCTTTCCAGATAGAAAGCGCCTTATGAATTATAGAAAGATACTGTAACATTATTTTGAATACACGATTTTCTGCTTAATCGCCTTATCCGAGCCTTTGATCGAGATTAGATAAACGCCCGCCGGTGTTTCCTCGGAGGGCGACCAGATGGCGTCTCCGCCGGTTTTCGCGAGTGTTTCGATGTGTCTTCCGTTTATATCGTAGATTTCAACTTCAATTTGGGGCGATGTGCTCGACGCCTGTCGGGCGGAGAAATTTCCCCAGGATGGCGATTCGATTCCATTGTCGATGATTATCCGCACCGAGGAGTTGAAGGGGTTCGGGTGGGCGGAGATGCTTATCGTTTGTGGGATTGAAGGGGATTCTTCGATGCTGTAATACTCGAATGTAACGACGTCGAGAGGGCCGTATCCGGTGGTTAGTTTTGAAGTTGGAACTACTCCATACGGGGTTATCTCGACTATCTCGATGAAAGATGAGTCCATCGACGGGACGAAGGCTTGATTTTCGGATACGTCAAGGCCTATTTGGCCGGTGCCGTCGAGTTTGTTGATTGTGTCGTGGACATCCCAAATAACTTCGTGCGTTGCGATGTTGTAGGCCAAAAGCCTTCCGCTCCCCGGAACGCCCACCCAGCTTTCGTAGAGGGAGGTCGCGGAGTATGCGATTCCTGCGCCGATATCGAGCACAATTCTTTGCGGAGTTCCTCCGAGGAGCACCGAATCGATAACGGTGAAGCTCTCGCGGTCAACAATATAGGCCGAGCCTTCTCGAAGATAATAATCGCCGGTGCAGATAATGTGGAGGTTGCCGCTACTATCTGCAACGATCTGTTGTGGGTTAGTTCCGATAAAGATGCTATCGATGACATTTAGCGCCATGTCGAGCTTCCATAGGATTCCGGGGCCGTATTCGAAGAAAACAGGGTCGAGGTTGCCGTCGGAAACATAGACGAAGTTATCGTCGGCGAAAACGCCTTGTGGAGAGAGACTGAAGGGGGATGAAATCTCTGTTGCTCCTGTCTCGATATCAATTTTTGCGACTTGACCGCTTACCCATAGCGATGTCCAGAGTTTATTCGAGTGGTTATGCATAAGATAAGGATTTGAGCCGGCTGGTAGCGAATAGGATCGGGTAAAATTCAAATGGGAGTCGATGTAATCAAACATTTCGATGCTGTTCTCGCCCGAACAGACTACCCAGAATCTGCCCATGTGCTCCTCCCCTGCGTGGACTATTTGATAGGGCATCGAACCGACGGTTGCAATGTTATTGTCAATTAACCATAAGCCATGACCCTCACTTAACGTCTCGCCTAAGCCGTTAAGAACAAAAAAGCCTGTGTATGCTTGAGTTAGAACCGCCAATAACAGAAGAAAGGCCAGTTTCTTGATCATCGTGTCTCCTTTTGTTTGAGCTTTGTGTCGATTTTTAGATAGAACGATCTGCCCGGCATGGGATAACCGGACATAACTTCGTAGTCTTCGTCTGTGATGTTCCTTATTCCTGTTTTGATAGCTAGATCGAATTGTCGGTGAAGATCGAGGTTGTATGATAGTGCCATGTCTATAGTCGAGTATGGCTCGGTCCATTTTGTGTTAGCTTCGAGAAGGTAGCGTTTGCCGACTGCGTTACAGTCGATTTGAAGGGAGAAATGGAATAATGTTAATTCGCCGCTTAATCGATGAATGTATTCGGGTCTGAAGGGCAACCATTTGCCGTCTAATTGGGGATTTGGGGAACGATGGATAGCTTGTATAGATGTGTTCGACCAGCTTAGGCTTAAAGTATTGAAAAGGCCGATAGCGATGTAATCCTCGCGTCCAAAGGTTTCCTCGCCGCCGGAGTTGTATGGGCGATATATGCCGTCGAATCCTCTGCGCCAGACAATCACGGAGTCGATATCACGTGCGAAGAAATCCATCGAGGTATAGATATCGAGCCACTGCGCATTATATCCGCAATGAAGACGGATGTTCTTCTTATGCGATTCTTCGGGCGCGAGGTTTGAATTGCCCTCGGCGAAAGCGTCTCTTTGCCAATAGAGATCGGAAAATGTAGCCAGGCGAAAGGCCTCGGAATAGCTACCTGAAACACCCCCAAGAAATCCAGCTTTGGCTATGCTTAACCCGAGAAAAAGGCTTTTTCGGAGCGCGAAGTCGTCCTCGTCGCAGGAATCCCATCTCAATGAGGGTGTTATCTCTGCGGTCAATATATCGAGAAGCTTAGCGGAGACAGGGGCTTCGGTCCAGACTGAAGACATATTTCGCGATACCGGACCGATATTTCTGCTCTCATTGAGATTGTTCACAGCGCTGTATTCTTCTATGGCGTATTCCATACCGATTCGGGGCAGAGCGATGCTGAAGGCATAGCCAAGGGAAGTATTTGCGAGCGTTCCTCGAACGAGATGATCGGCATCAACAGGGGAATAGACAAAAGGACGCGGCGAAAAATAGTAATTGGTGCTGTTATACGCTGAAATTCGCGATCTAAAGATTAGTTTGCGATGGTGCAGTTCGGCTGAGAGATTACCGCGGTAATAGTCGCCGAGCTTATAGGCTTCAGGTGTTGGGTGATTCAAATCGCCGGGCATGCCGTCATCGCGGAATGCGGCGGAAAAACCTCCGTTCAAAAGCAAATTGCTTCGCTGATACTCTCCCGAAAAACCGAATGAGGAGGCTTTCTCGGAATTGTTCATACGGGATGAGGTCGAATCGCCAGCGGAATATTCGAAATCGCGGTCGGAATAGCTATAGCTTCCAAAAAGCTCTAAATTTAAGCCTTCGACAGGCATGTAATTTCCTGAAATGCTTAAATCATGAGTTCCGAAGGAAGCTATACCTGTGGAAAGGTTTATATTAGCGGATTGCCTGCGAGCGGTTTTTATCAGGATTACGCCTGCGGGGGCTATCGAAGTGTATTCCGCCGGAATGTTATCGGTGATAAGCTGAACCCACTCGATATTCGCCGATGGGATGGTGTTTAGGTCGCAAACGCCATTTTCGTTTCGCCCGATAGGTGTGCCGTCTATCACAAGGAGGACATCGCGTGGGTGCGAACCACGAATTGAAACTGAGGTCTCGGTTCCGCTTTCGATTAGAATAGTGCCAGGAAGGTTTTTGACCATCTCCGTAACTTCGCGGGAGGTAACTTTGTTGTTGACTACGATTGCCGCAGAATTTCTCTCGACTGAAACAGAGATTTCATCGGAAGCAAACACAGCGCTGGTGAGGCGAATAATCTGATTTCGCTCGATTCCGCTTTTAACTTCGATTTTTTGGTGCTTTGATTCGTAGGAAATGTGTGTGATTGTAAGCTCATATTGCCCCGGCGGAACATTATCGAAATGAAAACCGCCGCTCGCGTCGGTGATATCGACATAACCGGCGACACGCACCACCGCCTCGGTAATAGCATTGCCGGAGGAATCTATAACCGTCCCGCGGACGCTTTCGGCAAAGAGGGGAGCAATCAGAAGAAAAGCAACAGCCGCAACTGCCCCCCCGAGTTTTCCCCGAACTCTGGGCATTTTATCCTTGTAGGGAGGGATATTCCGGCAGGCCGTTCACCCTCTCCCGGGGTTAAAGGTTTTACCGTCGGCAGGTCTCCTGGCTCGCTATCATCCTCCGACCGCCTTCCCACCGCGACAACCTCTCGATCCATCGCGGCAGTGGCATGGTGGCCATCGTCCAAGCTTACAGTGACGGGGATCGCCCGGGCATCTCACCCGGTTCCCTGTTAGGCCTTTCGGCACCGACTGTTACGCTAATATAGACTTGTTTCATCTTTGTGCAAGGGATTTTTCGCTCGTTGATGTGATTACTTTCGGAAAGGCGAAACTGCTTGACTCATCTGCTCCTTGTGGGTATTTTGGTATTAGAGAACAACGATCCAAATGGAGGGTCATATGAAATTCAAAGCTTTTCTGATTCTGCCGCTGTTGTCGATCTCCCTTTTAGCGTTGATGCCAAATTACTCGGATGCTCATCTTGCGAGAACGTCTGATCTTATTATAATTGGGAGGGTTGTCTGGACGGGGCATAGCGAGTTCATACAGGAACACAATGTCTGCACGCCATGGAGGGTGGAGGTTGAAAGGACTGTAGCCGGCGAATCTACGGATGAGATAACCTTTTATACTCGCGGCGGACAGCTTCCCTATGCAAACGAAATGCTTTGGGTAGAGGATCAGGCTTTACCGCGCGAGGGCGAAAAAGCACTTATCTTTCTCGAACTTCTCGATGGTAAATGGTTTATCAATGGTCAGATCCTCGGATATCGCCAAATCGATAATGGGCATATCTTCGGCATTCAGCTCGATGAATATTCGAAATACATTTCGAAGCTTGCGTGTGGAATCGAAGCCCCATTGCCGGAAAGATTGCCAATAACCTCGCATACAACTGCAACAATAGGCGGGTTCGCCCCCGTTTCCGGCCCAGCCGGAGACGGCACAGTTACGGTAGTAATTTCCGGTTCTGGTTTTGGAAGCTCTACTGGAACAGTCGAATACACATATTACCAATGGCCGGGTTACAGCCCGAATTTTCTCGATCCTTCATGGACGACAATCCACTCCTGGAGTGATACGGAAATAAGGACCGATGTTCCTTCTCACGCTTCATCGGGGCCTATTCGAGTAACACCGACAAGTAGTCCTGCGGTTGTAAGTTCCTCGGCGTTCAATGTTACTTTCGGATACACGAAAAAGAAATGGCCTGCGGCAACTCCCACAAATGTAACACTGCTTCACAATGATAGTAGTTACCCAGTTCCCGGATGTAGCCCGGCGATACAAAGCGGATTGGATACATGGAGCACAGCTGGGGCTTGGTTTAGATATTTATGGGGTGGAACAACAACCGATGGCGATCCCGAATTCAACGGCGGGAGCAATGGCCGCAATTCAATCCACTTTGGGTATTTCCCCGGCTCATCCCCCCCTCTCGGCGTATGCCAGATTTATTTCAGTTATAGCCATCCTAATTGGCATATTTATGAAATGGACATCCGTTTCAACCTCGCAGAGACTTGGTCGGCGGGAGATCCTGTTACAGCGAATGATGTCGAGTCGATAACACTTCACGAGGCTGGGCATGGGCTTCAACTTATGGATGTTTACGGCGTTCTCGATGTTGGCAAGGTTATGTATGGTATATCAACAACAGGATATGCTTTACGACATCTCTCCGGGGCGGATAACGACGGCATTATCTACATTTATGGTTCTGATGGTTCAACCGAAATCGAAGAGGCTGAAATAGTCGGATCATCCATGGAACTGAATTTGTCTTCGAATCCGACGCGAGGCCAGACTGCATTCGCAATCGAACTTGGAAATCCCGAGCATGTTCGAGTCGAGGTCTTCGATATTCTTGGAAAGCGCTTATCGATTCCTTTCGAGGGCAATCTTCCTGCCGGAATCCACTCTTTCAGCTGGCAACCGGAGGACAGTTCGCCAAGCGGCATCTATTTTCTGAGGGCTTCCACTGCAAGTATAGCGGCAAATAGAAAATTCGCGCTGATTCGCTAAAATCATTACAATAGAAACGAAAAAGGCTCCAAACGGAGCCTTTTTTTAAAACTATCAGCGTGTTATTATTTATCAGGTTGCCACGGAGTTTTCTCGGAGGGTGGATTGACTGGTCTGCTGACAGAGCGTCCTGTTCGAACTGAGCCTTGCGCAACATACTCCGAAATAGGAATCGTTATGCGAGTATTTGGGTGGTCGGTCATTTCGAGGGTAATCGAAGCGACAATCCCTTTTGCATCTGCAATGCGAGTTACGCGCAGAATCTCCTCCCCTTTCGGTGCGATAGACTTCTTTGTCCATGCAAGCTTTACTCTTTCAGGTTGATAATCGACTACCCGAATTTCTCGTTTTGCCGCCACGAAGTTTGTCAGAGTGATATCGACATATTCCAAAGAATCGTTAAATTCAATTTTATATGGTGATGCACCCAACTCTCCAGTTTCAAATGGTGTCGATGTAGTATCGGTGAAGGTAGAGAATGATAATCTGAAAGCTGGTGTATTCTGTTCTTCGATAAAGAGGTTCACGTTGGCGGATTTCGTCGATTTGCCTCGATAGCCACGTGAATTAAATCTTAATTCGATTGGGATCGTCTCGCCGGCATAAGCAACTGTCTTTTCGATTGGGGCTTTTGTGCATCCACAATTTGTTCGGACATTTTGCACGACGATTGAATCGCCACCTAAGTTTGTTAACTGGTATATGTGGCTGACTGTCGCACCCTGCGGGATTTTTCCGAAATCGAACTCGATTGTATCGAACTCAGGTTTTGCCGGCCCGGAAGGTTTGCCTGCACAGCCATAGACAGCTAAACCAATAAGGACAACAAAGACCCATTTGATTGTAGTTTTCATAATTAACCTCAATTTTGACATCCTAAACAACCCCTACTGTTTTTTTGGAACGACGCAATTTGTAGTGTTTGGAACCACACAGATAAAAACGAAATCTTCTTCTCCGGTGTTGCGAAACTGGTGAAGCGCACCCGGATCGACCAACGCAAAACTTCCCGGCATCAAGGGATATTCATTGTCCTCATAAACGAGTTTGCCCTTACCGGAAAGCACGAATATTTCATGCTCATTGCCATGGCGATGAAGCGGTGTGTGGCCTTCGGGCGCAATAGTGAAGCGCCTCATAGCGAAATTCGGAGCTCCGTCCTCAACAGATATTAAAACCTGAATACCTGCTTTGTAGGCTCCATCCATATTGACGGAAATCACCGGAACATCATTCTGGTTCTTCGTTTTCATTTCTTTTCCTTATGTTTTCCAAAGTTTCATTCACAATTTCATCGAGTGCCAACCTAACCGCAAAACCAGCAACGCCGCCCGCCCAAATCGAGAAATATAAACCGACTCCAGTCAATTGAATATTTGGCGATCTCGAGAGTAGCAATTTCACAAAAGCACCGAAAATACACCCTAA
The DNA here is from genome assembly GCA_964459995.1 of uncultured bacterium. Taxonomy (GTDB): domain Bacteria; phylum UBP14; class UBA6098; order UBA6098; family UBA6098; genus CAZSHG01. The sequence goes on along the minus strand of CAYWOR010000020.1, from coordinate 14,486 downwards.
AAGGACAAATATCAAGTATTTCAATGCACTTGAACGCATTCTTTTGCGAAGCCAATCGCCGATCAGAACAGCAAAGAAACCGGCCATTCCGGCAGGAGTAAGCAACCTTAAAATGAACCTGAGAGTTTCGGTTATATCCGGACGGACAACAAGAAAAAGCCCCGCACCGAATACAAATCCGGCCAACGCACCGCGGATAAAGTCTTTCCAGCCGCCCTTAGCTTTTTGTTTCTTTGTGGCTTGCGGCAATTTTTGAAAAACCTCGTCCGAACACGATAAGCGTAACAATCCACATAACGAACACGACCACCTTCCACATGCACTTCATGAAAGTGCCGAAAAATACCGCAGACTTGCAATGCTCACGGTTTTTTGAGTTGTTGTCGTGAGAACAGCTTCTCTGTTTGTAATGCGCGAATTTTTCATTGTCACGTCTGTCGTTGTCGATTCGTCTTTCGATTCTGCGCTCGATACGTTTCACGCCCGCAGATTCGTCGCCCAATTTTCCGCGAAGCTTAATCATGATCTCTTCGCGGGGAATATCTCCCTCGACACCTTCGAGAGCTTCCTCGACGATTGCGATTACATCGATTTTGCCCTCGCCGAGGTCCTTTGTGATGACAGTGTCCTCAGTCGCGATAACAATCTTGCCAGTGGTTGTGCCCTGCGCGAATGCCGTTATTACGGACATCAGCATAAAAATTATCATTGCCTTTTTCATCTATTCTCCTTTCGAATAAACGAAATATCCATTCACTGTAGCAACAAATAGGCCATAACAGGTTACTTGGGGATGAAATTACGGCCGATAATGAACTCTAATAAACCTTTCCGATTTTTCGAAACCGGGAACTTCGAGCCATAGGATATATTCCGAGTTTCGGCTGATAGTGGCTCGAAAATCGGGTTTAATTCGAATCGTAACGTCTTCAAATCCTCCCGCTTGCACGAGGATTTTAGATTTATCGATAGACACGCCATCGCCGAGAACACCTCGAATGAATCCTCGTGTTAATTCGACCTGCATTTTGTCGGTTTGTGGTGGAATGTCGAGCCTTAGGATAACTTCGAGAGCGCTGTCATGATTGTTGTAAATTCGCACAGTCGCGAAACCGAGGCTGTCGAAAGCCACTATAGATGGCGATACAGAAATCGGATGTCCCCCCGGTTTTGTGAATCTATCGGCACTTGGTGAAGTCTCCAAAAGATATGACCCTACTAAAACAGCCTGAAACATCCCAGAGACATCCTGTGGCATTACTCGAAGATGGACCAGAAAATGCCTATTTAGCAATGAATTGTCATCTGGGAACTCGATAAGAAGTCGTCGGATGGCTGGTTCCCTCGGACTGACAAAGATATCGCCTTCCCCCCCGATTTTTAAAAAATCTGCGGAGGGGATTTCCTCGTAACCTGCGAGCCATTCACTTCGAACCTCCGAGGGCAGAAGCGGTGTTACGGTGAATTTCTTTGCGATTGTGTCATTTTCCGAAAGACGGATTGTTAATGGAACGCTAAGATCGAATTCTGTTCCTATGGGGATATTCTGAGCAGTAAAAGCCGCTGGGCTCATCCTAACTGCAAGGAGGTTTCCGGTGCAAATCAAAGTTAGAACGATAAGGCATATCCATTTGAAATTACCGAGAGCGAATTTAACTTTATTTATATTGAGGGGAAATTTTTGTTCAGGCCTTTCGCTCACATTTACTCCTTGAGTTGACTATCGTTTGACTTAAGCCAATAGGTATTTTTAATGTAAGCTTTTTGGGGTTGGTTTCAAGGCAATTTTTGTGAGTGAATAGACAAATTTTCCTCGATTAGCAACAGATTGCTATTCGTATCTCAGAGCATCGACGACATTCATTTTGCTAGCCCTAATCGCCGGCACTATTCCAAATACAACACCAACCAACATCGAGAAAAACAGCCCCATCGCGATTAGACCCGGCGGAAAAATAATATCGAAAGGAGCTAATCTTCCAACAGTGTTTATCAAGACTCCCACAACAGTCATTCCGATGATCCCACCAAAGGAGGAAAGCATTATTGCTTCGAGAGTGAATTGGATGAGAATATCTTTCGAAGATGCTCCGCAGGCTTTGCGAATTCCAATTTCACGTGTTCTTTCCTTAACAGAAACGAACATCACATTCATGATCCCGATTCCGGCAACAATTAGGCTAACGCCAGCGATAATCAGGACAACGATAGCCGCCGCGCCGGTGATTTTCCCATATATCTCCTTCATCATATCGGAGGTTACGATTGAGAAATTGTTATTGTCTTCGGGGGCAAGACCTCGGATACGGCGAAGAGTAGAGATAACCTCATCGGTGGCTTCTTCGAGCTTCTCGGGGTAAGCCTCTATATTCATTTTCATTTGCCATACCATCCACCGGTTGTGCTTGATTGCGGTGGTTATGGGCATTATGGCGATTTCATCGGGGTTTTCACCGAGTGTGGAACCCACCTTTTCGAGTGTTCCGATGACTTGACATGGCATTTGTCCTATATACAATATTTGTCCGATGGGGTCAACATTTGGGAAAAACTCGCTCACAAGCTGTTGGCCGATAACACAAACATATCTGCGAGTTTCGACATCGTGAGACCGTAGAAATCTTCCGTCTTCGAGTTTGTAGATACCGCCCTGAAGGAAATTTTCATTTGTGCCTATGTAGTTTATTGATTCCTGAGATCTGCTACTTCCGAAACGCATCCGGAAGCTACCGTTTGCGATTGGCGCAACGGATTTCACCGAAGGGCACGAGGCCATGATCTCATCGACATAATTGAGATCGAAACGAGGCCTGCGCCATAATTCGAAGGATTCTGTGCGGTTCCCGGAAAACCAAGACAAGGCCATCTCGATGTCACTCGCCCGTTCAACACTGAAAGTATTTGCGCCAAGGCTCTCCGCCCTACTCGCGAGAGCGGATTGCATACTCCAGGCCAATGCCCCCATACCTATAACAGCAACGACACCAACGACAACGCCGAGAATCGATAGAAAACCACGCAAGCGATTTTGATTGATTCCATGAAGGGCTATAGATATGTGAGATAATATTTTCATGCTTATTTAATTCGATTTATTCGTATCGAAGAGCCTCCACAGGCGATTTATGCGCCGCCTTAATTGCCGGGTATAATCCGAAGAATACCCCTATCCCCGAAGTAAAAGCGAAACCTAATCCTACAGCCGGAAGCGAGAATACAAATACCAAAGGTGATAAAGCCGCAATTAATGCCGACATAAAAAATCCGATGAGCGCGCCGATAATTCCGCCGCTCCAGCAGACGATTAATGCTTCGAGAAGGAATTGGAGTAATATATTCCGGCGTTTCGCGCCGAGGGCTTTTCGCACTCCAATTTCTCGTGTGCGTTCGGTAACAGAAATCAGCATGATGTTCATCACGCCTATCCCCCCAACCAATAATGAAAGCGCCGCGATTCCTATAAGAGCCGCCCAAAGATACTTTGTAGCATTGCGGAATTCCTGCAGGAAAAAATCTTGTTTGTTGATGCCGAAATTATCGGAATCCGCGGGTTTGAGATTTCTTACCGCACGAAGAGCCATACGACATTCCTGTTCGAGGTCATCGATAAGGTCCTCCGAAGGTGCGCTAACCATAATCGTAAAACCACGCCATCTCCCGAAGATTTTATTCGCGGCTGGAAGAGGGATGTAGGCGTTATAATCGGCGGCCATTCCGCTCATGTTCGTCATTAGGTTGCCCTGTTTCTCGATTACGCCTATTACTCGGAATGGGATTCCGGAAATTTCGACATATTCGTTCAGAGGATCGTCGCCGTTTGGGAAGAGTTTTTCGTAAATATCCCAACCAATGACACAGATACGTGTTCCTTTGTCGGCTTCGAACCGAGAAAAGAATCTGCCCATGACAATGGGTATTTCGCGGACAAGATGGTAATCTTCGGTAGTCCCAATAACTTCCATGTTCTGAAGCTCGACTCCCCCACGCGATAAATTTCCTCTGGATTGCCTATATGGCACAACATATTCCGCAAGATATACGCGATTAATTGCATCCAGCTCTTTTTGCCCGATTTGCGGTGCTCTCCATGAGTATGCCGAGCCCCACTGATGTCTTCCTATGTATAGCACTCGTGTTCCCACACGCGAAAATTCTTTCGCGACCATACCGTCGAGGCCTGCGATAAGGGATACGATGAGGATAATCGTAGTTACGCCCACGAGAATTCCAAGCATTGTAAGCATCGTCCGGAGCGGATGGCTCCTGAGCGAATCGATGGCGGAACGTATGCTTTCTATTATCAGATACAATTGACGACTTTCTTACTTTGTTTGATCGTGCGAGATTCTGCCGTCGAGTAGTTCTACGTTTCGACGCGCATGTTCAGCAATCGATCTTTCATGCGTTACAAGTATTACAGTATGTCCAAGCTCGGAGAGGTTATCGAGTAAGCCCATGATTTCGATTCCGGTTTTGCTATCGAGATTTCCTGTCGGCTCGTCAGCGAGGATGATTCCGGGCTTAGTAACTAATGCTCGAGCCATTGCTACTCTTTGCCGTTGTCCTCCAGAAAGTTCATTCGGTCGATGGTTCATTCTGTCGGCAAGACCAACCTGTTCGAGAACCTGAATCGCTCTTTCTCGTCGCTCTTTGCGCGAGACACCCGCATATATTAGCGGAAGTTCGACATTGCCCAGTGCCGTCGCTCGAGGAAGAAGGTTGAATGTTTGGAAAACAAAGCCCACTTCACGGTTGCGAACCTCTGCGAGTCTGTTGTCAGCAAGCTCTGACACATTTGTGCCACGGAAAACATAATCCCCGCTTGTTGGGACATCCAACATTCCGAGAATATTCAACAGAGTAGATTTTCCGCTTCCTGACGGACCCATTATGGATATATATTCGGATTCGGCGATTGATAGGGACAGTCCTCTTAGAGCAAAAACTTGGGTTTTGCCCATTTGATAAACTTTTGTGATGTTTTCTATTTTAATTAGCTCTCGCATTGAATCCGCCTCTCGCGTTTCCGCCAACACTGGTGTTTATCTGTTGGACTCTATCTCCGTCCTGAAGGGCGCGAAGGGCTTCGTATCTTCCTGTAACAACAGTTTCGCCGCCTTCGAGGCCGGATTTGATTTCGATATATCTATCGTCAGCGATTCCTGTTTGCACAATTCTTTGCCGCGTAACATCACCCTCAACTACGAAGACTGCGTCTTGGCGTCGAGTCGCGCGCGAGGCAGACGCAGAACTACTTCTACCACTTTGCGGACCGCCGGCTCCGGGAGGACCGGGAGGGCCGCCGCCGGTTTGTTGTCTACTTACTGTGGCTGTCGATGGCGTTTCGCCTTCGGCCTGTCGTGCCGCCACGATACTCTGGATGGGAACACAAACCGCATTTTCAGCTTTGTCCACTTCGATTTCCGCTCTACAGCTCATTCCCGGGCGAATTCCTCTGATTGGCTCGGGAACGGAAATTCTAATTTCATAATTCGCTACTGTCTCGGAGCCACCAACACTCTGAAGTTTAGCGCTGTTTGCGATTCGAATCACTTCGCCAATAAGGAAAGTATCTGAGAAGGCATCTACCCTGACTTTTACGCTTTGCCCAATATCGACATTGACAACATCGGCCTCGTCCACATCTACTACTGCCTCCATCGCGTCGAGCTGGGCAATTGTCATAATGACACTTCCGGCGTTATTCATTGTGCCGGTGATAACATTCTCGCCCTCTTCGGCGGAAAGGCTTATAACCACGCCAGAAACCGGTGCGATTATAGTTGTGCGGTCGAGGTCGTCCTGAGTTTCTTCGAGAGTGCCTTGTGCCCTATCGACATTGTTCCGCGCAGATTCGAGAAGTGCCTCCTGAACTTCGACCGAAGTTTGTGCCTGAAGAAGAGCGTCCTCGGAGGTTAGCCCTTTTTCAAACATAGTTTCAGTTTTGCGAAGGTTCTCGCGCGCTTGCCGTAGATTTGCTTCGTTTCGGCTGACATCCGATCTTGCCGACCTAAGAGCCGCTTGAGCCGCGGAAACAGCCGCAATATAGCGGTTGCGTTCGAGTTCGACTAAGGTGTCGCCCTTGAAAACGGTATCCCCTTCAGCGACATGAAGTTTCTCAATTTGGCCAATAACTTTGCTGGAAATCGAGACTTCGACCTGTGGATTTAATCGCCCGAAAGCAGTTACAACCTGCAAAATATCGCGTCGCATAACAGTTTCGGATGTAACTGAAGTAACACCGGAAGCTTTGCGCTTCATGAAAACCGCTCCTACAACAACAACGGCAATAACCGCGAGTATGAGCAATATGATAATCAGCTTTTTCATTATGTCCTCCGAATTAATATCTCGGTTAATTTTCCATTTCTACGCCGGATAATCTTTCCAGCTCAGCCAACGACATTCGGAAATCGAAAACTGCACGAACCTTCTCGGCATAAGCATTTTGAAGAGAAAGCTCTGCTTGAAGGAGTTCGAGCACTGTGCAATTTCCAATCGCAAATTTTTCGCGGAAGAGTGTGGCGTTAAACTCAGCGTCTTCGACACGAACCTCGGCGAGTCGTCTTCGAGCAGAGGCTTCTTCCATATCACGGAAAGCCTTGCGCACTGATGTCTCGACGATCTGTTTTGCTTGCAAAAGTCCTAATTCAGCCGAACGTTCGCCGCTATTTGCTGAAATAAGAGAGGATATCCGCGACGTGCCGGTAAAAAGGCTCCACGAGGCTGACACACCAAAGCTCCATGTTGCGTCATCTGTAATTTGCGAGAAATTTGCCGGCATACTATTATCACTCCAACTATATGAATAACTTGCATTTACAGAGGGAAGATAATCGCTCCAGCTCGAAAACTTGGTGAGTTTCGCGGTTTGTTGGGAAAGCTCAGCTGAGCGGATTTGCGAATTTGTTTTCATTGCGTTTTCGAGAAGATAATCGATGTCTTTCTCTCGGGGGGTAAGCAATGCAGGCTCGATAAGCTCGACGTCCGTATCGAGCGGAACAGCGAGAAGTGCGAGAAGGTTCTCGATAGATTGCCTGCGAGCGTTTTGCGCTTGTAGAAGGGACAACTCATTTTCGGCGAGTGTTACCTTCATTTGCGAAACTTCTGTGGGATCTGCGAGGCCGAGTGTATCCCTTTGGGCAACGAAACGCCATTGCTCATTAATCCTTTCAAAAGACCTTGCGGCGTTATTCATGCTTTGGTCCGCGCTTATTGCGGCAAAAAAGGCCTGTTTGATTTTGTAAACGAGGTCGCTCTGTTCGGAAGTCAGGTCTAACTCGGCGGAGCGATAATTCAGATATGAGGTTTTTAGAGAGAGAAGGTTATTTCCTCCGGCAAAAATCGGTTGGGAAGCGCTAAAACCCATGCTATAGTGGTCATTGCTGATTGTATATCCTGTTTCGGTGAAATTATATCTGTCCTGACCGGAATGGCTCCATGAATAGCGAACGTTCGCCGATGGCATTAGACGCGACCATGCTCCAAGCCTCGAAGCGCCACTCTTTGTGAGATTTTCTTTTCGAAGCAGTAGCCCGAAATTATTTTCCAATGCGATGTCGATGCACTCTTCGAGTTCGAGGGTCGAGCCGACTTGCGGTCTTTGCGTGGCTTGCGCAAAGGCTGTTATCGAGATTAGAAGGGTGCAAAGAATTATCAGTGCATTATTTGTTTTTATCTTGAATTTCATCAATCACCTCGTTATCGAGCATTCGTTTCACAAAGAAATCATAAGGATTATCAGACATATTGTCAAGCTCTTTTTACATTTTGTCCGTTATTTTTTATACATACTTCGTGCCAACTGTCCGATTAAGACGAAAGAATCGGCAAAAAGTTTAGATATTCTCTAAGAAAAAAGCGCCGCGAGTAACTTTCCACTGCGGCGCTTCTGCGAAATAGCCGTAATGCGCAATCTCAGCGAAGTCTAAAATTGAATGGAAGCTGATAGCGCACCTTTACCGGCTTATCACGCTGAAATGCAGGGCTGAATCGCCATTGCATAGCGGCTTCAATTGCCGCTTCGTCGAAAAAGCCTTCCGGACTGGCTTTGATAACCCTTGCTTGTTCAACAGAGCCATCCAAACCTATGAGTATCTCGACGAGAACTCTCCCCTCCACTCCGCCTTTTCTGGCAAGGTCAGGATATTGAGGATTAACTTGACGGATGACCTTCGGCTGAACTTCGAGCAGGACAAAGTCAATAATCTCGACATCGGAGACTTTTGGGATTTCTGGGAGAGGTTCCCTTTGAAGCTCTGTGCTACGGATTGTGAGTTCGAGATCGACAACTTCGTTTTCTTCGGCCGCAATTACCTCGGCGAAAACTTCTTTGGGTGGGGGTGGATCCTCTTTCAACTGTTGGAAGGTCGCCTCGATCTCCTCGATTTGGATAAGTTCCTGATAGGATGGCCCGCTAATCTCAGTCGCGCAGGAATTTACAAATGTTAAAGCCACTAATAGAACGCTCGAAAGCGATATTATGAGGCTTTTTCGGAAGGCCACTTTCCAGATGGATTTCGCATTTTCACTCGACGGTGTCATTTTGACACCTCCTTTGGTTAAAGCTCGCGAAACCCCCTGCTTTTCCTACATCCTTCTCCTTCCATAGAAATTATAATGATAATAAAGAGGTTTGCAATAGCCCCTCGCAAAAAAAAAGCCCCTTTCGGGGCTTTTTCTTATATTTGTCGAGTCTATCGTATGCGAAACCTGAAGGGAATCTGATACCGAACTCGGACAGGTTTATCTCTCTGCATCGCCGGCGAGAATCTCCATTGCTTGGCGGCGGCAAGAGCGGCATCCTCGAAGAAGCCCTCCGGCTCGGCGGCTACCACCTTTGCCGATTCGACACTGCCATCGATGCCTATAATAACCTCGACGAGCACTCTACCTTCGACTTGGCCCTTTTTTGCGAGATCGGGATACGCCGCTTCGACCTGTTTTTGGGGAGTCGGGGGGGATTCGAGAGCGAAGAAATCGACAATCTCACCCTCATCCGGCGGGGGTGGCGGCACAAAGCTATCGATAACAAGATCTGTCTCCGCAATGGTTACTGTATCGGGGACTTCATCATCATCTGCTTCGATAACCTCAGCAATTGTTTGCTTGGGAGGCTCTTCTTTTTCAATTTGCTGGCGTGTTTCTTCAATCTCTTCGATTTCGATAGTCTGCTGATATTCCGGCCCTTCGATTCTTTTGACTTGAACAGTAACGTAAGTTAGGGAAATCAACAGAAGTGCCAGCAACGTAATAATTAAGCTCTTACGGTAGTTTTGATTAAACTGCCCCGGAAGATCCGCTTTTTCGTCTTTATAGCGCATAAGTTAGCCTTCCGAAAGAGTGGCAAAGTTGATCCTCAGGGCATTCGCATCCTTAAGGGATTCCATGACCATAGCGACGCGTCCGTATTTCGCTTTCTCGTCAGCGCGAATGGAGACAATCAAGGCGGGGTTATCGATCATCTTGCCGGACATGATAGGCGTAACTTCGGCATATGAGATTATCATATCGTCGATGTTAAGGCGATTCTCCCTATCTATCCAAATATAGGTAATATCGCGTTTTGCCTCGATTTTCTGTGTGGCTTTTGCTGTAGGCAGTTGCACACGCAGGCCCTGATATTCTTTGAAAACCGTCACGGTCATAAAGAATATGAGCAGTAAGAAGACTATGTCCGCTATCGATGAATTGGGTATTTGGCTCGAAAGTTTAGCTTTCTGTTTGAATCCTATTGCCAATTTTCCCTCCGGAATTACGAGCGAAAGCCCGGTTAATGAAAATCGACACCGGTATAACCGATCTCGTCAGAATTGAGGGGTCGCGATGGAGATTTTTCTTGCGCCCGCAGTTTTAATTTCATCGAGGACGTCGATCATCATTTTGTATTCGGCGTCCACATGGGTAAGCAGGCTTATGATAATCTCCTCGTCCTGTCCCCTTTCGGCTTTATATTCCATTCTTTTCTTTTCGATAATCGCTTGGAGCTGGCTCAACTCGGCGGGTTCTCCCCCGACGAGAATCTGGCCTTGGGGATTAACGAAAATATTGAGAATGTTCTGCTTAGCGATCTTGACCTCTTGCCCCGGCGGGGGAAGGGTAATGCCCAATCCCTTAGCTGGGTTCATACTTGTGGTAACAAGGAAGAAGATCAGCAGGAGGAATACGATGTCCGCAAGGCTCGAGGTCGGTATTTCCGAGCTGGCTTTTCCGTGTTTCTTTACCTTAAGCACTTCGCTTCCTATCCGGCGATCATATCGTTGTCGATGAGGAATTCCACCAGTTTGTTAGAATAGTCTTCCATTTCGACAACCATGCGATCGACCTTATTCACGAAATAGTTATAGAATATCTGAATAGGAATCGCGATCGCCAGACCGCTAAAGGTCGTTAGAAGCGCGGTTGAGATGCCGCCGGCGACCTCGCTCGGAACGATGTCGTTCGATTTTGCGATTTGGTCGAAGGCGATGATCATGCCCTGAACGGTTCCGAGGAACCCGAGCATAGGCGCAACACTGATAATCGTGCTGAGCCAGACCATTCCTCTTTCGAGGAAACCGAGCTGGACAGCGGCTTCATTTTCGATAGATCTTTCGACATATGAAAGGCCGCGGTCTGCGCGTTCGAGACCGGCATGGAACAATGCCGCAAGCGGGCCGCGAGTTTTCTCGCACTTATCGATTGCGGAGCGAACACCGTCCTTTTTGAGAATGCCTTTGATCATCTCAAAGAACTTTTTGCTGTTGACAGTCGCTCTCATGAGAAGCCAGAGCTTGACTATCCCAAATGCTATCCCGATGACAAACAGGGCTAAAAGCGGAATCATCAAGAATCCACCCTTGTTGAAATACTCGACCATCGAGAGCACTCCTTTCGTATTTGTTTAATTTAGAAGTTTCAAATTTCAGAACAGCACGAATAAGAACATTTAATATAGACAACCGAAGCTCAAAGTCAAATCAAATTTGAATTTCGATTCCCTAACTCGAAAATCCCTTTTTTATAGCATTTTCACTGCCATCGCATGAGTGGGAAGTCTGTTTCATTTTAAATAAACGGCGCGAATTGCCCTCGATTTGCCATCGTATTTTACCGAAATTAAATATATTCCAGATTCGGCACCTTCCGAAGGTATCCACATCCTATCTTTGCCGATTTCGCATACGAAAGAGCCGCGAATATCGTATATTGTAACCGAAGCATTTTCCGGGGCAGAAATTCTCAAAGTCGAGTTAAATGGGGTTGGGAAAGCGCTAATCTCTATTTCTTTGGGTATATCTGATTCTTCTCCTATATTAGCGCCGTCGAGAATGGTCAAAGGTCCTATTTCAGATGAGATAAAATTATATTCGACACTCTGAACGCGGACATATACGTTCGTTTGGTCAGAATGAACATAGGGCACACGCCAGATATGGAAAGTGAAAGTTGTCGAGTCAGTGATTGTGTTCCATGGGCCATCGGGGCCATTAAGTGAGTAGTCGAGCCGTGCGAGGGTAAAATCTGGAACTCCGGCACTAATCCATTGCACAACTTGGTTCGCACCCTCATTAAGAACAGCCTCCGGAGCGGGTAGAAGGAAATTGATCGAGGGGCCTTGGCCTGTTCTATAATGAAGCGTGTATAATCCTATCTCAGAGGAATTATCACCCCTGACGAGGAGTTTATAAGTTCCGGCGACTGGAGGTGTAAACTGCACATAGAAATTGTATCGTGAAATGCCAGTTGTCGAAGATGTTAGAACTTCCCCGCCACAAGATGAATAAACCGCGCCGTATGTGTTTGTCGATCCTCGTGTGTAGAAGATGTAGCTACTTTCGGGCACGGCGGCGAAAGTGAACCAGTCCTCATCGCCTGCAGGATAGATTGCATCTTTGTAAGTCGAAGCTTCTGGAGAAAGTGAAATAGAAATTGCGGAAGCACAACTATTCGAAGCGTCGGGGCGAGGATCAGGCTCTAATCTTAAAACGCCATAATAGATAATCGAATAGCCCGAAGGCATTCCCGAGGGAAGCGAATACCAGCCGTTAGAATAGCCATCCCAGCCCATATTTAGATGATAACGATTTGTGGAACTGTTGTAGCCATCGCAATTAATCGAATGGCCACCCGACCAATCTGATTGATAGATAGCGAGTTGAACCGGTCTTCCGGCAATCATGTCCTCGGAGAGATAGGTGTAGAAATCGGTGTTGCTTCCGTTTACCGTGAGTGCATTCTCGCTGTATGCCCATTTGTCGATATAGTCCTTTGCGGAGACATTAGCGCCGGTTCCACTGGAGCTATACCATGACCCTACCGAAACCCCACATGCCCACATAAGATTGGCGATTTCAGAGTTGGATGGATGGCCGGTTCCGTTGTCGTATTGGATTGAATCGTCGGTCGCGGATGGGGCATCGATGAAAATCGGCGGAGAAGTATATCCCGAATAATAGCTTTCATCCGGTGCAAAGGCCACAAAGGGAGGATATTCCCAATAATTGTGTATCATGGCCATGGCGGTTGCGGTGCATCCGGTTACACATCGGCTACCGGTTTCGGGATCGATAGGGCAACGCGTATTATATGGATAGCTCTGCCCCCAGTTTGTGTCGAACCAAGGGCCGTAGATTGTCATCGAGGAATGGAGTGGAAAAAGCCCCTCGCCACCGGAGAGGTATTCCGACCATTCGGATAGATTCTCCGAGATTATCTCACGCGAGGTCTTTTCGAGAGCCGCATATCGATACTCCAAATCGCCGCGAAGCATTTTCAACATAATATTCGATGGAGTTTCATCGAAGCGAAAATCGCATTTGAAGGAATGGACAATGACCGGTTTTATTCGAGTGTCGCCGCTCACCACAATGTATCCAACTGGATCCAAGTTGAAAACATAAGCCAGAACTCTGTCATCTTTACTGTCGCGAAGAATGTTCATCTCGCCGAGGAGATAAGGAACACCGATAGCCTCTATTGCTCTATTATCCGGATTCTGAAGATGCTCTGCGTGAAGTTCGAGATGGGTTTGAGCGGCTTTGCCCGCCATTTCAACATCGACCGGCATCGCGAAAAGGAGAGTGGCCACAGCTAATTGGATTCCAATGACATATCGAAACATTTTGCCTCGTTTGCAAAACTCTAATTGTTATTATCTTATTGATAAGAAGACACAAATTCAACCTTTTTCGCCCATAGGACAAATTTGACCGAAGGTTGCTTGACCTCGAGAAAAAGTCATCGTATATTCTTAAAGGTCGATGTCGAAAATGCCGATTTGAATCTGGCAAGAATCGACAGAAATTTGAATTTTCAATCGGAGGATAATATGCGTGCTTTGACGTTAATTATCATCGTGCTTGTTTCATTGCCGATTTTCGCCGCGGATTCTCTCAATATCCGCCTCGAAGCGTCGATAAGCCTCGGCGAACTTCGAGGGCTCGATGTTCATTCCGGCAGAATATTTGCCTTTGCGAAATCGCCGAAACTCTATTCCATCGAATATGTCATCGGCGGTGGGCTGTTTCTTGCCGATAGCCTCGTTTTCAGCGGGTTTACTATGCCTTGGCACACCCATCTTGCCGGACGATGGATTCATTGTGCCGCAAATAAAGCCTATCTCGCCGATTGGACATCCGGATTCCATATCGTTGACATCTCAAATCCCTTCGCTTTGTCGCTCGACACAACTATTGCCAATGCTACAACATCGCGCTCGGTTTTCGCGCGTGGAGACTCGTTGTATGTCTCGGCAAATGCGAATGGAATGCGTCTTTACGACATCTCTTCCGAGGCGAGTTTTGTCTCGGTTCTCTCCGTTGGATCGGCTGTGATGGACGCAATCGGCTACCCCGATGGCACGGTGTTAGTCGCCGAAAGCGGCGTGGATTTCTCGACGTGGAATCTCGCAAGCGCTTCCGCCCCCATTTCATGGCTTAATCTTCCGGGGGAAGCGGTAAGAATTTCGGTGAGGGATTATTTAGCCTTCATCGCGGCTTGGGGTAATGGTATCCATATTGTCGATATTTCCGACCTATCATCGCTTTCAAATGTCGCAACAATAAATTTTTGGGACGACGATGTTTTCGATATCGAGCCATGGGGCGACAACAGATTGCTTGTGGCGGCTGGGACAAGCGGCTTCTCGGTCGTGAACCTCGGCACCGGCGCGGCGATTTGGGAAGACGGCTATTATCGGCCATCGGGCGCGAAGATTATCGGTGTTGCTTCTATTGGAAATCTCGCTTTCGCGGCGGATATAAGCGGCAGAGTTTTTTGTTTCGATCTTTCTGCGATTTCGCCCGTTTCGGAAAATGCTCATCCCCTTCCCGATTTGTTCACCCTCTCCGCCCACCCGAACCCGTTTAATTCCGCGGTAACCATCGCCGTCGAGGGCGTAGGGGACGGGTCCCCCGTCCCGTTCGACGTCGAGATTTACGATGTGAACGGGCGAATGGTTGAAGGCGGAACCGTAGGGGCGTATTGCATACGCCCGTTCGACGGGT
>CAYWOR010000019.1:0-37014 GCA_964459995.1 uncultured bacterium | reverse complement strand
GCGTTACTAAGACGCTTCTCAAAAGGGAAAAACTCGGCTCGCAGAATTTCGCGGACACGGGATATGCTAAGAACTAATCGCATAATAAAGATCGGGAAGGCGACGCTGAACAACAGCATCGCCTTCCTTAGCGATTTCGATTCGATTATCGACGATTTACATTTTGATAATCGGGAGGATAGGGCAATGCTGGGAAGCAACCTGAGCGCCCGGTTATATGAAGGAGACAGAAGGCCTTCCAATTCGGAGGGCCTTGCTCCATTTTCCGTCTCCTATCATCGAAAGCGAAAAATCCCCGGCGAGTGGAACGAGCCGGTTTTCTATTATCTTGAATATTATGGACAAGTATCGTAAAAGAAGTGCAGATAATAACTTACGCGAATATCATTTGAGATGAAAGAACACGCTGACAAGAAGATAAGAGCGAAGGTAAACCAAAGACAAAAACATCGTCGAGAGTTCTGCAACAATGTTGTAGGATTAATGCCAAAATGCAGTTCCTTAAGGTCAAATAGACCTGTTTTGCATCTTGAAAAAGGCAAAGAAGAATCCTTCCAAGAGGCTTTTGTCGATCCGGGTTGCGGGCATGTTCATCTCTGCAAAAAGTGCGGAGAGCATCAATCTAAATTGCGGAGCGGAAGAATCATCTCCATGATAAAATCTCTAACCAATCGCTTTCCAAAGATGGATGTTGCCCATTATACGTTTACCCTCCCCAAAGATCACAAATGGCAAACTAATGAATGCGCTCGATCTTACAAAGATTTCTTTGAAGCTGTCCGAGAAGCACTCGATTATTCTCTCTCTCGATGTGGGTTCATTCTTGCTCTTCATAACTGGTCTTCCAAAAACCCAGAGAATAGGCATATTCATATTCATGCCATTATCCTATGTATAACAAAAGAAGGTAAACTGCTATCGGGCTTTGTAGATGAAAAAGCACTAAAAGAAATTTACAAATTTAAAATTGGTCTGAAAACTAACGATGCAATAGTAGTCAACCAAGAATACTTCAAGGCTTTTGAATTCGGGAGGATAGCTCATATCGTGCGATATGCCCTCAGAAGCCCTATTATAGACTACTGCAAAGATGGTGAAAAGCCTTTGTCTGGTCGATACATCGATAGAGTGAACAATCTTATCGGCATTCAGAACACTCGCTATTGCGGGTGGCTATCCAATAGCACAAAAGCCAAAACCCTTCAAGCATTCGGTATTGTAAAGGCCGAGGATGGCGAAGAGGAAAAATGGCGGCTAATCGAGAAGACAGAAGTCGATAGTATTGATGAAAATGGAAACATCGTTTTGAAAAACGGCATTTGTATTTTGAAAGAGGATTTGAAAGATAAATCATTCCTGATAAAAAAGCCCTTTTACAAAGTGATAAAACCACCCGGATAACCCATTAAAATAAGTCTTTGCGAATTTTTACGCTTTTTCCGCTCTTTTTTCTGCTTTTTCAGAAATCGAGCTTATCTACTGCCTTCTTAACGTGTTCCGGTGCTAAATGAGCGTATATCATCGTCGTGGAGATGTCCTTATGACCCAGAAGTTGCCCTACTGTGGCAAGGTCAACGCCTGCCATTACAAGATGGCTTGCGAAGGTGTGCCGTAAAGTGTGGACATTTCCGTCTATTCCTAAACCTTTCAGAAGCGGTTTGAACTTAGAATAGAGGTCATCAGGCTTGAATGGATTTCCAATCGAGTTCACGAAAACGGTCTTTTCCTTTTTTGTCCTTTTTCTTAGATTTACCAAAATCTCAAAAGCCCTCTCGTTCATAGGAACATTCCGGGAATCCTTCGTCTTTGTTTCCCAATCTGCTTTGGGTCTGACACGAATTTCACGGTTGTCGAAATCTATGTCGTCCCATTCCAGATGTTCGAGTTCGCCTTTACGAAGCCCCGTATTAGCCAAAAACTCCCATACAGCCCTGTAAATTGGCTTCTTCTCTTTTTCGAGAATCAGATTGAGTTCTTCTTTCGTGAAAAACTTCGGGGCTTTTCTCGCCTTTTTCGGGAATCTTTTTATTCCTTTGGCTGGATTATCTCTAAGATAATTGAGACGTATCGCATGTTCATAAGCCCCGCTTAGTGCTGTCAATTCGACATTTGCCGTCTTTGGGGCTACTTTATCCCTTTCTCTTCTCGAAAGAAGATAATCCTCGATGTGTTTCGTTTTGACCTCAGAAAGATGTCTTAGGCCCTTTTGTTTGGAGTATTCCACGAAATTGTCGAAAACAGCGCAATAGCGCTTGAAGCTATTTGGGGAAAGTCTTTGTTTTGCCGATCTTCTGTAATTATCGAAGTATTCCCTTATCAATATTACTTCAGGATCGAGTTTCAGGTTTTGCCTGTCGATTTCGAGTCTTAACTCGGCTTCTTTGGCTTTGGCAACTTCCTTCAGGTTAGTTTTGAGGCTTTTTCGTATTCGTTTGCCGTTAAGGGTATAATCCAGATACCATATGCCGTTTTCCCTTTGGTATAGTTTCACGATTGAACCCCTTTTTCAAAAAGAGAATCGAAATAACTCTTGACATTGTATCCACTTGCATTTAATCTTAAGTGGCACAATATTGGCACATTCAATATAGTTATTCTTATAAATAAGTCAAGCCCAATCACTTAGACTGGGCTTAAATTCTTTTCGGAGAGGCAGGGATTCGAACCCTGGGTCCCCGAAGGGGACAACGGTTTTCGAGACCGCCCCGATCGACCACTCTGGCACCTCTCCTAATAATTTCCTTATAGAGCATCGACAGGTTACCCGCCGATAACGCGCTAATTATAACAAATCATCTTGCAAATGCAAGAGTAAATCTTCATTTATCGTAGACTGCCGCGAGGAATTCCCCCTCCACAACCAAATCATCGTGAACATAGGCTTTGCCGATAAATTTACATAAACCTCGCTTATAATAGAGAGCCTCGACTTTCAAGGTTAGTATATCTCCGGGGATAACCGGTTTACGGAATTTAACCTTGTCCATTCCAAGAAAATATGTTACCTTGGAATTGGTGTCCTCGAAAGATTCCATCATCAGAAATGCGCCTGTCTGGGCGAGGGCTTCGAGAATTAAAACGCCGGGCATCACAGGATGGCCGGGGAAATGTCCCTGGAAATACATCTCATTCGCGGTAACATTCTTTCGTGCGATTGCCGATTTACCTTTGTCAAAATCGACAATCTCATCGAGCATGAGGAAGGGATAGCGATGTGGCAGGACTCTCATTATGCCATTTATATCGAGAATGGCTCCCTTTTTTGCCTGACCAAACTGTCCTGCAAGCTCTTCCTTTTCCTTCTGCTTTTTGATCAGTTTCACCAATTCGACATTGGCGGCATGGCCGGACCTTGCGGCGAGAACGAATCCTTTTATTGGAAATCCAAGTAGATGCAAATCGCCAAGAAGGTCGAGGACTTTGTGTCGAACCGGCTCGTTGTAAAATCTCTGTTCGACACCAGCTAAAAATGGATTTTCGGGATTGAAAAGTTGAACATCGGGACGAACATTGAAGTTGTCGCGAAGGAATTTCTCGTCAACTTCAGTGAATTCTTTATCGATTATAACCAAGGCGTTTTCCGGGTTGCCGCCCTTTACTATCGACTGTTTGAGAAGTTTTTCGACCTCTGAGAGAAAGCAGAATGTCCTCGCCTCGGCAAATTCGCTGACGAATTCCTCCTCGATATCGACCATAGTCGTATATTGTGTTCCGAGGGCGGGATTTTTGTAATCCACCATGAAAGTCGCACGAAAACCGTCGAAGGGGACTACATGAATATCGATACCTCGGGAGTTGTCCGAGAATTGGATTACCTTATCGATTTTGTAATAATTGCGTGCGACTTCCTGTTGGACAATACCGGCTTCGAGGAGTTTTTCGACGAATGGCATCGCACTGCCATCGAGAACCGGCGGTTCCTCATCGGTAAGGGCGATTTCGATATTGTCAATCTGTAACCCCGCACAAGCGGCAAGAACATGTTCGACAGTGGTAACTCTAAAGCCGTTAAGTTTAAGTGTCGTTCCCCGAATAAGCTCCTCGGAGGCGTTATCGACAACCGCTTTAATTCGAGCGTCTTTGCCGATGTCCTCACGGACGAAAACTGCCCATGTGTCCGGCGGGGCAGGGCGGAAGGTCATCTTAACCGCTTTACCCGTGTGAAGTCCAACGCCCTCTATAGATACTTCTTTTGAAATTGTGCTCTGATATTCGTTCATTATCACTCCTAACAATTTGCCCTAATATATTGCCACATTTTGACAAGAGCAACATTTTTCTGTATTGCCATTCGGGGACAGAGCGCTTTCGGTCGGCGGCTATTCGATGTGATTTTATCAGACAACTTTCCTGCCGCCGACCGAAACCCGGAACGAGCCGTAGAAATTAATGGTTGAATCGACACCTTTGTTTTCGGCTCGCTCCGGAGTCGCCGAAGGGCGATGCGCTCTGCCCCTTGTATCGCGCACAAAAAAAAGCCGGCGTAAACTGCCGGCTTTGCGCGGGGTAAATCGGCGGATTAGCTCATCAAGAGACTTATCGCTGAGACATTTACTATATCATCGACCGAGCATCCGCGGGAAAGATCGTTTGCAGGCTTTGCGAGACCCTGAATGAAGGGTCCGACAGCTTCGGCACCGGCAAGACGTTGAACAAGCTTATATCCGATATTTGCCGCATCGAGGTCTGGGAAGACGAGAACATTGGCTTTGCCGGCGACAGAACTGCCGGGGGCTTTCTTCTCGCCGACCTTCGGGATAAGGGCGGCATCGGCTTGAAGCTCGCCGTCAACTGCAATATCAGGACGCTGTTCGCGCACTATTGCGAGTGCTTCGAGAACCTTATCGACATCTGGATGCTCTGCACTGCCCTTTGTGGAAAAACTCAACATTGCGACAATCGGTTCTATTCCGAGAAGTTTACGCGTGTTGTCTGCGCTGGCAATCGCGATCGAGGCCAGCTGGGTCGGATCGGGATTCGGGATTACGGCGCAATCGGCGAAAACGATAGGATAATCTTTCTGCCCTCTGAATTCCGGGATTAGCATTATGAAATAGCTCGATACCGCCTTTACGCCCTTTGCAAGACCGACGCAATGAAGCGCGGCCTTTAGGACATTGCCGGTAGAGTTATTCGCGCCGGCGATAGATGCCTCAACCATGCCTTTGCTAAGCATTATTGCGCCCCAGAAAAGCGGATCGAGGACAATTTTGTGCGCGGAATCGAGATCGACACCCTTATGTTTGCGTTTTTCGAAATAGAATTGCGCGAACTCCTCATGCAACTCTCCGCCCGGCTCGACAAGCTCTACTCCTGCGATACTAACCCCCTCTTTTTCGGCGATAGCATGTATTTCCGAGGGTTTGCCGAGAATAACGACATTGCATATTTTCTCGGAGACGAGGCGAGAGGCGGCCAAAATCATGCGCGGATCCTGTCCCTCCGGAAGAACGACCTTGCCGCTTTTCGACGCGGCCTTGGCGAGGAAATCATCGATGAGTTGCATTTTTCTCCTTTTTCGCGGTTTAAATATTTTCAAAAAATATAACCCTATAAAAGACGATTTCAAACGAAATTGCTATTTGCCAATACAGAAATCGTCGAGAACCCTCGCAATAATATCTTTCCCTGCGTTTTCGCCAATTGCACCGCGAAGAGCCTTTTCGGCTTCGAGAAGTTCTTCGAGAGCGGCATCGGTGGCATTGGTTTTAAAAGCAATAAGCGCGTTCACTAAGCAATCCAAGGCTTTCGAGACCCTGTCGATTTGCCACTCTCCGGCCCAAAGAGCTTCTCGCTCTTCTCCAATAAGCCTTTTCGCGATAATTCCACGCAAATCTTCGATTCCCTCGCCCATGAGCGAGCTAACCTCGATGCCGCCTTCAAAATCACAATTTTGCGCAATGTCTTTCTTGTTTAAAACAACAATTCTATCCATTTTGTCAGTCAGGAGGAGAGTTTTTTCGATTTCGGCAGTAAGCGGAAGCGAAAAATCGATGACATTGATTACCAAATCCGCCGAGGCGAGGCGTTTATGTGCGAGATCGACGCCGATTAGTTCGATTCCGTGATCAGTGTCTCGAAGACCGGCCGTATCGACCAATAATGCCGGAACTCCGCCGAAATCGCACTCGGACTCGATAAGGTCGCGTGTAGTTCCCGGCTCGGAATGGACAATGCTCCGCACCCTTCCGAGAAGCGCATTCGCGAGGGTCGATTTCCCCGCGTTCGGAGGTCCGATAATAACCACAGACATCAACTTTGCAAGTTTCCCACCCGCACGCATTCTCTCAAAAAGTGCAGATGTTTCCGAAAGGATGCTTTCGATTTCTGTGTCTATTGAATCCGGCGAAAGAATTTCGACCGCCTCGGGGAACTCTGTGTCCGCCACCAAATCCAGATTAATTCGCGAGAGTTTGTCTAAAATCTCCCGAACCTTCCCCTCAAACTCGCCGGACAACGTCCTCGAAACAGCTCGCACGGCGGCTATTCCGGGAGCGTCGATAAGCGCTTTCACCGCGCCGGCCTCCGAGAGGTTCATCTTGCCATTCAAAAGTGCTCTGTATGTGAACTCGCCGGGTGCCGCCGCCCTTGCACCGCGCTCGATTATCGCCCTTTCTATCTCGACAACCAAAGGGTGGCTTCCGTGTATTGTCAGTTCGATTATATCCTGTCCTGTGTATGAATTCGGGGCACGCCAAACCGTGGCGACAGCTTTCTCGCGAAGATCTCCGATGTCTATAATCCCGACGCTCGCCGAGCCGCCACGCATCGAGTCGAGTGGGTTTTTTCCCTTCCAAATTTCGGACACAACGCTGATGGAATCCGACCCGGAAATTCTTAAAATAGCCAACGCGCCTCTTCCGGTAGGCGTGGCCAACGCGACGATTGTATCGTTTTCGGGAAGTTCTAAAATTTGCGGAATATCAGCCATCCGCGCGAACTAAGCCGTTTTGGAATTGCTCCGCTCTGTCCAAAGTGTCTGGGCGAGCGAAAAAATATTGAAGGTAAACCAATAGAGCACTAGTCCCGACGGCATGTTTCTGAAAATAAACAGGAAGAATATCGGCATAAAATATACCATCATCTTCTGCTTTGGGTCACGAACAGTGATTTTCTGCTGGATGAACATTGTAACAGCCATCAATATCGGCAGGACATAGTAAGGGTCGCTCAGAGAAAGATCATTTATCCAGAGCATGAAAGGCGCGCCGCGAAGGGCGAAGGAGTTTCTTAGAAGGGCAAAAAGAGCGAAGAAAACCGGCATCTGCGGAAGAAGCGGAAGACATCCGCTCATCGGGTTGATGCCCTCCTTTTGGTAGAGTTTCATCGTTTCTTCGTTAAGCTTTTTGACGTCGGTTTTATACTGCTCTCGAAGCTCTGCGAGCTTTGGTTCGAGGTCTTTCATCCTCTTCATGCTCTCCATCTGTTTGCCGGACAGGGGCAGGAGAAGCAGTTTTATGATGATTGAAAAAATGATGATTACGAAACCATAATTGCCGATTAACCCATAGAGCCACTCGAAAATCCACATGAAAAGCTTAGTGAGCGGCTGAAGAATCGACCATCCGAGGTTTACGATTTTCTCGAAGCCTCTATCGTAGTGCTTTAGGGTTGTATAATCGCGTGGGCCGAGATAGACTATATCTCTACGGATAATTGGGCCTTCGTCGATACGGCGGACAAGCCCAACTCCCAGCGCGGGCACCTGAAGCTTCTCTTTGCCGAAATTCTCGGCGGAAAACCATACGCCCTCGCCACGGACACCCTGTGCAAGCCCTTCCTCCGGAGCGATTATCACCGCGAAATATTTATTGTGTGTCGCAACGAAATCGGTGTTGCCGTCGAAAGAAATCTGGGGTGTTTGGCTTGTGCTAAACTTCTCGTCGCTGTAGGAGCCGCCCATCATATAGCCTATGCGGTAGTTCGCGCTTACATTACCCTTGATATCCGGGTCGGAGGGTTCGAGACCTTTTCGCCACCAAAGGACGCTCTCTTCGATATAATCGCCGGATTCGGTATCGTCTTCGCCGAAAAGAGTGGTGTGCGAGAAGGTGTAATCACCATATCTGAAATGATAGCGGCGCTGTATCATTCCGCCGCCGGGAAGCATAGCAGTGAATGTAACTGCGCCGGCGGTATCGTGCTCGGTGAGTATAAGAGTGTCTATATCCGCGACAAAATCGAGTGCTTCGGAGGTAATTCGTTGTCTTCCGCGATATGCCGTTATTGGAAGGTTCGCGCCGGTTATTTCGGAGGGGCAATATTCGAGCGGCTTGCCCCATAAATCAAAAAACTCCCTGCTTAAGGCAGATAGAATATCTCCACCCTTCGTAGTGAGGACGAATTCCATTTTGTCGGTGCTGACATAGATTCGTTTTTCGGGCACAAGCTCGCGTTCTTGGTCATCATTTTCGCGCGAGACGAGGTCTGTTCCGTCGGAAGAGCTTCTTTGCTCTACATCGAGAAACTCCTGAGAGGGTGTCCCGCTTCTCTCTTGGGTAACTTCGCGCTGGACAGTTGTTCTATCGACATCTGCGGAGCTTAAAGTATCTGCTGATGTCGCGGCTGTGTTTCCGCCGCCGATTATTTTTTGGTAATAGGGCATCAATATTAAAACTGCGGCGAGTATAATAATGCCGACAACTGTTCGCTTATCCATTTGTTCCCTCTTTTTTGGGCATTGGCACCGGATCAAAACCACCGGCGTTGAAGGGGTGGCATCTCGAAATCCTTTTAACCGCCATCCATCCGCCGCGCATAACGCCAAAGCGCATAACGGCGTCGTAGGCGTATGTGGAGCAGGTCGGGTAGAAACGGCATGAATTCGGCAGTATTCTGCCAAGGGTGTGCTGATAGAGCTTTATAGCGCCCAGAATTATCAATCGAAGTGGATTTATCCGTCTAAAGCTCACTTGATGCCTTTCGGGCGAGTTTCTGAATATCGTCCCTCAGGGTTTGGGACAAAACCGACATCGGCTCGGGAAGTTTTCGCAGGATGATCAGCCAAAGATATCCATCGGGAAATTCCTCGACATTGCTCCTCACCCACTCAGAAAGAATGCGGCGTATTCTATTTCGCAACACCGAACCGGCGAGCCTTTTGGAAACCGCGAAACCGAATTTCGAGCCGTCGCCGGCTTCGGCACATTTGAGAATGAGATATCCCGACGGAAAAACGGCCTTTGGAGTTCTGAGTTTCTCGAAATCAGAGAGTTTTTTAAGCCGCAATTCCGTCGGAAGAGCCATCTAACGCTTCGTCTGGCCTTTCTTGGGCACGGAAACAGTTAGCTGGTGCCGTCCCTTTTTTCTACGGTCGGAGAGCACCCGCCTTCCGGTGGGACTGCTCATCCTCTCGCGGAAACCGTGCTTGCGAAGGCGTCTTTTGTTGCTTGTTGTGCGGATTCGCATTTTATATCCTTTCAATAAATTATTATCGATAGTTCGGCACAATACCGACCATTCAAGCCGGAATAATATTGCCGAGGGGGGCAATTGTCAAGCTAAAATCCCATTTATTCCGACATTTGTAAAAAGGATTTTTCCGAGATTGTTACGATTAGCCTTGACAAAAGCGAAAATGGGGTTTATTTCGTGCATAGCAAAACTAATAATTTTTTAAAGGAGGCTTTATGAAAAGGACAATCATCATCGTTTTAACCGCTCTCGTGCTTGTAAGCGGAGCCTATGCGAAGCTAAATCTCAAGCTCGAAGGCGCCGGTCATTTGGCAATGGGCGACGGCACTGCTTTCATGCTCGATGGCGGCGGCATTGTCGATCTTAACGAAAGGCTTGCTGTCCGGTTTATTCTGCTTCGTCTTCAGTTCGACCCCACGGCGCTGTATTTGAGCACGGGAAGCGAAGTTGACGCACTTATGTTCTTCCCGATGGCGAATTCGACGGTCCTGCCCTATGCCGTTGCAGGTCTTCAGTTAAATTCTTGGGAAAACTACACATTTCTTCAGCTGAATATCGGTGGCGGCGCGGAATTTGGAAGTCCGAAGAGCGCGCTTCGCCCCTTCGCAGAGCTGATTATCGGCATCATGTCCATGAGCTACGACACTGGGTATGGCGATTATAGCGATTCCGAGACGGTTATCGGTATTCGCGGCGGTATCCGCTACGACCTCGGCAAATAACTCAGACAATTAGCTGATTAACAATGAGGCGGCTATCTATGCCGCCTTTTTCTTTTAGCATCGAGCTTATCGAAGTGAAGAGCGCTTTGGTGATATTGTTCAATCACTGCATTGGAGAATATTTGTCTCCTCGGAATTTATAAGAATAGATTTCTCGATCTCGTTCGCTTGTTAGACCGCTTTGACAATCCGTTGGCGCATTCGAAGGAGATGGATTGCATATCTGACAACCTCGTCGAGAACATGGACAACCCAAATTAGCGGCAATCCCCATCCGAAGACAAATACGCCGATATAGGAAAATCCGATTATATTTATCGCAACAGTGATACCTGCAATTTCGGCGATAAAAATAAGGTCCCCGCGTGCGCGAAGCTCGCTGGTGGTTATCATCGTTTGGGATTTCGGGATTTGCTGAAGCGCGAGGATCGGAATGAGAATTATTGCAAGCTCCATCACCTTTGGATCGAAAGTGAAAAGGTGGACGATAGCTTCGGCATTGAAATAAACGATTGCGCCGAGTATAATCGAGATTGCAAGGCTGATGTATCTTATCTTTCGCGAGAGTAGGATCGCACGGATCTCATTGTCGGCACCGATATGCCGTCCGCAAAGCGCCATATTCCCGAAGGCGAACCCCTGATACACAACACCGAGAGTTTGTGTCAGCCGAATAATTATCTGATGTGCGGCGAGGGATGTTTCACCGAGCCTTCCGATGTATGCTACGATGATTATCTGACCGGCCATCCAGAAAAACTGTTCGGCTGTTACCGGTAGACCGATTTTAACGATTCTTTTTATCGATGCCCATTTTGGGGCTACGATATCGCGTAAATGTAATGTGATAGCTGTTTTTCGCGAAAGGACGTATCGCAGGAATATTATCATTCCAAAAGTTTGGCCGATTCCGAGAGCCAGCGCGGAGCCTTTTGCGCCCATTGCGGGTATTCCTATCGGCTCGTAACCGAAAACAAAAATTATCGCTAAAAAAGCCGAGAGAAGATTTGCCGTGAGGTTGGCCATCATTGCGGAAAAGGCATCGCCAGTGGCACGAAGAATCCCTGTGCCAGAGAAATTGAGCGCAATCATCGGCATAAAAAAGGCGACGGTGCGGAAATATCCCACGCCTGCGGTTTCCACATCGCCGACCGCGCCAAAAATATTCCGGAAAATGAATCCCGCCATTGATAGCGAGATTAAGGCAAAAATCAAACCTATTCCGAGGACGCTTCCAATCGCGTTGCTGAAGAGTCGGTCTGCTTCGTCTTTTTTTCCTGCGCCGACAAGCCTCGATATTGGCACCGAAGCGCCCATGACGAAGGTCAGAATGACTGTGAATACGAGAAACAGAGACTGAAGCCCCATTCCGCCGCCGGCCAGTGCCGCACTGGAGAATCTTCCAAGCAGAATCCCCTCGAAAACGATTAGGACAGTGGTCGAGAGCAGGTCTATTACCGCCGGTGCGACAGCCTTTCTGGAGTCGGGCGGCGGCGCCGAGGACGGGAATGTTCCCTCGGAGGTATCCTGCACACAGGACGTTTGGCGAATGTCGAGGTCTTCGGTCAATAGAGTCGATTCGAGGCCGATTCTATTCGGCTGGATGTTGCCTTTCGGTTAATTACCGAAGGGATTTTGTGCGATGAATTCCTCTGTGAGGCGTCTCGCTTCGCCGTCGTCGAACTGGATTGGCGGCGATTTCATAAAATAGCTCGAAGGCCCGTCGAGGGAGCCTGATATGCCGGCATTCATGGCGAGTTTGACTATGCGGACCGCGTCGATAACAACACCTGCGCTGTTAGGGGAGTCCTCGACAGAAAGCCTGCATTCGAGATTCATCGGGACATCGCCGAAATGGCGGCCTTCGATGCGAAGATAGCAGATTTTGTTGTCCTTTTGCCATGCGACGAAATCGGATGGGCCGACATGGATGTTTTCGGGGTCGATTGAACGCCCGCGCCGCTCTATTTGGGATTTCACGGCATTGGTCTTCGATTCTTTTTTGCTGTCGAGGCGTGCGCGTTCGAGCATATTAAGAAAATCTGTGTTCCCGCCGGTGTTGAGCTGGTATGTTCGGTCTATTGGCATTCCGCGGTCGAGGAAGAGGTTGGTTAGGACTCTGTGGAGTATTGTTGCGCCGACCTGCGATTTGATATCGTCGCCTATAACCGGCAGACCACGCTGTTTGAAGCGGTTTTGCCAATATTGTTCTCTGGCGATGAAGACGGGAATGCAATTAACAAAGCCGCAACCGGCGTCGAGAATCTGTTCGACATACCATTTGGTGGCCTCTTCGGAGCCGACCGGCAGATAGTTGACGACAACATCCGTGCCGGTATCTTTTAGGATATTCACGATGTCGTCGGTGGGGCCGGGGGCTTTTTCAATAATCTCTTTGAGGTATTTGCCGAGGCCGTCGTGGGTCATTCCGCGATGCACCTTCACGTCGAGATGAGGGACATTTTCAAAGAATTTTGTTGTGCAATTCGGCTTAGTAAAAATCGCTTCAGAGAGGTCTTTTCCGACTTTATTTTTGTCGATATCGAAAGCGGCGGAGAACTCGATGTCGTTAATATGAATTCCGCCGAGATCGACATGCATAAGCCCCGGAACGAAATCGCCGGCTTTGGCATCGGCGTAGTAATGAACGCCCTGCACCAAAGAACTCGCGCAGTTCCCCACGCCAATAATCGCCACTCTAACTTTGTTTGCCATTTTGCTCCAATCCTTAATTCAGGCCTTTTTCCCGAAGGAAATCTCTGCCATGGAAAAGTCTTCCAACTGCAGTGATATTGGTTCCTATAGCGAGAACGATCAGCACGAGTTTTATGAAAAAATCGTGCATATAGTTATATGATATAGAGATAAACAAGGGGTTCAGAAATCCTGTGAAAATCGATGCTGTCCCCAGAGCGATAATTCTTTCCGGTCTTTGCCAGAATCCCACCGAGCATGCTATTCCAAGTCCCTCGCTTCGCGCGCGGACATAGCTAACCATTACCGAACCGACCAATGCAAATATCGCCATTATTTGATAAAATTCGACGAATTTCGCATAGGAATGCCCGAGATAGCCATAGAACCCGAGGTAAATCGCAAATTCGGAATATCTGTCCAAGGTCGAATCGAGGAGTGCGCCGAATTTTGTCGCTCTGCCGTTGAGCCTTGCAATCGCACCGTCCATGCTGTCGAAAATCCCGCCCGCGAACAGGAGGATTCCACCGATTATCAGATGCCCGAGCCAAAGTGCTACTCCGGCAAATATCGCCAGCACAAAACCGGTTATCGTGTAAAAGGTCGGGCTTAGGCCGGTTTTCGACATCGCCCTCGCGACCTTATCCACGAAGCTCAAATATCCATTTTTAATCGAGTTGTCTCTTTTTTTCGTAGCCATTCTTCTCCATTTACAAGGTTTAATAAATAGTGAAAGAGAGGCTTAAGTCAAGGCATTTTGTGGGAATTCTCATTTGTTGTCGGAACTTATTTCCAGCGCACCACTCGGGGGGCGTCGCGCCTTCCCCGCCGTGGAAAATGTCTGTTTATCAATTATTTTTTTATCGGCGGGGAAGGCGGGCAAATCGGCCTTGTAAATATACGCAGATGATAGACTTAGTTGAAAATTGCAGATGAAGCTTCGTCCCAATGCATACATCAGCCGATTTGCCCTTACGCACGAGGCTCTCGCGGAAACAGAACTAGTCTGATAGTTAAAAGAAAATCTCCAAACAAAGTGAGATTGTTTCGCACAAAACGCCTCGTGCGTGCGACGCCCCCCTTTCGCAGAGAAATTTTAATTTTTCGGATCAAGCCTTATTCGGTAGGTTCGACATAGCCTATATATGGAAGTCCGCGATGACGCTCATTATAATCGAGACCGTATCCGACCACGAATTCATTTGGGATTTTGAAACCGTAGTAATCGACTTCGAGATCGAAGGGGCGGTCGATTTCTTTGACAAGCATCGCGGCGATGCTCACGGACTTGGGGTCGCGTTGTTTGAGAAGTTTCACGAGTTTGTAAAGGGTCAGACCGGTATCCACAATATCTTCGATGAGGATAAGATGTCGGTCGATTATCGGTGTATCGAGATCTTTTGTAATTCTTATATCGCCGGAGGATTCGGTGCCGATATAACTCGAAGCGCCGATGAAATCGAGTGTAAATGTTGTTTCGAGACTTCGGACAAGATCGGCGGCAAAAACGAACCCGCCCTTAAGAACCACTGCAATAATCGGGTCGAGGCCTTTGAAATCGGCATCGATTTCTTTGGCAACTTCGGCCACCCTTTTTTGAATTTCGATGTAGGAGATAAGCTCTTTGACTGTGTAGTTTTCCATTTTGGGCTCCTGATTATTTTTTCATTACAAGATTTGCGTTAAGTGGGCCAATATAAACAACCGAAATTTCGAAAAGCGATGAATTTTGCGTAAGTTTTCCGACAACTGGGGAGAAGAGAGGTGTTTTGTTCTCGTAAAGCACCGGAGCGATTTCTCGAATAAGCCTCGGAACCCCTCTTTTTGATAATGACCTTAGTAGCTTTTGGTTCGATTGACTTATGTCGCCGTGCAAAGATGGACGAAGAATCAGTTGACCGCCGCCATAGGGCACTCGAATTCCTTCTTCCGAATGGGATGAAATATGAAATTTGCCTAACGCAAAGGGCAACTCTATAGCGGTTTCAACCTCGATATTCACAGGTGTCAGCGTATGTAATTCATTGAATATGAATAAGATAGGTCCGTCGTATTCAATATGCGCACCTTCGCAGATAGGAAACCTTCGCCCCCTTCGGGAATTGGATATTTCAAAAAAAAGGCGCTCGATTGTGTCGAATCCTATCGCGGAAAAGCCTATCCCGAGATCATGAAGCGCCGAGCGAACAACCTCGCCGAACCCCCATCGTGAAACTGTCGCCCTTCTCATGTCGAGAGCGATAACACCCCCGAACCTTGCAATAATGGACTCTTCGTAAACCTTCGCGCCCTGAATAGAAATGAATTCGGCACAAGATGAAAAAACCTCAGCCTCTCGACGAAGCCTATGTAACGCTGTTTCGCCGAAAACCCGTCGAATTTCCGGCAGAAGCATCCATCGGACTCGATTGCGCGTGAAACGCAAATCGAGATTGCTCTCATCTTCGCGCCAATCTATTCCCTCTGCTATAAGCCATTTCTCGATATCCTTCCGAAAGAAATCTAACAAGGGGCGAATGATACCGTCCCTCTCGCGCGGAATTCCTCCCAAGCCTCTCGGGCCGGAGCCTCGGGCAAGATTAAAGAGGAGCGTTTCGACGCAATCATCAGCGGTATGAGCTGTCGCGATAACCTCACCAGACTCGGTGAACTCTCGGAAGATGGCGTAACGAAGCTCCCTCGCCGCCTCTTCGATTCCGAGGCCCGCAGATTCGGCCTTTGCAGGTGTATCGACCGTGCGAATTTCCAACGGGACACCTCGTTTTTCGCAAAATTTTCGAACGAAATCGGAATCTGCGCCGCTTTCATCGCGTATCCCATGATTCACATGCACTGCGGCGAGACGGTTTCTATCGAAGGTGCGATACAATAGTTCCATCAGCGCGATTGAATCGCAACCGCCGGAAAGCGCCACCCGAAGAGTTTTGCCTTCTAAGTCGAACCGGCAGAGTGAATTCTCGAAAAGTCTTAGGAAATCAGGATCCATGTCGAATGATAACACGCGATAGAAGATATTTCAAGGGAAAAGGGTCGAGTGAAACTGGCTATCGAGCAAGTAATTACGAGGAGTCTGCAAGACAATGAGGTGTATTTCTAAGCTCCGAAGCCTTTGGCCTCGCAATTACTGCTCTAACGATCAGCGACCAAGGACTATTTTGGAACTATCGACTCGATCCAGCTAATCCAATCGTCCAAACCCTCGCCGCTTTTCGACGACAGCTTGAAAAGCCGAAGGCGCGGCGTGATCGTCCTCGCGTGCTT
Source organism: uncultured bacterium (assembly GCA_964459995.1). GTDB lineage: Bacteria > UBP14 > UBA6098 > UBA6098 > UBA6098 > CAZSHG01. The sequence goes on along the minus strand of CAYWOR010000019.1, from coordinate 20,923 downwards.
GACCGCCCTATCGACATCGAAATCGACATAGGGCAGAAGATCGGTTTTGCTTACAACCATACAATCCGCGCGACGGAATATCGGCGGGTATTTCTCCGGTTTGTCGTCGCCCTCGGGGACGGAAACCAGCACCACTCGGTAATCTTCGCCAAGGTCGAAATCCGCCGGACATACCAGATTGCCCACGTTCTCGACGAAAATCAAATCGAACTCGCCATCCTCGGCGAGATGCCCCAGCGCGTGATGCACGGAATGGGCGTCCAGATGGCACGCGCCGTCGGTCATTATCGACTGCGAGGGAATATTCATCTTGCGGATTCGCACAGCGTCGTTCTCCGTGGCGACATCCCCCTCGATTACACCGATACGGAACCTTTCCTTCAGCTTATCGATAGTCGCTTCCAGCAGAGCCGTCTTGCCGCTTCCGGGGGAGCTTGTCAGATGAATCATGAACGCGCCCATCTTGCGCAAATGCTCCCGATTGTGTTGCGCTATCTTGTTGTTAGCCGCCAGAAGGTCTTGGCCGATAGGATCCGCTGAATGATCATGGGGATGGTCGTGCTCATGATTATGCTCATGTTCGTGATCTTCAGGGTTTCCGCAACCGCATGTCAGACACATAGTTACCTCGCTTTATCGTCTTCGTTAATTATCTCGATATCCTCGATAAAAAGTTCGTTGCCGCCACCGAATTCAAGTTCACCGGAACCGCATTTGACGCAAACAAATGTCGCCCTGCTCGCATTCCAGACATGACCGCAGGCACGACATTTCACCTCGATAAAGGATGAATCTACCTCCACGACGGACTCCTCGGTCTTCGGATGCTCCATTCGCACAACTTCCCAAGCACCGATAAGCGCTTCCGGCACCACCGCGCGAAATGGCCCCGCCTTCACGACGATTCGGCCGATACGGACGTCCTCCCCCTGCTCGTCCAGCCAGGGGCGAAGGTTTGCCATCATTCCTTTTGCTATCGAAAGCTCATGCATAGCGGTGAAATATATTCATCGATTGGCGTTCGTCAAGGCGAGGGCGGATTTTCTTCGAACATCGCAACAATCTCCATGACTGCCGCATTCACTATATTACTCATAGGCGTCATCAGGCCAACAGATTCCGGCTCGACCGCGAGGATTCGTATTTCCAGCTTCGGCATAAACTGGCGAAGATAGCCCACCATAGGTCCGAATCCCGGCCCGTGGGTAGATGGCATTTCCTGAATCAAATCCTCCGGCGTGAAAACACGAATCTCCCCCGGCGCTCCTCGGAAAGTTACGGCGTCGGCGATAATCAATATCGACGGCGCCATATCGATTATCTTCCCGACCCAGTTTTCCGGCGCGAGACCGCCGTCGATGCATCTCGTCCCGAAAAGGGGTTTCAGCTTATCCGCCAACACCGGCCCGAAAGCGTCGTCCCCGGAAATATCGTTCCCGACGCCGATAATCACAGCGTCGGGCGGAATTGATTCTATTAACTCGTTCAAATCCATATCGGTAATAAAGGGCGAATCGACGATTGCGCAAGGGGAAACGGCGAACAACCGAAGAGTTTGCACCGGTGATAAATCGGTTTGAGGGCATGAAATAATTGAGCTTGGCTTGGCAACAAAGGGAATTCTATGCCAACCAACCGGGGCGAACTATCTGCCCTACTTCGTTCTTTTCTTGTATTCGATAATTTGTAATATGTCTTCGAGATGGCCCTGAGTGCGGATTTCCATTGTTACAGGGATGAATTTTTTCTCTTCAGTCTCCTTCGCAACGTTTTTTAGCACCTCTGCGATTGGAAGTTCGTAGAATCCGGCAATCGTTTTTTTGTTAAAGTAGAATGTGATTCTGAAATGCCCATCCTGAGCAGACAACCATATGACTGTTTTCTTTTTGAAGCTTATTTTGCACAGCCAGGCTTTCACATCTTTATAATAAATCCATTCGGGGTTTAGACCGACTGATTCTTCTGTAATTTTCGCGATGAAATCCTCATAGGCCGGAAAAGAATCGCCCAAAAGGGGTTTCAATATTTTCATGTCGGGGGAGATGTTTGGGTCTTTAAGAATAGGCTTGTCCATTTTTGTCCCTTTTAAATCGAGGGGCAACCGCGGGATTATTCCACGGTCGCCCAAGAATACTTCGTTGTAATCGGTTCTATTTTGTTTCTTTGAAGACTTTAGTCAATGCCGCGACTGTGCCGCCAATATCGGACATGTTGCTCGGGATGATCATCGTGTTGTTTGTTTTCGCAAGGTTTCCGAATTCCGTGATCCACTGCTCGGCAATACGAAGATTGACCGCGTTCTGGCCGCCGGGTTCGTTAATCGCGGTGGCAATTTCGCGAATACCTTTTGCAGTGGCGATTGCAACAGCTTCGATTTCTTTCGCACGCCCTTCGGCCTCGTTAATTCTGCGTTGTTTTTCGCCCTCGGATATTGAGATGTTCTGTTGTTTTTCGCCCTCTGCGCGGTTGATTTTCGATTGCCTTTCACCCTCGGATAGCGCGATTTCGGCGCGTTTTTCACGTTCGGCACGCATCTGTTTTTCCATCGCTTCACGGACGGACATGGGCGGAGTGATGTTCTTGATTTCGTATCGCGTTACCTTGATTCCCCACGGATCAGAAGCAAGATCGACTGAGTTCACGATGTTCCCATTGATTGACTCGCGCTCGACAAAGGTTTTATCGAGATCGAGTTTCCCTATTTCGGAACGCATGGTGGTCATAGCGAGCTGGGTTGTCGCGAAACGGTAGTTGGCGATGCCATATGCCGCTTTCACAGGGTCCATCACGCGAAGATAGAGGATGCCGTCAACCTCGACCGAAACATTGTCTGCGGTGATACATACCTGCGGAATAACATCGATGGCCTCCTCTTTGAGAGTAAGTTTGTATGCCACTCTGTCGATGAAAGGGAACAGAATATGAAATCCGGCTTCGAGGGTTTTGTTGTATTTGCCGAGTCTTTCAACGACATATGCTGTTTTCTGCGGAACAACCCGCGCTGTTTTGAACAGGGTTATTATCACGAAAAGAATCGCGATTGCGACAACGAATACAATTGCTCCTGTCATGATGCTCCTCTATGAAAGTTTTTTAACTTTAAATGTGATGTTTTGCTTATTAATGATTTCGACGACCTCGCCGGAGTCGATGGCCTCATCGGAGGTTGCTTTCCAGTCGGTCCCTTCGTATTCGATTCGTCCGAAATCGTTGTTCGGCTCTATTTTTTGGGTTACCTTGACTTTTTTTCCGATATATTCGTTCTCAATATCGTCAATATCGCCGAACTCTTTGCCCTTGAGCCACTTGGAGAAATATTTCCGAAGGAAAATCAGGAGAAGCAGAGATGAAACGAGGAAGAAAATCAATTGGGATGCGAGGTTTGGAAGAAGGCCTATCCAAGTGAGGATTGCGGTAAGAATCGCACCCGCTCCGAAGAAGCAGATGATTACGCCGGGAAGGATGAACTCCAAAAAGAGCAGGAAAATCCCGACGACGAACCAAATTATCTCGGGAAGAAAGTCATAGAATCCACCAATCGGACAGTTTGACATAAGAACCTCCTTTATAGAACCTCTCGATTGAGATCGATTAATCTCGTAATGCTATACACAAGATAACGTGGTTTATTCGGACTTTACAAGAGAAAAATATTCTATGTGAAAATTCTGCCGCATAAATAAAAAAAGAGCGCTCATGGAGCGCTCTTTGAAACGGAAAGGAAATGGGAATTAGCCGCCCCATTCCTCCTTAAATACGAGGTTGCGTCTGCAGTTGGGGCAGAGGACTCGCATATGGTCTTCGCGGAGAAGTTCCGGGCGTTTCATTCCGGAGTCCTTGTCGGCGAGGCCGTTTTCGTATTGCTTCCAGACGAAGAAGGTCGGGTTGGCGTAGGAAAGCTCTTCGAGACGGTCGGCGATCCAGTTCATGTGTCGTTTTGTTGTGATTACCCCGCCGCAGTTCTCGCAGAATACCAACTCGTCTTCGATCTCCTCGTAAATCGTTGTTTTGTCGAGGGTAACCTTGTCGAACTCGTTGGTCATAACTATTCCCTCGTTGGTGAGGCAATAGAGTTGGCACTGGCCGCAGACGATGCAGTTGCCGTAGTCGCGGAACATCACGCGGACGCCCTCTTCGATCTTATCTATCTTTTTAATAGTATGAGTTGGGCAAAGCTCCGCGCAACCGCCGCAACGGACGCATCCTTCCTCCTGATATTCGGGATAACCCTTGTATTCGGGGAAAATTTCCGCCGGCGCGAAAGGGAATTTCGTAGTATAAGGACCTTTTACAATGGCCTTAATAGCTTCGCCAAGCTCCCTTAGCTTCGGTTTTCTCATGATTTATTCTCCTCGGTTTCCTTATACTCGTCGATAACAGAACCTTCCCAAAGCGGGACACCGGATTTGTGAGCGCCTCTGGCAAGGGCGTGTGCGCCGGTCGGGCTTGTGATAAGCACGAAAATTGTGCATATCAAAGCTTTAATTGCGAAGGCGTCGAGACCTCTTCCGAAGGCTATCACAGCGGCGCCGAGAAGAATAACACTCGTGCCGAGAGTAACGCATTTTGTGGCGGCCTGCAAACGATTATAAACATCCGGAAGACGGACAAGGCCGACACATCCGAGAATATCGAAGAGCACCCCTATGGAAATCATAATATATCCGATAGTCTCACTCATCGAAGCTCCTCCTCTCCAGGAACTTCGCCAGGGCGATCGTGCCGATGAAGGACAGCAGTGCCCATGACAGTCCAATATTCATGTAGAAATCTTTTCCGGTAATGAGAGACATAAACGCACAGAACCCTACAACGAGAGTTCCCAATATGTCTATCGATACCGTTCTATCCGGCGGGGTCGGACCCATAGCGATTCTGTATAGACACAGAAAGGAGCTACCGGCCAACGCCCAGATAAAGATCGACATTAGCCCGTTCATTCGAAAATCCTCCTGAGGATTCGCTCAAATTTGCCCGCAACTTCTTCGGCCTGAGCCTTTGGATTGCCGTCGTGTTTGACATTAATCCAATGGACGAAGAATTCGTCACCGATAATATCGACCGTAAGGGTTCCCGGCGTCAGAGTAATCGAGTTCGCTAGGAAGGTTTTTCCCATTTCGGTCTTCAGCCCGGTTTTGAACTTAATGATCCCGGGGCGAATCGGCATCGCGGGATTAAGGACTCTATAAGCAACGTCCATGTTGGCGATGAGAATATACCAAAGCAGGTATGGCACATAGATTATCATCCAGAAAACGCGCACGGGGTGTATAGCTCTTATGGCCTTATCGATAAACATGTTTCCCATAAGCGCGACAGTGAGCAGGCTTACCAGAACTCCGGCAACCACATCGGCGACCTGCAAGCTCCATGTAAGGAGTAGCCACAGTGCGAAAAGAATTAAGAACTGGATTATCGCTTTCATGCTATCCTCCGATACCTAATACTGTTGCGATGTAATTAGCCGAACCGTTTTCGAGGCCGTCCATAAGGACATCCGCCGCCGGCTGGAGGAAGATATCTGTGAATGTTGGGCCAGCTACAAGATAGGCGATTCCGATCCCAAGACACATGACGGCTAGGAAGATCATACTAAAAGCCATCGAGAAGGGGACTTCTTTAATACGTTCGGCAATCGCCTGAGGCACTTGCCCGAAAACACTAAACTTCATTGCTTTGAGGAAAGACAACAAGGTTATCACGCTGGCAATACTCGCCAGAACTGCAAGTAACCACTGTTGTGCTTGCACACAAGCAAGGATAATTATCAACTTGCTGAAGAATCCGTTAAATGGTGGAACACCTGAGATGGAAAGAGAGCCAATCACAAATGTTGTAGAAGTAACCGGCATACTCTCTTTGAGTCCTCCGAGTTTCTTCATGTGCTTTGTTCCAGTCGCATGCTCTATAGCTCCGCTGGCGAGGAACAACAGGCTTTTAAATGTTGCATGGTTTATAAGGTGAAAGATTCCACCTATCAATCCAAGCGGAGTCCCAAGACCGAGAGCAAGGACAATATAGCCCATCTGGGAAACAGAGTGATAAGCGAATTGCCTTTTCAGATCAAATTGGCCAACAGCAAGAAAACCGCCGATTACCATCGATATTGCGCCGAGAACCAGCATGATATCCAGATAAATCGGTGCGGCACCGAGGACATTGAACATCACCCGGACCATCGCATAAACACCGAGCGCTTTAATAAGCACGCCGGAAAGCATCGCAGAAATGGGTGCGGGCGCGCTTGGGTGGGCGTCAGGAAGCCATGCGTGGAAAGGAACAAGCCCGCTTTTAAGGGCGAATCCCATCAGGAAAACACCCGCCGCGAAAGCTATTGTAGTTTTAGCCGGCATTGCCGCTAATGTAGAAGCGACATCGGCCATGTTAACCGAGCCGGTCATAGCGTAAACCAGCGCGATTCCGAGAAGAACCATCGTGCTTGCAACCGATCCGAGAATAAGATATTTGAAGCTGGCTTCGAGTTCCTGATGTTCGACGCCAAACCCCACGAGCGCATAGCTTGCGATTGAAGCTATTTCGAGGAAAACGAAGAGGTTGAAGAGATCGCCGGTAAGCGCGACACCGTTCATCCCTGCTAACATAAGAAGGAATAATGCGTAGAATTTTGGCTTAGCGGTGTATTTCTCCATGTAGGAGAAGCTGTAGATGATTGAAAGCAATGCTATTAGGTTAATTATCAAGAGCATAAGGCCGGACAGTCCGTCATAGACAAGCGTGATACCGAAGGGTGGGAACCAATTTCCCATCCAGTAGGTATTAACCGGTGATCCGATAAGCATGAAGGCAATCACGGTGGTAACGGCCGCAGTAAGGAATGCAGTAATATCGGCAATCCTCGCGGAGGCTTTTGAGAGCAGAAGCGTAACCACCGTCATGCCCAGCGGAATTCCAACTAATAATGGTAGTGCGTGGTTCATCCGTCCCCCTTATCCGCGAAGCCGGTTTATTTCCGACATATCGAAGGTTTTATACTTCTCGTAGAGCTTGATAGCGAGACTCGCCATAAGCGCGAGGGTTCCGAGGCCGATAACGATGGAAGTGAGAACAAGCGCTTGCGGAAGCGGATCGACCGCTCTCGCCGCGAGTTCAACCGCCGAAATCTGACTGTCTTGTATCGGCGCGATGCCGTCTGTGCGGTAGCCGATGAGAATCAGGAACAGGTTGATGGCGTATTCCATGGTTACAATGCCTATTATCTTCTTGATTATGTGGCGTTTGGCTATGAGCGCATAAATGCCCATTCCCATCAAGGCCATCGTTAGAACATATAGGCTCATGTGTTCTATCATGTTATTTTTCCTCCTCGGTAACGAGGCGGCCGTAAACGGACAGCCCTATGAAGATAGCATAAAGCGCGGCGCCGACTTTTATCGCGATGGAGATATTCGCCAACGGGATAATTCCGGCGGAGATTAAAGTTCCCGGTGTGCCGTGGTTGATGAAGTTAAGGAAGAAGTGTCCGCCGGTAAGGCCAAGGAAACCTAACACCACGAAAGCCAAAGCGCCGATATTATCCCACATGCTCGCCCAGAAGTTATCCAGCTTAGCCATTGCCACTTTACCGCCGAAAGTAAGCATCATGAGCACATAGGCGATAGCGATTATAACGCCGCCAGCAAAACCTCCGCCCGGGGTGATATGGCCATAAAGGATGATATAGCACCCGAAGAGGATGATGAAGCTCATTACAAGACGTGCAATCGTCTTGACAATGATCGTCATCCCTAAGGACTCGTCCTGTGAGAGTTCTTTAAGATTCATTTCCTCACTCTCCTCAATCGGTTAGGATTCCAAACTGTTCGGAATCTTCTTCTTCAATGGCTTTTTTGCCGCGTCGTCTCAGGATTACAAAAGCTCCGAGCACGCTGGTGAAGAGCACCATCGCCTCGCCGAGAGTATCGTATGCCCTGTAATCGAGAATCACTCCAGCAACGGCATTAACTGCGCCAGTTTCCGCCGCGGTTCCCGCAAGATAGCGTTTCGATACGGTCATCAGAGGCTCGCCGAAGGGGGTGATGTCTCTGAACGCCCATACTGTTGCCATCACGAAAAAACCGAGGAAGAAAAGACCGGTAATAGTCGCGAAGCTGTCTATCTTTTTCTCGATAGAGCGGTTGTCGGCGTATGTTGTAGCTCTGATAAGAATAATCAGGCTCAGAACTTCGACGATAACCTGAGTAATCGCGATATCCGGCGCACCGAGGAATAGGAACATCAGACTAACGCCGAACCCCACCGCGCCGACGGCAATCACCGCCGAGAGCATGTTCCTCGATTCGATAGCTACTGCCGAACCGATGATCATAAAACCGAGTAATACATGAAAGATGGCTATCACGATAGCCCTCCTATATGATTAATACGAATATAATCACTACCAATCCGATGATGCTCCATGACAAATATGTCGAGAGAATACCGGAGTGCATGAATTTAAGTCCGCGGACTATAATCGAATCGATAATGGCCGCGAAGAAATAATCCGGTGCCCAAACGCCCTTTTTGGCATCTTCGTAAATCGAGCGAAGAACCGGAAGTTTTTCGATCGACTCGTAGAAACCTGTTCCGGGCTGGCGGATGTCCTCGTCGGGGAGATTCTCACCGCCGTAGAAGCTCTTGACTACACGAGGTTTGAAGCCATTACCGAAGACATAGACAAGCGCGCCGAGCACGATTCCGACAAGAAGCATAAGCGTCGTGAAGGTCGGGCTCCAGAAAGTCCCGGAGGAGAGACCCATCGCACCGAGAGTCGAACCTACGCTGTCGAGTCCGACTACCGGAGCGAAGAATGTATTAACAGGCCACACCGCGAAAACACCGAAAAGAATGCAGAGCACTGCAAGAACGACGGGGGGAATCCACATGCTGATCGGGGCTTCCTTGATTTTGTCGGGAAGGCCTGCGGCCTTTTTGCCGAGGAACACCGAATAAATGACTTTGATGAAGGACGCCAATGTCAGCGCGGAACCAACCATCGCAACGATAAGCATAACGGGACGGCCGGCTTCGAGACAGCTCTGGTAAATCATCCACTTGGACGCAAAACCATTCATTGGCGGGATTCCCGAAATTGCGAGAGCCGAAACGAGCATCGCGAAAAATGTCAGCGGCATGAGTTTGCCAAGACCACCGAGTTTCTCGAGATCAGTAGTGCCGGTTGCTTTCTCGACATTGCCCGCACCGAAGAATAGTGCAGATTTATAAACTGCATTGTTCATCATATGGAACAGCCCGCCCATAATACCGACAATTGTGCCGGTGCCGATACCGAGGAGCATATAACCCACCTGGCTAACGGCGTGATAGGCGAGAAGTTTTTTAAGATCATGCTGAACGAGCGCCATCATCACGGCAACGAGGATCGTAACCGCACCGACGGCCATAATGACTAAGCGGATTGCCGATGTTACGGAAAAAACATTAATTGTAATCAAGGCGAGCAGATAGATCCCGAGAAGTTTATCTATTGCGGCGGGAAGAAAAGCCATAACGCTAGTCGGAGCGCCATCGGCGGCATCGGGAACCCATGCGTGAAGCGGCATCGCGCCGGCTTTTGCCGCGGCGGCGGAGAAGAACATCAAATAGAGAATGACATTGAGCGTGCCGGTTGTTGTGATGTTCAACTGCGAGAAGTGAATTCTGCCCTGTGTAACCCATATTATAATGATACCCAGAAGCAGAGCGGCCTCGGAAAATCCCAGCACGGCGAAGGTTCGGAATCCTGCGGTAGCCGATTTTGCTTTGTCGATATGGCCGGAGTTCACGAGCGCATAGAGGAATAGTGTCGAAAGCTCCCATGCGACGAGGAACACGAGCATATTATCGGACAGCAGAGCGAGATTGCTGAAGACGAGAGTCCAGAGCATGTAGGCGTAATAGAGATGATTGCCCTTTTCGCCTGCACGGTATCTCCAGCTGTAGAGGACTCCGAGAACGCCGAATAATCCTACGAAAAGCACCGCCATAAGGTTGAGCGGTTTCCCTATAAGATGGACAGAGAAGGGTATTCCGGCGATGTCGTAATTCGCGAGAGTGAGCGCGAAACCGCCCGTCGCCCAAAGCCTCGCGGATATATAGAGCACCCACGCCGCCGCGACTCCGGAGATAAGCTCCTTGATGACCTTGATCCTCGGCAGGATCAGACAGAGCAACCCTGCGATTGCGGGCACCCAAATGAGCTGTGTTATTAATTGTTCCATAGGTTTTCCTTTATTATCGCCCTGTGGGAACCATTATTAAAACTTCGCCAGGTTCGATTTCATCCCTAACTTCTTCTCGATCTCCATTGTTTTCTCGACCGAGAGCTTGAGCAGGTCGTTCTGATTAAGCGTAGTGTGCCTATTGTCAGCGACCACACCGACCCTTTCGGTGCAACAATAGCAGGGGTCGATTGCGGCGGTGATAAGCGCGACATCGGCAATCTGCTCGCCGGGGCACGAAGCTTTGTAGGTCGGCAGATTGTTGAATGTCGGGGCACGCACCTTATGGCGGATAGGCTTATTCGAACCGTCCGAGCGGACATAGTGGAAAACTTCGCCGCGCGGAGCCTCGTGATGACCGCATCCCTCGCCTTCGGGGATGTTGCCGACGTGAATGTCAATATCGCCATCCGGCATATTTTCAATTAACCATCTGCAAAGATAAATGGATTCGAGCGTTTCTAACACTCTCAGCGCGGCTTTGTCGAAAACATCGCCGTTTTCGAGGACGATGACTTTCCAAGCCTTGGCATCGAGACTCGCGCCATAGGCATCGTAGGGATCCGATTCGCGGACATCCCAGCGGACTCCGGAGGGTCTGCTTGTGGGGCCGAGCGCTGAGTAAGCGATTGCATCTTCTTTCGTCAGGATTCCGACGTTCTTAAGTCTTTTGTGAATAACGGGGTCGTCGGAGACTGCTCCAAGGAACATTTTTGTAGCTTTCTCGTTTGAATCGAGCGCGCCCATTGTGAAATCCATAGCTTCCGGAGTAACATCTCTGCGTGCGCCGCCCGGTCTACAGGCCGCGTAGTGGTTGCGGTTTCCGATGAGCTTTTCGCAGGCGTCGAGGATTTCCTCGCGGTAACGCCACGCCCACATCCACACGGTGTTATAACCGATGAAATGGCCTGCGAGACCGAGCCATAGGAGATGGCTGTGAATTCTCTCCATCTCGCCGATGAGAGAACGGATGAACTGGCCACGAGGCGGGATCTTGATGTCGAGAAGGTCTTCGACAGCGAGAACATAGGCGTAGGGATGGCTCGTGGAGCATATCCCGCAGATTCTTTCTACGAGGAAAGGCACCTGATCCCACGTTAGGCCGGTGGCGAGTTTTTCATGGCCGCGATGGTTGTATCCGATTCTGACATCGACATCGACAACCGTTTCGCCGTCGAGGTAGAAGGTGAAGAACTCCGGCTCCTCCAAAAGAGGATGATATGGGCCTATCGGCAGAATTGTCTTCTTCATTTTCTATCCTTTTGATAAATATCCGGAAGCTGTTCTTCGAAACCGTCGGGTCTTTGGGGATAATCGCCACGCATTGGGAAGTTGCCCTCGGGCCAGCCATCGGGAAGGAGCAGGTGGCGAGGATCAGGATGATTTTCGAAAGTTACGCCATACATTTCGGACATCTCGCGCTCAATCCAATCGGTCGCGGGGAAGAAATTCGCGCAGGTGCCGATTTTAAGCTCGGGCTTGGCAACGAGTGTTTTGACATTGCATAGGACCATGTCTTCCGGCAACTCCATATGATAGATAAGTTCCACAGCATCGCGAACATCGAGGGCGGTGCTTGTGCAGAGTTTTCCGCCGAGATTTTCGTGAACTATGCGGATGGCCTCTGGAAAATTATCTTGATGAATAACCACATAGATTCTGTTGGGCCGGGGCTGTTCGATACTGACTATCAAATCGCCCAGCGCCTTTTTGACCTTGTCGGCCACCATATATTTTTGTTCGTCTGTCATCGTATTCTCCTTATAAGGCGGAGAGGGCTTTAACAACGCCCGATATCATCGCTTCGGGTTTTGGCGGACATCCGGGGACATAGACTATAATCGCGTTAGGGTCCTCTTCGCGAATGATTTCGTCCACCATGCGCGGGACATTGTAGCTTCCCTTGAATACATTACCTTTGCATGCGCAGGCGCCGTAGAGGAAACAAACACAAGGCTTCGCTGTTGCGCGGTATGTCTCGATTAGCCTCGGTGTAACATGCCTATTCGCGACTCCGGTGATTAGCAAAGCATCAGCGTGTCGAGGGCTTCCGACAAGAACGATTCCGAACCGTTCTACATCGAAGCGCGGGGTAAGAAGGTCCAGAATCTCGATGTCGCAGTTGTTGCAGGGACTGCATGCGACATGGAAGACCCAGATAGATTTTTTAAGTGCTGCTGTTTTAAGTCCCATTTTGTATCCTTATAAGCCAATCACATTGAGGATGAAAGCGATAATCGCGAGGATCGTAAGCTTGCCCCAGAAAAATTTGACTGCTTGATCTATCCTCAATCGCGGGTTGGTGTTGCGGATAAGTGTTATGAGAACGACTATCAAGATGTATTTTAGCACAGCCCAAAGGATTCCAAGGCCGTTTCCGATCTGAACGCCGCCCCAGAAGATTGTAATCATGAAAATGGGCAAGGTGTAGAAAAGCATCGCCTTTGCGAGCTTAAAAGCGCCCAATGCCGCGCCGCTGTAGTCGTAGAGAATTCCGCCGCCAAGTTCTGTTTCGGCCTCGGGTGCGTCGAAGGGGACGAAGCCCATCTTTGCCTGAACACATAGCAAAACGACTATAAATCCGAGAACGCCGGAGAGAGAGGCGATAATCGAGCCATGCGCGGCCTGATATTTTATAATCCCGCCCAAAGAGAGTGTTTGCGCCTGGAAAATGACCATTGCTAAAACAATGATAAAGGGCACTTCATAGGCAAGCAGGAGTTTCATCTCTCTCGATGAACCGACTGATGACAGCGGTGTTCCTGCGGCGGCGCTTCCGACGATAAGCATAATCGAGGGAATCGCGAGAATATACCAGAACACGATAAGATCGCCGCTAAAGCTGATTCCGGTGTTCCAGTTATAGACGCCTATCATTGTGGAGGCCATCGCCGCGGCCGCTAATGCGACTATCGGCGCAAGCAGGAACCCGGTCCTTTTAGCGTTTTCCGGAAGGATGACCTCTTTACCCATAAGCTTCATGACGTCGGCAAAGGTCTGAAACCATGGCGGTCCGACGCGATAGTGAACCCTCGCGGTAACCTTCCTGTCGAGCCACCAAGTCAATAGCCCCGCCACGGTGGCGAAAAGGAACCCGGGGAAAACCAAGTAATTGAATACTACCATAAATCCCCCTTTTACCAGCGCCTCGAGCCGGGTTTTGCCTTTGTGCGAGCGCCCCAGAGGTTACCTTCGATGACATCTTCGGGAACCTCGAAAGTGAGAGCGCCGGAAACGCATGTAGTAACGCAAGCCGGTTCCTGCCCCTTTTCGAGTCTCTGATAACAAAGGTCGCATTTGGTGGTTACATTACGCAGAAGCGAAGGCTGAATAGCGCCGAATGGGCAGGCTATCGAGCAACTGAGGCATCCTATACAGCGGAAAGGATATCTTCTGACAATGCCGTCCGGGCCTTTGACGATGGCGTCCTTCGGGCAGGCGGCCTCGCAGGCCGGCCTTTCGCAATGTCTGCAATGCCCGGGAAACGCCGCGACATCGTCGGCTTTCGCCTGCATCAGGTTCAAATCCTCCTGATGTGTTCTCGCGCAGGCGACACGGCAGGAACTGCATCCGATACACCTGTCCAGGTTCAGAATGACCCTGCGGTTTTCGCGTTTCGGTTCCGCGTTAAGTGTTTGAGTCTTTTCCATTTATTTCTCCCGAAAGCCGTTAAGCCTTCTCGATTTTTATTTCGATCGGGGCCGCAGTGGGGTTTTTCGAGAAATCGAAAAGCTCCCTCGCCGCAGTCCAGTGCATAGGCAAAAGCACCTTATCGCTATCCACCCAATTCTGCAGGATGATTCCGAGTTCCGCCGATGCTATCCCACTGGAAACCCTGATTTTATCGCCCTTTTTCAGTCCGATAGTTTCTGCAAGCTCGGGCGAGATAAGCGCGGAGTTAGCATCCTCGGGGACGTGAACCGCCGAGAAATCGAGGTGGCGTGTGTATCTGCCGTCGGAGTGGTGAAAAACATGGCCGTGCCCGACCCCTATAACCTGCGAACCCGCCGCCGGAGCGTTTTTAATCGGTGATTCGGAACCGTGGTTGTAATCGGCGACAATACTGCGAAGATTGGACGGCAAGGAAATGTTTTCGCCCGCGATTATGTCGATAAGCCCGTTAACGCAATAAACACCCGGCTCTTTCATCGGTTCGGTCAGTTCTATGAAATCGTTTTCTGTGCCGAAAATCGTTCCAATTTTCTCGAACATGAAGGATGTCGCGAGGAAATGTGTGGTCATCGAGTAACCCTCGGTGTCCAGCTGGCCGGTCATCGCGAAGATTTCCGGGCGCTTGATTCCGGGAAGAGCAGACATGGGGTCGCAATCGAAAGCGACAACCGCGTCGAGATTGCCCTTGTAAAGGGATTCGATAGCGCCGGCATAGTCCATTCCAGCTGATGCGATAAGTCGGAAGATACCTCTGCTGTTTGATCCTATCGTCAGAGCACCGAATTTAAACCCGGCCGCTTCAGCGAGCTTTTGTGCGGCAACCGCAACTGCGAAAGGATCGTCGAAATGCCATCCGGGAGCAAAGATAACGTTGCCGTTGCCCTCCGCGCCCTTGATTGAGGAAACAGCCCATCCGAAATTATCTGCGGTAACCCCAATTTTATCGAGAGGGAGTTCGTCGATGGGTTTGCCTTTGAGAGCTTCGACGAGAGCTTCGATGAGCTGAACAGTTTTTCCCGTCTGTGGCGTAAGCTCGGGATGAGCGAACCATCCGGTTCTGCTTTTTATAGGATCGATTCCGACGATAGTGTGGTTTCTTCCGAGCATCTTTGCGTCGTGAACGAGACGCGTGATTGTCGGAGACTGGGTGAAGGCGTCGCCAATCACAATATTGGTAATCGCCTTCGCGATGTCGTCGAACTTGAAATTGTTGTTAATCGTCCCGAGAGCGGTGTCTTCGACAGGAAGCAATGCAACCTTGCGCGACCCGAGCTTCTCCGCGAGAGCGATAACCGCCGCGGCGTCCTCGAGGGTAAGCGATGCGTCGAGAAGGAACGCGATCCTCTCGCCGGAAAGGCCTTTCAGTTTCGCGCCGAGGTCTTCCGCGACCTTCTCGTGCGGATGTTGATCGCATCCGATACGCGAAGTGAATTTACGATCCCTATGAACAGCGAGTTCGCCGCAGAAATTACCTCTTCCGCAAAGCCCGCGGGTCTGGTTCTCGTCGAAATCGAGATAATAGACCGATTCAGGCCCCCAAGCGGCCTTTTCCGACCGGGGAGTCTCTTGCAGATAGAAGCAATCCTGCATCGAACAGAAAATACATCTGGTTTTAACTTTGGCCATCTTAGACCCCTCGTTCAGTATCATCCAAAGACGTTGGGATATTTCATTATTTCGCCGTAGCACATGTCGGGGCCGTCCTTACAAATGTAGTAGGGGCCGATATTGCAACGGTGGCATTTTCCGAGACCGCAACTCATTCTGCGGTTCATCGAAAGGTATATATGATAAGGGTCGAAACCCTTTTCGAGCAGTTTCAGTGTGACGAATTTGAGCATTATCTCGGGTCCGCAACTGATGACATAGGTGTCTTCTATGTCCATGTCGAGATTTTCCAAGAGGACGGTAACCACACCGACCTGACCTGTCCATCCCGGAGCCGGCCTGTCTATAGTGAGTGTGAGGTCGGTGTGCGGTTTTTTCGCCCATTCGTCGAACTGGTCGTCGAAACAGAAATCGTTCGGGGAGCGTGCGCCGAACTTGATAGAGACGCGCTTGAAGTCTTCGATTCTCTGGAAAAGGCCGTAGATACCGGCTCTCATCGGAGCGAGACCCACGCCGCCACCGACCACGAGGACATTGTGCCCCTTGAATTTATCGAGGGGGTAGCCCTCGCCGAAGGGGCCGCGGATGCCCACTAGGTCGCCCTCGCCGATGTAGTCGTGAAGATAATCGGTAACTCTTCCGGCGCGGAGGATTGTAATCTCCAGCTCTTCTACTGTTCCCGGCTCGGAAGAGGGCGTGAAGGGCGCCTCGCCGATTCCAGGAATTGTAAGCTGGACGAACTGTCCCGCTCGGAATGTCATCGGCTCGGAAAGTTTGAACCGCCAAGTTTTGATTGTCGAAGTTTCCGGCGTAACCTTGATGACTTCCGCTTCGATGGGATAATATATATTTTTCATTTTATCCGTCATTTCCTTCTCCAATCCCTATCTTCCTGCGGGGTTTTCGCCGGGGGGCGGTGACGGGGCGGGGAACATCTGGGAGACATCACTGACCGAAAGGTCTCTAAGTGTCGCGCGCATATCTATGCGCCCCATGCAGTTATCGATGCACCTGCCGCAACCTGTGCACGAGGGCCAACCGTCGTAGCGCCAAGGATAATGGAAGAATTTGTGATTGTAGCGATGCATGAACCTCAGCGCGAGTCTTCCGCGGGGGTTCATATCTCCGGCCATGCGCGAGAAACCCGAGAATTGACAGCTATCCCAGGTCATCGACCTTTCGAAGCCGCCCTTTTCCTTTGGATTGTCAGTAAGTCCGAAGCAGAAACAGCCCGGGCATATATGTGTGCAAGCGCCGCAGGCAACGCAGGTGGAGGCGTGATGGTCGTAGCTTTTCGGCTCTTCCTGATTCTCGGTTACCAGAGCGATAAAGCCTTTCTCGGTCTCGAAAGGCTTGTTTTGCTTTTCGAGTTGAGCGGAGACCTTGTCGCGTAATTTCTGGCGGAGGGATTTCATCGATTCGGTGGGTGCCGATGCGCCTATGCCCTTCAAAACATCCTCTCCCGCCATTGTTGCGGCTTCGACAAGGAATCCGCCGTCAACGGGGGTAAGGTTAAGATCGAATCCGCTTTCGGCAAAGGGCTTGCCCTTCACGAGATTGCAGAAACAAGAGGGCAGGGCTTCGGAACAATCCATCGTAGCGATGAAAAGGCCGTCTCTGCGTTTTTTGTAGAAGGGGTCAACAAACTCTTCGTCCTCGAGATAGACACGGTCGAAAATGGTGATTCCTGCGAGGTCGCATTGGGTGATTCCGAAAATCGCCCTTCGGACCGGCTTCGCATCGAGGTCTTTATCGGCGACCTTAGGGTAGTCCGCGACATGCTGTTTCGGGGGGAATAGGACGCTTTTGACCGGCTGTGCCCCTCTGAACTTTGGAAGGGAGTATTGCGGGATATCTTCGGGATTTGCCTTTTCGAGATTGGCTTTTCCCTCATCCCGTGCACGAACCCAGAACAGCTCTCCCCAGTCGTAGAGCTTTTTCAGAAGTTCCTGCAGTCCCTCTTTTGGTAAGTAATAGAGCGCCATTTAAACACTCCGGGATGTTATTAGTTAACTATTTCACAAACCCAAGTTAATTTTTTCACAAAACAGTAGTGCACGATACGAAAGCTGATTCACAATGTCAAGGACAAAGTGGAAAAACTTTTTTAATTTTTCTCTTTTTTTATATCGTGTTGACTATCAATAGGTTGAGATATAATAACTCAGCGCTTCAATCTCCGCCGACATGTTTACGTCTTTAATAAATGCGTGGGGGGGCGGTTTAAAACAGCAATAGCCGGTGAAATTCAAAATCCCCCTAATCCCCGAATCCAACGCTCGTTGGAAAGCCTCCTCTGCCGATTCGAAGGGCACGGTAATTATCGCCATTAAGATATTCTCTTGTTCGCAGATCTTCGGCATCGACTCTGTGGGATAAATTGGGATTCCAAGAATTCTTCGGCCGATTTTGCCGGGGTCTTTCTCGAAAATAGCCGCGATCTCGAACCCGCTCTTCCAGAAGCCTTTATATTGTAAAAGAGACTGCCCAAGCTTACCGACCCCGACAAGCGCGACCTTCCATTTTTTATCGACTCCGAGTATTTTTTCGAGCGTGGTTATAAGCTCGTCGATTTTATATCCACGGCCTTTTTGGCCGAAAGAGCCGAAGTATGAGAGGTCTTTGCGGATTTGCGGTGCAGTCGAGCCTACTCTTTCGGCAATATCTTTGCTGGAGGCCGAGACCTCGCCGAAATCCCGCATCTCCCGAAGAGCGCGAAGATACAATGAGAGCCTTTGGATTGTCAGCGGTGATATGTCTTTTTGCTTTGCCATATTCTTCCTCGTGAAACCTTTCACAAAATACTGTCGGCGAAAATGCCTGTCAAGAAAAAGTTTGAATTTATTGCGATTTTCTTTAAAATTATTTTGAATAGGGGTAATTTTACATGGCGGTTCAAAATGAACTTCAGAGCGTTTTTTTGGGTAACAATCCTTTTCGCCGCAATAACCTCTTTGGCTTCGGACAGCCTCTATATTTATATCTGCGACTGGTATAACCACAGAATTGTTCGAATAGAAGACATGTTCGGCACCGGTTGGACGGAGTTCGGCACTCACGGCACGGGGGTCGGCGAGTTTGACGGCCCATGTTGGCTTGTTCCCGCGGACGACGGTAAGTTATATATCGCGGACAGAGGCAACAGCAGGATTGTGCGCATCGACGACATGACCGGCGCGGGATGGACCGAGCTTGACGGGTTCGATTGGCCGAGGACTATCGAACAGGATGTGGACGGCAGATTCTTCATCGCGGACGATCACGCACACAATATTGTCCGAATCGATGACATCACCGGCGCGGGATGGACTGTTTTGGGAGGCTATGGAACCGGAATTGGGCAATTCAACCGTCCCGCCCACGTGATTCCCAATTCGGGCAAGATGTTCGTCTGCGACGCCTATAACAACCGTGTCGTGCGATGCGACAACATGACGACCGCCGGATGGATTACCTATGGCACCGCGGGGTCGGGGGTCGGGCAGTTCGGATATGTTTTGACAGCGACATTCGACGCGGACGACAGAATCTATCTGACCGACTGCACGAACAACCGAATTGTCCGTATCGACGGCATAAGCGGCGCGGGATGGACCGAGTATGGCTCCTCCGGCTCCGGAATGGGTCATTTTACCCATGTGAACCATGTCGCGATCGACGACAGCGGCAGGCTATATGTCTCAGACGCCTATAACCACCGTATTGTGCGCATCGACGACATGACCGGTGCGGGGTGGATCGAGTTCGGTTCACATGGATCAGGGGTCGGCGAATTCAACGGCCAAACCCATATCAGACTCGTCAAACGCACTCCCGACAACATTCGCGAGACCGACAGAACACCTTCCGCAGTTTCGATTTCGGCTTTCCCGAACCCCTTCAATTCCGCGGTAACAATCGCCATCGATTGTAGGGGTTTGATTAATCAAACCCCTACGGTGGAGATTTTCGATGTGAACGGGCGAATGGTTGAAGACGGAACCGTAGGGGCGTATTGCATACGCCCGTTCGACGGGTCAACGCGGTTGACCCCTACAACCCAAGAATATATCTGGTCGCCACATGAATCCCTACCCTCCGGCGTCTATCTCGTGAGGGCGACATTTGGCGATGAATACTCCGCAAAGCCCGTGGTTTACATCAAATAGCTTCATTCGAAGCTTATAAATAAGATTCTGATTTAGCTATTTTATAATCTGATATTACTAGCTTTATATCTATTATTTAATATCTATAAGCTAAATTGTTATGTCTTTATTTATATTCTTATCTTTTACATTCTGATATATCTAATATAAGAAATTGTTCGTCTCAATTATATTTTGAAATATTAAATTTCGTAATTGTATTAATTAATTTAAAAACTGTATCTATTGATATTAATATTTATTATCTTTTTTAATGATCGACTTTAGCTATTTTAAAAGATGAATCTATTTTCAATAAGATTTGCTATTTACTTTACAATCTAAAAAGTTTTTCTTATATTCTTAAATGTAAGATTGAGTATCTAAACTCGATAAATCAATCGGAGGCAACCATGGGCATAAACAAGAAAAACAAGACCATCGCCGACTGGATAGCAATCGGAGAAAATATCCTCACAGCCGACAACGAAGCCATCGCAAACATCGAAACATGGCAGTTAGTTCCAGCCATGCGCGCTGAAATCGAAGCGAAATACTCGGCCTTCGCAGATTCCACAACCAAAGCCGACACCTCGGGAACGGCATATACCGAGAGCGTCAAACGGAAACGCAGGCTCGCCAAAGAGGGCAAAAAAGCCACTGCGAAACTCGCGGTATATATCGAGAACGCTTTTCTGGACGAAGCCAGACGTATTAACCACCGCCTTTTGCTGGATATTGCATATCCAAACGACGACGAGGTGCTCAGCCAGCATCTCGTGAGCATCTGTAGCGCTCTTGGCGCCCACGACCAAACGACATACCCCCTTCCAGCAGATTTCGTCGATCCTGTCTATGCCGTGAAGGACGAGTTTTGCCGGGCGCTAATCGACGTCCGCGATTTCTTCGAAGACCGATGCACGGCGACTCAGGAGCGCAACAGAAAATTAGCCGAATTCAGAATACTCCTGAAACCTATACGGATGTGGCTCTACCGAATGCTCCCCCAGGGCCGCTACGACACCCGTTTAATTGGTTACGGCTTCACCCCCTATAACCGACGCAGAAAACGAAGGGCAAAATAAGCGGACTCCCCCTCGATAAGCGCGCCCCACCTCCGACGCCCGAAAGTTCCTTGCCAAAAAACTTCAAATGTTTATATTTGAACTGCAGTAAAGGAGACAATATGAAAACGAAAGCTATTTGCTTAATCGGACACATTTTTCTCGCCACTGCCGCGTTTGCCGCGCCGGATTCCCTCGCCGCCGGATGATCGACTGGCTTGATGCGTCGGGG
>CAYWOR010000018.1:0-46361 GCA_964459995.1 uncultured bacterium | reverse complement strand
TCCAAAATCTCGGTGGAATCGGCACAACACCGCAACAGGCAAGATGGAGATTATCATGGCCTTTCACTGTAAGCACTTCTACCGATACCCTAACCTATCTTCTTTGCCGGCCGGCCTCTTGGAACAGCGATGCGGTTATCTATGGCAACCTCGTTGATATCGGAACAATTAGTGATGGCCACGGCCAAGCATTCAAAGGAGAAGTAGATGGCAGTTATTCATCATTGACTGGAACATCTTCTTTTACTGGAGCTATGTTTAGTTGTTGGGATGCCGCAGGAGCCGGAGCAGGAGCAACTGGCGCAATAAATATTTCAACACTTAAAACAAATTATGCCGCAAGTAATGCCACTGCGTTTGGCTTAGCAGGAACTGCCACAGGAACAAGTTTAACACCTTTTGCAACTACCGGATCGAATAGGTTGGCTATTGCCGGTGTTCAAGCTGAATTGAACGGAACGATAAACAACCCGGCTACAATGCCCGACACCTTCCGCGTTGCCGCTCTATGGGCGGTCGATAACAAAACCGGCGGCACTGCAACCTCCTATGCCGGCTTCTTCGACGGCAACGTCTATATCGACGGCGACCTCACTGTTACCGGAACCGGCGGTGGCGGCGGAACAATAGGCGGCTCTGGAACCACAAATTACATAACAAAATGGAACCCCGCAAGCACGACAATTAGCAACGCCAGAATGATAGATAACGGAACGACATTAAAAATGGGAGCCGTATCCGATCTTACTACAACGACCGCAGGCGTTACAATTGCTCACAACGCCGATGGCGCGGTTCAAGGCGCAACAGACGCACATATTGCTCTAAATATCCACTACGATTCAGATGCGACAGGCTCCGGTGCGGCTATCGGTTTTGGCGTATCCTCGCTCGACGAGGCAATAGGCGCTAAAATCGCCCATGTTAGGGAAGGTTCGTATAGCTACGGCCCGTTGATTTTTTATACTAAACCGAGCACGGGGGGCAATCAGGATTATACTCTCGAAAGAATGAGAATAACCGCCAACGGCAACATCGGCATCGGAACAACAAGCCCGACAGGACATATGCTCGACGTTGCTTCCACATGCGGATCAGCAGGAAACAGCGCTATTAGAGCACTTTACCCCGGTGGAGGCGGATTAACAAATACTGAATTCGGAGCACTTGCGCATCGTGACGGAGTTTGGAGCGCCGTATATGGCAGGCAAGGCTCTGCGAGTTATGCCGGCTACTTCTCCGGCAATGTTCTGTTAACCGGTTCATTGACTGCTAACGGTAGCACCGGCTCCGCCGGCCAAGTTCTCACCTCAAACGGCGCCGGCGCGGCATATTGGAACACTATCACCTCCGGCGGCTCGAACTGGACACTGTCCGGGTCGAACCTATACCCGCTTAGCACTGGAACCAACATCGGCATCGGAACAACTGGCCCGACAACAACTCTTGATGTAGTAGGAAGAACCACTATTCATCCAAGCGGGACAACCGCGGATAATGCTTACAACGGGAATCTTGTGATTACTAAGCCCGCAGCGAGCGCTCAATACATAAACCTTATTCGATCTGGAAATTATCCGTGGTCGATAGGAACCGTGTATAATTCTAGCAATTTCGCAATTGGACCTGGAAATGCAACAGAGTCTAGTTTTTCGCCCTATTTCGTTCTTACAACCGCCGGCAACGTTGGAATCGGAACAACAGGCCCGCTTTCCAAACTCAGCGTGAACGGGGCTGGGGATGCCCTGTATGCAGGATATGTTTATGGCACTTCAACCACCTCCGGTGCGGTGGCTTTTAGGGGCGAGAATGTTCCGCCAACATCAGGAGGAAACCATGCCTACGGTGTTCAGGGTGTAGTTACTTCAGGCACAGGATGGTCCTATGGTGTTCTCGGATCA
This sequence comes from uncultured bacterium, assembly GCA_964459995.1. Taxonomy (GTDB): domain Bacteria; phylum UBP14; class UBA6098; order UBA6098; family UBA6098; genus CAZSHG01. The sequence continues at coordinate 44,460 of CAYWOR010000018.1, read as the reverse complement.
TCCTCGGGTGGTGGCGGTGCCGCTGGAAGAGCTTATGGTGTTCGCGGTCAGGCTGGCGGTGCTACTTCGGGTTATAACTATGCTGTGATAGGCGAGCTTCTTAATGGGAGTGGAACAGGCAACGGTGCCGCAATAATTGGTGTCGATCTCAAGGGTGGATACTCTCTCACTCAACCTCTCCCCGGAACATACGCAGGATGGTTCGATGGTAGAGTCCGCTCCACAGGCACCCTCCAAGTTGGAAACTACATTCTCCCCACCGCCGACGGCGCTTCCGGGCAAGTCCTCAAAACCAACGGCTCCGGAACCCTGTCTTGGCAAGCCGATAACACCGGCGCCGGCGGCGACAACCTCGGAAACCACACTGCTACACAAAACCTGAATATGAATTATTGGGATATAAGAAATATCGACGATCTCGATGGCGCTGAATCCGGTGAGGTTGGCTATATCTATTTGAACTGGAACTGTGCTGGCGGAGGTCAGGTTGGAGTTTACAACAGCGACCTATATGTCCAAAGCGGTTACGGCATTACCCTCGGCGGTGAATATCGAACCTCATGGCCCGCCGGCGGCTCATCCGAATGGACAGACGCCGGATCCTATGTCTATCCCAATGAGAACAGTTACACTCGTGTCTATGAGGACAATGTCTCATACGGTTTTTATTACAGCGGAGGGAACCCCAGCTATGGCGTATACAGCGCGAGCGGTTACAGGGGTGTTTATGGCTACTGCAGTGACGCAAGCAGTGGTTATGAAGGTGTGCGCGGATATGGCGTAGGTGACAACTACGGCGTTTATGCATATTCCACTGGCTACCCCGGCGCGTATATAAAAACGAATCATTCAGGATATTATGGCGCTGAAATACAAAGCTATTCGGGCTATTCCTATCCTGGCTTATATGTTAACGGATACTCGTATCTGAATGGTAACGTTTATCTGATGTATGGTGTTTACGACGGCTCTAGCTGGGGATCTGGAACTCAGGTTCTAAAATCTGGTTCGGGAAACGTTTATTGGGCGGCGGACGAAACCGGCGGCGGAGGTGGAAGCTGGACGATTTCGGGGAATTACGTCTATCCAAACTCTAACTCTAATGTCCAAATGGATTACAACGGTTCGCATTCATACGCCGCTTATTTCTATACAACAAGCTCATCAATGTCGCAGGTTGTTTATGCTAACAGACCTTCCACAAACTATGGTGGATCCAGAGGAACTATATACGGACGAAGAAGTGGCACTTCAGGTGAAACAAATGGAGGTTCCTCTTATTCTGGATTAGACGCAGGAATCTATGGTTATAATTATTATGGTAATAACTATTCTGCCGCTGTTTATGGATGGGGCTACAACGACTACAACCGTAGCGCTGGCATATTAGGATATGGATCAAGCGGATCGTGGGGGGCGTTTGGATATAGAAATAGTGGGGGTACAAACTACGGCGGTTACTGGACAACCTCTGGTTCCGGCTCCGGCCGTCCTGCACCCCCGCGCGGCGGCTACGATTCGCCCTACGATCCGGGCGGAGTTCATACTGCCATCGGCGCCGGCGGCTACGGCGACCTCTTCGGCATGCACTCCGACGGCAACATCTACGGCTTCTACTCCACCGGCGGGCGCTACGCCTCCTACGACCACGGCGACAGATATCTCTCCGGTCTCGATGTCCATCTGCAGGATGTCGGAAGGGACACGATGGCGGTGCTTTACACAAATGTCTCGCTCGATGCTACGGTTATCGGTAGCGGCGTTGGAAGGTTAGTGGGAGGTTCGGCAAGGATAAGGTTCGACGAAGCCTTTGCAGAGCTTATCTCGGAAACGGAACCTATAATTATCACTGTTACACCGATTGGCGATTGCAACGGCATTAATCTGATGACCTCCACCAATGAGGGATTCACGGTAGCAGAAGCCAATTCCGGAACAAATTCTGCGCAATTCAACTGGATTGCGATTGCAAAACGCAAAGGTCACGAAAGGCCACAGCTTCCGCGCGAGGTCGTCGCGGTCGATTACAACGACAAGATTTATCGCGGTCTCCACAACGACGGCGACACCCGCACCGACGGCGAAGGCCTTTATTTCGAAGGCGGAGAATTGGTTGTCGGCGTCCACGAATCGCTCCTCCCCGATCCGAACTTCATCGCCCTCAAAGAGGAATTCTCCGAAAATCCGGGCAAACGTTCCTACAGCGAATGGGCATCGATGTTCGGTAGCTACGGCAAAGATATCGGTATGTCGGAAACAGACTACAATCATCATATTGCTTCGAATCAACCAAACGAAGCCTATTTCGACGAATACGGTGTCCAAATCCCGCCCGAATGGGTCGAGGAGTTCAAGGTCGAGGGTATCCCGATGTTCACCTACGAGCAGACGCAGGAAATACGCAAACAGAAGCTAATCGATAAGGCGAGAGAACTTCGCGAACATCCGCCTTATAACGGTCCGGCGGATTCACCACTTCCTAATCTATCTATTCCGGCTGAGTCGCCATATCAGGAAAGACACGATGGCCAAAATCCCCCCGACGAACCGGCGGAATAACAATCATTTAATCGGGGCGGGGAATTTTCCCCACCCACCAAAAATATGACCGAACACCACGAAAATATCGTCCCCGCAAGCCCCCTCTCCACCTCCCCGGAAATTGGGAGAGGGGGCGGTTGTGGTTTCACGAATGCTAATCCCCCCCAGCCCCCCTTTTACAAGGGGGGAGGAAGAGGCTTGAAGTCCCCCTTGTTAAAGGGGGATTTAGGGGGATTAACTCGCGGCACAGACGCTAATCCCCCCCGGCCCCCCTTTCACAAGGGGGGAGAAAGAGGCTTGAAGTCCCCCTTGTCAAAGGGGGATTTAGGGGGATTAACTTGCGGCACAATCGCTAATCCCCCCCGACCCCCCTTTCACAAGGGGGGAGGAAGAGGCGGCAAGTCCCCCTTGTCAAAGGGGGATTTAGGGGGATTAACGAACAAGGGGATTCCATGCTGATCTCGAAAAACAAAGCGCATATCCCCTACGATCCCCGCCTGAAAGACCGGGCGCGAGAGCTTCGCAAGAACATGACCGCACCGGAAAAGAAGCTCTGGAACGATTATTTGCGAGATCACCGGCTAACCTTTCTACGCCAAAAACCGATAGCCTTCTTCATCGCCGATTTCTACTGTTCGCATGCGAAGCTGGTGATCGAGATCGACGGAGATTCCCACTTTAACGAGTTTGGGAAAGGATATGACGAAGACAGAACAACGGTTCTTGAAGAATACGGCTTGAGAGTTCTGCGGTTCACGAATGAAGATGTCATGAGCCGCTTCGATGGCGTCGTTGAGATAATCGAGAAGGAGGTGGCTGGTGTTTGATCTCCTCTTGGGCGAACTCAATTTGCGCGGGAATAATCCCCCCCGGCCCCCCTTTCACAAGGGGGGAGGAAGAGTTTTGAAGTCCCCCTTGTTAAAGGGGGATTTAGGGGGATTCGCCGTAGGGGAGGGTCTTAGACCCTCCCGCTTCAACCTAACGCGAAACATCGGTAGGCCAACCTCCATCGGTCATAGCCCAAGCGCCGACTGCATCAGGTCAAGCGTGAACAGCCACAGCCGAAGCGTCAACATCGACAGGTCAAGCGCCGACACCCACAGCCCAAGCGTCAACATCGATAGGCCAACCGCCATCGGCCATAGCCGAAGCGTGAACATCGATAGGCCAAGCGCGAACACTCATAGCCGAAGCGTGAACATCGACAGAAAAAGCGTGAACGCTACAAAACTAAGCGCCGTTGTCAAGAGAAAAAGCGCCGACATCGGCAGGCCAAGCGCGAACATCGACAGAAAAAAAGTTTTTCTATGGTTGTCGGCGATTTGTTCGTCGATGATTCAACAAAAATTATCGAGGAGGGGATTATGATCATCAACAACAGCGTTTCTGCAGACGATTACACCACCCGCGCCGAGCGGATTCAGCTATTGTCCGACAATATCGACACCTTTGCCGTCGAGATCGGAGTTTCGGGTGCAAGGCTCACTGCCGCGCAGGCCGCAGATTCCGAGTGGGAGGACGTATGTGCCAAATGTGTTGTCGAGTCCGGCCAAAAGGACGAGGCCTACGAGACTTTCCACGAGGCGGTCGAGGAGGCGGCGAACTACTATTCCACAGCGAAAGGCCATTTGCTGACAATAATTTACGAGAACGGCGGACGCCCCGACGATTTTATCAACGCTTACGGCTTCAATGTCCGCTCGCCGCGCCGCTACAAGAAGCTCACCGGGGCAATCGAGGCGTGGAAACGCAACCACGATTTTCTTGTCGGCGAGGGCGACCCGCGAGTCGTGCCGGACGCGATAATGAACCAGCTCATCGCCCACAAAAACAATATCGACGCGCTTTCGAACACGGTTTTTATCGAGAAGGACGAGTCGGACACGGCCTTTTCCGAAAAACTCGAGCTTTTCAACCGTCACACAAACCTGTTGAAGTTCATTTACACCGCCGCCGTGCTGGTTTGGGGCAACGACGATTCGCGCTTGAACCTGCTCGGTTTCAAGCCGAAGAGCGAGATTTGGACGCCGGGCGGCGGCGAGCCTTCGGGCGAGATCGGTGTGCCGACGAATTTGCAGGTTACGCTCGAGGGCGCGAATGTGCGGATTTCGTGGGACGCGGTCGAGGGCGCGGACGGATATTTCTTGGTGCACACGAAATTCCCGCCGTTGTTCCTTAAAATTTACGAGGGCGCCAACACCGAGTTTTTGCACGAGTTGCCCGACAACGGGGTGCATTATTATATGGTTCGCGCGAAGGTCGGGGACGGTTATGGGGCTTACTGCGAGGCGGTCTCGATCGATGTCGTGGTCGAGCCGCCCGCGCCGCCGGTGAATTTGAATATCGTGCTTGTCGAGGGCAACAACAAGACACGTGTAACGTGGGAAAGCGCGCCGGGGGTGGTTTACGACGGCTGTAGCCTTTATGTTGTGGATGTTCTGACCGGAAATCCAATACCGGCGATACCCGCGTCGCCTATGTGGGATAAGTTAATCGTGTATTCGATAACGCTCGATGTGCTTGCACTCGGCAAGACGCGTTATGTCTGGGTAACGGGCACGAAAAACGGCGCGGAGAGCGTGCCGACGGGACCGGTGTGGATTAGTGCCTGAGATATTTGGGAAAAAAAGGTAGAGGATGGAGTTGCCGAATGGGGGTGGGGAATAATCCCCGCCCACAATAATATGACCGAACACGACAATAATATCATCCCGAATCCCCCCCTGACCCGAAGGGAAGTCACACGGACTTGCCCTCACGCATTTTGGAAATAAAATGACCCGCGAATTACCGACACGAAAACATCGACGCATTCAGGATTACAATTATTCGACCCCCGGCCCCTATTTCGTAACGATATCTTGCTATAAGCGCATGGAATACATAGGGTTTGATGAATGCGCGAGGATTTGCAGAGAAGTATGGGAATGCCTCCCGAAATACTATCATGTCAAACTGGATAAAATTGCGATAATACCCAACCACGTCCATTTTATCATTTGGATTTGCGAGGAACCGGGATTGTGCGGGGATTTTGTAACGGCGCCCTACAAATATTGGCATCCTTCCCGCCCCGGTGGCAAACGTTTGACGAATCTACCGACCGTGATTCAGACTTTCAAAGCGGAAATCACGCGCAGAATCCGTTCGGAATTCGGCATCGGTTTCAAATGGGATATTTCCTTCTTCGACCATGTGATTCGCAATGAAACCGAACTCGGAACATTGCGTTACTACATCGTCAATAACCCGACCGCACTGAACATAAGGGACTAATGCCACAGCTGGCTAAATGTTATTTGAAAATAGAAGAACCCCTTTGCCTGTTTGTGCAAGGCAGAACCCCCCTGCCCCCCTTTGACAAGGGGGGCTTCACGGTCCCTGAGCTTGTCGAAGGGCGGTCCCTGAGCCTGTCGAAGGGTGGTCCCTGAGCTTGTCGAAGGGTTTGGCCTATGATTTGCATCGAATATGGCTTGTGAAAACTATAGTAAACACTGGAGGACGATATGAAAGAATTTCTCTTAGCAGTCTTGGCGCTTTTGCTTCTCTCGTTGCCTTTGATTGGCGATGAGCGCGGCAAAGAGCCAAATAAACCGATCGGGTTCCGAGTGGCGGAAACGAAATCGGAGGTTCGCGAGGCACTTCCGGGAATCAACAAAGTTCCCGAGGCCGACCGCGAGCGTGTGATGTTCTGGATTCGCCTGCAGTCGCTAAATTCCGGTATCGGGAACGAAGAAATTTGGCTTAAGCAGAACAACGGCGATGTTGTGGAGATATGGAAGGCCATCCCCGAGGACTGGGAGCCGAATCGAGAGGAGCTGATGAAGGCCGAGGAAGCTTTCAAGCTTAGCACGATGTCTAAGGATTCAAAAACCAAAGCCGAGAAGGTAGCGCCTACCGAGGAGACTCCTCCGCCAATCGAGGACACGCCCTCGGAGGCGATGGACGATGAGACCCCCTCCGAGGCGGTGGATGAAGAGCCTTTGGAGTAGCCTCTTCACATATGGTTTCCTTGACGGCCTCTTGTTGGGGCCGTTTTTTTTGGGTTTGCCTTTGCATTCTCATGCGAAATAGTTAATATGATATTCTATTTTTTGAGAGAGATATGCTTAGACGAACCGGACAATACGATCTCGACAACCGCAAGGTGCGGAGAAGCCCCGAATATAAGTTTCGTTGGGGGAGGGCAGTGCTTTTGCTTTTTGCGGTGGTTGTGGTTGTGATTGTTGTTCTCGGGTTGAAATCGTCGGGGGGGATTGTCCCGAAATTCGTTGTCCAGCCGGAAGAGCCGGAGGAGTTTGTTATTCCACGAAAAGCCTCGAATGCTATCGGGGACGCCGAAATCGGGTATATTCCGCGAGAAACGCCGAAGCCGCTCAAAATCGAGCCGATTAAATTCACCTATGACGGCGATCGTATCGAGATTAAGATTCCCAAGGATCACAAGGGCGAGCCGACAATCGGCCAATCGTGCCTCGTGGATTACGATAACAAAAAGATAATCTGGAGTTATCGCGGCCACGAGGAGGGCCAGATTGCCAGCATGACCAAGATGATGCTGTTATACACGGCCTTTGCCCTCGTGGATTCCGGGGTTATTTGCCTTTTCGATACCGTTGCGGTCTCCGACGAGGCGCCGCTTATGGGCGGTTCGCAGGTTTATATCGACAGGGGCGAGCGCTACACCGTTTCTCAGCTTTTGAGTGCCATCGCAGGAAGCTCGGCCAACGACGCGGCATATTTGCTCTCGCAATATTTGGGCGATCTCGAGGATTCGTCCGGTGTTTACGGCGGAATTCGGCTTATGAATTCTTTCGCCGCGAGATTGGGGCTTGGCAAGACTCAATTTTATAATGCACACGGGCTTCCGCCGGCGAGGTCATGGACAAAAGAGCTTGGCGATGGTGTCGCGATTCAAAGATACAAGCAGAGGGATCTCGTCGTTGCGATGGAGGCCAACTACAGCACGCCGATAGAGATGGCGAAGCTCGGGGCGGCAATCTGCGAGTATCCGAGGCTTCTTAGATACACAAACATTGGTAGCGGCGATTTCTGGGATGCCGACAGCTCGCGAATTTTCGGTCCGCACAAGATAAATAATCATTTCAGGCCGATTCGTCGCCTCGATGTTGACGGTATTAAAACAGGATACACTCGCGGCGCGGGATTCTGCGTTACAGCCACTGCCGAAAGGGCCGGGCGAAGGCTTATCGCTGTTGTTTTCGGGGCGACAACGCAACAGATACGGGATAAATTCGTCGTCGATCTGTTCGAGACCGCTTTTGATTCTCTCGGAATTCCGATGGAAAGCATCCTCGAATCGGACCATACTGCAGAAGCTGACAGCTGATTTGAGCATAATTCCCCAAAATACAGGCTCAGACCTCACTCAGGGAAGTATCGTCCGCAATCTGATACGCCTTTCGCTTCCGATAATGCTGTCGAATTTCATGCAGACCTTTTATAATCTCACGGACACATTCTGGCTTGGCAAAATGGCGGAAAATGCCACGGGGGCGGTTTCCACAGCGGGGATTGCTTTTCCGCTGGTTTGGACATTGTCCTCTTTCGGCTTTGGATTCGCGATTGCCGGGACTGCGCTTGTCGCAAGATACAAAGGCTCGGACAGGCCGGACAAGATTAAGGAGGTCGTCGGGCAATTCACCTTGATATTGGTAGTTTTCACGGCACTCTTTCTTTTTCTCAGCATGTTCTTTTTGGAGCATATCCTTCACTGGCTTCAGATTCCGAACGAGATTCTCGATATGTCGCGCGTATATATGCGGATAATCATCGCGGGCATGTCGTTCATGTTTATTTTCATGTTCTATCAGGCGATATCTCATGGTCTCGGCGACACAGTTTCGCCCATGAAGATTCAGGTTGTTTCGGTTGTTACGAACGTTATTCTCGATCCTCTTTTGATTTTCGGAATCGGTTTTTTCCCAGAGATGGGGGTTCGCGGCGCGGCGTTGGCGACATTTTTCTCGAGGTTTCTCGCCGCGCTTTTCGCGGTTATCTATCTGGCCAAATATTCAAAAGGCCTTTTGCCGAGCCTTTCCGACCTTAAACCGAAATGGAAGACAATCGGCAATATTCTGAAAATTTCTATTCCGGCTTCGGTGGGTCAATCGATAACCTCTTTCGGCTTTCTCATTCTGCAGGGATTCGTGAACTCATTTGGAACAGTCGTAATCAGCACTTTTTCGATTGGCAATAGAATGACCGGGCTTTTTATGATGCCTGCGATGGGCATCAGCAATGCCCTTTCGACCGTTGTAGGGCAGAATCTCGGCGCCGGAAAAACCGAGCGTGTGAATGAAAGCGTCGGGAAAGCATTCCAGCTCGTGTATTTGATTCTCAGCATCGGTTGCGTGATTCTGTATTTCTTCGGCGCGGAACTAACGAAAATCTTCATCACCGAGCCGGCGGTTGTCGAGGTGGGGTCGAGGATGTTCAAAGTAACCTCGTTGGCGACATTCTTTTTCGGGGTCGAATTTCTTCTGTCCGGTGTTTTTAACGGTGCGGGGCACACATCCGCAACACTTCGCGTGAACATCAGCAGGTTATGGCTTTTCAGGATTCCGCTTTGTTACATCCTATCGGGCAGAATTCTCGATTTCGATGTGATTGCGCGTTCATCGGTCGCACCGCTTCTGGAAAAGCTCGCGCAACCTCTTTCGGCCTATCCCTACGACGCCCTGTGGTGGTCGATGGTTATAAGCAATATCATCGCCGGTTTGTGGGCGTTTATTATCTACGAAAAGGGCAAATGGCGGCATATCCAATTCGATTAGGGTTCATCCATCAATCGAGATATGGAATTTGCGCGCAAATTTTACTTGTTTGTGGAAAGATATTTAACGAAGGAAACCCGGTTGCCCTCGAAAGTTCCCGGTTCGTAGTAGAACTCGTCGGCGAGGGTTTTAACCAAGAAGAGGCCGATTCCGCCCACAGGCTGATCGATTGTTGCATTGCCGTCGTAGCGTTTTACCGAGGTCTCGAAATCGAAGGGGGTGCCGTAGTCGATCACGCAGACTCGAATCCCTTTTTCGTGTGGCGAAAGTATTACCTGAAGCTTGTTCGACGAGCCGGGGGGATAGGAATGCATTATCGCGTTGTTGAGCGTCTCGTCCAGCGCGAGGATTATGTGCTGAATCTCCTTCTCCTCGAACCCCATCCGCGATGCGGTTTTCTGCGCCACCAATGACACTGTCGCGAGGATTTCGGTGCATGCCGGAAGTATCAAATGAACCGCGTTGTCGATGCAGGATGTCCGTGTTTTGTGCTCCATCGCTGAGCCGATATTCCTTAGGACGACCATGGTGATGTCGTCCGCTTGCTCTTCGGGGGGACAGAATTTATCGATATCCTCTAAGATAGTCTCGGCGAGACTTTGGGCAGAATCCCATGTGCGTTTGCTGATAGTTGCCGCGAGTCGATCCATGCCATATGCCTTTTCACCGCAGAAAGCCTCGGTGATGCCGTCGGTGTAGAGGAATAGTGTTTCACCGATCGCAAGCATTATTTCAGCTTGCTCAAACTGAATATTCTGTAATGCCCCCAATGGAAGGCTAACCGGAAGTTTAATCTCGCGAATGCCTCCGCTGTTAATGATTAAAGGCGGGTTATGTCCCGCGCTGGCGAGCCTAAGTTTGCCGCTATCGGGGTCATAATCGCCATAGATGGCCGTAACGAACATCGCTGAGCTGTTGTCTTTAGCGAGCATGTAATTCGCTCTTCGCAGGATTTCCGCCGGATGAAGCCCGCGTTCGGCGATTTCACGAATGAGAATTCTCGTCATCGCCATGAAGATGCTCGATGGCGCGCCCTTATCGGAAACATCGGCGATAACGAACCCAATCCTTCCGCCGGGGATATCGAAGTAGTCGAAGAAATCCCCGCCGACCTCGCGCGCGGCGCGGTTAATTCCAAAAAGGTCTAATCTGTCGATTATCTCCGGGAAGGGTGGATTTTTTTGCGGGAGGATACTTTGCTGAATATCCGCGGCGATAAGAAGTTCCTGCCGATAACCCTCTTTCTGAGCGGTGGTTTGGCGCACATTTTCGATTTGCTCGGTGATTGAATCGCCAAGTTTGTTTAGGGCGCTGGATAGATTTTGTATTTCACTGGGGCCGATATCTTCGTTGATTTTTTCGCTAAAATGCCCCCTCGCGTAGTCATCGGCCTGTTTAACAAGCCTTCGAATCGGCATGGTTACTCTATTCGAAAGCCCGAGGATTATAGTGATAACCAGCAGAATCACTAATCCCGCAAAAAGCATGATCTTGTTGCGAAGAATTTCAAGAGGCTTGAGAATTTCATCGCGCGGATACACGATGACAAAGGTCCAATCGGTGGATTCAATATGGGTTGTGATGACCCATGCCTGTTTGCCTGTGAACGGGTCGCGCATTTCGGTGAAATTCGGTGCGAGCGAGGTTATTAGCCCTGCGAGTTTTTTCAGGTCTGGGTCATTTGTTTTTTCTGTTAGCTGAAAAATTGTCTCGTCCGAGAGAATTTCCTTCTCCGGATGGGCGATGAAACGTCCCTGTCTGCTGATTATAAAGGCATAGCCGGTTTCGCCGATTCGTTTTTCTTCCTGAAGCTTTTTGATTCGCAGGATTAAATTATCGAGAGCGATATCAACTGTCGCAACACCGATAAGTCGGCTTTCGCGGAAAATCGGGGTCGAATAAGTAACCATTAGAATATCGCCGCCGCCCTCATCGAGATAAAGATCGCTCCAAACCGGCTCGAGTTTCTTAACAGGTCCGATAAACCAATCCCATTTGCGGTAGTCGTAATCACGTGCGGCGAGATCGGAGAAGGCGATAGTGTCCCCAGATCGGTAATAATAGGGGCCGTAAAACCCAAGGTCTGTGGATTCGGGGATAAACGACGCTGTAGAGCCGTAAATCTGAGGATTATTTAGAAGATTTTCTACGATTGCTCTTTCGACAAGCCCCATATCGAGAGCGGGCGCGGTCGAATAGGTCAGAGTAAGCGATTCGGCTATCTTGCGCGAGGACTCGAAAAGGACATCGAATTCGCGCGCATGCGAACGCGCCAATTCGTAAGCTTCGCGATTTATCTGCTCGAGGACGGTTTTTTCGCTGTCTTTGAACGAAATGAAAACAACAAGCCCGAATAGGACAATAATAGCGGGGATTAACGCCGCCAGAAGCTGTGTCCGTATGCTTATTCTCAATCCAGACCCTGCGAGTTGTCGATTATTCTGAAAATACCCGAAAATCCTGATATTTCGAGAACCTCGGCGACATTGTCCCTCGGAGAGATAAGCGCCATATCACCTTCGAGTGCTTTGACAGTTTTATAAGTCGCCAGAAGCACACGCAAACCCGCACTGCTCATATACTCAACCCCCGTGAGATCCAAGGCGACATTTTTCGCGCCGCCGTCGATAATCTCTCTCAAAGCTAAGTCAAGCTCTGGCGATGTGTGCCCGTCGATACGCCCTTCGGGAGCTACTAAAGTCCATTTTCCCAATACAGAAACGATGTTTTTCATCTTTTTCTCCTTCGAATGCTCCTTTCTTCCTAAGATAACTCCGATAATGAGTTTGGCAACTGTTTTCACGTTTCGTCTGAAATTCGATTGCGTTGACTCATAACTTTAATAAATTTATGTTTAATAATATTGCACCGGGAGGAAATCTTGATCGAAAAATCTACCGAATTGATACGAAAACTAAACTCCGTTTCGCAGGCCATCGCCTCCGGCAAATACGGCGAGATCGACACCGAAACGCTGTTTGAATTGACATCGGCAGAAGAGATTTCGCCGGACATTTCCGAATTAGCGGAGTCTATCGGGATGATGCTCGTCAAAGTCGAGGCGAGAGAGTTTCGGCTCGAAGGGACAATCGAGGAACTTCGTGCCGCGAAAAGTGAGCTGGAAATGTATTCGCAGAATCTCGAAAAAATGGTCGAACAGCGCACCGAAGAACTTCGTGAGGCTAATAAAGAGCTTTCGCGTCTCGCGAATCTCGACGGCCTTACCAGAATCGCCAACCGTAGGATTTTCAACGAGTATCTTGTTAGCGAGTGGGAGCGTCTCTCAGAAGAACAACAGCCGCTTTCGCTGATTCTTATCGATGTCGATTGTTTCAAACTGTTCAATGACACATACGGCCATCTCGGCGGCGATGAGTGTCTGATAAAACTTGCGGAAGTGCTCGAATCGCACACCAAAGGCTCGGAACTTCTCGCCGCGAGATATGGCGGCGAGGAATTCGCGGTGATCCTGCCGGAAACCGAGGGTGAAACAGCCTTCAAGATTGCCGAAGAAATGCGAATCGAGTTCGAGAGAAAAGAAATACCTCACGAGAAGAATAAAGCCGGCGAGTTCGCGACAATCAGCGTCGGAATCTCGACGGTTGTCCCTCGAGATGGAATCCGCCCGGATAATCTCATAGAAAGCGCGGACAAAGCGCTTTATATCGCTAAAACTGATCTTGGCAGAAACGCATGCAGATTTATAGAGTTTGAGGTGTAATACACATCTGCGATTTCGCCTATTTTGTATTCTGTGGGGGATTATTGCTCAGGAATCCGCGCGGATTTCTCGGCAATTTTTTCTGTGCGACGTTTGCGGCGCCATTCAATATATTTTCTGAGCCAATAATCCCCATGGACAACAACATCGCCGTTGAAATTCCGGTCTATTTCGCGGGAGGTGATTTCACCGTCGAGATTTTCGTCGGCGTATCTTTCGCGATATCTAACATTGATTCGGATTGTGGTGTGGGGGCGAATTTGCATCGAAAAACCCCATTGTTGGCCGTCGGTTTTCTTTTGGAATAGATGTTCGACATTTTTCTGTTCGATAAAAAAATCCGAGCTGTAAATATACGGTGTCCATGGGTATTTGTTTTTTAAGTATATACCGAGGCGTTTATTCCGCGTTTCATCCCGATAAAGGTCGCGAAAAGAAGTTTGTAATATGATATAATCAGGATAGTTTAATGTAAAAAAGTTGCTCCAGCCATAAAGCCAGCCTTCTGTCTCGGCCAAATGCATCGCTCTGCCGGTGATTTCATAGGTGCCGTCATCATGCTGAAGCAAATAACCCCTATCCCTTTCGTAATTGCCGTCTATAAAACCGTCGAAAAAGCCCGGAGTTTGGAAGTTTAAACCTCCGCCGATAGAAACATTGCCGAATCTAAATGTGAGTTCCGGTGCGGAAAAGCCAGTGCCAAGATTGCTAAGAACAGCGCCCTCGCCGGAGAGATCGGTCGTAAAACGACCTAAGGAAATTAAAGTGTATCCCAATCCCGCACCACCACCGAATATTGTCCTCTTTCCAACATCATCGAGGCTCGGTGGATTCGAGGAAATAATCGTGCTGTCAGAGGGGGAATTAAATACATCCGGCTCGGGGTCGGCGAGGTCTGGATAAGAATCTCCGTCGCGGTCGCGAATGCTCGAATACATATCTAAGTCAGCTACAACAGTGGTCGAAAAACGAAGCCGATCATCTTTGCGAGTGAATGTATTCAAGCCAATTACACGCGGATATCCAATATCGTTCACGAAAGCATCCGCATTGAAATTCTTGGTTTTGATTTTAAACTGAAGTCCGCTTTTTTTCTCGAATGGCAGAAGCACGGCGTTGTCGTAATTAGACACAAGAAGGCCTCTGCCGTAAGTTATGTTCTGAAGCAGTCCAGCACGAAGATAAAAGGGGTCGGGTGGTTTGAAAAGCTCGATATAGTGTATATGATCGATAAGGTCGCTCCACTCGTTCCAAGCTTCGTCGTAGAATTTGCCTTTCTCGGAAAAGGCGAACCAAAAGTCATAGGCGAATTCGAGTTCCCACAAATTCGCACGATAAATCATTCCGGCATAATAATAGGTCGTCTCTTTATATGTCGCGATTCCGCCCTTTCCGCGCGAAGTGTGCCGAAAAACCGGTTCTGTTTCGCTTGGGAAACGAAAGCGGAATTTTGGGTCGGGGATGTCTCCGTCATCGTATTTCCGGAAGATATATGAAGCGTCTTTCGATTGTCTTTTCGCCCATGAATCTTTGGTTGGATTGAAATCGCCTTTCTGGAACTGTCCCGCCGCATAAAGCCAACCGAAACTATCCTCCGTGTCAATGAACAGGCTGTCTGTGCCGAAATAGCGAAGCTCAGTAGAATTGACACTTAGTAAATAACACAAATGTGCCGGCGGTTCTTCGATGTGTGCAAACACCGCCCCCAATGAGATTTCGAGCCTACGCTCATTTGGAAAAATTATAATCTGGGAGTTTGGGAGCAATTCGAGAAGTTGACCCTCACAAAGCAAGATGAAAGCACGTTTTCCACCTGAATTAATCCTCGAAGGGTGCGAGACAACGTAGTTTTCAAGCGAATCGAAAGTTATTTCGGGAGATTCGGATGTGTCTTTGGCGGATATGGATAGGATTTCTGAAATACAGAGTTCGGGGCCATAAAGGATCACCGGAGATGCAGTCGTAAATGCAATCGCCAAAAGAATCGCCGCAAAGACCTTTGAATAAAGGCCGCGCACGGGTTACCTCATCAGCAGGACTCGAGCGGTGGGGATGGATTCGGAATCGATCGCGCGGAGAAAATATATACCAGATGGAATATTTACTCTCGGTCTCCATTGTCCGGGAATCTCGATTTCATCGACCTTGTTGCCGTGAATGTCGAAGAGGGCGGCTCTGCAAATAGGGCCGTCGATAGTGCACTCGGCATTGAATGGGGATGGAAATATCCGAAGAAAACCTTTCTCCGGTTTGGCGATATCCTCCTCGATATTCGCGAAGGGGGAGATGTCGAAACAGTTCACCCTCGCCCAAAGCCCGACGAGCCAAACTCTTGGGTAATCGAGGTGAATCGCGGTCATTTCTGAGCCGAGGACATAATAGCCAACCTCCGTTATCGCCGAGGGATTTTGGACATCGAGCACGCGAAGACCGGAATTTCCGCAGGCGAGGAAGGCGTAATTGCCGTCCACTTCGATGTCCCTCACTGCCGATGGCGCTGTCCATCTGCCCAAAAGGGTTAGGTCAACGCCTTCTATGCGATAGACTAAAAGCTCGCCGGCAGTGCCAATATAAAGCCTGTTCCATCTGTCCACGAAAATAGAGCGGACATTTTCCTCGAGCCCGAAAAACCTTCCGAAGCTCGATAACGAATGCGGATTTGATATATCGATTATCGAAAGCCCGTAGTTGCCCTCGGCAAGAAAGGCGTAGGGCGTTTTCACGAAAATCCCTTCAGCTCCGAAAACAGGAGTGAATTCACCAAAACGTGTAATTGAAGAAGGATTTTCCCCGGAAAAAACCGAGAACGAACCTCCGGTTGAAAAAATTGTGTCCCCCGAGACAAAGCATTTCACTATCACTTTTGACGATGAGAACTCGCCGACGATGCTAATGTCTGCTGGGTTCGATGGATCGAGGATTCGAATTGTGCTGTCGGAGCAGGCAATCGCGACATTATCACCGATTCTGGCAATGCTCGTAGCCTCACCCGGAAGAAAAACATACCCCGGCGATGAAATGGCCGCTGGATTCGCGACATCGAGAACCATAAGCCCGCCACTGGAATTCGCGACATAAGCGGTGGAACCATCGACGACTATGTCCAATGGCGAACATGGGGTATAACGACCCAAAAGTCGCACATTAAGGCTGTCTGCGGCGAAGGATGTGGAAAGAATTAAAACAATCAATAGAAGTTTTTTCATCTTGGCCTCCATTCCTCAAGGTTTGTTCTCTTTTCCGGAAACAAGAGTAAGACCATTAATAATATAGCGCTAAAAGTGACGATGTAGGTATTGTTTTGGTAAACAAAAAACTCAATTGAATACTCTACGATCATTATCGTGCTTTCGAGAGCTATTTTTAGCCCGCCCATCGGGAGTTTTTTTGACAAAATTTCCGCCGTAAGAATCGCAATCGCGAAAAACGAAACCAAATAATATATCAGTTTCAGAATCCGCAAAGGATTATTCTTCCTGAGCTTCGCCGGTCATAGGGACGAAACGAACCGGAATTACACTTTGTGTTATTGAGCCGTCTTCTGTCTTTGTTACGGTCATCAGTTCCTGATATAGATTTCCGACAGGGATAACCATCTTTCCGCCGATTTTTAGCTGTTCGACAAGAGGCTCGGGGATTTTCGGAGGGGCGGCAGTTACTATGATAGCATCGAAAGGCGCATGTTCCGGCCATCCGCGATAGCCGTCCCCACATTTGACCGCAATGTTATCATATCCAAGTGTATCGAGAATAGAGGTTGCCCGATCCGCCAACTCGCAGATGATTTCGATCGAAAAAACCGAATCGACAATCTCGGCGAGGATGGCCGCTTGATACCCGCTTCCGGTGCCTATTTCGAGCACTTTCGAGGAGGAATCGATTCCGGCGAGCTCGGTCATAAGCGCGACTATATAGGGTTGGCTGATAGTCTGTTCGAGACCGATAGGGAGCGGCCTGTCGTCGTAGGCGAAACTCTGCAATTCAGCGGGGACGAAGCGATGTCGGCTGACTTCACGCATCGCGCGTAGAACCTTTTCATCCCCGACTCCACGCCTTTCGATGGTTTTCGTTACCATCGCATCACGTTCTGCGAAACGAGTCGTATCCGGCATATCTTCTCCTATTGCGTAAATCGCGGTGAAGGCAATCGTGCAGAGTATTAGTATCGCCCTTGTCGGCATAATTGCGGTCTCCAATCTCAGTTTTCCGCTTTGACATAGGCCATCTGAAGCTCGGAAATCAGGTTGTCGATAACTCTTTCCTCCTGCTCGCTAAGGTTCTCTTCGGTTTTTTCTTTTAGGACTACAATCATGTCGATAAGCCTTCTCGCGGAAACTAAGTCTTTATGAAGTTCGCCGGTTTTCGGGTCGGCGACAATACCTAATTGTGACCTAACCAATTCCCTCAGAAGCACAAGCAGATCGAAAAAGACCATGCTTTTCTCGGTTGCCTTTATTTTCTCGTCATCCATAGTTACCCCTTAGATAATCGGTTTGACCTTCCACGCCTTTTCCGCGAGACGGCGCATCTCCGCGCAATATTGACATACGACGACCTCGGCGAGTTCCTTCGGATCGACACCGTATTCCGTAAGTCCGAAATAACCCATTCCGGGAGATTCTGTGAACACCCCGATATGAATTTTCGCGGAAACCAAGGTGCTTCCGACAGCCGTGATGCTCAGCCTTTTATCGCCGTCGAAAAGGTCGTCGCCAAGCCTCGTAAGATTATGTCCGTTTGTTTTTATTCTGTGCAGAAGCTTCTCTTGAAGTATCGACACAAGGACATATTGGCGCAAAACCGCCTCCGGAAGGGCACATCCGAAATGCTCGACAACAATATGCATCATCTCGGAATTTGGGAATACCCCACCGCGCATTATTCCGGAGATATCGACCCATCGCTCCGGCGGAACCTTAAAATCGCCAACAAAGGAGACAATTGAATCTCCGACCATATCGAAGTTTCTCAGCGCCCAATGGGGTAGCATTTCGTCGCCGGACAACGCCCTCTTTTCCGGCAGAAATTTGAAAGCCATTCTTGTTAGACTCATAGTTTTACCTTCATTCTCCGCTGGGTCTTTTCAGCGCATTAAGCGCTTCACCCGAGAGCGGGTTATTCACGTCATTAGAAACATCTTTCAAAATAGAGATTGCCCTTGAAGAACCAATTTTTACAAGGGCTTTGATGCTTTCGATTCGAATATTTTCCGGAATAGAACTATAATTTTCTATGATAATCAGTTCTCCGAGCCGATCGACAACGGTATCCGAACTGAAAGAACCGAGTGCTCTTGTGGCAGTTATTGCTAACGGCAAGTTATCTTCGTTACGAATCGAATCGACAGCGATTATATCCAAAAGGCTCGGCAAAAGTCGCTTAAGCTTAAACGCGCCTATCAGATATATTCCAAGAGCCTTCGTTGGAAAATCTGGCGAGGCGAGCGAAATCATGACAGCGGCGCATTTTGTTTCTTCCGGGAATTTGCTTAATGCTTGAAGAGTAGCTTTTTGAACCGCTTTGCTGGGGTTACGTATTGCAGAAACAATTGCATCTCCTACGGATTTGCTATCAAAGAAAACATCCGAGACCGAAAGCAAATTTATCAAACTTTCATCGTTCTGTGCATGCGCGAGACTGCTTGCAAAATGAAGCTCGCCCGACTTCCCGATTTTTTTCAAAATTGTTGCGATAAGTCTTCGCGCCTGAGGGTCTTCCTCAGTAAGAACTGAATTCGCACAGGCATTAAGTGCGGTTTTTCCCTGCCTCAAAAGGCTTTGCGCGGCGCGGGCCTTTCTGATTCGGTCGCTACTTTTAAGGTCGGCGATCCATTCTTGAATTTCTGAAGCGCTTGCCGCTTTGAACTCCTCGGTATAAACTTCCTGAATTGCCTCGGCAAGCTTAAGTTCTTCCTTTGCTTCCGGCTCTATCTCAAATCCAACGTTAGATTCTTCACGATTTTCGATAACTTTCTTTCGCGCGGCCTTGTGCTCTTCAGGGAAGTATCCCGTGATATTCTCCAGCAACGCGATTAACTTTTCAATTTCTTCGTTGGAGTCATCTTTTGCTTCGAGGGCGTCAAGAAGTTCCTTGCTTTCGCGATGAAATTCCTCGATAAGCTCGCGGATAGATTCCAGCGCGGCCTGCGCAACTTTTGAATCGGCACCGCCGTCTTTTTGCGCTGTATCGACTGTAATTACTTCGTTTCCGAGGGAGATCTTGCTCTGTCCGAGAGCTATGTAAATTTTTCTGTCCGGCCGAACATGTAGCAGGGCTCTGTCTGTAAGGATGTCTTCCCATTTATCGACAACATCCTCGGGCTTCTCGGAAAAAATCGCCAAGAATCTTTCCAGTTCTTCTTTGGTTAGGCCACGTGTGAAAATCATTCCCTGAAGCATATATGGCGATATCATCTGGCGGAATTCCTGCGCGAGTCGCGGGTCTCTTTCTTCCGGGCCGGGGTTTTGCCCATTAATTAAAACATCGGTGTCCGCTACAGAGAAGGTCAGAACTTCAGTTTTGCTGAAAAACGAAGTTATGCCCTCGAAGGATTTGTCGATCGCCTTACTCACATTCTCGTTTTCTCGGGGATACAGCCGCAAAGCCATCGCGGCAACTTTGACATAGCGCACTACTTTCACAGCTTTGGCGATATCCTCTTTTTCGAGAGGACTTTCTTTGGCCATATCCGCCTCGAAAGCCTTTCTTTGAAGCATTCTTCGTGTGGCTTCGGGGATTTTGGCACGTGCGAATCTTTCTTTGGATGCCGCGATAATTCTCGCCGCACTTCTCCATTCTCCCGCCTGTTGGAAATGCCGCGCGACCTTACCGAACACAAGCTCTTCGTTGCCTTTGTTTATGTCGAGCTCTATTTCGGCGGCATGAATATGGGCTTCCTTAAGCGAATCCTGGTCGAAAGTCGAATAGAAAGCCTCGCGCATCGCAACAGAATGAAAAGAGAACTCGTTTTCGCGCCCCTTCTCCTCAAAAATGATATGAGCTCTTCTTGGACGTTCGAGGTCTTTCAGTAATTCAGCTTCGTTCTTGTCGCAAATAGTTGCAAGAACTCGAATATCGAAGGTCTGGCCTAAAACCGATGCCTGTTTGAGAATCTCTCTTTCTTCGGTTAGGAGACGTTTTGCTCGCTCTTCGAGAATACCGTCGATAGAGTTCGGAATCTCCTCTTCCGAAAATTCGCGCATTTCCCATCGTGTGCCGTTGTAATCGATGATACCGGCTTCGATAACAAATTGAAGTAGCTCTTCGATGAATTGCGGATTCCCATGAGACCTATCGAGAAGAATATCCAAAAGATTCCCGGGAATTTCGCGAAGCCCCGTAATTTCGGCTATCATCGAGGCTATGTCGGGCTTTCTGAAAAGAGGCATGTCGAGGCTTGTAACTGTGGCCATCTGTGCAAATCTCGACATACAGCCGAGCAGATAAGACGCGTTTTGTTCTTTCTGTTCAGGTGTATCTGAAACCAACGTAAAAACAAGATCGAGCTGGCTTCCGGGGAATTCCGCTAAGAATGAATCGAGGAACTCAAGCGTAACTTGATCGATTTCGTTGGCGTCGTCGATTACCATCAACGAACGGTTACCCCTTAACAATCCGAAAAGGACAACATTGAGTGCCCGGAAAATCATAGTATTTTCCGAGGATTCCTTTTCTTCGACGTTTGACATTCCGGCGAAGTCTCTAAGCTCAGGTATATCCTCACCGATTGCGACGAGTTCCTCATTTGATAATTCTTTCGCAATTTCGCGCATGAGATTGATATCCGCTCGAAGCGCTTCGCCGAAAGCGCTTATCAGGGCGAAATAGGGTTTTTCGTTTCCATGCGCACTCTGAAGGCAGATTATTCTTCGGCCTTTGGTAGCGGCCATTTTGCATAGCTCGTTCAGCAATCTTGTCTTGCCGCTTCCGCGAGGGCCGAAAACAATCGGAAACTCCGGTTCGATTTCATCGGTAACCAACCGGTTATATGTCAGGAGGCTTAATTCCTTTTCGATATCCTCAAAACCGATAGTTCGGCTGACAGGGAACATGGTTGAAATATTGCCGGGTGCGACGAGTTTTCCCTCGTCCGGATATATCACCACCCTATTTTTCCCTATATCTTTCGCGAAATAAAGGGCTTCGTCCGCACGACGGAAAAGATCCTCGTAATTGTGGGCGTCGGAGGGATAATTAGCAATCCCCGCACTGACTGCAATTTTTACGCTCTCGCCTTCTGCAACTGTGATTGGGTTTCCGTGGAGGTTGTCGAGCAAACCATCGAGAATTGATTTTGTGGCGATTTTATCCTTGTTAAAGAATATCGCTACGAACTCATCACCCGCAAACCTTATTGGGATTGCGTTTGGGCCGATCGAAGATTTCAGAAGCCGCGCGAAGGCTTTTAGAAGATGGTCGCCCGCAAGATGACCGTATGTATCATTTACCGATTTGAAGCCGTCCAAATCGAGGATCGAAAGAGTGATCTCGCTCGATTTTGAAAGCGCTTTTTCGATATAAACAGGAAGCCTGTTGCGGAGGAATCTCCGGTTCATAAGGCCGGTTAATTCGTCCGTAAAGGCGAGTTTTCTCAACTCTTCGAGGGATTTTCCTTTGTCCTCGTTGAGTAGCTCTTGCGGTTTTTCTTCGTGTAGATTAGGCATAATAGTGGATGCTAAGCTCCAAATTCGACAACAACCCCTGCGCAGTAAATATAATCGAGACTGCGTTTTAGTCCAGTGTTTTTATGTAATTTCAGCAATGGATCTTCTTTGATTACTTCAAGCGCCGCGTTTCGAGCGGTTTCCACAAGCTCCGGCATTTTTATTGGATCCGCAAAACAGAGGTTATTTTTTCCCGATTGGGCTATATTCAATAATTCCCCTTCACGACGTTCTTCGAGGTCGATTTTGGCTATCTCAAAACCGTCTTTGGTCGAAGCGAGAGATTTCAAGCGCTTTAATGAGCGGCTTTCGCGCGGAGTTGTGCACATTAAAATGCAGTATCCGGCCTTTTCTGCGCGCCCAACTCTTCCACGAAGCTGGTGAAGTTGGGCTAATCCAAATCTGTCCGCGTGTTCGACAAGCATAACGGTCGCCTCGGGGACATCGATTCCAACACTTATGACCGTTGTTGCGGAGAGGATGGGAGTATTGCCGGTTCTAAAAGCTTCGATAGCTTTGTGTTTATCTCTTTCGTCGAGACCGCCGTGCACGAAACCGACCTTATCGCCGAATCTTTCGCATAGTTTTCCAAAACCGAATTCGAGCGCTGAAAAATCCTCGCCCTCGATTCGCGGATAGACGACGAAGGCTCGCTCACCTGCCGAAATACGCCCTTCAATGAAGTCCCAAACCGCATTTCTGGCAGATTCACCGCGAAGGTAGGTTCGTGTGCCGGTTCGTGTTTTCGGATATTCACGAAGCTCGACCAAATCCAAATCGCCGAAAAGGGCGAGTGCCGTCGAGCGCGGTATTGGGGTTGCGGAGAGCATAATGACGTGCGCACCTTCGCGTTTCGGAAGTTCGAGTCTCTGTAAAACACCCATAAGATGCTGTTCGTCAATTATAACAAGTCCGAGCTTTTTAAAGGCCAAGTGTTCAGATAGAAGCGCTTGAGTGCCGACCACAATATCGATATCGCCACATTTAAGCGCTCTTCTAAGCTCATCTGATTGCGATTCTCCGGTCAATAGCCCGACCCTGATACCCGCACAGTTTGCCAAATTCGCGATTGTGTCGGCGTGCTGACGAGCCACAAGAAGGCTTGGGACGATCAATGCGCTCTGACACCCGGAATCTGCAGTGGCAACAGCCGCAAGCATTGCAAGAACGGTCTTTCCGGAACCGACATCGCCCGAAAGCAGGATCGAAGAGCGTCCGGGGCTTGCAAGATTTTCCACAATAGCGGAAAGAGCTTCATTTTGCCCGTGCGTAAGTTCGAATGGAAGATTTCGCTTCACCGCCGCAAATTTTTTCGAAGGTGTTACAATTGGGGTAGATTTGTCGTTGTGTGCTTCAAATCGCCGTTTCGCGAAGATTGTTTGTAGTAGAAACATCTCGTCGAAGGCCAACCGCGATCTTGCATTTTCAACGTCAGCATAACATTTGGGGAAATGTAGCCGTTCGATTGTTTCTCTAAGGCCAGAGAGGCCAATTTGCCGGAGAATATCTTCAGGAATTAAATCTGGAGCGAACTTTACAAAGTCGAGGGCGTTTTTCACAAGTTTCGAGTGGAGTATTTGACCGATTTTTCCGCCTTCATCATCCTCCAAGACCCTATATACAGGTATTACACGACTGTCGCCCTCAGAGCTGAATTCGTAATCGGGATGGTGAAACTCGAGTTTCCCATCGCGAAAAATAGTATCGCCCCAGATTAGAACTTCCTTTCCAAGTTCGAACTGTGCGGCTCGCCATCCTGGCGATTTGAAGAAGATGAGCCGCGCTTTGCCGCTTTCGTCGCAAACATTGACTGTAAGCGTTCCTGTGCGCCCTTTGCGATTGAAACTTACGCCACGCACTAAGCCGAGGATGGTCGTGAAAGTGCCCTCTTCGACTGTGGAGATTGGCACTGCGGTTTTGCGGTGAATATAGCGTTTCGGGAAATCGAGAAGTATATCGGCTAATGTGGCTATTTCATTGTTGCGCAAAATCTTAGCTCTGGCTTCGCCGACATCTTTAAGTTCCTCTATTGGCGTGTTAGGCGAGATCAATGGATTGATAGCGGTTTTCCACACTGAAATGCACTATAATTAAAGGTTGAAGCGAGGTCAATAACTAACCGATGCCGATCATTCTCGCGGAGGCTTTATTTGCACTGTCGATGATCTCTTTTTCATCGAGACCTTTTAATACGCCCTTTTCGACGACGATTTGGCCGTTGACAATCGTAAATACCGTTTGATGACAGAAGCCCGAAAATATTATAGCCGCGACTGGGTCAGAAAGCGCGCCGGCATACTGAAGCGCGTTCATATCGAAAATTGCCAAATCTGCCGCGAAACCTGCCTCGATTTGCCCAATTCCCTCGAAACCGAGGATATCTGCGCCACCACGGATTGCCATATGAAGGACTTCGCGTGCCCCGAGGGCATCAGAACCGTATTTGACCCGTTGAAGGAGAAGGGCATTTCGAGCCTCGCCAAGTATGTCCGAGCTGTCGTTCGACGCCGAGCCATCGACACCGAGGCATAGTCGAATGCCCAGTTCTCGCATTTCCTTTATCCTTGCGACTCCCGAGCCGAGGCGCATGTTCGAGGTCGGGCAGTGGCAAATTCCGGTGCGTGTTTCGTGAAGTATCTCAAGCTCATCATCGGTGAAATAAATGCCATGCGCGAAATAGACATCCTTGCCAACCCAACCCCAGTCCTCCATAAGTCTTAACGGTCGGCGATTATATTTTTCAATGCAAAAATTCTCTTCGTCAAGTGTTTCAACGAGATGAGTATGCATAACTACACCGTATTCGCGGGCTAATTTCGCTGTTTCGACCATGACCTCCTCATCGACAGAGAATGGTGAGCAAGGAGCGAGAGCGATTTTATGCATCGCATGGGGCGAATCGTCGTGGAACCTCTCAATGACACGGCGCATATCGGAAATCACCTCATCGGGGTTCTGAACGACATGATTTGGCGGAAGCCCGCCATCCTTTTCACTGAGCGTCATAGAGCCACGAGTGGGGGAGAAACGGATTCCGAGTTTATCGGCGGCCTCGAACTGAATCGCGGTCATATCGCCCTTAAATCCTCTTGGATATAGATAAAGATGGTCAGCAGTTGTGGTCGCACCAGTTTTAAGAAGCTCGGCGCAAGCGAGTAGGGTCGAGTAATATACAGCCTCTTCATCGAGGCGCGCCCAGATCGGGTATAAATGCCTTAACCAGTCGAATAGTTTGGCGTCCTGAGCACCGGGAATATTGCGCGTGAGGGTCTGATAGAAATGATGATGGCAGTTAACCAATCCGGGTATAACGAGGAAACCGCTACAATCGATGATTCTTGCGTTTGCGGCTTCCTCCGTAGTAAGCTCGATTCCCGAATCTATACGCTTTATCAAGCCGTTATCGATAAGGATGTCTTTATTGGAAAACTCATCGCCATTATCGTTAAAAGTTGCGATGCGAAAGCAATTTTTCAGATGGATCATAAAAGCCCCACCCTGTCGTTGAATTCTTCGATAAGAGCGTCGATTTTCGGCACCATCTGATGGTAACGCGCCCAATATTCGCGGTCGAACCACTGGGCGTTAAGCTCGTCGAGTTCTTTGCGTTGCTGTTCTATCCATGTGTAATACTTGAGGTTATGGATTCGCTTGCGGTCATTGTGCCCAAGTTCGAGCATATTGTCGGTCGTTTGCGACATAAGTATCTCGAAATCACGGGCGGCTTTTTCCCGATTGTATTCGCCGTGTTTTTCGCGAAGTTCACGCAGGCGTGAGCCATAAAGTTCCATTGAATCGGTGAACACGGTCATCACGAAATCATTGCCATCAAGTTCATAATATTTCGCGAATTTGATTGCACCCAACATGTTTGCGATTCCGGAAATGCCCAGTAAATCGAGCTTTGAGACGAAGTCATCCGACAAGCCCTGTTCTATAAGATATTCACGGCCGATCGGCTCGTTGAATAACCTTGTTAGGCGCATAGAGTGGTCGTCGTCGATGGCGATTACCATATCTGTGTTGCGAAGATTGTGTATCCAAGGAACATGTTTGTCGCCGATGCCCTCGATTCGATGTCCACCGAAACCGTTTTGAAGTAAAGTCGGGCACTGCAAAGCTTCTCCCACGGCCATCTTCGATGTGGGGAAGGCTTCTTTAAGATAATCGCCACATCCCATTGTTCCCGATGATCCGGAAGTCAGCACGACGCCGGCAAAACGGCCTCCATTAGGCATTTGGGAGAGTATAACTTCCTCCATAGCGCTTCCGGTTATCTCGTAATGCCAAATATGGTTTCCGAACTCATCGAATTGGTTGAAAATCACGATATCGTTGCGCTCAGCAAGAAGTTCCCAACATTTGTCGAAGATTTCCTTTACATTCGATTCGCATCCGGGTGTTGCGATGACCTCACCGGCAACTTTTGCAAGCCATTCGAAGCGTTCCTGCGACATCTCTTCGGGAAGAATTGCGATTGACTCGCATGCCAGTAGATTAGCTATATAAGCACCTCCACGGCAGTAATTGCCGGTCGAAGGCCAAACCGCTTTTTGTGATGTTGGGTCGAATTGGCCTGTTATGAGCCGTGGTGCAAGGCATCCGAAGCTTGCGCCGACCTTGTGCGCGCCAGTTGGGAACCATTTTCCGACGAGTCCGATGATATTTGCTGGTGTTCCGCTCAACTCAGATGGGATTTTCAGATAATTCACACCACCAAAACCGCCCCCGAAAACATTTGGCTCGTTTTTCCATGTTACACGAAAGAGGTTCCGTGGATGAATATCCCAAAGGCCGATTTTAGCGAGTTCGTCAACGATCCATCCCGGAATTTGCCCGGGGTCCTTCATTTGCGCGAAAGTTGGCACGATTATACCCCTCTCGCGACATCTCTCGACAGTTCTCGCGTGCTGTTCTTCGTTGATTGTCAAGTTAATCATGTTTTCTCCAGTTTTCATAATACTAAATCATCCAATGACTTAATTGGCTTAGGAAGTTCTGGCAATATCTTCGATGCCGCATCGATATCTTTCAATCCGCTACCTGTAATCATCAGGACTATACAGGCATTTTTTCCGATTTCGAATTTTTCTTTTCCTTCGAGAAATCCCCCATATGCCGATGCCGCGGCCGGTTCACAGAAAAGCCCAGTATTATATGATAACTCGAGTTGCGCCCGAAGAATGCCCTCATCGGGAACACAGATGCACATCCCGCCATATTCACGAAGATTTTTCAATGCGAGATAGCCGCATCGGGGCACATCGACCGAAATCGAATCTGCTACAGTTTTCGACGGCACCGGCGACGCGAAATTACCTTTCTCGAAAGCTTTACAGAGGTTTGGGCTTCCAGAAGACTGCACTGCGACCATAATTGGTATTTTGTCGATAAGACCGAATTGCATCAAATCGTGGAAACCCTTATAAATGCCGGCTAAGATGACACCGTCGCCGGTTGGGATGAAAACATAATCGGGTGCTTTACCAAGTTGACGAAATATCTCGATAGCGGCAGTCTTTTTGCCCTCAATTGTCAATGGATTATAGGCCGTGTTTCTGCTTAGTGCCTTTGTTTTGCGAGTGTATTTCAATGAAAGATCGAAGGCATCGTCGTAGATTCCATCGACCGGTATCAAACGGCTTCCATACTGTAAGCACTGCACCAGCTTAGCTTTAGGAGCATTTTTCGGCACAAATATTGTTATGGACAAGCCCGCCGACGCACCGACTCCGGCCATGGAAGCCGCGGCGTTCCCTGTCGATGCGACCGCGACTTCATGGATGCCATGTTGCCTGCAAAAAGCCGCAACGAGAAAGGATGCGCGGTCTTTGTAGGAAAATGTCGGCTCGCATGTATCATCTTTGAGAAAAAGATTATTATATCCTGTCAACTGTCTCAGCCGCGCTGGTGCCCACAATGGCGTGTTTCCAACCGGAATATCAGGATAGTATTCGCGTGACACGGGCAAAAGGTCTAGAGCGTCCCAGCCATCTGGCAAATGTCCCTCTATGGCCATTTCAAGTGTGCCTCGAAGCGGCTCGTTCGCTTTTTGATTAGCCTCGCAGGAAGGGCACACCATCAAATCCGGTGAAATAGGGTATTCGCGGCCGCATTCAGTGCATTTGTATGAAAAATTCAACATGACTACCCGAGAAGTTTCCAGAGCAGGCCCTTGCTTGTATGCAGGCGGTTTTCCGCCTCGTCGTAGATAATTGAATTCTCGGAATCGAGAACGCTGTCAACAACCTCTTTGTTGCGGTCGGCAGGAAGTGCATGCATTATCTTGCAACCCTTTGCAGTGAGAGCGTAACGGCGTTCGTCAAGAATCCAGTCTCGATGTTTTTCGAGGTTAGTCTGCATTTTTGCACGATGCTCTTCGTCGTCAACGAAATTATCGAAATATCCGAAGCCGCCCCAGTTTTTTGGTATTACAATGTCAACATCTTTCAGACCTTCTTCCATGTCATTGAATACCTTTATTTTACTGCCATTCGATTCGGCATTAACATAGGACTTATTCATAATGTCATTCTGCAATGGAAAGTCTATCGGGTGAATTAAATGAATGTCCATGCCGTATCGTGGGAAAAGAAGTATCTGCGATTGAGGGACAGAGAGTGGTTTTGCATGACTGGTGGCGTATGCCCAACAGATACCAACTTTCAATCCACGCAGATTCGTGCCGAAATGTTCCTGGATTGTCATCAAGTCTGCAATAGCCTGCAAAGGATGATAAACATCGTCTTGCATAGAAATAAGTGGAACATTTGAATTGTCCGCAATGTCATTGAGATACTTATTACCAATATTATAAAAACAATTTCTTATCGCGATAACTTCCCCCATTCGAGAAAGCACTTCGGCCGTATCCCGCGGAGTTTCGCCATGAGAAATCTGCATTTTCCCTGCGTTGAGATCGTGAGCGTGACCGCCTAACTGAGTCATAGCGGCCTCCATAGAGTTGCGAGTTCGAGTAGATTGTTCGAAGAATATCATAAAAAGCGTTTGATTAATGAGATAGTTAGTTATCTCCTTTGCGTAACGTTTACGTTTCAGCTCGCTACTCGCCTCAAGCACCTCGTCGATCTCTTCCTTAGTCCAATCATCGAAGGTGATTAAATGCTTGCCCTTTAGACTACTCATTATTCTCCTTTTATTGTTATTGGGTAAAGGGCATAGAAGGCGGAAGCCCTTACCAGATGGTCGATTGGCACAGCCTCATTAGGTGCATGAGCGTAAATTTCATTCCCCGGACCAAAGCCTATACAGGGAATTCCATGTTTGCCGCAGATTGCGATACCGTTGGTCGAGAAAGTCCATTTATCGATATACGGGTTATCCCCGTAAAGTCCTTTATAGCAATCAACTCCGGCACGCATATATTCGTTATCCTCAGGAATTTTCCATGTGGGGAAATATTTTTCCATTTCGAAGACAGTGCCTCTATAACTGGGTTTGCGGTAGGTCGGCACTTCGACTTTGGCCTCGATACCTATCGCCTCGCGAATTTCAGAGATCGCACTCTCCTTTGTTTCGCCCCAGGTTAGCCGTCTATCGAGATGAAAATGTGCATAGTCCGCAACGGCGCATAAGGAAGGGCTTTGCGACTCTATCATTGTTGCAGTGATGGTGCCTTTGCCAAGAAAATCGTCGACGCAAAGTCGCTCATTAAGCTTCTCGATCTGTAATGCCGCGCGGGAAGCTTTATAAATAGCGTTATCACCTCGTTCCGGAGCACTTCCGTGGCAGGAAAGCCCTGAAAAATAGCATTCGATTTCCATTCTGCCACGATGACCCCTGTAAAGTCCTAAATTAGTGGGTTCTGTAATAATTACCGCCTCCGGCCGAATGCCCTCTTTTTCGATGATGTAGTTCCAGCAAAGGCCGTCGCAATCCTCTTCCATTACTGTAAATGTGAAAAGCACTGAGAATTCGCTGTCGTAGGCGATTTCTTTGAGAATTTTGCCCGCAGTAATCATCGAAGCCGCACCGCCGGATTGATCGACTGTCCCGCGCCCCAAAACATTGCCATTGCGGATTTCCCCGCAGAAAGGGTCGAAGTCCCATTGGGACAAATCCCCCGTATCAACCGTGTCGATATGAGCATCTACAGCAATAACTCGCGGTCCGAAGCCGACACGGCCTATAAGATTTCCAAGACCGTCGATTCGCACCTCGTCGAAACCGGCTTCGATGCACATTTCGGCGATCTTCGATACGACATCGCCCTCTTCTCCGCTCAGGGATGGGATTTTGACGATTTCGCTGAGATTGCGAGCGGTGTAATCTCGATATTTTTCTGCAAGACTAAGAATTTCGCGATTTCTTTCCATTCTACCTCAAATTCAATGTTAACGCGCCTTTTGGACAAAAATCGGTGCAGTAGCCGCAACCGATGCATCGCTTTGATTCGACTGCGGCCTTGTTGTCATCCATCAAAATAGCACACTGAAGGCATTTTGAGAGACATGCGCCGCATCCAACGCATTTTTCCCTATCGACAAAATTTACAGGTATTTTGCTGAAAGTTCTTCTATGAGCCAATTCGTGGGAATATCTCCCTCGAATTTCTTCAGCAGATGTTTGCCCGTGCTCGTTAAGCCAATCTCCAATTTCATTTGACACTTTGCCGTAAATTTGGTGACCGGATTTTATCGCGCCGCTACAGATTCCAACCGCAGAGGCACCAGCCATGAGCATTTTCACAGCATCTATCCCCTTTTCGACTCCGCCGATACCGATTATTGGCTTGTCGGTAATAGTAGATATTTGATAGATTATTCTAAGAGCAATAGGCAATATTGTCGGGCCGGAAATCCAGCCTTGACCGTAATCTGAGCCGAGACGTGGGATTGGATTCTCAACATCGAAATCGAGCACAGGTCCGAAAGAATTTATTGCCGCAAAACCGTCAACGAAGGGCAACACGGCCTTTATTAGCTCTGGAATGTCGAGAAAATTCGGAGAAACTTTCATGAAAATCGGTTTATCGACGGTCTCGCGTAATGCGCTTGCCACTTCGACAATAGGCTCTGTGCGGTGTCCAACATAATGAACCGAGAACTCGAAACCATCCGGAGATATCTCCTTTTCGATGATTTGGCCTAACTCCCGAACTTCATTCGGTTTATAACCTATAGATGCAATAAGCGGACATCCGGCGGATTTGACCTTATGTAAATCGCCAAGAAAAGTTACCAGCGGAGTTTCCGACCATGTTTCACAATTGACAATGCCAGAGCAAATTGTTCTGCGTATAGTGGGTCGTTTGTCATCGGCAGGTTTTACCGAAACTGTTTTCGAGACAATACCTCCCGCGCCAGAATCCCACGCGGAAAACATCGCAGAGGCATCCTTAACATTCGGTCCAGCCGCAGGCAACACCGGATTACGAAGCTCGATTCCAGCAATGTTTGTTCTTAAATCAACCATAATATCTCCGAATTTGTTTCTTTGCGGCTTCGCGAGCTTTGTTTTGGATGTCTTCCTCATCGATTGCCGTGAACTCGCCCTCTCGATAGACAATGTCCCCTTCGATGACGGTTATATAGGCTTTTGCGGATTTCGCACCGAAAATGAGGTGTCCAAGTAAGTTTTCGATGTTGATAGGCGTCAATGGCGCATAATCAAGAACCGCAATGTCCGCAGATGCTCCGGGAGAGAGGCTTCCAGTGGTTGGGAAGAACTTTTGTTGAGCAAGATATCTACTTTCGAAAAAGACCTTTTTGAGTTCCTCGAAGCCGATTTCATCTTCAGAATGTAGTAAATAGTGGGATCGGAGGGTGCTAACCATTTCGCTTGTCATGCCATCCGTGCCGAGAACATAAGAAAATTCCCTAAGTTTCATCTTCCCGACTCTGTTGTTCGCATTGGATTCAGAATTATTCGCGACGATAAGGCCGTGATCTTTAATTATAGCTATGTCTATATCGCTCAAATGAATACAATGGGCGAGAATCGAACTATCATCAAGCAAGCCAAAGGAGTCGAGACGATGAATTGGGCCGCAATAGCCTATGTTTTTACAGAATTCGAGGTCGGTTGAATCCTCGCCGCAGTGCGCATGAATAGGCATTTCAGGAGGTATCGCATTTGCGATTTTTCGCAGGGTATTATCTGAAAGGGTAATATTTGCGTGTAAACCAAAACAGCCTTGAATGTAATTATTGTTTTTATGCTTCATGTAAAATTCAACATTCTCTGTAATATGCTTTTCCACAGCATCTGAGCCCATTCTATCCGAAGTCTCGAAGCACAAAAGCCCTCGAATTCCCAACTCTCGACATGCCGAAGCAATCGCATCGAGGCTACCCTGAACACAATTCATGGAAGCATGGTGGTCGAAAACCGTAGTTACGCCATTTCTGAGGCAATCCATCCCCGTAACAAGAGCTGAATAATATATGGTTTCCTCGTCCAAAGCCTCATCCCAAGGCCACCAGAGATTTTCGAGGATTCCAAGAAAATTGGATGGTTGCTCGAGGGGCGCAATCCCGGTTGAAAAGGCTGAATAGAAATGATGATGGGCGTTGAGTAAACCCGGTAAAATAAGGCGTCCGCCGACATCTATACATTCGAGGTCTGGTTCTGATATGTCCTCGAGTGTGCCGATTTTAACGATTTTGCCTTCGTTTATCAGAACTGCGCCTCTATCGAAGAAAATCTCGACGCCATCGGTCAAAATACCGTTGCCGATAATATATCTATCTTCTTTAATCATAATCGCTTACGAATAAATACGCCAGTTCCGGGTTGTGTCACAATCCCCTTTTGGGAGTCGTAGATTAATTCGCCGCGACGAATTGTTTTAACAACTTGTCCAGCAAACTCCATGCCCTCGAAGGGGGTAATTTTACCCTTGGAAAGAGAATCCGCGCCTATGACCCTCCATTTCTTGACAGGATCGAAAACGGCGAAATCTGCATCTTTGCCGACTTCTATCGAACCTTTTCGGTCGCTTATTCCATAGCGCTCGGCGGGGGATTGCGAAGTCGATCTTGTCAATTGAGAAAGCGAAACGCGACTTTTCGTAAAACCTTCCGAAAACATGTATGGTAAAAGCGTTCCAACGCCGGGAATGCCAGAATAATCCGTCCATATAGAGCCGGTGTTTTTTTCATCGGTTGTGCACGGGGCGTGGTCTGAAGCCACGAAATCGATCATACCTCCAGAAAGCATTTCCCATAGGGCTTCTGAGTTCCCCTTTGATTTTATAGGTGGATTGACTTTTAGTGGAGAACCTATTCTCATGAAATCGTCGAGATCAAAGGCGAGATAATGTGGCGCTGTCTCGCATGAAATATGCTCGTCTTGAACTAATTTAGCGCTTTTGGACGATGAAATGTGCACTATGTGTAGTTTTGATGCCGTTTTCTTCGCTAACTGAACAGCCGATTCGATTGCCAAAACCTCGGCGATTTCCGGTCGCGAAAAATAGTAATCTTTAGGCGAAGAACCTCGTTTACGATAGAAATCAGTGGCCGAATTCACGTAACTTGGGTCTTCAGCGTGAAGCAAAACCGGCAGATTTAGTTTACGAGCTTTTTTTAAAACTCTTTCATACTGAAAGTGATCGAGTTGACCGAAACTTTTCATGCCAGACAAGAAATAGGCTTTAAAACCGAGAACATCGTGGGCGATGGACTCCATATCAGCTTCGAAATCATTATCGAACATCTGCGCACATACACCGCCAAAAAAACCAAAATCGACAATAGATACTTTACTTACTAAGTCGAGTTTATGCTTCAAATTATCAGCATTTGTCACGGCTGGAATCGATGTGCAAGGCATGTCGATCACAGTGGTTATGCCGCCAGAAGCCGCCGCGCAACTGCCCGTGTAAAAATTCTCGCGAGAGGTGAATCCCGGATCATTAAAATGGACATGCGGGTCGATTCCGCCGGGAAGGACGATTAGGCCGCGCAAATCGACTTCGGTTTGGCCGGAAAAAGCGCCACCAATATCGACAATAACGCCCTTCTCGACTGCGATATCGGTCTCTTCGAAATGGTTGCACCCAGGTAGAGCAACTTTACCGCCGCGCAAAACTATTTCGGCATCGCATAACACTATTCGATTATCCCCTCCTCGCGAAGCCTTTTATAGACACGTTCCGGGGTGAAAGGAGTCTCGAACAACCGCACTCCAACAGCATCGAAAACGGCGTTTGCTATTGCCGGAATCGGGCCATTTATCGCGATTTCACCCACCGATTTCGCACCGAAAGGCCCTGTTTCCTCATAAGAATCAGCAAGAATAGTTACCATTTCGGGCAAATCGCGGGTATTGTAAATTTTATAATCCCAGAAGCGTGGATTCATCATTTTGCCTTTCGAAGAGAATATATATTCTTCCCAAAGGGCGTAGGCAATGCCATTTACGACTGCGCCTTCGACCTGACCTTCGGCGAGACGCGGGTTAAGCGGTTGTCCACAATCCACCGCAGAAACAAATTTGATTGGGATTATTCGTCCGGTCGCGATATCGACATCGACTTCGGCAAACTGAGCAAAGAAAGGGGGAGGAGACTCATCTGCGAAATGTGATGCGTATGCCGCAATTTGATGCTGATTGTGTGAATACATCGCGTGATAGCAAATCTCTTCGTAACTCACTGATTTATCTGTGTTTGCGAGGAAAACGCGACCATTTTCGATCTCGGCCTCTTCGATTGGAATGTCAAGCATTTCCGCTCCGACAGCTTTAATCTGTTTGGCAATCTCGATTGCGCATTTGCGAACCGCTTCGCCGGAAATATAGGTTGTGGAACTGGCGTAAGCGCCAACGTCGAAAGGAGTTAGGTCGGTGTCGCTCGACAGGACGATAAATTTCTCGGGGGAAATCCCGAGCACCTCGCCCGCAATCTGCGCCATTATCGTATCCGATCCTGTGCCGATGTCGGTTGCACCGATATATAAATTGAAACTTCCGTCCTCGTTCATTTTCATCGAGGCCGCGCCCATGTCGATTTTTGGGATGCCGGATCCTTGCATCGCACATGCGACGCCGACACCTTTGATTTTATCGCCGTTGCGAATGTGCTTTCCGCGTTTATCGCTCCAGCCGATGGCCTTCGCGCCCTTGTCGATACACTCTTCAAGCCCGCAGGAGCGGATTATTTGAGCAACCCCCTCTTTGCCTTCACCGAGAACTCTGAAAACCTCCGATGTTTCGCCCGTCTTGATTGCCCATTTTTTAAAAAAGTCCAACACATCGACATTTGCGGCACGCGCCACCATGTCGATGACTTGATTATATGCAAAATAGGACTGTGTCGCGCCATAACCGCGATATGCGCCACCCACAGGCAGGTTCGTATAAACCGATTGTCCCAAAAAATGGACATTTTCAACTTTGTTTAGCAGAGGCAAAACCTTGCCGCCGGCGTTTGAAAGCACTGTTAGAGCATGAGAGCCGTATGCGCCGGTGTTCATAAGGCAGTCGAGGTCGATAGTGGTAATTTCGCCGTCTGCTTTTGCCCCGACACGCATTCGAGTGCGCATTGGATGGCGTGTTCGGGCGTTGGCGAAAACCTCTTCGCGGGTGAGGATTATCTTTGTAGAACGTTTTGTTCGCCATGTTACCAGCCCAACGAGCTGTTCGAGGAAAACCTCCTGTTTGCCGCCGAAACCCCCGCCGATACGCGGTTTCACAACGCGAATATCACGAATGGGAATGTCCAAAGTTCGGGCGACGATTCGCCGGGCATGAAAAGGCACCTGTGTTGCGGTGTAGATGACCATTCTGCCGCGTTCATCGATAACTCCAAAAGCGCCATGTGGCTCGATTGCGCAATGAGAGGCATACTGAGTGCGCACGGTTATATCGAACTTCATATCGCTTTCCGTAAAGCCTTTTTCGAGGTTGCCGAAAGACATCTCAACCTTTGCGGCAAGATTTCGGGAAGGGTCATACTCAACTGGAATCGGCGCATAAGCGTCTCCGCCGTGGAGTTTGGGAGCGTCATCATCCAAAGCGTGTTCGGGGTCGAAAATTGGTTCGAGAATTTCGTATTCAACCTCGATTTTCGCGATAGCTTCCTCGGCAATTTCTTCAGTTTCAGCCGCCACCAGAGCCACTCTGTCGCCGACAAAACGGACCTTTTTGTCAAAAATTCGTGTGTCATAGGGCGATGGTTCCGGAAAACCCTGTCCAGCGGTTGTATGAAGGGCGTCCGGCGTGTTGCGGTAGTCGAGGACGAGAGCGACACCTTCGGTTGCCTCGGCTTTCGATGTGTCTATCGATTTAATTACCGCGTGGGCGTGCGGAGAATATAACAGCTTAATATGCAATGGGTTATCTATAGAAAAATCATCGACAAATCTCTCTGCACCAGTCGCCAAAGAAAGTGAGTCTATCTTTCTGACATTTTTACCGATATTATTAAAATTACGCATTGTCATTCATCCTTTTCGCCGCAAGTTGAACACCCTCGATAATCTTCACATAGCCTGTGCATCGGCACAAATTACCGTCCAGAGCGGTTTTGATTTCGTCGTCTGTGGGATTCGGATTGTCTTTGAGAAGAACATAAGCCGCCAGCACTATACCCGGAGTGCAGAATCCACATTGAACAGCTCCGACATCGACCAGCGCTTTTTGAATCGGATGGGGATTGTGAAGATCGCCGATTGCCTTTACCGTTAACACCTTTGCGCCGATACAGCTTCCAGCGAGCACCTGACAGGAATTCACAAGCTCGCCGTCGAGAAGAACGACACAAGCTCCGCATTCTCCTGTGTGGCAACCAGCCTTGACATCGGTGTGACCAGCTTCGCGCAGTAATTCAAGCAGGGTAACATCGCCCTGAAATTCAACTTCGTGCTCTATCCCGTCTATGAAGAAAATACCTCTCATCTTTGCCCTCCAACAAGCTTGTTTAAGCATCTGCGGATTTCGACGACGGCAATTTCTGCAAGATATTCCGCGCTTGCCTGCATTTTCGACGGGAATTCCAGTCTTATGTTTTTTACTGCTTCATCGATGGATAATTCGCCAGTAAGAGCTTTTTCTGCTAAATCGAGTCTCGAGAATTTGCCCCTGACGCCTGTAACAACTACTCTTGGTGAGGTTCCGCCGGCGAAAGCCGATAGTGTGAACATCGGATAATCGAAACTGGTGCGAGTTTCGCGATGGTAATAGCCAGCCCCACCAATTTTGGGCAATTCAATAAACTCGATGATGCTCGCTTTGCGATACTCCAATTCACGCAAATACTCTTCGATGGGCACTCGGCTGTCATCTCCGGCGAGTTTCAACCTCGCTCCCAATGTTATTAGTGGGCCTGTAGAATCCGACCACATAGGCGCAATTGCCACACTTCCGCCGATTGTGATTCTGTTTCGAAGCGGTGTGGATGCGGCTTGTCCCAGTGCGATTGCGAGTATGTTTTCGCGAGGCAAGGCTTTTGAGCAATCGGTATAGGTTGTCATAGCACCGATTTCGTAACAATTAGCTTTCTCTTGAATATATCGAAGCCCTAAACCTCTTAAATCCACTAAAACATGGCGCTTCAAGCCGCCCATGAGAAGGCCTGTTCCGCCGGCATGGGGGACTGCCGATTTCTCTTTGATACTGCATAAAGCCTCAGATAGAGTTTTTGGATGGAACCATTCAATTTCCGGCATTTTCACCTCGTTTAATAACTTTCGACTCGATTCGATCGAAAGAACATCATTCACCGATAATCTTTACTAAAACCCTCTTCCTGCGCATTCCGTCGAATTCGCCGTAGAAAATCTGCTCCCACGGCCCAAAATCGAGCCTGCCCTTTGTAACCGCAACCACAACCTCGCGGCCCATAACAGTGCGTTTAAGATGGGCATCGGCGTTATCCTCGAAACTGTTATGACGATATTGATTATAGGGCTTCTCCGGTGAGAGTTTTTCAAGCCAAACCTCAAAATCCTGATGCAGACCGCTCTCGTCGTCGTTGATAAAAACGCTGGCGGTGATATGCATTGCGTTGACAAGGCAAAGCCCCTCGATAATCCCGCTCTCGGTGAGGCAAGCTTCTATTTGTGGGGTAATGTTTATAAACTCGCGACGCGAGGAGGTTTCGAACCAAAGTTCCCTTTTATAAGATTTCATTATCGTCCTTCTTGAAAAGACTTCATAAACATTCTAAATTAAAGCAAAAACAGGGGTATTGTCAAGTTAGGATTACTCGAAGAGTTTCCTTGAAAAATCGTTAAAATCGCCTATCATTATGAAAACACCATCAATGCAGGTTTGTAATTCCTGCTTGATCAGTTGGAGGTTTTATGTTTGGAATAGAATTTAGTTGGAATGAAATATTGGCGGCAGTTGTTAAATGGTTTTCAACAAGCGGCTTGCGAGTCCTGCTATACATTCTGGGGGCATGTATTCTCATCAGGCTGATTAAAAGCATCGGCAGAAAAATCGTCTCCCGATTCGAGGATGAAGACCCCACGACTCGCAATGAAGTTGAAAAGCGGGCGGACACTCTTTTCAACGTGGTTGTAGTATCTACGCGGATTTTTGTATGGACGATGGTTTTCTTTATGATACTTCGTGAAATAGGGGCAAATATCGCCCCACTGCTAACAGGTGCTGGAATAGTGGGCATCGCGATCGGATTCGGCGCGCAGAATATAGTCAAGGATTTCTTTAACGGATTTCTGATACTCCTCGAAAATCAATACCGTGTTGGAGATGTGATTACAATTGCCGACCGTTCAGGTCTTGTCGAGAGTATCAGTCTTAGAACTACAACCCTCCGCGATGTCGAAGGCGTTGTCCATGTCATCCCGAATGGCCAAATCGGCGCTGTCGATAATCGAACATTCCTCGAAAGCAAGGCGGTAATCGATGTCGGCATCAGCTACAATTCAAGCATGGATAAGGCGATGGAAGAAATCGCCAAAATTGCTGAGGAGATGAAAAATAGCGACGAGTTCGGCACATTCATCAGGGATTTCGACATTCTTGGAGTGAATAATCTCGGTTCGAGTTCAGTCGATATACGAATCGTTTTCACAACCGATCCGCGCCAACAATGGACAATAGCGAGGAGATTCAGATACCTCGTGAAAAAACGCTTCGATGAGGTGGGAGTCGAAATCCCATTTCCGCATCAGACAGTCTATCTTAGACAGGAAAAGGACAAACAGTTCCGCATTGACACCGATAAACCGTCATAGGGATTATATGGCGGTTGTGCTTGACTTTCCTCGGAACAAAGATTAAAATTAGCAGAAACAACGCAATCAAAGGCCGGAATACATGATTACGGATTTTTTATCTAAACGCGCTATCAAAATACCACTCGAATCGCAAACAAAGCCCGCAGTGCTGAAGGAGCTTGTCGATCTTCTTTGCAAGGTTTACGAGCTCGACAAAAAGAGCGAGATAATGGAAGCGGTTCTCGAGCGCGAAGAACTGATGAGCACCGGAGTAGGCTATGGAATTGCCATTCCTCATGCCAAACTGGACTTTGTGAATACTTCAAAACTCGTCGGCGGAATTGCCCCCTCTGGCATCGAATTCGACTCGGTTGATGGCAAACCTGCGCAAATTTTCTTTATGCTCGTCTCGCCGCGAAACGGTTCTGGAGATCATGTCCGTATCCTCTCTGGATTGTCGCGAATACTGCATTCTCAGGAAGTGCGCGATTTGGTTATAAGTTCCTCGTCTCCCGAAGACCTTATCGAGGCAATAAAAAGATATGACGAATAAGGCCATATTCACTGCTTGTGTGCTTTGTCTGTTATTTCTGAACGCTGGATGCGTTCGAAGAAAGCAGTTTCATGCCCCTGTCGATAAAAAAGGCTCTCCAACTATAACCCTCGAATTCGTTGATCTCGCAGATTCCTACGCTCTTGGATCGCAGATCATTCTGAGAATGCGCTTGATCATCGATTCCAAAGAACCTGTCGAGTTTGTTTTCCCGTCTTCGTGCCCTGCGGAGTTCGTGATTTATCGCGACGGCGAGCCTATCTGGAACTCACTCGAAGGCATGGCTTGCCTTCAGGTTATCACAAAAACCACTTTCAATCCTTCCGATACGCTCGAATACTCCTCGCAATGGAACTGCACCACAAAATCATGGAAAGGCGTAACTTTGGGCAAATACACCGTTCAGGGGCTTCTGCTCTCGAATCCCCCCGTGAAAACCGAGGCAAAGTCTATCCATCTCGTGGACTAAGATGATTTCTTTGGTCGAAAACGAGAGCCACTACGGCGATGTTGTCGAGCAAATTATTCTGAAATCGCGCTATAGGCTGGACATCGCAACCGCAACCCTCAAAGCGCTGACTATAGTCAACAATCGCAAAGGCGAAACAATCGTTAAATGCCTCGCACGCAAAGCCGACGAAGGCCTGCAGATTCGCATTCTTCATGCCTCCGTGCCCTCCGAATGGTTTATCAAACTCGCAAAAAAAGAAAATCTGAAAAACAAAGGCAATCTGATTCTCCGCCGATGCCCGCGCGTGCATCAGAAAAGCATTATCGGCGACGGAAGACTTCTATATATTGGCTCGGCGAACCTTACCGGCGCAGGAATCGGTGCAAAAAGCCCGCGCAATCGCAATTTCGAGCTGGGTTTCGTCACTGACGAAATTCGTTTCATCGATCGCGCCGACTCGCTTTTTGAACTTATCTGGTGCGGCGACATGTGCGTAAATTGCGGCAGGAAAAAGATCTGCCCATCGCCCTTGGAAGAATTCAGGTTTTAATATTTTTGTTTCTGTTTTTTCCGTGAACACGCCTTTTTGGGTTGCGATTGTTAACTTTTTCACTTATTATATAAACCTTGTGTTTAGATAAACAACGGAGGTTTTTATGTCAGAAAAAGTCCTTTTGTCCGGTAACGAAGCTGTCGCGAGAGGAGTTTTTGAGGCTGGGGTCCATGTGGCAACCGCATACCCCGGCACACCCTCGACTGAAATACTCGAGAATGTGGTCAAATACAAAGACCATGTTTACTGCGAGTGGGCACCCAACGAAAAGGTAGCCGTCGAGGTTGCTCAGGGGGCATCTTTCGGCGGGGCGAGGTCTATCGTCGCGATGAAGCATGTCGGTGTCAATGTCGCCGCCGATCCAATGTTCAGTTTCGCCTATACCGGCGTTAACGGCGGGTTCATCATCGTTACTGCAGACGACCCCGGGATGCACTCCTCTCAGAACGAGCAGGACAACCGGCTCTACGCCAAATTCATGAAAATCCCACTCCTCGAACCGACTTCGAGCCAGGAGGCCAAAGACCTCGTTATACGCGGAATGGAAATCTCCGAGAAGTTCGACACGCCCGTGATGCTCCGTATGAGCACTCGCCTTTGCCATTCCCTCGGTCTCGTCGAGTTAAACGACCGTATCGAGGTGCCGGTGAAGGATTATTCCCCAAATCCGAAGAAACGCGTGGTCATTCCCGCGCACGCCCGTGTCCTGCACGTCGCTCTCGAAAAACGTCTGGAAAACCTTCAGGAGTTTGCCGAAACCACAGATCTCAACGAAATCATCGACGGCGATTGGACCTTCGAAGGCAAGAAAATCGGCATCATATCCTCAGGAGTTAGTTTCCAATATGCTCGCGAGGCTTTCCCAACCGCAAAATTCCTCAAGCTTGGGATGAGCTTCCCCTTCCCAATCGAAAAAGCCCGCAAATTCGCCGAATCGGTGGATGAGGTCTGGGTTGTCGAGGAGAACGAGCCTTTCATCGAAGAGCACCTCGTCTCGGCGGGAATTCCCTGTGTCGGCAAAGCCAAAGTCCCGCTATGCAACGAACTTTCGCAAACAATAATCTACAAAGCCTTCACCGGCGAGGAGCACAAAACTGTCGGCGATTCTGGCGATCTTCCCCCGCGTCCGCCGGTGTTGTGCTC
Source organism: uncultured bacterium (assembly GCA_964459995.1). Taxonomy (GTDB): domain Bacteria; phylum UBP14; class UBA6098; order UBA6098; family UBA6098; genus CAZSHG01. The sequence continues at coordinate 2,888 of CAYWOR010000018.1, read as the reverse complement.
TGGATGCCCCCATCGCGGGATTTTCTATGTTGCGCACAAACTCGGGTTCACATCGACAACCGACATCGGTTGCTACACACTCGGGATGATGCCCCCGCTCGAATGCGGCGAGACATGTATCTGCATGGGCGCATCTATCGGCAATGCGATGGGAATGGAAAAGGCGCGCGGTAAAGAATTCGGCAAGAAAACCCTCGCGTTTATCGGCGATTCGACCTTCGTTCACAGCGGCATGACCGGCCTCGCCGAAGCCGCTTACAACAAGGGTAATTTCACCACCGTCGTCCTCGACAACTCGATTACCGCAATGACAGGCCATCAGCAACATCCCGGCACCGGCTCGACACTCATGGGCGAAGAGGCGACTAAGCTCGATTACGGCAAAATAGCCTCGGCTGTGGGTATCGCCGACGACCATGTCTTCTTCACCGATGCATTCGATATCGCAGGGCTTACTGAGGTTCTCAAAAAGGTTCGCGAGATGGACGGCCCGAAACTCATTATCAACCGCGGACGATGCATTCTTTTAGACATTAAAAGGTTGAAGATCACCCCCTTCAAAGTCGATCCTGACAAATGCGTCGGTTGCGGCACATGTTTCAAGCTCGGATGTCCGGCGATCTCCACGCACGGCCTTACGGACAAGGGCAAAAAGAAATCTCGAATCGACCCGATGTTCTGTGCGGGACAGCATTGTTCGATGTGTTTTCAGGTCTGCCCGACCAAGGCGATACAGCCTTCGGAATAGGCAAACAAGATACTTGTAATCGAAAAGGGCGCTCATTTGCGCCCTTTTTCATTCGATTCGATCCCATAACAGCACTTCGACAAACACAGTTCCCCCCGGTCGTTGAATAGGCCTTCAGACCTCTCCGCCCCCCTCGTCCGCACCGCCGCGAGAGGAATGCGCAAATTCCCCTCTAAAAAGAGGGGTGGCGCCGAGGGCGACGGAGTGTGTATTCACGCACAAACACAAACCATCTTCCGCGGCCCGCACGGCGAGATCGCCCTGACCAACGAATTCAAACCGGAGAAAAACCATGGCTGGATCACAATTAACTCTTGACACCGAGGAGAAGGCGTTTTACCTTTATTTCGAGGCAAAACATAGCAAGCCGAAAACTCGGGGAGATTACCAATGAAACCAAACCGCAACCAAACCGCCCGATAGGGCAAAGGAGAAGAGATGAATAATTATGTGTTGTATTACCCATCCATTGAGTTCAAAGACTATTCGTGGTTATGGAGTGCTTCACTTCTCTACGATAGGGTCTATAGGATTGTCCCAGATGGTATAATCCCAAATGATCCACCCAATGTTCAAGTTTTAACCGAAACAGGCGAATTGGGTATTCAAATAAAACCAGATCCCTATCTCCAACAGACCTCGAAGGAATTCACTGAATTAATCGATTCTGGAAAATCGTTTGATGCGACCTACAGGCCTTTTAGGACAAATAGTTACACAAGATTACACTTCGATAAAATCGAGCGAGAATTGAGAGATTCTCTAATAAAAAACAGCAAAGCTATTGTCGATGGTGATTGGCTCCATGTTCCCAAAAATTTCGGGAACATATATATGGCTTACCTTGCTGATAACATTTCCCAAAGAAACCATCTCCAGATGTTAACCGACGAAACAACAGCTTGGGCAGGAGCAACAGTTTTCAAGTATAAAGGCGAATTAACACAAAGAACAGATAGTTCAAAAGTTCAACAATTAGCAACGCTGACTATTCGCGATTTCACACCTGAAAACATATTGGATATACGCCCGGAAGACATTGTTAGATTCAGAGAAAATTTCAGAGATGAGCGAATAAGATTCATGAAGGCGATTCAAAGCTCAGCTCAAAGAATTTCGGACTGCGAAGACGAAGGCGTTTACCAAGACCAAATCGATGACATCAAAAAAGAAATTGAGAGCGCTTTAAAAGACTATAGAAATTCCTTATCCGCTATCAATGCCAGAACCCTTACCGGTTCCAAAGTAGTTCAGTTCCCAATACTGACAAGTGTCGCACAGTCAATTTTGGGTTTAAATCTCGATCCCTCACAACAAATAATGATTTCTGCTCTTGGCATTGGCTTGGGTATTATCAATAGCCTTTTAGGCCGCTCTCAAAATATTCGAAGATTAGAAAAGGAGTCGGATTATTCCTATTTGATTCATGTCGATCAGAACCTTAATCGATACAGAAGACTTAACGATATAAACAGTTTTACTTCGCAAATGATAAGGACATGTATTGATGATTGAAACTAAAACCCCCCCCTCATGCCGGCGCATAACCACGGCATAAACCTCGCCACGCGCTCGCGGGCGTTCGGGGCGCGCGCAGAACCCGTAGGGGCAATTCATGAATTGCCCCTACAAACCAACCGCCCCGCCGGCATCCCGCCCCGCGTTTCCGACCGCGAAACGTGGGTTTCCGATATGATTGAACGGCGCAAAAACGACGGAACGACCGGTTTCGATGAAACGAGGACGCTCTTCGACACTCCGCCGCGCTTGGGAATGGCTCGAAAATCCCATCCAGCGCAAGTGCCGAAGACTTCGATTCACAAGAAACCCCTTTCGACCGGAGCAAATCAGATTTCGACAGCCCAAGACCTCATTTCGACCGGTGCAAAGCAGATTCCGACGCCAAAAGGACAGATTCCGACCAGCGAAAAATCCATTTCTACCGACCGACAGAGCCTTTCGAGTCTCGGAATGAATTTCCTGTCGCTCGGAAAGGACAGCCGGAGAGTCGGAAAGAATTTCCTGTCGCTCGGAAAGGACAGCCGGAGCGTCGGAATGGATTTCCTGTCGCTCGGAAAGGATAATCGGAGCGTCGGAATGGATTTCCTGTCGCTCGGAAAGGATAATCGGAGAGTCGGAA
>CAYWOR010000017.1:22194-48432 GCA_964459995.1 uncultured bacterium | reverse complement strand
TGAGGCGATGAAAACGAAGCTGTCGATTACCTCCATACCACAGCCGCCGAAGAAATACGGAGCCGTGCATACCACGAAAATCGATTCTGGGTTGGCGATGTTGATGCAGTGCAGGCCGTAACTTCCCGTGCTGGCCGTATAAAGGAAGGTGTCCCGGATTACGGCGTAATGGAAGGAAGCGAAGGGAACATAAATCATATCAAGAAAGGCCAAAGAATCGCCAGCATATTTTTTGCAATTAATTTGCCCCCCCCCCCCCATATATATAAATGAATCGGACAAAGCGACACCTTTGGCGTTCATCGAACCATAATCTCTACCAAATAACGTTTCAACCTCTGTTTGACTAAAAGGGTTTACGAAATAATAAATATCCGTCCCCGGCAACCACACAAGAAATGAGTCGCCCATCGCCATATCCCAAAGGCAGGTGCCGGAATAATAATAGTCTCCTCCCCCAAAGGGGCCGTATTGCATCGAAACACCCGGCACGTCAAGCCAGTCGATCATCCGGCAGGAGAGGGAATCCGGCGCGGCAAAAAGCCCAAATGCCATAAGAAAAATCCCCGAAACAACCAATCTTATAAATTTCATAATTTTCTCTCCTGCCTATCGGTTTTACTCCCTGACAATTATTAAAATAGTTAGAATAATCCCCGAAGTCAAGTCGTAAGGCAGATATAACTTTTCGTCTCCATCTTCGTTTCTTATTGACATAAGCCTCGAACCTGCTTAATATTGGACAGTTATTGAACCTTAGGAGGAACATGTTCGAGACTCGAATGAGAACACATACTTGCGGCGAACTTAACGCTAAAATAGCGGGCGAAAGGGTTACCCTTGTCGGATGGATGCATCACGAACGCCACCACGGAGGAGTCCTGTTTATCGACCTCCGCGACCGCTACGGCAGAACGCAGATTACCTTCAAACCGGAGCAAAAAGAGCTTTTCGACCGCGCGGAAAAATTGAATCATGAAGATGTGATTCAAGTAAATGGCACAGTTACCGTCCGCCCGCCTGAAGCCCGCAACCCGAAGATGCCCACCGGCGAAATCGAGGTCATAGCCGAGGAGCTAACAATCCTCACAAAGGCTCAAACTCCGCCTTTCGTAATCGAGGACGAGGTCAACGCGATGGAGGACACGCGCCTCAAATACCGCTATCTCGACCTTCGCAGACCGGAGATGCGCGACGCCCTCATCCTTCGCGGCAAAGCGAACATGATCTCGCGCAAATACTTTTCGGAACTCGGTTTTATCGATATCGAGACCTCGACCTTCGTCCGTTCGACACCCGAGGGCGCAAGGGATTTTCTTGTGCCAAGCCGTAAAAATAAAGGTAAATTCTACGCCCTTCCGCAGTCTCCGCAAATTTACAAACAGCTTTTGATGATAGCAGGTTTTGACCGTTATTATCAATTTGCGAGATGTTACCGCGATGAGGATTTACGCGCCGACCGCCAGCCGGAGTTCACCCAAATCGACGTCGAGATGTCCTTTGTCGAGCAGGAGGATGTTCTCCAAATGGCCGAGGGCCTTATGGCGAGGCTTCTGCACGAGATTATTGGTGTCAACGTCAAGCTTCCAATCCAACGGATGGGATATGACGAAGCGATGCTTCGTTTCGGCTCAGACAAGCCGGATATGCGCTTCGGGCTGGAAATCGCGGAGGTTTCGGACATCGCGGAAAAGAGCGATTTCAATGTCTTCTCCGGAGCGATTGCCGAGGGCGGCGCGGTGCGGTGTATCTATGTTCCCGGCGGCGCGGAGCTTTCGCGCAAGGACATCGACGGACTCACGGAAATCGCCAAGAAATACGGCGCGAAGGGGCTTGCACAATGCAAATTCGTCGAGAACGCTTTCGACGGCGGAATCGCAAAATTCCTCGGCGAGGGCGAAAAGGCTGAGCTTGTCAAGAGATTTTCGCCAACAAACGGCTCGATATTCCTGTTCGTCGCGGACAGGCCGATGGTCTGCGCACGCGCATTGGGCGCTCTTCGCCTCGAACTGGGCAAAAGATTCGGCCTTATCGACAAAAACAGCTGGAAAATGCTCTTTGTGGTCGATTTCCCAATGTTCGAGTTCGATGAGGAAACAGGCCGACCGGTCGCGCAACATCACCCCTTCACCATGGTTCGTCCCGGCGATGTCGAAAAGCTGGAGTCCGACCCGATGGAGGTGCGCTCCATCGCCTACGATCTTATCCTAAACGGCAACGAAATCGCCGGCGGAAGCATCAGAACCCACGACCCCGAGGTTTTGCGCCGTGTTATGAAAGCCATCAAACTCAGCGACAGTGAGGCCGAGGAGAAGTTCGGTTATCTCATGGAAGCGATGAAGTTCGGAGCTCCCCCCCACGGCGGAATCGCCTTCGGATGGGACAGAATCGTGATGTTACTTGCCGGAAAAGAGTCAATCCGCGATGTTATAGCCTTTCCAAAAACTACTGCGGGACAATCGCTTATGGATGGCTGTCCCGCCGAAGTTGATGAGGAACAGCTCGATGAACTTGGAATAAAACTTATCAAACGGGAGAGTTAATTTGTCAAGAAAACCTTCGAAGATTTCCGCATCCGGCGAGCCTTTGATAATGCAACTTGGCGGCGTCGATCAACGTCGCCTTTTCGGGCCGGGAAACGCCTTTGCTACCGAAATCGAGCTTCGCTTCCCAGTAAAATTGGTCGCGAGGGGCGACGAGTTGAAAATTTTCGGCGATACGCTCTCAACCGAGCAGGTGCGCGATATCTTCGAACAAATGATTGTCCATCTTGAAGGCGGCGGGATTCTCACCGAACAATCGCTCGAATACGCCATCCGCATGGTCAAACGCGACGAAAAGCCCATTATCGACGGCCATTCGGACGACAGGATAATCCTCACGAACCGCCATCAAGCGGTGCGCCCGCGAAGCGAGGGTCAGCGAAGATACATCGACGCCATCAACGCCAACGATCTCGTTTTTTCGATAGGCCCCGCGGGCACCGGCAAAACTTTCCTCGCGGTTGCATGCGCGGTGAGAGCACTCAAGGAACGCCTTATCGACAGGATTATTCTCGTCCGACCTGCGGTTGAGGCCGACGAATCGCTGGGGTTCCTTCCCGGCGACCTCAAGGAGAAGGTCGATCCCTATCTCAGACCGCTCTACGACGCCCTTTACGACATGATCCCGGCGCAAAGAATGGATAAATATCTCTCTGACGGCATTATCGAGGTTGCCCCGCTGGCGTATATGCGCGGAAGAACGCTCAACAACAGCTTCATCATCCTCGACGAAGCACAAAACACCACCATTCGCCAGATGAAAATGTTCTTGACACGACTTGGAATCAACAGCAAATCTGTCGTTACCGGCGACATTACACAGATAGATTTGCCGTCTAAAAAATCGAGCGGACTAATTCAGGTTAAACGCGTGCTGGAGGATATCGACGGCATAGAATTTATTTATCTTGACGATAAAGATGTTGTGCGTCATAAATTGGTGCAGGATATTATCATTGCATATGACAGATTCGAAGCTTCGGAAAAAGATTTCACCGATGGTGATCAACGATAAGGCTCGATTCATCTTGCAGAACCTTGAATAGGAGTTATGATGAAGAATTTAATATTGTCTATTCTCGTAATTATGATACTAATTATCACCGGTTGTGATTTGGGGCCGACGGAACCGGATGTTATCGAAGTTACACCCGAAACCCGCGCGAAAATCGGGCAGATGCTTATTATCGGCTTCCGAGGGACGGACATCTCGGACACGAGCCACATTGTCGCAGATGTTGAGACCCTGAATATTGGCGGTGTCGTGCTATATGAATACGACGCACCTTCCGGTTCGAGACCTCGTAATATTCAATCGCCGACCCAATTGGCACAGTTGACAGATAATCTGCAGTTGAGAGCAGAAATTCCCCTTTTTATCGCTATCGATCAGGAGGGCGGATTTGTCAATCGTTTGAAACAATCCTACGGCTTCCCGCCAACTGTCAGCGCGCAGTATCTTGGCAATGTCGATAATGCCGATACTACAGCCTTTTGGGCTGGCCGATGCGCCACGACTCTTCAGGAGATGGGCATCAACCTAAACTTCGCACCGGTTGTGGATTTGAACGTCAATCCCGCTTGCCCTGTTATTGGAGCATATGAGCGCAGTTTTTCTGCTAATTCGTCAATCGTTACTAAACATTCTGCAATATGGATACGAGAACACCGCAGTAGAGGGATTCTGACCTGTCTTAAACATTTCCCCGGACATGGCAGTTCCACCACGGACTCGCACAACAGTATGGTCGATATCACCGAAACATGGAGCGCGACCGAGCTCGAGCCATATTACAACCTCGTCGATTCGGGGCTTGTCGATATGGCAATGACTGCCCATGTTTACAACCTAAACATCGACCCGACCTATCCCGCAACCCTCTCGAACGCCTTCATTAACGGCATGTTGCGCACAGATATCGGCTACGGCGGTGTTATTATATCCGACGATATGCAAATGGGCGCAATCGATAACTATTTCGGGCTATATACAGCTATCGAAAAAGCTATTAACGCGGGTGTGGACATACTTATTTTCTCGAATAACGGCACACAATATGATCCGCAAATTGCATCGCGTGCGGTATCTGCGATTGTCTGGCTTATCGAAGAGGGCGAGATTCCCATTTCACGGATCGACGAGAGTTACGACCGCATAATGGCGCTCAAAGGCTCTCTTTAAGCGAACAATTTCACTTCGTGCACCAATTGTTTTCGCGAGGATTACGCAAAATCCTGCAATACTATCGGCGCTGTGCTTTTTCGCAACGTTTTAGTCTATTGTTAATCGTTTTTCTGATTCTTCGTCGAATATGTGAAGCTTTTCAGCGGCAAAATCGAATCCAATTATCTCGCCGATTTTCGGTGTGATATTAGGTTCCACGCGCGCGGTTATTTCGACATTTGCATAATGGAATGTTAAGAATATTTCGTTCCCCATCGGCTCGACAACATCTATTTCCGCGCTGAAAATTGGGGCATCAGAAATGCGAATATCCTCGGGGCGAATGCCGATATAGAAACTCTCCGAAGGCGATTTTGCGAGAGCGGCACGCTGTTTTTCTGTAAGCGGAATTTCATTGCCAAAAACGAAAAGGGCGTTGTCCGTGCGGTCCGCGCGAAGAAAATTCATCGCCGGAGAACCGATGAACCCTGCAACGAACATGTTCACTGGATTTTTGTAAAGCTTCAACGGCGCATCGACCTGCTGAATAATCCCGTGGTTGATGACTGCGATGCGGGTGCCCATGGTCATTGCTTCGGTTTGATCGTGGGTAACGTATATCATCGTGGTTTTGAGCTTGTTGTGAAGCTGTGATATTTCCGCCCGCATTTTGACACGAAGCTTGGCGTCGAGGTTCGACAGGGGTTCGTCGAAGAGGAAAACCTTGGGTTTGCGGACAATTGCCCTTCCGAGGGCGACTCTCTGCCGTTGCCCGCCGGAGAGGGCACGCGGCTTGCGGTCGAGATACTCGGTAATTCCGAGGATTTCCGCGGCTTCGGCGACTCTGATGTCGATTTCCGATTTGTCCATCTTGCGCATGCGAAGGGGGAATTCCATATTCCGGCGCACGGTCATATGCGGATATAGCGCATAGGACTGGAACACCATGCCGATGTCGCGGTCGGAGGGCGAAAGGTCGTTGACCACGCGGTCGCCGATTTTGATTGTGCCCTCGGAAATCTCTTCGAGACCGGCTATCATTCTCAAAACAGTGGATTTGCCGCATCCGGAAGGCCCGACGAGCACCATAAACTCGCCGTCTTCGATATGCAGGTTCGCGTCCTCGACAGCTTTGACCTTGCCGTCGTAGATTTTGCTTACATTTTCGAGAATAACTTCCGCCATAATGTCCTCGCAATATCAAACAAATTAGCAACAACTTTAGAAATAAACATCCCCCCTTCGAGAAAATCAAGGGCAAAATGCGGGGGGGAGTACGCCTTGTGAGAAAAGCCGATTTTGATAGTTCGCTATTGACAGGAACTGATAGGAGGGGTATTTTTTCGTAGGGGCGTATCGCATACGCCCGTTGCGCGGAATGTCGAACCCTGTCGAAAACGGGCGATTGCGATTAGCCCTGACGTTATAACAATAGCGGATTAAATTGATATGAAAAATGAGTATGGCATGGCGGTGAGGCGTTCGGTGAGATTGAATAATTATGATTATTCATTAGAGGGTGCATATTTTGTAACAATATGCACAGCAAATCGAAAATTATTTTTCGGCGAGGTTTTAGAAGATGCCGTCATTTTGAACCAATACGGTAAAATTGCCCGCGACGAATGGATTCGCACCGCAGAGGTTCGTGATAATGTTGAAATCGACGAATTCGTCATCATGCCAAATCACATACATGGGATAATCATAATTTTACCGAATAGTAATTCCCATGGGCATATGGTTGAAAATTCCGTCGCAAATACAGACAACCCCATGGGCTTATCGCATACACCCGTTGCACGAAGTATCGAACCATCTCCACAAACGGGCCAATGCGATTGGCCCCTACATGTCATGCCGAAATCTCCAAAGAATAATTTAGGAGCGTTTATTCGCGGGTATAAATCGGCGGTAACATCGGCTGTTTTGAAATTATCCGATTCAAAAAATTCTGTGTGGCAAAGGAATTATCACGAACATATCATTCGAAACGAGGAGGATTTGAGCAAGGTTCGTAATTATATACGTCGCAATCCGGCGAATTGGAAAGATGACAAATATCATCTTTAGATATTACTCGGGATCTAATAATTATAAACAAAGTCTTAGGGCGAGACAAGACCAAGTTTCATTTTGCAGGATTTCTTCCCCTCACTCCCCCTCCACATACTCCCCGATTTTGTCCATGCTCATGGTTCGGAACATGTGGAACACCAGCCATGCGCCAAAAAGAAGGCATATCAGCATCGAACCCCAGCCCAGACGGCGGAAAAATATCCCCACCGCCTGATCCCGCGCAAGCAGATTCAGCTCGCCCAGAAGATATGTCCAGTCATGCTCGGCCTCCATGCCGAAAGGGGACACCAGCGGAAGCTCGCGCAAACGGGCGTCCGCTGAATAGGTGGCGACATCGTAGAAATTCGTCGAGAGCCATCCGAAAGCCGCCGCGATTCCGAAATAATCCCTCTGACGCGCGAACATCGCCATCCCGATAATCGGCGCGCCGCATTGGGCAATTGTCCCGCCCGCCACGAAAAGGAATTTCCCAAATGGCTGAAACAAAAAATGCCCCAGCTCGTGAATCCCGAGGTTGAGGCCTTTGAAGATACTGCTGTAAAGCCAGTCGTTCTGATGCCGGAACCAGATGTAGGCGAAAAACATCAACAATGCAAGCCGTATGAATGGCAATCTCCCCTCCGCCCAATCTCGGGCGTTCGCGAAAAATCTCGCGATGAAATTCGACCGCGAGCCTTTATTCGCGAGTGTTATGCGGGGATTAGGTTTTGCCATATTACCTGACTCGATTAAACTCAACTAAATCTCATTTTAGAATATGCCAAAATCTCTACCGGTGCGCAATACTAAATCCATGATCAATCATAGGATGGGCTTTTGAACTGTTTTTTAACTTTATCTAAATATACAGTTGATACTCAAAAATATTATTGCGGTTAGTTAGGAGGCTTTAACAATCGGGAGGCGATTTTGAAAAAGGCTGACCTACATGTCCATTCCAAGTTCTCAAATCACCCATCGGAATGGTTTTTGCAAAGAATCGGCGCCAACGAGTGCTACACAGAACCGGAGTTCATCTACCAGGGCGCGAAAGAGCGGGGGATGGATTATATAACCATCACCGACCACAACCGTATCGAGGGGTCTCTTCTGTTAAAGGAGAAATATCCCTCCGAGGTTTTCACGGGAGTCGAAACGACCACATATTTCCCCGAGGACGGATGCAAGATTCATGTCCTGATATACGGCCTGAACGAGAGTCAATTCGAGGACATTCAGCGGCTGAGGACAAACATCTATGATCTTCGCGAATACCTGATATTCCAGAATCTCGCCCATTCGGTAGCTCACGCGACATATCCGGTCAACGGCAGACTCACGATGGACCATTTGGAGAAATTATTGGTGATGTTCAATGTATTCGAGGGAATAAACGGTGGGCGAAATCGACTTAACAATCAGGGTTGGGAGACAATTCTTAAGAATCTCAGCCGAAGCAAGGTGGAAGAACTTGCGGCTAAACATAGTATCGCCCCTTCGGGAAGAAAGCCATGGATAAAGGGAATCACCGGAGGCTCCGACGACCACGCCGGGCTTTTTATGGGAATGACACACACCTCCGCCGACGCCAAAACTCCGGATGAATTCCTCGACTGCCTCAAGGCGGGTTATTGCTCAGCCGGCGGAAGACATAACGATTTCCAGTCCCTGGCCTTCACGGTTTACAAAGTCGCCCACGACTTTTCAAAATCCCGAAGCGAGGGTATTTCGAAAACATTCATCAATCGAATCAACGACCTCATCTTCGACGGCGGCGAGCTAAGCCTGTTAGACAAACTTCAGGCCAAACGCCTGAAATCGAGTTCGCAAAAAAACGGCGATGGCCTTACCGCGGCCCTTTCCGCCCTAATCGACGACCTGAAGGACAACACGGAAAAGCCGGTCGAACACAAACTCGGCATAGTTTACGACAGAATTTCTGCGATAACAGACGAGTTTTTCCGCATCCTGTTGAATTCCTTCGAGCAGGATTTGATGAAGGGAGACTTAGTAAATCTAATTAAGAATATCTCGGCCTCCATTCCGGGTGTTTTCTTGACATTGCCCTTCTTCTCGACTCTGAAACACCTCTACAGCAGTCGTGGTCTGATAGACGAGCTTAAATCCGAATTCGGTGTTTCACAAAACAAAGGTCCGAAACGGATTCTCTGGTTCACCGATACGATAAACGATCTAAACGGTGTTTCAGTTACCCTTCAAGTAATCGGCAAAGCGGCCCATAAGCGGAATTTGGATTTGAAAATCGTCTGTTCCCTCGAACCTGATGAGATGTCCGCCGATCTTCCGCCTAACATCATGAATCTTCCCGCAATGTATAACTTCCAGCTTCCGGCTTACGAGACATATAACATGAAAGTGCCCTCTGTTCTCGCTACAATCAAGGAAATCTATCAATATGATCCGGACGAAATATACATCTCCACTCCCGGCCCCATGGGGCTTATGGGCCTTCTGGCCGGCAAACTTATGAATGCCCGCACTGTAGGAGTATATCATACAGATTTCAAGCTTCAAGCGGCGGATATAATTCAGGATGCTTCGATAGTCGAGATTATCGAGGCTTACAACCGATGGTTCTATTCAACGGTTGATGCGGTGGGTGTTTACAACGAAGAATACGAGAAAATCCTCTTCGAGCGGGGAATCCCTCGAAACAAAATGGTTACGATGAAAAAAGGCATCGACTCGATACTTTTCTCGCCCCAGTTCGTAACGGCTGATAATAACCACTTGCCCCCAGAGGGCATAAATCTATTGTTTGCCGGCCGAATTTCTAAAGACAAAAGACTCGATTTCCTCCTCGATGTTTTCGATGAATTATCGAAAAGACGAGATAATCTGAACCTGATTTTCGCCGGCGATGGGCCATATCTCGATGAGCTTAAAGACAAAACTCGAAACAACTCGAGAATTCATTTCACAGGAAGGTTACATCGAGAAGAACTTCCCCCGATCTATTCCGGATCGGACATCTTCATGTTCCCTTCCATCTCCGATACTTTCGGGCTTGTGGTTCTCGAGAGTCAGGCATGCGGGCTTCCGGCTGTAGTTTCCGACAGGGGCGGTCCTCAGCATGTCATTATCGACGGCGAAACCGGCCTCGTAGCAAAATCTGACGACCTTAAGGATTGGGTCGAAAAAACAGAGATACTACTTGATTTGATGGACTCCAAACCCCTCGAATACGCAGTCCTCAGAAACCGCGCACGGATAAATGCCGTAGAGAATTACGACTGGAACGTGGTTCTGGACGATATTCACGGAATCGAACCGGCCAAATCCGGCAGTGAAATAGGTTACACGGACAGAATGCATAAGTATTGCAAAGACGGCAGATTCAGTATCCGCGCCGAATAGATAATTCTCAGGAATAATTGTCCCTCAGAAAAAACGCTTCACAAGGCCGAGAATCCCCTGTTTCCAAGGGACACGGTGGGTGATGCCGTCCTGAGTGTCGCCGCTGTGGAACTTCTCTACATTTTCGAGAAACCATTCGTAGTTGCGAAGCAGAGCATCTTTGTTCGAATGTTTGGGCGTGAATCCCAATATCTTCTCCGCCTTCTCCACCGAGACGAAAGAATCCTTCGTCGCGGTCTTGTAAACCCATGGGTAAAGCGGCGAGAGCCTCATCTTGTCGAGGACTTCGAGGGAGAATACTACAAGATTCCCCGGTGAGCCTTTGATTCTTTTGCCATGGCCGGCGACGTCGAGAACCACCTGATAATCGTCCTTCATCGTCGAAAATTCTTTCGCGCCGATATTAAACTCGGTGTTGACCGCCTTTGTGTCCTCGAATTTCGCGGTAATCCAGATTGCCTCGCATAAATCCTCGACATCGAGAAGCTGATAAAGGTTGTTGCCCCGACCAATCATCGGGAAACTTCGCCCCTCGTTGGCCCATTCGTAGAAAATCCCAAACACCCCCAGCCTTTCCGGGCCGATAAAGGATTTCGGGCGAATAGTTGTGATTGTCATTCCGCGTTTGCGAAAGATTCGCACAAGATTCTCCGCCTCGATTTTCGATTCGCCGTAAGGGCCGACCCCGACAAGCCTGTCGTCTTCGTAAATAGGGTGATGGTCGGGAATGCCATAAACTGCGGTGGAGGAGATATATATGCCCCTGTAAATCCCCTTTTCGATAGCGGCCTGAAAAACCTTCGCTGTGCCGTCGATGTTTGTTGTGTAGATGTCGTTTTTCGAGTAAAGGGGCAGTGCCGCCGCGCCGTGCATCACGATATCCACGCCGTCCATACAGCGGCTTACAAGGTCTATATCGCGGATATCGCCCTGCACATGGGTTATCCTGTCCGCGCAATCTTCGTAGGTGAAGGGCAACAAATCGATCGAGACGACCTCCTCGCCCTTATTCAGAAGGTATCTAATCAGGTTGATTCCGAGAAATCCCGAACCACCGGTAACAAGCCATTTTGCCATTGGAAAACTCCGTTTCTACAAATCACCCTCGACATCGAGGTGGTAACTCATAAGTTCGTTCTGTCTGAAAAACCGTGGTATTTCGCGTTGTGCGGCGAAAACATCGCCCGAGGCGTGGATTATATTCTTGCAGGTCGTAATCGCATATTCCCCGCGGATTGTGCCGGGTTGTGCGCGAAGAGGATTCGTGTCGCCGACGAGATATCTCGCCGCCTCGATTGCGTCCGGCCCGCTTATTACCATAGCAAGTGAAGGTCCGCTGGTGATAAACTCGATAAGTTCGTCGTAAAATGCCTTGCCTTTGTGTTCGCCGTAATGACGCTCGGCAAGTTCCATGTCGATACGAATCATCTTCATCGCGTCGATGCGAAGGCCTTTGTGCTCGAAACGACGGATAATATCCCCAACAAGCCTGCGTTGAATCGCGTTGGGTTTGAGCAAAACAAAAGTGCTTTGATATTCTTCGTTCATTGCGCCTCCGTTTAAAAGTTCTATTTTAATATAGCTCATCTTGCGAAAATTTGCAACCTTAATTAGAATATATCATTCCGAGGCGATAGGCCGAAACAGTCCAAACTAAGCATGTCGATTGCTTCACCCCTTAACGATAACGCTCTTTTCCTCCAGATTCTCAAATTTCCAACCACTCTAAACTCTCAACCTCGATTCACTTGTGTTGACAACCACCACTTCGGAATGTAAATTGCTTGAAGATAAATAAGTCGAAAGGAAAAAATGCGAAAGATTCTGATAATTCTAATCATCACAGCCTCGCTTTACGGCGGATGGTTCTTTATCCCATGGGGCTATTGGACATTTCAGGACGGCGGTGTCGGCGTTTTCTACACTCAGGGCAATTTCGAGAAGCTCGGCTGGGAGTTCGACGGTCGAATGTCCGGCGGCGGCGATTATTGGCTCGATGGCACTTTCGGCCTCAAAATGCTCGGCGAGGGAACTCGAATCACCGCTCAATTCGCCTCCGATTCAATCGAAAAAGATTATCGCAAACCGGACGCCATCGACGATGGCGACACAATCCAGCGCTATCCGTCATACACCGCGAAGGAATTCTCGATTTATCTCAAGCAAAATTTCAATGTCGGCCCCTCGCGGAAATTCTACCTATATGCAGGCTACAAATCCGGCGAATATCTCTCGAAATTCCGTTTCGACGCCTCCGAGGGCGGGCAGGTCGATGGCGATGAAACAACCGTCGCTTCGGCTGTCGATGCCGGTTTCGAGTTCTCGATGGACTCTCGCGACGACCCGGAAAACCCCCAAACCGCATTCTATCTGGGAATCAAGCTGGGAGGACTGTATTTCCCGAACGCCGAGGAGCCAAATTTCGATTATCTCAAAACCGCCCAACTTCAAGACCCGACAAAAAGTTTCCCGAACGGCACAGGTTATATTTCCCTCGACCAGCGGCTTTTCGGAAAACTGAAAATAGACGAGGTGCCCTTCCCGCTTATCCTCGCGCTCCGAATCAGCCTCGGACACCATCTTCACGAGGTGCCTCAACTCGTTGCCTTCAAAGGCGGCACCCACGATTTCCTTCGAGGAATCGACCAACGGCACATCCTCGGCCAAAGCTACTACATCATGTCCGGCGAGCTTCGCGCGCAGATTTGGAAAGAAAGCTACACCCCGCTGATTCTCCTACACTGGCTCATCCCCGGCTACGAAAATCCGCGGCCCATACTCGAAATCGCCCCAATCGTCGAAGCGGCGCGCATCTACAGCGAATTTCTCGGCGACGACGAAAAACAATACATGACCTACGGCCTCGGCCTCCGATGGATTTTCACCGATTACACCGTCATGCGATACGATTTCGCCTATTGCCCCTCTTTCAAGACTTGGGGGGCGTATTTCAGCTTCTATCCGAGCATCTGATAATTGCGTAAGTTCTGGCGTGTCATACGGATAATCCTCGTCGCGGCGCTAATTTTCGGCGCGGTGGCAATCGGAGAAACCTACGCCCTCCGAAGCGTCCGAAAAGCCTTCGACCAACAGCTTTTCCGCGATGCCATGAACTCCGCTTCGGTGATGCTCGTGGCATGCCGCATGGTTTACGACTTCCAGGTCCTTCGCGAAATCGAACGCGAACAGCTTCTAATCGAAGCCGCGCAAAAAATCCCCGAAGGCGAAATCGAACATAACGAACTCGTCGCAATACGCGAGGCTGGAAAACTCCCCCTCGTTCTACTCACCGACGAGGAGGGCCAAATCCTCGGCAAATCCGGCGCACTCATGGCCGACACCTACACATGGATGGCCGACCTTCGCGACAAACTCGCCGAAGTTTATCAAAACGGCGCGGAGATCGAAATCTACGGCATCGACCGCGAATTCCCCCTCACCGAAGAACCGAAAGTCCTCGCGGTGCGCGTCGATAACGGCGTGGTTGTCCTTTTCGCGCCCGAACCGACCATCCGCGAGCGCGAGGAACTCACAGTCGGCAAAATGATAAGCTACCTCGGCGAAAACCCAAATGTCCGCTATATCACCCTTCAGGACGAAGGCGGCTTCATTTTCGCGACAAAATCGGTTACGGAAATGACAAGCCTCACCGCGGATTCCTTTCTCGCCGAAGTGCATGAGAGCGGCATTCCACGAGGAAGATTTGTCAATTTCTCGGGTGACAAGGTCTATGAACTCGCCGCCAAATTCCCCACCATGGGCCTTTATCGCGGCGTTTTGCGAATAGGCCTCTCAACAAACGAATACCAGCGGCTTCTCAATAGCTTCTCGACCCAACTCGCGATAATACTCCTTTTAGTTCTGGCGGTAACCGTAGTCGGCGTGGTTCTGCTTTTCACAACACAGCGGCTGTCCGCCCAAAAAGGGCTTTCCGAGGCTATTCTATCCGAGATGAGCGCTCTATGCGCCGCTGTTGACCGCGATGGCGTTATTACATTGCTAAATCCCGTTACAGCAAAGGTTTACGGTATCAAACAAAAGGACGCTATCGGCAAGCTCGTCGAGGATGTCCTTCCCGGCGATCCTTTCCGATTGGTGGAAACCCTTCGGACTGGCTCCGGCTCGGTGTTTGCCGAGGAATTACAAATCGGCGATAAGCTCTTCCATCTCGATATTTCCACCGGCATTCTTTCCGACGGTGGCGCTTTTGCGGTCGCGGAGAACATAACAAATCTTTTAGAATTGCGCAAAGAAGCCGCCGGAGCCGAACATCTCCGCGCCCTCGGCGAATTGACCGCCGGTGTCGCCCATGAAATCCGCAACCCATTGAACGCCATCGGTATAGCCGCGCAGATGCTGTCTTCAGATTTTGCACCGAAAGAGGACGAAGAGGGCTATCGCGAGCTTCTGCGCAATGTCCGCGTCGAGATAACCCGCCTCGATAAGGTCGTGCGAGAATTCATCGGCCTTTCCGCACCGATGGCGCCGGATTTGAAACGCAGACCCCTCGCCCCCATTCTCGAAGAAATCGCCGAAGCCGCAAAACTCCGCGCCGCCGGAAAGCACATCGAATTTACAACTTCATTTGCCGACGTCGGAATCGCCGCTTTCGACGAGGAACAGCTCAAAAAAGCCCTTCTGAACCTAATCAAAAACGCGGTCGAGGCTACCCCCGAATTCGGCGAAATCAGATTATCCGCCGAAATCCGCGAGGAAAACGTTCGAATCGAAATCTGGGACGACGGCCCGCCGATTCCCGCAAATATCCGCGAAAAATTGGGCAAACCCTTCGTCTCTTCGGGCAAAGAGGGCGGCACCGGAATCGGCCTGTTTCTCGCTTTCCGAATCGCACGCGACCATGGCGGCAAAATCGAGGTCGAATCCAACGACTCGGGCACAAGCTTCACTTTTATATTGCCGACTCACTAATTCATATTGTCATTAAAAAGGATTACAATGAAAGCTAAAATCCTCCTCATAGACGACGAAGCCGGTGGAAGAAGCCTTCTGACAGGATTTCTGCAAAAACAGGGGCACACTGTCGATTCCTTCCCCGATGCCGAATCCGCATACGAAGCCTTCACAAAGCGCGGCTACGATATCGCCCTCGTCGATGTCAAGCTTCCGGGAATGAGCGGCATCGAGCTTACCGCAAAACTCCTCGAAATCGACCCGACACTGCCGGTGGTGCTCGTTACAGCCTTCGGCGGCGTGGACACCGCAGTCGCCGGAATGAAGGCCGGCGCATCGGACTATCTAACGAAACCGGTCGATCTCGAAGAACTCAAGCTTATCATCTCGAAACAAATCGACCGCAGGCGCCTCGAAGACGAAAACCGCCTCCTCAAAGAACAACTCGACGCCACTTTCACGGAAGACATCGTCGCAGAATCCCCACAGATGCGCGATGTTCTGTCCACAATCTCTCGCATCGCCACTGCGGACGCTCCGGTGCTCATCACCGGCGAGTCTGGGGTCGGCAAAGAGCTAATCGCACGCACGATTCACAACGCCAGCGGCAGGAAGGGGAACTTCGTCCCCATCAACTGCGCCGCAATTCCGGAAAACCTCCTCGAAAGCGAGCTTTTCGGTGCGGAACCGGGAGCATACACCGGCGCGAAAACCCGTATGCGAGGCAAAATCGAGCTTGCAGATCACGGCACCCTTTTCCTCGACGAAATAGGCGAACTGCCGTTGAGCCTCCAGCCAAAGCTGTTGCGATTTCTGCAGGAGGGAAAATATTTCCGGCTGGGCGGACACGAGGAAATCTGCCCGAATGTCCGTGTTCTCGCGGCAACAAACCGCGAAGTCCAAAAATCCGTCGCCGAGGGAATTATGCGCGAGGACCTCTATTTCCGCCTCGCGGTGATTACAATAGAAATCCCCCCTCTTCGCGAACGGCACAAAGACCTCCTCGAACTTTCAATAAGGCTCGTGGGAAATTTCGCCGTCAAACACCGCAAAGGCAACATTATGCTCTCGAAAGAGGCTATCGACGCGATTTTGCGGCATAGCTGGCCGGGCAATGTCCGCGAATTGGCAAATACGCTCGAACGAGCTGTTCTGCTCACCCGAAGCGACCATATCACCCCCGAAGACCTTCAAATGCTGTCACCGACGACCGCGCCGAAATCCGAAAAACTCGGCGATGTCGAACGCACACATATTCTCAACATACTAACAGCAGTGGACTGGCAAATGAACCGCGCCGCCGACAGACTCGGCATCCATCGCAATACTTTGAGAAACAAAATTAAAGAATACGATCTGGACAAAGACCTATAAAAAGGGCTTTTGAGCGCTTTCTTTCTATTGCATTCCGGATGATTCGATTTTGTTCTTGCATAGAACCCTTCGCACGATTATTATTAGCAAATTGTTAGATCAAACCCCGAACATTTCGGGATGGAGGAATATATGGCACACTCTGAGACTTTAAGGTTTCTTCGCAAAAAGATGAAGGTCATCTTTTGGTTTACGGCCGTTGTTTTCATCGGCCTTGTTATATTCGGATGGGGCGCGGGTCTCACCGGCCGCGAAAGAAGAGGCAAGCTCGACGCAAACCTCGCCGGCAAGGTCGAAAATCACGAAATTTCATATCTCGACTACCAAAATGCCCTTCAATTCGAATACGAACAGGCATATGGCGAAGGCCGCTCTATTACCGAATCCGAAGCGGAAATCCTTCGCGACAGAGTTTTCTACACTCTCATCAACCGCTACCTCGCCAACGACGAGATGAAAAACAAAAAGATCGACAAAATCACAAATTTGTTGATTTATGAGTCGGTGAAACGCAATCCGCCGGAAGCTATAACTCAAAACCCGAGTTTCCGCACCGAGGACGGCATGTTCAACCGCCCGCTTTTCGAGGAATACCTTCGCAACCCGCAGATAGACTGGCTTCCCATCGAGAACATGGTTCGCGGAAACCTTCCCTACCAGCGGCTTCAGCAGTTGGTGGGCACTTTTCCGGTAACAACAAACATCGAAGCCCAAATCGAGTATGTTTTCCGCTATGAGCAGGCCAAAGCGAGCTATATCAAATACGATCCCTTCGCCTTGGAAAATATCGCCGCCGACACCTCAGACCGCGCGGTCGATGCCTATTATCAGGCAAATAAAGAAAAATACCGCTCCGAAGGCGCTGGCATCATTAACTACGCGATGATACCGCTTATGCCCACTCAGGCGGACTCTCAGGAAGCCCACGCCCTCGCGGAGACGCTTATGGCAAAGCTTGCTGAGGGCGAAGATTTCCAATTCCTCGCTGAGAATTTCTCGGACGACGGCGGCTCGAAAGCCCGTGGCGGCGTTCTAGGCTGGTTCGGAAAAGGCCAAATGGTCGAGCCTTTCGAGCAGGCCGCTTTCGCCGCGGATTCTGGAGCTGTCGTCGGCCCGGTGCTCACCGATTTCGGCTATCACATCATTAATGTCCTCGGCAAAGAGGGCAACGGCGATTCCACAAGAGTCCTCGCCGCACATATTCTGCTCACAATCGAACCGGGTCAGGACACCGAATCCGCCGCGAAAGACCTCGCAAACTCCCTAATCTTCCAGGTCGAAGGCGGCGAAAATTTCTTCGAGGTCTGCGAAGCCCTCGAAATCGATTCAATCGGCAGATCCGGCCTTATCAAAGACGAAGACCCGATCCCAATGATTGGATTCAATGAGCGCATCCGCACCATGATCAAAACCGCAAAACCCGGAACCATAGATCAGGTCATAGTGAAACTTCGCGAAAGACCTATTCTTCAGGGCATTACAGTGGTTCAGCTTCACAAAAGATTCAGCGAAGGCGTGCCCGAGCTTATCGACATACGCGATCAGGTCGTCGCCGATATCCTCATGGACGCACGCAAAGCCGCCGTGGTCGAGCGCGGACGCAACGCTCAGCAGTTGATTCTCACCGGCACACCCATGACCGAGGCCGCAAAACAAACCGGCGGTGTTTTCGACACAACCGGCTTTGTTACGCGCTATGATTGGATCGAAGGCGTAGGAATGAGCCCGAAATTCGCTGGCACATTGTTCGGACTTCCCGAAAAAGGCCTCGTTTCGAGACCGATTATGACGGACGATGGCTCGGTTTTCATCATCCGACTCGATGAAAAACTCGAGCTGAATCCCGAGGAATTCAACCGCATGGCGGCTCAGATCAAATCCGAAATCGCCCAGTTCAATAGGGAAAACGCTTACGAGAAATGGTTCAGCAACCTCCGCAAAAACTCCGAGATTATCGACAACCGTTTCGCGGATCACTATACTGATATTGTAGATGAGAAGGAAACGGAATAAGTATTCCGTCAATAAGTCTTCGAAGCCCCCATTTTGGGGGCTTTTTCGTTTCTATCAAAGCTTCTCGCGAAGAAGTTCGTATAAAATTATCGATGCCGCCACGGAAACGTTGTAGCTGTCGAATTTCCCAGCCTGCGGAATACTAAGTCGGACATCGCATTTCGACATCACCCTACCGCTAATTCCGCTTCCCTCATCACCGATAACGAGGACGATTTTGCCCTGCGCCGAGTAATCGCGAATATCGATGCTATTTTCGTCGGGCATCACGGCGGCGGCTACCGCAAATCCCCTCTCACTAAGGATTCCCAGCTCATGAGCGAGATTTTCGACCCTTGCTATTGGAATATGCTCAGTCGCGCCTGCCGAGGTGTGCGTTACAACCGCATTTACCTCTGCAGAGCCTTTTTCAGGGATAATTATCCCTCCGACGCCCAAAAGAACTGCGCTTCGAACGACCGCGCCAAGATTTCGCTGGTCGGTTATCCCATCCACTGCAATAACTACGCCCGAATCGAGCGCGCGCAGAAGCTCTATCGGTGCGTATTTGAAAGGTGCGACCTCCGCGACCGCGCCCTGATGATCCCTTCGTCCGGCGAACTCCGCTATTTCCCCGCGAGAGGCGATCTGCGGGCGATATCCGGCGCGCCGAAGTTCATTGCCGATTAGCTTGTGCGTTTCTTTAGTCAACCATATTCTGTAAACTTCACGCCCGCCAAGTGCCACTTCTAAAACAGGATTACGACCGTAGATAATCTCTTTTTCTATCATTCTATCTCCAATAATATGCTGATGTTATTCTGAATTCAGTCAATGGGTCTTTAGCTTGATTATCGTAAACCGCGTAACGAATCTCTGCGATCCACAGAATCGGCCCGGTGCGCATTTCATCGCGGAATCTTAGCTCCCAATAACCATTTGCAGAGTTATCGATGTCGCTTTTGTAACGCTTGACACGTAGCTTAATTACTAACGGCTCAAATCGGCTATATGTAAATTCCGGATATGCCGATATTCCATAAACAGGCGAGCCTCCAGTGCGTGTTTCGGCGATTCTGATGTAAGTCGAATTCCCCAAATGTCTCGTGATAGGCCAATTTAAACTGACACGAAAAGCCTGCTTTTCGCGGAAAGAGCCTTCAACCACGCGCTTTTCATAGGAATAGTCCCCACGGATTCGCTTTCCCATTCCGGGATTATAATACAACCCACTTTCGGCGCAAACGCCCCACTCGTCTATCTGAGCGGTTCGCCAGCCGGAACCTTTTGTGTTCAGGAAAAGCTTCGGCGCGACAGCCGAGGTCGTCCGAATCTCGAATCCGCTCTCCCCTGCCTCCCGCGACTTTTGAGTTACATCGGACTCGTCGAGTTCGATGTCGGTCTGTTTATAATCTGATATCCCCTTGGCATTCAATGGATTAAAATCGTCTGAGTAAGCCCAAAGCTCGGTCAAAGTGCGCGTTTCTGCGATTTTCGCCACCACCGAGGTCATAAATCCAACAGCGCCGTTCTCGACAAACCCCAACTCCGCATCGATAGAAGCTCCGCGCAAATCGCCACTCGCAAAAACCGAGCCGGAACTTTGCTTAAAAGCCCTTTGCGCCGGACGCGAATTCACAGCCGCAAAAGAATAGACTCCGCCGACTCGTAAATCATCGACAGGATTCCATCCGAGATGCATTCCGAGGGCATCTGCGGTTATTTCGTCATAAACAATTCTGCTCGCAAGCGCTCCCACAGCGATTTTGTCGATCTCGCGCTCATACCGAAAGCCGTTGAAAAGATTATCCTGCGGGTTCAGGAAAGATTCCGCCTTCGAGTTCGCCCGTTGTGCTCCCGGAATGTAAAACGCCTTGCCTAAAACCATCCCCGGCCCGAAACCGTCGCGAAAACTTCCCAACGTAAGATAGCCGTCCAAAACCCGCATATCTAATCCGCGCCGCTTGAAAGCGAAACCGTTCTGATCCTCCTGAAATCGCAAATTCAGACTATAGGCCCTGTAGCGCGCATCCGCGGTGAAATAGCTTTTCGGATAATATGGGTCGATATCGAGGAAACGCCCATGTGTGTAGATTTTCGCGCCCGCACGCCAATCGCGTTTTGCAGGCTTGTCGAAGATGACAAATGGCTCGATTCTATCAAAATCATAAGAAAAATAGCCGACTATCTGCTCGGGTGTCGCATAGGGGCCGGCCTTCTCGACCGCCCTCAAAAGCGCTTCTATCCAACGTTTGTCAACCCCCGGAACGATGAGAAGCACATCGAGATCGGGCGAAAATATACTGACCTTTTCGCGAAATAACTCTACCAGATCATAGTATTGTGTGAAATTAATTTCGTCCGCGGAAAGCGCATTGAGAATCTCCTCCTCCGAGGTCAAATAATCGCCGACCTCGTTCCCGAACAGTGAAAAAACAATCAAAAGGGCGAAAAATAGTTTCCTCATGAGGATAATATAATCCCTCACTTTTCAATGGCAAGAGGGTTTATTGCCGTCGCAAATATGCTTGGTTACAATATCTCATCTATCACGCCACCGCCGAGAACCCTGTCGTCAAGGAAAAAAACCGCCGATTGCCCCGGCGCGGGCGCAAATAGTGGGGTCTGAAGTGTGATCGAAGCACTGTTTTCGCCTGCCCGAAGCACCTCGCCGACCGCATTTTCCCCGCAGTGGCGGATTTGAACATCCACACTTTTCGATGTCCCAACTGGCCAATCGACATGGAAAATGCAATCGGTGGCCGTAAATTCCCGTTTCATAAGCATTTCACGCGGGCCGAGAGTTATTCGCGCTTTTGATGCGTCGATTTTTACGACATACAACTTGCCCTCCGAGCTTGGAACGCCTATTCCGCGCCGCTGGCCGAGTGTGTAGTGTGTCCAGCCCTCGTGAAACCCGATAATCTTGCCCTCCGGATCGACGAAATCTCCCTTCTCGCCGCAGACGCCGTGTCTGTCGAGAAACTCGCGAAGCTCCCCCTTCGGAAAAAAGCAAATCTCTGTCGATTCCTTGCGCTCGACCACCGAAAGACCCATCTCCCTTGCGATTCGATAGGCCTCCGATTTCGGAATCATGCCCAGCGGAAAAAGTGTGCGGTCGAGAAATTCGCCTCCGAGGCGGTATAGAAAGTAGGCCTGATCCTTTATTTCGTCCATTCCGCGAACGATGAGGCCGTCTTCGATGCGCGCGTAATGCCCGGTGGCGACGAATTTCGCGCCGATATCATCTGCAAAGTCAATCATAGCGCGCCATTTGACGGTCTCGTTACATAAAACACAGGGATTAGGCGTCCGCGCGACCGAATATTCACGCAGAAAAGGCTCAATTATGCGCTCGCGGAAGATGTCCGTTAGTTCGAGAACATGATGCTCGATACCGAATTGTTCCGCAGAGTCCCTCGCAGAACGGATATCGCCGCACCGGAACAAACCGAGCGTCAACCCAACAACCTCGTAGCCGCTCTCCAGAAGAAGATGCGCCGCAACCGTCGAGTCCAACCCGCCCGACATTCCCAGAACAACTTTATTTGCCGACTGTTCTTTCATGAAAAGGCGATTCGATCGCAATAGGCGAGCCTATGAATACGATCGAATACAAAAGTGTAAAATAGTGTAAAAAAGTGTAAATTCGAATACAAGAGAATACAATCGAATGCGGACAAAGATTCTATTCGACAGCAGGGTGGTGATCGTCCGCGTATTCTCTAAAAAGCTTCGCACACTCGGGATGCTCTCCAACCTTCGCCTCTTTGCGCCAGTAGTCGCAGATCGCGTGGCGAAGGGCATCGAGGCCGAGGATACTGCAGTGAATCTTGTTCGGCGGTAGTCCGCCCAGCGCATCGACGATTTCGCTCTTATCGAGATTGAATGCCTCATCGAGGGTTTTGCCTTTCGCGATGTCTGTCAACATGCTCGAAGACGCAATCGCCGCGCCGCACCCGAAGGTCTTGAACTTTATCTCGTCGATTCTGTCGTCCACGACCTTGATATAGAAGCGCATCATATCGCCGCAGATTGGGTTTCCGGCCTCCGCGACCGCCGAAGCGTCCTCTATTTCACCCACATTATGCGGGTTTTGAAAATGTTCCATTACCTTCTTCGAATACACAATTCCTCCATTATTCAAGCTCTTTCAAGCGCGATTTCGAATGTTCCAAATCGGGGTTCAGTTCGAGAGCTTTACTGTAATACTCCATTGCAAGTTCGGGCTCGCCGAGTTTCTCGTAAACCTCGCCTACATGTTCAAATATAACAGGATCAGGAATTTCCGCAAGTGAATCCGCACGTAAAAGATATTCCAGCGCTTTTCCATATTCGCCGATGCGGTATAAATACCAGCCGTAGCTGTCGATATAGGCGGCATTTTCGGGTTCTTTTTCGAGAGCGAATTCGATAAGCCCGCCGGCGAATTCCAACTCGCGGTTGTCCTCTATTAGAAGATAGCCGAAATAATTCGCGACGATGGGGTCATTTGAATTTTCGCTCCAAAGCTCGCGGAAAACCTCGATGGCGTCCTCGCGGCGGTTCGAGTTCTCAAAAGCGTCGCCGAGTCCAAAAAGGGCGTCCTGATTGTCCGGTTCGATTTCGAGGGCGCGGTTGTAGGCCTCGATGGCGCGGGGATAATCTTTCGCTCTTCCTGCGATGACCCCCTCGAAAATCGGAAGCGCGACATTATCGGAGAATTCCGAGCCGTCTCTTCGCAGAAGTTCGACCGCCTCGAAGGCTCTGCCAGCGTGCTCATAGGCCAAAGCGAGAGTGATAACAGCCTCGGGGTCGCGTTTCTGTGCCAACGCCGTTTCGATATGGTAAATCGCTGACGAAACCGAATCGAGTTCGAGCAAAACCTGCGCGAGGAAAAGCCTCGCCTCATGATCCGACGCATCCCATTCTAAAAGCCTGCCGAAATACTCTGCAGATTGGAGGTTCTCGTCTTGAAAATATGCGAGGAAGGCCATTCTGCGAAGCATTTCCCAATCCTCGGGGACAAGCTGAAGGTAAATCTCCGCCTCGGCAAGCGCCATCCCAAAAAGCTGTTCGATAACCAAAAGATTAATTAACTGCCTTCTAACCTGCGGATTATCGGGATTCATATCGACGAAGGTTTTCTGCACTGTGATAAGTGAATCCCGCATTCCGAGGTATTCGTAAGCCGCGCTCATCCCCATATACCCTCTGCTGTAGGTCGGGTCAAGCTCGACCGAACGTCGAAAGGCCACGAGAGCTTTGTGGTATTCCTCTCTATCGAGAAGTATATTGCCTTTCAAACCGAAAACCGCCGGTTCGTTTGGATAATATATTTCCGCCTGCTCCAGCGATTTGAGGGCATTTTTCGATTTACCCATGCTCATAAGAATGACGACATATTGCATTCTGTCGGTAAAATCCGGCCTACCCTTTTCGATAACCCAGCGCATATGTTTTTCGGCGGTAACATTATCGCGAATCATATATGCGGCATTCGCGGCGTCGCGACGGAAACCTTCCTTGTCCGGCTCGATTTCGACAAGTTTCGTGTAGTATTCGATAGCCTTGTGCGGCATATTCATCATCATGTAAGCATCGGCGATCGAGCGCATTAACTCCGTCTCGCCGGGGACAAAAGTCAGCGCTATGAGATAGCTTGCGACCGCCTGATCGTAATTGCCCTCGGCTTCGTAGATTAGGCCGTTGCTGAAATGTTTCAGCGCGATAGGTGGAATATTGCCGTCCGCGGCTGAAATTGCAGTCCCGAGGCACAACATAAGAAGAAGTATGACGAGAAAGCGCTTCATAATCATATAAATATACGCAAAATCGATACCGATTTCCAGAGTTTATCTCAGAGCTTATCGAAAAAAAAGAGGGACAGGCCGGCAAGCCTATCCCCGCGGAATATTCCTGAAATGTCCCTCGCTACTAATCCCCGAATCTACTGAGGCTTTTCCTTATCCGAGAGTTGTTCGCGAAGCTCTTTATTCTCCTTTTCAAGTTCTTCGATCTGGTCGAGAACAAGCTCGAACCGTCCGGCTTTGGTTTTGCTCCACACACGATGGAGAATCGCCAGCGAAACCAGAAGAATCATATAGGAAATCATCGTCTGGAAAGAGCCGTCCCAGTTCATCACAGAGCAAAGAACGAGAAGAAAGGAAAGCAGAGCAATCATTATCGCCCAAACGGACATTTAATCCTTCCTTCGGGAATTACTTCCCGAACGCCTTGTTGAGGTTCTCGTAGAATATCGTAACGGTGGCGCTTTTGCGAAGCTCGGCCACTTTGTCCTGCTGGGCCTTGCGCAGACGTTCCTCGATAAGGACTCTTTCGATTTCCTCGCGGACTTCATCGAAGGGTCTTTTGCCCGCCGGAACCTGTTTGACGACTTCGATAAGCACCCACTGATGCTCGTCTAATTGAATCGGGCCAACGAGTTCCCCGGCTTTTGCCTTGTTTACACGTTCCACCATGTCGGATTTGCCTTCGTTGTCCCCGCGACGCTGTGTGGAAGAGGCGTTGCCGCCCGATGCGTCCTGTTCTTTCATTTTGCGCTGATGTTCGAGTTCGTGAAAGAACATCTGCTCATATCTTTGCTCGCCGCTCTGCATCTGTTTTTTCATTTCGTCGAGTCTCGTGCGGACTTCCTGCTCGGTGCTTCCCCATGCGCGGATAATCTGCGCGTGGGCATCGATCTGGAACCTGCCGGGCTGTTCGTATTCTTTGCGGAGTTCCTCTTCGGAAGGTTTCACCTGTTCGTAGAGGACTTTGTTGATATAGGTTTGAACCATAATCGCGCGTTTGTATGCTTCGACCATGGCGAGCACGTCGGCGTCTTTGGCCATTCCGCTTTTTTCGGCTTCCCTGAGCATGAGAGCCTGATTAATCGTCTGCTCGAGCATCCATTCGGCCTGATTGATATCCATTTGCCTTTGGCCGCGGGGTTTGCGCATATTTGTCGCGCCGGCTTGACTTTCCATCATCATCTTATCGGATTCGCCGGTCATAATATCCTCCGCTGTGATTTCGATATCGTTCACTTTCGCGACGACATTCTGCGCAGGCTGTTGCGCAAAAACCACGCCCGCAAGGATTAGCGCGATGAGAAGCAAGTAGTTACGCATTTTCTACCTCCATATGATTCTTAGTTTCACTCAACAAACTGAAAATTAACCTTTCGTTCTTGAAAAGTCAAGTAGTATAAACCTGCGATTCTGACGAAACGTTCTTTTTTCAAAAAGATTTGTTCGATTGCTGTTTTTTTTGGGTGGGGAAAACGGATTTTTTCGTAAGTGCTTGTTTTTACGGGTTTTGCGGGATGGAAATTTCTTTGAAAATTATCGAATAAAGTTTGCAAAAGACGGTATAACATTACGAAACGAAATAAAACACTCATGGAGGTATGAAATGAATTGCTCACAGGAACTTCTCGCAAGCGGGCTTGGCGCCGGAATGATGGTTCTGATCTTGGCTGTTACCATCTTCGATACGATTCTCAAGGCTATCGGTATGTGGAAAGCGGCGCGGAGAAGCCAGACCGGCTGGTTTGTCTGCATTCTCATCTTCAACACAGTGGGAATTCTCCCGATAATCTACTTGCTGACCGGTGCGAAAAAGCCGGAATCGCTGGTCAAAGAGACATAGGGCATTTGGACTGCCGATTCTTTCAGGGGGCGGAGAAAACCGCCCCTTTTTCATTCCCGAGGTTGAATTATCGACGAAAATAGTTACAATCGAATTGAGAATATGCTGTTTTAATTTGTCGAGATTTCAAATTCGAGGAGGCTAAGCATGAGAAAGGTTATGATTTTTTTTGCGATTTGTGTTCTT
>CAYWOR010000017.1:0-22094 GCA_964459995.1 uncultured bacterium | reverse complement strand
TTCGAGGAGGCTAAGCATGAGAAAGGTTATGATTTTTTTTGCGATTTGTGTTCTTACGACTGGGATTTTCGCGCAGAACAAGGACGATGACGCTCAGCCACAGTTTTCGAGAGAACCCACCGGCACCGAAATTACTAAACCTAACGAGCCGAAACAATTACCCAGTGTGAGTAACTCGCCTACTCAGCCACAATTTTCGAGAGAACCCACCGGCACCGAGCTTGTCAAACCTATTCAGACGGAGCCTCTGCCGTCATCGTTGACGAACAGTGAAATGCAGGCGTGGGATATGATTTTCCGCGCATTAGAAAAAGACCCGGCATCGAAAAGCTTTCAGGCAAAAGAACCGCCATCGAGTTTGCCTACTCGTAGGCAGGGAAATGACCGTGGTGTCGGACTGAGTAAAACCGGTGGTGATGCATTCGTCTCTTCTCGTGGCCAAGGAAGGCGTCCGGAAAGTTCTGCTAATTCTGCAAAAGGTGAATCAACCGGAAAAGGAATCCGCGGACTATCTAATCAAGGCTTTTCGCATGGCGAATCTGCTGAAAATGAAGTCGAAATAGAAATCGAAGATAACGATGATCGCGGAGGTTTACCCGCCAACCGTCCCCCCGGATGGGATGTCGGCAAAAAGGAAGGCTGGAAAGGGGGCAATGTCCCACCAGGGCTCGACACTCCCCCCGGTCTTCGCAAACAGAACCGAAAGCGCGGAAGAAACGAAAAATAATTGTGTCGCAAACTTCTTCCATTACAGTATCTAAAGGGTTTCTCTATTCGTGAACTCAGATAAAAATTCTTTTGGGGAAATATTGTCTCGCAAACTTTGACTATTGACCTCGCAAATAAAGTATGTTTATATTTGAGTTTTCTCTTTCGAAGATGAAAGGTATCGATATTGATAAACAAACATCGCAAAGTAAGAAAATCGACTTTTATTTCGACAGAGCTCGAGGCCTATATGGAGACAGCTTTTGCCTTCTCGCAGGAACGCGAGATGGATCTTGCGCTCGAATATATTGAGAAAGCCATAGAAATCGCGCCCAACGAGCCTGAGTTGATTTATTTCAGAGGTTCTGCGAAATTTTTTATTGGCGACGACGAGGGTGCCATCGAGGACCTCGATAGGGTAATCGCACAAAATCGCCACCATGGTTTGGCTTATGTTTATCGTGGAGCCGCCAAAAGCGCTCTTGGAATGCATTGGGAGGGGATCAAGGATCTTAACACAGCGATTCGTATAGATCCGAAGAACCCGCTTGCCTATTTTCACCGCGCCATGGCTTATCAATACAACAGAGAAGGCGTAATTTTCGGGCCGGGGGCGGAATTGCTGAAGGCAATTTCAGATTTCGATTGGGCTATAAAGCTTCAACCTCGGAACGCCGATTATTGGTATTTGCGCGGAAGAGCAAAGGCGCATTGCGCCGGCTTCAAACAGGAGATTGTCCTTTCGGATTACGAAAAAGCTCTCGAAATCGACCCGAAATTTGCAAAAGCACACTTTGGGATAGGCACATATATGGCCGAAAAGGGAGACTTTCCCAAGGCAATCGAAGAATTGACCAAATCTATCGAACTCGATCCTAATTTCGCACTCGCCTATTCGAACCGAGCCATGGCGAAAAAGCTCTCAGGCGACTATCACGGCGCACTTGCAGATTTCGATAGAGCGGTTGAAATTGAACCGGAAAACGGGCTTTTTTGGTTCAACCGCGGTTCGCTCAAAGGGTGTATCGACGAAATTCCCTATGAGGAGCAAGTAGGCGATTTGGACGTCGCAATTAAGCTATGCCCCGACGAACCCGAAATTTATTATATTCGCGGCATTAGCAAACGCGATTTTCAACGCTTCGCCGAGGCGATCGAGGATTTCGAGAAAGAGCTTGAATTCCGTCAGGACAACCCAAAGACATATTATTATCTTGCAAATTGTAAGGGCAAAGTTGCGAAATATACTGCCGAGGAGCGTTTACGCAACTATGACATGGCTATCGAACTCGGATGCGATATTCCGGAATGTTATGTTGAACGAGGTTTTCTACGTCACAAAATCGGCGATTACCCCGGTGCTATAAAAGATGCCTACCAATACATCGACCTTTGCCCGCAATCACTTAAGGGATATGAACTTGCGATCTGCGTAGATTACGATGTCGGAAACCCCGACGGTGCGCTTAAACTCATCGAGAAAGCTCTTTCCATCGATCCAAACTACGAGTTTGGCCTGAAGGTGAAAAAGCTTATTCTCGACGAACGGGCAAGGCTCACAAAATACCCTCTGTGGGAGGTCCCACCGGGCAAGTGAAGCGCGATTTCGCCTTCAGTTATTCATCTCCTCTCGGAAGCGAATAATGCGCGCGACATAGTCTCGAGTTTCTTTGTAGGGAATCATCGGGCATAGTTTTGCGAATTCGACCTCCTCTGTCTTCTCGATAAGACGCTTGATTCGCGAAGGCCCGCAGTTGTAGCTCGCGAAGGCGATCAGCAACCTATCGCGAAAAACCCCGATTTTCTTGAATCGCTCGAAACACCATCGGACATACCAAATTCCCGCGCGGATATTGTCCTTCGGCGCTGTAATATCCGCGCCGAGGTCCGGCAGATAAAGGCGTATTTCGCGCCATGTCAAGGGCATGATTTGCATAAGCCCCCGCGCACCCGCCGAGGGACTCTACGCGGGTTTGAGCAAACTCTCCTTGCCTCCCCTCGCAAAATGTATATTATATGAGAACCAAAGGAGGTTATTATGCACATCACAATCGAAGACAATAAGGTCGTAGTAAACTTAGATGAGACGGAGTTTCCAAAGTTTCAAGCTATGTTTCAGAACCTCGACCGGCGTGTGCAGTGCACCTGTGAGTTCCGCGATTTCGGGGGCAACGACATCACGGCAGGCATTTCACTTCTGCCTATGCACCTTTGCCGGACAATCGGCGAGGCAAACCTCGGAGACGATCCCTTTGCGACGATGACGCTATACCCATTCTGGAAATACGGTTTCGCGTTCGGGACAGCCGGACAGCTATCCCTGGAGCTGGGAATCGACGACCCGCACAAAAAGGCGGTGGCGGCGGACGAATTCGGCATGGGCTTCTGTTGCTGGGCGATGGAGGAGATTTTCCAATGCGAGTTCTGGGCGGACTGCTCGGCACTGATTAAGGCGGGCGCGGTGTTCCCAATAGGAAGCAGGCGACCAGACTTCGTTTGCGGGTTCGCCGACGGGAGTTTGGGGATATTCGAGGCGAAGGGCACGACCGGCACCGCGGGCAACCTCGCATTGACCGAGGGCAAACTGCAGGCGCAGGCGATAACCGCCCCCGACCCGATTTCGCAACGAGTGGTGGTAGGATGCGCCCTCGGCGGCGACACCACGAAGATAGTCCTCCTCGACCCTCCCCCGCCCGACGATTCCGTAGGGGCCGGGTCGCCCGGCTCGCCTGTCGAAACGAACCTCACCGCCGACCTCGTCCGCAAAGCCGCGATGAAGATGCGCAAACGAACTGTAGGGGAGGGTCTCAGACCCTCCCCTACAGAACCGGCGAAGGCAGTAACAATCTTCCGCGGGCCGGACAGCGCCAACCGCAGGGTCGAAATCGCCCTCACCCACGACGACTACAAAGAGGACAAACGCCACGGCTGGCTGGAAATTGACTGAAGCCCGCCAACCGCGCAATTATCTTTTATGAAAAAAGTTCTTGCGCACGCGGGGGAATTGATTATTATTTGCATAACATGAGAAAAGGACACCAAAATGAAACCAACAAGCCAATGCATTCTTCGTGGCAAAGCTGTCTTGGTTTGCAAAACCTCAAGGCCCATGGTATCACAACTGATGTTCCAACTCATTGCATATCAAGGAAAAACGACGGTAAGGCATTTATGCTATAATTGATAAAGGAGCATTCACATGAAGTTTTTGTAGTATTGGGCAATCATAGAGCTTGTATTCTTAATATTGTTTCCCTTGAGAAAAGCATTAGTATCAGGGGGGGGGAAAGCAATAGAAAAATTCGAAAATAACATCGGGAGATTAACAGATAATATCTGTGTCACAGATGTATTCTTAGTTCTGGTGCTCTTTATCGCTATGGTAGCGGACTGGAAAATGTTGTTTGACGGAACGTCTTTCCTTGTAAGCGGAGGAACTGCAATCGGAATAGCCACAGTATTGACTTTGTTCGAGGCTGGGGTTTCAGCGTTTTTTGGTAAACCAGATTCTCTTGGTGCGTCAAAAAGCCAAGTTAAGCTTCTTTTAAGATTCTTCCTGATACTTCTCATCGTTTTTGTTGTCATAGCAAAATCATACGCTAATACAAGTAACGCAATTGGAGAAATAGGCGTTTGGTTAGACCATCCTGAGTTTGGTAAATTCATGTTGATTTTCGGATTAATCTATCTTGGTATATCCGCAATAGAATTTATGCTTGGCCTTGCTGGGGCAGCGGAAAAATCCTTGCAAATTGGAGGAACAATCTCAATTGCTTTACTCTGGTTCTTCTCTTGGACATTTTACCTAATATTCCTTGCTTTGCCAGAAGCAGTGGGAACTATAATTCATAGAGTCATAGAGTATTTTAAGGGAAATGGAGAGACAGATAAGGAAGGAGAGGCGAAATCGGATGAGAATTAAATTAACGCTATTGACATTTCTTTTATTTGCTTTAACGCTCTCTTATGCGGTTACGAGCAAAATGATATTGGTTGATAAGCACTGCGGTTTCGATTCAGCTCCACTGGTCATGGAAATTATTAACGCATGGCAAGAATTAGCGATTAGAAACATAGAGCAGTCTGGCACATCTTGCTTGTCGAATATCCCAATTAGAGTATACTGCACATCGAACACCTCGCAACTAGTTTTAAGAACACCTGTTGATCCGAGAAGGACTGGAATACTTGGTATTGCACCGGGTGAATGGGCCAGATTTAGAAGGGAATGGGAAACTCTCAAAAACAGAGCAGATACTTATATCGATAGTTGTCAATGCAGTGAGAATTCTAATCTGACAAATTTTATCAATGGTATCCCCTACAGGCATGTTGAAGGGTGTGATTATCGAGAAATCTTGATTGTTTCAGATTATGAAGGATTAACAGCTCCTAACAATACGATACGCATTGATGATTTCGAGAGAAATGGTATTGAAACGGAGCTACATTTCTACAACGTAGAAAACTGGAGGACTTTGCTCAACGACATCTTATCGTGGAATCCGGAATATCCTGATTCATTAAATTCAATAATAAAAAAAATACGGTGCTACAGTAGAGGCGGATTATAATGAAGATCCCACTAGCAAAATGTTTCTTAATGGCCTTTGTAACCTTATTATTCACTGGATGTCCCAAACCCTATCCTGACTCTACTACTAACCCGCACATAACAACAACGCCCCGCGATCCAGCAGATTATGAAGTATCATCGAAAATCACCTTGCTACCGCGTTATCCAAGCAAACAACTGATAATCCCAGATTCAAGTTCAATTGTTCTTAAAAGGGGAGAAATAGAAGGATTCCGCCTTACTACTGATGAAGTACCTCCTTATAACATTGATATAACATATGACTCGAGATTCAAAGAAGACTATCGCCTCATTATTATAGTTTATATAGGCAATAAAACTGAAACGCAATCTTCTACGTTGAGTAATGTTCTAAAAAAACAAAAGGATAATTCGCATGTCATTTACGTCTATAAAGAATTTGAACCGCCTCATGGTGACAGCAAACCGCCTGATCTTATCTGTGAAGAAGGTTCTATTATTGTGCGTTCGGGAACGACATATAAATGTAAAGACAATAAATGGGTTGAGCATTGTGTATGTATGAATGGACAGATTAAAGAAGAGAGCGATTTCGTTTATTTATGTAAGGATTGTAGATGGCATGGAGTAGACAGAATCGAACCTCCTGACACCATAGATGGTGGAGGTTCTCAACAGAATGGAGATAATGGAGGTGGAGGAGGTTCCCCACAGATCAACAAGCCCTTTTGAGTCATTTCTGTTGTTTGCTTTTTTGCTCCTTAATAGTAAATGCTATGGCTTGCTTGGTTTTCCCCATATTATTATGAAATTCCCCTTGACAGGGGTTGAAATGTAATTTAGATTTGTTTTGAAAGGATGTTCATTGAAAATGGGGGTGTTTATTGCTGTTTTGTCCATGTAATTGACGGCGCAAAGCTCGTGGAAACCGAAATATAGGACGTAAAAAGTGTCTTCAAGCTCGTGAAAAATTGCGCACAGCATGTAATTATTTCATTGCAGGACGTAAAAAACGATAAACAGCTTGTGATAAATTGCATACAGGACGTGATTATTTCATTTCAGCTTGTGATTTACGAAAAACAGGACGTGATTTTGGCAAAACAGCTCGTGATCATCCGATAACAGGACGTGATTATCATCTTTTAATTCGTATAAATCGTTGTTTTGTATGTTGTTAACGCAACAGCGAACCTTTTAAGGAGGGGAACATGCCAAAGAAGTCAAGAAGGCCTTATGAATTCGGGTATGAGGACTATTTAGTATGGGCGAGGTGGTTAGGGACTTGGTTCGTCTCGCATTCCAGCGATCCTGATTATCCATCGCATTTGACAGCCGATTATCCCGGTGTGGTTGTCGATTTCGAGTCCGCATTAATCGATTATACCGCGAAAAAGGAGGCTAATTCGGGCAAGTCTAAGCTCTACGAAAGCGCTTCAAAGGATGTTTACGACAAGCTTGTCGTCATCAAAATCGCATTGCCCACGGTTGCCGAGGAGCCGGATGTTCTCGCGGAGTTTGGCTTATCCG
The DNA here is from genome assembly GCA_964459995.1 of uncultured bacterium. Lineage (GTDB taxonomy): Bacteria > UBP14 > UBA6098 > UBA6098 > UBA6098 > CAZSHG01. The sequence goes on along the minus strand of CAYWOR010000017.1, from coordinate 15,298 downwards.
AGCCTCTCAGTAGGGACCGCGAGGATTTGTATGTTCGGATTCAGGTTGTTCTTGGGCGGTGGGCGGTTGTTTCCGGAGATCCTATTTATGCGCCTCTTGTTGCTGATTTCAACGATCTAATCGCGCTCAACACCGCTTTCGTATCGGCACATAATATTTATTATGCGGCCTATCACGCCATGCAACAGGCTCAGAATGAAGTTGTCGAGACTCGTGAAGCGTTGCATGTCCTTGAGCGCAAGATATTCACCTGGTATCGTAGTCGTTATCCGAAGGGCACCGAGGAATTTTGGACTGGTAGCTCTTGGGGCGCGGTTGGCGGCGGTTCGGGCGAGTCTTCGACGGGTTGGAATAAGAAGCCGGTTGGGAAGTTAACAAAGGCGACGGTCCCGCTGAACGGGATTCTTGCGGGTTGCGAGCCATACACCGGCGCGGATAGGTTCGATATTCGTATCACATGGGCGAAAAAGAACCAGCCGGTGCCCGCTATGCCTCTGGTGGATTCCTATACTGATGTCATGCAACCAGTTTATCTCGACGAGCAGAATTTTCCACTCGAAAAGGGGTATGTTTATTACGAGTGGATTCGTGCGCGTAAGAATAATGAGGTTAGCGATTGGAGCGATGTTGTGGGGATTTTATGGGAGTAGCGGGTGTGCCGCTTCCGTTGTGTCGCACCCTTCGTGAGCGACTTTGATAAATAGAAATTGGTTCGTTATTTTGGGCGGCTGTGGTGGCCGCCCTTTTTATATTCTCTGGAAGAGGAGAATGATGAATGCCAAATGATAAAAATCTGTCATTTCAACAAAGTCCGAAGGATGACGAGAAATCTCCCGCAAATCCCCAACGGTCGCTCGCAATGTCATGTCATGCAAAAACCGAATCCCGTCCGCAAATTGGGGCGGCGCGTTTCGTTATCGACGGCATTAAAAATCGTTGACAAACCATGACTGACTCCTGCGCCGTCGATAACGAAACCGAAGCAGACCGGAGCAGAAACTGCCGGTTTTTGGAGAAAGATTTTAGGCCGGTCTGCTTCGAGTCCGTGCTCGCCATAGAGATTTTTGGTATGATCGAAAATTGTCGTCGCGAGCACGGACTGCGCCGCCCCATGGTGTGGACATTGGAGATTCGTTCCTGCGACCGTTCAGTTTCCGTTATCGCTCTTCGCGAAGGGATTTGAGCATGGCCATAACATCTCCGCCAGCTCTGGCCATTTCGAAATCGTCGGAACCGCCTCGGAAGAAGCCCGAGTTATCGACATTTGCGGGCGAACCACCCTTGACGAAAAGTTCGGGGAACATCTCGCGAAGATGGGAGACCGCTGTCTCGGGGGTTTCGGCGTCGGCATCTACGATTTTTACAGCGGCCTCCAACCTGTCCGGCCGGATACCCTCTTTCAGCGCCTCTATCTTGAGCTTCGAGATTGAGAGGGCGCGGCGGTTTTCGTCTATAACACGCTCGAATTCTGCCTCTTTGGCCTGACTTGCGGATTCTGACAGCTCGAATTGTTCGCGAAACTGCTTGGCCTCGCCGTTCGCGGATCGTTTGGTAAGGAGAAGTTTGTGGACATCCTCCGGTTTCGCGATAAGCTCGCGGATTGTTTCGGCATCGTCGCCGAAGATTGAGAAATCGTATTCTTTGTTCATGCTACCTCGCATTGGTTTTTGTTAAAAGATTTGAAGATTACATGCTTTTATTACAAGGCACGAAGCAATCTTTTCAAACTAATAGCCACGGCGTCCCGCCGTGTTTTAATGACCCTAAGCGAATGTCGAGCGGGACGCTCAACCTGGTATTTAAAAAATTGCCGCGCCCTACGGGCCCAGACGGGCGCAAGCGCTCGCAATGACAGAGTTGGCCTGCCTTCAACCGTCGGTTGAAACCGACGGCAATGACATTGTTTCAGTTCATTGCCGTTCGATTTATCGAACGGAACTGGGCGGCGAAAAGATTGCCGCAGGCTACGCGCTCGCAATGACAGCGTTTCGTCAATCGGTTTTAGTGATTTGACATTGATTTGCCGGTTGCAATTTGGGTTTTGACCTTTCCCTATTTCCCCTGCTCCTCGAACCAGAGAAGGTTTTCCGCATATTTCGCGCGCGCCTCCTCGCGGGTCATCTGGAACCGAAGCATCATGTAGTCGATTGGCGTCGCCATTTTGTTTTCGATCAGGAATTTCCACTCGGCGGCTTCGTCCTGAGGAGCTTGCGGAAGACGGACATCGTGCACGGTTACCGAAAGCTCCGTCCTTTCGCCGAATTTCACCCCTGCGAAGGGATGATCCGCAGGCAGGAAGGGCGCGTGTGTATTCCAAATCCGCTTGATAACACGGAAAAGCTCCTCCTCGGCGTCCTCGTAGAATGGCACCGCGTTCTGGCGGTCTTCGAAGAGGGCGAGATTCTCCATCACCAGGGCGAAGCCGCTTCTGGCGCCCGAATCGATGCTGAAATTTGCGGAGCTGATATGATATGTTTGAGCCAGCCGCGCGATTTCCTCGCGTATAACGGTCAAACACTCCGAAATTGCCGGATTCGGCGACTCGAACTTGAAACTCGGGTTCGCCCCCCCGATTCGGCCCAGCGGTATTTTGATTGGTTTGCCCGGCGCAACCACGATTTTCTCCGGGCCGTCGTAGCCGATAAGCACCGGCACGCTGAAGGACTGCATCTTTATCAAATGGTTCAGCTGAACCAGTTTGAGGTTGATCGCGTCCTGAATCGCTGTCATATCCTCGCCGGAATCGACGAAATAGCCGGTCAGGGGCAATGTTTCCGAAAATCGCACGAAGGGCAGTTCGCTGTAGGGATTTATCCCCTTCGGGTTTCCGGGAATCGGCACGAATTCGCCGTCTGCGGTGAATCTTCGATAATTTTCGCTGTCCCAATAGTGATATACCAAGGGTTCCGCGATTGCCGTCTCCGAGCGCGGGCGGGTGTAAATAAAGGCCTCCGCTTCGGATGGGTCTTCGGCGTCCTGCACGACATCGATCTGGTCGGGGGTCAGCAGATCCAGCTTTATCGCGCCTTTGCGGAACGCCGGTTTCACAATCACCGTCCGGCAGAGTTTGACCATGCGATGAAGCGTCTTCATGGTGGCATCGTAACGGGAATTGGCCATTAGCCAGTTCCAAAGCTCGCGCTCTTCGGGCTCAGCTTCGCCGGCGGGGGCGACGAGATTTCGTGCCGCACCGCTTCGATAAACAAGCGCGGTGCTATCGACGATTGTCTTGATGACGTTGATGAACTCCGGTTCGAGTCCGAGGGCGTCGGCGTCGGCGTAGCGGGCTTTCAGCAGATCCTGCAAATATGGCAGTTGACGGTCGAAATAATAATCGATCCGCTTGGCCATCTCGCGCTTGAAACCCTTACGGGCGGAGAGTTTCGCCATCAAAAGCGTCCGCTCCACCCATTCCTTTGCATGGGATTTAAACATGTATCTCCTTTCGAGAAATTTTTGAATTTTTCGGGCAATAAAAAAGGCCTCGGAAAGAGGCCATTCAGTGAACTATATCGGTTCAATCTATGCGCCCTCGTCCCATAGCTCTGCTATGGGACGCGAATGTGCAGGGAGCTTCGCTCCCATTTGCGGGTTATGTCCATGAAATTCGGAGCAAAGCTCCACCCACATATGCGTTGCGGAGTACAACTCCGCAACAAGAAGGCATTTCCTCCCGTTTTGGGCAGGAAGCGTTCTTTTCAAACTAATAGCCGCGGCGTCCCGCCGTGTTTTAATGACCCTAAGCGAATGTCGAGCGGGACGCTCAACCTTGTATTTGAAAAATTGCCGCGCCTTACGCTCTCGCAACGACAGCGATTATACCGGTCGTCGAGCGGAGTCGAAACGACGATTTGCTGATGTCGAAAAGATTGCCGCGCGCCCTCGCAATGACAGTGATAAGGCGTTTATCATTTGCAATTTGCCTCCGGCCTATAGGAAGCTTTGACATTCCCCCTCACCCTATCTGCCAGCGGGTTTCCGTGAGGGGGGTTACGAAGTCTATCATGTAGCGCAGTGCGTCCATGGTGTGGTCGTGGATGCCGTCCTTTTCCGGTAGCTCGCCAACTGCTGAACCATCGGCATCCGATGGGTAATTGTAGCCCTGAATATCGTCGATAAGTCGCTTGCAATCCGCTACGATTTCGAGATTGATTACGCCGTCTGCCGAGCGAAGTTTGCTTCGCACAGCGTGGATGCCGTCCGCGATAGATCCGCTGTAAACGCCAATTCGAGTGATGCCCGCTCCGGAAAGTATTCGCACCGCGCTTTCTCCGCCCGCCTCCTGACGCGACTGCCTGCCTTCGAGGCCGCAAATCACCTTTTCAACATGCGAATATGGGATTTTTGCACGAAAAGTTTCCCCGCCGATATCAACCGGTTCGCCCAGAATCGCGCTTGCGACTTTATCGAGCCGGAGGTGCGATTTGACAAGCTCGTCGAAAACAATCCATCTGCCGTCCGGGGATAATTGCGCCCATAGAATCGCCGATGGGTGTGTCCATCCCAAATCGAGGCCGATATAAATCGGCCAATCGCGGCGAATCTCCCATCGCGGTCTGATGACATGGCTTTCAGGCGCGAAATCCTCATAAACAGCGAGTCCGCTGGTCTCGAAACTCGCCTCGTATTGCTGGCGGAAGAATTTCGGGTCGAGCTGACGGCGCGCGCGTGCGATATCCGCGCTGGAAATCTGGGGGTTATCGGCTGTTTTCGCGATGATAATCTCGGCGTCGGGGTCGTTTTCCCAATCGCGAACGAGGTCGAACACCCAGTTTCTGCCGCGCGGGGTTGTGGTTAGAAAACCGTGGCCGCCGGTGGAAATTGTGCGATTTACGAGGATTTCCCATACTCGTTTGGGCAGTTGGGCGGCCTCGTCGAGATGGAACCAGTCGAGAGTCAGTCCCATAAGCCTGTCCGGGTTGTCCGCGCTTCGGAATAATATTTTGCTTCCATTGCGAAGGGTCATCTCCATATTCGAGGATAGCCATTTTTCGACCCTTTCGCCGAGAAGTTCGGCATATTGCGGGACAAGGACATCGCGCGCCATAGCCGCAGTGGGGGCGACCGCTGAGCCGATGGTGGGCAGAAAAAGCGCTCTCTCGATGCCCTTGACCGCGCCGGCATAGGTTTTGCCGCTTCGGACTCCGCCTATAAGCGCGGTGAAACGGGTTTTCGACCGCACGAATTTCTCCTGATGACCGAAAAGTTCCGGTTCGAATGGCGGGAGTGAATCTTCGAGCGACTGAACCCTTTCGCGTTCTTCGAGCTTGAGATAGGTCTCCAGCGCGGCTTTGAGGTCGGAGGCCTTTACATCGTCGCGGTTTGCGATTTCGTCGATACGATGCAGAAAGGTTTTGATGAGGAACTCGCCGTCGATGTCGTCCGGCGCGACAGGAAACATAGCTATTTGCGATTGATCGTTCATAATAGACCTCGAAAGTTAGTCTCGTTACACCTCGTCCCATAGCTTTGCTGTGGGACGGGATTGTGTGGGGAGCTTTGCTCCCTTTTTACACCTCGTCCCATAGCTTTGCTGTGGAACGGGATTGTGTGGGGAGCTTTGCTCCCTTTGCTGGTTGCATTCACGAAACGCGGAGCAGAGCTCCGCCGGCATTTGCGTTGCGGAGTGCAACTCCGCAACGAGGATTGAGGAATCGCCGCAGAGCGGCGTTATTAGCGTTCCAGCGCAGAGCGGTTGGAACGAGTAAATAAAAAAGCGAACTTTTGTTCGCCCAAATTATACGCGAGTTTTGAAAATGTCAAGGTCAAAAATTCACTTTATGGGGAAAATTTTTATCTCCATTTCCCCCTTGACATTCTTGTGTTCTTTGAGCATTATTATAATAGAATTAGAAAAAGGACCGGGGAGAAATTATGAAAAATGCGATTGTTGGTTTGTTAGTGGTTTTTGCGGGGGTAAGCTTTGCGCAATGCGATTTCGATTCGATTTCGGCCGGAGGAGGTTATCCTTTAGGCCACTCAATCGGGTTAAAATCCGACGGGACTGTCTGGTGTTGGGGAAACAATGCTGGCGGTCAGCTTGGAGACGGAACAGTTATTAATAGATTTCTTCCTGCTCAAGTTGTTGGCCCAGATAGCATAGGACACTTAGAGGATATTGTGGCGATAGCGGCTGGAGGTCACCATACTTTGGTGCTTAAAGCAGACGGTTCAGTTTGGACATGGGGAAACAATAGAACAGGACAACTTGGCGACGGAACAGTTACACCCGGTTGGGCGACACCAAATCCTTTGCCAAGACAGGTTCTCGGAGAAGATGGAATTGGATTCCTCAATGATGTAATTGCCATTTCCGCCGGTTGCTCTCATTCGGCTGTATTGAAGTCTGACGGCACTGTATGGGCATGGGGAAGCAATAACTATGGTCAGCTTGGGAATGGGATTTACACCGACTGGAGCACACCAAATACCACCCCCATACAAGTAATTGGCCCCGATAGTATAGGCTTCCTTGATGATATTGTAGCAATCTCATGTGGAGCTTTTCACACCGTCGCTCTCAGGTCCGACAGCACGGTCTGGGTATGGGGAACTAACTGGGCGGGACAGCTTGGACTTGGAATTACATCCGATTATTCTACGCCAATTACCTATCCTCATCAGGTTGTTGGTCCGGACAGTTTAGGGCATATAAATAGCATAGTTCAAATTGCCGCCGCAGACACTCATACAGCTCTTCTAAAATCAGATGGAACAGTTTGGACTTTCGGATATAATCATGGCGGTCAGTTGGGGAACGCAACCGATGAAAACAGCAACACCCCTGTGCAGGTAGTAGGACTCGACGGGATTGGATATCTCACAGACGTAGAAAAAATCGCATGTGGTGGCGGACATAATTTAGCTCTAAAATCTGACGGCACAGTGTGGACTTGGGGATTGAATACTTATGGCCAATTAGGCGATGGAAGTGTTGACGGTTGGCCGGTTTTCCCAAATCCAACACCTCGCCAGGTTTTGGGTTTGGATGGGATTGGCTTTCTTGATAACATAACGATCATAGCAGGGGGTGTCGATCATTCGGTTGTTTTGCAGTTGGATGGCACGGTATTAGCCTTTGGAAGTAATCGTGTCGGTCAACTCGGCGATGGAACAAATGACGACAGCTCCGTCCCCGTCCGGGTTCTTTGCGAGGATGTCGAAATGGATTTCTCCCGAGGATGGAATCTCGTTTCCGTGCCTACGATCGAGGCTCGGCATTCGTCGGTTTTCGGCATGATGATTTACGGCTACGACGCTTATTTGTATGAATACTTCACAACCGATTCCCTTCATCCCGGGAAGGGCTATTTCGTCCTGTCGATGTCTGCCGACACGATCGAGATTCCGCGCACTCTGCATTCATATTCCGATACCCTCCATCGCGGCTGGAATCTTATCGGCGCGGTGAATATCCCTCTTCCGGCGTCATCGATAGAGACCGACCCGCCCGGCCTTCTTATCCCGCCTCTGTTCGGATGGGACGGCGCGGATTATTTCCCCGCAGACACCCTTTATCCGGGCAAAGGCTATTGGTTCCTGTCCTCGGACAACGGCAGAATCGAAGTCGGACCCTAAAAATTGAATCAGGTAGAGGCTAAAAGGCAGTTTTCGCGGGTCAAATCGCTATTTTAGATAGAGGATTCTTTTCTGCGCCGAAATTCCGTTCTCGAAATGCGCATGCACAAAGAACATACCGGCGGGGATTTCCTGAGCGGGTTGCCATGTAAATCTATTCGCATTCGTTTTGTGGGAATCCTGTCCGGCAATGCTTTCGAAATTGTCCGAAGTTGTGGACAAAACCGAAACTTTCCTCCCTGCGAGATCGAAAATCTCCACGCTCTTCAATTTCGCCTCGCCGTATTCGATTTCAATACGGCATGACGAGTTGAAGGGGTTTGGCGAAATGCCGATTTTATAGGTGTTCGGAGAGAGCACAACCTCATTAATCGGCGAAATGGGTGCACCGACCACACGAATTCTTCCGCCGAAGAAATTGATAGCAATCGAGTCCGTCTCGCGCATATCCTGCCAATCATCGACTACAAAATTCGGAAGCGAGTCGAGATTAAAAGCGCCGATATGATACTCGCCGGCCTCGTGAATCGCCGAGGAATTCCAATAAAGGACGAACCCGAAACCGCCGGCCAGCATAATATCCCATGCCATCGTGTCCTGCGAAGGCGCGCGGTAATCGGTTCCGAGCATCGTGTATGCCGGATGCGCGCTATCACTGATTGGAAAATACCCGTAAGCGCCGGGGATTGGGAAGAAGGGGATATCGAGGCCGATGTCGAAGCCATCGGTGGCAGAAGAATCCGCCCCGAAAGTGAGATAATTGCCCGATAAGCCGGCTTTGACCTCGACCCAATTGAACCATCGGAAAAAGCCGAATGTTGTCGAAAGGGCTAAAAGAATGCAGATTGCGATTAATTTTCTCATAGAAATAAGTTTACGTCTTTTTTTAATCAGAGTCAAGCGCAAAGCGTTTTCGAATGAATTTGCGTATGAAATTAAAATTTGACATATGGTTTCGATTTTCGTAAATTAAAAGTGGTGAATAATACCTATGTGAGGTTCAACACAATGAAATACAGAATCTTAGCGCTACTGACAATCCTTCTCGCCGCGACCTCGATATTCGCGTTCAGCCGAAATGTCTTGATTCTCGATCTCGCAGGGGGATCCGCACGATTCGAGCATCCGGACAGAACCGGCGAGATGATTCGACCCTATCAGGCTTGGGTCGAAGCGATCGATTCGTTAAATGCGAACCGCGCACGGTATAACATGCGCGACTCGATTATTTATTATATCGATTATGAGTTCCCTACGACAATTAATTCGGATATTGTGATCCTCTCACTGGGCTGGCGGGGAACCGGCGCGCCGATACTTAGCGCTTCACAGCAGAATATGCTCGTCGATCTTCTGGACAGCACCACCCGAACGCCGGAAAAACAGACTGCGCTTTTTATCGAGGGCAACGATTTCGCGGAACTGTATTGCAATCCGGGTGGCGGCTCATATGCCGGCACTTTCGCGGATTACACCGGCGCGTTGCTTCTTCTTGCCGATGCCGGAGCGCTTTCGCTTCTTCACGCCGAGGACAGCTCGCTCGCGGCGGGAATGAATTTCAATTATCGAGTTACCGACAGCGGTCCCTGCGCGCATATGGACGATATTATTATCAACGACACCCTCTGGGACTCGCATCATCTGCGCTATCTTTTCAACGCCTCCAGCAGAAACCCCGCAAGAGGCCTTCAGCGGAGAAGTTACTCCCCCGGCGCGGTCGTTTTATTGCCTTTCCAATTCGGCAACATTCCGAATGGCGGCGGTGTTACAAATAGCAAGGAAGACCTCCTTGTGCGCATGTTCGATTTCGCGATAATGCCGCTCATCCAAATCGAGAGCGAATTGCCCTCGGAGACGCTCTGGGTCGATACGGTTTACAACATCGAATTTACAGTTTACGACAACAGGTGCGTCAAACATCTACGATTCGAATACTCCAGCAACGGCGGCGCAAGTTGGATTAGCCTCAACGAGCTTTCCAATCCGCCGCTCGACACCCCTTTAAGCGAAGATTTCAGCATACCGCCATCGACTGGCGACAACTGCATGCTTAGGCTTGTTGCGACCGACTCGACCTTCAATTTCACCGCTGACACGATCGGGCCTTTCGTTGTTATGAATTCCAACATCGATGACGAGATCGCTAAGCCTTCAGCGCTCTATATCCGCGCCTTTCCGAACCCTTTCAACGCCGAGGTAACCTTTGGTATCGGGGTTTCCGCAGAATCTAAGGTTGAGATTTTCGATTTGACAGGTAGAAAAATCGCTGAAATACCGGTTTCTTCGAGTGATACTTATGTCAGATGGCGTCCAGAGGGGCTTCCGGCGGGCGTATATCTCGCCGGAATCGCCGGAACAAGCGCTCAGGCGAAGGCGGTATATCTAAAATAGTTTTTCCGGGAGGCAGTCTCGATAGGGCGGAGTTTTTCCGCCCTTTTTTATTGGAATTCGACTTTCAGCGGACGGTTCATCAGCTCTGTTACAGCCTTTCGAGGAGAAATCTCGCCTGATATAACCCTATCGACCATAAAAGTAATCGGCATCTCGATTTTATATTTCTTCGCGAGAAGAGCGGAAGAAGAGGCTGTATATAGGCCCTCCGCGACCCATTTGACCTCGTGAAGAATCTCTGTCGGATTGCCGCCCTCCGCAAGCATTTTTCCCATACGGTAATTTCTCGACTGCTCGCTGGTGCATGTCAGGACAAGGTCGCCGAGGCCGGAAATGCCAAAAATCGTGTTGTTATCTGCGCCCATCGCCAGCGCGAGTTTTCGCACCTCCGCCAAACCTCGGACAATCATCGCGGAGCGCGTGTTCTCGCCGAGTTGCAGACCGGCAATCATCCCCGCCGCAAGCGCAAAAACATTCTTGAGCGCACCGCCAAGCTCCACACCGAGGATGTCTTCGGAGCGATACACACGCATCGAAGGCCCGGTTACGGCATTTTGAACCTCCTCCGCGATTCCCATTTCGCCGGCGGAAACTAAAACTGTCGGTTTGCCATGCGCCACCTCCATAGCAAAGGAGGGGCCAGACAGCGCAACAACGGGAGTCTGCGGAAATCTCGCGGAAATAATCTGCGATGGCAACCGGCAGGTTCCCCTTTCGATGCCCTTCGCCATATTGACAAAAATCGTATCTTTTTTTATCGCTTTATCATCGATTAGAACAAGTGTTTCGGCAATATTTTGGGTGGGGACGGCAAGGAAAATAAAATCGCACCCATCGACCGCAGAAGTTATATTCGAGGATGCGCGAACCGATTGCGGAATAGAAATTCCGGGGAGGAAGACCCGATTTTCGCCGAGGTTGATATCCTTGACAGTCTGCTCTTCGCGCGCCCATATTTGCACCTCGTAACCGTTAAAGGCGAGATGCCGTGCGAAGGCAGTGCCCCAGGCTCCGCCGCCGATGACTGCAAATTTGCCCCTCACGGGCATCTTCCGCCTTCTCTCTTCGCCTGAATCGAAAGTTTTCGCAATGCCTCGACATCCGTTTTGACCGAGTTAAAAGCCCATCCCGGCAAGCTGTCATCCAGAATCGCCGATGCATGATGGCATACAGTGTCCCAATCGCGAAGGCTCGACGCGGCGGATGCGGCGTAATAATGGGCTGTTACGCGGTTCACGGTCTGCTCTTCGCCAATCGTGTCCAAAGCCGCAGAAAGCGTTACGGCGGCGCGGAAATAGCCCCGAAGATTGCCCGCCGCCTCGGTTATCGCAAGATCATACCAAAGCGGAAGCAGGCTCGATGGGTATCTCTCGGCGATGCTGTCCCGAAGCGCGCTTGCAGAGTCGATCATTCCATCATCGCAGAAAACATAAACAAGCGCGTGAATCGCGGCATCGCGCGAAAACAGCGAATTGTCGCGCGCCTCGCTCATGAAGGCGATTCCCTCGCTTTTGCGATTCGGCACGAAGGGAAGGTAGGTCAAAACGCCCAGTTTCGAGCTTTTCCAGTAATTATAGCCTCCCATTCCAAGTGCGGCTTCGGCGCGTGTCGTGGGGTTTTTATATGCGAGATCGTAATATTTCATAGCCTCAGAGGAGGTTTTCAACGCGGCGATATACTTGCCCTGCTCTGCCTGCGCGATAGCCTTATAACCTTGTGCAGAGCCAATCAGCCAGAGATTCCAAGCGTCGGAGGTGTCTCTATTCGCAATCGTAATCGCGGAATCGAGATATGCGTTCATCTCGTCGGCGCGACGGTAATCCTCGGCGTTCAGCATCCAATCCTGAAGGTTCGAGCCGCGAAGAAACATCGGCGCGGGGTCGTCCGGATAGGCCACACAAAGCTCTGCAATTATCGAATCGGCCTCCTCGTAACGATGATCGAAACGCATAGAAATGACCTCGCCGATAACCGCATGCATCTCCACATCGGCCAGAATCCCTCCCATCGTGCAAAATGCGAGGATAGCTACTGCGATTGCCGCTTTTTTCGCCAATTTTCTATCGCATTCGTTAAACTGTTTCCGACATTGGTGTCGTAGCCCTTCGAGACTATCTCGAAGCTCAAATCCGCGCCTTCGCAGAAGAGAACCGCCGGCAGATGGCTGTTTTTAAGCTCGCCGAGGCTCTCCGCGCCGCTAAGCGAGATAAGCAGGGCGCCATCTTTGTCGATTAGCACACGGCGTTCCGTTTTTGGAATTTCGCCGCTCTTTTCGCCTTTGACCCAAATATAAAGAAATCTTACCGAGTCGGCATATTCACCCGCAACCCGCTCGATTTGCGGAAAAGCGCGTATCGAAGGCTCGCCGTCTTCATCGAAGAAAAATATTGCCATTGGCTTATTTCCACGGACTGAGTTGTGGCTAAAGGGCTTGCCTTCGGTGTCCGAGAGAGTGAACTCGGGGAAAACGCCCATTTGCGCCGGTGCGCCGATATACTCCGGCGCGGAGACCTCGATTTCGAGACGTGTTGTCTCTTCTTTTGCGATTTCAAATGGCAAAGTGCGCACCCATACACTTCCTGTCTGGTCGCGCATTCCGTTCTGAAACAGATATTCCCCTACAGCCAGCTCGATTTCGAATTTTCCGGCGGAGTCCGCTTTCGCGCCGATTTCGTCGAGAGGCCAATATGCGCCGCCCCCGAAAACCGTAACCGCAAAATGCTCCCAATTTACCGCAGGATTTCCTCCGCGTGTGAACTTTGCTTCGAGATAACCTGTTGGGGCGTAATCAGAGGTAACGAGGTCATAATCGAATCCGCCGCTAACCGAAACAACAGTCATTCCGCCGGGGAATTTTTCCTCTGGAAATCCTTTGTCCGCGAATTTCTCGGGGTCGCGGGGATAAAGCGGCACCCACTCCTCGACCTTCGAGTCGTAGATTTCCACCCAGCTCATTCCGGCGCCGGAGCCACGAGATGTGCGTATGGAGGCGTTTCTGCCGGGGATTCCGAGCGACATCAGAATCGCAGTGGTAAGAGCGCTTCGCTCGTGCGAAGTTCCCCTTCTGCCAAAATAGGTCTGATCCGGCGTCCGCATACCGCCGAAAAATTCGTAACCCGCAGTGTCGATATTCTCCGCGACCCATTCGTTGACCATTCGCGCCGCTGTCCGAATATCACCGGTCACAAAAGCCCTCTCTGAAAACTCGCTCCAGAATAGCTTCCGCCACGGCGTTACCGGCTCGTAGCTGATTCGATAGGACAAAATATAAGGTCGAAACATGTCCTCCGGAATTCCCCATGGGGCCGCTTTGCGGGCTTTCCATGCATATTCGAGATGTTCGGCGAGGATTTCCTCTGTCGCGAGCATACGGTCGAGATGGGGCATCGTGCGAACAAGCCAAACCGCGTCGGCGCGCATATCTCCCTCGAATCTCTCTACAAAACCGGCAAGTTCGTGCCAATTGCCAACAGCGTCGGCGTAAACCTCGAAAAGTTCCTCGACAAGACTGTCGTGAACCGCATTTTCGGCGGCTTTCCACGCCGAAGTGCTGTCGAAATCGTCGGCGAGGCTTTTCGCGAAACCCGCTCCGACTGTTAGAATTGCCAAAAAGACAAATACTATTCTCATCATTTTTTCACCTTTCGATTGAGATGAATATAAACGATATGGCAATTTTAACAAGGAAAAAGGCTTCGGCGCTTCCCAAGGTCATAAAGCAAAAAAAAATCGTCGCGCAGATTATACTTGTTCATTTAATTCGATTGACTTATATTTTTTTATGAAAAGTAAAAAAGGAGGCAACGATGAGATGGTTAAGGTTCTTTTCGATTGCAATTGCGATGACGATTATCCTCTTTTCGGCTTGCGATTGCGGCACAAACAGTAACAACAATAACAACGGCAACGGCAACACCCCCCCTCCGGGCGGTGGAGATTATTTCCTTTCGGGCAACATCGGCAATTTAATGTTGAGCGGCGGCTCTTTTCAACTCGAGGTCAGCCGTCTCGATTCTTCGCTCTCCACCGGCGCAAACGATGCGGTCGTTACTCTAAACGGCGCAAGTGTCCCGATGATTACCGGCAGTCCCGAGGACGCCATTTTCGTGAAAAACAACATCGGTTTCGCGCCCGGTGCGGAATACATTGTCGTTGTAACGATTGGCTCGCTCAGCTCCACCTGTAATATCACGGTCGAGGAGTCCTGGAACATTGAAATAACCTCACCCTCCCAATTTTCGACATGGACACCCGGGAATCCCGTTACAGTTACATGGAGCTATTCCGACGGCGCGCCGGACAGCATCGAGTTCATCGCAGACGACGCGAACGAGACCTCCGACGAATACGATTATTATGTCGTCGTAAGTGGCGCGAACACCAGCCATACAATCCACGGCTCTGTAACTTCCGGGCTCGAGGGCGAGCTTTGGATCGATGTCTGCCCAAAAACCCTCGTATGGTGGTTCACAGGAAATCTTCACGCCACGGCGAGTTTCGTCGTTCAGACATTCGCCTGCGACGCGATTATCCTTAACGAATCTGGAAGCACCTCGGAAGGCTATCTCTATCTCGATGCCGTCCCGGGCGCGATTCCAGCCGACGGCTCGAGCAGTTGCAATATCATAGCATATGTTTCCGACGGCCTTGGCAACCCTGTTCCAAACGGCACTTCGGTAAATTTCTCGACGAATCGCGGAACGATTATCCCATCTTCATCTACCACTATCGACGGCGAGGCTTCGGCGGTGTTGACCTCTTCCGCAACTCCGGGCACAGCGACAGTGATAGCATCCTCCGGCAGTCTGAGCGATTCCATCCCGGTGGAATTCTACGAAGTTGTCGATGTCCAGATTTCGGTCGGTCCGGGCGCGTATCCTGCAATTTCTTGGACACCGTCGAGCGAATTGGCTTTTGCGCTCAATGTCGGTGCGATAGGCGTGGTAATCCCCAAATGGACGATTGTAAGCGCGACAGGATTTCCATCGCCGGTAACATTCGGCACACTGCCTTCCGGTGCGACACAGACAGTCCCGATGAGCGGCTCTCCGGCCGGCTTGGTAAGTGGAACGCAATACAGAATCACATTGGTAACCGCCGGCGACGACACGACATTCTACACATTTACAAGATAGCTGAAGTGCTGTCTCCTCGATGTTTTTTAAGAATCCTGAGCGGAAGGGTTTCAAACCCTCCCCTGCGGCCTATTTGAGATAGACGATCCGTTTCGTCGCCGCCTGTCCCGTAGGGGCGAGGTCTCCTCGCCCGCCGACCCGCGCCCTCACGAGATAAACGCCACTGCCGAGGGAGGGGTCGGGTTGCCAGACGA
>CAYWOR010000016.1:0-61560 GCA_964459995.1 uncultured bacterium | reverse complement strand
TGCCCACTCCTCAAATTTACCAAATCGTCAATGCGAGATTCTAAGCCCGCCTTGGGGCGACAGCTCGCGGCAATCTCATTGCCGTCGGTTTCGCCCGACGAATATCCATTAGTCATTCGATCTTAGTCATTAGGATTTCCCCTCCCTGTCATTGCGAGGGCGACACCCCGCGGCAATCTTTTATGTCATCGCGTAAACTGTTTCGGCGAAAGAACCCCATTTTCCGGTAAGATTCCAACCGCGAACGGAAGGCTACCAACTCTCTACGGTAACTTACCAACACGCTACGGTAAGTCATCAACACGCTACGGTAATCCTCCAACACAGAACGGAAGAACGTCAACATTCTACAGCGCTCTGCCAACACTGCACGGAAGGTTATCAACCTCCAACGGTAGGTCTCCAACGTTCTACGGAGGTTCATCAACACCGTCCGGAACCTCGTCAACATCGCACGGGGGCTATTTAGGGCGATTCGGCTGTTTTTATTGTGAGAATCCGTGAAGTAACCGCTCGTTGTATTCGTTATAAGTTAATAAAGAACAACAACTTAACATCTTTTCGGAGTTTCCCCTCGTTTTTGGGGATTTTCCCCCGATAATTCCCCTCTTTTCAAAGAGGGGTGGCGCAAAGCGCCGGTGCTTGAACCCGTATGGGGGTGTTTTTCGATACGCAACCTCCTATGTTTTTTCGCCGCGAAATCACGGTCCCTGAGCTCCTGTGGTGAGCCTGTCGAAGTATGTCGAAGGGCAACTCTCCACTCTAAACACTCAACTCTCAATTCCGCTTGCGCCGGATAACATGAATTAAATCTATGTAAAAGAACGAAATGACGCCGACGCGCCCAAATACACCTGTTCCCCACCTCGACGGTGAGGGTGGTTGAAAAGAGGGAAATTCTAAAAGAAGAATTCTAAGTCTTTTACAATATTTTCAGATATCTTCCCTCCTAGATAAGCAATTTCATTATTCTCTGAAATGGTTTTCAAACTCCAAAGATGAGAATGTCCGAACTTCAGACCATCAGAAGACCTTATTCTTATGGCACAATCTCCGACATGATTGTTATCCTCAGTGATTCTAAGAATTAACTCACATGTATCATTTTCAATATTTAATGGCATTTGCTTGCCCTCAAATTCTTTGGGAACATACCCGCCCGGTACGAACTTCAGAACATAGGTTTTATTATGTTTAGAGACCGTTAATGTTGGGCAAGGAATTGAGATAAAACCTGTTTCAAGAAGTTTAAAACCCAGATTGTCAGCAGAAACAAACCGAAAAGTGCTATTTTCTATTTCGGATTTAATGCCATCAATAATTCTATCCATTTCACTGATACAAGCTTTTAAAAACTCTACTTTTTGCATTTTAATTTTAACTCCTTTTTTTGGCGATTACACGTCTAAGTGATATTGATTTACGGTAAGCCTATTAATTATGGGTTAAAGCCCGTCACCCAAATTCTCAGCTTCTCTTTTTGCTTTGGCTTTCGATTCTTCAAAAGCTTTCTTTGCCCTAATTTCATAACGTTTCCATAGTGTTCTATTTACTACAGTAAAATAACAAGACGTTGGAAAGAACATTCCCTCGTTGATAATAAGATGGGCGTTCATTGTCTTACCTAGCCATGTGCCATAAATTCCTTCGTAAGTAAGTTTCAACCATCTACATTCTGCATCCTGATAAATGCCTTCTCTTATTTTTCCCTTAAAACCAGCCTTAATATTTATCGAGTTATAAATCCCATTGAAAACCTCTTTATAATCCCCTCTTAAAGAACTTAATGATTTCTCAATAGCAAATAGAACCGTATCATTTTCTTCAATCAAGAAGAAGAGTTTAACTCGCCAGACATTTTCCCAACAATCGCATTTTATCTCAATAGCGGTAATAACCGGGCCATACAATATTGTATTCTGGGTAATCTCTCTATGGTAGAATCCTCCTTTATAAAATGGTTCGGTATAGTCGGTCGCATATATTGCTCTTGGTGGCTCGTCTGAGTCAATTACTTCTGTTTCGCATTTATTTGTTTTGAAAGTATCTATTATGATACTATATGAGCTTCCGAGCATAGTTGAGCTTGGATATTCTAAATTAATGCAATCTTGCGAAAAACAAACATGAACAATAATTATCAGGAAAAACAATATCCGTCTCATTATTCTCATTGTTGTGACGCTTTGCGTCGTTTTGTTATTTTCAGAATCTTTCATATCCCCAGCTCCGGTTTGGTTTGGGGCGGTTCGAGTTGAGAGTTGAGGGTGTAGAGTTGAGAGTTGGTGCGCCCGGCAGAGGCCAATCCTCCGCGCCGCCTCGGTGTCGAGGGATCGTGGAATCGCTTATGTTGACTCTCAGTCTTCATATCACTTTCCAATGTATAGCCTCTTTCACGGGCGCGCAAGAACTTTTTGCGCGAAGTTGAAAAAACTTTGCCAGGCGCAAGGCTTCGACCGCGCAGGGCTGTAAGCAGGCTCAGCCACCGTGGTTTCGGCGCCCTCTTCGGGGCGGAATGTCGTTTCGGCTCCGCTCAACGGCCAGCGGGAAACGGACATCACCTAAACCCCATTGGAGGCATGTTCGGGGGGAAAAAAAGGGCTTGACTTTTTGAAGTTCCTCATTTATGATGTAGGCGAACATATGTTCGTAACGCGAACGAAACGAAAGAACGGAGACTGCGATGAAAGATAAAGAAATTCTAATAGGCACAAGCGGATATACCTTCGACGATTGGAAAGGGGCTTTTTACCCCGAAAATGTCGCGCGCAAACACTGGTTGCCATACTACGCCCAGTTTTTCGATGTCGCCGAAATCAACTCAACCTACTACGCCATCCCAAAACCGGGAACTCTCGGGCGGATGGCGGAAATTACGCCGGAGGGATTCCAGTTCATAGTCAAACTGCCGGGGGAGATAACCCACAAGCGCGACGGCGATCTCGGTATCTTCGACGCCTTCAACTCGCGAATCGAGGAACTGACCGACGCCGGAAAATTGTCCGGGCTTCTCGCGCAGTTTCCCTTCAGTTTCAAGCGCAACGACCGCAACGAGGCATATCTACCCTTCATGCGGGAAAATCTTCCCGGAGACATCCCCCTCTTCGTGGAATTCCGCCATAAGGGCTGGGACGACGGTTCGGCGATAGACCTTGTCGAGCGGGAGCGCATGCTCTGGGTATCTCCCGACGAGCCGGATATTCCCCAGCTCATGTCGCGGAGGGTTGTCGCCACCGGAGATACCGCCTATGTCCGCCTTCACAGCAGGAACGCCGACAAATGGTGGTCGGAGGGCGGCCAGCTTCGATACGATTACTATTATAACGACACCGAAATCGGCGAGGTCATCAGCAGAATCGACGCTCTGCCGTCGTCGGCAACGAAGGTTTTTGTCTTTTTCAACAACTGTCATGGAAGCAACGCCGTTCGCAACGCCCTTATGATGAAAGGCCGTCTCGGACAGAGTATCGAACCCCGCGGCGGACAGATAAGAATGCTATGAAAGGGCTTAGTAAAAGGGAGGAGGATATTATGCCCAACATCCCACGCACAGAAATACGCGAATTCGAGGGGACGACAGGGTTCGAATCCCCCGCGCAGGACTACATCGAGGGCAAACTCGACCTCAACGCCCGATATATCCGCCATCCCGCCGCGACCTTCTTCATGCGGGTCGATAGCGACGCCATGACCGGCGCCGGCATATTCAATGGAGATGTAATCATTGTGGATAGGGCGATGGAGGCCAAAAGCGGCAAGATAGTCGTGGCGGTCGCGGGCGGGGAACTTGTCGTCCGACGCCTTCACATCGCGAATGGCGAAACATCGCTTCTACCGGAGAATTCCGACTACGAGCCAATCCCCTGCGATGACGAAGATTTTGCCCTCTGGGGCGTGGTTACCGAGGTGATTCATGAGGTGGGTTGAGTCCGCAAACATAATATTATCATGTCCCCATACGCCCTAATCGACTGCAATAGCTTCTACGCTTCGTGCGAGAAGGTTTTCCGGCCTGACCTCGCGGGAAAACCCGTGGTCGTGCTGTCCAACAACGACGGCATGATTATCGCCCGATCGGCGGAGGCCAAAAAGCTCGGTATCGAGATGGCCGAGCCCTATTTCAAAATCAAAGACGAGCTGGAAAAGCACGGAGTCGCGGTTTTTTCGTCCAACTACGAGCTTTACGGCGACCTCTCAATGCGCGTGATGTCCGTCCTCGAACAGTTTTCGCCCGATGTCGAAATCTACTCCATCGACGAGGCGTTTCTCGATTTGACCGGCATCGAGAGAAATCTCACATCATACGCCCGCGAAGTAAAGCAAAGGGTGCTTCGGTGGACTGGAGTGCCGGTGTCCGTGGGCATCGCGGAGACAAAAACGCTTGCCAAGGTTGCCAACCGAATCGCGAAGAAATCGCCCAAGACCAACGGCGTGCTGGATTTGACCGGCTCGCCATACCGCGAGGAAGCCCTTCGCAGAACCGGCCTAAAGGACATCTGGGGAGTGGGCAGGCAATTGACCAAGCGACTATCTGCCATGGGAATGTCCAACGCCCTCGATCTGTCGAAGGCCGATACGAGGCTCATTCGGCAGGAATTCGGCGTAACCCTTCTGCGAACTGTCCTCGAGCTTCGCGGCCAGTCGTGTATTCCAATAAGCGATGCTCCCTCGGCAAAACAGGGGATATGCTCCTCGCGCTCTTTCGGAAGGCCGGTGGAGACCCTGGCGGAGATGCGGGAGGCGGTTGCGGCTTACGCCTCACGAGTTGCGGAAAAGCTTCGGGCGCAGGAGTCCGCCGCAAGCATGATGGATCTTTACATCACCACTAACCGTTTTCGCGAGGACGAGCCGCAGTATTCCGCCCACTTGGCCTTCGAGTTCCCCATGGCGACCGCGAATACATGCGAGCTTGTCGATTACGCCGTTTCCGCCCTGGGCAAGATTTTCCGCGACGGATATCGCTACAAGAAAGCCGGAATCATTGTCTCCGGAATTGTTCCTGAGAATCAGGTGCAGTTGAGCCTTTTCGGCGGCGATGAGGGCATCGACCGGGCGCGTCGCGAAAAGCTGTCATTGGCGATAGACAGCCTCAACTCGCTGATGGGGCGTGGAACTCTTAAATCCGCCGCTACCGGAATCGTGCCGGCGTGGGAGATGCGCCGCGAGATGAAATCCCCATCATACACGACAAACTGGAATGATCTGGCATTGGTGAAGTAAAATACTCCGGCAAAATATTTCTTTTTCAGTTTCCACATTATGGATGGCACAAAGTTATTGGGAATCGACATTATGGGCGACCTCCGGAAATAGCACTGAGATTGCCTGAACCCTCTCGGGCGAAGGAAAGCCGTCTTATCAATGGGGCAAACGGTCAACACCCGTGGCGCGATAACAAACCTTGCCGGTCAAACAGGTTCGACATACACGCCCGATGGCTCTGTTCTCGGTGTGGGCACTTGGTTCATCGTCTGCCCATTTGCACCCGAATGTGGTGATTATAATGTTAATTAAAGATTGTAAACTATTTCGGCGAAAGAACCCCATTTTCCGGTAAGATTCAGGACTTGTCCGGTAACTTCCAGAACTCGTCCGGTAACATCCAGAAGTCGTCCGGTAACTTCCAGAACTCGTCCGGTAACTTCCAGAACTCGTCCGGTATCTTCCAGAACTCGTCCGGTATCATCCAGAACTCGTCCGGTATCATCCAGAACTCGTCCGGTATCATCCAGAACTTGTCCGGTAATGTCCAGAACTTGTCCGGTAATGTCCAGAACTTGCCCGTCCTATATTTAGGCGGTTCTTCTGAAAGGCTCGACGGCTTTCATCGTTATAAGTTGTTAATGAACAACTACTTCCGGCGATTCGCCGTTTATGGTTAAAGTCTGGCCAACAACTCTATCCCAACCTCCTCGAAGGGGGATAACATGTGTTAAATCTATATAAAGAACGAAACGACGCCAACGCGCCTATTTAAATCCACCACGAGGGGGCAGTGAAAATTAGAAAACGCGATCTTTATTAATAACATTATTTTGTTTTAATAACCAACCTAAAGGTTCACCGTTTTCACTTATAACATGTATCCATAATTCAGTTAAAGGTTCTTGAATCATAAGAATCTCGTCATGCTTAGCAAGCCATGGACAATAGTCAATAAGATATACGTCTCCGTTTCGCCGTATAAAGCATGAACCTTCCGCTCGATACTGCAAATATTCAATTTCCTCGTCTTTTTTATAAGTTATATTTTGGCTATGATAGTAGGCGTTATAATAGTAGTCTTTTGATATATAGTTTATAGCGCCAAGGTTCATTCCGCTCAATCTTCCATCTTTTTTAGCTACTGCTCGGCCAGGAATTAATGTCCTATAGCGAAAAGCGTTATATTTTATTTCTTTGCCGACCTGGGCATCTTCTTCTTTTACAACAGGAGATCCACGAGAAGGAAATGTATGTAAAATCAATAAAGTCGTATTGGATTTAAATACAGGTATTCCTTCCTCAGGCCAAAATTCAGAAACGAACAGTTCATCATTTCGCAAACAATTATAATTTTGTTCTTCGATATTCTTCCATTGAGTAATCCAACTATCATAATCGATACTATTTGAATAATTTGAAATATTCCTTATTAATCCAATAATCATGTTTTCTAAATCGTCTATGATATTTGCACCCGTTAAAACACCTACAATCGTTCCTCCTGTTCCAGCACCTGTAGGTTCTTCACTAGCTCTGTAATAAGAAGACATTCTTTTTATATAGTCAGAAATATATTCACCAGGTTGTTTCCCGTCGAAATGATGAGGTGGGTAGAATTCGGCTAGTTTAATCCAAGTTTCTTTAAGAAAATCTATAACATCGGAATTAGATTGCATCATATCTACCGTTACTCCAGTATTCCATCCTTCTTGAGCAACTTCGTAGATTGCTTTTTTCTGTTTGGGTAAAGATTTAAGAAACCTTAATTGATGTGCTTGATCCAGATATCTCCTCGCATATATCTCTTTCTCCTCATTATTCTTTTCTTCTTCTAATTCTGATGTTTTTGCCCTCTTTCTTAAAACTAAATCAACACCAAAAACTACTAATCCAACAATAGTTACTATTGTAGCAACGATTGTTACTACTTCACTATTCCATCCTGATGACCAGCATAACACGAAGGCTACTACTCCAATTACTGCTATTATTATTCCTATTATTCTCATAGTTACATTATCTCTCCGTTAATTATACGTTTCTCACAATCCCAGCTCTGGTTTGGTTTTACCCGATTTCTCGATGCGTTTGGCTTTTTTCAGGGTGTCGGAGGTGTGCCGTGGGCCGCAAAGCGCGCGTAGGTCGGGGCGGTTGCCGTTCGTCGCGGTTCGGGTTGGGGTGATATTTTGAAATACATGCTTCATTCTAAAGCCAAATCTAAAACAGTGGGGCGGGGTTGTCAAGGATAAAATAGAGGCTCGCGAGAAAAATATTTCGGCGGGTTGCGCCTTTACAGAGGGTGCTTCGTAATGGGGACATGGCGCGGGAATTGTTTGGGTGTATGGCTCGTGAAATGCACGACGCATTATGCGTCTCTTACAATCCGTGTCCGCAGATTCCGTGGGGGCGGAATACATGCCTCCCGTCGTGAAATCGCCTCACAATATGGGGATTTCCCGGCTGGTCTATTCGCTTTTGTCGCGGTCCTTTTTGTCCTTCGCCGCGCCAAAAGCCGCCCCAATCGCCATTCCTATTCCAATACCGAGGCCTATTCCCAATCCGGGATTGTCGAGTGCCGCGCCAATTGCCACTCCTACGCCTGCTCCGAGGGCGATGCCGCCTGAGATTCCCAACGCGAGGTTCTTGTTTTTATCGTCATTCATTTTGACTCCTTTGACAAACTTTTAGTTCAACACATTCATCGAATAGATTAGCTCTTCACTACGGAATTGTCAAGCGATAAAGCATTTTGTCGTTTCAAGAAAATTTTGCGCATGTCATAAAAAATCCCCGCTATAAGCGGGGATTTGTCATTTACTACTTGCCGGATTTCTTCGGCGGGGCCTTCGGGGCCGTTTTTTCGGCCTTTTTCGGCGCGGCTTTCTTTGCCACTTCAGTCTCCTTGTGAAATAGTTAAGAGAGTTTCTAAGAAACCCTCCTATCGGCATGCCCGATTTCCAATCAACCCGCGTTCAGCGACGCGACTGTCCTCGCAAATGCCTACGCTCCAACCATTCCAAAGAGCATAACCGACGTAGGAATTATAAATTGGGATTTTCAAATGTCAAGCCCATTTTTGCGATTGAAATATCGTGTAATGCTTTTTATATCATAATGTTAGCTTTGCGAGATTTCGACTTTTTCGGCGATGGCTTTCAAAATGTCGCGATTTTATGGGTAAAGGAAGGCGCGTCCAAACTCGGTTGCCGCAGATGCTCTATTTATAATGTTCTGCCGCCGGTTTTAGCCGAAGTATCCCCTTTGAAATGAAAAAGAAAGTTTTCGTGGAAATTTTCTCGGCTCTCTTTTCGGATGGAAATTTAATATATTAAACACTTATTTGTTTTACCGAGAGGCTTCCGAAGGTTCGATCACAGACATTGCAGTTGACAACACGCGATCGTTTGCTTAAATTTTCACTGTCCGAATGTTCGGACGACGAAAAGAGGTTTATGGTCGATGCGAGTCGAAAGCATTTGAGGACGGCAACAGCCCAGAAAATCACTATTATCGGGCTTGTGCTAAATCTATTTCTCGTTGCCGTGAAAATTTCTTCCGGGTTCATCGCTCGCAGTTCCGCTGTGGTGGCTGACGGCGTGCATTCGCTTTCCGATTTGGTAACGGATGTCGCGGTGATTATCGGCCTTCGCCTCGCGGAGAGGCCACCCGACGGCAACCACAAATACGGCCATGGCAAGATCGAGACTTTGTCAGCCTTTGGAGTCGCGGCGTTTCTCGCGATTGTCGGCGGGAAACTCCTTGTCGATGGGGTCGGCAAGACTTTGTCCATTATCGACGGGGAGATTCCGCCTGTGCCCGGCTGGCTCGCTGTTGGCGCGGCGTTGTTGTCGATTGTGCTCAAAGAGTGGCTTTATCGGCGAACAATGCGAATCGGGCGCGAGATTGAGAGTTCGGCACTAATCGCGAATGCCTGGCATCACCGCACCGACGCCTTTTCGTCGATAGGAGTGGCGGTCGGAGTTTCGGCAGGGATTATTCTTGGTGGCAAGTGGCTGATTCTCGACCCCATCGCGGCTATCGTGGTGAGCGTCCTTATCCTTGCCGCGGCGGTTTCGATCGCAAAAGGTTGCCTCGCCGAGCTTTTGGAGACCTCGCTTGGCAAAGAGGTCGAGGAGGAAATCAGAAGACTGGCTTTGAAGATCGACGGTGTCCTCAATCCTCACCAGATACGCACGCGGCGGATAGGCAAAGATATCGCCATCGACATGCATATCGACGTCGCCCGCGGGTTGTCCATCACCTCCGCCCACGACATCTGCACCGAGGTCGAAGATTCGCTCAGGGAGCGGTTCGGCGACTCGACTTTCGTAACGGTTCACTGCGAGCCCACCGACGAAGAAATTTGATTGCCAATCAATTATTTCTGGACAATCTCTCGAAATTCTTTAACTTATAAATGAAGATGTTGTTCTTTAAAGGAGGAATTATGAGAGCAAGAGTTATCTGTGCTGTAACAATCTTCTTTGCGATGGCAGTAGCGACGGCGGTGGGGAATCCATTACCCGAATACGTCCTCGGGTCTTTTATTCCCGGAGTGGATGGGGAAATAAGTATTATTGGAAGGTTCGATGGCCCATCATCATACGCGGTTGTTAATGGTGTAACTGTCTATTCCGATTCGGTCTTCATTCGCGATTTGCCGCTGTCTCCTTTCGATAGTTTTTATTGCGAGGTATCGCGAATACCAACCGGAGATTTTTTCCCGGATTCCGGTGCAAATATAACTATCTTCATTGATGGTTCTATTTTCCAATCCTTTTCCTATGGATTAAACCCGGTTGTGGAGGATGGTTCTTTCAATTTTAAACCCTGGTTCTGGCATAATCAGATTCCATGTGCACCCGGCGGTTATTATTGGAGGACTGGATTCTCGAAGTATTGGGGCGGTTTATCCCCTTATGAAATAATAACAACTTTCGATTTGGAAACTACCCCGATCGACTATAGCCGTTCCATCGAAACTGGAACCGATGTCTATTCTACAAGTGATTTGAGAATCCAGGAAGTGAAGCCCTTCGGCGGCGACCGTTTTATCGAACTCGGAAAAAACGACGACGATAGCCTTTGTTTGGACGGATGGCGGCTATTAGCGGATGGCTTTCATACTTTCACAGAGACAGACACGATAATCGATTGTTTAGCTCTATTCGAAGCCGACTGGGATTCGGGATTTTCCATTTCGGATACTTGCCAGTTAATTCTATTAAGCCCGAATTTAACTGCATTACTCTCGGTAAGTTGGTATCCATGGCCGGATACGTCGCTTGCCGCATGCATTCTAAATGAAATAGATCCTACGACAGGTTATTATCGGGAAATTTTAGCGACCCCTACTCCGGGAGTCCCGCCTTCTGCAATCGACGAAATCCCATCGGCAAAACTCCCCGCCGCTGTCGCCATCCACTCCGCGCAACCGAATCCCTTCAATGATGCCGCGTCCATCGGTTATGAGTTCGCCCATGGCGTTACGGAGGCCGAAATCGCGGTGTTCGATATCCTCGGGAGGGAAGTCCTATCGCGAAAGCTCTCCGACACCCGCCCCGGCTACCACGAAACCAAAATCGCCACACTGCCCGCCTCGGGAACATACCTCGTCCGAATCGAGACCAACAGAGGAAGCGACGAAATGAAAATAACGTTTCTGAAATAGGAGAATGAAATGAAAGCGAAATATCTGATATTGCTACTGGGGCTCTTCGCTATGTTTCTTTCGGCAAATCCATTGCCATCTAGTGTAGAAGGTCCTTTCATTCCGGGCGAAGGCGGCGAGGTTGCATTTCGCTCAATCGACTCGGCTTACACTTCCTACGCGATTGTGAATTCGGATATCTTCCACGTCGATTCGGTCTTTATGACTTCAGTCTTAGATGATTACCGCTTCTACGTCCAATTCAATACGGGGATTACTTTTACTGAAACGAACTCGACAATTGATATTTATAATATTTGGTCCTCATATTCATTTGTCGATACTTTCCTGATAGCTGATATCCATTACGGTTTCCCCATCGAACCGCCTGTCAGTTATGCATCTTTTTCTCGATACCCATTGCTTTGGGATTATCCGACTCCTCCTGACTCATTCTATTGGAGGAATGTAATGGCCGGGGACATCTGGCCGGGGGAGTTACATGTAGTTTTCAGAGCTCAACTAAACAACCTCCCCGTGGATTACGATTTGCCAAACTGGGGAACCGGGCTTGATTACGAAAGCTTCATATCTATTAATGAAATAAAGCCCTTTGGAACGAATAAGTTTATCGAGATAGCACAGTATGGCGACACTCCAGTCTGCCTTGAGAATTGGTTTATGTTAGCTGAGGGGTTTCATTTCTTCACCGAAGAGGATACCCTTGTCGATTATCTTGTTTTTTACGACTCCGAATGGGACAGCGGGTTCTCATTGCCCGATACCGGCGAAGTCGTTCTATTCGCTCCCGACGGCACTGCTATGAATTCCGTGAAGTGGCGCATTTGGCCTGATGCGAGCTTATCTGCGAATACTTACTTTCCGCCTCCCGAATACTTCTGGTGCCCTGCGGAAACCCTCCTGACTCCCACCCCCGGAACTGAGAACGCCATGTCCATCTCGGAGAAACCCCCCCTCCCCTCCGCCGTCGCAATCCTCTCCGCGCAACCGAATCCCTTCAATGCTTCTGCGTCCATCGGTTATGAGTTCGCCCATGGCGTTACGGAGGCCGAAATCGGGGTGTTCGATATCCTCGGCAGGGAAGTCCTATCGCGAAGTCTCTCCGACACCCGCCCCGGCTACCACGAAACCTAAATCGCCGCCCTGCCCTCCTCGGGAACATACCTCGTCCGAATCGAGACCAACCGGGGAAGCGGTGAGAGGAAAATAACGTATCTGAAATAAAGGAGAATCATGGGACATGGATTTGCAGTTAAAAAGAAAAAGCGACCAATGTCCGGTCAGGCATATAATACCGCCCTCAAAATAGGTAGAGTCGTTCGAGATTGCGGACTGACCAGGTCGAGGATTCACGAGATCACGGGCGTCGATCTGGGCGCGATATCGAAAATAATGACCGGCAGACATTACACCGCACAACTGAAAACAATCATAGACGTGCTTTGGGCGGCAGGTTATGAGATAGAACTTAAACCGATCGATCCTTACGAGGACAGATTCTATTCCGAACGACGAACTCCGAACCCGCCGTTGCCTTCGCGCGAAGAGGATAAGGAATGATTTCGCTTATCCTGAAGCGAATTTTTCCGGTAAAAG
The DNA here is from genome assembly GCA_964459995.1 of uncultured bacterium. Classification (GTDB taxonomy): domain Bacteria; phylum UBP14; class UBA6098; order UBA6098; family UBA6098; genus CAZSHG01. The sequence goes on along the minus strand of CAYWOR010000016.1, from coordinate 49,088 downwards.
GTTCCTTTTTTTGGAAAATAGGTCGATCTTTTTCCGAAAACAGTTGGACATCGCCTAATTTAGGTTGGATGAAAATTAAATTAGGTTGGTCAAAGCCAAAAAATAGTTGGGCATAAACTAATTATGGTTGGACATAAACTAAAAATAGTTGGACAAGACCTAATTAGGGATGGTAATAGCCATAAAATAGTTGGTTGGAACCGCCACTTTTCGAGGAGAATATGTGAATAGGCAGATGAATATCGTCGCGCAGAGCACTATTATCGTTGCATTTGCCGTGAATATCGAGGCGAATGTCGGTTTTCTCGCGTTGTCGAAAGAATTCATGGAGGAGGAATAGGATATGAGGACAATAATCGCGATAATTGCCCTTCCGCTTGCCCTTTTCGGCTTGCATTTCTCTGCGGAGAATGTCGAAATCATTCTCGAGGGCGACGGCTACCTGCGAGTGGAGGCCGATTACACATACATCATCGAGGGCAACTGCGCGAGGGCGATTCCGGTGCTTTATCCGGTGCCTGTGGACAGCTTGATGGGCGCGCCGGACTCGATTGTCGCGGTTTTCGATGGCGACACGATTATTCCGCCGCCGTTCATAACCGATTCGGCGCGAGTCTGGGCGACCACGATGTTCGCTCTTCCCGCAAACGACGACTGCGAAAAGACTTGGCACATCGGCTACCGCCAAGAATTGACCGCCGGCCACGCGCGGTATATCGTAACGACTCTGCAACTATGGAACCGCGCCATCGACGTTGCTGATTTCACGATCCGTTACCCGGCGGATTTCGAGGACATCTACATATCCTACACCCCCGACTCCCGCGAAAGCATTGACGGCGAAGTCCTCGCGCGTTTCCATTTCGAAAACTGGATGCCGACGCGTGATTTTGTAATTGAATGGAGGGAGAGATGAGAAATGTGGTGATAGGATTATTGTTTGTGGTTTTGGGGAGTGTTTTCGGTCAGACAATCGAATGGTCGGAGCCTATAGAAATATACAACGGAGGTTTGGATTTCACGTATTGGGTATACGACGCAATTATAACTGAAGAGGGATTACTTGTCGCATGGTCTCAGTCGAACGGGATTTGCGCAAGAACATGGTCAAACGACGGTAGTCTTCAACCCGTGGATTCCTTCTGGATCGACTCGACTACAATAAGAGATGTCGATAGGATTGACTTGTTCAGACGAGCTAACGGTGAAATATGGATTTTGGCCAATGCGGTATGGCTTCCTGGTCCGACAAGGGGGTTATTCGCTATGAGAAAAATCCATGATGAATGGAGGGACCTTTCTCCGGGGGCAGGCGCTGTATGTGTTTGTCCATATGAGACAACAGAGGGACAATTTGGTTTCTATTCGATAAATTTGGCAAATATGTATCTTGAAGACAGCACCTGGAATGCGATAGGCGTGTCCCCCTCAATTTGGGCATTTCCACACGCATATCAGAATATAGAGGATTCATTGATAGTTTTATTCGAATCTTACTCTCTTTCAGAGGGTAATTATTATATTATTAATGCAGTTTTCGTTGATCTAGAGTTGTGCTATACTGACACTATTTCGATCTTCAGCGATGAGATTCCTTTTTTAGGTGGTTCTTTAGATGATAAAAATCAACTCCAGCCAAAGGGGCGAAATTCATGGGTAGGCGTTACAATAAAACCAGGGACTGGAGTTTCCTTGATTGCATGGTTTGGAGATACAATCTGCGTCGTTCTCGACACGCTGGATCGGGGTGCACCAATTTCCAATTCAAGGCCAATGGTTTCTATCGATTCCACCGGCAAACCATGGATCGCATGGAACCATCGAACGGACTTTTCTGATAGTGTCGATCATTCTTATGTTATAATTGCGCGTTTTGAAGATATGAGGTGGGAAATAGTGGACACATTCAGGATTGATACGGTTTTCTATAACCCTCGTATCTATTTCGACAATGACACTACCAGCCCGGCTTATCTATTATGGGAAATGAGAGATGTCGAAACAGGAACATTCGGTCTTCGCGGGGCAAAAAGGATAGTGGATAACATACCGGACCGCGATGTATTTTCGCCGAATCGCTTTTCCCTCTCCGCCCACCCCAACCCCTTCAATTCCTCGGTGCGAATTGCGGTGGAGGGCGTAGGGGACGGGTCCCCCGTCCCGTTCGAGGTGGAGATTTACGATGTGAATGGGCGAAGGATCGCAAAATTGCCCGTAGGGGAGGGTTTGAAACCCTCCCGCTTGTTGACCGTGACACAAACGGGCGGGTCTGAGACCACGCCCCTACAAAATGGCGAATTCATCTGGCAACCCGCCCCCTCCCTGCCCTCCGGCGTGTATCTCGTCCGGGCAACTGTTGGCGAGGAAACTGCCACGCGAAGGGTGGTGTATTTGAAATGAAAATACCATTTAGAATAAAACTAATCGAACGAAGCACATTGAACACCTCGTCTGCGGCACTGCCGCCAGCGAGGAATTTAATCATTCATAAAGAGGAGAAACCATGAATACGCCAAACAAAAAGGGGTGGCGGCGAATAAGAATTTATATTCTTACCGTCATTATGCTTGTTCTATTAATCCTTTACTACGACACTCTTTTCAATTGTCTCGCAGAAATATTCCACGTGCAAATTGCAAAATATATCATTGGTTGCGAGATAGTAGAACCACCTCAAAAAATGGATTGTCGGGATATCGCAGGTAAACTGTATTTCGTCGCTGAACCAGATATGATAATCACCTATGAAATCTCGACGGGAAAATTAGATACACTATTGTGCATGGAAAATATCCAAATTTGCGCTGTCTCGACAAATATTGATGAGATAATCTACACAAAATCTTCTCCAAATGACGTCGAAAAAGACTACACCCTTATCTATTGGCAGAATATCTACACAGGCGAATCTCATAAACTCTTCGAGAGAGCGATTGTGCCAAACTCTCTGCATCATACAAACGACAAACAACTCATCGTTTTTTCCGCGTATTTGGACGATAGAGGGGTTTTCGTGTATATCGCGGACAAAACGGGCGTGCTCGATTCTATCCCCGGATCGCTCATGCCAAAGAGATTTTGGCGCGGCAACCTTCCATTTATCCTCTATACTAACCCAAACGGCGAATTGTGCCGATATGACCTCAACTCCGGCGAGACGATAAACATAGATACTTTCGTAACCGAAATATTTGCCTATATTCTCGATTCAACGACCATAGTCGAATATAGACATACTCGTAAAATCAGGAATAAAGCTAAACCCGAAAAGGGAATCGAGGATATTTTCGTCGAACGTAAAATCGACATATACACCGGCGAGGTCGATTCGATTAAATGCGATGATTTTACACGAAGCATTACAGTCGATGAACATCCAAATAAAATAATACTCAGCAAAGACGGCAAAGCTTATGCTCCAGAAAGTCGCCGTGTTTACTCATTAATTAATGTTTACGAAAAAGACTCATTGTTGTGGAAATCATGGATAAGATGGTTCACCGATATTCTTGACTTCTCACCTGACGGCGAAATGATATTGGTCTATACATACACGACTATTAGAAACGGCAAACGCCTCGAAGGCGAGTCGAAGCAGATTGAATATCACATCCTCGCGCCGAATGGCAATTACTACAACTTCCATATTCCGATAGATAAGCGAATGGGATATGTCGGATGGAAAACACCAAATGAAGGGCAATAAACATGTCATTGTTACTGATTGAAAAGGTCGTAATCACAGTCGGGGCGGTGGTTTTCGTTATCACCGGCTTCAGTTACCGCGATGGGGCCGGAAAACTCAACAACGACGGAATTGGTATGTTAGGAGTAGCAACCGCGATGGTAATCGATGTAATAGCTTTTTCCGCTTTCGATTTTGGCGTCGCGATCCCACTTGCTATAACATTCATTATGGTCAAAAAATTCAGAGAATGGTCAAAAATCCAATTATTCTGGAAAATATTACTACCTATCGCCGTTATACTAATTATTGCGTTACAGATTCGCGGCTACAATACTGGAAAAACCAATTTGCCGGTCTTCATTTTCGCCTCTATATACGCGATAGGTTTCACCGGCCATCGAATAAAACAGGGCGGAAGCAAATTTCGTGCGATACCGGTATGGATTTTATGCGCCGCAATAATTGCCCTCGATCTGGTCAACATCATCCAGAATAACTGGTGATGGAGGAGAAAATATATATATATTCAATACGACCTTAACCTAAGGAGAGGATAGATTGTCAGACATCAGGAAAATCTTAGAGCAAGTCCCGCGGCGGGACGCCGCTACTGTTAAGGTTTTGATATACGCTTACCCTCGACCTAATAGCCAGGGCGTCCCGCCCGGTGATTTGCAGTTCATTCGGCGGGACACCGCTACTATTAAGGTTTTGATATACGCCTACCCTCGACATAATAGACAGGGCATCTCGCCCGGTAATTTGCAGTTCATTCGGCGGGACGCCGAAGCTGTTAAGGTTTTGGGATACGCTTACCCTCGATATAAAAGCCAGGGCGTCCCGCCCGGTGTTCTTGGGAGAAATAATGAATATTGGAATTGAATGTTATTTCATCACTTTTGTAACCTATCTTCGTCGAAAAATCCTTATCGATTCAAATGCCGAAATTGTAACAAATTCAATCCTGTTCGGCCAGGATAAAAACTGGTATCGTTTATATTCGTTTGTCGTAATGCCAGAACATGTTCACATTGTAATTGGATTGAATGATAGAAAGACAATAAGTCAAGTTTTGCATAGTCTTAAGAGTTATTCAGCGCATGAAATAAATAAAACAATGGAGCGAAATGGTTTGGTATGGCAGAGTGGGAGTTACATAGAACAACTGGATGACATCAGATTCGTCGAAGAAAAAAGTTTATACATCGAGAAAAATCCAATTCGAGAGGGTTTGATCGAAATCATTGATGATTATAGATTTTGTAGCGCGTATTATCGAGATAGAATGGATTATGAAGATTGGCGTTGAAGAATTAATTCCCCGCGGCGGGACAAGGTTTTGGGATATACTTGTCCTCGACATAACAGACAGGGCGTCTCGCCCGGTAATTTGCAGTTCATTCGGCGGGACGCCGAAGCTGTTAAGGTTTTGGGATACGCTTGCCCTCGACCTAATAGACAGGGCGTCTCGCCCTGATATTCGTCGGGAACGTTGTTTTATTTTGAAGGGATAAAACTTGACTTGTAATCTAAGTCTGTTTATATTCAATACGACCTTAACCTAAGGAGGCTATTATGGGACGTTTATCATTGGAAGAAAAGAGAAGGCGACGTGAGGAGAAAAGGCTCAAGGATAAGGATTGCAGGAAGAATATGCGCGAATATTGGATGCAACATACGAGAGCTGTTCATCGGAAACTGATTCACATGATTAAGGACGGCACCGCAGGGGTTAATCAGTCCACAATCGCCCGTTATTCGGGCATGGACCCCTCGACGGTGAGCAATTTTATGCAGGGTGTAACCAAATCCCTGCGCTTCTCGACCTTTGTGGCAATCGCGGGAACCTGCGGTTTCAAGGTAGTTTTGGAACCTATCGACCAAACACAGGATTTCCTTTACGAAGAACGCCGCGTCAAACTTCCGCCGAGGGAAAAAGTCCTCGGGAAAGGGTAAAAATGATTTGCAAAACCAATCGATACGTTGGTAAAACCGCAATGCTTGTTTTGAGAACCGATGTGTATGTTTTGGGAACCGCATTGCTTGTTATGGGAACCGCATATCATGTTGGGGGAACCGATATGTATGTTATTAAAACCGATGTGTTGTTTGGTAGAAGCAATCACTTTGTCTTGAAAAATCGGTTCCGGCCTCTGGGGGAATGGCCTCGGGAGATATATAAATGGGGCTTTTGAACGAAAACATCATCATGGAGGATGAAAAATGAGATACGCGTTATTGATTATTCTGGTTGCCGCTTCGGCGTTCGCCGGAGCGATGGATATTTATGTGGATTGCGAGGCGAAGTTAAAGGTGGATATCGTGTTTGTGATCGATACGAGCGGATCCTCGTCAACCTATTTCTCGAGTATATTATGGAACTCTGAATGTATCGATTCTCTAATGATGTATTGCGATATTCACTGGGGAATAGTTACTTTCGCTGATTCTGTCGATGGCGATCACGATTACGACCCTACAAATCCTGGCATCGACCTGACGCCTGATTATTCAAGATTCAGAGCCGATATAGCCGCACTGGGATCAAGTGGCGGCGGCGATGCTCCAGAAGAAGCTCTCGATGCCCTTTGGGTTGCCGCAAACTTAATTAATTGGAGGTCGGAAGCTAATCGTGTAGTTTTCCTGATAACGGACGCGGTTTTTTGTGAAAGCTCCGATTCATCGGATTGTTCCAGCTGTAAGAGCAATCTCACCAAAGAAGAGTGTCTGGAAATGCTTCTGTATCATGAGATTATTCTGTATCCGATTATTAGCGACACACTCACTCATGGCGCATGTGTTCCATTGCATCCATATCACCATGATTTTTGGGAACATGCCGCAGACACAACCGGCGGAGAAGTATGGTCGTTAGATGGGTATTGGCGTTCATTGATGTGCGGATGGGCAGATTCAGTAGGCCGAACATCTGCCGATTCAATCTACATTACGAATAACACCGGTTTTTCAGTATTTGCAGAAGTTCATTTGTCTCGGATTAATGGTGGTTGGGTATACCCACTCCTTCTGGATATGGGGTCGATCCCAGCGGGTGAAACTGGAAGAGCGGGTTTCACTTATTGGTATAATCCATCATTAGCAAACCCCGCCTTCCACGTCATCGGGGATTTCGACGGCGGGGCGTTCGTTGAGACTCTGCTGGTTACGCTGGATTCGTGCGGTTGCAACGAGGCGGTGGTGGAGATCGAGCGCGGGTGGAACGCGGTGTCTCTGCCCTCGGATTATTCCACCGTGCCGATTTCGCGTTTCGAGACGGCTATCGGGGAGGCGTTCCTCTATAATTCTATGACCGGCGATTATGAGATGACGGATATTCTCGCGCCGGGGATGGGATACTGGATACTCAGCGACGAGCCCAACCGGGTGATGTTCGCAGGTCAGCCGATGGACGGCATCTGGATGCCGACTTTCCGAGGCTGGAATCTACTTGGTGGAGGGAGTCTGCCATTTTACGCGACGGAGGGCGAGAGCCTTGGCGCGCCGATTTGGCCGATGTTCGAGTATCTCGACGGCGAATACGAGCCGGCGGACATAATCGAAATCGGGAAAGGGTATTGGTTGCTGGAGAACGCGGCTGGAAGGTGGGAAGCGCCGTGAAGGGAAATATTTATGTTGATAATCGCCAGAGAAAGGCTATTATTTAGTTGCTCGAAGTTTAACGACCGGAGGAAAAATGGTCAAACTAAAAGAGAAAAAGCTGATTACCGAAGACGGACGCGAGATAGCGGTTCAGATCGATATGGAGAGTTATCGCGAACTGGAGGAATATATCGAGGATCTCGAGGATTCAATCATCCTTGCCGAGGCTATCAAGAATGCTAAAGGTTTCCGGCTATGGGAGGATTTTGTCTCGGAGTTAAATAGGGAATAATGGGATATAAGCTGACCATCGAAACCTCTGCTGAGAAGGAAATCAGCAAACTTCAGCCAGAAATACGGCAACGAATTGTCGAAAAGGTAGGCGAGTTAACTAACTCTCCGCGGCCTTCAGGATGTCGCAAATTAAGGGTTATGGATGGTTATCGTATCAGAATCGGCGATTATAGAGTTCTTTACACCGTCGATGACGCCAGGGAAGTGGTTACGATTTTTCGGGTAATGAAGCGGGACAAAGCATATAGTTAGCTTATTGGTTGCTGGAAGACACTCCGGGGCGATGGGAAGCGCCGTGAGGAAGATTATTATTGCGATCACGTATTTGGCAGGTTATATTAGATTCAAACGACCAAAGGAGTCATCATGAAACAGAAACTATTGATTTGTGCAATCGTTATTGTCATCGCCCTCCTTTTCGCGGCCTGCGATAAATGGCCGGAGATAGAGGAAGGCAAGGCAGTAAAGGTAATTTACGCGCGGGGAGAACATATTCACGCCGGCGACGAGATTACGTTTTATTATCGCCCTATTAAAGACCCGCCCCATGCGTTTATGATGGATATCACCTATCAGGATTTCTCTTATGAATTGCGATGTCTCGATTATGAGGTAAGGGACGGCATCTACAAGATTTCTTTTGTCACGCCGGGTTCGGTGATGTCGCTAAACATCTTTCCGATGGGCGATGGAAGGCAACCGAGACCATTGGCTTTCGTAGTTCACGACGAGAACGAAGATCCGGTTCGTGGCGCGCTGGGAGCGTTAGCAGGTTCCTGGTGGATCGGCGGATCGGAGTATGGCGATTCCCTTTTTAAGGAAGAACTCGCCAAGAATCCAGATATGGTCGTTTTCTATCGCAATCGGTGGTTTCGATACTCTTTCCGCGACGAGACCCGACCAATCATCGAACAAGAGGTGGATTCTCTGAAAGCCCATGCCGAGGAGAATCATCATATCTACGGCGCTATCGTTTCGGGTTACGCGATGCTTGGCGAACTCGACAGCGCGCTTGTATCGATGCGTAAATATCTTGAACATGACGATATTCATTCGGAGATAGCTTCGCGTGCCGCCATGGATCTGAACTCGTATTCCAGCATTTACGGCAAAGAAGACCGTTCCGAGGAACTGGAAATCAAGCGTCGGATGGCGTTGAGGTTTCCGATGAAACACATCGCCGCAGATTACGTCCAATCCTTGATTTGGAAGAACCAAACCGATGGCAAACCCGACTCCACGGCGGAGGTTTTAATCGATGCGCTTATCGAAGGGGATCCTGCAAATTATTACTTTAAGAGCGAATATCTCGCGGGAATAGGCGACAGTTCCGGTGCAGTCAAAGCCGCGCAGGGTTACGTCGATGCCTTCGAACGTGGCGAAATTCCGCCCTGCGGCTGGTATTTCAGTGATCGTGCACCGGAGATGTTCATTCGTGTCGCGAAAGACCATTTCGAAAAAGGCGATTATCAAAAAGCCCTTATCCGGGCGAAGACCGCCATCGAATATGTAAATCAGGACGATGTCAAAGGGCGTTATTTTGCCTTTTCCGCGAAGTGCAACATAGCACTCGGGCAAATCGATTCGGCTAAGAGTGACATTATTCAGGCGGTTGTCAAGGGCGCAATCGAGGAGTCCAAGGAGCTTCTGCCGGAGATCTACCCGAATCTTCAGCCGGAGGAGGCTTTGAAAGCGGTTTTCGTCGAGGCCTCCGAGCTTGCTCCGAAAGCTCCCGATTTTGTCATCACGACATCTGACGGGGATTCGATTTCGCCGAGAACAGCCATCCTCTGCATGGATTTCTGGAATCCGGGGTGCGGGCCGTGTGTGGCGGAAATGCCTCTCCTGTCGAAGTTCGCCGGCAATCGACAGGATTCGCGAATACGCTTTCTGTCCATCACCGCCGCACCGTCGGAGCATTTCGAAACAACGGAATATCCTCTGGATAACTGGGAGCTCTGCCCCTCGAACAGACAGGTTTTCATGGACATGAAGGTCGGCGCGATTCCCCATTTCTTCCTTGTCGATGAGCGCGGCCATGTCCGGTTCAATCAGATAGGCGCGCCGCTGGACACGTTGTCGGTAGGACTTTTGCTCGATATGCTCCTCGCGGAGGGGGAGCTTGCGAATGGGGAGGCGGAACGGTCAGATTAAGCGTCAGGTCGAATTTTGGCTCAAAAAAACCCTTTGACTGATAGCCTATGAGAGATTATATTTCGACTGATGCTTAACGGCCTTTCGCTTTGGCAGAGGGCACATGATTGGAGTTAAAATGGAATTTAAAATCGTTGTCCATAAGGAGCCGGAAGGCGGCTACTGGGCGGAAGTCCCCGCGATAGTCGGTTGCGCGTCCCAGGGCGACACGATGCAGGAGCTTCTGGCCAATATCCGCGAGGCTATTCAGGGGTGCCTTGATGCCGACGCGGAGATAGTTGGAGCCGATGCTGAAATCCTGACTGTCGCGATATAATGACAGGCAATGAACTGGTCAAGCTTCTTGAAAAGAACGGCTGGGTGGTCGCACGGATCAAGGGAAGTCACTATATCATGAAAAAGGAAGGCGAACGCGCGACATTATCAATTCCAGTTCATACCGGAACAGAAATCAAACCGGGACTCTTAAATTTCATTTTGAAAACAGCTAGTTTGAAGAGATGAATCATGAATAAACAATCCGACCGCCGTTTTGCATATATGATGCTCCTCCCCGCCGCGCTGATTTTATTCTTGGGTTGCTCTTCTATTCCTACCGTTAATATTCATCCGGCCAAACCTGTTGAAAATAATCATTTTGAGTTTCAGGGAGATATGCTACTCGCTTATGACCCCGCTCAGATGATAACAAAGACAGATTTTTCAAGCTTCAAGGATATTATTTATCCATTGGTTGGTTTTTCCGGGCGATATGGAATAACCGATAAGACGAGCATCGGTGCTATGTTCAATTTTTTTTCCCCACTCTTTGGATTTGAAACAAACATAAAACAATGTATTGTAGCCGGGGACAATCGTTGGTTCTCTTTAGAACTCGGTGCCGGTGCAAATCTTAAATCCGATTATGATAATTATTACTTCTATACCGGCGCGCTTTATGAATACCATATTCCATGCGATTTAGGTTTCAATATCAGGTTTTCCGGCTATTGTGCGAATGTCGATATCGATTCTATCAGTAGTTGCGAAACCGTTGATGGTTTTTATCGTCTTTTCTTTCCGCAACTCGGATTATCGATTCTCTCCCCAGACTGGGGTGGTAGATTGGCTCTAAATTTCGATGTCATTTACTTTGAAAATCCAATCGATGAAGAATGGTATCCGGGGTATAGCTTCGGTATAAGTGGATATGGTAACCCTCTTTCGAAGAAGACCGGAGATAATTATGAATAAATCCTCCGACCGACGGTTCGCATACCTGATGCTCCTCCCCGCCGCGCTGATCGTGGTGGCGGTGGTGCTTTATCCTTTCATCTACAACTTCATCATCTCGATGTCGAACATGTCCATGCGCAATTTTCACAGCTGGAATATTATCGGCTTCGGCCAATACGCCAAGGTCTTCGGCGAGAAGCTGTTCTACTCGGTTTTCGCGAAAACGGTCATCTGGACGGTTGTCAATGTTTTTTTCCATGTTACATTGGGCGTTATGCTGGCGATGCTCCTCAACCGCACCCTTCCCGGCAAAGGTATCTTCCGCACTTTGCTGATAATCCCCTGGGCGATGCCGCAATACATCGCCGCGCTGACATGGCGGGGGATGTTCAATTACCAATACGGCGCGATTAATTTAATAATCACCCGCTATCTATCCATGAACCCCGTAGAATGGCTCAAATCCCCCTTCGAGGCTTTTACAGCTTGCATATTAACCAACATCTGGTTCGGATTTCCATTTATGATGATAATCGCTCTCGGAGGGTTACAATCCATCGATAGGTCGTTATACGAGGCGGCAGAGGTGGATGGCGCATCGAGATGGCGGCAGTTCTGGAGCATAACTGTGCCTCTTCTGCGCCCGGTGATGGTGCCTGCGATAGTCCTCGGCACAATCTGGACGTTTAATAATTTAAACGTGATGTGGCTCGTTTCCAACGGCGGCGAGCCGGCGGATTCGACGCATATTCTCGTGAGTTATGTATATAAGGCGGCGTTCAACCTCTACCGCTACGGCTACGCGGCGGCGTTCAGCGTTGTGATATTTATTATTCTTTTGTGTTTTTCAATACTCTTCGTCAAGCGAACCAAAGGCACCGAGGCCGCGTATTAGATAGTTTGCTTTATTGTAATATTCTTATCTACAGTAGTTTATCTGCGTCGCGAAAGAAGGAACATTCTTAATAATTGCATAATTGCCATAGCCGTTGCGGCTACGTAGGTCATCGCGGCGGCGGCGAGAACCTTCTTCGCACCCTCAAGCTCACCTGCAGAAAGATAACCACCCTCTTGCAGATGGAAAGCCGCCCTGCGCGAGGCGTCGTATTCAACAGGAAGAGTAATTAGCTGAAATACAACCGCACCGGCAAAAAGCAAAATGCCTATCTGGATAAGCAAAGGAGTGCGCATAAGAAAACCGATAATGAAAAGAGGCCACGCCATCCACGAGCCGACCTGAACCACAGGCACAATTGCATTACGAAAACTTAGCGGGAAGTATCCGTTTGCATGCTGAATAGCATGCCCAACCTCGTGTGCGGCAATTCCGACTGCGGCAATGCTATCGGAGTTAGAAATCCCCTGTGATAACCGAAGCTTTTTATTACGTGGATCATAATGATCTGTTAAATTACCCGACACATTTTCGATTTCGATATCGCTTAGTCCCGCCGAATCGAGAAGTCTTCGTGCAACTCGCAACCCAGTAAGACCCCTTCCTGTGCTGATTCGAGAATAGGCGTCATATGTTCTATTAAGTTTCCCCTGCGCCCATATAGCAAGAATGAGCGCCGGAATAAGAATAATAAATGTTGGATCCCAGAAAAACATGGTATCCTCCAATCAATGTTATGCAAATGTTTCGCCGTTGAAACCCCAGTTCTCATGACTATATTCCTTGAATATGACATAAGTGCTGTTCGGCGAAGAATATGTATATCTATTGACAGTCTCTGTGAGTGCTAATGTAAGTTCGGCTTTTCTCAAAGAATCAATCTTTCCGAGTTGAGAATATTCAATTAGAGCTGAACTTGTTTTTACCCCAAGTCGCAGAAATCTCTTATCTTCGATTAGAATCATAATGTATTCCGAAGGTTTACACGTAATTCTATGAATTACATCTGAAATCGAATCGTTCAACGCGATTTTGGAATCTTCCGAAATCTCATCTGAGATTAATATTTTTACAAGCGGCATTTATTCCTCCATTTCGATAAGTTTATTGTTTTTACCGAGATTCAGTGCGACAATGGTTGCTCCATCTCCGCCTTCATGCATCTCAGCTATTTTCCATTCATCGACACGTTTATCTTTCGTGAGTTTCTCTCGTATTTTTTCGCGAAGCGCACCTGTCCCCTTGCCATGTATGATATTCAGGCGAGGCAATTGAACCACTATTGCGTTCGTAATCCATTTGTCGATATTGTCCCATGCCTGCTCGAAACTCATGCCCCGAAAATCCATCGCGATGGGCACCTGAGGTCTGTCATAGCGAAGTTGCCCCCCCCTCGGTTTCGATTGAGTCTCCTCTTTAGGCTCCATCGCCGCGCTGGAGTGCATTCGAACCTTCAATCCGTCGATTTCGACCGTAATATATCCCTGCGAGTCGGTTTCACGAAGAACCATACCGTGTTTTTGCATTCGGTATAACCATACTCTATCGCCTTTTTTCAAATCCCTCGCTACGCCTCGCTTTTTCCTCTTTTCCTGCTTAACCTCGCTAAGCTTTTCCTTGACCGTCTCACGCGCCTTCTCGGCGGCCTCTTCTGCTTTCCGAAACGAACGAAGTTTTTCGTCTATCTTGCGTTTTTCGATCGCGAGCTCGCGCTCGAGCATCTCGAGTTTGTCGTCATCGTATCGTTTGCGAAGCTCTTCGAGTCTATGTTCGCGTTCACGATTAGTTTTAATAAGCGCGTTGAGGACATCCCTGTCTTTTCCGATTGCGCGAAGTTCAGTCTTGCTTTTCGCGGAAAGCATTTCAGCCTCTTCAGTCTTTTTTTGCAAATCAGCAATTAATCGGTCGATATGCGATCCCTCCGCGCCTATAAGCTTGCATCCGCGTTCGAGAACTTTTTCTGAAAGACCGAGCCTTCTCGCAATCTCGAAAGCCCAAGACCTTCCGGGGGCACCTGTTTTAAGGGTGTATGTCGGTTGAAGAAGATCCTGATCGAAAACCATCGCGCCGTTTTGAACGCCCTCTGTAGCTACGGCGAGAGCTTTCAACCCGCCGAGATGCGTTGTAACGAGCACATATGAATTACGGCTTATAAGCTCCTCAAGAAGTGCGCGTGAAAGTGGCGTGCCTTCCTCCGGATCTGTTGCGCTTCCAAGTTCGTCGATTAGAACCAAAGAGCTTTCATCGGCACTTTCAACGGCCTCCTGCCAGCGTTTGACATGCGAAGCGAAGCTTGAAAGCGAGTCGTCGATGGACTGTTCATCGCCGATGTCAGCGAAGATTGCCGAAAGATGCGGAATTTTCGATTTGGGGTCGGCCGGGATCGGCAAGCCGCTGTTCGCCATCGCGCATAAAAGCCCCGAGGTTTTAAGTGCGACTGTTTTACCACCCATATTTGGTCCGGTTATTACCAATGAACGATGTCCCATCGGCAAATCAATATCGAGTGGCACCGCTTTAAATCCCGGTTTCTCTTCCTCGTCGATAAGCAACATTGGATGACGCGCATTGATAAGCGAAAAGCCTTCCGATTCACCATAAATCGGCGCAAAAGCATCGAAACGTTTCGACATCCTCGCGCAAGCCACAAGAAAATCAACATGCGACAGAATCTGAACGTTACATTCGAGTTTTATCGAATTCGCTCTCACAAGTTCAGTCAGCAGTCTCAGAATCCGCTCGCGTTCGGCTTTTTCGGCAAGCTCGAGTTCGCGAAGCTCGTTATTCATCTCCACAACAGGAAGCGGCTCGATAAACAAAGTCGCACCACTAGAGGATCTGTCGTGAATAACCCCTTGAATTTCCGTTTTATACTCGATTTTAACTGGAAGCACAAATCTTCCGTTGCGAAGAGTAATTAGCTCTTCCTGAAGATATTTCTCGAAACTCGGGTTATGAAGATAGCTTTCGAGTTTTTCCTGAAGTTTGGCATGGATAGCTGTTCTGCGTTTGCGAAGCTCTTTCAGAAGAGGCGTCGCGTCTTCCATGAGTTCGCCGGGGGCTATGATAACCTCGGCTATCCGGTTGCCCAGTCCGGGGATTTCATCAATCGATTCGAGAAGCGATTTTAGCCGCGGCCGATTCTCACAACCCCTCGAAGCGAACCTCGCCAACCGATTGCAAATGTCAGCAAGAAGGCCGATTTTCCACAAATCCTCCGCTTCGAGAACACCATCCTTTGCCGCAAGTTTTATCTGACGGCGGACATCGTATAACCCACCCAAATCAGGTTGTCCGGCCTCGCGAAGAGAATTCATAACCTCTTCGATCAACTCCAACCTCGATCTTATCAGCTCAGGATCGTCGAGAGGATTCAGCTGTTCCGCGGCTTCTTTTCCCAAATCCGAATCGCAAAGTTCGCAGAGCATCCGGCGAATCCTTCCAAACTCGAGAACCTCAAGAGCATGCTCCGTGGCCTTTCTTTTTATCGTATCCGAAAATTCCATAATACAAACTCCTCATTCGAGTTTACAAAATATCATTAACACTCGATATTTCAAGGTTTTTTGTTGCGTTTGCAGAGGATGATGTGCAAATTAAAATCAAAAAAGAATGGGAGGAAGGATGAACAATAAAGGATTAGTAATAACGATTCTCTTCGTGGTGCTCGTTATTATCGCGGTAATTCTCTACTCAAACCTGACAACACGTGAAACAAATACTTTCGCCATAATAATGACCTCTGATCTGCAGAGCCAAATTGCACCCTTCGAGGCAAACATCGACGGTGAGAAAGTCCTAATAGGAGGAATTGCACGAATCGCATCCGCCTCGAAGAAAGCAAGCGAGACAGCCGACTACTTTGCCTTCTTTTCCTCCGGCGACGACCTGATGGCGCCGCTGTTCAATGTTTTCGGTGGCAAACCAGAGATGTCACTCATGACTCTTGCTGGATATATGTGTGTAACTCCGGGCAATCACGAGTTTGATCGAGGTGCGGACGCCTATGCCGAAGCAATCAAATCCGCCGGATTCAATTTTGTCGCGGCGAACATGGATTTCGACAACGAGTATCTCGACAGCCACATAAATGATTTCTACCTTTGGACACCGGGAGAATACAATATTCACGTCTTCGGCCTGATGACCCCTGATTTCGAACGTCTTACCAAAGGCGAAGGGATTAGGGTCGATAGGAATTTCATCGCTGTGGCGAAAGCTCAGGTCGAGCTGGCGAAGAAGTCGAAACGCGACATGATTATTGCTATAACCCACCTCGGCCTCGATCTCGATCGCAAACTCGCGGAAGCTGTGCCGGAAATCGATATCATTGTCGGCGGACACAGCCACGAATTCGCGTATGAAACCATCGGTAAAACAATAATCATCCAAGCCGGTGCCGGCGGAAGCCACATCGGGGTTCTTCGCTTCGACTTCGACGGAAAAGAAATCTCAAATCATAGTTGGGAAGAAGTTTTGCTTGATTCGTCAGTGGGTTCAGATGAAACTATCGACTCGATTGTCAATTTTTACACCTCGGCTATGCAGGAAAGCCTTGGCCAAATAATCGGGAAAACTCTTGTCGAAATAGATGCCCAAAAAAGCTCTGTCCGCACCCGTGAGGCCGCAATCGGTAATTTTATCGCTGATTCGTGGCTCGATTGGATCGACGGCGCGGATATCGCCCTTGTAAACGGCGGATCGATTCGAGGCGACAGAATCTATCCTGCTGGAGATTTAACCTATCTCGATGTCTTATCAATCATCCCCTTCCGGAACGAGATTTTCGAAGCGACAATGACTGGTGAGCAAATCTCCCGAGTGCTTGAAATGTCAGCCTCTGCAATTCGCTTCAACGACGATTATTGCGCCGACACATGCCGAATTGCCTATGGCGGATTCCTGCAGGTCGGTGGAGTAACTTTCCACATCGACCTCTCACAACGTCCCTTCGAAGCAATTTACAAAGGGCGAAACGTTTCAGACATCATAGATTCGGGAAGTAGGGTTTCGAATATCGAAGTGAAAACCGAGTCCGGCTGGGGTCCCATCGACCCGAAGGGAGAATACAAGGTGCTTGTAAGCAGTTGGCTGGCTTCTGGTGGCGATGGTTATTACATTTTCCTCGATGAGGTGTCGGAAAAGAAATCGACATCCGTTTACGACACCGACATAATGGTCGAGTATCTTCGCAAAAACTCCCCCATCTCGCCAAGAACTGATACGAGAATTCGAATTATGAAATAAACGGAGTCATTAGACAAAGCATCCTTGATTATACGGGCGGGATAAACCCCGCCCTTTGTTTTCGGAAATAATCGAAGGCTTGCTTCAGGAAACATAGCAAATTATGCCCTATGGCAATGGAACTCGATGATCGAGATTTAGATAGGAGTTAAAAAGCTGGCCGGATGACAATTCGAACTCCCATAGATTATCGAATGTGCGTGCGATACTCGCGCGAAAAACCTGCCCTGTCGTGCTCGAAGTCGATCCGAACCTAAGCTCGATACCGTAATCCCCAACTATTTTATCTCCCAAATCACGAAGATGATAGGTCTCCCGCGAGGCATCCCAAGCAGTGCCGAAATCCACAAAAGCGCATGCTCCCACCCTAATCGAAAAAAACTCGTATGGCGTAAAAAGCCGATACTCCAAATTCCCAAAAATAGTGCGGTTTCCAACCTGCATATTCGTCGGGTAGCTACGAAGACATGTTTGCCCGCCTACGTGATAAAAAGACTCCGGAGATTCATTGGAAATTGTGCCATAAAACAATCTTCCAGCAATTCGACTCCAGAAGAATTTATCGGAAAAAAATCTAAAAGACGCCGAATAGGACTCTGTTTGAGATAATTTAAGAGCATGACAAGAAAAAGCGCTAAAAAAAGGTCCAATTGGAAATCCGAAAGTGCCGGAAAATCTCCCATAGGGTGACATCCCCTCGGGTCCGGCTCCTCCCTCAAGACCTATCGACACACCAAAAGGGATATCCTCGGTTATCCCAAATGCATCAACATCCCTCGCCGTGAAATATCTCCTTTCGACATAACTTAATCCGGCGCTTAAAACCCCAACTTCACGATGATACTCCTGTGGAAAATCGGGGAACTCCCCTCCCATTTTCTCGCGTTTCAGCGATGAGTAGCTTAATCCCGCACCAAGGCCAATCTTCTCGCCAAAGATGTATTTAGCACCGCCATAGACCGATTGGTCGTCGATAGTGTAGTCCGCGCCTTGGATATGTCCATCCTGCCATGTTGTGTGCTCCCCTCCGCAAACATATCCGCCAAATCGCCATATAAGCGGGTCGCAATCTCTGCGCCTGTCCCGGCTTATCGCCAACGATGTCTGAGTCGGACCGATTGATTTCGTCGCATCGGAGTAATAGACCGATAAATCTGAATGGAAAGGCAAAACCTTCGAGAGCTTCAGCCCGGAAAACCAGCTGTCATAGTCCTCATCGTGGCGAAAACCTCCTCGAATTCCCACTCCATAACCAAGAAGATTCACTTCCTCGAATTCCACAGCCCATTCATAAACTCGGCCTTCGTAAGCCATCGAGGGCGAAAGTTTCGTCGTCCATAGATCTTGGACAATTATCACCGCTACTCTTCCGCTATCTGTATCGATAATCTCGACAGTCGCCTCTCCAAAAAACTGTGTCTCGCGAAGGCGACGTGCTGTCTCGCAGGCCAAATCATCGCCAACAGTGTCCCCAATTTCGAATGGGACGAATCTGTTAACAGTCGAAGGTTTTGAGTTCACATGAAAAGAATTCCCCAGATTATAGACCCATCTATAATCATATGGCCCCCAATATGTTATTGGATATTCGAAAGGCGGCTCTACAATAATGTCGATATATCGGATGCCTTGAGCCGCAGTAAAAACCACAGACACAAGGAAAATCCCAAAGAATATATTATTCCACCGGTGGAAGGTCATCCAACTTGAATTCGCCCTCTTCGTCGAGGCCGAGGGTTTTCAGTTCGCCTTGGAATGATGTTAGTCTCTCATAACACCAAGTGGCGAGTTCGCGGGCTTTTTTGTAAATCTCTATCGATTCCTGAAGATCAACCGAGCCGGATTCGAGAGCAATAACAAGCTTCTCCAATTCGTTCATCGCTTCTTCGAAATTCCGCTCCTCGGTTAATTCAGCTTCGTCGGCTTTTTTCTTTGCGCGTTTCTTTTCCACTTTGTCAGAGGCTTCCTTGTCGCCGAATAGGTTTTGAAAATCTTCATTCATGGTTATTAGCCTTCTTTCCGGTCGAAAACTTCGCAAAATTAGCCGGCAATACCCTTCGAAGCTCCTCAAGCGAAGTTTTTCCCAATCTTACCATCCGAAGACCCTCTTCCCACAATCCCGGAATATCAGCTTCCCTAACCGCCTCCTGCATTTTAGCAGAATCTAATTCATTTGCGATAAGGTAAGGCCTCATTACATCGCCGGGAATCACCTCATATATGCCGATCCGCCCCGAATATCCGCTGTTGCATGCAGGACACCCAACCGCCTGATATGTCTCTATCTGACGTCCGCCAACATCGAAGATAACCTTCTTCTTGCATTCGGGGCAAAGCTGACGCATGAGCCGCTGAGAAATAACAAGGTCGATCGTATCGGCAATAAGATAATGCTCGATTCCCATATCCACAAGACGAATCGCACTATCCACTCCAGAACGTGTATGTAATGTGCTCAGCACTAAATGGCCGGTCAACGCCGCACGAATGCATATTTCGGCGGTTTCAGAATCGCGCATCTCGCCGACAAGGATTATATCCGGGTCATGCCGAAGAATCGCCCTAAGCGAAGACGCAAAATCCAGACCTATCGAAGGCCGCACAGTCATCTGGTTGATTAGCGGAAAACGATATTCCACAGGGTCTTCGACCGTAAGAATCTTCTTATCAAGCGAATTTATCATCCTGAGTATCGAATACAGGGTCGTCGATTTTCCGCTTCCTGTTGGACCAGTGGTAATTATCAATCCCGAAGGATTTTTGCATGCGGCCTTTATAACATCGATTGCCCAATCGCTAAAACCTAAACTCTCGATATCGAACTTCATCGTATCCTGAACGAGAATTCGGATTACGACATTCTCGCCCTGAATCATCGGTATCGTCGAAATCCTCATATCGACGTGCTTGCCCTCGTATTCTATCCTAAAAGCACCATCCTGAGGCAATCTGCGCTCGGTGAGATTCATATTTGCAAGAACTTTGATCCTCGCAACCATGCCGGTGTGCTGTTCGAGTTTGAAAATAAATGCCTCTTGCAAAAGGCCATCCACTCTGTATCTTGCCCTCGATATCCCGTTGTCCATCTCGATATGAATATCCGAAGCCCCTCTACGAATCCCCTCTATCAAAAGCATATTAACGGACTTAATGTTTACGGCGGTCTTTGATTCATATCTGAGTTTCTGCTCTGAAAGATCGGCGTCCTGCGCAATCACGAGGTCTTCGTCAAAATACTGAAGGAGCGATTCGGAGGTAACCTGCTTTTTGGTGTAATACATCTCGAGAGCTTTGCGGATCTGCGTTCGTCCCGCAAGAACAGGGACAATGCGCATCCCTGCAGTAAAGGTCAAAAGCTCCATCGCGATGGAGTTGAGCGGATCGTCCATTGCCACGACAATATTGTTCCCCTCGCGGCGGACAGGAATAAGATCATATTTGCGCGCAACCTTCTCCGGAATCAAGTTTATCACGGCGGGATCGATTTCTTCGCTCGAAAGGTCGATATGCGGAATGTTAATCTGCTCCGAAAGGGCTGTTCCAAGCTCTTCCTCGCTAAGATAGCCAAGTTTAATTAGAAGCCGTCCAAGTTTCTCGCCCGTTTTCCGCTGACGTTCGAGGGCATCTTCGAGCTGGATTCTATCGATTGTGCCCTGATTTACAAGTATTTCGCCGACATGTTTTTTCACGGATGCCTTTCTTCATTTTCAATCCCATTATTATGCTTAATTCCGAATTCGTATTCAAAGTTTTTTTTCTTGTATTCGCACGAATATTATTATCAAATCAAATCTATGGCTTGAAATCCTTCCCCCAAATCATATCTTACATGCGAGGTGAATAATGGAAAAGGAAACTAAATTCGACAAACTCGTTGAGATAGTAAACACATTGCGTTCCCCGGATGGTTGCCCCTGGGACAGACAGCAGACCCACGAATCGCTCAAGCAATACCTCATCGAAGAAGCCTTCGAGGTCATCGAAGCTGTGGAAAAAAGCAATGACCAAGACCTCTGCGAAGAGCTTGGAGATGTGCTTCTTCACATCATTTTCCACGCACAGATTGCCTCGGAGCGCGGCGCTTTCGATATTAGCGATGTCATTGATGGAATATCCGAGAAAATCGTTGGAAGACATCCGCATGTATTCGCCGAAGGCGAGGCTTCTACCTCAGAAGAAGTTCTCCGCGAATGGGAACAAATCAAGCTTCGCGAGAAAAAGGCCAAAAAAGGCGAATCATCACTCCTCGATGGCCTGCCCCTCTCTATGCCCGCGCTTTTGGTAGCCCAAAGAATGCAGGAAAAGGCATCGCGAATCGGTTTCGACTGGCCGGATGGCAAATCGGTTTGGCTGAAGGTTCGTGAAGAATTCGCCGAGCTCGACGAAGCAATTCAAAAGGGCGAACAAAACCACATTCAGGAGGAATTTGGCGATTTTCTTTTCGCACTCACAAATATGGCGCGTTTTCTGGATTTTTCGAGCGAAATGGTCCTTCGCGAGGCAATAATGAAATTTAAACGACGTTTCGCACATGTCGAAAAACGCGCAAAGCAAGAATCCGACAAACTTCTCCCCCTCGAAATCCTCGACACCTTCTGGGACGAGGCAAAGGCGATGGAAAAATGTGAGGAGGCCGATTAACAATGTCCATAAAAGACAACATCGCCCGATTGCGCACTGAAATCGCTGAAACCTGCGCGCGCGCCGGAAGAGAAGAATCGGAAATCACTATTGTCGCCGCAAGCAAATATGTCGATTACGATGGAGTTTCCGAAGCCTTCGAGGCCGGAATTCGGAACTTCGGCGAAAACCGCCTTCAAGACGCCCTCGAAAAGATTGAAAAATGCCCAAAAGAGATTTTGTGGCACTTCATCGGCCATCTTCAACGAAACAAAGCGGCCAAGGTCGTAGGAAATTTCGAGCTAATCCACTCAGTAGATTCCTTCCGACTCGCAGAAAAAATTCAGCAAGTTGCAGAAGAAAGCGCTGTCACACAGAGAATCTTGCTCGAAGTCAATATCAGCGGTGAGGAATCGAAATTCGGCCTCGAAATGGATTCGGTATCGAAACTGGCCGAGGACATTATCTCACAGAAAAACCTTCGCCTTATGGGCTTTATGACAATGGCACCCTTTGTCGATGACGAAGGGCTTGTTCACTCCATTTTCAAGGGTTTAAGACGTTTACGCGACGATGTCCAAAAAAATCTCTCTGCCGAATTGCCCTATCTTTCGATGGGCATGACAAACGATTGGCAAATCGCGGTCGAAGAAGGCGCGACGCATTTACGGATTGGCTCTGCGATTTTCAAGTAGTAAAATGAGAAATTTGAGAATAGGAATAATCGGTGCTGGCAGAATTGGAACTGCACTCGCATTTCATCTCTCCCGTGCGGGATGGCGGATTGCCGGAATTCAAGACATCGAAAAAGATCGTGCGGAAAAACTCGCGCGGATTATCCCGACCGGAACAGCTTCATCGCCAAAAGAACTCGCACGCAGAGCCGATATTCTCTTTTTATCCGTCCCCGATTCCGAGATTGCGCATATCGCGGAATCCCTTGGAGAAATCGAAAAATACCGCGCGAGATTTCTCTTCCATTTCAGCGGAATCCTTCCGGCACGAATATTACACCTCGCCGGAATGGAACGCGCGGTCTATTCGCTCCACCCCTTTGGCGGAATACCACCGGGTGCACTTGAAAAAAATCCATTTTTCGGTCTCTATTTCAGCGGCGAAGGCGAATCTCCAGCGAAACCCATCGCAACTCAAATCGCCAAGGACCTCGACGGAATTTTTGTAGAAATAGATTCATCAAAAAAAACAACCTACCATCTCGCGGCGAGTTTGGTCGCAAATCACATGTTCGCATTGCTTTCCGCAGGAGAAAGGCTCATGGCGGAATCCGGCCTTCAAGAAACGATTTCTAAATCGATGATAACTCAACTCGCAAAAAGCGCTATCGAAAACTATAGAGAACATGGCGCATTGGAGGGTCTCACTGGCCCGGTCGTGCGAAAAGACGAGCTTACGATTGCCGAACACCTCATCGAAGCTGACAAACACGGGCTTTTCGAGCTATATTCCGCCGGAATCGTAGAACTGCGAAGGCTTATGTCAAATGCTAACGAGGATATTATCGATTAGGCGTGTCGAACCGATTTTTGCGGCAAGTAATATAAGGTAGTCTCCGGCGCGAAATTCATCGATCTCTTCGAGATTTCCCGGATCGACGACCGCGATATAATCTATTCTGAAATCCCCTGCCAAAAGAATTTTATCTCGAATCATCTCGATAACTTCGGATGAATTGGACAGACTCCCCGACTCGACCGCCGATTTTGCGTCGGAAAGCGCACGATATAGAGCCGGCGCGGCTTGCCTTTCGTCCGCAGAAAGATATTTGTTCCGCGAAGACATCGCCAAGCCATCCGGCTCACGGACAATCGGAGCAATAATGATATCGATACCAAAATTCAAATCTGCGGCCATACCTTTAATAATTACAGCCTGTTGCGCGTCTTTTTGGCCAAAAACCGCAACATCCGGTCTAACAATATTGAAAAGCTTGGCTACAACTGTCGCTACACCGGCAAAATGCCCCGGTCGGCTCGCACCGCAAAGAATCCCGCTAAGCTCCTTAACGACTATCTCAGTCCGAAATCCCCTCGGATACACATCTTCCTTCGATGGATAAAAAACGATATCCACATTCTCGCTCGCACAAAGCCTTTCATCACGCTCAAAATTTCGCGGGTAGGAGTCGAGGTCTTCATTTGGGCCAAATTGAGTGGGGTTAACAAAGATACTTACCACAAGAATATCACTCTTCTCACGTGCAATCCTCATCAGCGACAAATGTCCTTCGTGTAGAAACCCCATTGTAGGCACAAAACCGATTGTCGCGCCTCCTTTTCGAACAGACTTCGACAACGAAACCATCTCATCGACAGTGCGGATAATCTTCATGATTTATGAGTAACTTTCTTTTTCGTTAGGAAAGGTCTTATTTTTGACGTCTCGAGCATATTCTTCGCCGGCATGCTCGATTTCTTTGGATAAATTCGCATACTTCCTGACGAATCTTGGCTGAAATTCGTCAAATAGCCCCAGCATATCGTTAACAACTAAAATTTGCCCATCGCAGCCCGGACCCGCACCAATTCCAATTGTGGGAATTCTTAGAGTTTCGGTAATTCTCGAAGCAAGCTCGGTTGGAACCTTTTCGAGGACAAGGCTGAATACACCTGCATCCTGCAAAGCCAAAGCCGCCTCGATAACCCTTTCAGCATCGATTTCGCTCTTGCCGACAAGCTTATATCCACCAAATTTATGGATCGATTGCGGCGTCATCCCAATATGTCCCATCACAGGGATACCCGAATTGAAAATGGTCTTTATATGAGGAATAGCGGCACGACCACCCTCTAATTTCACCGCCTGAGCTCCGGCTCGAACGAGTTCGCCGGCACTTAATACAGCATCACGAACCGAAGGCTGATAACTCATAAAAGGCATATCTGCAACTAAAAAAGCTCTTGAAAGCCCCTTCGCAACAGCACGTGTATGATAAACTATCTGCGCCAAATCCAATGTCAGCGTTGTCTCCTCGCCGTAAACCACCATATTCATCGAGTCCCCAACGAGAATAAGATCGATTCCGGCACGATCCAAAAACTTCGCGGTAAATGTGTCATAAGCGGTAAGAGAAGCGATAGGCTCACCGCGCTTTTTGAAATCGACAATATCGTGAACTGTCAGGCGTTTGGACATTTCTTACCCCCATAAGGACGGATTTGCTGAAAAATATTCGGTGCCGAAAATCGGCCGGCATATTCTTTCATATAAGGTCAAAAACGCGTCCCTGCGAGTCAAATCGAGGCTCTCCGTATTCACAACAAGCAAAGGGCTTGCATCGTAATTGAAGAAGTAATAATTATACGCCTGACAGAGCTTATCGAGATAATCCTCGTCTATTCGCTTCTCGTAGGCTCTTCCGCGATTTTTGATTCGACGGATTAAAACCTCCGGAGTAGCTTGAAGATAGATGACCAAATCCGGGCGAGGCACATCGGTCTCAAGATTCCGCTCGACCTCTTCGTAAAGACGAAGTTCGGCCTCGGAAAGGGTGATATAGGCGAATATTTTGTCTTTGTCGAAAACGTAATCCGAAATCACAACATCGTGAAACAAATCTGCGGAATTAAGATCCGAAAGCTGTTTGAACCGGGAAAGTAAAAAGAAAATCTGCGTCGCGAAAGCATGCCGAGCGGGATCTATATAGAAATCAGCCAAAAATGGATTCTCCTCAAATTGCTCCAAAACAAGTTTTCCGCCGAATTCTTTCGCAATACGCTCGGCGAGAGAGGTTTTCCCGACTCCAATTGGGCCTTCTACAGCGATGTGTTTATAGATTGCCATCTTTCGTCTTCCGTGACCCCATAAACCGTTCTGTCCATTTTCGTTATCTCTGCAAGATGCGCATTCAGTCGTTTTCCGGTGATTGGATGAACCGCGAGCGGAATAATATCCAAAAGCGGAACAAGGAAAAAATCGCGCATAGGAAGCCCCGGATGCGGAATTATCAGTTCCGGAGACTCGATATTACGGCTTCCCCAAAGTGCGATATCGATATCGATTATCCGCGGCCCCCAATCGAACTTTTTCTGACGTCCCAATTCCCGCTCAACCGATTTAATCTCGCGAAGCAAATCCCATGGCGACATCTCAGTTTCGAGACATACCGCGCCATTGACAAAATCTGGCTGGTCGAGATAACCATAGGGACGAGTTAGATACAATTTGCTAAACGCAACAACAGAGCCGTATGCGGCAAGTTTCGATTTGGCGTTTGCCAGAAGACCTTCGCGGTCGCCAAGATTCGACCCGAGGACTAAATAAGCTTTCTCTATCAAAACTCACCCCGCGTCGTTTCTATTTCGATATAATCCAAATTCCCAGGGAAAGGGGGATTATTCTTCCGAACCTTGACCCGAAGACCATGCGGCGAAAAATTCTCGAACAGAGAATCGGCAATCCGCTCAGCAATTGTCTCCGTGAGGTGGAAAGTATTTCTGGTGATAAGCTCCCCCACCGCGCGGTAAATTTCCTCGTAGTTAATCGTATCCCTAAGGTCGTCGGAACGTGCCGCCTTGAGGGTGTCATATGACAGCTCGACATCCACACTAAAACGCTTGCCCACCTCTTTTTCAGCAGGCGAAACACCGTGATACCCATAAAAGGACATATTTTGAATCCTAATGATACCCATAGTTAGATGAAAATAGTCCAATCGAAGGCAGTTGTCAATAAGAAACCCGGCATTTTATAAAACGCCGGGCTAAAACATGCGAATAAAATAGCTCCTATCCGCTGGATAATCGGCAGGTTACAGTAACTCTGGCCGCATGAGGATAATCGTCGAGTGAACCGCTTCGATTTATTTGAAGCCGGAAAAAAGCATGAACCCTATTCATTCCAGTCGCGCTGAGCAAAGCCAACGAAACCGCTCCCTCGTGTTCGTAAACCAAGGATGAGCTAAATGGTCTGAACCTGCCCGAAGCCAGATACCAAACCGGCGAACCGGGGCGAAGAATATCATCCGTTTCAAATTCCGTAATATCCGGCCCAGTCGTAACTGTGGGATCGCAAAGAATAAGCCCCAAGGTGTATCGTGAAGGCTCAGAAGTCATCGTCCAAGTGTCTCTGCTTATCCATGGTTCGGCATCAGGAGCTGTTACGATGTCCTCGTCGCCAATATGAAAAGCCAAATCGAGAAGAGCCGCTTCTATATTCTCGATAATAATGGGTTCCTCTTGCGAAAGATCCTCGCCGGGGTAAAGATCGTAAACCGCCCAAACATCCGGACCGGTGATCTTGAATCCAACCGTCGGGACAATTCGAAATGAGGCATAAACCGTTGCCGTATTCGCTCCGATACCGCCTACAAGGTCGGGATCGCTGGAGGTTTCCATAACCACCGTGGCGGTTGGAGACCACGCGGAAATCAACGGAAAAGAGGCAAGAAAAAACCAAATTAAACTTCTTTTCACATTCATCTTATTACAAACCGAACGAACCTTCCATCCTTATATTCGCCATCAACCTTGATGAAAATTAAAGATTCGTAAATCTTCTCGCCAAGGGCTTCACGTGGGAGATTAAATTTCACAGCTTGTTCAGCCGTCTCGCCAGGATTCAATTTAACCTTGGGACTGCTCTTAAAGAAAAGAAATCCCTTTTTCTTAGCTTGAATCCAACCCCTATCGGAAATCCAAGAATCCTCATCGCCGATTAGCGGGATAATATCGAGGCTCATACCCTTTATTTCATCGCCATAACTGGGAGAATAATTCATAAAAGTATATGTGTGGGGTTTGTCATCGTTATTCATGAAGTTGAAACTTAATTCACCTGTTGTCGGTTCGTCTTCCGCAAATGTAGCAGTCCAAAGGCTCGGGCTGATAACCAGTGGCTCTTCCCATTCTCTTGAAAGACTATTCGGCATCGATTTCGTTTCGACAAACCAGCGTCCCTGTGCACCCAATTGAATAGTAGTGAATCCAACATTTTCTTGGTCAATCCCACTTTGAACAACCGAGACAGTGAAGCCCCATGCTCGGTTCAAATTGGCCGGTTCATCGGGGATTTCGATAGAAATCGGCACAATCACCGAATCATATGCTGGAATAGTAGCCTCATTGGTCTCGAGTTTGACCCACTCGATATCTGCAAGAGGATAATAGCCGCGAAGATTAACCCCTGAAGAAGCGCTAATCGAATAAAACATCGGAGAATCGTTGACATTGACTATCTTCAAAGGCGGAAGAGGAGCCTCAACCCCAAGTTCGCGTACAAAAGTAAGGCAAGCGCCTGGTGAAATGGAAATTCCTGCGGTAAAAGCAACTTGACAAAGCGCAAACAACAGAATTGCGGTCAATATGTTTTTTCTCATGCTAAGTATCCTTCCTACTAAGGATGTTGTTTTTTCTCTACTTCATTTTAAGTTATGTTTTACAATTGCGCAAGTGTTTTTTGTCGAAAGAAAAACTATAGTCCTGTGGACTTCTTCCAATTTTTAAAAACTGCAATGATGTTAGCCACGTTTTCGCGATATTCATCTGAAATCCCCTCGCGAGAATTTGCCCAGTTAAGAATCGAATCGGCTTTTGCGATTTCCTTCATCGAGATAAGATTCGCAACCCGGTTCTTCAAAATAACTACATCGTCCGGCGAATAAACCATCGCCTTGAGAAAATAGCCGTCCGCTTTCGCTAAATCTTTCCGAATAGTGAAAGCCACGCCGAGGTTATTATAACAATCCCCAGAATCCGCCCCAAAGGATAAAGCCTTTGTGAATGCCGGAATAGAAACCTCCAATAGCCCCAGCCTGTTATGCTCGATGCCAAAATTAAACCACAAGACCGGATTATCTGGATATAGAATCTGCGCGGCATCGAAAAGACGTGACATATCCTCGAATTCCTCAAGATTAATGTAATAACTAATTAATTTGCAGATGCTCACAACTTCCGCATCACTAACATTATGCCTTTCGATAAGAGATCTCAGCGAGTCAACATCCTCTGAATCGGTCAGTCTAAGAATCTCCCTGAGAAGTTTATCTAACTCCGCTCTGCTATTGTTTGTCAGAAAATCCCTCAGACAGGTAGTGTCGATCTCAAATATCCTCGAAACCGGTTCTGGAGTTTCGTGAACAAGTTTCACACAGTCCTGATACCTCGCAAGCGCTGGGCGAAGATATGTCCTTGTAACAGCATATATAGGATCAACAAGAATGTGCGATACCCCATTATCCAAAGCCCAGAGCCACATCGAATCGATTTCCGACTCGCGAAGTTCCCTTTCGCGAACTAAACCCTGGCCCTTTATCTTCTCCTCCCAATACTCCGGCGAAAGGCAGGGACGTTCCGAATAGTAATAACACGTCCTAAGCTGAGCCGCCATCAAAACAGCGTCTTTCGGAGTATTTAATCTAACCCACTCTGAGGCTTGATACATCCGATGAATACTCACTGTATTCGCATACCTTTTCATCGCAACAAGCGCATAGGGTGGCTTAATCCCGCTTCTCGCAATTCGCCTTGTTGCCGTTGTGTCTGTAACCATAGTCCTTAAACTCGGAAGTGAGGCTACAAATATAACCAGAATCAAAATAATTTTGATAACATTTCCCAAAGAACGCTTTACTTTTAACAAATCTCCTATCGACCTTAGCCCTGTAATAAAAGCAAGAATAAACCATGGGAAAACATAAACTGTATAACGAATACCTCTCGATGCAAAAAAGAAAAGCATTAAAAAATAGGCCGTAAATAAGAAATACGGGAAGCCCTTCTCCCTCTCCCGAATCCCTTTAACAACGCCAAACACAAGAATCGCCAGAAGAGGAATGCCCACTATCAACTCAGACAACCCATATTCGAAAAGTATCGGCAACGGCCGCATAAGAGAAACAAAGGGCAATATTAACCGCGGAAAAACAACGAAGAAATAATGACCCATATTATAGAAATAGCGCGATAAATACGATTTTGTCCTCGCGGATTCGATAATCACATTCTCTTTTACAACGAACTGGCCGCCGTAAAGAAAACGGCCATGAAGAATTTTCGGAACAACCCACACGCCGACGGCTATCCCGACTATCGCGCCGAAGATTATCGCCTTTTTGTAATCCTTACGAATCAGAAGCCACAGAAAAACCGCAACCGCAAGAGGTGCGCCCGGAAGTCGAATATAAATCCCCAAAACAGTCGTAAGCGTTGCGAGATAGAAGAAAAAGTCCCTTTTATCACGTTCGTAGAGAAGAATTAGCCAAACGGTAAGGGCGCAGAAGAGCATAAACGGTGCCTCGGTTAAAACATACGACGCATAATAAACAACGAACTGCGTAATCGACATGAAAACCGCAAACAAAAACGCAACCCACCGCTCAATTTTCATGAACTTAACAAATACCGTAACCGAAATCAGAATCGTCAGAAGATAGCAAAGGGTGCTGAACAGCTTGAGGGCAATAAGAGGCTTTGGATCCCCCATAATCTTCATTATTCCCGCAAGAATAAGCGGATATCCCGGAGTTACAATATCCTCCGGCGGATTCCCCGGAGTGTCCAGCCGAACAAAGCCCTTACCCTCGTAAAGCGCTCTACCAAGGTTCATGTAATGATAATTATCGTCGATTTCCGAAGGCTGGGCGTTGAATGTGAAGGAAAGCAGAACTGCACAAATCAGACCCGTAAGAAGCACAAACTTCCAGAATGGCTCACTTGCCGAGCTTCTAATAAAGGATTTGATTTTTACAATAAACTCCATAACGACCCTTTTTAACTCCTCAAAGATAAAAAGGTTAATGCCAAAAAGTCAAGGACAAAAACAGGCGATAAACTGAATCGCTAAAAATCCCCTATAAATTGTGATGTTTTTCGATCACGTTATTTTTTAGAGTTGTTTGTTCACATTGAGCAATATTAGCCATATTTTAGCTTGACTGGAAAAAATGAAGACTTATTATGTGAAATTGAAAATTTGAACCGAAATGTTACAGGAGTCGAAATGCCAGAAAAGATGAAAGTTCTGCTTGTTACCGCTGAAGCCTTTCCTTTCGCTAAGGTCGGCGGTTTAGCAGATGTTGCCGGAAGCCTTCCGGAACCTTTGAACGATTTAAACATCGATATTCGTGTGATTTTACCGCTTTATGACGCCATTGACCGCGCAAAATTCGGAATCGAGTATTGCGGTGTCGAAACCTCGGTTACGCTGGGGGAAAGGCATGTCAAGGCCAAGCTCTGGGCATCGGTTTTTCCCGGAACACAAATTCCGGCCTATTTCGTCGAATGCCCCGAATATTACGGACGTCCGGGTATTTATACCGATCCGGCCACCGGCGAGGCTTATCCCGACGACGGCGAGCGCTTTGTGTTCTTCAGCAAAGCGGTTCTCGAGCTTGTCAAATTCCTCGGCTGGAAACCCGACATCATTCATTGCAACGACTACCAAACCGGCATAATACCAGCCCTCGTGAAACTTCGGGACCCCGACGACGACACTGGATTTCTCTATAGCATCCATAACCTCGCCTATCAGGGCAGATTCGGAAGGGAAATAATCGACCTTATAGGCGTGGGACACGACAAATTCTACCCCATGGGCGATTTCGAGTTCCATGGCGAGGTTAATTTTATGAAAATTGGCATTCTTTATTCCGATGTTATCAACACGGTATCCCCGACCTACGCGCAGGAAATCCAATCGACCTCGGAATATGGCTATGGTCTCGAAGGTGTCCTTAGCGCCCGAACCGACAGACTTTTCGGCATCCTCAACGGCATCGACCAGAAGGTTTGGAACCCAAAAATCGACCCCGACCTGCCCGCTAATTACAGCAAAAAGGACAAATCCGGCAAAACAACCTGTAAAGTCGAACTTCAGAAGGAAGTCGGTCTTCCTCAAAAGCCGGACTCCCCGCTGATTGGCATCATCAGCCGTCTCGCCGACCAAAAAGGTTTCGATATCCTAATTCCAATTCTCGACGAAATTCTAAAGCGCGATGTGATGATTGTTCTTCTCGGCACCGGCAAAAAGGAATACGAAGCGGCATTCGAGGCGGCCTCGGCGAAACATCCCGACAAAATGGCCGCTATTATTGGTTTCAAAGGTGCGCTTTCCCATCGAATCGAGGCCGGTTCTGACATGTTCCTTATGCCCAGCAGATACGAGCCTTGCGGACTTAATCAGATGTATTCCATGGCCTATGGCACAGTGCCGGTAGTCCGTAAAACCGGAGGTCTTGCAGACACTGTAACCCCGGCTGATTTGACTGCGAATTCCGGCACAGGTTTCGTTTTCGAAAGATACACCTCCGAAGAGCTTCTTAAGACAATCGATTCCGCTCTAAAAGCCTATTCCGACAAAAAGGGCTGGGAAAAACTGATGGATAGATGTATGGAATTCGATTCATCATGGGGCGCTTCTGCCGACAAATATATAGGCCTTTATCGACAAGCGGTGTCTTTGCGACGCTATAATGTCTGAAACTTCATCTGCGATGGAAGATAAAGGCGGCAGAAGTTACGTTTTCGACAAGATACCAAACCTCCTTGCCGCCGTTGTAGCGTTTCTTTATCGGGTTATTCTTCCGGCGAATATTCTCGACGACGCCTACATCACGATGCGTGTCGCACGGAACATCGCCCTTGGCAACGGCGCGGTTTTCAATCTCGGACAAAGGGTCTATGCGATAACTAACCCGCTATGGACGCTTCTCAACGCCCTACCCAGAATCCTCGGTTTCGACTCTGTGTCGATAATATGGGTTCTCGGCGCGCTTTCCGAGATTTTTCTCGCAATTCTTCTCGTCGAGCTGGCCTATAGTCTTGTAAAGAGTCGATGGGCTGGACTTCTGGCAGTCGCGGTTCTGTTCTCAAATTCAGTATTCCAGATTTCAAGCCTCGGTGGAATGGAAATCGCCCTTTCGATGGCTTCGATGGTGCTCGCCTTTTACTTCATCAACGAGAAAAAGCCCTCGCATGCCCTTATTACTGCCGCTATCGGCATTTGGGTGCGCTTCGACAACTTACTCTTGCTCGGTGTGGTTTTTCTCACCCTAATCCTCCGCCGCGAGACAAGGCCGAGAATAACCCAACTCATTGCACCCACAGCAATAATTCTTGCCCTGATTATCGGAACATGGCTCTATTACGGCACACCTCTACCGGTTAGCGTTGTCCGAAAAGTCGCCTTCGATAATTCTGTTTCGTGGACAGAAGGCGCTTCCGAAGTGCTTATCTCCTTTGGCATGGCTGTAATTGGCCTCTCGGATGTCTATCATCTCGGAACGCTTTTCGGCTATATCATTCCGCTCTTTGCGATTTTGGGGCTTTACGCGATCATTATCAAAAAATCGAAAGAATTTCTGCCTTTGGGGATTTTCACCGTGGTTTATATGTCTGCCTTCATCCTTTCGGGAAACAACTATGCCTCGCTTTTCCTCTGGTATTTCGCGCCGCCGCTGATACTCACATCCCTTCTCTTCGCAGTTGGCATTAAGAGAATTCTCGAAGGTGTGAAACTATTTTCAGGAATGGAAAATCGCATAATAATCGGGCTTGTTGTGGTTTGGACTGCCCTTATGATGCCCTTCAACCTTGCGGACAGCAAAAGATACTCCGCAGAAATCCTCTCGATCCGCGAAAAAATCTACGCTTCTACGACAATATGGTTCGAGAAGAATATTCAGGGCGATTTCAAAATTGCCGCAGGAGAGATAGGCGTAATAGGCTTTTTCGCAAGGAACGAAACCGAGATTGTCGATATGGTCGGTCTCACACGCCCAATCGAGGACAAAAGACTGCCGGTTCCGCTTATTCACGAGGAGAATGTCGAAGGCATCATCTATTGGCTACTCGACGATAAGAAATTTGCTGATATGCAACAGGCTTACCCAAACTACGAATTCGGGATGATCCAACGAACCGTAATCGGCCTCAGGAAAGATCTTGCCGAGGAGATTTTGCCGAAATCCAACGAGCTGATGGAGATTTATTATTCACTCGACATGAACCGTGAATTTAAATACTGATGAAGACCTAATTTGCATTTTGCGATTATTGAGTTAAATTAGGTATAGTATTTCCATATTTTGGAAGGTGATATTATGAGGGCGATAATACTTGCCGGCGGTTTTGGGACGAGGCTAAGACCTTTGACATCGCATTTACCGAAACCGATGGTGCCAATTCTCGGCAGGCCGATGATGGAGCATGTTGTCGGTGCGGTAAGAAAATGCGGAATCACAGATTGCGTGAGCTTGCTCTATTATCAGGCAGACCTTATTCAGGGGCATTTCGGCGATGGCGCGGGTTTTGGCGTGGATATGCGGTATGTCCTTTCTCAGGGGGACTGGGGAACTGCCGGCGCGGTCAAAAACGCCGCAGGATTAGTCGATGAAACCGTTTTAGTTATCTCCGGCGATGTTCTCACCGATTTCGATTTGCGAAAAGCAGTCGAGTTCCACAAATCTAAAAGCGCCGCGGTTACTATTGTCCTCACAAAAGTCGAAAAGCCCCTCGCATTCGGAATTGTTATAATCGACCCCGAAACGGGCGAAATCAAACGCTTTCTCGAGAAACCGGCATGGGGACAGGTTTTCTCTGACACCGTAAACACAGGCATCTATGTTATCGAACCGCACGTCCTCGATTATATTCCGAAAAATGAAGAGTTCGATTTCTCGAAAAACCTATTCCCACTGCTAATGAAAAAAGGCGAACCGCTTTATGGCTATGTCGCCGAGGGCTATTGGCGAGACGTCGGCAATCTTCGCGAATATCGCCGTGCTAATGAAGATGCAATCAGCGGCGAAATCCAGCTCGATATCCCCGGAAAACTTGTCCAAGACTACGGAGCCAAGCTGTTTGTCGGCGAGGATGTGGAAATCTCGGGCTTTATCGAATGTGAGGGCACGGTCGTAATAGCGGACAACTGCAAAATTTCCGCCGGAGCCAAGCTTAAAAACACGATTATCGGCGCGGATTCATACATAGGAGCATCCGCGGCAATCGAAGGCTCGGTTTTATGGCACAATTGCTCTGTCGGCGCCGGCGCTTTGATAGAACGCGCAACCATCGCAAACAACACGACAATCGGCGACGAAGCGACGATCGGTGAATATGCCGTAGTTGCGGGTTTCTGCAAAATCGGCAACAACTCCCGAATCGCCGAGGCTGTCAAAATATGGCCGGAGAAAACTGTCGGCCCTTTCACGACAGTTAACGAGACCCTCGTATGGGCGGACAGAACCGGCGGCGAACTTTTCGCCGGAAGCAGAGCCTCCGGAATTATCAATTCGGAAATTTCGCCGGAGTTTGCAACAAAACTCGGCGCATCTTTCGGCGCGAATCTCGGAGGAAAGGGAAGCGTCCTCATCTCCCGCGACGGCGACCGCGCAAGCCAAATATCGACACGCGCACTTTTCTGCGGAATCATGTCCGCCGGAGTCGATGTGGACGACATCGGCATAGCGCCGATTCCGGTTGTCAGATGGCTTCTCTCGAAATCACAGCACAACGGCGGTGTGCATATACGCAAATCCCCCCGCGATGACAACGGCCAAGATTTGATATTCTTCGACAGCAACGGCGCCGACCTAACAACAGACAAAGCACGCTCAATCGAACGCCTTTTCGAACGTGAAGATTTCCGCCGAGCAAGTTATAAAAACCTCGGCGCACTAATTCGACCGCGCGGGAATCTGCAAGATTATTCGCAAGCTCTCGCCGAGAGAATCGACCGAGAAGCCATATCAAAAAGGCGCTTCAAGATAATCGTCGATTATTCTCACGGCGGAACAGCCGAAATCCTTCCGAGCATTCTTTCTGAGCTGAATATCGACACTGTCAACATCAACGCCGTTATCGACCCAAACAGAATCACTCGAACACGCGAACAGCGCGAACAAGACCATCGAAGGCTCGCAACGATTGTCAAAAGTCTCGATGCCGACGCCGGATTTCTTCTCGACCCCTCCGGCGAAAGGTTGCGTATCGTCGATGAAAACGGCAGACTTTTCGACGAGCAATCCGAGCTTTGCATTATTCTCGATTTGATAGCTCGAACATCAAAACCGAAGGCTATCGCGGTGCCAATTTCCGCCACTATGGGAGTAAATAAAATTGCCCGCGAAAAGGGCATCGAGTTGATTTTCACACGCGACGACCACCTCTCGATGATGGAAGCGGCGAGTTCCGGCAAGGTCGATTTTGTCGGCGGAACTCGCGGCGGGGTTATTTTCCCTGAATGGCTGTTCGCATCCGACGGCATATTCGCCGCTGTCAAAATGCTCGAAATGCTGGCAAAATCAGGCCTGCAACTTTCGCATATCGCCGCGGATATTCCTGTCTATGTCCGCGGAGAGGCGCAGGTGCACTGCTCATACAACATGATGGGAACCCTAATGCGCAAACTCATCGAGGAAACCGCCAACTCCCCCCGCGACGTCATCGACGGGGTGAAAATCTACAGCGCAGACTCGTGGGCGCTGATTATCCCCGGCCATGACAATCCCGTTTTTAAAATTATCGCGGAAGCGAAGGATGAGGAAAACCTCGGTAAAACAATCAATTACCATCGTAACCTATTGGACAAATGGATTCACGAAAGTTGATTCTGGCACGTTAACTGTGAAATACTCATTTGGAAACCGTTAATTGAAAGGGGACATCATGAAAAGAGTAGCATTTGCCTTTATGATCATTGCCTTTGCACTGTGTGCACAAACTTCGATAATGATATTCGATTTCACCTCCACAGGCCTCGATGATGCAACTGTTTTCTCAGTGCATGAGCTTTTCAAGTCCGATTTGGCCGACCTTGGCTATTCCGTGCGCTCTGCTCCCAGAGGCGAGTTCTGCGAGGACGACGCTTGTGCGGCACAGGCGGCAAAAGAAGCCGGAGTGCATCAAGCGTTGTATGGCTCTCTCTCAAAATTGGGCGAGAAAATTATCCTCAATGTCTATGTCGTCAATCACGACGGTTCCAGAGCCCATTCCGATAAGATGACCTCCGAAAGTGTCGAGGACCTCGATATCGTCATCGGAAGGCTTGCAAAGGGAATCGCAACCGGAGTTAAAGCCGGAGATGTCATCGACAAGACCAATGTTACCGAGACCGAGGCCAAAGACCCCCGCAGACGCCTGAATCATTACACGGTCGGCGTGAATATAGGATACAGATTCCCTCTGGCCGACAGCTACGGCGGCGAAGAGATGTGGCTCTATGAAGCTATGGCGATGTATGAGATGGAAAAGCTCTTCGTTACGGGACGCGGCTATATCAGCGCCGGCGGTGAAGCGACAGGATTCGGCTTGAATATCGGAGCATATTACATTACCTCACCGAAAGACTTCGCATTTTTCGCAGGCGGTGCCGCCGGAATCGAATGGGCGGTCGTTCCTATCGAATATCAGGGCAACAGAGAATGGGTTACCGACGATGCGCCTTCACTCATGCTAAGCGGCGGTATTCTCGCCTTCCAGACTTACGATTTCCATCTTTTGGTCGAGGCGCGTTATCAGGCGAGTTTCCTCGGCAAAGTAAAAGACGAGTATTGGGATTGGGACACCGACGAGTGGACAACGATTGAAAAAGAAGTCGGTGTTCAGCACAGCATCGGCCTTACAGTCGGCATCACCCGCAGAACCAAAACCGGCGAACGCTCGGGTTGTTTCCCGTGGTAAAAACCTTTGAAAGTTAAGCTCGCCAAGACCGCAGGTTTCTGCACAGGTGTGAAAGATGCCGTGGATTTGGTGCTTCGCACCGCAGTAAACAAAAAGGGTCCCATCTTCACATGGGGCCCTTTGATTCATAATCCGCAGGTTGTCGAATTCCTTCGCGGGCAGGGAATTGGCGTGTCCGAGGAGTTTTCAGAGCTTGACGAGAAATCCACCGTCGTGATTCGAAGCCATGGTATTCCCCCGGATGTTCGAAACAACCTCAAGGATACCGGCGCGAATATTTGCGATGCGACATGCAAAAAAGTTGCTCGAGTTCAATCCATCGTAAAAAACAACGCCGCGAAAGGGCACGATGTTGTAATCGTCGGCCACCACGACCATGCCGAGGTTGTAGGGCTTCTCGGCTTTGCGGGTGAAAGAGGATATGTTGTCGCGGATATCGACGATGTGAAAAGCCTGCCCGTGTTACACAAGCCTGTCGTAATCGGTCAAACCACGCTTCGTAAAGATTGGTATGACGAGCGTGCGAAGGCTGTCGCCGAGAGATTTCCGGAGACCGAAATTTTCGATACCCTTTGCGATTCAACCTCCGCGCGCCAGGACGAAATCTTAAATCTGGCAAAAGAGGCCGATGCGATTGTTATTGTCGGCGGATTTAACTCCAGCAATACAAAGCGTTTATACGAAGTCGCCAAATCCACCGGCGTCAAATCGATTTGGGTAGAGACAGCCTCCGAAATCGACCCCGCTGATTTCGCCGGAGCGAGCACAGTCGCGGTTACCGCCGGCGCAAGCACCCCGCACTGGATTGTCTCCGCAGTTATCGAACGCCTCGAAAGAATTAACGAGGGCAATCTTCCGCTTTGGTCTAAACCATTTATTAAAGATTTCGGCTATATTATCATTCAAAGCAACATTTTGACCGGTTTTGCCGCGGCCATGCTCACCGCCACATTTCTCTTTTTGGCCGGTTTTCGAATCGAGCCGCTACTCCTAATTTCGATGGGGCTTTTTGTGTTCGGCTTTCATGCGATTTACAATGTCGTCGATTGGCAGGGCGTTATCCTCGCCGATCCCTCCAAAATTAGCTTCTTTTGGAGCAACCGAAGGCTTCTTGGAGCTTCCGCAGTTGCCGGACTAATTCTATCGACTGGCCTCATGTTCCTTTTCGGCTGGAGAGCATTCATACTTACGCTTATTGGTGGCATTTGCGCCGGTCTGTTTCTGATTCTCAAGAATTATCGAATCTTTCCAATGGGCGCAAAGCTCGTAACTCCTCGCGAGATTCCCGGTGCGAGGGATATTCTTCATGTTATCGGCTGGTTTTTCGCCTGCGGTTTCGTTCCTTTTGCCGCCAATGGTTTTGAAATATCCTCCCAGGTAGGTCTGTCGCTCGCATGGATAGCGCTTCTGACCTTTCTTCGCGCCTCATTATTCTCTATCACCGACCTCGAAAGCGACAGGGTTCTGGGCAGAGAGTCGCTTGCAACTGTCATAGGAGAAAAGGGGGCATGGATTGCGGTTCTTCTTTCGTTCGCCGCAATCTTTCTAACCCTTGTAATCGGCGTGGTTATGCGATTTCTGCCTCCCGTAACGCTAATTCTTGTTGCCTTCATGGGCTATGCCGCTATTATCGTCGATAAATTCCGCCGATGGGGGATCGGACGTGGGACATGGGCGGAACTTGCTTTTGATGGCGGTTTTGCACTTTGCGGCGGCATATCTATCCTCGCAACTCTTCTGCTGTAAACAACTTGCAATTGTAATATTCTTTTTCAAATTACTCTATATTAGAATAATCTGAAACGTGCATGCTTCTGTTTTTTTATTAACCTTCGATATAAAAAACGCAAAAATAAGTGGACTTTTATCGTTGTAGATATATGTTACTCTGTTTGACATCGAACTTATCGCGATTAATCGAGGTGAATGATGGAAAAACATCATGATGACTGTCATGACCACAATTGCGGGCAAAACCCCGACTGTAATGCCGGATTTATCCGTAAGAAGCGGGCTTTTCTGGAAGCCGAAAAAGCGCGTTGGGAACAAGATTCGGTAAAGCCTTTGCTCGGAAAAGCGCCGGAGCGTTCCGACCTTATCGATTACGAAGGCAATGTTGTCGAAAGACTTGCAATTCCTAAGGATTTCGACTGCGCCTACGAAGACAAGCTCGGTTTTCCCGGGGAATATCCATTTACTCGCGGAGTATATCCGACCGGCTATCGCGGCAGGCTTTGGACTATGCGCCAGTATGCCGGTTTCGGAACAGCCGAGGAATCGAACAAGCGCTACAAATTCCTTCTCGAACAGGGGCAGACCGGCCTCTCCGTCGCCTTCGATCTCCCAACACAGATTGGCTACGATTCCGACCATAAAATGAGCATCGGCGAGGTGGGCAAAGTCGGCGTCGCAATCGATTCGCTCGAAGACATGGAAACCCTATTCGCGGAAATCCCCTTGGATAAGGTTTCAACATCGATGACTATAAACTCTACCGCGGCGGTTCTGCTCGCGATGTATATCGCGGTTGGCGAAAAACAGGGCGTCTCCTCGAAAGAACTTCGCGGAACGATTCAGAACGACATACTCAAAGAATATATCGCCCGTGGAACTTATATCTATCCACCGCGACCATCGATGAGAATAATCACGAACATCTTCGAATATTGCACTCAGCATGTTCCGAAATGGAACACAATCTCGATTTCGGGGTATCATATCCGCGAGGCAGGCTCATCGGCGGTGCAGGAGGTTGCATTTACGCTCGCCGACGGCATCGAATACTGCAAAACTGCAATCTCTACAGGACTCGACATAGACAGCTTCGCGGGAAGATTGTCCTTCTTCTTCAATTCCCATAATGACCTCCTCGAAGAAGTAGCCAAATTCCGTGCCGCAAGAAGAATGTGGGCGAAAATTATCAAAGAGCAGTTCAACGCGAAAGACCCCAAATCGATGATGCTACGATTCCACACTCAGACCGCCGGTTCGACACTTACCGCCCAACAACCCGATAACAACATCATCCGTGTGGCGATACAAACCCTCGCCGCAGTTCTCGGAGGCACACAGAGCCTTCACACTAACTCCCGCGACGAAGCCCTCTCGCTTCCGACTGAAGATTCGGTGCGAATCGCCCTAAGGACACAACAGATTGTGGCTTCGGAATCCGGCGCCGCAAATACTATAGACCCACTGGCAGGCTCCTATTTCGTCGAACAGCTAACCGACAAAATCGAAGCCGAAGCTTTCGACTACATCGAAAAGATAGAGAAGCTGGGCGGAATGATCTCCGCAATCGAAAAGGGCTATGTCCAAAAAGAGATTCAGGATAGTGCTTACAAGTATCAGCGGAGCATCGAAAGCGGCGAAAGAATAATCGTAGGCGTCAACAAATATCGAGTCGAAAAAGAGGCTCCGAAGGAGCTTCTTAAGGTCGATCCAAGCATCCGCGATGTTCAGGTGCGTAAACTCGAAGCCCTTAGATCGCGCAGAAACAATGATGCTGTGGAAAAACATCTCGAATTGCTCCGCAAAGCGGCTCAATCCGACGAGAACCTGATGCCGCATATTATCGACGCGGTTCGCGAATATGCTACAATCGGCGAAATTAGCGATGTCCTTCGGGACGTCTTCGGTGAATACAAAGAACAGGTCATTCTTTGAGGTGAGAAAATGGATAATCGTGTCAGGATATTAATTGCCAAACCGGGACTCGACGGCCACGACCGCGGGGCAAAATTCATCGCGAAAGCCCTTCGTGACGCAGGTTACGAGGTAATCTACACCGGAATTCGCCAAACTCCGGAGAGCATCGTCGAAACGGCGATTCAGGAGGATGTCGATTTCGTCGGTCTTTCGCTCCTTTCGGGCGCGCATAACATTTCCTTTCCGCAGGTTACAGAGCTTCTTCGCGAAAAAGGCGCGGAGGATATCTTCGTCTTCGGCGGCGGAATAATTCCGGAGGACGACATTCCCTTTCTCCGCGAAAAGGGAGTCAAGGCAATTTTCGGGCCGGGGACTACAGTAAAGCAGATCA
Organism: uncultured bacterium; assembly: GCA_964459995.1. Classification (GTDB taxonomy): domain Bacteria; phylum UBP14; class UBA6098; order UBA6098; family UBA6098; genus CAZSHG01. The sequence goes on along the minus strand of CAYWOR010000016.1, from coordinate 7,698 downwards.
CGGACTTCATCGAAGAGGAGATGGCCGCGAAAAAGGCCTGACATGACCTCCCGCATCGCAAAAGCTATTATCGAGGGCAATCCGCGCCTGATAGCCAAAGGCATTTCCACTGTCGAAAGGGGCGGAGAAGCCGCATATGAACTCCTCGGCGAGATATACGGCGTCGGCAAAAGCTATATTCTGGGCATCACAGGCCCCGCCGGCGCTGGAAAAAGCTCTCTTATCAACGCTTTAATCCCATATCTAAAAAACAATTTCGAGAGGATAGGAATCCTTGCGGTCGATCCAAGTTCCCCCTTCACAGGCGGCGCGATTTTGGGCGACAGAATTCGCATGATCGAGCACGCTGTCGATTCGAGGATTTTTATCCGAAGCATGGCCTCGCGCGGGCATTTGGGCGGAGTTTCAGCCGCTACCAAGGACGCCGCGAAAATCCTCGAAGCCGCGGGGTTCGATCTTATTATTATCGAAACTGTTGGAGTCGGACAGGACGAAGTCGAAGTGGTCGGCCTGTCAGACACTGTGGTGCTGATTCAAGTGCCCGGTCTCGGCGACGATATTCAGGTGATGAAATCCGGTATTATGGAAATCGGCGATGTATTCGTAATCAACAAGGCCGACCGCGAGGGCGCCGACAGAATCGCGAGATACATACAGTCGATGCTGGAGGAAAATTTCAGCGGACTAGGTTATATTCCGCCGGTAGTTCTCGCACAAGCCGTGAATGACATCGGCCTCGATACGATAGTCGAAAAAATTATCGCACACAGAGCATATATCGAAAAAAGCGGAGAGATAGAAAAACGCATAACCAAAAGGATCGAAGACGATATCGAATCGATATTGAGATTTCGAGTCGAGAGTTTTTTGAAAAGTCGATTGGATTTTGATAGTAGGTTGCCAATTTGGGTCGAGCGCATTCGAAAAGGGGAAGAAACCCCCTTCACGCTCGCAAAAAAACTCGGCGGCGAAATCCTGCCGAATCTTATGGAGAATTAATGATAGAAAAAATCGACCATCTTGGAATTGCCGTCGAGAGTCTTGCGGATACTATCCCCATTTTCCGCGATATTCTCGGCCTCGAGCTTCTCGAAGAGGAAGAAGTGCCTGAGCAAAAGGTTCGTGTGGCAAAATTTCGTGTGGGCGATGTCGATATCGAGCTCTTAGAGCCGACCTCACCGGAAAGCCCAATAGCAAAATTCCTTTCCGCTCGCGGTCAAGGCATACACCACATAGCCTACAAAACAGACGATATCTGCGGCCAAATCGAAAAACTTGTGGACAAAGGCGCGGCTATGATTGATAATGTCCCAAGAACCGGAGCCGGCGGCATGAAAATCGCCTTCATACATCCGAAATCCACAGCAAAGATACTTACTGAGATATGCGAGGGTCATCATGACAATTGAAGAAAAACTGCTCAAACTCAAACAAAAGCGCGAGGAAGCCTATTTGGGCGGCGGCCAGAAACGAATCGACAGCCAGCACGCCAAAGGCAAACTTACCGCGCGCGAGCGCATCGAAAAGCTTCTCGATACCGGAAGTTTCGAGGAATTCGATACCTTTGTCGAGCACGAATGCACGAATTTCGGTATCGATAAGCAACACTTCGCCGGAGACGGCGTGGTTACAGGCTATGGCACAATCGACGGTCGGAAGGTGTTTATCTTTTCGCACGATTTCACCGTTTTCGGCGGCTCCCTTTCGATAACATTCGCAAGGAAAGTTACGAAAATTATGGATATGGCCGCGAAAATCGGCGCTCCGGTTATCGGTATCAATGACTCAGGCGGTGCACGAATTCAGGAGGGCGTCGATTCTTTAGCCGGATACGGCGATATCTTCCTCAAGAATGTCCTCTATTCAGGCGTTGTTCCGCAGATTTCCGCTATCATGGGACCTTGTGCCGGCGGCGCGGTTTATTCTCCGGCCATCACGGACTTTGTTTTCATGGTGAAAGAAAACAGCTACATGTTCGTTACCGGCCCCAAAGTCGTGAAAACCGTTACGAATGAGGATGTTACCACCGAAGACCTCGGCGGAAGCTACGTCCACAACAGTCGTAGCGGCGTCTCTCATTTCTCCTGCGATAATGAGGAGGAGCTTCTCGAAGCGATTCGCAAATTGGTTTCGTTCATCCCGCAGAACAATATGGAACTTCCGCCGGAAATCCCCACCGACGACCCACCCGAGCGCGAATGTTTCCGTATCAACGAGCTTATTCCGGACAACACCAATGTCCCCTATGAAGTCCGCGATATTATCCATGAGATAGTCGATAACGGCGAGTTTTTCGAGGTCCACGAGCTTTGGGCGTCGAATATTGTGGTCGGATTCGCGAGATTTAACGGCAAATCCGTCGGCATTATCGCAAATCAGCCCAAGCATCTCGCCGGAGTGCTCGATATCAACGCGTCGATCAAAGGCGCGCGTTTCGTGCGCTTCTGCGATGCCTTCAATATACCGCTCGTTACACTCGAAGATGTCCCGGGGTTCCTTCCCGGCACTGTTCAGGAGCACGGCGGTATTATCCGTCACGGCGCGAAATTGCTCTTCGCATATGCCGAAGCCACGGTGCCGAAAATCACGGTAATCCTTCGCAAAGCTTACGGCGGAGCCTACGATGTCATGAGCTCGAAACATCTGCGCGGCGATATAAATTATGCCCTCCCATCTGCAGAAATCGCCGTTATGGGACCAAAAGGCGCTGTGGAAATTATCTTCGGAAAAGAACTTTCAGAAGCCGAAAACCCCGAGCAGAAAGCGAAAGAGCTTGAGCAAGAATATCGAGACAAATTCGCTAATCCCTATGTCGCCGCGAAAAAGGGCTATATCGACGATGTAATCCAGCCCCAAAATACACGCAACAGGATTTGCCGGGCACTCGAACTTCTCGAAGACAAACGCGAAACCCTGCCGACTAAAAAACACGGCAACATCCCGCTTTAGGAGAATTGATGGCAATCACACAAATCGCTGTTGGGATGACGGGTGGTCTTATGGATGCCCTTGTGCTTTCGATCACGGGCATTGTGGTTGTGCTATTGGCTTTGTTGATATTATCGATGGTCGTCTCTCTGTTTAAGAGCATAGATCCCCAAAAGGGAAAGGTTACTGCGACCGAAACAGCGCCGAAAAACCAACCTAAAAAGCCCGAAGAGGTATCTGTTTCCAACGAGATAACCCTCGACGAGCATCAAACAACGGCTGTTTTGGCCGCTGTTACACTCGAACTCAAGCTTTATCACGAGACCGAACCTGCGGAACTTACCTTCGATTATCGTCCACGGCCAATTAGTGCGTGGTCGATGGCCGGAATATCGAAAGATTAGGAGCAAAAAATGGGAAAATATATTTTTAGAATCGGTGGCAAGGATTACGAAGTCGATGTTGTTAAGATAGAAAACGATATCGCCAAAGTTATCATCGACGGCAAAGAGGTCGATGTAACAATCAAACAGTTTGGGAAAAAACAGGATGCTCCTGTTCGCCGTGCGGCAGTCAAAAAAGTCGAGCGAATAGTCGAGCGGACAGCTCCGTCAATCGCTCAGACGCCTACTGCTCCGGCTTCAGCCGGAAACAATTCGCAGGTTCGTGCACCGATTCCCGGTGTAGTGCTCAAAGTTCTCGTCAAAGAAGGCGATAATGTCAAAGCCGGACAGGATATAATCGTTATGGAAGCTATGAAAATGGAGAACCAAATTCAAGCCTCGGCGTCCGGTGTGGTTGCAAAGGTGAATGTTCGGGTGGACGATGCCGTCAAGCAGGACGATGTCTTAATCGAAATCGACCGGGCCTAAGGAGCTTCTCATGGAAACATTCATACTGTTCCTAAAAGACACTGGGTTTGCAAATTTCACGCTTCAGAACGCCATAATGATGGTTTTCGGCGCTATCTTTATTTATCTGGCGATAAAGAAAAATTACGAGCCGCTCCTACTTGTGCCAATCGGCTTCGGAATCATCATTGGGAATACACCGGTTCCATTCGGTCTCGAGGTCGGAATCGAAGCCGACTCTTCCGTTTTCCATGCCCTATACTGGGGCGTGAAAAATGGGCTTTATCCTGCGATGATATTCCTCGGCATCGGCGCGATGACCGATTTTTCGACACTCATATCTAACCCGAAAACGGTTATCCTTGGTGCCGCCGCGCAGATTGGCGTTTTCGTAACATTCTTTGTTGCGGTGATAGCATTCAAATTCGAACCGGCTTTAGCCGCGGCAATTGGCCTTATCGGAGGCGCTGACGGCCCCACCTCGATATATCTCGTATCAAAACTCGCGCCGGCATATCTTGCGCCGGTATCGATTGCCGCATATTCCTATATGTCGCTCGTGCCGGTCATTCAGCCGCCCATTATGAGGCTTCTCACAACAAAAGAGGAACGGCTTATTCGCATGGCGCCTCCAAGAATCGTGTCAGCCAGAGAGAAAATTTTCTTCCCGGTCGTCGCTTTCCTTGTTAGCGCACTAATTGCCCCGGGCGCTCTCCCCCTACTTGGATTGCTATTCTTGGGCAATCTACTTAAAGAAAGCGGAGTAACAAACCGTCTGGCGAAAACCGCATCCACAGCTATGGTCGATACATTCACAATTTTCATCGGAATATGTGTCGGTTTGAGCGCGAAAGGTTCAACATTCCTGACTTGGGAATCGATAAAGATTTTCCTTCTCGGTGTAGTTGCATTTGCCTTTGCGACAGCTGGAGGTGTGCTTTTCGCAAAATTCATGAACCTCTTCTTAAAGGTGAAAATTAACCCCCTCATCGGCGCGGCGGGGGTTTCCGCTGTGCCAAATTCGGCGAGAGTTGTCCAGATGTTCGGACGAAAATACGACCCGGATAATCATCTACTTATGCACGCGATGGGGCCAAATGTCGCCGGTGTTATCGGAACTGCGATAGCCGCGGGAATCTTCCTGAGCAAATTCTCAGGATAAAGAATGGAGATTGGCGGGAAGATAATTCGTCTCAAAAACGTCGATTCGACTAACCGAATGATTCTCTCCGACGAGTATCGCCATATGCCAATAGGCACAGTTCTTACAGCCGAAATACAGACCGCCGGAAGGGGAAGAGGAAGCAATCTGTGGTTCTCCCCTCACGGCGGTCTTTATTTTTCGATTCTACTCTCTGCGCAAGAGCCTCTGGGCAACTATAACAAGCTCGCGATTATGATAGCCTATACAATTCGCAACAAACTGATGAAATTCGCCCAAAATGCCGATTTCCGAATCAAATGGCCGAATGATGTCTTCGCGGACGACAGAAAAATTTGTGGGATACTCATTCAGGCGAAAACACGCGGCGAGGAATCGAGAATCGCAATTGGTATCGGCATTAATCTCAATATCGCCGAGGGGGGCTTCCCCGAAGAACTTGGCCGAAACGCGGTCTCATTATCCGAATTAACTGGCGCGGAAATCGATTCAGAAAGATTTCTGGCCGAGTTACTACCCGAAATCGATGATACCAATCGTGCTTTCCTTGCCGGAGGTTTCGAAAGTATTCTCGACGAAATTAACATTGCGCTATACTCCAAGGGCCGCGAGAGGGATTTCATCGTCCGCGGCAAAACCGTGAACTACCGAATCCTCGGAATCAACCCCGATGCCACGCTTCGTGTTTACAGCCCCGAGACAGGCATAATCTCCCTCGATATGGGCGAGTTGAAATAACCCGCAAAGATTGACTATTGCTTTCTTTCAACATTTCATTATTTTATTCCGGTAAGTTACAATTTCATAAGGACAGAAATGAAAAGAACTTTGGTTCTGTTGGTGCTTATCTGTTTATCGGCCATTGCATTAGCATCTGACAACTCCTCTCGCATAGACCCCACAAACGCGCGGGAATTCCCAAGATACCTTCAGGGGCTGGGGGTTGCCGCAGGACATTACTCCGGCGTCGGGATGTCTTACAAACTCATCTACCAAGCCAAATATGGTGTCCAGCTTACCGCAGGCTACTACTCCGATGAAGAATACCGCTGGGCAATGCCCGGAATCGAGCTTCAATATCACCTTTCCCGGCACAAGAACACATCTTTCTATATTTCGACAGGCCTTAGCTACGAATACACTCGTGAAGAATACTATTATTGGTGCGAATGGGATGTTGACGACTGGGTCTGCCAGTCTTCTCTTGTTACGAACGAAATATGGACAGCCGGCGCAGGTTTCGGAATTGAAGCCATCTTGCTGGACAGGATTTCGCTCACTGCCGAAACAATATTCTACTACCGCGACACTGACAGAGCCGCAATTATGGTTCAGGGCGCAATCCATTATTATTTCAACATGGACCGCAAGGACAAACCCGAAGCGAAATCCCAATCCCCCCAATAGAACGATTTTCGAGAGCGAAGACATTCCACGATTATCCGCCTGATGCAGATGTATTCAAATAGAATACATTTGCAAGCATTTGCATACATTTGCATGCAAATAGAATACATTTGCATCACCCTTTGTCGATACCATTTGCCAAAATCCACACTAAATTTGCCTCTTATTCAACATTCCTAACTCGCAAACCAGTTTATCCTTGATTTTTCGGCTTCGAAGCCGTATCTATAATAATTGCTCCGCGAGAGGACGTTTTCGCGGGAAATCTCGAACGGATGGATAATATGAGAGTTTTCGTTACAGGCGGTGCCGGATATATCGGAAGCCATTGCGTCGCCATGCTTCTCGAAAAGGGGCACGAGGTTACCGTTTTCGACAACCTCACAACCGGAAGGCGCGAATTGGTGCCCGAATCGGCGAAGTTCATCCTCGGCGATATCACATCACCACAACAGATTATCTCCGCTATCGAGTCTGCAAAGCCCGATATCGTGATGCATTTCGCCGCAAAATGCATCATACCGGAATCCATCGAACGCCCCATTTTCTATTGGGAACAAAATGTCGTCGGGACGGTCAACCTTCTTCGCGCGATGAAGGAAACCGGCGTCGGCAAGCTCATCTTCTCATCCACAGTGGCCGTTTATGGCGATCCATCCGATATTCCAATAACGGAGAATACCCCTGTCGCGCCCATATCGCCCTATGGCACCACCAAAGCAGGCGCGGAGAACGCCATCGTCGATTCTTCGCTGAATGGCGACATTCAATATATAATTCTGCGATATTTCAATGTCGGCGGCGCGGGTTATGGCATCCGTTGCGAGGCGAAAAACGAGACGCGACTCATCCCCCTCGCACTCAAGGCCGCAATGGGCGAAATCTCCGAGCTTCAAATATTCGGAGACGATTACCCCACCCGCGACGGCACATGCGTCCGCGATTTCATTCATGTTCTCGACATCGCAGAGGGGCACATCTCCGCGATGGATTACCTCGAGAAGGGCAACCCGAGCGAAATCATCAATTTTGGCTCGCACGAGGGATTTACTGTCCAAGAAATCGCAACGATGACACGCGAGATTACAGGTGTCGATTTCCAAATTCGGAAGGTCGGAAGGCGCGAGGGCGACACGCCGGTTGTGATAGCAGAGAATATCAAGGCCAGAACGCTTCTCGGCTGGTTGCCGCGAAGAGGCCTTCGAGAGATTATCGAGTCGATGGTAAGATTTTCGTAGGGGAGGGTCTTTGTTGACCGAAGGGAAATCTCACGGATGTCCGCCCGTTTTTCCGCAATAATCCCCCCCCATACGGGCTCAAGCGCCGACCCCCCTTTAACAAGGGGGGGAA
>CAYWOR010000015.1:0-63433 GCA_964459995.1 uncultured bacterium | reverse complement strand
AAAATAGAATGTTCAGCATTTATGACGACCCAATTGAAGGGCTCTCTACGGGAGTATTCATAAAAACAGATGGCTCCCCACAAAGTGTCGAAGTTTTAAGAAATCATGGTATCCTTCCAAGCACCATTGCTGGAGATTTTCTTACCGCAAGGATAAGTATAGATAAGATACCGCTTATCGCACAACTCGATGAAGTTCTTTATATTCAAGTTACCCCCAAAGGGCAACTCCTCAATGATAGAGGGAGAACAAATAATCGTGTCGACAAGGTTCATAGAGGCGATTCACCGTTACCGAGAGCATATCGAGGTGCAGGTTCTTTAGTTGGTGTCATTGACGGCGGAATAGATTGGGCGCATCCGGATTTTAAAAGCGGTGGAATAACAAGAATCAGATATATCTGGGATCAGACAGTTTCCGGAACTCCGCCGTCTGGTTTTTCTTACGGTAGAGAGTGGACTTCATCGCAGATAAATAGTGGTCTTTGCACCGAGTTTGATGGTGAGGATGGTGGAGGACATGGAACACATGTCACCGGAAGTGCGGCAGGAAATGGCGCGGCTTCTGGCGGAACTTACGCCGGAATGGCTCCCGAATCTGAAATTATCTTCGTAAAAACTACAATGGACTTCGACCACATAGTCGATGCCACAAACTATTGTTTTAGAAAAGCGGCAGAGATTGGCAAGCCAATATCAGTCAATTTGAGCATTGGTGCTCCGTTAGGGCCACGAGATGGGACATTTCCAATATCCACTATGATTAGCGAGCTCACTGGCCCTGGGAAAATAATTTCAATTTCTGCCGGCAACGACAACGGTAACTACTCTCATGTTGGATATTCAACCAGTTACGAGTATTGGCAGGGAACCAACTTATATGCGCCAACAGGAAATAATACTTGGATTGACATATGGTATCCAGCTTCTGGAAACATTACCTTTTGCATGGGGTTCTATTCCTATTTTTGGGATGAGTATTTTTTCTCTCCAGAAATCTCTCCAGGTGAGGTCATTCATACAGTGATTTACGATTATTACTATAACCCACTTGTCGCTGTGTATATAGACGCTACAGAAACAACAAGCCCCTTAAACGGAGACAGGAATGTTATTATATATATTGGCAATCAAGGGCCTTCAGGGGTTATTCCCAGCATTAATTTAGCCTATCTTGTTCCAAACCTTTGGACTTTGGGATCGGGGAGGTTCGATGCTTGGATATCTAATGGCTGGTTCGATCCGACTCTTTCGGGTTCGCCTTGGGTTGCGGGCGATAATCGGTGTCTGATTTTAGCCCCCGCCGACGCGCGGAATGGAATAGCAGTAGGGTCTTATGATACAAGAGCTACATGGACAGATGTCGATGGTTCAACACACACCGATTCATCTGTGATTCATAATAACATTTCCTCATTTAGTTGCAACGGTCCCACTAGAGACGGCAGAATCAAGCCAGATATCACTGCGCCTGGTAATATGATTATTTCGACTCTCTCTTCAGAAATACCAGCTTTTTCCGCGTATCGCCCGTTAATGATTAACGCACATTACTGGTGCATGCAGGGAACGAGCATGGCTTCTCCTATGGTAACAGGGGCAATTGCACTTTTACTCGAAAGGGACCCGTCGCTGACCCCTTCCGAATTGCGAAGCATACTAACAACCTGTGCCGTCTCTGACTATTTCACAGGTTCTTGTCCAAACAACGCATGGGGCTATGGCAAACTGGATGTATTTCCTGCCATGAGCCTCACAGATATCGAGTATGAAGTGAAACTCAATAAACCTACCAAACCTTTCTTAGGCAACAATTTCCCAAATCCATTCAATTCGGTAACAAACATAGGTTATTACCTTCCCGAAGACTCACAAGTGGAGTTAAATATTTATGACTTGAATGGAAGATTGGTCCATCAGCTTGTAAACGAGTTCCAGACAATGGGTTCAAAGACCGTAAAATATTACCCACATGACCATAACGGCGATGAAATGCCATCTGGATTATACTTCTGTAAACTCAGAGTAGGGGATCATGCTGAGATAAGTCGCATATCTTATATTAAGTAGGATATCCCGTTCATTTTCAGATAAACTCATCGAATGCCTTTGTGATAAGGTTGTTCAAAAAATGGCAGATTTCTAAATTTGTTCCGATTGGTTGTTTTCACCCTCGACGCCGTTTTCTGTCGAGACAACTGCACCGAGGCTCTTTATCTCGCGTCCGAGGAAATAGTTCAGAACCGTGCGAATTGCGATAATCGCCGAAAGCTTACCTATCGCGTCCCAAGATGGAGATATCGAGCTTCGAAGAATACTCGCGCCAATTAAAAAAGAAAGCCCCAAAGAAAGGGTATGTCCGAGTTCAAGACGGCTTTGAAGAGTATGTCCGTAGCCTTTTGTTTTGTGGATTCGATTCTTTGTGTAGAAATATAGCGTGAACATCATTCCGGAAACGATTATAAGTATAGCGGCAATCTGAGCGACATAAGTTGCATATTCTGCGATAGTTGTTACAATATTTTCCATGTCAATACTCGATTCGTTTTGAATAACTAACAATTACAATGGATAGACGAAGGAAAGCCGAACCTCGCGCGAGAAGGTTTTAGCGTTCTGGTCGTTAATAAGACAATCGCTCATGATGAACTCGATCTCGAAATCGGGGCGAACCGACCATTTAACAGCGGCATTAAGATAGCCTTTACCCGAGCCATACACCCCGTCTTCTTTGTAATAGTCGTTCATTGCGGCATCATATTCGATGGAAACCGCGAACATATCACCGAGGTTTTTATCGAGACCTAACCATAGGTTAATTCCGCCCTGATCCTGAGTTTCGAAAGAGTAATTGCTTCCAAGATGAAGGCCGATATTCCCGCCGATCGTCGCCCAGTTTTTGCTGATAACAATATACGCGCCGGGAGATTTGCGCGCATAACGTTTACGCCCACTGTCCCATATCCCATGCCCCTGATCGTCATAACCCAAAACAATAGCGGGAAGATCCCTCGACTCCTGAATCGGACGGACTTTTGCCTGAAATCCCGGACGCGGATATGCTGTGGCAAAACCTCTTCCAAGAACACCATAAGCACCGTAGCTAACACCAGCCTGAATACGCCCCCAAAGGCCTATCCCAAAATAAGTCGCAACACTTCCGGATTCTCCGAGATGTATCTGTCCCATCCAAGCGCGGTCTGGGAGAAGACCGGCATTTGGCATATCTACAATCGCCCTCGGCTGGTAGTAATTTGGATTAGTGCCTTGAGCGAATATCACTCCGGCGAAAATGATCATCGTAAGAACGATATAACGGCTCATCTCAAACCCCATTTCTCTTTGTGAACAATTTCACGAATATCTTTGCGCGATTTTTCTCTGCCATTTTCATCCGGGATTCCGATTGTGAGGATTCCGATAATCGTAACATCTTCGGGGATGTCCAATATTCGAGCTACCTGTTCCGGAAAAAAAGAACCGAGCCAGCAAGTCCCCAGCCCAAGTTCGACAGCGGTTAGTTGAATATGATCGAGTGCAATTGCAGTGTCGATAGCATGAGCGGGTTGGCCACATCGCATTGTGAGTTCGCTTGTAGCGCAACCTACAATAACAACAGACGCATCGCCAACGAAACTCTGATTATTGCATGCCGGAACAAGGTTCTGCTTTGTATCTCTGTCCGATACAACAACAAATGCCCACTCCTGACGATTTCTCGCTGAGTTCGCCATTCGCGCCGCTTCGAGAAGTGTATCGATTGCACCCTCTGGAAGTGATTCGTCTTTGTAGCGTCGAATAGACCTGCGTGTTCTTATTGCACCGATTACATCCATCTTTCATCACCTTATCTGAATTGAAAGCTCGTAATATGCCGAATAATCCGCAGACACGACAAGTATGATATACTCACTGTCTCGATAGACAAATTTATCTATCGAATTAGGGCTTGGCCAATTTACCGGCGAACTGTCGATATATTCTCCGAAAGTATCGTAAAGATACAAATCGAGGTCCTGACTGCCATCCCAGCGAAGCTCGATATGCAGATTCCCCGTCCATATGGATTGAAACCGGAAAAAATCATGATCGCCGGTGAAATTCACACCGTCGAAACCACCGCTGGAGAGATTCCCACTAACATGCATTGCGTGTATTTTGCCGAGATTCTGCGCGAAATACAACTCGTCGTTCGGTTCGAACTCGAAAGTCGTGGTATCAGGCATAAAACCGGGTTGATACAACGGTATATTGTAGTAGTTGAGATGAGCGTAGGACGAGAAATTTAGAGCGTCAGCATCGTCGAAACGGCCGTCTCTGTTATTATCCCTGTATCCAACATACCGAGGAAATACTCCCGGCTTTGTTTCTGCGTAAACAGCGAACCAACCGTTGTCAAAGCCGCGAAATTCGTATTCTCCAAGATAATCCACATCCGTCGTATCGACATAAACAGGCCCATAAAGCCCGAATTCGACAAGATACACATTGATATCAGAATATACAATGCCGACCAACTCATCGAGATTCGTTGCCCCCGATATGTAATTTTCTGTGGGGGAGGGGCCTGTCCCTTTATTACACGACGAAGCAAGAACTATCAGAAAAACAGCAAATAAAGCCCTTCGCGCGAGGTTCACAACAACACCGCGATTACTTGCGTTTTCTATCGAGAACCTGTTTGCCGGCTTTTGTTGTCTCGTAGAGACCCTTGGAGACAGTTCTGATCTTTCCGGCTTTCTTAAGACCTGTTAACCTCGGATGGAAAGCTTTGCGGTCCTCATCCTTAAGTGCGCCGCGTTCCTTTTCGACCTGGAAAAACTCTTTACTGCTGAAAGGCTTACCGGCCCACTCTCCGAAAGCCAAAATAGTTTCGGGCTTTGTGAGTTTTTTCAAGCTGGTGAGATACTTGCCGAAAGTAACATCCTGTCTTACCTCGGCTTGTTTCTCCGCAACACTTTGCGGGGACTCTTCCTTCATAGGAGTCATTTCGTGCTTCTTAAGCGGTTTTGTTGGCAAGATTATTCCGCTTTTGACAAGACAGAATATCCTTTCGAATTCATTCACAAGGGTATCATCGCCCGTTTCGAGCACGATGTGAACATCACCCTGGTTGAAGTCGATCTTTCCCATTTTTCTCCTTCGTTTTAGTTAGATTTGACAATCCGTAGCTATCATAATCAATTATAACAAAAAGTCAAACTATTTTTATGTTTTTTACTTATAAAAAGTGTGAATTGCATACAAGTCCTTTACTGACTTGTTTTAGAAGAAGTTAGAAGAACAAACCCTAATATTCAGTATGAGATTTCAGAAACCCGCCGAATCTCCCCATTAAAGCGAAACGCCATCCATCTGCGCACATCGATGGAGTAATGCCATATTCAGAACCGTCGAAAGAAGCTCGTGAAATTCCCCAACCCATAACTAACCCAAAGCTGTATCTTTGATCCCATACACGCTCCACGCCGCATGAAACACGCAGTCCCCAGCCATCGCCACCGAATATAAAGTCGCCGGCATTTGGTTTATACTTTATCTCTGTAGAATACCATCTTCCATCGACCATAATTGGGAAAAGCCAGTCACCGCTTTCGTGCATTTCATAATTATATATGAATTTACCGCCGATACTAATTCCCCGAAGACTTGTCGGCTGGTAAGACGCAAAGGGGTTATTCGCAAGCATTAGACCGAGTGCACCCCCCAACGAAACCTCTCCGAAACTCCACAATAGATGTAATTCGGGAGTAATAATATCATAGAAAGTGCCTGTTTCCTGAAAATAGTAAGTTCCTCCCGAAATCGAGTCCTCAATATCCGCGGTGGGGGACCATCCAATATCCACGCCTATTTGTGGCCCGGCAACCAGAGAAGCGGTGATAAATAGTATTGGTATGCTATGCTTCAACAATAGGATTATTAACCTCGATTTTTGTGCAGTTACGGCCTGCCTCTTTGCAATCAAACATCGCCTTATCCGCCCTTTGAATAAGAGAATCCAGAGTTTCACCCTTACTGACAATGCATCCTCCTATAGATACTGTGGCAGATACCCTATATGTGCCTTCGAGAATCGATTGGGAAATAAGCACTCTAATCCGTTCGGCAACTTTTTGAAGCTCTTCAATTACAATACGCGGCATCACGATAAGAAACTCATCGCCGCCCCATCTTCCCGCGAAATCCGCCCCACGAAGATTATGCCCTATTGTTTGCGCGACTGTCTTGAGCACTCGATCGCCGCAATCATGACCATATCTGTCGTTAATTGTCTTAAAGTTATCTATATCGAGAAATAGCAATCCGAATTCCCATCCATTCCTTTTAAATTCCGCGAACCGCGACTCGAGAACCTCTTGAGTATATCGCCTGTTCGGAAGATTTGTAATAGTATCGATTAAAGCTGATTTCCTAAGCTCTTCTATTTCCTCGTGAAACGAAGTGGCGGAAATGTCCTCTCTAAAGATCTCCGCCGCCCCGGCAGACTTGCCGTCAGTATTGATTATTGGAATAGTTTTTATGATAATAGGAAGTCGATAACCCTCCTTATGGCGCAAATATGCCTTTATCTCCCGAGGCTCACCGCTGCATATCGTCTCCGAAAGAGGACAGGAATTCAGACAAAGACGGTTGCCATCCAAATCGACATGCATAAGAATGTTCTCCCAACAATGCGAACCGAGAACATCCTTCGCGCTAAAGCCGGTAATTCTCTCAGCCGAAGGATTCCAATACACTATCCGCCGTTCCTTATCGACAACATAAACCCCATCGCTTATGTTCTCAAGAAGCGCGATATTTTCAGGAAGTTGAACTTCCATAATTTACTCGAACAAGCCGAACCATGGACCGGTGTGTAGATCGCTCAAATACAGCTCGGCATCCTCCGGATTGTGAATATGGTCGACATATGCCTTAGCTTCTGCGAAATAACTTTGCGCAATATCAATATTTCCCGCACTGGCATTGGCTCTTGCAAGCGCTTCGAGGGCGTAGCCCCTGTCAAATCCCACCAGCTGGAGCTTTTCAGTTAGTTGCCAGCATCTATCCGCATGATACAACGCCGATTCGGAATGCCCCAATACAGCCCAAACATGCGAAATCATCCACTCGCCGCGTTGAATATTCACCGGCAAGCCAATCACGCTCCAATGATAAAGCGAAGCATAAGCCGCCCATATCATTTCATTATCCTCTTCATCGGTTCGATCTGCTTTTCCAAGCAATTCCCAAACTCGATTATTCAACTCCGCCGAGAAAAATTCATGTGCCTGATATTCTGTCAATTTTACCTCCTCCTCGATAGGTTGTTTTGCCACAACAATGCTCAATGCTAATAGTGTAAACAAGCCAGTCAGCAAAGTCTTATTCATTTCCACTTTCCCCTGAAAATGAGTTCATATAGAACAATTCATCGATTGGTGAACGTTCAGGGCGATGTTTCTCATCTTCGATTTGTTTCTCCGAGAGAAGTTCGTTAATTTCCATCGAGTGTTTCCCAACAATAACCAATGCGATAACCTTCATTTCATCTGGAATCCCCAACACAGCCCTGACTTTCTTAGGGCTATATCCTGCAATCGGATGAGCAACAAGCCCAAGTTCAGTTGCGCGAAGAATCATAAACGCAGTAGCCATACCTGTATCGAAAAGATTGTATGTCCTATCATATATCTGGCAATCGAAATCCTCTCTGCTGAATACGGCGATAATCATCGATGCGCGAGTCGCCCATTCATTGCCTTTGCTCAGAGTTTCGAACATCTTTTCGAGCATTTCATTTTCATAAACAAAAACATAGCGCCAAGGTTGATTATTAAAGCATGAGGGCGATAATCTCGCCCCCTCGATAAGCTCATTAATAACCTCTTCGGTTATCTCGATTTTTTCCAGAGATCTATATGCTCGCCGCTTTTTAATTGCATCAATAACTGTCATTATAACTCCTTTAATACAAATATGTTATAGCATTTACCTCAAGTAAAATCTTCATACAATTCGAGGTCGAGTAATGCCTCCGGTATGCAATCTATTATATCGCCGGCTATCATCCCGCGAACGCCCAATTCCGCCGACGCCAAATCCCCGGCAAAACCATGAATATAGACCCCAAGCCTTGCAGAGTCCATCGGCGAAATCCCCTGTGCAAGCATACCCGCAATCACACCTGTCAAAACATCGCCGCTACCACCTGTCGCCATACCGTTATTTCCCGTGCGATTGATATATATCGGAGTTTCCGGCCCGGCAATTATTGTCGGGGCACCCTTAATAACCAGAACATCGGCGCCGAGTTCTCGCGCCCATTCATTTATTTTCGAGAACCTATTCGAGATTACCTCACCAACCTCGATATCTAGTAAACGCGCCAATTCCGCCGGGTGCGGTGTCAATATAACGTGTGCGCCGAATACAACATCTGCCCCGCGTTTTCTGAGCTTTGCGATACAGTTCAAACCGTCCGCGTCTATTACCATTGGGCAATGAATCTTCGGCAGAAGCCTTCCTACTAAATCCACTGTCTCGCGATGTGTCCCAATTCCCGGCCCAAAAGCCGCCGAATCAGAATCCTCGATTAATCGCAGAATCTCCCCAAGCGCACGCACAGATAAGCATCGGTTGCTTTTAACCTGTTGCACCGGTCTCGATACCGCCTCCCGAACAAGTCCGTCAACGACATCGACAATTCCCTCAGGAACAATCATCTCGACAAGCCCCACCCCGGAGCGAAGACAACTTTCCGCAGACATCGCAACCGCGCCGGTCATCCCAACAGACCCAGCGATTATCGAGCATTTGCCGAAAGTCCCCTTATGTCCGTCTCCCGGACGGAAGGGGAGAAGCGATTGAAGCTCGCCGGTCGAATCTACACGCCAGTCAGGTGTCAAATCCGCATATGCCTCCGCCGGTATTCCAATATCCACGACGCTCAATTCGCCCACAAAGAAACTTCCCGGAAACTGGAACTGCCCGAGCTTCGGAAGCCCGAGAGAAAGCGTTTCGGTAGCGAGAATCGCCTTTTCAGCGACTTCGCCCGAATCTGCATCGACACCGGTAGGATTATCTACTGCGAGAACCTCTGCGTCGGATTCCATCGCAAGCTCGATCATACGGGCGATCGCACCTCGCGGTTCCCCTTTGGCTCCGGTTCCCAGAAGGGCGTCTATAACCAACTCTCCGCCGCTAAGTTCGATTTCGCCGTCGAGAAAGACTCGATAATTAACACCGGCGTCGCGGGCATTCTCAAAAGCCTTTTTTGCATCACCCTTTAGCTCATCCGGTCCGATTACCGAATACACCTCGACTTCGTAGCCCTCCGTATGCATTATTCGCGCGCAGACCCAGCCGTCGCCGCCGTTGTTTCCCGGTCCGGTAAGCACGATTGTGTTTTCGATATCCTCGAACTCTTCGACAAAAGCCATCGCACGCATTGCGATACCGCACCCCGCACGTTCCATCAAAATAATCCCCGGTATTCCGTGCTCGGAGATTGCTCTACGGTCAATTTCGCGCATCATGTCGGAAGTTACGACTCTCATAATCTCGGCTCCTTGTTCGTTTCGCCACAAGATAACATCCACGAAAGCATTTTTCAAGCCAAATACATGGAAATAAAGCCAAGCTTTATTCCTTTTCGATTGTGTAATTTTGGTTGTTCATAAATGAAAGAGACTTCGGGAAGGGTCAACATATTTGTCGAATCAGTAAGTTATGAACCACTATCTACTTAGACCTTTTCGCTTTTATTAACGAAAACGCCTTTGTATTGAAAAGTATGTGTATTAGTGCTGACAATCAGAACAATTTCATCGCATCTCGAACGAGATCCATGGTCTCGATAGCTCTTGATCGAGCACGACTGGCTCCTTCGCGAAGATAGCCATCGAGTATAGTTTTGTCATCCAAAAGCTCGCTTCGTTTCGCGCGGAAATCGGCGAAATAATCTGTCAGCGCTCCAACGAGATTCTTTTTGCATTTCACGCAACCCATGCTCGGGTCGCCGGCAGTGCACAAATCGGCCTGTTCCTTCGTCCAACCACCATCATAGATTGTGCGATAGATATTGACAGGGCAGTCGTCCGGATGACCGGGATCTGTTTTATGGATTTTCGTCTCGTCGGTGAACATCGACATAACCTTGCGTTTTATCTCCTCCGGCTCGTCGCCGAGGGCGATAAAATTGCCATAGCTCTTGCTCATCTTTTGGCCGTCTGTGCCGGGCAGAACCTGAAACTTAGTTACCAATGCCTCCGGTTCGGGAAAAACCTCGCCATAAAGAAAAGTAAACCTACGCACAATCTCACGTGCCAGCTCGAGATGTGCGAGCTGATCCTTTCCAACCGGCACAACATGAGCGCGATAAACAATAATATCCGCCGTTTGAAGGACGGGATACCCCAAAAAGCCATAGCTGTCGAGGCCGAGCTGGTCGCCCTTGTCCTTATAACTCGGAACCCGCTCAAGCCAGCCGATTGGCGTTATCATCGAAAGTAGAAGATGTAGTTCAGCGTGCTCCTTCACCTGCGACTGAACAAAAATAGCGGTTTTCTCGGGATCGAGCCCTGCGGCAATATAGTCAGCCGCCATCTCGTAAACCCTCGGCACGAGTTTACTCGTATCCTCGAAGCCGCTGGTCAGCGCGTGCCAATCGACGATACAGTTGAACATTTCGTATTTGCCCGAATTCTGAAGTTCGACCCAGTTGCGAAGCGCTCCCTCATAATTGCCGAGGTGAAGCGCTCCCGAGGGTTGCATTCCCGATAATAGGACCTTTTTGTCGCTCATAATGTCTTCCTTTTCAATACCTTCCAAAACGCAGATGAATTTATATGATTATTTCGAAGATTCAAGTCCTTTTCGAGCCGATTTCTTCGTGAACTCGAGCGCAAGCCAATAGGCGATAACCCATTCGACAGGAAATCTGAACCTTCCACCACCGAAAAACAAAACGTGAAACAGCGTTATCCCCACAACCGAAACTATACTGAGTGCAAAAACTGGATCGCTTCGAAAATTCCAATTTTTCACAAATGCCAAAGCCGCAAACATCAGAATAAGGAGCCAAGCCAAATGAATCGTCGCAAACCAAAAAACCCCGTCCTTCAATCGTGGAGAATTGCGAAGGAAGATCCCCGCCGCTTGAAGCGTCCATAGATTCGCGATTTTCCTCGGCGCAAGCGAAAGCCACCGCAGGGGATTTTGTGTCATCCATTTTACCGCCATCGAGGTGTATTCATTGTTGCGGACATTCTCCGGAAGCGAATCGGGAAGAATCTGTGCGTCAGCATTATACCCGCCGTGCGCGCCGTCGAAATTGCCCATAAACAGATTGATGCCGGTATTAGTCGATAGGGAAGGCGTGCCTATCCTAATTGCATTCCGTATCGACAACGGCGCGACGATGACCGCGAAACCCGCCAGCAGTAAAAACCCTCTGCGGATAAATTTGCGTAACTCGAAGTTTTCCCCCGTAAGCCTATAATCTAACCAGAGAGCGACCGGTAAAACCATCAACCCCAAAGTGCGGAACAGAGTCGCAACACCTATAACGAACCCGGCTTTGAAGAAGCCGAATTCCCCTCCACGAGTGGCTATAACGATAGAAGCCGCGAAAAGCAACAGAGTAAAAGGCACCTCCGAATTCGGAAACCCCGAATACAAAATCCCAGATGGTAAAACCGCGAAAATTATCCCCGCAAAAAAAGCCCTTCGTTCTTCAGTTCCGCAGACTATGAAAAATAAATACGCCAAAGCCGCGGTCAGCGAAGACATCAACACGAAAAGCAAATCCATCGCCCATCGGATCTTTAAGACTGTGAAAGGCACAAGCAGAATCGAAGTCCCCGGCGGCTGATATGCCGTAAAAGAGCCGTCGATCTCGATATATCTTCCCGTCTCGGCAAGCTTTTCCGCGAGCAAGTAATACTTCCAAGGGTCGCTTAGAAGAGGTCCCGCCGGAAATGCAATCAGAAATATCAGCCTAAGCGCGAAAGCTAAAACAAACACAACCAAAGCTCGCCGGAAATGAAAAGCAATGTTATTATGCGTTTTCATAACGAAAATATAATCTCGTTGCCTTCGTTTTGAAACAAGAAAACCTCATAATTATAGTCCAATCAAAAAATATCCCGTCGCAAAACCGATAGAAAAATTACGCCTTTCTTCAAAAAAAGCTTGCAAGGATAATGCTCTCTGATTATATATACAGAATGTTTGTTCTTCGAAAAACGGACCCATAGCTCAGCGGTAGAGCAGGGGACTCATAATCCCTTGGTCCGAGGTTCGAATCCTCGTGGGTCCAGTTTTTGAAAGGGTTATCGGGCGATTAGCTCAGTCGGTTAGAGCGCATGCTTCACATGCATGAGGTCAGAGGTTCGAGTCCTCTATCGCCCAAAGACATACGAAAGGATCAAGATAGGTGAAAACCAATTTCCCGCGACCTTCAAACTGTCTTACGCGCGCGATTTCTGAGCAAAGGCGCACCGCTTTTTACGGTGCGCCCTTTTTTTTGATAGAGGAACCATCATGAAACTCGCCAAAATCACCGCCAAACTCGATGAACTATTCCCCCAGTTATGGGCGGAGGAGTGGGACTACTGCGGACTTATCGCCGGTGACCCTTGGGCTGATGTCGAGAGGGTTATGCTTGCGCTCGACCCTTTACCGAACGTGCTCAAAGAAGCCGCGGAAAAGGGAATCCACCTGATTATAACCCACCATCCCCCCGATTTGAAACCCGCAAAACGAGTCGTCCGTGGTGATTCCATCGGCGGAGTTGTCTATGACTGCATAGCGAAGGGAATCGCACTCTATTCGGTTCACACGCCGCTCGATGTCTCAAAAGTCTCCCCAAGCTTCGCTCTCGCAAGGTTACTGGATTTGGAAAGCACCGAAGTCCTCGCGCCAACCGATGGCGGCAAATTGCTAAAGCTCGTTGTCTTCATCCCGAACGACCACGCCGAGACTGTATCGAAAGCGATTTTCGAGGCCGGCGCGGGGCACATCGGAAAATACTCTGATTGCTCTTTCAATATTCAGGGCGAAGGCACATTCAAACCGGGGGAGGGCGCGAATCCTTTCTCCGGAAGACGTGGTGAAATTTCGCGCGAAAAAGAAGTCCGGTTCGAAACAATCGTCCCGCGCGAAAAACTTCATGATGTCCTCAAAACAATGACCAAAGCACACCCATACGAAGAGGTCGCTTACGATATATATCCGCTGGAAAA
Organism: uncultured bacterium; assembly: GCA_964459995.1. Taxonomy (GTDB): domain Bacteria; phylum UBP14; class UBA6098; order UBA6098; family UBA6098; genus CAZSHG01. Next base: position 50,205 of record CAYWOR010000015.1, on the reverse strand, counting down.
CGCTCACGGAAGAATCGGCTATGGCGCTATTGGGAATCTTCCCGCTCCGAAAACCCTCCTTCAGATTGGGCAACAGCTCAAGGGACTTCTGCCAGTTTCTGCAATCTCTATTTGCGGTCCGGATTCTGCCCGAATCTCAAAAGTCGCAATACTTGGCGGAAGCGGAGGCGATTTCATCGAGAACGCGCGTTCCGCAAAGGCCGATGTCCTTATCACTGGCGAGGCGGGATACCATCGCCTTAGAAAAGCGCAAAGCCTCGCTCTGCCGGTTGTTGTGTTGGGGCATTTCGCTTCCGAATGGATATGTCTGCCTCTTCTCAAATCCTATCTGGAAAAAAGGCTTTGGGAAAGGCCTGGTGAAGGCTTTATCGATATCGCACAAACCGAACACGGGCCACTTTGGATGATGTAATAAATAATTTTCAACCTCGATGGGAGGAATATGTCGAACAATGATGTGAAGAAAACGCTCGAGACGCTCATGGCTCTTCAAGAAATAGATAGCCAGCTCGCAGAACTCGAGGTTTCCAAAATCTACTATCCAAGGCTTCTCGAACAGCTTCGGGATGAAATAGTTGATTTGGAAAAAGAACTCGCCGAGACTCGTGAAAAAGTTATATCCCTAAAAAAGGATATAAAACTTACCGAACTCGACCTCGCCGAATCAAAAGAGCGTCTTTCATCGAGCCAGCAGAGGCTTCTTACCGTGCAGTCGAACAAAGAATACGACGCCGTTCAACACGAGATAATGGCCGCTGAGGAAAAATCTGCACAACTCGAAGAAGAGATGATACGCCTAATGGAAGACCTCGATTATTCCCAGAAAAAGGCCGATGAGCTCGATGAAAAACTCGAATCTGTGAGGGAAAGAAATTTAACCCAAATCGAAGAAATCCAGTCTGAGAACGCATCAATCGAAGAGAAAATGGCCAAGATAATGGAACAGCACCAAACTTTAGCCTCCGCAGTGGACAGAAGAACACTCTCCGCCTATAACAGGATTCGTGGTGGCACAAGCGGCCATGCGGTCGTGAAAGTCGTCAGCAGAGCCTGTGGCGGATGTTTCCAGTCACTTCCACCAAGACAATGCCAGGAAATCAAACGTATGGCAAACGTGAGCTTCTGCGAAGCCTGCGGACGCATTCTGGTCTGGGACGACGAAGTGTCTCCCTGAACCTTCCTAAGATAGTGAAATATATACTCAACATAGACGGCGCAAGCCGCGGCAATCCGGGACCATCTGCCGCAGGTGTTTTACTTCGAAATCCAAAGGGCGAGATTATCGAAGAGGTCGGCGTTTTTCTAGGAGCAACCACAAACAACGTCGCCGAATACTCATCGCTCATTATCGGACTTAAGCTGGCATTGAAGCACACAGTCAAAAAACTTCTCATCCGCTCCGATAGTGAACTCGTCGTTCGTCAAATGACCGGCGAGTATAAAATAAACTCGCCGATACTTCGCAAAATGGCCGTTGAAGCGGCTTCCTTAGTTCGCCAATTCGAGTCGGTCGAATACCAAAGCATCCCTCGCGAGAGGAATACCGAGGCAGACAAAATTGCCAACGAGGCTCTCGATAACGCTAACGGAGCCTCTTCACCAAAAAAATCTACAGCAACTCAGAGGAATAAAATGAGTGAAAAATCGAGAGTGCCAAGCGAAGCAAGTTTCAGCTTCGACGACATCCTCATAGAACCAGCTTATTCGGAAATTTTGCCCCACGATGTCGATATCTCAACGCGGCTTTGCGGTGAAATCGTCCTGAATGTGCCTATCGTTTCAGCGGCCATGGACACAGTCACCGAGAGCAAAATGGCCATCGCGCTCGCCCAGCTTGGTGCGATAGGGGTGGTTCATAGGAATCTTCCGTCGGATGAACAGGCTTCCGAGGTAATAAAGGTCAAACGCGCCGAGAGCGTCCTGATTCGAGACCCAATTACCATTCTGCCAAATTTGACCGTCAGTCAGGCGGTCGATATTATGGACGAAAATAATATTACCGGTCTCCCCGTTGTCGAATATGGCAAATTGCTTGGAATTCTCACCTCGCGTGACATCCGATTCGAGCCGGACCCGAAAAAACTCGTGTCTGAACTCATGACAACCGATCTCGTTACGATGAAAGAATCCGAGCCGATAGCAAGAGCTAAAGCACTTTTACATGTCCACAAAATTGAAAAGCTTCTCATCGTCGATAATGATGGCAATCTTGTTGGCCTCGTTACAGCGAGGGATATCCAAAAACGCCGCGATAACCCCCTCACGGTTTTCGACGACGAGGGCCATCTCATCTGTGCCGCCGCGGTCGGTGTGGGTAAAGACCTTCCCCAGCGCGCCCAGAAGCTCGCCGACGCCTGTGTCGATGTCTTCGTAACAGATGCCGCACACGGCGATAGCAAAAATGTCCTTCGGGCAATCGAGTTTCTTAAAACCGAATTCCCCGATATTCCGGTTATTGGCGGTAATGTCGCAACCGCCGAAGGCGCGCTCCGTGTGGCCAAGGCCGGCGCAGACGCCGTAAAAGTCGGTGTCGGTCCCGGCTCGATTTGCACTACACGAGTTATTACCGGCGCGGGTGTTCCACAAGCCTCCGCTATCGAGGAATGCGCGAAAGCTCTCGCAAATAAAGACATCCCCATCATCGCCGACGGCGGAATCCGGTATTCCGGCGACGCCGCGAAAGCTCTCGCTTTGGGCGCTTATGCTGTTATGCTCGGCAATATGTTCGCCGGCACCGATGAAGCACCCGGCGAGACAATTCTATTCGAAGGCCGCCAATTCAAGGTTTACCGCGGAATGGGAAGTCTTAGCGCTATGAAAAAAGGCGCTCGAGACAGATACATGCAAGAACATGTCGAGGAGATTAGCAAAATGGTTCCCGAAGGAATCGAGGGGAGAATACCCTATCGCGGACCGGTCGCGGACACTGTTTACCAAATAGAAGGCGGTATTCGCGCGGGAATGGGCATGGCCGGAGCTTCCGACCTCAAAGAATTCCGCACAAAAACAAAGTTCCGCAAAATCACATTCGCCAGTCTTCAAGAAAATCACCCTCATAATGTTCAGATAACTCAGGAATCCCCAAATTATCGAACTAAATAACTAACTATAATACAATAAAATAAAGAGGCTTATCTTATTTGATTTATAAGATAAGCCTCATAGTTTATTATAATTCAATTTATTACATTATGCTATGTTGACAAAGCGTCTCAGCAAGGCGCTTTCCATTTTCTAACGGGTCGCCCTCCCAAATCTCGCCGCTCGTCCGCTTGGGTGGGGTAAATATCTTCATCACGCGGGTTGGTGAACCGGATAAACCAATATTCCGCTCTTCGACATCAAGCTCATTTGCGCTGATATGGCGGATTTCCGCCTTCTTTGCCTTCATCATTCCGCGAAGAGATGGCAACCTCGGATCTTTCGTCAACTTTATAACAGAAACAAGCGTTGGAAGGCCGAGTTTCACCCTTTCTCTGCCGGTCTCGGTGAGCCTTTCAGCGACAATCTCCTTCTCAGTCTGTATTTCGATCGAACCTACAAATATCGCCTGCGGAATCTCCAAAAATTCAGCGATTCCCGGGCCAACCTGCGCGGTATCGCCGTCGATAGCTTGCTGGCCTGCAAGTATCAAATCCGCACCGCCGATTGCCTTTATCGCCGAAGCGAGAGTGTAACTCGTTGCCCATGTGTCGCTTCCCGCAAATGCCCTATCCGTAACCAGAATCGCGCTGTCCGCACCCATCGCGACCGTTTCGCGAAGGCTTTTTTCGGCATGAGGCGGTCCCATGCAAATGGTAACAACCTCGATAGAGGGGTCCTTGTCCTTCAGCTGAAGCCCCAACTCCAGAGCAAAAGCATCGAAGGGATTGATAATCGACGGAACTCCGTCGCGAATCAATGTCCCATGCTCAGGATCCATCTTTACATCGGTCGTATCCGGAACCTCTTTCACACAAACGACGATTCTCATCATTCACAGCCTTTCTTCGGCCATTCCATTCCAAAGGCGCGCGGAAGAAGCTCGCCAATGGTCGTTTCGACCTCGATTCCATCCCGGGTCGCAAGAAAAATCTCCGCCTTCTCATCCGCGAATTCAGCGATTACCTGCCTGCACGCGCCGCAGGGTGGTATTGCGCCAATCGAGGACATAATCAGAACCGCCTCGATTTTCTTCGCACCACCGGCGATTGCATTTGCGATTGCATTCCTTTCCGCGCACATCGTCAAACCGAAACTGACATTCTCGACATTCACACCGGCATAAATATGTCCTTCACTGTCTAAAACAGCGGAGGCTACCATCACACCGGAATAGGGGGCATAGGCCTTTTCGAGCGCTGATTTCGCCATCTCGTAAAGGCGATTTTTCACCTCGGATGAGGTCATTACGCGCGTCCCAGATACTCGCCGGAACGAGTATCGACCTTGATATTATCGCCGATATCGACAAAAAGCGGAACCTTGACGATAAGGCCGGTCTCGGTTTCGGCATTTTTCGTAACATTCGAAACCGTATCCCCTCGCACCGCAGGTTCGGTTACCGCAACCTCCATTATCACCGAGGCCGGCAAATCCACACTCAAAGGCTCTTTCTCAAAAAGCAGAATCGGATATATCTGATTCTCTTTGAGATAGAACTTCGTATCGCCGATAATCTCCTCGGAGAACTGGAATTGGTCGTAGGTGTCCATATCCATGAAATGGAACCCGTCGCCGTCGGCATAGAGATATTGCATGTCGCGTGCGGAGAAATCGCCTTCGTCGAGTTGTTCCTGTTCGGTGAAAACGTTTTCAATCACATTGCCGTTGCGCAGATTCTTAAGGCGTGTCTTGTATTTGCTTCTGCCGCGGCCCCTCAACGACATCTGCACTTCGATAATCTCGTGTGGCTGATCCTTATACATCAGTTTCAGCCCCTTGCGGAAATCGGATGGCTTGTAACCCATAAACTGCTCCCATTCTGAGTTTTGTTTCAAAGTTCAATAAAATATATGTAAATCCCCATCTGTCAACACGAAATTCGTTTAGTGCGTTAAAAGAGTGCAATTAAACTTATTTCTTGCTAATTCGAGGCAAAAGCCTTATTTTGCTTTCGTAATGTTAAACGACTCTGCAATATCGATACGAAATATCACGAAGGTCTTCTATCCGCCAAAGACCGAGCCGGTTTTTGCGGTCAAAGATCTTTCCCTCGAAATCCACAGAGGCGAAATTTTCGGGCTTCTCGGGCCGAACGGAGCCGGAAAAACTACAACCCTTCGCATGATTTCGACCGTGCTCAAACCAACCTCCGGAAATCTCTCTGTCGCTGGCTTCGATACTGTCGAGCATTCCGACGATGTCCGAAGAATGCTTGGGTTTCTCTCCGGAAACACAGGGCTGTATAAGAAGCTCTCAGCACGTGAGATGGTCGAGTTTTTCGGACGGCTCTATGGCATGACAGAATCCGAGCTTAAATCGCGCATCGAAGAAATCTTCGAGTTCCTCGATATGACCGAATTCGCCGAAAAGCGTTGCGAAGCTCTCTCCAGCGGAACTGTGCAAAAGGTCAACATAGCACGAACAGTCGTTCACGATCCGCCCATTCTTGTTTTCGACGAGCCTACCGTCGGTCTCGACGTAATGGTCGCGCGAACACTAATCAATTTCATCGATAACCTTAGAAACAGCGGCAAAACGGTTGTTTTCAGCACACACATAATGCGTGAAGCAGAGCGGCTCTGCGACAGAATAGGAATCATACACCGCGGAGAATTACTCGCGGTGGGAACTTTGACCGATCTCCTCGAAATGACCTCTACCGATAACCTCGAGGAAGCCTTTTTCGCGATAGCCGAGCCGGAGAAAATTTCGCTATGAAATCTCGTAATGTCATAACGATTTTCAAAAAGCATATCGTCGAAATGCTTCGCGACAAACGCACTGTATTCGTGATTTTTATATTGCCGATTCTGCTTTATCCGATAATGGTCGTCGGGTTTGCCCAGCTTTCGATTGTTCTTTTCAGCAAAATGGCGGGGGAGACCTACAAAATTCTCGTCCAGAATAGCTCTGACGCCCCGGAACTCTTCGACCTTATCGAGACGGATACACAATTCGCGATTACGCAGTCCATTCTGCCCGACAGCGCGCTCCAATGGGGCGAGATAGAGCTTATTCTCAAAATCCCCGAAGATTTCGAAAGCAATATCGCGATGGGCGCAAGCGAGACGCTTCACATCGAATACAACGGCGCGAAAGAACGTAGCGACCTTGCTCTCGGACGGCTAAATCGCATCATAAACGAATACAGCAAAGGAATCGTCGCGAAAAGGATTCAGGACGCCGGCCTCGATACCTCGATAATAAAACCCATCTCCGACGAAACACGCAATGTCGCCAGCGAAAAGAAAATGGGCGGCATGCTTTTCGGAAGAATTCTTGCGTTGATTGTCGTGCTAATGGTGCTAACCGGCGCATATTATCCCAGTGTTGACATGATTGCGGGCGAAAAAGAGCGCGGCACACTCGAAACGCTTCTCGTATCACCAGTCGGACGAATGGAAATAGTTGTCGGCAAATACCTCACGGTCTTTGTTCTCGCGCTTGTGAACGCCCTCCTAAACCTCGCATCGATGGGATTGACGATTGGCGTCGGACTTAAAGCCATGGCAGGCAACGAGATAATGAGCAACTTCGCCTTTTCGATAGATATCGGCACATTGCTCGTGATTCTCCTCGAACTAATTCCGCTCGCGGCGCTTTTTTCGGCGGTTTTCATGGCGATTTCCGCCTATGCGAACAGTTATAAAGAGGCGCAGGGTTACCTCACGCCGGTCGTTCTTATGGGACAGCTTCCTGCTATGGCGGCGCTTTTGCCCGGAATGGAAATCTCATTTGGCACAGCATTCATTCCGGTGATGAATGTCGCGCTTCTTTTCAAAGAGATGATGATTGGCGAATTCGACATCACGATGATCCTCGCGGTGTGGCTTTCGACAGCTCTCTATGCCGCAATCGCTCTTAAATGGGCATCCTCTATACTCTCGAACGAGGAAGCCCTTTTATCCGAAACAAAGACGACCCCTTTTTCCAACCTTTTCGATAAAAAAAAAGCCCGCCAAAAAAGCTCGGCTAACGGCTCCGACGCCATTTTCCTCTTTGCGGTAGTTATTGCGCTTCTGATCTTCGTCGGTGCGCCCGCGCAGGCCTCGAATGTATTCACAGGGCTAATTCTGACCGAAATTGCGATTATCGCGTTTCCGCCGATTCTGCTTGCAAAGCGATTCAACCTCGATTTCAAGAAGGTCTTTCGGCTACGAAAGCCAAATTTTGTAGCTCTGTTTTTCACTGGTGTTATGGCGGTTTATGGCGCATTTCTGCTGTCTCAGCTCCAGCTGGTTATTTACAAAATTACAGGTATGCCTATAGAATATTTTGAAACTTTTGTGGATATATTAAGCCGAATTCAATCTTATGGAATTTTACCAGCATTCGCTGTAATTGCAGTCCTGCCAGCAGTTTGCGAGGAAATTTTATTCAGGGGCTATATTCTCGACGGCCTTACGAGAAAATGGGGGCCAGCGGTCGGTATAATCCTGTCAGGCGTTCTTTTTGGGGCGTTTCATATGGATCCTCACCGACTCATCCCCGCAACACTCCTCGGAATAATGTTCGGCGCGATTGTCTGGCGCAGAAACTCTATTTTCTACGGCATTACGGGACATTTGGTCAATAATAGTTTAGCGTTGGCCGGTTTGTTTCTGAGCAAAGCCCCGATTTTCGAGCTTCAAAGCGAAAGTTTTGCTTCGATTCCGCGGATAATCGAAGGTGTTGTTTTGTTCGGGGTTTCATTTTTTGTTCTGTGGTCGAATCGCTTTTTCGCGGAAAAAAACGATGGGGAAATGAGTGTTACAAAATTGTAACACATGTGTTATAAAATAGTAACAGATTGATTGGAAGAAATGCACATACCAGAACGCTATGAATTAATTGGTCTTACATATAATGACCTAATTGAATACTTTAATGCAATCGGCGAAAAGCCATATCGTGCAAAACAGTTATTGAAATGGGCATATAAATCCCGCCTTCGAGATTTCGAGCCGATGACAGATATGCCGATTCCTCTTCGGGGGAAACTCGCCGAACGCGCTCAGTTAGGCCGTCTTAAGGTTGTCGATGTCGCCAAATCCCGAGACGGCGCAACAAAACTCGCCCTCGGCCTTAGCGACGGCAATATTATAGAAGCGGTGCATATTCCGAGCGCAGAGCGCGATACTGCATGCATTTCAAGCCAGGTGGGGTGCGCTTTCGAGTGCAAATTCTGCGCAACCGGCGGAGCAGGATTCGTCCGCAACCTCGATTCCTCTGAGATTATCGGGCAGTTCATCGCGTTGGAGGAATATCTCGGCAAATCGATGACAAATGTAGTGTTTATGGGCATGGGCGAGCCATTACAAAACCTCGAGCAGGTGTGCAGAGTCCTCGAACTCTTCGCCGATGACAACGCTTTTGGCCTCGGACACAGAAGGGTTACACTTTCGACTGTCGGGATTCCCAAAAAGATTAAGGAACTGCTCAAAACCGGGCTAAAACCGAAGCTCGCAATCTCACTAAATGCCCCAGACGACGAGCTTCGACGCCTCCTGATGCCACGTGCCGCGCAAATCGCGAATATAACTGAAATCCTCGAAGCGGCATCGCGGTATGCAACGCAGACAGGGCGCTGGTTCACAGTGGAATATGTCCTCATGCGCGGTGTGAACGACACGCTTTCGCATGCCGATATCCTTGCTCACAGCATCCACGACCTGCCGTGCAAAGTGAACCTTATCACATACAATTCGTTTCAAGGGAGCCGTTATTCCGCGCCATCACACGACGCTGTTACGAAATTTCAGGGGTATCTGCTTTCGGCGGGAATCACGGCTACACTTCGCGAGAGCAAGGGACAGTCGATATCTGCGGCCTGCGGGATGTTGCGGCGCAGACATTTGAACAAATAATAGTTTGATTAGGGGGGAACTATGGAACCTAAAGACATCGAAAGGGAAGCCTATCGCGCCGCCAAAGAGCGTGTAGAGGAGCGGATTGGATTCTTTTGGCACTTCATTTCCTATGTTGCCATCAACGCCGTAATCGTGTTCATCTGGTATTATACAAGCGGCTCGGATAGCTATTTCTGGCCGGCTTGGCCGATATTCGGATGGGGAATAGGCCTGTTCTTTCATTTTGCGGGGGTATTCTTCGCCAGAGGCCTTTTCCAGAACTATCGCGAGAAAAAAATGCGGCAATATATGGAAGAGGAAAAGCGCAGAATCGAGAATAAGTATCACAACAACGAGGCATAGTTTTCTCGATGAAATCCCCTCTCGGTAATACAGCGATCGTTTTTGGGCGTTTCACAAAATTCTACACGATTCCAATAATCCTGATTCTTTTGGCGATGAAAGTCGTTTTCGATACGCCATTTTGGATCGCAATGCTTGCGGCGGTGTGGGATTTCGTTGCGATGACAACCCTTTTCTTCCTGCTTCATTCGATAACGCGCGGTAGATTTCGCGAGGGCAAAACTGTAAGGTCGCCGATGCTAATTGTTTCGAAGGCCAGTGTCGATGTCAATATTCGTGAAGCTTTCAATGGTGCGATTTCTGCGGCCAAGCAAATAAAGGGTTTTCGCGTGGTAGAGTATCCCACCCAAGACGGCGGCCTTATCGGCATCACGGGAACGACGATAAACAGTCTCGGCGAATTGGTGAAAATCACCCCGAAGGAATTCGAATCGACAATAGAAATCGCAAGCAGACCGGCTTTTAATGGCGGTTTCGGCGACGGCGGCAAGAATCGTGCAAATGTCGAGCTAATTCTTGCCGCATTGGGGTAGAAATTGCCTAACCGATGAAAAGCTGTGTAACCGAGCCGATCGCTCCGGCGAGAAATGTGCTCGCACCGGATATTTTCGCGCCATCGATGAGATCATCCTTTGTGATGCCCATTAGATCCATACTCGTCGAACAGGCGTGGAATTCGACCCCCATATCGACGCAGACCTGCAACATCTCCTCGAAAGATTGGACACCCTGTTTCTTCATTTTGTTGCGCATTACGAAGGTGAATGGTGCCATTATTCCGGCGAGTTTTGGTTTGAAGCCCTTGGTTATCAGCTTGATTCCCCAGAAGGTGAAGAAAACATCCACTTTGTCCACGAATGCCGAGGCGGTCGATGCGATTATAAGGGCCTCCATCGCGGATTCGAAGTTGTGTTTCGAGACGACGATCGAGATTCTTTGTTCATTTTCCATTAGCTCTCCTTTGTTTTTATAATTAAAATATACAAATATCTGTATATTGCAATAAAAAAATATAAGATAAAAAAATCTTCGACGCAAATCTGTCTTAAATTAAATTTGTGAAGTTCGAAGATAAAAAAAACAGTTGCAAAACGTCGCCATCGCACTCATATTGATTCATCAATGCGAATGGCCTTCGCGCCATAATTACAGGATGCAATTATGCCAGTTTTCGACGTGCTTTCAAACGATATAGGAATCGACCTCGGAACCGCAAATACTCTCGTTTTTGTGAAGGGGAGAGGCATCATTCTGAATGAGCCTTCGGTGGTTGCGGTCGAGAACGATTCCAACAAAGTAATCGCTATCGGCAACGACGCGAAAGAGATGCTCGGGCGCACACCGGGGCATATTCGTGCAGTCAGGCCGCTCAAAGACGGCGTTATAGCGGATTTCACGATGACCGAGGAAATGTTACGCGAGTTTATTCGCAGGGTGATTCGTAAACGGTTTCTAATCAAGCCGCGAATTGTTATCTCTGTTCCCAGCGGCATTACCGAGGTCGAACGCCGCGCTGTTACGGAGTCTGCTGAAAATGCCGGCGCACGTGATGTTTATCTCGTCAACGAACCGATGGCCGCGGCAATCGGGGTAGGAATCCCCGTGGAAGAGCCTCGAGGAAATATGATAATCGACATCGGCGGCGGAACGAGTGAAATTGCGGTTATCGCTTTGTCCGGCATAGTAAACAACACGAGCATTCGTATCGCCGGCGATGAGATGAACGAGGCCATAATTTCTTATCTTAAGAAAAAATACAGCCTCGCAATTGGCGAAAACACTGCAGAGCAGGTTAAAATCAAGATAGGTTCGGCATACAAGCTTCCTGGCGGCGAGGAATTCATGGATGTCAAGGGGCGCGATGTGGTTGACGGTCTTCCGAAAACCCTTCGCATCTCAAGTGCTGAGATTCGAGAAGCCCTCGATGAGCCGGTGCGTTTGATTATGCAAGCGCTTCGTTCCGCACTCGAGCAAACACCGCCCGAGCTCGCAAGCGATATTGTGGACAGAGGTATCGTGATGACCGGCGGAGGCTCGCTGTTGAGAGGTTTCGATCAGCGAATCCGCGAGGAGACAAATCTTCCGGTTTATGTTGTCGATGACCCTCTAACCTGTGTGGTTATGGGCTCCGGCAGAATAATCAACGATACCGAGAAATACAGTAAGTTACTGGCCCGCGAACGTAAGGGCTAATAACATTCCCCCCAAAAAAATTACGCGGTCGATGTCACTGATGACAACGACCGCGCGTGAGAAGAGGTTGGCAACCCCTCTAAAATTCTCCGCCTGTTAGATTCCCGTTCGAATCGATTATGAGATTTGAAAGGCCTGTTAGCGAGCCGTCGAGAGTTAGATTCGGTTTGGCCACCGCACCGCCCGCACCGTCCAAATCATAAAGAAAACGGGGTGTTCCGCTTGGAACTTTAACGATAAATCCGCTTGGACGAGATTCAAATCCGGCACCGAAAACATCCTCGATAGCCGCCGGCGGTTCGCCGTTTTCCTCGATATAGGCTTGAGAAGCCATATATAGTTGTTTAAGAACCGATTTTGCCTCGCTGACTTTGCTTTTAGAAGCCGCTCGTGCGAATCTAGGTATCGCCAGAGCCGCAAGCAGTCCGATGATTACGACTACCAGCATCAGTTCGATGAGGGTAAACCCCTTCGTTTTTTTCGGAGTTGTGCTCATTTCGAATATGTATAATGCAACAATTGTGCCGGAGATGAAAGCCCTATAAATAGGCATTTATGGACAAGGCGCTCGATTTTTCCGGTTGCATTTTGCGAATTGCGAGAGTATTCGGGAAATTTTCATACGATGACTTCATTAAAATTTCTGAGATGCGATATTCTTCTTGCGAAGATTATTTGTGTCCGTATTTTTCAGATATTAGGAGTGTGGATTTATGAAATGTCCTTACTGTAATAGTAATTCAGACAGGGTTGTGGATTCTCGAAGCGTCAGAGAGGGGCGTGGGGTTCGCCGTAGAAGGGAATGTCTCGATTGTGGAAGACGTTTCACAACCTACGAATTTGTCGAGGAGTCCCAGCTTTTGATAATCAAGCGCGACGGTCGTAGGGAGCCTTTTGACAGGACGAAAATCATTCGCGGAATTCAAATCGCCTGCCGCAAACGCCCAGTTAGCGCCGACGAGATAGAATCCATCGCGAATTCTATCGAGGCCGAGCTTATGGAGGTCGGTTCGATGGAAATCGGCGCTGAGATTGTCGGTGAGATGGTTATGGAGCGTCTCAAAGAGGTCGATCAGGTTGCATATGTTCGATTTGCGAGTGTTTATCGTCAATTTAAAGATGTCGATGAGTTTCGATCAGCGCTTAAGAATTTACTTGATACCAACGATCCTAAGTCAAATAAAAAAAGGTAGTTACATGACTATTGACGAGAACAGAATACAGCAAATATTCGATAATATGATCGGCAAAAGAATCGCTGTAATTGGCGACGTTATGCTGGACAGGTATCTTTGGGGCAATGCTACGCGGATTTCTCCGGAATCGCCTGTGCCGGTTATCGCTTTAGAACGCGAGGAAGCACGTATCGGCGGAGCGGCTAATGTAGCCGATAATATTAACGTGCTCGGCGCAAAACCTCTTTTAATAGCGGTTATCGGCGATGACGAGAGCGGCAAACGTTTGCTAAAAAGGGCGAAAGAACTCGACCTCGATGTCAGTAGTGTAGTCATCGACTCAAGCCGTCCCACAACGGAGAAAACCCGTATTGTTGCCCGCAACCAGCATATTTGCAGACTCGACCGCGAGATTACAACCGAAATTAACGAAAAAGCATATGAAGATGTTCTCGGGAAATTCCACGAATTGCTACCAACTCTCGATGGCGTAATCATTTCTGATTACGGAAAGGGCGTTATCTCATCGAGGTTAGTGGGGGAGATTGTCGATAACTGCTGTTCTCATGGGCTTTTCGTAGCGACCGATCCGAAGGAAAGTCATTGGGAATACTACAATGGCGTGAATTTAATCAAACCCAATAATCACGAGGCGGAGCGTGCGACGGGAATCGAAACGTCTTCGGAAAAGGGGCTGGAAAAGGCAGGCTGGAAACTTCTCGATAAGACAGGTGCTGGATCGGCGATCATCACCACTGGCGAGCGCGGAATGAGCATTTTCGAGCACGGCAGGGCAGTTCGACATTTGCCGACAATGGCTCGAGAAGTGTATGACGTAACAGGCGCCGGAGATACAGTAATAGCAACCGCAACAACTTCGATTATTGCCGGCGCGACATTAGAAGAAGCCGCGATTATTGCAAATCACGCCGCCGGAATTGTTGTGGCGGAGGTTGGAACAGCTGTTGCAAAGCCGGAGCAGATATTCGAGTCGATGGGCGTGGAAAAATGCAAAGATTAGACCGTAAGATTTTGACTCTAAACGAGTTCAATATTCGCAGAAAGCGCTGGCAAAGGACGCAAAAAATTGTTTTCACAAACGGCTGTTTCGATATTCTCCATCGGGGGCATGTCGAATATCTCTCCAAAGCCGCTTCGTTTGGGGATAAGCTGGTTGTCGGTCTGAATTCTGATTCGAGCATTCGCCGAATAAAGGGAGAATCGCGCCCGATTGTCTGCGAGGAGGATAGGGCGGTTGTGTTGTCCGCGCTGGAGATGGTCGATTATGTGATTATCTTCGACGAACCGACGCCGGCGGAATTAATCGAATCGATTCTGCCGGATGTTCTTGTAAAGGGCGCGGATTGGGCGAAGGATGAGATCGTCGGCGCGGAAATTGTCAAAGCGAATGGCGGAGAGGTGCGCCGAATAAAGCTTACCACAGGAAAAAGCACTTCGGCGATTATTGGAAAAATTTTAGAAAACAATAGGGGAGAGCGCTGATGGATCAGCAAAAACTTCGTGAAATCGGTTATGGCGAGGCTTTTTTGGGTTATTACGCCCTTCGCAGGAAGGAAAAGCGCGATTATCAGGGGAAATGCTATCTGGTTTTAGAGCTTGCGGACTCATCGGGAAGGTTTGCCGGCGTTTACTGGGGGGATGACGCCGCGAATATATTTGATGACCTCGATAAAGCAACAGTCGTAAAAATTAAAGGCGTTATGAACGAATATCGCGAACGCCCGCAGATAAAAGTTTTCGAGATACGCACAGCCGGTGAGGACGAATTCGAGGCTTCAAGTTTGCTTCCCGATGCCGAGATTGCGCAGGAAGAGCTTGCCGAAGCGATACAAAATATTGTCGAATCGATTAAGGATGAGAATCTTCAGAATCTATTATGTCAATTTTTTGAGGACGCCGATTTTCTCTCGAATTTCATTTCCGCACCTGCCGGAAAGCTTTGGCATGGCGCTTATGTCGGCGGTCTTGCGGAGCATTCACTTAATGTTGCACGAATTTGTGATCATACCGCATCGCTATTTCGACTTTGCAGACGCGATTTGCTCGTCGCGGGAGCGCTTCTGCACGACATCGGAAAGACCGAGGAGCTTGCGGGGGATGCGGCTTTCGATTACACGACCGAGGGTAGGTTGATTGGACATATTGTTCTCGGAGACAGACTGCTTAGGCGGGTAATAGCGAGGATGGAGAACTTTCCTACCGAAACTGCTAACGAGTTATCACACATGATATTATCTCATCACGGCGACTCGGAAATGGGGTCACCTGTTGTGCCGATGACAATCGAGGCGGCGATACTTCACCATGCTGATTATATGGAATCACAGGCAAACGCTTTCACACATGTGATAGAAAAGGAGCTGGAGTTATCCGAGGATTTTTCGTCGTGGGTAAAACCGGCCTCCCGAATGTTGTATCTAAAGCCCTATCGAAAAAATAAGGAATGAGTTATTCGATGATGTAGATTTCAACACGGCGATTTTTGCCCCTGTCGGAACTGTTGTTTTCGTATTTCGGTCTATCCTGTCCAAACCAATCAACCGTGATGTCGGATTTTGAGATACCGCATTTTTCTGCGATGAAGTCCGCTGTGTTCTGTGCGCGAACTTTTGAAAGAGCAATATTGTTCGGGAATTCCGGCGTGTTGATGTTGACGAAATCCGTGTGCCCCTCGATATAGAGCTTTTTGCCGATGATTTTCGGGCAAATCGCTTCTATAACAACACGAGAATCAGTATCCAAATCCGCGCTTCCGGTCGAGAAGAAAATCTCTGCGACATATTCGCCATCGGGAACATCGAAAATATCCTTAGCCGATGTTGTTGGTGGCCGCTGGATTCCCGGTCCTTCCGGCTCGGGTTTTGGTTCTGGTTTTTCAACCTTAGGTATTTCGAGGCTTATGCCGATTCGATGGGTGTTATCGAGTTCGTTGTTTGTGACGAAGGCGTAATCGACGCGGAAAAAGGCGATTCCCAGCCCAAAACCCGCCGCGAAATCTTTGCGGTCGATTCCTGCGCGCAGATGGACCCTTTTTAGCATCGTGAATTCCGCGCCGATGTGCGGATCGAGCGACATCGCGCCGATTTCGATAATGCCATCGTAGTTCTCGAAACGGGTCTCGAATTCACCGTTGAAGGCAACGCCGCCTCTGACAGATTCAATAGGTATTTCGTAGCGTGCGCCCCACCATAGGGAGGGCGCTTTGGTCTCCCATGTTCCAGTTGACCAACGAATATGAGTGCCGGTAATATCGCGAACAGAAGCTCCCAGAAGCAAATCTGGTTGAAGCTGATATTGCGCGCCGACATCCAATCCAAAACCGAATGCGGAGTATTCGCCTATGTAGCTTTGTAAGTTCTTGAGAGATAACCCCATACGAAGTTTGTCTCCGAATTGTCTTCCCGCGCCGATTGTAATAAGATAGTCGCCTTCGGAGCGGTAATAAATGGCCTCTGGGCGTATCTGTTCGCCGGGGTCCCATGTGCCGTTGCCTTCGCCGGGGTCGCCTGTGCCGGGGATTCTGTCCGGGCCGTAATCGTAAAAAAGGGTTGTATCTGTGAATGGTAAGTTTTCCGTGGCGTTGCGGAAAAAGCCAATTGCCCATTGGGTTTCGCCGAGACGTTTTCCAAGCGCGGCAACGTCGATTTTGTATAGGTCTCCGAACATTTCGGCATGCATAAGGTAAACTTGCGGCCTCGCAGAGAGTCCTGTCAGCCCTGCTGGATTCCACCACAACGCCTGTAAATCAGCATTGTTCATCGTAAAAGAACCGCCCATTCCAGCGGCGCGGACTCCAACGCCGAGATCGGTGAATTCGCCAGCGTATTTTGTCGCAAATACACTGGAAATCATGGCTAAAAGGACTATGATTACAAGCATTTCTCGATTTTTAAACATATCGGCTCCTCGATGGGTCGATTAATCCAACGAATATCTTAACAACGCTCCAACACCGCCAAATTTGGCAAGCTTCGCGTTTCTGGGCGGAACGAACTCTACGAAGGCTGAAATAGTCTGCGCTTTGCTGACAAGCTCTTCTAACAGTGCGCTATCGATATCCTGATCGACAATTAGCGTGTCCACCTGACCTAATTCTAGCGCTTTTTGAACATGGATTATGCCGGCTTTTGCAAGGCCGCCCCTTCTATACTCAGAAAGAAATCGGGCGAGAATTTGTTGTTCTTGTTCGCGTTCGGCGCGTACGAGTGCCGGTGCGATTTTAAGTATGAATTCGTCATCGGAAACGGCGAGATCCCATTTGATGGTTTCTACAACCATTTTGCGCCATTTTTGCGGCAATTCTGATTCAATTGCTGTCAGAATCCGATCTCGTCCTGCGAGCAGAATGCGATTGACCTTTTGGTTGCTGAATATTTCCACTGCGGCATCTGCAACATCTTTCGCAAAATGAAGGATTTGTTTATCTCTGCGTCGCTGATAACGCATCTGCGACCATCCGCCGACTTTGGAAAGATGGTGGATTTTTACGTCTATCGCGTGCATATCGTCTATAACTTTGCCGGCCGATATCGATATTCTAGCGCCGGAAGCATCGGCTATTATTACTCCGACCGGTTCGAACTCGTCGAGTTCCATCGCCAATGGCATGATGATAGCCTGATTATCGGCCGATACCGAGGTTTTATGTGGAATTGTGAGTTCGACACCGGTTGAATAGCCCTCGCCGAGATCGATGAAAAAGGCCATAGCGGGACCATTGAAATTGCTCTCGCGCTGTTTCTCAAAATAGTCAAAAATGAATTCGACGGAGGTGTTGAAATACTCTTTTTCTTCTGAAGTTAGAACTGGACCAAGCCGTTCGATCTCCTCCCGAAGTTCCTCTTCTGCCCTATCCCAACCCAAACGAAGGTTGATATATGCAGATATAATCGTCCTGCCGGTTTGTTCCAGCGAAGCTAACTCGCGAAGAAGCTCTTTATTTACATACATTATTCATCTACCTTTCGATTTTGGGCAATAACAGCTTCCGCAATTTCGAGGTCTTCCGGGTAGGTGATTTTGATGTTTCTGCGTGAGCCTTTGACGATATAAATTGGATATCCTATCGTTTCGACCAATGCGCAATCGTCGGTTGAGGAAGAATCAAGAGAAGCGGAGAGGGCTTTTTCAATGATAGCGCGCCGAAAAACTTGTGGTGTTTGAACACCCCAGAATTTTGTTCTATCCACGGTGCCGATTATGAAATCCTTCTCGACCAGTTTTAAGGTGTCCGAGACAGGAGTGGCTAGAGTCGCGGCACCGTGCTTTTCCGCGGCTAACAGGACAGCGGTTATCTCCTGAGAACTAATTAGAGGACGTGCGGCATCGTGGATCGCGACAATGTCGCAATCTGAGGGAAGAATCGAAATTCCGTTACGCACTGAATCGGTTCGGGTTTGTCCGCCGGCTGTGATTTTAATTTTTTTGTTCAATCCGGCAAGAGCATTTCTGAAGTCTTTTTCAAAACCAATCGGTGCGATGACAATTAGCGATTCTACAGTATCGATCTCGCAGAAAACTTCTGCGGACCATCGCACAAGTGGCTTGCCGAAAAGCTTAACAAGAGCTTTCGGTATCTCCGCGCCAAATCTTGTGCCCGAACCGGCGGCTACTATGATGGCTGTAGCTTTCATTATAATAAATATCCTCGAAAAATTGAAATATGCAACCACTTTTATGGGCTACGGGTCTTCTCCGCCATAGAAATTTGTTTGAATCATCCGAACTTTTTTTCGACGGAGAAGACCGGGTATTTCGGCTTCCAAAGGCATAGGTTTGCTAAATAGCATGAGTTAACATATTGTATTACAGTAAGTTATGTTTATAGGAAGCCGAACTACCCCCGACCTTCGGTCGGCGACGCCCATATTTGAGAAATTGCGGAAATCCTTGACCGAAAGGGTCAAGAAAACTATATTGATGTATCGTTAATTCAAACTGGAAATGGAAGATGAAAGAACCAGAAGTAACCCTCGATTTGGCAATAAAACACGGCTTGACTGAAGCCGAATACCGTAAAATAATCGACTATCTCGGCCGAACGCCTACATTTGCGGAGCTTGGCGTCTATTCGGTGATGTGGAGCGAGCATTGTAGCTATAAAAGCTCGATTAAATATCTCAAAACCTTCCCACGCGATGGGGAGCGGGTTCTTGCCGGTGCTGGCGAGGAAAACGCCGGAGCAATGGACATCGGCGATGGAAAAGCTGTGGTTTTTAAAATCGAAAGCCACAATCATCCCTCGGCACTCGAGCCGTTTCAAGGCGCGGCGACAGGCGTCGGAGGTATTCTTCGCGATGTTTTCAGCATGGGAGCGAGGCCTATAGCGGCACTTAACAGCCTTCGTTTTGGCGAGCTGGGAAATCCCAAACAACAACACCTTTTCAATGGCGTCGTAGAAGGGATAGCGCGCTATGGAAACTGTTTCGGAGTTCCGACAGTAGGTGGGGAGGTTGTTTTCGATCGTGCATATGCCGGAAATTGCCTCGTTAACGCTATGGCCGTGGGTATTGTCGATGTCGATAAAATGATGCCGGCGAAAGCTGGGGGAATAGGAAATCCGGTGTTCATCCTTGGCGCATCGACCGGCAGAGACGGCATACATGGTGCGACATTCGCCAGTGTAGAGTTAAGCGATCAATCTGCCGAGGATAGATCGAGTGTTCAGATCGGCGATCCTTTTCTCGAAAAGCTTCTGATGGAAGCAACGCTGGAAATTATCGAAAAGGGTTTTGCTATTGGAATTCAGGATATGGGAGCGGCGGGAATCTGTTGTAGCTCATCCGAGACCGCAGAATCCGGAGGAGTGGGCATACGGTTAAATTTGAACAAAGTCCCTATGCGCGAAGACGGCATGACCCCCTACGAAATCCTTCTGTCCGAAAGCCAAGAGCGCATGCTCGTAATAGGGAAGGCCGAATTTGCTAAAGATATTATCGCTGTAGCCGAAAAATGGGATCTTCATATCGAACAAATTGGCGAGGTCATCGAGGGGGATCGTTTTGTCTGTGATTGGCACGACGAGACGGTTTGCGATGTTCCGGCATCTTCTTTGGTTTTGGGTGGGGGAGCGCCGGTGTATGATCGCCCCTTTGCAAAACCCGCATATATTGAAAAAATTCACGATTGGCAGGTCGAAGAGCTTCGGACCGAAAATCTCGATCCGCAGAAAACATTGCTCGACGTCCTTTCGATGCCGACGATTGCCTCGAAACGCTGGGTTTATGAACAATACGACCATCAGGTTTGCACCGACACGGCGATAGTTCCCGGTTACGATGCGGCACTTCTGCGTGTCAAAGGCACGGACAAATTCATCGCCGCGAGCACGGATTGTAACGGCAGATATTGTTATCTCGACCCATATATGGGCGCGATGCAAGCGGTGGCAGAATCTGCAAGGAATGTGATCGCGACCGGAGCGAAACCGATAGGCATCACAAATTGTCTAAACTTCCCGAATCCGGAAATTCCGGAGAGATATTGGCTGTTTATCGAGTCGATCCGCGGCATTGGAGATGCATGCAGAGAATACATAATTCCGGTTACCGGCGGGAATGTCAGTTTTTACAATGAATCACCCGATGGTCCTATTTATCCCACGCCGACAATTGGCATGATAGGTTTGCTCGAAGGCGAAGAGAACATTATCCGCGCTCCCTTTATCGAAGGTTCAATTATCTACCTGCTTGGGGCGACCGACGAATCGGAATTTGGCGGAAGCGCTTTGCAAAAATTGATTATCGGCGATCCGAAAGGAACACCGCCAAAAGTCGATATGTCCTTGGAAATAGCGCATTCAGAGCTTATTCGGGAAGCAAACTCCTATAAAATGATAACCTCTTGCCACGACATCTCTGATGGCGGATTGGCAATTGCATTGGCCGAATCTTGTATTTGGGGGAATGTCGGCGCAAAGATAAATCTGCCGAGTCATAATGATGCGGTTCGATTCCTTTTTACCGAAACGCAAGCGCGCTATTTAATTGGCATAAAAGCTAATATCACCGATGACTTCGAGCATATAATTAAACAAAGAGGGCTTATTGCCAATAATATTGGAACAGTAACTGGAACGGAATTGGTGATCAATTCGTCTATTTCGATCGCAATCGAAAAACTTAAGTGTAAATATTATAATGCGATACCAGAATTGATGAAAGGGAAAATATAATGAGGAAGCAACTTCTTGTTCTTGTATTGTTATTCGCTGTTCTAACCTTTGCAGAAACACCGCTGACCTATGTCGGAAGTCAACTGTGGTCAAATTTGGAGTTTATCGTAGCCGAAGGGAATTACCTTTATGCCGGATTCCCCTATGGCGTCGGTGTTTTCGACATCTCAGATTCCCTGAATTGCACCTTTGTGTCAAAATATTATCTTGGCGAGCCGGTTACAGATATTGCCATTTCAGGAAATAACCTCTATCTCGCCGCAAATAATAGGGGGTTGGTGATCCTCGATAAGACAAACCCGCTCAGCTTGAGTCTTCGTGGCGAATTGGCTGTTTCGGATCAGCTTGTTACGGTCGAGGTGCAGGGCAATTATGCCTATTGTGGCGGACGTCTATCCGGTTTTCATGTCATCGATGTTTCTAACCCGGCGTCGCTAAACCGTGTGGCTTTCGCAACGATGTATGGCGGAATGAGCGATATTCAAATATCCGGGAATTATGCCTACATTATGCGCGGTCTTGGGGGTTTGCGCATTGCAGATATTACAAATCCAGCCTCACCGACGCTTAGGGGAAATCTTCCTACTACCTCCTACTACCGTCAGGGTGTGGTGATTGGCAACTATCTCGCTATCGCTTCGGATAACACGGGCATTACCGTTGTAGATGTAAGCAACCCTGATGCGCCTTCTGTGGTGGCGGGCTACCCCGCGCCGAGTTCCTCTACAATCTCGGGAATAGATAAGAACGGCTCTACTGTCTATGTTGCCGCAGGTAACTACGGTGTGATTTCTGTCGATATGTCCACACCCACCTCGCCAACATATATAGACCACCATTTAACGACACTTACGACTGTCCTTAAGGTCAATTATCACGCCGGAATTCTATATATATCTACCGCTGACGGACTTCAGCTAATCGATGTTTCATCGGATCCTACCGATATGTCATATATCAGTAAAGCGGACAGGCATCCAAATATAAACTATATCTGGGCAAGCGGATCTCGAATGCTCACCGCTTCGGGTGTTCACGGCATCGATGCCTTCAACCTCACCGATATGTCGATGCCGGTGCATAATTTCCATTATCGCGGTGGAATGAGTTTCGACGGCGCTTTCTATTTATCGAATTACATCTATGCCGCCGCCGGTTCCGATGACCTTATGATTTTCCGCTCCAATGGGCTTACGGATTTCCCGACGCCTGTTACATCGGTAGCTGTCAGCGGGAACGCTATCGATGTGCAACTCGACATGTCCCTGTGTTATGTTCTTACAACAACAGGGCTTGCGCAGGTTAGCGTTTACAATCCGGAGAGTCCGGTTGTTTTCGCTGAGGCCGCAACCTCGAATCCGAAAGCTTTCGCCGCAACACCGGCTTTCGTATATATATGCGATAGAACCGACGGCTTCGTCGTGATCGATCCTTTGGCGATGACCACTTTTGCCACCGAACCGGCAGGCGCTGGAAAGAACTATACCGAAGTCAACGTCGCCGGGAATTATGCCTATGCTTCTGCTGATGCAGATGGCATTCTCATATTCGACATATCGAATCCAGCCGCACCTGCTTTGGTTGCAGAATACGACACCGAAGACAACGCAAAGGGCTTGGCTATAGCTGGTGAATGGCTTTATGTAGCTGTCGATCGCGATGGTGTTCAGCCCTTCAAAATCATCCCTCCCGGAGATTCACTCGTCGCCTATGACTGTTTCGATACGCAGGGGAGAGCGAGAGATGTGCATGCCGATATGAACTATGTTTTCGTCGCAGATAGAGATGCTTTAATAATCCTCAGAAATACGCTTTATGACATCGAAGAAAACAGTATCGATAAGCTTCCGGACGCTAAAGCTCTTAGGATAAGCCCTAATCCTTTCAACAGCTCCTGCAGAATTGAGTTACCGGAGAATGCGAGTATCGAAATATTCGATGTTTCGGGAAGATTGGTTTCCTCGGAGGTTCAATTTGAAAGGCTCGGAGGCAATGCGCTCATCTGGACTCCGCCTTCCGAGCTTCAATCGGGACTTTATTTCGCACGCGCTCGAACAAACGAGGGGTTGGAATCGCAAGCAAGATTAGTGTTGATAAAATAACCTTATATAAGGTGGGTTTTCATGGATAGGATTTCGAGGTTCATCGCCTTTGTCGCAATAACAGCCTCTGTGGTTTGCGCTTTTCCGAATCTTCGTATCGATGGTGCTGAAACAGTGGTTGTTTCACCGCCACAGAATGTTCTTATAACAGCCGATTTTTCGGAACCGGGGCAATCGATAGCCTTTAGGCTCTATGTCGATAACAACGGAGATAGAATTCCCGAAACTATCGAGATGAAGTCTTTTTTCAAGATTATCGACGGCATTCCACCAATCGGTTGGATCGATGGCGAACATATCACTGGCGACCTCGATTCTGCGGTTAATAGTGAGATGTCATGCAGGATAACCATCGACATGTCAGTGCCCATTACGCCAGTTCCACTGGATACAGTGTATTTCTTCCTCGTCGCTCTCGACGAAGGGGATAGCAGTTCGGACACCGCAATCATCAAAGTTCTTCCGCCGGAGCCAGTTCTGGAACCGGTTTTGCCATACATCTACGGAAATGTTTATTCCGCAATTGATAGCTCTAATGCCATTTATCCGGCATTCTGCATTTATGCCGGTATGTCGGGAGACCCTGTAATGACAGACTCTTCTGGGAGGTATTTTCTAACGGTGCCGCAGAGAGACAGCACATATATCGTGCAGGTTGTTCCTTTGGACGGCGACCACATTGTTGCCAACTCGATGATTACTGTCGGTGCATCCGATGATAGTGTCCGGCTTGATTTGTTCTGCAATAGCCTCGAACAGAGGATTCGAGGGAATATCACTCTCGACGGCGAAACACCTGTGCCCGGATTCTTTATAATTTTAGCTCTCAATACGGTCAGTTTCAATGTTGCCGCTACAATTCACGATCAGGTTACCGGTGAATACCGTGTGCCGGCGGTTCCGGGGAGCACGGTTGTTGGATTTCTCGATTTCGAGAATTTTCCTGCCGGCTATTTCCCATATCCGGTGGAGAGAAGGCTCGATGTGCCTTTTTCCGGTGATGTTACCGGGGTGGATTTCGACCTTCAGCCACTCGATGCCGCTATTTCAGGAACTGTTATCGACTCCTCGGTTGCTGGTGATGCCGAGAACGAAGGCCTTTGGATATACGCCGACGGCGGAGATTATGGCGATTTCACCGCGAGGACAGACAGATTCGGAAACTATCTAATTCCGGTTAAAGGCACAACCACAGAAACCTATCGAGTTACGCTCGAAACCTTTGGTTATGATGTCAACCCATGGGTTCACGACCATATTTCGGTGGGGGTGGGGGATACTGTTACCGACAACAATTTCATCCTCGGCGAGGCATGGATAAGAAACAGGATTTCTGGATCTGTTCTCGATTCCGATTTGGACCCTGTCGAAGGCTCAATCGTGGTCGCGCAGAATAAGTCTCTGGCTTTCAAAAAAGCATGGCAAATGACTTTCACTGATTCAGTCGGCGAGTTTAGTTTCGAGAAGTTACCGCCGTTGTCAGGGAAATGGCTTGTTGGAACCTATAATGACAGCCTCGGATATACCGAACCTCGGGTCATTATCGTTAATAGGATCCCATCGGATACGACAATCGCAGACGCCAATTTCGTATTCTCTCTGTCCGGTATCGATGAGTTTATTCCGCATCGCGCCTCGGAGTTTTCGATTAATTCGATCTATCCGAATCCTTTCAATTCTATCGCAAGGGCGAAAATCGCTGTTAACGAGGATATCGCCAATATCGATATCAGCTTGTTCGACATCCTCGGACGTAAGCGCAAAACCATGCTCGAAGGCGCGATTTCGAAGGGGGAGCATATCATCGAAATCGATTGTAGAGGCTTGTCTTCAGGGATTTATTTCCTTCGGATGAATTCGGGCAAATCCTCGGTGGGGAAAGAGGTTTTATTTATTAAATGATGAGACCGTTTGAATTGCGTTTTGCAAATTGCAGAGGAAAACTAACTTTTTCCGAGGACGGGTTGAATCGGAAAAACCCTTAAACAGTGTGTTTATGATTGAAATCTCCAATGGCACAACTATTGCACTTAGAGAGTTGAAATGATGCGCAAAGCTACAAATAAGAACTTTTTCGGCTTTACGCTCATCGAGTTGATGATCGTGATGCTTATTATCGGTATTCTCGCGGCTTTAGCCATTCCAAAATATGCAGATGCCTCGAGACGAGCAAAATATTCTCAGGCAAGACTTCATCTCAAACGCATATACCAAGCCCTCGAAAGTTTTTATGCCGAGAAGGGCTGTTACCCACCCGATGTTTGGACAAATGTCCGACCTGCCGGTTTAGTTCCCAAATATCTCGATGAATGGCCCGGCCCGGCACGCGACCCGATGAATGCCGTTTATGATTATGAAGAATGGCGAGGTCCACGCGGCACGAGTTGGATAGGTGTCGTATATTGCGGGCCAAATTTGCTTCATGACGGCGGAACAAATTGGGGGAGCTACTACACAAAAAATGGGAAGAACGGCGAAATGCTCGAATATGGCGACGATGTCTATATTGTCGTCAATATTGCGGGCAAACCTTGCCCAGCCGGTTCGGGAATGTAGTAATTCCAAAATAGAATCCTCACAAAACAATTTAATCACAAAGCTTGCTCAGAAATAGGGGAAAAGGAGCGCTGATCAGAAACACCGCTTTCCTAAGATTAGTTTACATAATATTTATTATGATAGGTTGCAATGGCAAATTATGGGCATTATAAACCTATATAATTAGGCTGGATTGTAAGTATATGTTAGAAGCTTCGATAGATTGTTTTTCAGATTTGACCTTTGGGTTATCAAATCCAAAAAACCGTGTTCGAGGAAGAATTCGGAACTCTGAAATCCTTCGGGTAGGTCCTGGCCAATTGTTTCCTGAATCACTCGCGGCCCGGCGAAACCAAGCAACGCCGATGGCTCAGCAATGATTATGTCTCCGAGACTCGCGTAGCTTGCCATCACACCAGCTGTGGTAGGATGGGTTAAAACGGAAATGAAGGGCAAGCCTGCCTCGTGCAAAAGTGTTAGTGCTGTGCCCGTTTTCGCCATTTGCATTAGGCTAAGGATAGACTCTTGCATTCTCGCGCCGCCGCTTGCGGAGACAATCACGAGCGGAATTTTCCTGTCGAGTGCGCGTTCGATCGCCCGTGTTACTTTCTCGCCCAACGCGCTTCCCATCGAACCGCCGATGAATTTAAAATCCATTATAGCAATGCTAATTTGAGTCGAGTTTATCGATCCTATTCCTGTTATTACAGCTTCATTAAGGCCGCTTTTGTGATATGCCGCTTGAAGTCTATCGGTATATGACTTTGTATCATAAAATGATAGCGTATCTATTGATTTTACGTTGGAATCGAATTCCTCGAAAGAACCCTCATCGAGAAGAATAGAAAGATACTCTTTTGAGCCGATGCTAAAATGGTTTGAGCATTTCGGACAAACCCAGAGATTTTTCGCTAATTCGCGTTTATAGAGAATTTCGCCGCAGGAATCGCATTTTGCCCAAAGGCCGTCGGGTATTTCCCTCGGTGATTGAACTACTGGCCCTTGACGCTTTTTTTTCTGAAACCAAGACATATTTTATGCTCCATTCGATTTCCCGAAATATAACATCATAACACCGCAGGTCAAAGATTTTTTTCGTTTAACATCGAAAGCATCTTCCAAAGGTTGTCCGAGGATTTTTTAGAGGCTTCGAGCACCTCGTCGTGGGTTGTCTCTCCCCCTTCGTAATGGGCAATCATTGCATTCGAGATTCCCGTTATTCCTGCAACACTCATTCCAAGACGCTTTGCCTCGGAAGCCTCCTTAGTCGTGGACATCGAAACCCAGTCGCAGGACATGAGCCTAAGCATTCGGACTTCTGCCGGTGTTTCATAGGTTGGACCGAGAACACTACAGAATATTCCTTCTGTCAGAGCAACCTTTGCATGCAGAGCCGCTATTTTAAGCGATTCCGCGAGATTCCTGTCGAAAATTGGATAGAGCGACATTCTGGAATCATCCATACGAGAGGCAAATCGGCTAAACTGGAAATCTATCTGGTCAAGCATCAATCCTAAAGAACCTGGGCCTGTGCGAGGATTCAGAGATCCGACGGAACATGTTAGAATTAATGTCTTGATGTTCAATGCGTTAGCAAGGTGCACTTGAAAAAGGAGTTCATTCGAATCGATTCCCTCGTATAGATGTTTTCTTCCTGAGAAAACGAGGGTTTTCATCCCGGAGCCTTTCAACTCGCCGACAATCAGTTCTCCCCCATGTCCGGAGACCGTGGTTGTGGGAAAATCGGGTATATCTGAGTAATTCCAAGATGCGATTCGGTTCAGATAGTTATCGCAAGCCTGCGCCAAACCGGAGCCGCAAACCACAGCAATTGACAAAGTTGTCGATTTGTCTAATCCGTTATTGAACAGCCAGTTAGCGGTATTTATCGCGTGTCTCATAATCGAGGCTTGCCCGGAATGAAATTTCTTAAGTATTTTGGTGATAAGTCATTACTCAGTTTCATATCATAAACAGAATAATATATATTTGCTAATATCGATATAGATATGGCATTAGGCAACTCAAATCCTTTGGGTGGCAAATGGCTTGCGGAGGGTATCGAATCGAAAATGTTCTCATTATATATATCGCCGCAGAAGTCTTTTATTCCTGCATTTGCACAGATTTTTAGGAATTCTTCTATCGAAAAAATATTCGGCTCGATTACACATTCAGGCAAACCATCAATGCAATTCCTATACGCCGCGCCGAAAACTTCACCACGCTTGGCATCGAAAACTGCGGCTATTTTATGCTCTGTGTCTTGCCGAAAATGGGGATAGGTGCAAGCCATGAGGGAATCCACCGGAACGATTGGTTTATCGACCGAAAAGGCAAGCCCCTTCGCGGTCGAAAGCCCAACGCGCAATCCGGTGAAAGAACCGGGGCCTATCGAAACGCCAATCAAGCCGATTTCATGCAAATCTATTCCTGATTCACGCAACAGGAAATCGATATATGGCACAAGCTTTTCGGAATGCGCCGCACGGATATCCACCGCGAGATGACCGCGAACTCGCCCCTTTTCCGAATCATAAAGCGCGATCGAACCAAATGATGTCGATGTTTCGATGCCAAGAATCAGCATATCGGTTCTCCAATCTCGCACAAGATAACTCGAAAGAACTCGCGATGCAAATCAAATCGAATGTGAGGTCTTTAGAAAAGCCCCGTGATATTACCTTCCGAATCGATGTCGATGTCAACCGCAGAAGGGCGTGACGGCAACCCCGGCATCAGCATTATATCGCCGCAAACTACCACCACAAAGCCCGCGCCGGCATTCACATAAACCCTATCGACATCCAGATTGAAATTGCGTGGACGCCCGATTAGCTTCTTATTGTCCGAAAGCGACGCCGGTGTCTTCGCAATTATGATGTGAAGCTTGTCGAATCCCAAGTCTGTGAGTTGCCTCATGTCCGAGCGCGCCTGACGCGTGAAAGTTACCATTCCCGCGCCGAAAACCCTGCGTGCGACTGTCTCGATCTTAACCTGAATCGGCAAATTCGGTTCGTAAATGGGGGTCGCTTTCGCGCCTGATTGGACGCTGTTTTTAACCACCTCCGCGAGATCGACACAACCCTCGCCCCCGCCGTTATAGGGATCGCAGACTACTGCCTCTAAGCCTTTCGTGTTGACATGTTTTAGGCAGATGCGAATCTCCTCGGAATCGTTATCAGCGAATTTATTCATGGCAACAACAACCGGAACGCCGTATTGTTGCATATGTTCGATATGTGCATCGAGATTGTCGAAACCGCGAATGAGCGACTCGATATCCTTCTCCCCCAGTTTGTCTGCCGGAAGACCGCCGTGATATTTCAGGGCGCGAAGGGTTGTTACAATAACAATCGTATCGACATTGAATTTCCCGACCTGCGAGACGAAGTTCATAAACTTCTCGCCGCCAAGGTCCGAAGCGAACCCCGCTTCAGTAACAGTAATCTCCGAATAAGCCTGCGCGAGACGTGTCGCCTGAATCGAATTCGTGCCATGCGCGATATTCCCGAAAGGCCCACCATGGATAATCGCGACTGTTCCCTCCGAGGTTTGCACGATATTCGGCTTGATTGCGTCTTTCAGTAGAAGCGCGAGCGAGCCGACAACCCCCATATCGTCTGCTGTTACCGGTTTTAGCTTACGTGTATATCCGATAACAATCCGCGCGAGACGTTTCTTCATGTCGTCGAAATCTTCCGAGAGACAGAGGATTGCCATTATCTCCGAAGCAACCGAGATGATGAATTTATCTTCGCGGGCAAAACCGTTCTGACGGCCGCCGAGACCGATTACGATATTCCTCAGCGCGCGGTCGTTCATGTCGATAACCCTGCTCCAGGTTATTCTCCGCGTGTCGATATCGAGTTTGTTGCCATGTTGAATATGATTGTCAATCATCGCGGCGAGGAGGTTATTCGCGGCTGTAACGGCGTGAATATCGCCGGTGAAATGAAGGTCGATTTCGTCCTGAGGAAGCACAGTTGACATCCCGCCGCCGGTTGCTCCCCCCTTAATTCCGAATACAGGTCCCAGCGAGGGTTCGCGCAATGTTACGATTGATTTCACACCGATTCGGTTTAGCCCCATCGACAAACCTATCGCCGTCGTGGTTTTTCCCTCGCCGGCCGGAGTTGGAGTTGTTGCGGTTACAAGAACCTGTTTGCCCTTCTCCCTCTCGCGCGCCGAGGAGCACACACGCGGATAAACCTTGGCCTTGTAGGGGCCGTAAAAGTAGAGATCATCCTCTTCGAGTCCGACCTGTTTTACTATTTCTGCGATTGGCTTGAGCTTGTATTCCATATTTTTCTCCTTTGTTTTGCGATAAAATACACATTTTTGCCCGCGCCGTCAATGAAAATGAATAACGGCAAACGAACCTGCGATAATCCTCTACTCTTAATTTTTGTTGACATTTATGAGAGGCGTTATATTTTAAATTGTATATAAGAAAAAAGGAGAAACCATGGCATCCGTCCAACCGATAAATGAATTTTTCGCCGAGATCGACCTCGACGATGCGCGCAAGCAACCGTCGAGAGTGACGCCCTTCCCCCATCAAACCGAAGCTCTGAAAAGCCTCTCCAATTGGTTCGGCAATCAAGAGCCGCCGCGAGGGTGCATACTAACTCTACCGACCGGCGCGGGGAAGACTTTTACAGCTGTCCGTTTTCTATGCACAGGGCCTCTGAATCAGGGCTACAAAGTCCTTTGGATGGCGCACACGCATCATTTGTTAGAACAGGCGTTTTGCACATTCTTGCCGAGAACTCATGAAAAGAGCTACGATATCGGGTCTATTCACGGGCGCGACAGACTCAGGATCAGGGTCGTTTCGGGAACCGAGGGCCATTCGCGTGTTCATCAGATCAAGCG
The DNA here is from genome assembly GCA_964459995.1 of uncultured bacterium. Taxonomy (GTDB): domain Bacteria; phylum UBP14; class UBA6098; order UBA6098; family UBA6098; genus CAZSHG01. The sequence goes on along the minus strand of CAYWOR010000015.1, from coordinate 19,790 downwards.
CGAAGACGATATTGTCATTTCGACATGGCAGACCGTGAAAAGGGCTTATGACGATTTCAAACAAGACAAGCTCCGCAACTTTCTGAAATCCGCAAAGGGCAAACTGATTGTGATTTTCGACGAGGCGCATCATACACCCGCCGATGGCAACCGGCGCTTCATGCTCGAGCTTCGCAAGGACTTTCCAAACACCTACTTCCTTGGACTGACCGCGACCCCGACCTACACCGATGAGAACAAAAGAGGACACCTTTGGAAGATCTATCCGCAAGAGATCATCTACCAAGCCAAAGCGAACGACCTGATCGCGCAAGGTATCTTAGCTAAGCCGGTTTTCGAGAAACCGATTCAGACCGATTTTTCACCTGAGTTCAGCGAAAAAGAATTTAGGGAATGGGTAAGAACGAACAAGGATATTCCCGAGAATATTATTACAAATTTGGCTGAGAACCTCAAGCGCAACGACTACATTGTCAGTGCTTATATTGAAAAACAAAAGGAATACGGCAAGACCATTATTTTCGCCGACAGATGGCCTCAATGTGAGTATATCTCCGAGGGGCTTGAAAAAAGGGGTATAAAATCGGGGGCAATATACTCTCAAACAGAACGCGGCGGAACCGTCGATGAACGAAATAGAAAAACACGGGATCACAACGCGAAAGTCCTCGAAGCCTTCAAAAATGGCGATCTCAAGGTCTTGATCAATATAAAAATGTTGACCGAGGGCACCGATGTGCCGGATGTCAAGACGGTCTTTCTCACTCGCCAAACTCGAAGCGAGATTTTGTTCACTCAGATGGTTGGCAGAGCGCTTAGAGGGCCGAAGGTCGGCGGCAAAGACACCGCGAAGATAGTCACATTCATCGACAACTGGCAAGGATTAGTTAACTGGGCAGATTGGGTAGTAATCTTCGGCGAAACCGAAGAGTCAGAGAAAGCCAGAGGCGCAAGACGCATTGTCAAATACATTTCCATCGATCTGCTTCGAAGACTTGCCGCCCAGATGGATTCAGGGATCAATGTTGCAGTCGGTCCATTTATGTCTCTAATGCCTGTCGGGTGGTATCGCGTTCAATTTGAAGAGGCTACCGAGGGAGACGATGTTGAACAGGCATCCGACTTGATAATGGTCTTCGATAACGAGGTCGAGGCATACAAAAAATTCATCGCCGACAGATTGAAGCACAAAGAACAGCTTTCGTCGTTTGAAGACACAATTTTCGATGAAAAAGAGATCGAAAAGATAAATATATGGAAGGAACAATGTTTTCAGGGCATCGAAAGGCTGAATACAAGCGACCTCGAACGCAATCTCTACTCTATTACCCGCCATATCGCCCAGAATTGCCAAGAGCCTGAATTCTTCGCCTTCGAGGAAAGGGACAACCACGATTTGGACAAAGTCGCACAACAAATTCTTACAGAGGATATGAAGCGGAGCGAAGAGGAAACTCTTCTCGATTATGAATATAACCGCACCGACAGGTTCTGGCGGACTTTCTACCCGACCTATCTGCAGTTCAAGACTCAGGTCGATGCGGTAATCAACAGGTTAAGTTGCAAACCGTATGGAGGCACAGGAATTACAATTGTTACTCCTCCACCGGTAGACGACGAGCCAAGCGAAGAGGTAAAAGAGCAAGTAAAAGCCCGTGACGGCTATCGTTGTCTATGTTGCGGCGAGGATAACAAGAGGTTTTTAGAGATTGACCATATTGCGCCCAAATATTACGGCGGCGGCAATGATATCGAAAACCTCCAGACGCTTTGTAGAACATGCAATAATTTCAAAGCAACAAATGAGATGAACTTCCGTTACAATCGCACGAACCTTACCTCACAGCCCATTGAGAATGAATTTCATCCTTTCGTCCAACCGTGGGACTTCTCAAATTCGAATGAGTGGGAGAAAAAGCTCCGAAAAGCGATAAACATGTTTTTCAAGTGCGCGGCGGTTGACTCTGTCGTGGTAGGTCAACGCGGTGAGAAGGCTCGAAATTGGGTTGTCCGGCTTTATGCAGGCAATGACCCGAAATGGCTCAAGGATTATCTGAAAGTATTGCTCAAAGATATAAATAAAAAGAGGCGCACAGCAAATATGTTTAAGATCGAATCGATTTCTGTCACAGCGCCGGATGCTAAAACAGTGGTTATAAAATAGAGCTGTTGACTAATTCAGCACTTAGCGAGCGCTTGGATTTTCCCTCGCCTTCACAGCTCCAACTCTGGAACGCTAATTCCGCAGAAGTCTGTCGGTCTTAGTAGACGCTTTGCCCCTTCTAAAAAATCGCGCCCCTCCCCACCCCAATTCCCTAAAATAAAAACCCCCCCTTTTTCAAGGGGGGGGGTAATTCTACATTATGCATTCATCATTCTACATTACTTAATCACTTCGATCCATTTCGGCCCGGCCATCGCGCCCCACGCGCCGTTCTTGACATGGCAGATCCAGAACCACACGCGACGGTTCGCCGGAATATTCAGATTATAGGAAAACTTCCCCGGATCGAGCGGCGGGATCAGCGGGACGATAGGCTCGCCAGGACGCATCGGCGGTTCCGCCACGCCCAAATCCGTCTCGGCCATGAACACCGCGCACCCGTCGGCATCGCGATGAATATCCGCGGTCAATAACGCCGACCCCGCAACACCCTCGCGCACGACGAAATTCGTCGGTGCATCCTCCCAACTCCCCGGCTGAGGCTCCTCTCCGCCTCCGCCGCCCGAACCGCCGCTGGACTTGCCCCACGGAGTCTCCGTCCACCACTCATCCTCAGGATTCGTGTATAAACCGCGATACCAGTTGAACAAACGCCTTTCCTCGTGGTTGATCGCCTCGCGCGAGATCAACAGCGCGTTCTGCGCGATCTCACGGTCGCGGGTCGCCTCGGCATAGGCCTCGCGATTATCCTCGACAGCCACAAGAAGTCCGGCCACCGCATCCAGCTTGCCCTGCACCGGCAAATACTCCGGTGGCACCGCCGGGACGCAAAGCTCCGCCCAATGGTCTCTGCAGATCTCCGCCTGAATTATAAGCTTATCGACATCCGTCTCGACATCCACGTTCAAGCCGAAATCCGCCAGCATCGAGTCGTCGTCGAACAGCGCCGGAAGAAGCCGCCTCAATCCGACAAGCGAATCCCTGAGCGGCTTGATGGAATTGTCCAAATAGGCGTCGCGCGCCTCGTCCTCTTGGTTTTGCGCGTTCACATACGCAGAAAATTTTGTGTGATAGTCCACGATTAGCGGCGGAATCAAGGCATAATTGGGGTAAAAATCCGCGTCGCCCGAGTGATCGTCGGCGAAAAGCTCGATTCCGCGAAGGAAATTATCGTAATCATCGTAAGCGAACTTATAAGGTATCCTCGATTTCTTGTATTCCGTTGGCATATAACACCTTCTTTCAATTACTTTGTAGTTTGCTTTAATTCTGGGAAGCCTTTTTAGGAAAAAAGAAGACCTTTTTTGGATTTTTCAGTCTTTTATTTTTAAAAAGCAGGCCCCATTCACGAATTTGCAGGCTTTTGTTTGGAAAAAGAAGTCTTTTGTGAGGTCGAGAAAGGCTTTTGCATCGTCAGGGAAGGCTTTTGGGGCACGAGATCAGGCATTTGACGATCAAAAGCAGGCTTTTAACCCGCCAAACCAGACCTTTTTCCGGAGAAAAACTTACGGTGGACACTCGACGACCTTCATCACGCCCTCCTTCCGCGCCCTGCGGGATTTGTGGTTTGCGTTACTTAACAGCTATAAGCAATAACAAATTAAAACCCAAATCTGTCAACCCCTTTTTTCACCTTTCCCAAATTTTTTTTCACGACCCCAATATCATCTCCCCGACCCTGCGCTTGGCCTATTTCTTTTTCGTCGTTTTCGTCTTGCCATTTTCCCATTTCTCATATTTCGACCCGTCGCGCTTGGTGCAAAGTAGATTTTATTTTAGTCCCAACAATACGACAAGAGAATCGATTACTTTTTCATCGCCCAAATTCGTTACTTCTAAGTCAAACTCACGAATGATCAGAAAACTATCCTTTGATAAAGTGGGTAAATCACTTACATGCGCGTGGACTACATAAAAGAAAATCCTATCTTCAAAAGAGAATTTTGTTAAAAAGAACAATGAAAATTTATCCTTAATTGCTAAAGGCACATTTAATTTGAAACTATAATTATCATCTCTTTCGCCAGGTGCTAAATGAAAGTATTCAGGAACCTCATTCTGAAACTTCTCTATTAATACCCTAAAGTTGCTTTCGTTATCAATTGCCGTGCAAGTTGACCTGAAATAGACTCTCTCGGCAGGATAGTCGGAAGTGTTTTCGAGGATTAGTTTTCCTTTCGTTCCAATTGAATCAATATTTCCTCCGCTCTTATCACTCATAAACCTAATAAAACCTAAACCACCTTGAGGATAAACATTAAGATAAGGCCTTCTTCGCTGATAATCTTTTCTAAGATAGGATAAACTTGTATCCGTTTTAGCTAAACCGCTTTCCACTTGGTTTATACTTCGATTTGTTTGGCAAACGCTAATTGCCATTACGATAAAAGCCCCAGCAGTCGCCAAAGCCGATATTATCTGCCACCAAGGTGTTTTATTTCGTTTTTCTTCGCTCACTTCATCGCCTCCTGAATGATCGTTTGTAGTTTATCGGTTATCTTCGGGGTCATCTTCATTTCTTTCTTGAACCCCCGGAAAGGAAGTAAATCTGCTCATTTGCTATAAAATGGATAGTATCACGTTCACTGATTACAAGCATCATATGGGCGAAATCATTACCGAGACTCTGGCAAAAATCATTCTCAACTATTGCCCTTATACCCTCGTCATTCTCCCCTTCGAAACCTTTCTTCCATAGGCTGATATCGTCGTCATCATGTCCGTCCATTAGACGGATATAACGCCGGTCATCGAGCATGCCGAATATTTCTTCTTTCCTTTCGAGACTAAAACGTATAAGATTGAGTGCCATTACTGCGTATTTCATTCTCCCCCCTCGAAATAGCCCTCCACTATTGCGATTTCCTCCGGGGTGAGGCCGTAGAGGCGATAGACTATGGCGTCGATTAGGGCGTCGGTGGCGTCGAAACGGGCGGCGTTCTCGTCGCGGGCGGCGCGGACATCGCGGTGGTTGAGTTCGCGGCCACTCTCGGCGAGGATGTCCATAACCTCGCCCTCCTCCACACTGCCGCCGGTCACGTTGCCCTTGTCCCATTCGTCGAGGATATATCTGCGGCGGGCGAAATCGGTCATGCGCCCGGCGAGGTGGGCGAGTTCATCATGCAGTTTGACATCTTCCGGATTGGAGTGGTCGATTTGTGGGATGGGAATGTCAACGACGTATTGGTAAATCCACCTAAAATAACCTCCAAGATAAGATGGAGCGAACTTGGAGTAATAAAAGGTTATCAGTTTAGAGTTTAAGATACCAAGTAAGAAGTTGTTCGCACCTGGCATTATGTATAGCGTATTAACACAATAAATGTTATTTTTATCGAAGTAGAAATCACCACGTAGGGAAATATCTCTGAATACTATCTTCGGCTTCTCGAATTCTTCGTAGTAGGCGCAGTTGCGCAGTTCCCACCAATGATTGCCTTTGTCCCATCGTTTCTCGAGTTTATCTTGGTATTTAGAAAGATGTTTGAAAATCGCAGGATAGCGTTCAATATCGACCCCTATTTTGGTCAATATCAAATACCTGTCGCGGAATTTGATACTATACTTACGGACATCGTCGCCGACGACGAAGGGCTTGATTATCTCGGCGCTCTTCGGGTCTTCGGCGATAAGCACGTCGCGCTTGGCCTTGTCGATAATGAACGCCTCGTTGAAGCCGGTTAGAATGCCGCGATATATCTTGCCCTCGACATATTCGCCCAATGGGGTTCCGGCGGTTTTCATCTTATCGAGTATATTCTGGACATTTATTGGCACAAGGGTATATCCGGTAACATCCATTGATTTTTTTTCTACGGGGTATCTATTCTTAAGCACTTCTTCGTTCAGGCTTTCAAAATCGAGTCTTTTAATTGGTGCGAACCAGGTTTTGCCTTCACCGCTTTTACTTATGACAATAATCATGGGGAAAGTCGCGGCATCCTGAAAAACGGGCAGTTCTCCGAAGTCAATAATCTTCTCGATATTGAAATCAACGAGGTATTTGCGCAGGGATTCCCCGTAATTCGACCTCATCCACTTATTTGAAACTATGTATGAGAAAACGCCGTCTTTGTTCAGGTTCTTCAAACCTCGTTCGATGAAATATGTATATAGGTCCGCCGTTCCCTGGTAGCATTCATATAGTGCCGATAGTTTTTCTTTTATATCTCCGATTTCTTCGGCGCGGACATACGGTGGGTTTCCTATGACCACATCGAAGCCGCCGTTCTCCAGTTCGGGGTCGCCCGCGCTCAAATCCGTCTTGAACCACACCTCCGGGAACTCCAGCTTCCAATGGAAAAAGAGCTTTTCCTCGGCAATCTTCAAAGCGGTTTTCACATGGCGTTTCTCGTCGCCGTTGGGTTTGTCCTTCGGCCTTTCCTCGCGCGGCGGGTCGAAGATTGTCGGGGTCGGTTCGGGGGCGGGCGCGGTTTCCGGTTCTTCCGGCTCCACCACGGGAATTCCGGCGTCGAAGGCGAGGGTTTCGATTCGGTTAATCAGCTCGTCGAGGTCCGCGCCGCTACGGTCGAATTCCATGAAATGTCTCGCAGAGAGGGCGGTGTCGATTCTGTTCTGGAAGGGCAATAGCCTTTCGACGGCGCTCTTGAAAAGCTCTTCGGAGGCGTGGACTTCGGCCATGTCGGTGTCGCGGTGCATTCCGATGGCGGCCATGTCTTTGACGGCTTCCTTGAACTCGCGCAGTCTGTCCGAGCCGAGAACGGCGTCGCCCAGATCGAAATAGCCGATGAGGGAGTTGCCTTTTTTGAGGTGGTGGTCGAGGAACTGAAGCGGCTCCTTCTCGTTGAATGTGTGAAGCCATATCGCCAGCTTTGCCAGCTCGACGGCGAAGGGGTTTATATCGACGCCGTAGATGTTGCGCTTTGCGATGAGCCTCGCCCAGAAGCGCTCGTTGCCCTCGCCGGTGAGGTCGCGGGTTATCTTCTCGCGGTCGTCCCATTCGCCGTAAATCTCGCTGACGGTGTCGGTGATGTCTCCGAGTGCGCATGTGATGTTGCCGTTATCGTGGAATTCGAGTTCGCCGATATGCTCGACGATGAAGTTCGCGACATAGTCTATCGCGCGGATGAGGAAGTGGCCGCTACCCATTGCGGGGTCGAGGATTTTCAGGTCGAGGATCTTTGCCAGCGGTTTTTCGACGAGGCAAACGACCGCATCGTTTTGGATAGTCGCGATTTCGGAGAGCTTTTCGCCGACGGTGTGCGAGACGATATATTGGACGATGTAGTCGGGGGTGTAGTATGTTCCGGTGTTCTTGCGTTTGGTCGGTTCGACGTCGAAGAAAGTCCACTCGGCGGGGAATTTCAGTTCGATGTTCTTGCCGCTTCCGACCTTGCCCTTGTAGCAGAAGTCGAAGCTCGCGCCGGTTTTTGGCTCGTCGAACAGCAGAAGCCGCTCATAGATGTTGCCGAGGTGTTGGACATCGAGACTTCCGTAGTCGAGGGTTTCCCCGGAGGGCGAGAAGAGCAGGAGCTTGAGGGCTGTCGCGATGGAATAGTCGTCGATACGCTCCTCGTCGATTCGCCTTTTACGGAACAGGCCGCCGTTGTATTGCGGCACGCCGAGGTCGGGGTTGCCCTCGTTCACCCATTTGAAAATGTCGTAGAGTTTCGACTCGAAAAACGAGCTTGCGTGAATGGAGAATTCTTTGTTCGACTCGCCGAATACGATTTCTCTTTCGTCGATTTCAACGGGCGCGCCTTTGAGTTCTTCGCCGAATATCTTTTTGACTTCCTCCGGCAGGTTCACGAAGAAGTCCAGTTCCTTGCCCTTCGAGAACAGCAGGAAGATAAGGCGATAGACGAAATAGATTGCGTCCTCGTAGGCTTCGGCGCGGGTGGGTCGGCTTCCGTTCTTTCGAGTTTCGCGCCAGTAGCCGTTGAAGATCGCCAGAAGCGCGGGATATGCCTGCTTGTGGAGTTCTTCCTTGACCTTTTCCTGCGCTTCCTGCGCGGCGCGTTCTATTTCGTTCAGGAATGCGGCGCGGTTCTCGAAGGCCTCGCGCCGGAAGTAGTTATAGAAAAGCTTGGCGGCGGTTTTGCGGGCTTCGATGTTAGTCTCGTCGTTTTCTCCAGTAACTATGTCTTTCAGTTTGAAGCCGAGGTAGCCGGTTTTTCCATAGCGGTAGAGCCGCCATTCGTAGCCGTTGGTGAGGATTCCCCATTTGATTGCGTTTTCGCTTCGGGCATAGTATTTATCGAGGTAGTCGCGGAGTTGTTTTTGGTGCTGGTCGAGGTTCGCGTAATGCGGTTTGGCCTCGACAATGCAATAGATGCCTTCGACCGAATCCCCGCTTGACCCGGCTTCGCAATTCTCTCTTGAATTGAAGAAAATTAAATCGGGTCGTTCTTCTCTAACACCGGTATTGCGTAGTCGAATAGCGTTATTGAAACCGAGCTTCTCAAATACGGGGCTAATAAAATTATCGATTGTGTTTTCTTCGCGACCAACGGCGAGATTGGAGAAAATTTCTTCGAGTCCGGCCCAGAAATTATCGGGTGGTTGCGTAGTGTTGTCGGCGCGCTTCTCGAAAAAATTGCGGTTAATCGGCTGGTTGCTAACCTGCCCGCCAAAAACGATGAGTCCGGCTTCGATGAGTTTGTCTATTTGGTCTGCCATTTTTTCTCCGTTTTTTCAATTTTTACAGAGGCAATATAAATTGCGATTTCGGTCGGCGCAAGGGGAAAGGATTCACGGGAAAAGTATTTCGTCCCTCTGCTCAAGTGCGCACAATTGCAAGGGTTTGGAACGAGGGAAGTTTTGTAAATGGCAATGTTTGGGCGGTTGTTGTTCTCGGTTTTTTTGGTTCATCGATAGAATTGTGTTGATAAATTGGGCTTTTCAACAGATATTGCTATTTGTTATTCTCAAATGGAGTCTGAATGGAACAATATCACGGAACAAACATCGAAGAAAGCACGGTTTCAATACATCAGATTTTGGGTTACATCCTGCTGTTTATCGGTATTGGCATGTGCATTTGGGTGTTTTTCAGCGCGGTCAATCTATTCAAAAACCCGAACGACGCCCAGTTATTCGAGATGATGTTGCCTTTTAAAAGCGGTTCCGACCCCATCCTCGTCGATGATACCGTCGTTCACCTTCCGAGGGAGCTTTATTTTGCGCTCGCCTTTATCGTGTCGATCTTTGCCCTTTCGATTGCAGGATTCATTGGCGGTGCTTTTCTTTCGGGCGGAGTCGGGCTTCTGAATCCAACTGGAGAGAAGCTCGAGAAGCGGATCGAAGAGCGAGTTAAACAAATCGAACGAAAACTTAGCGATTCATTCAAAGGAAATTGAAATGCCAAGCACAAACCCATCGGAAAGGCCTCTCTGGCCGATAACTCTCGCCGCAATTTACGCTCTTATCTATTTCATCATCGATCTTGTTGTTGGAATCAAGGTGTTACAATTGCCGAATACGTTGTCCCAGATGCCGTTCCCATATAACATCATCGCCCAAGCGCCGCAGGTTCAGACCTTCTCCAATTGGGCGGGCAACATTCTGCTTATCCTTTCGGCATGTTTCTTTCTCGGCGGAATCGGAGTGTTTCTCAAAAAGCGCTGGGGTTTGTATTTCATGATCTTTGCCGCGATCGGGCAAATCGTCAGCACGATATATGTGGGATACTCGTATTACACGAAAGCCTTCCCCGTTCTCCAAGAAATATTCCTTTTTGCCGGTCCGCCTGCGAATGCGTGGATGTATGACATTACCGGAGTCGTGTTTTTCAGCGAGATGTCAACGTTGCTCCCACAGCTAATTCTGATATTCACATTCCTGTTGTCGTCGCCGAAAAAGTTCCTCGCTCTCGAAACGAAGGGTTAAATATTAGCTCTTTCATTCGCGACGTCTTCGCTTGCAATAGCACAGTTTCTGCTATATCTTATATTCATGTTGAGTCTGCGCGAAATATCATATTCTCACACCCGGAAGGTTCTCGACAGGATTTCTTTCGATGTCGCCCCCGGAGAATATGTCGCCATTACAGGCCCTAATGGTTCCGGTAAAACCACGCTTGCCCTAATTATCGCAGGCGTCATTCAACCTGAAAGCGGCTCGATAGAATATTGCGGAGTGGACTATTCGAATGGGGAGAAACTCGACACCCTTCGGCGTGGGGTCGGATTCCTATTCCAAGACCCGGAAGACGGCATTCTTACGACCTCGGTGGAGCGCGAAATTGCCTTCGCCCCGGAGAATCACGGTCTTCCACCCCATTTAATTAGAAATCGCGTCGAAGAGCTTGCCGATGCCTTCGACCTTCGCGATATTCTCAAGAAGCCTCTCGACGAGCTTTCCGGCGGCGAACTCGAACGAACAGCTTTCGCATCCGCGGTTTCTTTCGACCCGAAAATTCTCATTCTCGACGAACCGGAGAGCTATCTCGATTTTGCCGGCAGGAAAAGGCTCGCCGAGGAAATCCAACTTCGGCAAAGAAACGGCACAGCGATAATTCACATCACACAGTCTCCGGCTGTTCCGGCGCATGCGAGCAAGACTATATCCCTTGGGTATTTGCCAATGGAAGAACCTCGTCGCAGACTTTCGATTTCTGATTCTTCATCCACCCCTGTGCTCGAAATCGAAAAACTCTGCTTTTCCTATAATGGGCGGAAAGTCCTATCAAACATGAATTTCCAGCTTATGCGCGGTGAATGTGTGGCAATTCTCGGCAAAAGCGGAGTCGGGAAGACTACCTTCGCAAGGATCGCTACCGGTCTTTACAAAGCCGATTCAGGAAAAATCAGCTCCTATGGCAGGGCTGGGTTGAGTTTTCAATATCCCGCACGTCAGCTTTTTGCAGATACAGTTCTCGATGATGTTACTTTCGGCCCGAAATCACTCGGCATGTCTGAACCTCGTGAATTGGCGGTGGGAGCACTTCGAAAGGTCGGACTGGATGAGTTGAAATTCGAATGTTCCCCCTTCGAGCTATCCGATGGCGAACAGCGTCTTGTTGGGCTGGCCGGTGTCCTCGCTATCCGTCCGGATTATATCTTTTTCGATGAACCAACAGCCGCTTTGGATGTTTTCGGGCGCGCGAGATTTCTTGAAATCGTCGAAAACCTTACTGCAGAAGGCGTTGGAATGGCTATTATCACTCACGACTTACGAATTGCAGAGCAGGCTTGTTCACGAGCCTTAATTCTCGAAAAACAAGGCTCTTCAAGAGAGCTAACAATAGACGAAATACTTGCCGATTCAAATTTACGTCGCTCGATTGGAATCGGCATGGAAGATGAGATATTTGGAGGCATTTAATGGCAAAAATATTAATCTTATTGCTTTCGATAGCGGCCTTTTGCACAGGGTTCGAGCTTGCTATGGAATTTCAACTGCCTTCGAATATCGAGCCTATTTCGTTAGAGGCCGACGGTACCGGAAGACATTTCATTCTCGATTCGAGTGGCCATCTCACAGCCTTCGACGGCGACACACTCGTTGCAGAAATAGATCCAACTTCCAAATCGGTAACCTGGATAGAACCTTGCGATATGGATTTCGCATCGGGGTGGCTCTATATTGCCGACAGAAGCGGCTCCGCGATTTACATTACGGATAAATATCTTCGTTCGCCGGCTCGAATTGGCCTCGATCTCGACGGCGAATCGGTTCGTCCCTCGAAAATAGCGGTTTCCAGTGACGGCCGAATGCTTATCTGGGATTCCGACCGCGCGGAATTAATGCTGTATAAAGATTGGCGTGAAAAAACGCCTATTTCACAACCTCTGCCAATAGCTGTTTACCCCGAAAATATCGAACTTACATTCGATTTTGCAAAGAATGCTTTTTTTGTTCTTGTCGGGGATAAGATTCTCGAATACTCGATTCTCGGCGGTTTTCAGAGAATAATAGACTTTTCTTCGCAGGATAGCGATTCAAGGTTACTCACAGCAGGAACTATCGACGGGAATTTCTGTCTAATCGATAACAGAGGGGTCTGGCGGCTTGACGATGATTGGGCTTTCCGCTTGAAAGCAAATCCATCAATCGCGGAGATTTCACTACGTGGCAGAATAGTCATAGTGGAAGAGAAAACACTTAAAGTGTATAAGTAAGTGAAGCTAAGTATTGTCATAATATTCATAGTATTAGCCATTTCATTATATGGCAGTGTCCGAGAATTACATATGCCAACCTCTGAAGCAATCACTCTTCCTGATAGTTTCATAATACAACTCAGCGACACTATATTCTGCGGCGAGAATGCTCTTTCACACGAAGATTACATCTTAGACTATTCCAATGGCAATATAGTTTTCCATGAAATACCACCGTGCGATACGCTTCGAATTACCTATTCATATCTCGATATTAAAATTCCTCTGCGGCTCCAAAACAGGGTGCCTACAGGAAGCGGGGGCCAGCTATATCGAACCCCTTCTCCGACGAAAAATCTTGGGATGTTTCCAGATGGGAGCCGCCTCGTTCACTCCGGAAGCCTTCTTCGGGGAGTAAAAATCGGCTCTCGCAGAGATGCGACGATAGAATCGGCATTCCAGCTCGAGGCTTATGGCGAGGTTGGCGAGAATATAGAAATTACAGCCGTCCTAAGCGATCAGGATTTGCCAATCCAACCGGAGGGCACCTCCGAGAAAATCGCCCAACTCGATCAGGTCTTTATCGACATCTCTTCGCCGCATTTTGGCGCAACGTTTGGCGATTTTACGGCGAAATTCACGCCCGAAGCCCAATTCACAAATTATGAACGAAGATTATCCGGGGTGAGGATGTCAGGATCTTCCGATTTAATCTCCGGAGAGGCTGTCGGAGCGGTTTTGGAAGGCGTTTGGGAAACCTACGAATTCAACGGAATCGAGGGAAGTCAGGGACCATATCCAATCAGAGCAGGAAGAAGAAGCTCGATACAAATTCTTGCAGGAACCGAAACTGTTTGGCTCGATGGCGAGAAGCTTCGCAGGGGTGCTTCCAACGACTACACAATCGACTACAATCTCGGACAAATCACTTTCACAAATAACAGGCCAATCGGCGCGCAAACTCGCATAGTTGTCGATTTTCAATACACCGATCTCGATTACAGACGCAGTTTTTACGGTGTAAACGGCGCGATATCGCCCCACGAGAATATTAAATTCTATTTTGCAGGAATGACAGAGCTCGACGATCCAGACAACCCGATAAACTTCGACCTGACAGAACAGGAGCGTCTGATAATAGAACTCGCGGGCGATGTTGCCGAATCCGCTTATGTATGGGGGGCTTCGATTTCGGATAGCGGCAATTATGCTCTCGTCGATTCGGGAATGGAAACACAACATTTCGAATGGGTAGGCGGTGGTTCTGGCGGTTGGGACGTCTTTTTTTCCAATGTCGGTTCGGGAAACGGAGATTATTCACTATCCGGCGGTGTTTATCGATGGGTGGGAATCGGAAACGGAAGTTATTTACCATTAAAATATCTGCCCCTGCCTGCTGGACAATCCATAATCGATGCGGGTTTGGTATTCACCCCAACTGAAAATATTCAAATTTCTGCCGAAGCCGCCGCATCAAATTTGGATAGAAACAGATTATCCACCAAAGGCGATAACGACAACACCGGCGGCGCTTTGAACATCAAACTCAAATCGAAACATGAGCTGATGACAGGCGGAAAGAATTATGGGAACATTAGCATTGCTGGAAACTATCGTCGCAAAGAACAGCGGTTTGCGGTTATCGGCAGAATGGACGATGCGGAATACCTTCGCGATTGGGGTCTCGAAGGAGCGCGTGGCGGCGAACAACTCGCAGATGTTAGCCTAAAATATTCGCCACTCCAATCTTTAGAATTATCGGGAGGATACGGCTACAATGAGGTCGGAGAAACTTCCAGCAGACGCATAAACTCAGGTATAAGACTGAATACGGAAAAGAACAAAGGCTCGATTAATTTTTCGCGGACATCGGCTGTGAATACTTGGGATAGGTTATGGGGCGATTTTTCAGGCGACTATTGGGTTTTCATGCCGGCTTTAAGATGGCGTTACGAAGATAATTCCAAACCTTCCGGATTTCGATTTTACATCACAGAACCTTCGGTTAGTTTTAAGTTAAACGAACGCTTAATAATCACACCGTCTTACGAATACAGAGAAGATGAAATCTATAGTTCACTCGGCGAAACAAGACAACTCAGTGCGATCACAAAAGCTTACAAAATTAAAGGCGAAATCGCCGGGTGGAGTCTCGCTTTTTCCCGACGCGATTATAACGATAAAATTGGAACATCTGACCTCATAACCGACCTCGCCTCGGCGAACGGAAGTTTTCGAATCCTTTCGCCACAGATTTCAGGACGGATTCGCTATGAGCTTTCCCGTAACCAAAGTGAAATCCTCGAACCATATTATCTATTTGTTGGCGAAGGGCTTGGCAATTACGAATTCGACGAGGACAGAGGAGAGTATATTCCCTTCCCGGGCGGTGAATATCTTAAAGAATACCGCTCCACCGGAGATTTTACACCTGTTATCCGTTCGGATTTTCGCGCAAATCTTTCTGCAAAACCCGGAAAGATTCAAGGAACAAAACTAGCGAGCCGAATATTGAAACAACTTTCCGCAGACGGACTTGTTCAAGCCGAGGGGCAAACACGCGCTGAAACTGGGAAATCTGTTATTCTCGATCCACGCGATATGAACGAAAATCCCGATCTTCTAACAGGAAATTTTGTGGCCGAGGGCAACCTGCGTTACGGTGCAGGCTCACGAAGTCTCAACATCCGCCGCAGATTCAGCAAATACCGCAATACTCAATACACAACCGGCGAGGAACTTCGGTGGGGCGATTCATATGCGTTAGAAGGCAGGATAAGTTCTCTAAAATGGGGCAACTACCGCGCGAAGGTCGAGTGGTCTTGGCGTGCGAGATTATATCCTGAAAGCTCGCGAATAGGCAACGATCTTAATGGGACAGAACTTTCCTTAATCTGGACACGGTCGATTTCCAATGCCTTCCAGCTGACGACCGACCTAAGTTATCTTGCGCAAACTGACAGCTGGCCAGTGAATGATGTTACAATTCGAAGATATGCCATCGCCCCGATGGGGAGTTATTTCCTCACAAAGGGCGCTATACGAGCCTCTATCGGATATTCACGGGTCGAGAGCGATGTCGATGCGGGAATATTGCCCTATGAGATGGCGCATGGCGATTTTATCGGCGATAACGGCCGCGCAAATCTCGATATCGACATAAACGTCGCAACCGCAACACTTCTGACCCTGACCTATATCCTCGAAGCCCATTCGGGAAGATTCCCCGAGCACACCGCAAAAGCTTCGGTAAGAGTCAATTTCTAATCCGAACAAGCTCGCAAGAGTGTTATTTTCGAAACCTTTTCTTAAATGATAGCAATAAATCTGCATTCACATTATTTAAAAACACCGGTAATCGCACCTCCCCCCCACCCAAAACCCACTAAAATAAAAGTCCCCCTTGTCAAAGGGGGACTTAGACGGATTATTTATAAGCGACTCGCGATGCGTCGAACAAACCACGCCGTAGGCCGTTGCCTGCTACACCACCTCGATAAGCGCGAAGCTCGCGACACCCTTCTCGACACCGCGCATCGGGATGAAACGATATTCCCACATGCCAATCGGGACATGCATCTCGCGGAATGGCAGAATATCCTCCTCGTTCATCGGCAGATGTTTGTTAACCTCGATCCAATCCTCGGCGCCCGGAACACTTCGATGAAGCCATCCGATTGTCGATTCCTGAACCCCGCCGTAAACAATTTCGACGACACCTTCGCCCCAATATCTTAGCGTAAACACCCCTGTCGGCCCCGGCCACGCCGGAAATTCCTCCGGCTCCGGCTCCGGTTCAGGCTCGGGCTCCTCCCCGCCTCCGCCGCCGCCATACTGCTTATTATACGGATCGAAGCCGTAATCGATGAGGCGCGTGTCTTCCCGGCCCTGCGGAAGCGTTTTCCATAGCCATTTTCTAATCGGAGACAATACCTGAATGAAATCTGTAAGCGCGATATTGCGGTCTTGAATTGCCGTTCTGCGATTTTCGAAAAGGTCTGTTACTTCGGCGAGGGCCGAGATAAAGCTCGTTGTCGCGGTGTCGATAGCGGCGATGTATGCCGGCGGAATCGGATAGGCAACATTGTCGTGCACAGCGAGTGCCGCCTGCACCGAGGTAAGATACTGTTTCGCCTTTTCGTCGTCGGCGGGATAATCCTTGTCGAGAAGGAGGATATGGTTGAGCTCCGCCGCGTCGTCGGGGAAGGCGTTCTCGATATATACTGCGAGCATGCTCAATGCCTTTTCGGCGTCGAGGTCGAAACCGTCCTTTTCCTCGACTTTGAGGTCGTAGGCCGGGCCGACAGTATCGGCAATTGTGGCTTTGGTCTTGAGGTCAGCGAGGAGGGCGTCGAGCCGTGTGCGAGTGGCCGCGACAAGCGCCCATAGATAGCCGTTGGCGATAGCATTGTCGTCGGCGATAACAATCAGATCGCCCTGATGAATATACTCCGCGAGTGCTTTGTTTGGTCTGTTTGCCATGGTTTCCCCCTTTCCCGCTCTGCGGGATGTTTGGTTTGCGTTACTTAACAGCTATAAGCAATAACGAATTAAAACCCGAATCTGTCAAGGACTATTTTTTCATTTTCCCAAACTTTTTTTCGACCATCTCAGTTAGAAGATTCTTTTTCCTTCGACCAGATATCCGCGTAGTTCTCGGCTTGTTTTAAGATCTGCTCCGTGGCGATAGCCTGCTTATCGGGCGGATAGCCGTATCTACGGAGAAGGCGTTTAACTATAACGCGCATACGGGCTCGCAGATTCTCTTTTATCTCCCAGTCAATCGAGGCGTTGTTTCTGACCCTATCGACGAGAACCATCGCGAGTTCACGAAGCGTTTCCTGTCCGAGAACTTCTTGTGCGCTTTCGTTATCAGCGAGGGCATCGTAAAAAGCTAACTCTTCGTAAGATAGATTTAGCTTCCCCCCTCGCTCGTCCTCGAATCTTATCTCCTTTGCAATATCAATCAATTCATCGATTACCTGCGCGGCAGTTAGGAGTTTATTCTGGTATCGCTTTATCACCGATTCCAACATCTCCAGAAGCTTCTTCGACTGGATAATGTTCTTCTTTGACCTCACCTGAATTTCGTCGTTTATCAGCTTCTTCAAAAGTTCGAGGGCCAGGTTCTTGTTCTTTTTATTCTTTAAACCGCTTAAGAACTCATCGGACAAAATCGAAATCTCAGGCTTATCTATCCCAGCCGCCTCGAAAATGTCGATGACCTGATCCGATTTTATCGCCTTATCGACTACATCTCGAATTGCCGTTTCGATTTCGAACTTCGTCCTGCCGGAGCCTTTCTTCTCGAATTTCACAAGCCGGGACTTCACGGCCTGAAAGAAACCGACTTCATCTTTTATCTTGAGAGCCTCATCATCGGGGATGGATAGAGAGAAAGCCTCGGAAAGGGCTTTAACCTGCCTCAAAAGATTCATTTTCCCATCCTCAAGGCCGAGAATATGTTCTTCGGCTTCGAGGATAATCGTGAGTTTGCCCTGCGTATCTGCACCGAAGTAACGTCGATAATTGAAGCCTTCGAAAAGCCCCCTCACAACTTCCAACTTCTCGAGCATAACCTCGATAGCCTTTTCCTGCATCAAAGCCGGGTCACCCTTGCCGCCGCTTTGTGTGTAGAATTTAAGAGCTTTTCTTAGTTCGGAGGTAAACCCGATATAATCGACGATAAGCCCGCCGGGTTTGTCGAGATAGACCCTATTCACTCTGGCTATAGCCTGCATAAGGTTATGCCCCTTCATTGGCTTATCGACATACATTGTGCCGAGACACGGAACATCGAAACCCGTAAGCCACATGTCGCAAACAATCACCAATACCAGAGGATCTTCGGGTTCTTTGAATCTATCGCCTATCAAACGGCGCTGGTCTTTCGTTGTATGTAGCTTCGATAACTCCGGGCCGTCGGAAGCTCCGGCGGTCATCACAACCTTAATCTTGCCCTTCTTTGGGTCGTCGTCGTGCCAGTCGGGATGACGCCGAACGATTTCATCAAAAACCTTCGCGGCTATTCGGCGACTCATCGCAACGAACATCCCCTTGCCGGGGAAAACCTCGCGCCTCGCTTCAAAATGATACAGCATATCATCGACAACATTCTTTATTCGAGGGTCAACACCGGCGATAGCCTCCAGTTTCGTCCATTTGGCCTTCGCTTCCTCCGTAGCGTCGAAATCCTCCTCTTCAAGCTCCTTATCAAGTTGCCTTATTAGCTTTTTCCCTTCCTCTTCGAGCCGAACCTTGGCCATCCGGCTTTCGTAGTAAATCTTTACGATAGCCTTGTCCGCCTCCGCCTGCTCGATGTCGTAAATATCGATGTAATTTCCAAAGACAGCCGGTGTGTTCCTGTCGGTGAACTCTATCGGCGTTCCGGTGAATCCGATAAACGAGGCGTTCGGCAGTGCGTCGCGAATGAACTTTGCCAATCCGTATGTAACTTTTTGCCCGGTCGGGTTGCCGTCAGCGTCCTTCAAATCAATCGTTCTTGCCTTGAATCCGTAATGGCTACGGTGCGCCTCGTCGGCGATAACAACGATATTCGACCTATCAGAGAGAAGAGGATATACCGCCTCGCCCTCCTCAGGATAAAACTTCTGAATTGTCGAAAATACAATCCCGCCCGAAGCTACTCTGAGTTTATTCATCAAATCGGCGCGGCTCTCCGCTTGAACAGGTGTTTGTCGGAGAAGCTGTTTCGAGGAGCAGAAGGTATCGAAAAGCTGGTCGTCGAGGTCGTTGCGGTCGGTGATTACGACAACAGTCGGGTTATCCAACCCCAAAACAAGTTTGCCGGTATAGAAAACCATCGAGAGCGATTTCCCGCTTCCCTGCGTATGCCAGATAACCCCCGCTCTTCTATCGCCGGATTCCGAAGTCGCAATCTTGGTGGTCTCAAAAGCCTTTTTCACCGCATAATACTGATGATAATAAGCAACCTTCTTAATCGGCTTGACGAATACCTGCCCCGTCTTTTCATCCTCCATTTTGGTTTCCTCGAAAACCGTGAAATATTTAACCAGTTCAAGAAGCGTCGCAGGGTTCAGCATGCCATCGATAAGAATTTCTAAATCGGTGATATGCTCCAGATTTTCTTCGCTGTCCTTCAGCTTCCATGGATTAAGCCGCGTGAAACCGGAGGAAAGAGAACCGGCCATTGCTTCGAATGCGTCGGAAACGACGATTAGAGCGTTGTAGGTGAACAATGAAGGTATTTCGTTCTTGTATGTTCGTATCTGCTCAAAAGCGCTGAGAACCGTTGCGTGCTCGTCGGCGGCGTTTTTAAGCTCGATAACCACAAGGGGAAGGCCGTTGACGAAAAGCAGGATGTCCGGCCTGCGGTTGTGGTTGTCCTCGATTACCGTGTATTGATTGACCACGAGGAATTCGTTGTTGCCGGGGTTCTCGAAATCGACGAGTTTTACTTTGTCCCCGCGAGTTATGCCGTCCTTTTGATATTCGACATCTACGCCCTCGGTGAGGTAGCCGTGGAACTCCTCGTTGGCGGTGATTAACTCCGGCGAGACGATATTCAAGACCTGACGAAT
>CAYWOR010000014.1:0-70356 GCA_964459995.1 uncultured bacterium | reverse complement strand
GAGCGTCCCGCTCGACACACGGCGAGACGCCGTGTCTATTAATAATTGCGAATTCGTCTGGCAACCCGACCCCTCCCTCGGCAGTGGCGTGTATCTCGTCCGGGCGCGGGTCGGCGGGCGAGGAGACCTCGCCCCTACGGGACAGGCGGCGACGAAACGGATCGTGTATCTTAAATAGGCCGTTCGTCGCGAATTAACTGACCCCTGTTCTCAGATTATACGATTTGGCATATAATAATAACTGCCCACAATTTCAGCTTTTTACTTGATTCTGACAGGCAAAAGATTAAATTGAAAAACTCTCGGCCCTGTTAACGGGATGCATGGTCGAGAAGGGCAAAACATCCCGAATTGAAAGGAAGTTATGAGAGCGAGATTGTTGATTTTCGCGGCACTTGTTTTCGTTGGTTCGTTGGCCGCATGTTTCGATACCTACCTTTTCCTCTCGGAAAGGCCGATGGTATATCCTCGTAACACCCTCGCAGTCGAGGGTTTCGGAGAATATTCATTTAACGAAATGAAATCTCCCGATAGCGATGCCCTTATGGCAAATGTCAATTTCTATTACGGAATTGCCGACCGTTTCTCGATGCATCTCGGCGCGGGCTCTGCCGAAAAAGCGCGCGGCGAGTTCTCGGTTGACGAGGTCTCAGTAAGTGCGAGCTACAATATTCTCTCCAGGCGCGACGGCGCTTACACTCTCGACGGAATCGCGGCCTGTGTCAACAATTTCGGCGGCAAAGAGGTCGCTTTCGAGATTTCCGCGCCGAACCTTTTCCATGTCGGCGGATTCACACTGGTTGCTCATCCGGTTTTCGAGATGGTTTCCGGTAACGGCTTCGAATACGGTTTCGGAGCGCACGGCGGGATTTTCAAGAATTTCGACAAACGCGCCGTTTTCGGAGTTGGGATCGAGTATATGAGCGGTCAATCCGGACCGATTTTCGGCGATAGATTAGTCGAGGGCGAATCGGCTACGAGCCTATTTTTCGGCGCAATGCTCGGTCGGAATTTTTATATTCAAAATGAGCTTGCAAAAGGACTTTCCAATTCCCGCGATTTCGGTTTCGCAACTACGCTTAAATTCCTGTTCGACCTTAACAGATAGTTATATCATCATTGGGGCGGCTTTTGCCGCCCTATTTTATTCAGATGTCATCTTATCGTATTCTAATTTATATACATTCCACAAATATATAAAATATCTTATAACCACTAAAGCAAATATTGGAAGAAACATTAACCCTACAAGAGCTGAGTATTTATAAAATTCCCAATTATAAAAGGAGTCAAAGAAAGATAGCATAGGAAATAAAACTGTAAATACAATTACATATTCCGCGAGAAAGATTATTGTGCCTTTAAGACAAAACTTGCTTTTTCCAGCCATTATTATCTTTTCAAGCTTTTCCTCGGTCGGTATTTTTATCAGTTTTCTTTCCAAATCATCCATTCCAATTAGATTAAGAACTCCGACGAAGACAAACATAAGCGCAAAAACAAGAAATACCGCGCTTACAAAGTCTGGAGATAAAACAAAGGGATATGCCAACGATAACCCTAGTCCAATCAGAATAACGGAGAATACTTTTTTAAGCACTTTCATAATTAACCTCACTCGAAATGTTTCGATATATACTCCATTGTTTCCTGCGGATTTAGTAATTGTGTATTGTTGCCCGTTCTGACAAAGAAAGCGCCGTCAAGTTTCTTGACGAACACCGGCTTGTCGTTTGGACGGATTGTTATACTGCAAATTTCGATGTCTTGTATATTTGGAAAGGAGATCGTTATATTCCCGCTGAACTCTACACCGAGATAATCCGCGACGAGTCTATATAGAATAAGTTCCATTCCGTCGGCGTCCTTTTTGCCCAATGATGCATAATCTTTGTCGAGGCCGAGGGGTTTGCCGTCGTCATCGACGCCGATAAACAAAATACCGCCCTCTGCGTTCATAAATCCCGCAATAGTTTTAACAATTACCTCTTCGAGCTTTTTGTTGGTTTTGTTCTCGCGATAATCCCACCGCAGGCTCGATTTGAATTCTAAGCGCTGGCTTTCCGGCTTAAGCAGTAAGGCTTTTGTCGCGTCGAGTTCGGCTGTTTTTGTAACAATTGTCTTGTCGGCAATGAAAGTCTTAATGTAAGCCCTCAGATTTGCCGCTCTGAAAACCGCCGCTATCGCCCCTAAAATTGGATACTGTATAACATACCATGCAGTATAAAATTTAAAGTGTCCCATAACCTCGTTTTCACTACCGGGCATCGACCTGAACCAATTCCGAATGAACCCTCCCACCCCGTCACCGAAAACTCTTTCGACCAAATCCGCACCAAAAACTGGGCGAACAAAAACAAACCACAAAACGATATACAAAATCGCACAATACAACCCCAAAAACATCGATACCCTCGGTTTGAAAGGCATCAGAATCATCCCGAAAAAAAGAACGACAACATACAAAATGCCGTAGCTGTTAAAAAGGACATCGAAATTCGCGATATCCTTGGCCACCCCCCATGTTGCAATGAACACAACCGACAACGCAAGAAGCCACATGTCGCGTTTGTCGCCGCGAAGAACTTTGTGCAGGCCGAGAATAATCGCCATTCCGGCCACGAGGGCTATCAGGCTTCGCACAAGCACAAGCGTCTCGATGTTCGACCCGAGGCTGAGCAGAAAAATGAAAGCGCTCATGGCGAAAATCATCGTGAAGACCAGAAAGAGCGACGACCCCGCCTGGCGCGTGAAAATCTCCTTCAGCCGCGGGTCGATGCTGTCGAGATCGGGGAATAAAAACTCGCGCGCCTTCGCGAACGAAAGGTCTCGGGGGATGATATGTTCCTCGCGCCGTGTCATCGCAATCGAAAGATACGCGTATTCGCGCCATTTCGCAACAATATTTTCGTGATGGCGGTTTCTTGGCGATTGGTGTCGAAAGTGAACTTAGAAGCCTCCTTTATAAAAAGCTTCCGGTCGATGTCCATCGGCAAATATTCGAATATTTCCTCGAAAAAGGGTTGAACTCCCCAAAAAGTGTTACTTTCCGGCGCAGGGGGGTTACTTTCCGTCGAAGGAATTTGATTTTCCGGCGCAGAGAGATAACTTTCTATCGACGAATTGTTACTTTCTATCGACAATTAATAACTTTCTGTCGATAAGGTATAACTTTCCGTCGCAGAGAAGTTAAGTTAAATCGATGAGTAGTTACTTTCCGTCGAAAAAAAATTGCTTTCCGTCAACGAGAACTAAGATTCTACCACGTGTTTTCGGCATTTTATTCCTCGACAGGAGGAAGATGAAACATCCTCTCGGAGCGGCAGAAGTCCTCTTTCGGGGCCAATTCCACGATCTCGATACGGTAACCCGCCGCGCCGAGAATCTGCACCACGGAATCGAATCGAGCCGATGTGAAACGCGAGTTCATTACGCGTTTGATGGTTGACGGCACGACACCGGAAAACTCCGACAACTGTTTTTCGGTCAATCCGCATTTCGGCACCAACTGCCGCAACTCGCCGAGAAGCCTTTTGGTTTCGCCTTCCCAATGTTTTTTGCTTGCATCGAGTTTGTCCTTTGAGGCCTTTTTCTTCGCCTCGATTTTTGTGTAATGTTCATCCAGAGACATTTTTTTCTCCTTCTATTCGATGTTATTGATTTGCGATGGTTTACGGCCCCACGGTGAAGGGCCAGTCGATTGTTGACAGCACCCAGTAGCCTTTGCCTGGACGAAGGGTGTCGGCGTCGAAATAATCGCCGGTTATGGCATCGTAGCCGAAGACCGGCGGGATAATCCATGGCCGTCTGGTCAAATCCTCGACCGGAACAGAATGCCCGCACGCGCCGATTAGATTCCACCCGACATGAAGTTCGCCTGTGACCGAATCGAGAGCCTCGCCGCGAATAGTGTCCGGGTAATCCGAGCCTACCGGAAACCAATAGCCTTTGCCCGGCACAAAAGTGAGGGCTTCACGATAGGCTATGCCGTCGTTGACATATTCATAGGTCGGCCCCTCGATAAAGGGCGCAAACTCGGCGAAATAGCCGGGGTCGTCGGTCGGGATGCTCAGAAGATTCCATCCGCGACGGATATATGTTGTCGAATCGGTTTCGTATGGGAACTCGAATGCGCCGATGTCCCACCCCGCCCCCTGCGGACGGGGAAGGCCGCCGATGTCCGAACCGGGAGCGGCTGTTGTTTCGTAGTGAACCCACATCAGAAGACTGTCGTACCCATAAACCGGTCGTTCAAAAAATACCGAATCGATACCAGCATCGATACAACTCGAACCTCTTGCAAGTCGGAAATCGAAGGCTTCGACATCTACGAAATCTTCCGGGGAACAAAGTAAGTTATTACTTAAGTGGCAGTAAGAAAATATCGAAGTCCAAGGCGTATCTATGACCACTCCCTCTCCAAGAAAAGCATTATTAAAGGCTATTAGGTAGGAATAGAAAGGCCAAATTGAGTCGATTGATGTAACAAGAGAATCCCCTGTATTGTTAATGAATTCGATTATCTCGGCACATCCCATATTAGCACTGATATAGGTGCCTCCAAAAATGATGTTGTTACGAATAGCAACATGAATACTACTGCCACCACTAAAATATTTAAGTCCATAGTCTGTATTTTCCCATATTTTATTATTGCTTAATGAACCGTTGCCTGAATAGTTGATGCCCACTCCATCATTGTATGTTACGATACAGTTCGTTACGAACGATCCCGAAGTATTTATTCCCTTTTTATTGTTATTGACTATGCAACTATCAATAATGTGTGGTGCACCAAAAGGATTAGCTTCGATAGCGAAACCTCTATTATTCTCGAAGACGCAGTTAATTATGCTCGGGCTTACCCCGCCACACCAAACTCCAGTAGAGCAGTTATCGAAAGTGGAATTCCTAACCGCCTTATTGTTTCTTTTCATGCTATATAAAAAAGCTCCGGTATTCGATATGTCTTTGAATACACAGTTTTCGATTACGTTAGATGACAAACTATCGTAATGATCCCCCCAAAACAAACCATCCGCACTTTTATGAAAATGCGTATTAGATAGCAATAGTAGGCTTCCATAATATTCGATGACATAGCTTCGAGAAAAAGTGAAATCACAGAAGCTAAACTCGCATGTTCCTGGAAAGAAACTCATTTTAATTCCGCCCCATCCCCCAGTCGAATCGGTCAGGACCGTATCCTCCGCGGTGAAGATAATCGAGTCCTCCGCCGTGCCGATGGCTTTGAGGACGGCGTTCGAATCGACGCAGAATTTGTAATGCCCCTGGAATATGACCTCCACGCCCGGGCCGATGCGCAGGCTGTCACCGGAGGGCACACAGATCGAGTCGGTCACGTAGAACGGCGACCCGGTCGAATCCCAGACCCCGGATACCGCGCCGGAGACATATGTCTGCGCGAATGACGCCGCGGCGGCGATAAGAATCAGAATGGCGAATTGAATAAAACCTGCACGAAGTCTCATAATTCCTCCCCTGGAAGATTATTTATGTCGTTATAATATTAAGGCGTAAGTGCATCGAAGTCAAGAGTATTTTCACTTGATGATGCAGTTCTCGGAATCCCTCGTGAAACGGGGGCGTTCTTTTCAAATTTCTTTGGGGGATTATTTTAACGGAGAGGCCGGGATTTGAACCCGGGATACCTTTCGGTATACACGATTTCCAGTCGTGCTCCTTCGGCCAGCTCGGACACCTCTCCAGTTTCCAAATCAAAGGCCTATCGGTCCTTTGTGCGACGGAATATATGAATATGACAACAAACACGCAAGAAAAAAAAGAGTCGAAGATGAAAAATCCTCCGATGAGTATCCAGAGCTATTTTACAGTTTCGCTACCGAACATCTCGCCGCGTTTATCGCGATGGCCTGAGAGAACCCATATCACACCGCCAATCACTCCGCAGATAATGCTTATTCCGAAGAATATCAGCGATACGAGAAGCCCTTTTGCCTCCGAAGCCCCCCACATCGCGAAGAAATAGCTGAAACTCGCCTCACGGACACCGAGAGCGTTCAGGGAGATCGGAATCAGCGAAATTATCCAAATGAGCGACACAAACACGAAATAGGCAGTCCAAGGGATCTCGCTTACTCCGGCAATAACGGCGATTAGATATACGAAAGCGACCAATACACCTTGGTAAACAACCGACAGGATGAAACCTTTGACCAAAGCGGGCACATCTTTGCGGTAAAAACGGAGTGCCTCGACAAAATCGGCGATTTTGTGGCCAAGTCCCGATGGCAATTTGCCAAGAATCTTTCGAAGAAAGCCTTCGAGGTTCAGGAATACGAAAAGGACAGTTCCACCCCAGAAAACCAGATTTAGGCCGATAACCAGCATAGGTATCGGCGAAGGCGGTTTAACAATCGGTAAAAAAGCGAGTGCGGAAACTAACGAAGCGAGAAGCCCTGAAAACCTTTCGGCAACGATCGACGCAAAGACCTCTTTCATCTTGCCGCAGTTTTTTCCGGCGGAATATCCTCGCACAACATCTCCGCCAACGCCGCTTGGGAGGAAGTTGTTAAAAAAATACCCGACCATATAAAGTTCGATGCCCTTTAAAATACCTTGCTCGATGCCATGTGCACGAAGGAAAACTTTCCACCGCCAACTTCCGAAGAAGATTGTAACGATGAAAAGTAAGGTCAGCGGTGCGATTGTCCACATCGGAAATTCACGTCCTGCGACGATGAAGTTTTCGAGGTCGATCTTTGTGAGCAGAAAATACAGCAAAGCCGCGCTAACGGCGACTTTTGCGGTTAGTATAAGGTTGTCCTTCAGCTTCTGATTCATCTCACCATGTCGAATCTATTAAGTTACTCGGAATCGTTACCCAATCGCGCTGACGGCGTCCGATTTCCTTCAGAAAGGCACGGAACAGGGGGCCACTCTCGAATTCGGCATCGGGGATAATCTCCTTAACGGCCTTAGCGAGTGCAGGTTGGATGTCGTCATAAAGATATTCGATCGTTTCTTCGAGCTTGATTCTGGGCATAATTTCCTCTCAATCGTAAAAAACTTCGACGAGCCACAGCCCTTTTCCGGGCGCAACCTCGTATCCATATTTCCGCTCGCCGGTTACTAACATCTCGCCGAATTGCCCCGGTGCGAATCTTCCGCGGATGCAGTCCAACATCGCCCCAACTAAAGAGCGAACCATAGTGTGTAGAAAACGGTTGCCCTCGATTGCGAACACCATCCCGGAGCCGCTAATCTGCCATTTGGCGAGGGTTATTTCGCATTTGGGGCTATCTGGGATTTCGGCTTTTCTGGCGAAGGCGGAGAAATCGTGTATGCCGACTATCCTCTCGGCGAGGTCGTCGAGAATCATCTGAACCTTGGGCAGATACTCGGGTCTGTTAATTCGATGAGTGCCAAGTCTCTCTTTGGGGGATTTATCGAAAACGATTCGATACTCATATCTTTTGCCCTTCGCTGAGTATCTCGCGTGAAAATCCTCGCGGACTTCGGTGGTTTCGCGGACCGCAATATCTTCCGGCAGAATGGCGTTAAGCTTGTATTCGAGATCGTTCAACTCAAATTTTGGGGGAATATCGGTATGCGCAACCATTCCGAGAGCATGGACACCGGTGTCCGTTCGGCTCGATCCAGTAACGGCGATGGGCTGGTCGAAAAGCCGCGAAAGAGCGGCCTCGATTTCACCCTGAATCGTTTTGCAATCGGGTTGAATTTGCCAGCCGTTGTAAGCAGTTCCATCGAAGGATATTTTCATTCTAATTCTCATGAACTCAAAATACTCGCCTTTGCTTTCAAGTCAAGAAGTAAGGCAAAAAAGGTTTTTTCAATTACTATATTGACATTGAAAAAAGGAAGGTTATTTTCTACTGTGGTTATTGTTCTTCTTCCTAAGGAGTATATATGTGTAATAATTATCGTGTTTTCACAATAATTCTTCTGTTGGTTGGGGTTACAGCCAGTTTTGCATTTACAAATCTTGGCAGAGATTTCTTCCTCGCATACCCCGCAAACGCCGCACGTGAACCCGGGGGCGACCCTTTGGCGGCATATAACGGAATGATAATCCTGACATCGACATTCGCCACAACCGGCACGGTCCGTAACTGGGACGGAAGTCTTACCCTTCCTTTCTCGATACCGCCCAATGGTGTCGCTACTGTTGTTATCGACACTTTCCGCTGGGTGAGCACCTCGGAGACGGTTCACAGGAAAGGGCTTCGAATTCAGTCAGATAGAGACATCTCGGCATATTTTCTGTCCTATGAAACCCCCGGCTCGACTAATGATATGGCACTGGTTTATCCTGTGCCGAGTCTTGGAACGGAATATATCACTATGTGTTGGAGGGATAATATTCCAACATATAACCCCATCTTCACGAACCGCGGCCCGACAATGTTCATGATTATTGCACCTTTCGACGGCACAAATGTTGAAATCACAACGACAGTCCCGACACAGGGCGGGCATGCCGCAGGGGTTCCATGGAGCATCACACTCAACAGTTATGATTGCTATCAGGTTCTGGCGAATTCCCCCAGTTCTACTACACTTTATGATCTCACTGGCTCTGTGATTACCTCGGATCGGCCTATTGCGGTGCTTTCGGGTAATCAACTGGCTTTGGTTCCTAATGATATCATGGCGGCGGACTATTTAATCGAAATGATGCCTCCGGTCTCGACATGGGGTGTTAATTACAATGCCTTCCCGATTCAACAACGAAACTACTGGCAGGAAGATGTTTTAAAACTGGTCGCTTCGGAAAATGCTACTAATATCGCCATTCAAGATGCCGGTGGAACTACTAATATCGTTCTGAATAGAGGGCAAACCTTCGAGTGGAACGGCCAACCATGCACCGCTGGAAGCTGGCTTTTTGATGGAGACTGCTCCGGCCCGACTCTCGACAGCCCAACAAGAATAACTGCAGACAAACCAATCCTCTGCGGCCAGCTTATAATGGGTGGAACGATGGTTAGCCGAACGAATATTTTAGGATCATATACAAATCCTCTCGGTGACCCGGCATTTATGCTCATTCCGGCAGAGGAACAATATTCGAAGCGTTATATTTTTCTTACACCCAGTGGCTACAACAACGACTATCTCAATGTCGCTATTCCAGCGGGATTCGAGGGCACAATTACACTCGACGGCGGCCCACCGACATATACTGGGCCGTGGTTTAACATTCCCGGAACTACCTATCGCGGAGCGAGAATATCGCTCAACCCCGGCGGACATGTTTTAGAAGCCGACACAACTATGATGATCCAGATGTATGGTTTCGACTCCAACTGGGCTTCCTATGCCGCTGTTGCAGGGCAAAACCTTATCCCCATCAACGCCGAATTCTCGATCGTGAAGTATTGCCTTCACACGCCAACCTACAGCGGAACACAGACAACATGGCGTATTGTCGTAATTCAAAACGGCGGCGATCCTTCCACCGGTTTAACCATTGTCGATACGCTTCCACCGGGGTTCCATATGTCAGCCTTGCCGGCGACTATCGAGCTGTTCGGAACAGCGACAAGAACTTCAGTGCTTAATCCTTCGACTGGCGATGACATTCTCGAGTGGGGTTATTTCAGCACCAATGTCGGCGATTCCATAGTGATAACTTTCGTTGCCGATATCGATTTCGGTGTGGTCGGATTATTTAACAACGCTGTCGGATGCGTCAACGACTCCGGCTTTGGAATGACCAACGGCGGCGGCTATATCACATATCACGACGATGTGTTGGTGCTATTGCCCGGCGCTCCCGCGGCTCAAGCCGGAAGGGACACTATCATTTGCGAAGGAATGAGCGTTACTATCGGCGGTTATCCTGCGGCAAGCGGCGGTATTCCACCATTGAGTATTTCGTGGACGAGTAATCCCCCCGGATTCGTCAGCACAACAGCTAATCCTGTTGTTTCCCCCATCGTCCCGACGACTTATCAGCTTGTTGTTACGGACAGTTTATCGCAATCGGATACAGATTGGGTGTTCATAAACATCTCCCCCTCCCCCTTCGCGGATATTGTGATTCCCAATCCTTGCGGCTTAGTTACATCCTGCGAATTCCAAGAGTTTCAATGGATAATTATCGATACAACCGTCGGTGTCCGCGCGGAATCTACAATTGTCAGGGTAAACGGAACGAGCTATTACCCCGGCGGTCCGTTAACATTGTCAACCTCCGGCGATACAACCTTCGTTACTTATACTCCGGCGACTCCATGGTCTCATGGTGCGATTGTAACAGGTGAACTCGTCCAAGGGATGAACAACGCCTATTGTTGGACATCTGTCGAACCATGCTCCTTCATTGTCGATTTAGAGCCGCCTATTGTTATCGATACTATTCCTGCGAATGGCGACACACTTTTCGAGGCCTCTCCTGGAATTTCACTGACCTTCACGGATATCCCCGCAGGTGTCGATCCTGCGAGTTTCAGTTACATTACAATCACTGTGGACGGCGTGCCGATTAGCGGCTGGTCTTATGTTTGGACCGATCCGACGCTGACCTTCACGGGGCTTTCATTCAGCTCGGGTGATACGGTTGTAATCTGTCTCGATAGCCTTTTCGACGCTCCTGATTATAATTATTGCCCGCCGAACGATACAAGCTTCTGTTGGGAGTTTTACATTATCATGACGACACCGGAAGCTTGGATTATCGAACCTGTTGACCTTAACAGCGATGGAGTTGCGGCTTCGGCATGCACCTGCCAGCCTTTGATTTTCCATCTCGACGATGAGCTTGGAATCGATCTATCGACAATCGTGCTTACAATCGACGGCTTACCCATTACAATAAGCGATTCACGTCTTACAATCGCCGGAGATGTTCTGACATTCCAACCAACGATGCCCTGCTGGTCTGAGGGAACACACACTTACAGCCTCATGGCCTCGAATATCATTGGTGCACCGTTGCCTACACCGGTCAACGGAAGTTTCGTTATCGACCTTTCGCCGCCCTATTTTACAGCGATAACACCGCCACCGGGAAGTTTCGTCGGAGGAACACCCACCGTTTCGCTCAATATCAATGACGCCGGACTGGGAATAGTTACCACGGATGTTTATATCACAATCGAAGGGGTCTCCTATCCCCCCGGCACACCGGGAATAACATGGGACGGTGCTCATTACACCGCTAATTTCGCGACGCTTGGTCTTTCTTTCTCCGATGGCGAGGTTATAGATATTTGCCTTCGCGGCGCTCATGACAATCCCGACTATTGCCCGCCAAATTCAGCGGATACCTGCTGGACACTGATTGTCAACCTCGCTTCGCCGATAGCGACTTTGGAAAACCCGCCAATTGGAACAATAAGCGCGTGTTCCTATCAGGGCGTTTTATGGTTTGTCGAAGCCTCCAACGGAATCGATCCGGCAACAGGTTTCGTGAATGACGGCACGGCGATTTACAGCATGTCCTCTCCGGAGATGAGCTATCTTCCGATATCACCGACATCGGGGTTCTACCAGTTTATCCCCACAACACCATGGGGCGCTCTTGATTGGCTAACAATCTGCATTTACGGCGTCGAAGACTCTATGGCGCATGTTATGATCGACACTGTCTGCGCGGAATTCCGGATGGACTTGATTCCACCGGAGATTTACGGGATCACTCCCGCACCGGGAACAGAAACACCGACGACATCACCGTCGATTTATTTCTGCCTTAGCGATACTGTCGCCGAGATTAACGGAGATTCGGTCGAGCTTACTGTCAATGGAGTGCCCTATACTTTCGGATCAGGCTGGATAACGGATGACACATGTCTCACATGGAGAGCCTCCGATTGGGGAGTTTCCTTCCCCTTAAGCGACACTATTGTCATCTGTCTTCATGCCGCCGATCATCCGGATACCTGTCAGGCGAACGCCCTCGATACATGTTGGACACTCATCATGCCCCCGCCAAGCGTCCATGCGCACGCAGGGGTCGATGTTACAATCTGCCCCGGCCATTCGATTCAGCTTGGATGCACTCCAACCGGTTATGGCGGAGTCGAGCCATACACCTATTCGTGGTCGAGTATTCCTGCAGGCTTCTCAAGTTCCGATCCGAACCCAATTGTAAGTCCAATGACCACAACTACTTACATCGTCTATGTTGTCGATGACGCACTTGTTCCGACTCACGATTACGATACGATAGTCGTTACCGTCGATTTCGTGCCGGTTGGCGCACCTGTAATGGTTACACCGACAGCGGGCGCTCTGATACCCCCCGCACCGGCATCGACGAACCTTTTATGGAGAACACCGACAGGCACAGGCACTTTCGTTTACGATGTTATAGTCGATGGCGCGGTTGTGGCCACGGACATCGCGGACACATTCCACGCTGTTACTTTCCCCTGCGGCGAGACGCACAGCTGGGCGATAATCGCGAAGAATTTCTGCGAGAGCGAACTGTATTTTTGCGAGGTGGACACAACCGGCGACTCGACCTACATCTACTACGACGACCCGGACACCCATTATGCAGTATCTGCCGACTCCGGCAGAATCTTCTCGACTTATCCCTGCGGCGGGCCGGTTCCCAGCGTCATTCGCCCGCTGGACGGCACATTCACCGCCTGCGACCCGGAAAGCATCATCATCCATATCGACGATACATCAAGCATTGTCGAGGCGACTATCGAGCTGGTGGTGGACGGCGTCTCCTATGCGACCTCCCACGCCTACCTCAGGTTCATCGCGCCGAACACTCTTATCTTCTCCCCCGGCACGGGTTTCTGGAGCGACGGTGATGTCGTGAACGTTACTTTACTCCATGCCGAAAATGTTTACGGGGTAGATTTGGCTTCACCTCTGGTATTCAGCTTCACTGTGGATTATTCCCCGCCAGTATTTAGCGGATTCACTCCGCCCACTGGCGGCTATGCGCCCGGTTTCGTAACTGTTGTCTCTTTCGATGTCAGCGATGCCCTTAGCGGAGTCGATCCCTCGACTGTCTGCATCTCGGTCGATGGTCCAGGGTATCTCGATACCTACTGTGTCGGAGATCCATGCATCACGTGGGATGGCGTCGCCGAGAATTTCGAACTCGACCTCTCTTGCGCGGGTTACGATTTCGACCGTGGCGATACAATCACATTCTGCGCAATAGCCGGGGATTCTCCCGATTACTGCGACGCCAATTTCGATACGACATGCTGGACGATAATAATCATCGACTGCGATATGGTCGTCTCGATAGATATTCCGGATACACTTTTCTGCGGGAGCGATTTCGAAAGCTTCGTTGTTCCCGCAACAGTTACCGACGGCACACCGCCCTATACTTACAGTTGGACGCCGCCAGTGCTCTTCCTCGACCCGACAATCGAAGACCCAACTATCGAACTATATGCCCCCTCTGCGGTCTATGTTGTCCTCACCGTTACCGACTCCACAGGTTGCATGGTTCGAGACAGCGTATTTATGGGCATCAGCAACCCTTCAGCACGCGCGGGTTCAGACCTAAACGTATGTCCCTCTGGATATGCTTCCGTCGGCTGTGACCCTATCCTCACCGGAAGCGCTGTTGCCCCGGTGGATACGAGCTGGTTCCGCACCGATGGAACTCTCGCGCACAGTGGCTGGCCATTTGTTTACGCTCCAACCCAAACAGATACTTTCATACTTGTTATAACCGATTCGATCGGCTGTAGTTCTATTGATTCGGTCATCGTCCATTACGACCATAAAGCCCCCGGCCCCTTCAGCTGGCATTCGCCTGAACCGGATGATACTGTCGGAATCGGCATGGTTGAGCTTTGTTGGGAGATGCCGTCGGGCACTGAACCAATCTATTTCAATGTCATTATCGACGGAGATCCTATAGCAGAAGGCATCACCGACACATGCTACTTCATCGGTCCTTACCCCTGCGGCGTTACCCATTTCTGGTATATCGAGTCTTATAACTTCTGCAGACCCATCGATTGCTCCGGCATATTGGATACAATGGAGTTCATAATTATAGGCGACAGCTTCGCCGGCGGTTTCGATCCGCCTTTCCATACCGAGCCTTGCCCAACAGGAACGCCTGTGATCATCGAACCGCTCGCAAACACATGGTCGGCCTGCGATGATCAGCAGATAATCCTCGAAATAGTCCAGCCTGACAGCGGTCTTCCCCTGCTGGCAAGTTCCTTCATTCTCGAGGTCGAGGGCACGGCATATAATGTTGACGGTGTAATCCTCGACTGGACAGCTCCGACATTGACTTTCACCCCGCCGACCATCTGGACGGACGGACAGGAGGTCGATGTCTGTCTGAATCAGGCCTTCGACACCGACTCCAATTCTGTCAACGCTCTCCCCTTCTGCTGGAGCTTCTTCATCGACCTCACTCCTCCGGTGCCGACAGTTGTTACTCCTCCTCTCGTCGATCAAATTTCTTCGCCGACGAGCTTCGAGTTTACTCTCACCGACGCTGGAAGCGGGGTCGATCCATCGAGCGTATTCGCCCTCGTTGGAACAGCTCCCGGGCCATATACCCCCTATCCAATCGATGGCACAATCCTCACTTTCGCCCCGCCTGCACTCATATTTAACGCTACAGCCGCTGGTGAAAGCTGGGTTGCAGGCGATTCTATCGTCATCGAGATAGTCGCTGAAGACTCTCCGGATTATTGCATTCCGAACATCGATACTACCCATTTCGCATGGTTCTTCCGCGATCCCAACGCGCCGGTGCCGACCATCATCCGCCCCGATTCCGGCGACTATACGGCATGCGATCCCGACAGCATTGTTCTCCAAATAATCGACCCGGACGGCGTGGTTGAAACTTCGATCGAGCTTGTGGTCAACGGCGTCACATACACGACCGCGGACGGCCAACTCACATGGAACGACCCATACCTAATCTTCCGTCCAACACCGCCATGGACTGATGCCACGGTGGTGAATGTCAGCCTGACCCATGTCGAGGACATCTACGGCAACGACATCTCGTCCAGTGTCGAATGGTCTTTCACTGTCGATCTATCCGCGCCGGTTGCAAACATGGTAATCCCCATCCCCAACGGCCAAACCAGCGACCGCGAGCAGGACATTCATATCGATCTCGACGAGACACTCTCCGGTGTGGACATCGCAACAGCGGAGCTGACAATAAACGGTATCCCTTACACCAGCGCCGATTTCACATGGAATCCCGACGGTGGCGGTGGAGGAATGATCATTTTCCGGCCGGAGAACTCCGGTGTTAGCTTTGTTTCGGGTGACACTATCGATGTAAGCCTTATTATCGGCGATTCTCCGAATTGGTGCGAGCCGAATATGGCACAGTTCGATTGGATTTTCTATCTCGAACCGGATGTTACATGCGCAGTTCTGCCGAACCCCTTCACTCCGGACGGCAACGACATCAACGATATCGCAATGTTCACCTATCCGAAGATGATGAGCGAGCCTGCAACTATTATCATCTATGATATGCGGAATATCGAGATATGGCGAAGCGAAGCGCCTGTGCAAACCCGTTTCGACGAGGCCATCGGAAGGCTCTGGGACGGCAGAGATAATGCAGGCAAAGCCTCACTGCCCGGGCTGTATCTCTATGTCATTATGATCGACGGCGAGATTATCTGCAACGGCACACTCGTTCTTTTGCGATAGTCTAATACAGAACCCCACATGCAAAGGCGGAGCTTGACTCCGCCTTTCTTTTGGGGTGATTTTCCTCTCCGAAAGCAATTAACAATGTAGCTTGCGTGTGGTTTGAAAAGCATCACTACTCTTTGGGCTGAAATCTTTCTCGCAGAAATAAAGAGATGCAAGGTTTATCAGTTTAACGCGCTTGTTCGATGGATTCTCTTCGGTGGTTGATCGAATTTATCGGGTGGTTGATTTAGTTTCTCGAGTGGTTGATCGTTCTGATTCGAATCGGAATGTGTGACCACCGAATCGGAACGGCTGACCACACGCGCTTTTCATCGACCACCAGCACGAAAGGCTCTATAAACAAAAAAAAAGGGCGGGACAAGCCCGCCCTCTCGCGAAAGTTTTACTATCTGGCCTTAGCCGGAGATTTGCAGAAGGGTATAATGAACATCGGCAAAGCCAAGGAAACCATCATGCCGATAGTTCCGGAGGAAGGCGCGTCCTGAAACTTGCCGATGAAGAGCACCATCGTTGTCGTCAAAGCCACAAGACTCGTTACGATCGCGCCAACCTTGCCGAACCGCTTTGTAAACATCCCCCAAAGAAACGGCCCGAGAAAAACCGATGCTATCGCGCCCCACGAAATCGACAATATCGTTACGATAACCGCCGGACGCAGGAGCGCAAGGATAACGGATAATATAATGAAGAAGGTGCTCGCGATTCTCATGAGTGTTGTCAGACGTTTATCGGAGGCCTTTTTGTTGATTAATCCGCCGTATAAATCCTTCGTAACGGTCGAGCTTGAGATTAGGACCAATGCGGCAAGTGTGGACATCGAAGCGGAGAGCATCAGCAGAAGAATCAGTATCGATAGTGATCCGGGGATGGCTTTTGTCAGAAGGGCGGGCATGAGGGCGTCGAAATTCGGCGCGCCGCTCGTGGTGAATGCTTCGGGAGTATTTGAAGGATTGATGAAAACCCTCGTAAGCACACCGGTGAAATAGGCCACGCCTGCTATCAACAAGGCAAATATTGTTGAGGCGAAGGTTCCGATTCGCACCGATTTTTCGTCGCGAATGGCGTAGAATTTCTGAAGGAGTTGAGGCATTCCAAAAGGCGCTACACTTGTGAGAAACACCAAAGAAAAGAGCGGCCAGATTCCGGGAGGACCAACCGCTTTAGTTAGCTGTGGGTTGATATCGCGAAGATGGGCAAATATTTGCTCCATTCCTCCACCGGCGGTAACGGTGCTCGAAAAGAGCGCACCGACACCGAAAAGCATAATAATCCCGAAGATGAAATCTACCATTGTCATC
Source organism: uncultured bacterium (assembly GCA_964459995.1). Lineage (GTDB taxonomy): Bacteria > UBP14 > UBA6098 > UBA6098 > UBA6098 > CAZSHG01. The sequence goes on along the minus strand of CAYWOR010000014.1, from coordinate 53,413 downwards.
GATTTATAGCCGCCCATCACGAGATATACGCCGGTGAAAACCCCCATAAAGGCAAGCATCAGCCAATATGGAAGCCCGAATGTCGCCTCGAAAAGGTAGCTGAGACCCATAAAAACCGCGGCGGTATAGGGCACGAGGAAGACAAATATCGCCACTGCGGAATAGGTCTTGAAAAAGGGGCTACTATAGCGCGATTCGAGGTATTCCGGCATCGTATGGATATTGAGTTTGAGAGTAACCTCTTTGACACGTTTACCAAGGAGAAGCCAAACGAGGAGAGTCCCGATAAGCGCATTACCGAGGGCAATCCACATGCCGGAAATTCCGAAAGCCCATCCGATTTTGCCGGCAAAGCCGATAAAAATCACAGCGGAAAAATAGGCCGTGCCATAGGTGAATGCTGTAAACCACGGCCCGACATCGCGCCCACCCAAGAAGAAATCCGAAAATGATTTCGTTTTGCGCATCCCGGCGACACCCAGCCAGATGATCATCGCGACATAAGCGAGCACAACAGCAATTTTTACGACCATAGGATTCCTTTCAAAAATCAATAATCAGATTGGAATTTAAACCGTCGATTCGATTTTGTCGAGTAGTTTTTGCTCCTATCTTCAAGAAAATGTTTGCACGAAAGAATTTCAGCTGTTAAATTGTAAATGTTATGAAACGAAAAGATTCGCCAATAAAGCTATTCTTGATTTATGCTTTCCTAATTTTATGGACGATAGGAACGCTATATCCTGTTTTGCGCGTGATTACAATTTCGCTAAGACCAGCGGATAAGCTTCTCTCGACAGATTTGTCGATTATCCCCGACGGCGCGACATTCAAGAATTACACCGACCTTTTCACATCGACCCCCTTTCTCAGGTGGATGCTAAATTCGCTAATTGTAACGGCTGTGGTAACTATAACCGGAGTCGCTTTGGCGTCGATGGGAGGCTATGCAATTTCGAAATTCCGTTTTGCCGGTAAAAAGGCCGTTATGCAGTCTTTGCTAACCACACAGATGTTTCCGGCGACAATGTTGCTCCTTCCGATGTATATCATGCTCGCCAAACTCGGGCTTATAAATAGCTATATCGGGCTAATGATTGCCTATTCGGCGACAGCTCTCCCCTTTTGCATCTGGCAAATGAAAGGTTATTACGACACTATTCCAACGGAGCTTATCGAGGCGGCGCGAGTAGATGGTTGCGGGAATTTCGGCGCATGGTGGCGCGTGATTTTACCATTGGCCGCACCGGCATTAGTTATTACTGCGCTGTTTTCCTTCATGGCGAGTTGGAACGAGTATGTCGTGGCGGCGGTAATCCTCCAAGACCCACAGATGTTCACGCTTCCCGTGGGGCTAAAGATGTTTCAGGGGAATATGTCCACACAATGGGGGCTTTTCGCGGCGGGAAGCTTTGTTGTTAGTGTTCCGGTTGTGGTTATGTTCATCATCCTCTCCCGATGGCTCGTCTCCGGTCTAACGCTTGGGAGCGTGAAGGGGTAGTTTCCATCCCACTGAATAAATTGCATTACTCCGCTTTTTTCTCTTGCGTATATCAATTATGTAAGTTAAATTGCGAATTAAGGTCGCATAGGCTTTGTGAATGAAATTTAACAACAATAGTATAGGGAGGGTTCAATGCCTACCAGAGTTTCAGGTGCTATTCTAATCGTTGCGATTCTCGCTTCGGTTTGTTTGGCTGTCCCGGCTGGGATTAATTATCAAGGAAAACTGACTGATAGCGACGGTGTCGGTATCAACAGCAACCTCGAAATGGTCTTCCGGCTTTTCGACGCCGCCACAGGCGGAACACTTCTATGGGAAGAAACCCATGACGGTGTTAACGAAGTTACTGTTACCAAAGGTCTTTTCGATGTTGAGTTGGGAAGCATTACACCTCTCAATATCCCCTTCGAGGCCGACCATTGGCTCGAAATCGTTGTTGACGGAACAGCACTAACTCCAAGGGTGAAGCTTCTATCTTCCCCATATGCTTACCGCGCGGCGATCGCAGACAGCGTAGCGAACCTTCCTCAATCGTTCAAGAAAATCCGTGCAGACGGAGAAGCCTGGCTTCTTGATAGCGCTACGATTATCGCCGGAGCGGGCATCGATATCGACCAAACCGGCCCGGAAATCACAATAACTGCAACCGGCGGCGGCGGAAGCCTTTGGACCGACCACGCGACAAACCCCTACATATTTGCGAACAATAACGATATGGTTTGGGTTTTGGACTATGGCGAGAATTATGCCATTCATGCCGAAAACGATTACTCTACCGGTGTTGGAACCGCTATTATCAATGCCTATTCACCAACCGGTAGCTGGGATGCTACTTCTTGGCAATACGATGAAATGAATGCCGGAGTAAAAGGGTTTATAGGATTTGGCGGAGACTACACCGCAAGTGTCGCCGGATACTATAACGCCTATGGGGAACCTTCTGCCGCCGTTCTCGGTGCTTATTCTAATGGCACTGATGAACTCGGTGCACTTGGTTACTATGACGGCGACAATTTTATCGGAGTTTACGGGCGCCAAGGTGTGTGGGGCAATTACGCCGGTTGGTTCGAGGGGAATTTCCACCTCGAACCGCAATCAGAGCCACTTGCTCCGGTTGTGGGCGACATCTACGCTGATAATGTTACTAATAAAGCATATTTCTATAACGGCGCCAGCTGGGTAGATATGACGGCCACCCCCGGCGCGGGTTCTTCTCTATGGACCGACCATGCGACAAATCCCTACATATTCGCGAACAATAACGCTAATGTGCAGGTTTGGGACAACGGCCAAGACACGACCATTCTTGTCTGGAATGACAATTACCTTGGGACAGCCCTTAAAGCAGAGGGCGGCTGGGGAATGGATTCGAAAGCTTATTTAGCAACAGGCATTGCTTTACCAAATCATCCTGATAGTTGGCAGGGCGCAGGTGTTGTTGGTATCAGTGATATGTTCGTAGACGGTGTTTATGGCCTTGCCACTTACGGTGGTTATGGTGTTTTTGGTGTTTCGGGATACAATGGCGGAGAATTCGGTGGTGTTGGAGGTTATAACTTCGAGTCCGGCTTCATGGGTAAGCTCGGAACTTACTACTACGGTGGTGAGTTCACAGAAGGTATAAGAATCCAACCGCAGGATGTCGCACCAGCCGCGAACGAGGGTGCTATCTATGCAAATTCTCTCGATAACAACCTTTATTACTACGACGGCGCAAGCTGGGTAGATCTCACAGCGGCCGGCGGCGGCGGTATCGGCGGAAGCGGAACGGCGAATTACATTCCTCTCTGGACGCCGGATGGGACTACTCTCGGCGATTCAAAAATCCGCGATGAGGGAACATATTCCTTGATACATAATCCCGGCTGGAATCCTGCAAAACCAGGCAATTTCAGTGTAGCCGCCGACGAGGCGTCCGATTACTTTGCTTTATGGGCATCGAACTTTGCTGGAACAACAACACCTGGTTCGGCATGGACACATGGCGGTATCGGTGGCGGCGGCATATATGCCGATAACAATGCAGATTCAAAATACTTCGCCGGTATCTTCGGCTTCAACTGGTCGGATGCTGAAACTACCGCGGCGATTATCGGTGCGGATGATAACTCTTCGAACTTCGGTGCACTGGCTTATCGGGCAAATAACAAAACATGGGCTGGCTATTTCAGAGGCTTAACTGCAATCACCGGTTCATATCAAGACCCTGTAGCAGGTTGGGTTGGAAGAGGCGAAGGCATATTGAACGTCTCGAACGACAATCTGACCGGAAGAACCTATGGAATTCAAAGCAGAATCCCCTATACTGCAAATGAATTCAGCGGGGCAATTGTCGGTAGTATTTATGACCCAGCCACAATAACTGGTGTTATGGGGGCGATGGGTTATGTGAACAACGTTGGTGAATATACAGCCGTCTGGGCATACGATAATACTTTCCCCGGTCCTACTTCATATGCATTATGGGCTAAATCCACAAATTCAGACGGTTATGCCGGCTGGTTCGAGGGCAATTTCCATCTCGAACCTAAAGCCACTGCAATTGCATTGGAAGGTAACCTTCACGCCAACTCGACCGATAACAAGCTCTACTACTACGACGGCACAAGCTGGGTCGATCTGACATCGGCCGGCGGCGGCGGTGGCCTTTGGACCGATAACGGAACTTTCATCTCTGCAAACACCAACACAAACGCCCGTGTTTACGACGAAGGCCAACCCTATGGACTTTATTATTCGGGTTCGAACAAATATGGTGTTTATGGATACACAAGTAGCACCGCCGCAGGAGCTTCAGGCGTTTACGGCTACGTGGAGGCTTCCACTGCTGGAACCGGTTATGGATATAACAACTCTATTGCCGCTGTTAAAGGCCATTGTCTTTGGGGCAACGCCTATCACTTTGGTGTTCACGGTGATACTTACTCGAACGACTTGGACAGTCCCACCGCCGGTGTTATCGGAACTTTTGCGGACAACGGGTCAATCTGGGGTGCGCTGGCATATAAGCACACGGATGATAATGTTTGGGCCGGCTACTTCAACGGCGATGTCTATATCAGCGAAAGCTTAGGCATTGGCATTGCTGACCCGGTGGAAAGAGTCCATATCGACAACGGCTCGTCCCATACCTATCAGATGTTCACGAATGAGGCCACAGGCAGGACTTCGTCTGACGGTTTCAAAATTGGTGTTCGGGATGATGGTATTCCTTTCATATGGTCATATGAAAACCTTCCGATGCATTTCGGAACAAATATGGCTATCAGAACCACAATAGACGGTGCCGGAAATGTCGGCATAGGAACTATTACCCCAACTGCTCAGCTTCACACAACTGGCAGTGTTAGGTTTGCCGGCGCAGGAACTCCCGGCCTCGGCAAAGTTCTCACCTCCGACGCTACCGGAACTGCGACATGGGAAACCCCATCGGGCGGCGGCGGTTTCTGGTCTCAGTCAGGAACAAATCTCTATCCGAGCACACTAACATGGGATGTTGGAATTGGAACAAGTTCTCCCTCTGGAATTCTCCATGTTGGAGTTAAAAGTGCCACAAAAAATGAATTGATTATCGGCGACAATATTACTGCGTGGGTATCAGAAGTAGAAGCAACAATTGGAAACACAACTGCCGATGCACTCTTGTATATCGGGCAATCAACGAACAACAAAGGATTCTTGATTTGGGATTATAATCCCACTCCCTCTGATGCTGTTTTCCTAATCGGCACTTATAGTGGTAATAATAATATGTCATTGCAGTCTGCAGGGGGCAATGTCGGTGTTGGAACGACAAGTCCGACCACTAAACTCGATGTTGATGGCCAAATTCGAATTCGCGGCGGTGTTCCCGGTGTTGGCAAAGTCCTGACCTCCGACGCTACCGGAACTGCGACATGGGAAACCCCGACCGGCGGCGGTATCGGCGGAAGTGGCGTGGCGAATAAACTCGCCTACTGGACTGGGGCAAGCAATATTTCCTACAACAACAATCTACACTGGGATAACACAAATTCAAGACTGGGAATTGGAGCCACAACCCCCCTGTATAATCTGCATGTCGATGCAAGTTTAATATCGAACACTGCAATTTATGGCTATACTGGAGCCGCAGTTTCCGGACAATTTGGCGTAATTGGTGCGCAAGAATTTGCAACCTGCTGGGGTGGACTCGGCGGATACACTTCCGACTATTATGATGTCGGTGTTTATGGTTTCCAAGGGACGGGAAGTTACGCCGGATATTTCAATGGTGGAGTCCGTATCACAGGCGATCTTATTGTCGATGGCGATTTCGTTCACGACCACTGGGGCGATAGTTGGTCCGGTTCTGGAAGTCAGGGTTTAAGACTAAGCAATACAGCACCTTCAACAAGCCAGATCGATCTTGCATCAAATGTGAATGGCATCACAGTCACGCATTATAACCATTCGGATTACGGTGCGGCGATTTCAGCTATGGAGGGTAATGGAACTGCAGGCGGAACCTATTCCTATGCAAAACTCGCATGGTATGCGGACGGCTCAACTCCCTTAAGCCCAGCTAATGTCGCAGTTTACGGCATGATTCCTGCCGCGGGCGGCGGTGGTTTCGCAATCTACGGGGAAAACCTGCGCACAGGTCCAAGCGAATACGCCGGCTACTTCAACGGTCATGTAGCTGTTGACAATGGAAATCTGAACATCAAACAAAACGGCCTCGTTATCGAACTAACCGCCGGCGAAAACCTTGCCGTTGGAGATATCGTATCTGTCTCCACAACAGCAGACCTTACCGTTATCAAAGCGCCAGCAGGAAGCGAGACGGTTGTTGGCGTAGTTGTCGAAGCGGCCACATCTGGAAACACTGCAAAAATTGCTATTAGCGGTGTTGTTCAGGTTAGAACTTCAGCGGCTGTTACACGCGCCAATTTCGTAAGAGTAGGCGCGACCGCAGGACAGGCCGTTAACAGCGGAACCACCGGCCAGGCTGGCGACTTCGGCATCTTCCTTCAGACAACATCCGGCGCTGGGCTTGCATGGATGGTCTTCAAACAGGCTGAGATTTTTTAATCTCTAACCCTCTCAGCTAATCGAAAGGCGGCGCTTAGGTGCCGCCTTTTTTTTGAAAGAACTTTTGCTTGCGAGGAGGAGCAAAATGGACATATTCAAAGGGAGGAACTTGAAAGAGTGTTAGGCTCGAATGAGCAAATGGGATAAATTGATTGCTAAAATACTTCAAGGCAATTCTGATCTAACATTGCTTTCGATGATATTTGCGGTCTTCTTCACTGGTTGGGGTTCGACGAAAGAACCCGCGGTAGCCATCACTTATTCAGGAAACATGGCGTAGTTGAGAGAATCAACCTCCAGAAAGACAAATCGCAAGCTAAGCCTTATCAAGTGCATCAAATAAGAGAAATTATTGTAAAATATGGATTCGGTGAGCAAGATGGAAAAGTATGAGATTATAATTTACTGGAGCAATGAGGATGAGGCATTCGTCGCCAATGTCCCTCAGCTGGCTGGATGTATGGCTCATGGAGATACACAAGAAGAGGCCTTGCGAAACGCCAAAGAGGCAATCCAGTTATGGATCGACACCGCAAAGGAATTCGGAGATTCCATACCTGAACCGATTGGACGGCGTTTGATGCTGGCATAATACGAAATTATCTAAAGAATCCTTTCGGGCGGCGCTTAGGTGCCGCCTTTTTTTTTGAGATGTCTTTTTAATCCTCCCGGAAGTCTTTGAAATAGAAAAGGATGTCTTGAAATTGCCTTTGTATAGGTTGAAAATCGCGGTGTATGTCTTGAAAAAGCTGTTGTTCGTCTTGAAAAATGCATTGCATGTCTTGAAAAAGTCGTTGTTTGTCTTGAAAAAGGCATTGTAAGTCTTGAAAACACAAAAAAAGTCTTCCAAAACATAGGACGATATGGACTTACATATTTTGCACTGTTTTTGTGCGACAGGTTTTGTTATCTGACCATTTGAGCAACAATTTTTCCCAATCGAATTGTATTGCTTGCGCTCAAGTCGAAAATTGCTTAATTTCAATTAATGATGTTTTCAAAAAGGAGCGCATGATGAAGAGAGTAATGTTTATTCTGTTTGCCCTTTGGGTTCTTGTGGCTTTCGGACAGGCCACAAAAACCATCGGCATCTGGGTCGAATATGTCGATTACACCGGCGAGTATGTGAACATCATCTCAGCCCTCGATGCCGCCACCGAGTTCGACTACGAGCTTCACGAATACTGGGATTATATGTCGATTACAGCGGAAAGCCTCTCCGTTATCGATGTTTTCATTGTTCCGGAGCTTGAGCGGGGTTACAGCATGGGGCGTCCCGGCGGAGAATTTCTCGGCCCCATCATTCGCCCCTGGGTCGAAGCGGGCGGATTACTTATCGGCATGTATTCTCACGGCAAGGATTTCATCTGCGGCGCCGGTCTCGACAGCATCGGCGGGACGTCGGCTTCTGTTTATGGAACCACACTTAACGTGATTCTGCCCTCACATCCACTTGCCGCCGGTGTAGCATCGACTTTCACAGGGATGAACGCATCCTATGCTTACAGCTATTACGGCAGTTATACGCCTGTAGTTACCAATGCTTCTTCATATATGCACACGGGATTTCAGGAATTCGGCACGGGCGCGGTGGTTTTCTTTGGCTGGGACTATTTCGACGCGGTTACGCCGAATCAGGACAGGCTTATGCAGAATGCCATATCGATTTGGGGCAATGCCAGCGAAGGCCCGATTATGCGCGATTTCTTCCCGCTAATCAGAAGTTATGTTTCGATAGACACACCGATTGTGATGTTCTTTCAGGATGAAGACGGCATCGACCTTTCATCTTTCCGCGCAGAGGTAAACGGCGTTCTTTATACAGGCTCTTCCCCCGAGGTTTCGCTTGTTGGAGACAGCGTAATCATCAGAATTCCCGGCCTAACAGATGGGTCTGTCGAGGTCAATCTTCGCCAAATCGCCGACCCTCTCGGCAATCTTGGTCCTGACACTTTGAGCAGTTACATATTCTATGTCGATAAAACGCCGCCGATGCTCACAATGAGTTTCCCTTCCGGAAACATGACCAGCATTCCAACCGGCGCAGAGATTCGTTTCCGCGACCTTCTTTCCGGCACAAATCACGAAAATTGGATTCTGTCCATGGCGGGCGATGGTCTTATCACATCCAGCAATCCGGCGATAATCACCGAAGGGGATTCGCTGTTCTTCGTGATATTCAGCATGACCGGTGTGATAATCACCCCTAACGACACAAACTGGGTTGAGTTCCGTGTTTGGGACAACCCCGATTACGGCCCGCCGAAAGAGGAAACCTACCGCTGGTGGTTCTATCCGCAGGTCGATGGCATCGAAGAAACGGGACTTCCCTCGTTCTCCGGCCTGAACATATCGCCGAATCCCTTTAACAGTGCTTGCAGAATCACCGCCCCCCGCGATGGACAAATCGAAATCTTCGATGTCGATGGACGTCTTATTGAAAGACTTCCCGCTGGAAGTGTCTATTGGACACCATCGGAGGAGCTGGGCACGGGAGTCTATCTTTTCAGGATGACAACCGAATCTGGAGAATTCTTCCAGAAAGCCCTATATGTGAAATAGGCTAAAAGGAGCAAAATGAGATCGCTAACAGCATTGTCGATAATTGTCGTTATCGCCTTTTCCTCTTTTGCGCAGTCCGATTGGGAGCTTGTAGTTCCAAGCGCTTCTTATGACGGTGGAGGGCTTATTGAAACTTGGCCGGACCATCCACTCGACGCCGTTTTCTCATGGTATGATGAAATGTCTTACGAGAACATGATTATAGGAACCCGCGACACTTTTCAAACATTGGATACTCTTCTAATCGGCGCGAGGTTTTTCAATACTCATCCCACTGACTTCAGAACCATTCTTGTGGTTGACGCTACATCCCAATTGATTAAGACAACAGACCGCGGCGAAACATGGAGTGTCCTTTTGGGGGTTTGTTATGGCAATGCGGATTTCTGTGATACTGATCCGAACTACATTTGGGCACTGCCGCAGGATGATTTCGGCGGAGGAGTTCTTTCCTATTCATCCGATGGTGGAACAACATGGAACGATGCTTCAGGTGATTTTTCTGGATACATTTCGAGCATTTTCGCGTTGAATACCGATGGTCTTCATGCTCTATTAGAGGATGGCTCGGAGATTTATCGCACCACAAACGGTGGAACAAATTGGGTTTCTGTCTATTCCGGTGCGATGCTCGGGGAAAGTTTTTGGAACTTATCGGTTTCAAAGGCAGATCCGAACAGAATAGCAATCGCTTATGACTATTCTGTCGTCGTCTCCAATGACGGCGGCGCAACATGGACCGCCTGCACGACCTTTATGGAATACAACTGGGGCATCGAATGCGATCCATTCGATCCAGACTTAATTATACTTGGAAACGATGAAGGCGTTTTTCGTTCTGGCGATTTTGGGGAGACATGGGAATATTGGCCTTCTTCGAGTTTAACGAACTATGTCGAGGAATTTGCGGTAACAACTATCGGCGGGGAGAGAAGATATTACGCCTCTTCAGAGGAAGGAATCTACAAACGCTCCGGCGGAACTGTCTCCGGCGGCCCGAGATTGACATACCGCTTTCCCTTTAATGGTGCATGGGTCTCCGAGGACACGCTTATCATCCTTGGTTTTTCTGATTTTGAAGGCATCGATGCGACGACAGCCGTTATTGAAGTGAACGGCTCGAGTTATACGACAGCCGATCCGGAGCTAACCGCCGTGGGTGATACTCTGGTTTTTTATCCGCCTTTCCCGTGGCTTGATGGCGACATTACCGTTACATTGATAACAATCGAGGATACCGGCGGCGAAATTACTCCCGACGCCGGAAGCAGTTTCACTTTCCATATCGATAAAACTCCGCCCCAGGTGCTTTTCTACGAACCGGATTCCGGAGCGGTTCTTACCGACGCGCCATCAGGAATTATGCTGGTTTTCCACGATTACGGTTCAGGAAACACCCATGATACGTGGGATTTCACCGATGGCTCGATAACTCTCGGCTCTTGGTCAGCCGGAGTTATGATGGAAGGCTCGGATACGATATTCATCGACTTCGGCACTGCGGGTATCCATATTGATTTGGGCGATACGGTTAGCTTTCTTTTCCGCGGCTGGGATAGCCCCGATATCGGCGCACCGAATATGTTCGCTCAGTATTGGTGGTTTGTAGTGGCGACCGGAATTACCGAAAAACAGCTCCCCGAAAATAACTCGATATCCGTTTCGCCGAATCCTTTTAATAGCACCTGCGCAATAACTGCGCCTTCGGATGTCGAAATTGGGATTTTTAATCTTCACGGCCAACAGATCGACAGACTACCCTCGGGCACTACTATATGGCGACCGTCTGAGGATGTGCCCTCGGGGATTTACTCAATTAAAGCGATAAATTCAATGAATAAAATCTCTACCGATGTCATTTACTTGAAATAACTCCTCGTGAACTCGATAGAATTACTCGAAAAGACACTTAAAGATATCCGCGCCGGAAAGGTTCTCGATATCGCAACCGGCGCGGGGGAATTTTTGCACACTATTCTTGAATTCTCGAATATCGAGTCCATAACCGCGCTCGATTCCGGAGAGTTTTCCGCTAAGATTATTGCCGAGAATTTCCCCGATGTCGAATTCATACTTGCCGACGCCGTGAATATGCCCTTCGAGGATGAATTTTTTGATACGGTCTGTATGTCGAATTCGCTTCATCATATGCCGGATATCGATTGCGCGCTCTTCGAGATGCTTCGAGTGCTTCGCAAGGGTGGGAATTTCGTTCTCAGCGAGATGCACAGAGATACGCGCAACGAGATAAGCCTCAATAATGTGCGCCTTCACCATTGGTCGGCATCTATCGATCGAAAAATTGGAAGATTCCATGCGGAAACATTCGGCGCAGAATTCCTCAGATCGAAATTAGCCGATCTCAATCTCGATGATCTTGCCGTTATCGAGTTTGAGTGGCCAGTCGAAAACCCCTTCGCCGAAGAATTTACCGCACGCCCTATCGGCATAATAGAAACGACTATCGAAAGACTCTCCTGCCGTGAAGGGTTCGACGAAATCATTTCCGAAGGCAGGGGAATCTTGGATTCCATTCGCAAAAACGGTTATGGAAGCCCACCGTTCCTCTTCTTCTGGGGGCGAAAGGCGAAAGGTTGATAATGATAAGAAAAATCGCACTACTATCCATTCTCTTCATCCTCTCATTATTCGCACGCGAAGTTGCTTTCCGTTTTACGCCGAATATCCCCGCAGATAGGGTGAACCTTGCAGGGGCATTTAACGGATGGAGCACCGACGCCACTCCGATGGTAGATAACAGCGGCATTTGGGAGGTAACTCTCGACCTTCCCGACGGCGAATACCAATACAAATTCGTTGTCAACGGCAATGTCTGGATTACTGACCCAAATAATCCGAAGAGCGCTCCCGACGGTTTTGGCGGACAGAATTCCGTTATCACAGTGGGCGATTGGGAGAAGTTCGTCGGAAAATCGGCTCGGGGTGATGGCGAAATCATGGATGGTGCAATCTGGCATGAGCAAGCTCTCCCCTACCTTTGCGACGATGGTTATGGCAATCTTTGGATTCGAATTCGTGTCAAAAAGGACGATGTTCAAGAGGTTCGTCTCGAATATAAAGATTTTCAGACTGGCAGATTGGAAATCCCAATGAACTATCTTTGTTCGGAACACCCTTTCGAATGGTTCGAGGTTTCGATTCCATCGGGCAAAAAGGTCGAATATTCCTTTAAAATTATCGATAGCGAAGCCAGTTTTCGAACTCCCGTCGGCGAGGTTTACAAATTCACACCAAAGGAAGCCCCCCTATTCGTAACACCGAAATGGGCGCGAGGCGTTCTTTTCTATCAAATTTTTCCGGAAAGATTCGCTAACGGCGATCCTTCGAACGACCCTGAAAACGTTGTCCCATGGGGAAGTGTGCCGGAATATGACAATTTCATGGGCGGCGACCTGCGCGGAGTAATCAGCAATATTAGCCACTTGAGCGATTTAAGTGTTGGTGCAATATATTTCAACCCGATTTTCGAGGCTGGAAGTAATCATAAATACGACACGCACGATTATTTAAAAATCGACGACAATTTCGGCGATACCGAGATTTTCAAAGAGCTGAACAAAAAAACCGAAGCTGTGGGGATAAAAATTGTCCTCGACGGCGTTTTCAATCACTGCGGTTTCGGTTCGGAGATCTTTCAGGATGTCGTCAAGAACGGCGAAAAGAGCAAATACGCCGATTGGTTTTATGTTCATTCCTATCCGGTTCGCGGCCCGGAAAACCCAAACTACGACGCATGGTGGGGTTTCGGTTCCCTTCCGAAACTGAACACCTCAAATATCGAGGTGCGAAAATATCTTTTCAAGGCAATTCGCAAATGGCAGGAGTTGGGGGCCGACGGCTGGCGTCTCGACGTCGCAAACGAAGTCCCGCATGAGTTCTGGCAAGCCTTCAGAGACACGATTAGGGCAATCGATAAGAATGCCTATTCGGTTGGCGAGATTTGGGGTGACGGCACTCCCTGGCTTAATGGCAAAGAATTCGACGCCGTTATGAATTATCGCTTCCGAGACGCATGTATCGAGTTTTTCGCTTGGTCGAATATCAAGCCGAGCGATTTTCTCGACAGATTGGGCGGATATGTCGCGGATTATCCCCAACCGGTTAATGCCGTATCGATGAACCTTCTCGGAAGCCACGACACGCCCCGTTTCCTCACTATGGCGAAGGGCGAACCTTGGCGCTCGAAACTCGCCATAGTCTGGATGCTTACTTGGCCGGGCGCACCGTGTATTTACTATGGCGATGAAATCGGAATGCTTGGCGAAAAAGACCCCGACTGCAGGCGAGCTTTCCCATGGGACTCCCGCGAAACATGGAACATGGACATATTTAAAGCCACAAGATACATCGCGGGACTGCGGCAGAAAAATAAAAGCCTTATGCTCGGAACTGTCCGGCCTCTTCTGTTAGACGATGTGAACAATGTCTTAGTTGTTGAACGCAGATTTGAAAACGAAATTTCAATAGTAGCGATGAACCTCTCTGGCGAACCCCAATCGGTCTCGGTTCGCGTTTTTGGCGAAAACCCCTTCGCCCCGGCTGATAAAAAGCCACTCGATAAAAAAACTCTCGGAAGGGTTACCGAGGTTTTTTCGGGCGAAAGGATTTATGATCCCCATCCTCTCGAATTCGAGCTTCCCCCACACGAGACGAAAATATTCATTTTCAAATAACAAAAAAAGGGCGGTTCGCGAACCGCCCTTTTCCGAATCCCGTATAGAAGAAGTCTAATGAGTCCCCTCTTCGAAGCGGAAAATCATCTCACCATCCTCTATCATGCGGAGTTTCTCACGGGCGGCGCGCTCACGGTAATCCGAATCGGTGCGTAGCCGCATGAGAACATTCTGGAGCGAATCGGTTACCGCCTTCTCACTATCGAGGCTTTTTTCAAGCATCTTTTCATAGCGGGAGTAGCGATAAATTGCGATAAACCCGGATTGTCCTCCGAAAATGATAGCAATCAACACGAGCAAAACGAGAGCCACCCCGGCATATCGCGCCCTCTGCCAGACCCTGCGACGTTGTTCGGGGTCTAACCGAAGGAACTTGGCCTTCGATGGAGTTTCTCTTTTTGCTCGTCTGTCGGTCATTTTTAATATTTCCGCAATCTTGGGTAGATATCCGCCGGATCGGGATAAATCCATACTCCGGTAAGTTCTTCTTCAATGCGCATTAGCTGGTTATACTTCGCGATTCTCTCGCCTCTGCAAATGCTTCCGGTCTTTATCTGAGCGACTCCTGTCGCCACTGCGAGATCGGCTATGAAAGTGTCCTCGGTCTCTCCGGAACGATGCGAAATAACCGCGCCCCAACCGGCGTTGAGGGACATTTTAATGGCATCGAGTGTTTCGGTTACAGTGCCGATTTGGTTCAATTTGATAAGTGCCGCGTTGGCTGTTCTATTTTCAATACCGAGGCGAATCCTATCGGGATTAGTTACGAAAATATCGTCGCCGACAATCTGAATTTTGTCGCCTTGAGCCGCAGTCATAGCTTTCCAGCCTTCCCAATCGTCCTCGGCCAAGGGGTCTTCGATGCTAAGGATAGGATAATCGGCGATTAAACTGCCGTAATAATCGATCATACCCGAGTAGTCCAGTTCCTTATTCTCGGCCTTCAAACAGTAAAGCTTTCTTTCGGAATCGTAGAATTCAGACGCGGCGGCGTCGATAGTTATCCAAATATCCTCACCTGGACGATACCCGGCCATCTCGATAGCGCGAAGGATGAATTCGATCGCTTCACGGTTAGATTTCAGTGTCGGAGCCATTCCGCCCTCGTCGCCGACCGCAGTTACGAGACCGTGCTTGTCGAGGATTTTCTTTAGCGATTTGAAAGTCTCGCTTGCGGCACGAATCGCCTCGCCGATACTGTGAGCACCCGCGGGAAGCATCATAAATTCCTGAATGTCGAGATTGTTGCTCGCATGAGCACCGCCATTTATTACGTTCAGCATCGGCACAGGCAAAGTTCTGCTGTTAATTCCGCCTATGTATTGATAAAGCGGCAATTCCATATGGTTCGCGGCGGCGCGTGTAACTGCCATAGAAACGCCAAGTATTGCATTTGCGCCGAGTTTGCCCTTGTTCGGGGTGCCGTCCAAGTCGATCATGAGCTTGTCGATTCCAAGCTGATCGGTAGCATCGAGATCGATAATTTCAGGTGCGATGACCTCGTTGACATTATCGATTGCTTTTAAAACACCCTTGCCGAGATAACGGTCAGGGTCGCCGTCGCGAAGTTCGACCGCCTCGTGGCTTCCGGTAGAAGCCCCACTTGGAACCGCGGCCCAGCCAATTGCGCCCGATTCTAGTTCGATTTCGACTTCGAGCGTCGGATTGCCTCTGCTGTCGAGGATTTCACGCGCCCATACGCCGATGATGATAGGTTCTGTCATTTATACCTCCTGATGTGTTTGTTTTCTATTCGTTTAGCGATTTGTCAGATCGCCCTTGATTTTTCACAAATTGTTTATTTTAACAATACAGCGCGCTTGCATATCGACTTCGTTTCGGTCGAAATTCGCAGGAAATACACCCCGCTTGGCAATTCTGCACCGGCATAATCGCCCTTCCAATGAAGGACATTTCGTCCAGTAATTGCCCGCGTTTCGTAAACGCGCCGTCCGAGAACATCGAATATATCCAATCTCGCGGCCTCTCCCTCCGGAACCTCGATTTCTATGCGAAGCACCGCGTTGAAGGGGTTCGGCGAGGCGTTCAACGAGAGTTCCTTAGGCAGTTCGGTTTCATCGACAGATGTGTTAAGCTCGCGCCAGCCTTCGACAATCTGCGATGGTAAACTCAAATGTCGGGAATAATCGAATTGGACTCGATAAAAATATTTCCTGCCGGTCTCCGCAGAATCGTCGATGTAAAAAGTGTCCGACGTTTCGATGATTTCCGGCAAGCCTCCCGGAGCGTTGTATTTGAGAAGGCGATAGCCGCTAAAAGGCAATTCCGCGGAAGGTGCCGACATCCAATTGAGCCTAATTTCGGTAATCTCACCTTGCGAGACATCGATCCCCGCCGGAGTCGGTATATGGTTGAGGGCGTAATCGACGACAGCGTGCTCATCGGCGATAAGAGAGAGGCTTTCCGCGCGCGGGAAATGATAGGGCGCTTTGCAGGTAAGCACATAATCCCCCGCAGGGAGTTCCAGAAGACGCCAATCGCCCGAGGTTTTCGGGCGGGTTATTTGGCCGAGGTCGGTGGATATAATCGCACTTGTCGGAACATCGCCTTCGAGATCGACATGGCCGGTGATTAGCGCTGAACCGCAATTAGTTGTGAACTTTATCGAAGTGCCGCCGTCAATAAGCGCCGCACCGTCATCGTAATAGGCTGTGAATAGATACTCGATGCCCATTCCGTGATCCGGGGATTCGATTCCGACTGTTGAATATTCGCCGGTTGAATCGAGGTCGAGAATAGTGCCGGTATATCTGAACTCGATTTCGGAATCTCCGGTTCGTGTCGGATGAGTTGTCTGATCGAAGAGGGCAATCTGGAAGGTGTTATCAACTTCGGAATGGCGCACATGCCCCATATTTTGCCATTGGACGATGAATCTGTCCCCGAGGTCTTGATAATAGATGCCACCGCCGGATCGTGGATTTAGGTCATCCCAGAAAACCGCCAGAGTTCCCCATGGGCCGTTGGGAGCGGGTATCGGAAGATTATAGAAATCGAGCATGAACCAAGGTTGTATTCCCGGAGCGGCCCAGCCGTTTGTATTGACGGTAATTGTATCGTAGCTTTCGCCGTAATAGATGAACTCGAAAGGCAATGCGAGATAGATGTTTTCATCGTCGCCAACCGAAACGAAGGTGCCGGTGGCGGAGATGTCCTCGAATACACCCGGAAGAATCCCTGCGGCGATGTCGGTGTGGTCGTAGGCGAAATATCCCCATGCGTCGCTTCCCATGGGGTCGTCGGAGTTACGTGTGCCAAGTTTGAGAGTTTGAGTCGTGATGAATAGGTCTCGGTCGTTGTAATGTATCTCTATTCCGACCGGATAACCATGGAAAGCCTCGTCATGGGCACTAACATCGAATTCGTTTGACCAAACTGAGGACATAGGCGGAATAGTCGGCACGATAACTGAATCGCCACTGGGAATACTCACCCATCCGCTTGTTGAGTAGAGATTTATCGCGAAGGGGTCGATGTTTCCAGCTCCGTGATTTGTTATAAGCACAGAGGCTCTGCCGCTTTCTCCCGGTTCGAGAGTCCAGTCGCCGTCCCCGCCCGCACTGTCATTCACACGAATGGAATCGATAGAGATTCCACCGCGCGGAACCGGTATCGTTATGGGCAATAAAGTCCTGCCGTTTCGGGAATCGCAGAGAAGTTGCATAACAGCGGGGCCGCCACCGGTTGCTTCGCCGTTCGTTTCGATTGTGAAGACAAGTTCGTTCGTCGAGAAACCCTCGATCGTTGCGGAATCGAATTCATCGCGGACAAAAACGCCACGGTGATCGACCCAAAGATAGGCCTCGACAGGACTTATTGCCAAGAACGAGTAATTCTCGACCGTTATACGAAGAACCGCTATTTCGTTTGGATCGAGAAGACCGTTACCGTTGCCGACGATAGTATCCTCGATTTCGTATCCGAGAACCCTAAACCCCGGACGTCCGGAAACCTCGACTGTATCGACATAGGTTGTATGGAAAGGTGCGTAAACGGTCAGCACGATTCTGCCGCCGCCTGCTCCGGGGACATACAGCTCGGTTTTGCCCATGAAGTCGGTATGTGCGAAGGAAAAATCGCCTGTCTCGAGACGATACATGCAAACAGTGGCATCCTCGACAGGGAATCCGCTTTCGGCAACATCGACGCGGACTAATGCGCCATTCTCTATAACATCGTGGCTAACCTCGAGAATTCCCGGCGCAAAACGTTGCATCATAAGCCCAGGATCACCGAGAGTGCCATAGCTGTGAAAATACAACTCGATATGAGAATATTCCCGCGGATGAAGCCTTAAACACTCGGCCTTCGCGATCCATTCGCATTGCCCCATATGTGGTAAATCTTGAACGAACAGACTAGTATAGAAACCGCCGTTAATAGGATTATTATATCTTGTATTCGTGTCGTGGTCTGTAGTGCCGAAAAATGCCGCACCGCCGCGAGGGGTTGCAACTGTGCCGGCTCGAAGCCAAGCCTCACCAAAACATGGGTCGGTAAAAGCCCCATAATCACCGGTGCCACAAACTATGCTCGTTACAACCGGATAAGCCTGAGAATTGTTAAGCGTCATAACATCCGTAACTGTGTATTGAGGCTCCCACCAACCATTACTTCCAGCCCAACCTCGGTAATTAATTATTCCAAGTCCGGCGTTTATAGGTGCAGAAATCTCCGCTGGAGATGGAACGATCGAACCGCGTTCGAAGAAAGTATCGACTTGAGAATAGCCATAGCTAAGAAGAAGCTCGCGAACCCAAAGAACATTCCATACAGGCGACACAGCGTGGTCATAGGTGGCAATTACCGTTGCTCTCGTCAGCCAATCCGAACCGCCTGAAGTCGGAGTGGTCTCATACCATCTGACCTTTTGAGAATAGATACGGCATTCGTTGATATTATCGATAGACCATCTTCCAAAGAATAAATCCGAGAAATAATCGTCGCCTTCGAGTAACGAATAGCCATGCCCGGAATAATAATAGCCGTAATTATAATCCGGAACAGCTGTTCCGTCGTTCATGGTAACATCGCCGACGAGGATCATGAATGTAGGTGCTGGATTTTCAGTGTTATAGAGGTCCTGAACATAGTTCTTAATGTCGTGCCTCGACGGGGGTGAACCGAGTTCGGAAAGCCTTTTATGGATTACTTTGTGCCCGCGTGTCCTTTTGTATTGGGCGAACTCTTCCATCACGCTCCAGCAGTTATCGGGAGTAATTATCACATATGTTCCCGGGTCGCCGGGCAGTGTGGAAGGTAAAACATTGCCGTTGAAGACATAGGAGGCCATCATTCTCGCGAAAGGTGCACTGTTGAGGCGTTCTGAAGGCATCGCGATTTCACCGCCGAGATCGACCTCGAACTCGATCTTGCGATGAACCAAATACGCTCCAAGCTGGAAATCGTAGCGAACAGGGTTCACAGAAAGTAAGCCTAATCGATAGCCACGCGAAACTCCAGCGTGATTTATCTCGACAATCTTGTCTGGAAAAACACCCGAGGTTCTGTAAATATGCGATTCTCCCGGAAAGAATCCATTTCTTTGGCCGCTTTCGGAAAGGGGGACGTTGGTTGGGTTCGGCGGTGGAGAATAAATTGTCTCGGTTGTCGCAAAGGTAATAGTTATCGCCGGCTCCGAAATTTCGTTCATAAGGATAAATTCTGAAGCTATCGGCAACTCCGGCTCTCCCGGAATCGAAGCCCAGCCGATTTCATCGATCAACACCGACGAATATTCGCCATTGTGTTCAATTTCATATTCCCCAAGCTGGAAACCGGCGCTGAAACCGCGAATGTCAGAGTGTATTACTTCAATGTTGTAGCCCATAAGACAGATACAAGAAAGTATAACCGCGATTATTGTCGTGTTGAATTTGCGCATTTTCTATTTCTCCTCGGATTCCTTTATAATAATCTTCACGTATTTAACTCTTTGCCTGAGAACAGATTCCACAATTAGAAGCAGATCTTCGTATTCGAACTTATCTCCCGGAACTGGGATAGCCTCCGCGAGGCCATAGATAAATCCTCCCAATGTCTCGACATCCTCTTCGGGCAGATTTATGTTCAAAGCTTCATTTATCTCGTCAATCTGGAGTTTGGCGTCCACAAGATAAGCATTGTCGTCGAGCTTTTTTATATGAACCTCTTCGGCGTCATATTCATCATGAATCTCACCGACAATCTCTTCGAGCAAGTCCTCGATTGTTACTAATCCAGCGGTTCCACCGTATTCGTCCACGACGATGGCCATATGCATTCTGTCCTTTTTGAAAACCCTAAGCAAGCTTGCGGTTTTTTTGGCTTCCGGAACAAAATATGGCTCGCGTGCAATTTGCCTAAGGTTCTCGATATTTTCTTCTTTGGAAATTGCAAGAAGAAGATCTTTGGCATATAGAACGCCAACGATGTTGTCCACTCTGTCTTCGTAGATAGGAATACGGCTATGCCCCATTTCCGAAATCATCTCCACAGCTTCTCGAGGCGTTGCATCCGCCGGAACACAAACCATATCGATTCGTGGCACCATTACTTCGCGCACAGTGGTATCTCCAAACTCGACCACGTGGCGAATCATTTCCTTTTCCTCGGTCTCCAGCCCCGCAAAGCCCTCTTCGTCGGGAATAAGAGCGTCAAGCTCGCGTTCGATAGCCAACGGGCCGCCAATGCCTCCTTCTGGTGCGAGAAGCCTCAATGTTGCTTTCCAGACAATCAGAAATGGGGCTAAAAGAACATTAGCAAATCTTATAGTGGGAAGTTTCCTCAGTGCTTTTTCGAGTTTATTTCCACGAATTGCCCCACCCGGAAAAGCGAACCCGAAAAGCACCACGGTTATCCAGAAAACTAAAGCACATACTGCCGCAAACCACCATTCGCCAATCATTCTCGATAATGCGAACAGTAGAATAGCGGCTATTGTAAAGAGCAAAGTTCGAACCACCACGAAAAGCAATGCAAACTCTCGCGGCTTCTTAAGCCTATCAGAGAGCCATTTGCTATCATGGTCTTCGCGCGAGGATAGCTCGCGAATATCGTCCGCTGAAAGCGAAAAGACAAGGTTTTCCGCGGAAGAGAAGCTACTTATGAAAACCATAACGAGAAAATAAGAAGCCAGTATCAATATATATCCTAACATACGATTCCCAAGGCAGGGAAAAACCTCCCATGTTTAATCTTCATCGAATATTCCGCCATCGAGTGGTTTGATCTCGCGGTTTTCGAGATTCGGCCTTCGATGTAGAACGCCCTCCATTATTGTAGCGAAAGATTTTGTTATCAAATTCAAGTCTTTTGTTGTAATATCAGTCTCCGAAAGCTGACCGGTCTCGAATTTATCGTCGATCGTGTCCTTAATTATTTTTGTAAGTTGACTAACATCGACTTTGTTCATGGATCGAATTTTCGCCTCGACACTGTCTGCGAGCATTATGATGGCGGCTTCACGAGTCTGCGGCTTAGGGCCGGGATATCGAAAAGCATCTTCGGTAACCGATGGATCGCCGACTTTGGCCTGTTCATAGAAGAACCTCATCGCCGCGTCGCCGTGATGTTGCCTTACAATGTCGATTATGGCTTCCGGAATATCGTGGATTCGTCCGAGACGGATACCCTCTTTCACATGCGCCGAAAGCACGAGGAAGCTCATATGTGGGCTAAGTTTGTCATGCGGATTTTCATCGCTAAGATTCTCGGAAAAATACTCCGGATGGGTCAGTTTTCCTATATCATGATACAATCCGCCAACTTTGGCAAGCAAGGCATTTGCACCGGTAGCCTCTGCGGCCCTTTCTGCAAGAGTGCCGACAACCATACTATGATGATAAGTCCCCGGTGCTTCGATTGCTAATTGCTGAAGAACCGGCGCGTTTGTGTTCGCAAACTCGACCAGTGTAAAATCAGTAACGACTCCGACAATTTTTTCGAAAACCGGAATAAGAGCGATTGCCAACAGTGGCCCAAAAATGCTTCCAGCGCTTACAGAAAGAGCCTTTGGCCACATTTTACCAAACTCTACAAAAGACATGAAATCGAGTATTATTACTGCTATCACGCTCGCGACAAGCGTATAGGCTATCGGACGGATACTTTGGCGTCTCTGCGCGAGATGGGAAAACATCTCCGCCGCGACAATGCCCTCGATAAGCAATATTATCATCGAAGAAACGGAGCTACCTCCGGCAACCGCGAGGATCATCGTGGAGGTTACCACAACGACAATCCCCAGCTGGCTTCCGAAAAGCACCGCGATTAATGTTGCAGAAAAAGCTATGGGTATAAGCAGTTCCGGCCAATTCGTTATTCTAAAAATAAAACCGAACAACCCCGGTAGCCATATCGAAAAGAGCACCACGGCGAATTTTGATGTATCTGTCCATATGTCGTTAAAATAGTTCCTTACATAATATGAGAATATTACGATAAGTAATAACGTCAAAAACAAGCGTCCAACAACACGAAAAGCATTGTAAACAGAAGGGGTTGTAGAATATCTTCCTGATTTCGCGATAGCGAGCGACACAAGCTTCTGATGAATCTCTTCTGTTATCCGTTCGTGGGCATCTACGATACGTTGGTCTTTGAGAACTCTTCCGCGGATAGGTTTGACATTTTCGACCGCTCTCTGGCGGTTCGCTTGTGTCAACTCTATTTCCGGAATGAGATTCGGAGCCATCAGCCCGCGTGCTATCTCGAATGTAACCATCCCCTTTTCAGGATATTCGGAAAATCGTTCCAAAGACCGTTCTTTTAGTCTTTGAATGGCATCTTCGAGAGTAAGGACTCTTCCGGAAGGGATAATATCCTCCTCACGGCCTCTTCGAATGTTGAATAAATGGGCAGTATCGCCAACCGGCATGCTTTTCCAATCGAAAACGCCGGTGGAATAAACCTCGGTAAGAATTTCACGGACATTCTGACGGACATTTGAGACCACACGGAACTCAGAAAGGGTTTTAGCGTCTTCCTCGGAAATCCACGGGAAGAAGACTCGAACTGAATCGACACGGCCGGGTATCCCCTTTTTTTCAATAAAAGGCAATGCGGACTCCCAAAGGGAATCGAAAACTTTTAGTGCTGAATCTCCTACTTCCGCATTGAAATCGAGTATTACAGGAACATTCATCCTGACAGTCATACTTTCGCGTGCAAGCTCTTCGTCGGACTTTAGGATAGGAAAATTGAAGGGAGCAATTACTTCTTTAGTGCTGATGTCGTCTATCTCCGGAATATCCGAAGTAACGCCGTGGAAAGGAAGGAAGAATACCAGGTGCGCAAGGACAACAATGGTAATAAGTATTAACGGAACACGGTCGTGTTTCCTCGATCGACCGGGTTTCTCGGCGTCGCCCTTATCGGGAGATTTTCGCTTGGGGGATGATTTTTTTGAACTCGTATCTTTCACAGGTATATTTCATTTGCGTTCTACTAACTTATGAATATAACAATTAGACGCTGTGTTGCAAGCCCAAAGTGATAGTTGATTGTCCGGTAAAGGGACATGGTATCTACAATTATTTTAGAATATAAGGGTCTGAAAGAACAGGAAAATGGCAGATAATGGGATCGTCTATGAAAAGCGACGTGATTGCTGAATTAACAATTTCTACAGCATATCTGCAGAGACTTCTTTTAGCCAATCGATAAACCGCTTAAAAACTGACCGGCGCTTAGAAAACAGTTTGCAGAGCTTTCACGACATTCCGACAACTCAAAATGCCGCTGATAGGGCTTAAGATTGGCAGTTGAGGCGATAGACCACCTCAAAGCGAAACATTTAGCCTCTAATCTCCTCTGTAGGGCTTTTTGATTGTTATTTACGCTTGTTTCATCTGAGAATTACACCCTTTTGAAAAAAGCCTTGACCCGATCAAATTCTCTCTGTTTCTTTCTTTCGGCGACATTGACCTTCCTATTTTGAGTTTTCTTGATGCACGGAAGTCCCCATGGCCTTTTTCAATCTCTTTGCTTAGTGAACATAAAATATTACGATATATTTTAAAAAAAGGGAGTTGCCAATGTTGAAGGAACTTATGCGAAATTGCCGAAGTGTGCGGCGGTTTTACGGTAACCGAGTTATCTCTCGCAAAACGCTTGTGGAGTTGGTCGATTTGGCGAGATTGTCATCCTCCGCGGCAAATCTTCAGCCACTGAAATATATTCTATCAACAGATAGCGAGCGCAATACGATAATATTCAAGCACTTGCGATGGGCGGGTTATTTTAAGGACTGGTCGGGGCCGTCGCCGGAGGAGCGACCAACAGGATATATTATCATTTTGGGCGACAACAAGATAAAAGAAAATGTAAAGTGGGATGATGCTCTTTCTGCGCAAACGATAATGATTGGCGCAACGGATATGGGGCTTGGCGGATGTATTATCGCTTCGGTCGAGAAAGAGGCTTTGCAGGCGGAGTTGAAAATCCCCGAACGTTTCGATGTTCTTCTGGTGGTAGCTATCGGCTACGCGAAGGAGAAGGTTGTAATCGAAGATATCGAAGAGAATGGTGATATCAAGTATTACCGGGATTCCGAAGGTGTTCATCATGTCCCAAAACGAGCGCTGGCGGATATTATACTCGATATATAGTTAACTCTTTAATGATAAATGAGTTACGCATTCGACATGATACGTCTGCGGGAACATATCCACGATTGCGAGTTTGTCCATTTTATATCTCGACGATAGAATCTCGAGGTCTCGGGCAAGCGTTGTCGGGTTACACGAAGCGTAAACAATGGATTTCGGCGCATAATCGAGTAACCGCAGAAGCGATTTTTTCGATATTCCACCGCGAGGTGGATCGAGAATCACCACATCCGGCGCAAATTCCTCGAAAATTCTGTCGCTGACATTCTCCACACGGTCGCAAATAAACTCGGTGTTTGCAATGCAGTTTCTATCAGCACTTTCACGGGCATCGAGCACCGCCGATTCTTCTGATTCTACGCCAAGAGCCTTGCTGGCGCGTTTTGCCGCTAACTGGGTTATCGTCCCGGTGCCGCAGAATAGATCGAGCACACGTTCATCGCCATTAAAAGCCGCGTATTCGACTATTTTTGCGTAGAATTTCCTCGCCATTACAGTGTTGGTCTGGAAAAAGCTTAACGGCGATATTCTGAAGATCACTCCATCGATTTCCTCTTCGATGAATCCCCTTCCAATAAGATTGTATGGCTCGCCGAAAGCTGTGTCCCCAGTGCGATCGTTGTGAATCATAACTCCGGCGGACATTTCGGGTATCTCCGACTCGACCTCTCGAAGAAGTGTTTCTATCTCAATAGCGTGTTTTTCTCGCACAGTTATCGAGCAGATATAGTCTCCGTGGGTTTGTGAAAAGCGAAGCGGGACATATCGCAGAAGCCCCTTATCCGCGCGGTTGTCGTATATTGGAAGTTTCATCCGCAAAGAAATTTTTTCGATGGCCGAAAGAATTTGAGCTCCAATTTTTGGCATAAGAAGGCAATTTTCCGCCGGCACGAAACTGTCGAAACGACCTTTGCGATGTTGGCCGAGAAAAATGGTCCCCGCTTCATCCTTCGCGAAGCCGAATTCCATTTTATTTCTGTAATGAAATTCGCTCTCTGCCGGAATAAAATCGATTTCCGTCGGAATCGCAACACCACCGATCCGCTCTAAAGCGTCGTGCACGATGGCGGTTTTATACTCAAATTGCTTTTCGTAAACTATATCTTGATGCGAACATCCACCACAAAGGCCGAAAACAGCACATGGTGCCTCTCTGCGATATTCAGAAGGCTCGATAATCTGCACCGGTTCAGCAAAAAGAATCGATTGTTTTTTTTTGTATATCCGCGCTGTTACAATCTCTCCGGGGTATGCCCGTTGCACAAAAACGACACGACCGTCGATTCGCCCGACGCCGTAGCCGCCAAAGGCTATGTTGTCGATTTTTAATTCAATTTCGCGGACAATCGATTTACTCACTCGACGATAACCTCTGTGCTTATCTGGTCGTTGAAGAAGCCATAGCTCGAATAAGTTGGCTCGTAGGTCATGCGGATGGTATATTTACCTGGTGGAACTCGGTTACCGGCATTGTTTTTCAAATCCCAGGACACTCTGACATCTCCCTGACGAAGACGTTTCTGTTCGTATATTTGCCGGACGACATCTTTACCCGATAGAACCTCTATTTTTGCATAAGCGCCGTCTGTAAAGAAAATATCGATATCGATCGTCGGGTTGCCGTCGCGATCGGTGCCTTTTGAGGTTTCGAATTTCTCGACATCGGTGCCAATCCAGAAGTATTGTGCACAGTTGCTTTCGCCGACCACAACCTGCCCGAAACGTCGCCATATTGCGATTCCAACCGGATTTGTGAATTGATAATCTTTGGTTCCGCATTCGCCTATCGATGTGATGTATTTCAAGTCCACATCGAATTTGTGGATTTTGCACACAACGGAATCGGTTGCCCAAAGGTTGTCGTAGAAGTCGAGGGCGAGATATTTTACCGAAGCATTGGCGACGGGAATATCTCGCAAATTAGCTGTAGCGATAACTTTGCCTTCATAGTCGAGACATCTGAGAATCTCGCCGTCGGCATCGGCAACATAGATTCGGCTATAGCCATAACGTGTTTTAGTCATATTTGGGTGATCGACCGCGATTCCGCGCGGGTTCACAAATCCTTGCAGGGTGCGGACATGTTCGCCGGAATAGGTGAAGACCTCGATTGTTCCGCGCGCACGATCTGTAACGAAAACAGTTTCAGCTTCTGTAACGGAGACATCATGAGGTTCTTCGAGGATGCCCTCGCCGATGACTCCCGCCCATTTAAGGGTTTTGCCGTTGTTGAAAAGCTTCACGAGGCGCTTGTTACCGGTGTCGCAGACGAATACCTCCCCCTTTGGATCTGCAGAAATCCCCCTCGGCGAGCGAAATTGGTCTTTGCCAGAACCGGTCGAACCATATAGCCCGAGAGAATACATGCTAGTATTGTAAATTATCTGATTTCGCCCTGCATTTACACCGTAGGCGGTCAGCTCGTCGTCGTCTTTGGTGCTTTTTGGATCGTCCCAGGCTAAGAGTCTTGTAACAGCGATGCCCTGAGGATTATCGAAATCCGTGGCGTTGCCCAAAAGCATGTCCAACTTGGCTTCGGTGCCTTTTGTAACTCCCCACGTGTGCTTAAAAGGCGGATATACGAGAGATTTCAGTCCAAGAACCGAAGCGACAGATGCAAAAACCACTAAGATGATTATAGACTTTTTCATAGTTCACCCCTTCGGAGTTTTTAACCAAGGGAATTACGCAGTTTTCATACCGTTATTTGGAAGGCGGTGGGATGCTCTCGTCCCAAAGCTCTTTGTAGGCCCAATAATCACCGAGAACATTCTTGATGTAGTGTCGTGTTTGTGCGAAATCGACCGATTCGGTGTAAAGTTCGATTCGTTTCGAGTGGGGAATCTCGCGCCATCTTTCGGCGTGATTCGGTCCTGCGTTGTATGCCGCGAGAATATATTCCGGTTTCTTAAACTGCGAGACAAGCTCGGCAAGATGCCTTGCGGCGTATCGAACCGATGTTTCGAAATCATAGAGGAGTTCGGTTTCAAAAAAATATCCCTCGCCAAGTTGTTCAGCGGTGGTTTTTCCGGTAGCGGGCATAAACTGGCAAAGCCCTATTGCGCCGGCATAGCTCACAACATGAGGGTCGAAAGCACTTTCACGGCGGATAATTGCGAAAACAAAGGCAGGATCAACATTCTCAGATTCTGCGGCGGCGCGGACAAATTCCTCGAAAATTGTCGGATAGGCAAGGCGAATAATCTCTTTCGGAGCTTTAGCATAGCCGCCCATATCGGAGAGCAATTTAATGGACAAATCGTAGGCAACGCCAGAAAGTTTCCAATCGGTCGCAAGCTCTAAAAAGGCTATTCGCACGGAAGGAGTCATTTGAATTCCAGCCATCCATGCCTTGAAATGATATTGCGATTCGTAAAGCAATCCCATCGAGGCGAAAAGCTCCGCCCTTCGCGCATCTGCAGAACTGAGCGATAAAATAGCCTCTTTGTGCCCCCTTTCGGACATTGCAGAACGAGCCTGTTTGATCCCCTCTTTGTAACTAATCCATTTCGATGATCTCGACAAGCCCGGTTCGGGAAGCTTGTATCCGCCGAGTTCCGCCATTGAGAGGTATCTATAATAATGAAGAATGGGTGATTTGGCGATCTTTTCGAGCAAAGCCGAACCAGAGGGATCACCGGATTCAATACGTGAAATTCCAGCCCAATATTCGCCTGTTTCGACAAATTTGCGGTCAGTATATTTTTGGGGAATATAGGCAAAGCGCGTTTTCGCGGATACGTAATCTCCGACAGCAAATGCGCCTATTCCAGCCCACATGGCACCGTTGTCTCCAAGACTATGCGTTGGATATTTCTTCGAAAGTCTTTCGCCGTAATGCCCAGCACTATCGTAAGAACCGAGATCGATATACAGATCGACCGCCTCCCAAAGCGCTTCCGCTTCGGCATTCGTCCCTGCGCCGTCGGAGATAGCTTTCTGAACATAGATTCTCGCGGAATCATATTTCTTCAATTTGCGATAGCACCACGCCATTCCAAGCTCTGCCCAAGCCTTATCGTAGGCCTTGTCGTCTATAATTGCCTTGTAATGGTCGATAGCTTTCGAATAGCTTCCGCGTTTACTGAGTGATCGAGCATATAAATAGCGGGCTTCTCCGCGTTTGTAGGTTTCGCCGGTCTCGATATATCTTCCAAGATAATCGACCGCCGAGCCCCAACTTTTGCGCTCCACCGCAGTATTTCCAGCGTAATAGAGGTCGCGGCCTTCCAGCTTGCGGAGCTTATCAAGCGCTTTTGCCGCCGAAAGAGCATAAGAACCGGTATTGTTCCGCAAAATATGTTTGTAACCCTCGATTGCGGATTCGTTTTCTCCCTTTTCTACAAGTAGATTTGCACGTGCAAGTCGATACTCCATGTTCCCGAAATGAGATGGGTAATCCGCGTTGATTTTATCGAGAGTTTTTAGCGCGTCTGAATACCGTTTGCCGGAAAGCTGAATCTCATATTTTAGAATCTGCCCGCGTTCAGTAAAATCTTTCGGAAGTTTCGAAATCCGCGCTATTGCTGAATCGGGTTTTCCGAGCGCAGACAAGGCTTCGATAGAGCCAATTAGCGCGTAAGGATAGAGCACAAATGAGGTGTCCTCCGCTACCTGATCGAAGAGGTCCACAGCCTTAGAATATCGACCTGCTTGTTGATAAGCCCTCGCCAGCAGAAAAGCTTCGGCGGTGGAGATGGAAGGTTGCTTTTCGAGAATCTCGACAACCTCTTTCCATCGAAGGCGCATTGCACGATTTGCCGCAGAAGTATCAACAGTAAGCTTTTGTGAGTCTGTCTTGAAAATATCCAGGTCCGGCCAAATCTCCGGTTGCTCATCTATTATCGGCGGAATAATTTCTTCCGAAAAATCTTCCAGATGCTCCTCGTCAGGATGTGTTGCCACATAGCGTGCGCTACTGGCGCAGGAACAGGCCAGAAGAGCTATCAAAACTGATAGAAGGCTTATTGCGGTTATTTTACCCATACGTTATCATCGCCAAGTATTTCCCGCAATTCCGATACCAGCGTTTTCGAGCCGTCAGTGAAAAACTCCGTGCTCGATGCCCTATAGGTGTGCTCGGGAGCAACAATATGCAATTTTGTGGGGATTTTGCCTTCATATTTTGCCAAGACCTCTTTGATTTCGGATATTTCGGAATCAGCTATTTCGGAATCTAAACGGATATGCAACTCGCTGACGAGTGCGCTCCATACTTCATCCAGTGGCATTATTCGCTCGGAGGTTATCTTTACGCCTCTTGAATCCATTTCATAAGTGCCGCAAATCAGTATCATCTTATCGACCGCAAGTGTATCGCTGAACTTCTTATATACCTCGGGAAACGCTACAAACTGAGCCTGTCCGGATAAATCTTCAATAGTTCCGAAGGCCATCTGTTCCTTTTTCTTTTTCGTTATGGTCTTCTCGAGTGAGATTATCATTCCGCCAACAGCAACCGGCACCCCGCTTCCGAGTTTGGGGAGATCGGAGAGTTTGTGCGAAGCGAAATACTCGATCTCCTCAGAAAACCTGTTGAGGGGATGTCCTGAAAGATATAATCCGAGCACTTTCTTCTCGTTTTTGAGCTTCTGTTGTCGCGGAAGTGGGGGCACCTCGACAGTATCAGGATATTTTTTTAGTTCCTCGGAGGAGCCAAAGAGATCGCCTGCAGAAGAGGCTATCTCATTGCTTCCTGCTTTGGCCGCCCAAGCTAATGTATCGGGGATAGTAGCCATCGCAGATGCGCGGTTCGGTGCAAGACTATCCATCGCACCGGCATGGACAAGATTTTCCAGCGCGCGGCGGTTTACGAGGCGCAAATCTACCCTTTGGCAGAAATCATAGATGTTTTCGAAAGGACCATCTATCTTTCGAGCCGTTTCGATCGATTCGGCGGCGCTTCGCCCAACATTCTTGATTGCCGAAAGGGCATAACGGATATTTCCTTCCTCAACACAGAAGTTCACACAGCTTGCATTGACGTCGGGAGGAAGAATTTCGATGCTATGACGTCGAGCCTCGTCGATAAAGACCGCGAGTTTATCGCTGTCGAAGATTTCATTGTTCATGTTTGCTACGATAAACTCGAGGCGGTGATGGCATTTTAGGTATGCGGTTTGGTAGGCGATTATTGAATATGCGGTAGCGTGCGCCTTATTGAAGCCGTATTCGGCAAATTTCGCCATCATATCGAAAACTTCTGTAGCGGTCTTTTTGTCTATTCCCTTTTTCTCAGTGCCTTTCAAAAATTCTTCGCGCATCGCCATCATTTCGGACTGTTTCTTTTTGCCCATTGCACGGCGAAGAATGTCCGCTTTGCCGAGGCTGAAGCCGGCCATCGCCTGAGCAATCTGCATTACCTGTTCCTGATAGACGATGATGCCGTAGGTTTCGTGAAGTATTTCTTCGATAACTTTGTGAGGGTATTCGACCTTCTCATGGCCGTGTTTGCGCGCGATAAAGCTGTCGATGAACTGCATCGGCCCGGGACGGTAAAGGGCGTTCATCGCGATCATGTCTTCGATGCGGTTCGGATGGAGTTTTCTTAGATTCTTGGTCATACCCTCGGATTCAAACTGAAAAACACCCAGTGTATCGCCGTGGGAGATCATCTCGAAAGTCATTTCATCGCTGAATGGGATTTTCGAAGCGTCGATTTTCTCACTGGTTTGTTCTTCGATTATCCTTTCGGTTTCCGAAATGATGCTGAGGGTTTTCAAGCCGAGAAAATCCATCTTCACAACCCCGATATCCTCGGCGGATACCCAGTCGTATTGAGTGGTTATTTCATCTTTGTTGGTTCGGAAAAGCGGGACATAGTCGGTGAGTTTTCCGGGGGTGATAACTACTCCGGCGGCATGTTTGCCGGCGTGGCGCGGAAGACCTTCGAGCTTTTTGGCAAAATCGAGAAGGCGTTTGACATTCTCTTCGTTCTCGTATCTTTTGCGAAGGTCGAGGACATCTTCAAGCGCGTCGTCGATAGTCTCCTTCGGTCCCATAGGCACAAGTTTCGAGATGGCATCTACTTCATCGTAGGGCATTTCGAGAACCCTGCCGACATCTTTGATTGCACTTCGAGCTTTCATAAAATTGAAAGTTATAATCTGAGCGACAGAATCCTCACCGTATTTTTCACGGACATAGTCGATAACTCTGTCGCGTCCGGTGTCCTCGAAATCGATGTCGAAATCGGGCATCGAAACCCTTTCAGGGTTTAGAAAGCGCTCGAACACGAGGTCATATTTAAGCGGATCGACATCGGTTATGCCAAGGGCGTAAGCGACGATGCTTGCGGCACCACTTCCGCGTCCGGGGCCAACACGGACACCTCGTGCTCTTGCGGCGTCTGTGAAATCTGCAACGATGGCGTAATATCCGAGATACCCCATCTTTTGGATGACCGAAAGCTCGAACTCTGCGCGTTCGCGGATTTCTTCGGTGATTTCACCATAGAGCTTATCCAAACTCTCGAATGTTCTCGCGCGGATGTAATCGCGGTTGTTCTCGAAACCTTCGGGGATGGGAAATTTAGGGAGAAGCGCTTCACCAAGTTGGATATCGACATTACATCTGGAGGCGATTTCGCGTGTGTTTTCGAGCGCTTGAGGAAATTCGGTGAAAAGGTTCTCCATTTCCTCGGGTGTTCGGAAATATACCTGACGGCTTCCGAATCTCATACGGTTTTCATCCGATCTTACTGCGCCTGTTTGAACACAAAGCAGAATATCGTGGAATTCCCAATCTTCTGGATGGAGATAATGCGCATCGGTGGTTGCTACCAAAGGTATTCCAGTTTCAACGGACATGCCGGTAAGCATTGGCAGAACTTTCCGCTCCTCTGAAATTCCATGATCCATAATTTCGATATAGACATTTTCTCTACCGAAAATATCGAGATACTCTCCGAGAGCTTTTTTGGCGGCATCGGGACCATCGTGTAGAAACCGGTAAGGCACTTCGCCTTTTAGGCAGGCGGTTGTCGCGATTAACCCTTTGGCATGGGCGGCGAGGAAATCTTTATCAACGCGCGGTTTATAGTAAAAGCCTTCGAGGAACCCCGCGCTGGAGATTTTCATTAGGTTTTTGTAGCCTTCGTTGTCCTTGGCAAGAAGTATGAGATGGAATCCGCTTGCCGGAGCGCCTTCGATCGGGTTTCTGTCGGTCATTCTTCCGGGGGCGATGTAGGCTTCCTGACCGATAATCGGCTTGATTCCAGCCTTTGTGCATTTTTTGTAGAAAGGAATCACACCGAACATGACTCCGTGATCGGTAATCGCGAGCGAGTCCATTTCATATTTTGACGCAGTTTCGATAAGCTCGTCGATTTTGCATGCGCCGTCGAGAAGCGAATATTCTGTGTGCTGATGAAGTGAGATGTATGGTTTTGGCATGATACGCTAAGTTAATGCTATTAAACCGATTAACCCCAAAATTAGGCAATAGGGACCGAAAACCCAAAGTTTGCCCTTATCGAGGACTTTTATCAGTATCTTCAGTGAAATATAACCAATTATGAAGGAAACCGCAATTCCGAGGATATGATAAGTCTTAAATTCCGAAGCGTGGCCGAGAATATGCATGAGTGCCGCTCCCGCGACAGCAGGAATCGCCATGAAAAAGCTGAAACGCGCCGAATTCTCGGCATCGATTCCAAAATGGCGAGCTGTAACAATAGTAGCACCGCTTCTCGATATTCCCGGCAAAATCGCGAATGCCTGCGCTATTCCTATTGCGATAGCGTTCCAAAATCCGATTTTCGCACCATCTCGAAGAATAAAAAACGTGCTCATTAGAAAAATACCCGTAATGATTAACATTATAGAAGCTACAGCGGGTCTGTCGAAAAAGCCCAACAGCTTGGATTTGAAAGCAAGGCCAATTATTGCCGCAGGGATTGTCGCGATTGCCACAAGTCCGATGGTCTTCGAGGATTCGCATTTAATCGAATCACAAGATTTGACAAGTTTTACTATGTCATTCCAATAGAATACGATTATTGACAATAGTGTCCCAAAATGTAGTGCTATCTCGAGACCAGCTCCCGGTTCACTTAATCCAAGAAAACTTCCGACAAGAACGAGATGCCCCGAACTCGAAACTGGCAGAAACTCGGTTATACCCTGTAGCACAGCCATGATGATTATGTAAAGTAACCTCGTCATAACAGAAACAATTTAGTCGATAAAAATAGCTTTTGCAAGGAGTATGAGCAAATCTCCAAAAAATGCCGGCGTCGCGCCTTCTCCAAAATTCTTTTCGAAAGCCAAAGCTTCGAAAAGGCAGAAGAGAAGGCTGGGGACAAATCGGGCACGAATTTTTAACTTATAGAAATTTTTTCCGATTTGTCCCCAGCGGATTTCATCCGCGCGACGCCGGCATTTTTGGGTTGGAAATTCCAGATAGATACACTATAATATTAGAATGGCAGAGAGTAAAACAAAATACCGAGAAACGAGATTCTGCGAAAAATGCGGAAACCGCACCGAATGGAAACCAGTCGAGGGCAATTCGGTGTTGGTCGAAACATGTCCGATTTGCGGCCATCACATGTTCAGAAACTCGAAACCTTGCGCAGGTGCGTTGATTTTGGATGCCGGCAAGCTTTTGCTAATAAAACGCGACATAGAGCCGTTTAAAGATTTTTGGGACATCCCCGGAGGCTTTTTGGAAGAGTCAGAACACCCCCGTGATGGTGCGATTCGCGAGACAAAAGAGGAGGCCGGGGTCGAAATAGAACCGACGGAGATACTTGGAATATTTCTTGATCTTTATGAAGGGCAAGGAGTTACACATAATACTTATTACATCGCGAAAGTTATCGGGGGAAGAGCAATCGCTGGAGAGGAATCAAAAGATGTCGGTTGGTTCGAGATTGATGATTTGCCCGAGAATATTGCTTTCCCGAACCATGCAAACGAGGTTCTGCGATTGTTGCGCGAAAAATTAAAGGATAGTTTGAAATGAGAATCCTTATCGCGGACGACGAACCGAAAATGTGTTTTCTACTTGCTTCGCGGTTGGAGGAAGAAGGCCATTTTGTGAAGTCAGTAAACGGCGGGAAAGATGCCCTTTCAGAACTTCCTAATGGCTATGACCTTCTGATAACCGACCTTAAAATGCCCTATATAAACGGGGTCGAACTTCTCGAGAGCGCAAAAACACAATATCCCGGCCTCAAAGTCATACTTATGACCGCTTATGCCAGCGTCGATACGGCTATTTCTGCGATGAAAGCAGGTGCCGAAGATTATATCATCAAACCCTTTCCACTGGACGAGATGGTTTTATTAGTCGATAAGGTTGATAAGGCGCGTAAACTTACGCAGGAAATCAATTTCAGGCGATGGGACGAAATCTCCGAAGTCGTGATTGTTGGCAAATCTGCATGTATGCGCGAAGTCTATGAAGTTATCGAAAAAGTTGCCGAGACTGACGCCACTGTGCTTGTTTTAGGCGAGTCCGGCACTGGAAAAGAGCTTGCGGCGAGATCTATTCATCTGAAATCGAAACGCGCTAACGGACCATTCATCGCGATAAATTGTGCTTCGCTATCTGAAAACTTGCTCGAAAGTGAGCTTTTCGGCCACGAAAAGGGTGCTTTTACCGGTGCGCACAAAGCAAAACCCGGAAGATTCGAGCTTGCCGACGGCGGCACACTGTTTCTCGACGAAATCGGCGAGCTTCCCGGCGGAATTCAAGCAAAACTTCTTCGTGCAATCCAAAACGGCATCATAAATCGAGTGGGCGGAGTCAACCCGATTAAGGTCAATATACGCCTTATAGCCGCGACCAACCGCGACCTAAAATCCGCTATGGAAAAGGGACTGTTCCGTGAAGACCTCTACTATCGTTTGGCGGTTTTTCCAATTCGGATGCCCTCTTTGGCCGAAAGGCGCGGGGACATCCCCGATTTGGTTAACTATTTTCTCCGTGAAAAGGACTATTCAGGCGGCATCGATGCCCAAGCTGTTCAGATGCTCAAAACCGCATCTTGGCGCGGGAATGTCCGAGAACTATTCAATGTTGTCGAACGTGCAACCATTCTCGCGTCAGGCGATCTTATAGAAATAAAGCATCTGCCTCGAATGGAAACGATACTTGCCCCCACAATATCACCTCAACACAGCAGAAGAACCCTCGAAGATATGGAACGCACGGCCATTATCGAAGCGCTTCGTAAAACTCGTGGAAACAAAACCGAGGCCGCGAAAATTCTCGGGATTACTCGCCGAATGATATATTCTCGAATGAAAAAACTGGGCATGTCGGACGAAGAGGTGCGCGAGCCATGACAAGACGAATAATGAAGATTGTGATAGTTATATTCACCGCGATAGTTTCTATCGCAAACGCAAACGAGCAATCGATTCTGCCCCACGAGGAACATTCGATTCTTTTTGGCGGCGAACAGATATATGAAATGCCGAATATCGCCTTTCGTCCCTTCGAGCGCTCACCCTCCGCTCTCAGCCACGAGGTTTACGGTTTTCTTCCCTATTGGGAATACACCGCTTATGATTGCCCCAGATACGACCTTCTGACTCGTGTCGCCTATTTTGAGGTTACTTTGAACAGCTACGGTAATGTTTCAAATTACCGTCACTGGCCGGCTACAGCATTAATTACAGCGGCGCATTCGCAGGGATGCGCTGTCGATGTTTGTATCGCGGTTTTCAACGACGATGATATAGCTTCGATTGTGAACAATCCCACAAACCGCTCAAATGCATGCAAAACAATCTGCAATGTTATGGCGATGGGTGCGGATGGCGTAAATATCGATTTCGAGCTTCCGCCAAGCACCGCGCGCGCTGGATTTTACGCCTTCATGAGGGAGCTTGCGGATTCAATTCACACCAGAGATTCCGAAGCCGTCCTAAGTCTCTGTCTTCCGCCAGTGGACTGGCGAAATACTTTTAACTCGGATTCGCTTCTACCTCACACAGACATTCTATTTCTTATGGGATATGGCTATTACTATGGCGGTTCGTCTTCCACCGGCCCACTCGCGCCACTCGACGATCCCGGATGCACCTACGACATAGCGTATTCGGTCTCGGCCTATTGCGGGTCGAACATGTTCAAACGCTCAAGATTTATCGTAGGTCTTCCCCTTTATGGCTACGATTGGCCTTGCACCGGAAGTTACCGTGGAGCAACGACTACAGGAAGCGGTTCGGCTAAATTCTATAGAACCTGTGTCGCCGAAACCTTAACCTATGGCTGTAATTTCGATGTAAACGCCCCCGCACCATGGTATGTCTATGGCAGTTACCGTCAATGCTGGTGGGATGACGCTCGAAGCCTTGACGAAAAATATCGCTGGACAGCCGAAAACAACCTAATGGGTGTCGGTTTCTGGGCATTGGGCTACGACGATTGCGATCCTGTTTTCTGGGAAGGCATTCGGGATGTTTTCGGGGATTCTGTCGTCCACGGAGATTCAATTATTATCGATAATGGCGACCCCGAATTTGTTACAGGCGGGACATGGTATCCGGGCACTTACGCCCCCGAATCAGGATGGTGGGGTGATTACACCTTTTGCAATTCCGGCGGCACTGATGATTGGGCAACATGGACTCCAAATCTGCCGGACTCCGGCTATTATGATATCTATATGTGGTGGCTCGCCGGCTCGAACCGTTGCGACAGTGTGTTCGTCAGAATTTTTGGAGTCGAGAACGAATCGCTGTTCGTTTCGCAAAAGGGAAGCGGCGCGGAATGGCACTATCTCGGACGAAAGCTCTTCGATAGTGGTTCCGGCGGCTATGTTGGAATCAGCGATAGAACCGCTGTCAACGGAAGTGTCGTAATCGCGGACGCAGTGTTATGGATTCCCTTCGGCACAATGGAAATCGCGGAAAGCGAATATAAACCAAAAGAGATTTCGATACGCGCTTTTCCTAACCCCTTCAACGCTGAATGCACTTTTGAATTATACGGCGAGTGGGAAGGCGAAAATATCTCGATATATGACATCTCAGGGCGGCTTATTAAGCGCTTGCCAATAACCGAAAAACGAGTTATATGGAATGGAACCGACAACCGGAACGAGGCTGTTCCCGGAGGGATTTATTTCGTGGCGGTATCCTCGCAAAGAATAACCATCACTTTACTAAAATAATCTATAAGGAGAAAAATGACAAAGCCGACAAAAATCGAAGGACGTATCTGGGTGATTCGCGACGATAAGGGCGCAAGAATAGACAACATCGACACAGATATGATTTACCACAATAAACATCTTGCGATAACTGATATTAATGAAATGGGTCAATATATATTCGGCAATCTCGATGGTTGGAAAGAATTCCCAAAGAAGGCTCAGAAAGACGATATTCTCGTGGTTGGACGAAATTTTGGGTCGGGAAGTAGCAGACAGCATGCGGTTGACGGCTTCGTTGCTCTCGGGGTGCAGGCGATTATCGGCGAGTCATTCGGGGCGATCTATTGGCGCAACGCTGTTAACGCCGGAGTCCCGGTTCTGGAAGCTCCGGACATTATGGCGAGTGGAATCGAATCCGGCCAGATAGTCTCGATCGACCTTGAAAGCGGCGGAATCGAGGTCAAAGACAGTTGCACACGAATTCAAGCCAAGCCGATGAGCGAAGTCCAGAGAGACATCTACAACGCCGGCGGCCTGTTCGAATATGCAAAATAGCAGGGAGATATAAACATCGACAATCGCGAGACGGAAATTTACAAAAGGCAAATTGCCATACCGGAAATCGGCGAAGAAGGGCAAAATAAGCTTCGCCAAGCCAAGGTGGCAATTATAGGTGTCGGTGGGCTTGGTTGCACCGTCGCTAAATGTCTCGCAGGAGCGGGAATCGGCCGGTTGGAGTTAATAGACGATGGTATTATCGAACTATCGAATCTCAATCGGCAATTTCTCTATCGATTCAACGATGTCGGTTTTCCCAAAGCGGAAATAGCGGCGAAAAGGCTTTCAGAGCAGAATCCCTTTGCGGAGATAGCATTTTCACGAACTCGGATCACCGAAGAAAATGTCATCGAAACATTTGCGAAAAGCTCTTTGGTAATTGATTGTTTGGATAATTTCGAATCGAGATATATCGTAAATTTAGCCGCGGTAGCGATCGGAAACCCCTTTATTCACGGTGCTTGTAGAGGTTTCGAGGGCAGAGCGATGACGATAGTCCCAAATAAAACCGCATGCCTAAAATGTGCAATACCTTACGCTTCGATGGAATCGAATACTCCGATTATTGGCTCCACAGCGGTTTTTGTCGCCTCGATTCAAGCCTCCGAAGCGGTTAGAACTCTTGTGGGTTTAGTTCCCGCGCTGGAAGGCAAAATGCTCTTTGCCGATCTTTCCATGATGAGATTTGAAACGGTATCGATCCCAAGAGACTCTGAATGTAGGATTTGCGGGAGAACGTGAATATGAAAATCGAAGTGCAAATCCACGGCAATATGCTGAAGCCGCGAGGAGTCGCTGAAGAGATTATTATTCTCGATGAAAATGCTTCTGTTGCAGAGCTTTTGCGCGAGATGGGATATTTGCCGGAACACATAAAGTATATAATAGCGGTCAGGGATGCCATTATGCTCAAACATAGCGCAACACTCCGCGACGGAGACATTATTCAGCTGTCGATCCCAATCGGCGGAGGATAGGTAAGTTGATATTTGTCAATTAGCTACTATTAATTTGAGAGAAAAAACATAATTTGAACGGAGATAACATGAGACTTTCTGTAAACATCGACCATGTTGGAACTTTGCGCGGCACACGCCGAACAAAATATCCCGACCCCGCCCATGCCGCTGTCTTAGTCGAGCAAGCTGGAGCGGACGGCGTGACGGTGCATCTTCGCGGCGATAGACGGCATATAAATGACCGAGATTTCTACATCGTCCGCGAGCTTGTAACTTCGCATCTAACGCTGGAATGTTCAGCATCTCAAGAGATGATCGACATCGCTCTTCAGGTGAAGCCGGATATGGTTACCCTCGTGCCGGAAAACCCCTCCGAAAACACAACAGAGCGGGGTTTTGACCTTGGGCAGGAGGCTCCGGAAATCGAGCATGCGGTCGAACAGCTTTCCGAAGCCGGAATAATCGTATCTCTTTTCGTCGATCCGACCGAGGAAAATATGAAAACTGCGGCGGCTCTGAACGCCGACTATGTCGAGCTAAACACGAATTATTACGCAGTATGCAAGAGTTTCGAGGAGGAGATCGATGCGCTTAGGACGCTGGAACGTGCCGCGCATCAGGCCTCAAAGCTGAAACTCGGAGTTGCGGCGGGGCACGCGCTCAATTATCGCAATGTCCGCAATATTGCCGCTATCGAACCGGTCGAGGAACTTTCTATCGGCCATGCGATTATCGCACGTGCACTTTTCGTCGGACTCGACGCCGCAGTTCGTGAGATGTTGGAAATTGTTAGGGCAACACGCAAGGCAATCGGTGTCTGAAGAACGTAAAATATTCACCGTCTCCGAGCTCAATACCCTCTGCAGGCTTACGTTAGAGGGCATCGAGCCGGAAGGACTCTGGCTTGGAGGCGAAATCCGCGATATAAAGCTTCCGGCATCAGGACATATTTATTTCGCCATCACCGACGACGACTCGAAAATCGATGCGGTTATGTGGCGATCCTCGGCAGAAAGGCTTAATTTCCTTCCGGAAAATGGAATGAAGGTAGAGCTTTTCGGGACTCCGACTCTCTATGACAAAACCGGGCGCTTTCAGTTCATGGCGCGAAGGATGTTGCCCGTGGGCGAGGGCGCGAGGGCTATCGCATTTCGTCAGTTGAAAGAAAAACTTGAGAAAGAGGGCCTTTTTTCGAGCGAATTCAAAAAGCCACTCCCCCGCTTCCCCTTTAGAATCGGTGTTATTACGAGCGGCTCCGGTGCGGCGATTCGGGATATTGTCAATGTGATCACGAGGCGCGCGCGCTATGTTTCGATTGTCCTTCGCCCCGCAAAAGTGCAAGGGGAAGGCGCCGCGGAGGATATCGCTTCGGGAATCGCTGAAATGAACGAATACGGCGATGCCGATCTACTAATTGTTGGGCGCGGCGGGGGAAGCGAGGAGGACCTCTGGTGTTTTAATGACGAAGGTCTCGCACGAGCGATTTTCGCGTCCGAACTGCCCATTATTAGCGCTGTGGGACACGAAATCGATTTCACTATTTCCGATTTCGTCGCGGATCTGCGTGCGCCAACCCCATCTGCCGCCGCAGAACTTGCTGTATCGGATATGGAAGATTTGCTCGATCGAATTGCGGGCTTTGTTTTCACTGCGAGAAGAGGGCTTAACTCACGTGTGGAGCGCGAGATGTCGCGGATTAATTCTTTCATCAGAAGACCGGCATGGCGTGCGCCTCTCCGAATTCTCCACGACTATGAACAAAGTCTCGACGATCTGTCATCGAAGGCAGACAAGGCTATAGTCAGAATCGCTGAGCGAAAAGGCTCGAATCTCAACCGGCTGATTTCAAGACTGGGCGGTTTAGCCCTCTCGACCTCAATAAAACGCGGCTTTGTCATCGTCTCGAAACAGGGTCGAGTGATAACAAAAGCCGCTGATCTGAATCGCGGAGAAATTATCGACATCCGCTGGCCGGATGGAAATCGTTCCGCAGAGATATTAGAATAAATCCGGTTCGATTACTTCTTGGACTTGCCTTTGCATTGCTTATTATAACTGAAAAGCATTCCGAGAGCCACAAGCATGAGGCAGACCGAAGTCGCTTCGGCGAATAGTGGGATACCGTAATTGATGAGAAACGCCTCATGCACAAGCCCCAACAATCCGAGAAAGAAGACAACAATAATCCAGAAGAGCATATAACCCCCTTTGAATAGTTTAGAAGAACTATTCAAAAAATACCACTATTATTACGTATGCGCAAGCGAAAAATTTAAAATTATTTCCATACTAAATCAGAAAATACTCGACTTAAAAAAAGGAGCTTGACTTAGGGAATTTAGATAGATATTCTATCGGCAAATTATGGAGGTAACTATATGATTTTTAGTAAAAATGAAAACAAAAAATATGGAGAGATACCGCAATATAGCTAAATAAGAGCATTTTTTGTTTGGATACCGCGGAAAGTATTAGGAGTTCGCGGTTCTGAGTTCCTCGAACCACAATTCGAGGTTTTTTGTTCATTGAAAATGAAGGGGGAGATACCCCCAATAACAACCTGTTCCGACGCCCCATCGGAGAGGGCCGAACTTCACTAATGAGCACCGGCATTGAACATTAACTAAAAAACGCCAAAAACCATGGTTAAAGACAGCCGAATTGTTCGTCAGTTAAGGTCTGGACCGAACCGGCTCGGGACGCTAAGTCAAAGGAGATGACTTATGGAACGGGCAATAAACATTCTCGAAACTCAAGAAATTGAGGTTCGAGAAAAAGAAACCCCTCCTGAACCTGAAACAACTCGGCCACAGAGGGTCGAACAGCTCGGTGTTCTGTTTATTCGCGGTCTGCTGGGACCATAATTTAAAAACAGAACACCGCAAGCAATCGGAGGTGCAATATGTTGATTAAAAAGAATCCGAGAATGTCCGAAAACAAAGGAAAACCTTAGATTAGGTCAATCTCGAAAAGGAAGCGATTTAATCGAAATATTGAATCGAAAACCCGAGTGAGCGCTCAATTATGAGCGCTCTTTTTTCTTCTCCGGATTTATCGGGCAGGCGTCGGAAAGTATTTCGTTGGACATGAGACCATTACTGTTTACGCAGGCGGGAGATTCCAATTGGTTTGAAAAATTTATTTCTGATAGGCTTTGTCGCGACGATCGATATTTGCTATGCCTATAAAGTGGTTATCAAAATCTAACTCGTAAAGAATACGAAAATCGCCGACTCTAACTCGAAACAGAGAATCGGCACCGACAATTTTTTTTGTTTCTCGGGGCAGAGGTTCGCGAGTTAATCCCTCTATCTTTTCGAAAATCCTTTTGGCGTCAATTTCACCAAGTTTTCGTAAAAACTTAACCGCACGGTTGGAGTATCTAATCTCGAAATTCACAGCCCTAATTCAGCTTTGAGTGCTTCGTGGGAAATGAGGTCGCCCTCAGTTTTTTCTTTCCGGTAATCAAGAAGAGCCTCCAAATCGCCCTCAGTCAAAATCGAGTCGATATCGACCATATGCTCTTCGATCGATAGGATCTTCTTTTTCAGAAAATCCAGCTCTTCAATAATTTTTTCTAATGTTGCCGTTTTGCTCATTTCATTCTCCTCATTGTAGCATACCTATAATTACAATAAGCATTGCAGATTGAAAGTCAATAATGGAATTCGCGCAATAAGATGAACATTGAGACGTGAAGTTGCAGAAGCCACGATCAGCTTTCGGATTCGCCTTTCTTTTCCGGATTTATCGGGCAGGCGTCGGAGAAGGGGCAAGAGGCGCAGGAATCGCGCTTCGTATCGCGTATGATTCGAATAGCAAAATAAATCAAACCGGCTAACAGAGCTATTATGGGGATTATCCAGGTCATGTTATCCCAAACCTATCAACCTGCCGCCGCGATAGACAATAGTGGCCAAAATCCACGCGAGGCCGGTGTTGAAAGCTATCGAGAAGAGTGCCCATTTCCAGCTTCCGGTCTCCTTCTTTATCGCCGCGATGGTGGCGATGCAGGGGGTATAAACCAGTGTGAAAACCATGAAGGCATACGCCGAAAGGGGTGTATAAATGCTTCCGAGGGCATTGGCAAGGTTCGCATCGTTGCCCGAACTCGCGAGCACCGCAAGGGTCGCAACTACAATCTCCTTGGCGACGAAACCGAAGATAAGCGATACAGCTCCCTTCCAGTCCGTCCCGAAGACGCGGACTATCGGCTCGAAAAAAGCTCCTATCCTTCCCGCAAATGATTCAGCCGAGGCATATTCCGCGCCCGGAGGAAGGCTTCCAAGCGCCCAAATCACTATCGACCCGACGAGAATAAGAGTTCCCGCCTTTTTCACGAAGGCATAAGCCCGCTCCCATGTGTGAAGCAGAATCCCCTTGAGCGCGGGGACATGGTAGGGCGGAAGTTCCATCACAAAGGGTGTCGATAAGCCCTTGAAAAGGATTATTTTCAAAGCTTTTGCGGCTATAATCGATATCGCGATGCTGAGAAAATACATCGAAAACAAAACCAGCCCTTGATTCGACTCGAAAAGTGCCGACGTGAAAAGCACGAATACCGGCACTCTCGCACTGCAGAGCACGAAGGGCAGAATTAGAATTGTCAGCAGACGGTCTTCGCGGTTTTCAAGGGTTCGAGTGGACATCACCGCAGGCACCGTGCACCCGAAGCCTATTATTATCGGAATAAAGCTCTTGCCGTGAAGGCCGAATTTGTGCATAACCTTGTCCATCAGGAATGCCGCGCGCGCCATGTAGCCGGAATCTTCCA
Organism: uncultured bacterium; assembly: GCA_964459995.1. Lineage (GTDB taxonomy): Bacteria > UBP14 > UBA6098 > UBA6098 > UBA6098 > CAZSHG01. The sequence goes on along the minus strand of CAYWOR010000014.1, from coordinate 9,589 downwards.
AAATCGACACGAAGAAGAACAAAATGATGATGTTCGGCAAAAAGATGAGCACACCGCCGACCCCCGCTATCGCGCCGTCAACGACCATCGAAATGAGGGTTTCCGAAAATCCCGCCGAAACCATAAGATTCTCTAATGAAGCGGAAATGACCCCGAACAGGGAGTCTATCCAATCCATGGGATAAGCGCCCAGTGTGAAGGTCGCCCAGAATATCAGGAACATAATCCCCGCGAAAATCGGGATACCGACGAAACGGTTGAGCAGGACATCGTCGATATGGTCGGTGGTGGTAGGCTCGTCATGGCGCGGATGATCGACGACCTCGTGATAAATTCCGCTGGCCCATCCGTGGCGCATGTTCGCGAGCATAGACTCGCCGTCGAGGCCGAGGCGGGTCTCCATTTTCAAACGAATCTTGCCCACCGACTTGCGGATATTCTCGGCGTCGGGATCTGCGGACAATATCATAGATGTGATTTCGGCGTCGTTGGCTACAAGGGATGCCGCAAGATACCTGCTGATGTGGCATTTCATCGCCAAAGGCGGCGCGGCGGATATTGTGTTTTCTATCTCCGTAATCGCCCTCTCCGCGACTTTGCCGTAGTTCAGCGGCACCGGGCAGTAATCTTTCTTCGAAACATCGACGATGCTCGAAATCAATTCCTCGATTCCCACGCCGGACCGCGCAACAGTTGGCACCACAGGAGCGCCGACCAACGCGGACAGCTTGTCGATATTAATAGTAATTCCGCGGCCCTTTGCGATGTCAATCATATTCAGCGCGACGACAATAGGTAAATCCAGTTCAACAATCTGGGCAACGAGATACAAATTCCGTTCGAGGTTTGAAGCATCGACCACTACGCATACGACATCCGGTCGCTCGAAAAGGAGGAAATCCCGCGCGACACGCTCATCCGGCGAGTAGGGCGAGAGAGAATAGGTTCCGGGAAGGTCGGTAATTTCCAATTCGTATTCGCCGGTTTTGCGATGTCCGACGAATTTCTCTATAGTAACCCCCGGCCAGTTCCCGACATACTGCGACATGCCGGTAAGTTCGTTGAAAATCGAGGTCTTGCCGGAGTTTGGGTTGCCTGCGAGGGCGATGCGTATTTTGCCTTTGTCAACAGTCATGTTCTGTGATTTTCGCCTTTGCGAGAGGGCTATTTTTTGTCATCGAACCACTTACAGAACCTGCGCCAGAACCCTCGATGCCTTCCGCCTTTGCCATGTCCGCCGCGCCGTCCGCAGAATCCAATTTGCTCGACTTCAATCATTTTGGCTTCGGCGGGACGAAGAGAAACGAGGGTTCCGCGGACACGAATCTCGAAAGGCCCTCCGCCGGGGGCTCTGCGCAACATACATACCCGCGTTCCCGGCACGAGGCCGAAATCCATCAGCCGGGACCGAATTGCCCCCTCGCCTTTGACGGCGGCGATTTCAGCGTGATCGTGTATTTGAAGTTCGTCTAAGGTCATCTCTCTAATTGTTAGGTTATCTTAACTCAACTCAATATAGCCATTCGACAAGAAATATCAAGGTCTTTTTTTGGGGGGAGTAATTAGCCTATTCGATTCGCACAACTATCCTAACCACTGCGCTGAATAGACGATATGGTCGAAGGCTTTCGCCTACTTAACGTAAACCACCGGCTTGGTGTATGTCCTGCCGTCCTGTTCGATGCGGACAAGATAGACGCCGGAAGGGAGGGATTCGTCGGGATGCCAGATGAATTCGCCGTTCCGTAGGGGCGTGGTCTCAGACCCGCCCGTTTGTGGCACGGTCAACGAGCGGGAGGGTTTCAAACCCTCCCCTACGGGCAGATTATCTACGATTCGCCCCGCCACATCATAAATCTCCAACCGTAGGGGCGTATCGCATACGCCCGCGCCGTCGATGGTGATGGTTACCGCGGAATTGAACGGGTTCGGGTGGGCGGAGAGGGTGAAGGTTTGCGGAGTGGGGGTTTCGGCTATGTTTGAGAAATCGAATTTGAATGTGTCGCAAACCGGGAAATCCCAGAGGACGGTTTCACCACGATAATCGGGGAGGAACATCAGGCAGACCTCGACGGTGTCGTAAACGGGGTTGTAAATGGGCGGATTGTCTATTTCAAGGATGTCCGGCGCGATGAACCTCGCGCCAATCTCGTGGCCGCGGAACTGATAGGGTGGCCAGACATGAAGAATGCGGAATTTCCACCTGCAGGAATCGGGATTGAAATGCGTGAAATCGCCGTGAAGATAAACTCTGAAAGTGGAATCCGCCTGCTCGATTCCCGCGCTGTCGGCGCGAGTGTTGCAGGCGAAAAGCTGCCGCGCGAATTGGAGGTTGTCGAAAGTAGTTATAAAGTCCGTCCAGCCGTAATAATGTGGGTAATTTGCGAATAAATTGATATCAGCAACGACTGTTAGCTCGCCGGAACCATAGAAACCGGCGAGAATCTGAACCGCAAATGAGTCGTAAACGGCCGTGTCTGCATCGTAAGGATGACCATAGCAATCTCTTGCGCCCCAGCCAACGATACTAAGGCAACCATCTGACTCTAAGCCTACTGAAACACCATCGCCAGTTAACAGTGTGTCAATTCCACTCCCCCTGATCCATCGGTTGTCAAAGTTTAATATAAATGAAGTTGAAGCCCCCCCACCATAATAAAAGTCGGGATATGAATCACGAACAAATTCATTATAGGCTTGAGGCTCACCTAGTTCTTCAAACCACGGTTCATATTCGAATATTCTGTTCGTTGGACCGACTAAATAGCCCCTGCAGTCGGGAACGAGTATGAGATGCCCTCCAGAACAAACGAAGGTATAGAGTTTCGCTATATTAATATCGGTCAGTTCCTCATCCGGGAAAATCCAGTAGGTATCGAAACCCGAGGGATCGACGAAAGTATCACTTACACCGAAAGGCCTATGACCATCCCGCCATAAAGAGTCGATAAGCACGGTATACTCGCAACTAAAGTGGTGCATTCCGACTAAAGCGACGTCGCCTGCCAGGGCAGTAAAACAGAGTATTAACATAAGTGCGAACAGAATAGCCGTATTTTTTAAAAAAAAATCCTTGCATCATGTTTCCTTTCAGCTCGCTTCCCCCCCCACCGCGGCGAATTCCTATCGTCTGTCTGTATTCCATCTCGCTTAACTATGCCTTAGCTAGCCTTATCCTTCCGCACCTTTCGCATCGTTCACATTCAATTCTACGTATTCCCCCCAAAAGTGTCAAGCAGGTTGAGGGGCAAAAAAGCGGCACGCGAGAGTATCGGGTGCCGCTTGGTGCATAGGTAATCTGCGGTTATCTACTTGGCGAAGAGAACCTTTCGCGTCGTCGTCTCATCGCCGGCGTTAAGGCGCACGAGATAGACGCCGGTGGGCGAATCTCCCGGTTCCCAGCGAATTGTCCGCCTGCCCGAAGTAAGTTCGCCGTCAATCAAGCTCGCGACTTTCCTGCCGGTGATGTCGAAGATGTCCAGTTTAACCTCGCGGTCGGCGGGAATCTCGAAATCTATCTTCACCGCGGAATTGAAGGGGTTGGGCGAAACTGACATAAGCAAAGGCTTTTCGGGAAGCTCGGTCTCTTCGACATTAACCACACCATAGCGAAGATACTGCAGAATGGCTTCCATAAAGTCCCTGCGGTTAGTCGCCCCTCCGATAGTCTCCCATCCGAAGGCGAAATAGACGAGTCTGTAAGTGCCGTCATAAACCACGCCCGCACCCGGCGAACCCGATTTTTCATAATAGAAGGCAAGCTGGCTTCCGCCGGTCGGGGCAATCTCGCTCTGCCAAGCTCCATCGAAAGGCGCACCGTCCGGAGCATGAAGCTCGTAGGTATGCCCGACGAAAGGTCCTGTCGCGTTGCCGACAATTGTGTTCTCATCGGAATCGTCGGCGAGATAGGTCGCCTTGAAATAGGTATTATACCATGTCGCGACCGTGGGATGGGTAACATTAAGGAAATAACCGAGGTCCTGGCTGGAGAAGAATAGCTTGCCGCCGCCGGTCATGTAATTCTGCAGTGCCGCGAGGTCGTCGTTGTCGATAATCCCCGAATAGTCGTCACCGGTGAACCAGAGGACAAGCTCGAAATTGTTCATCTCACTCGCGGAAATTGAGCCGAGAGCACGATTGTGAGTGTAATAAACCTCGCCGAGTGCATCGAGAGCGGCCTGATAATAAACCTCGCCGCCGTCGCCCGCGTCATCGTCAACGAGGAGTATGGCGTTCTGAATCACGGAATAAACGATCGTCTCGGTCGCACCGGAACCGACCGATCTTATCACCAAAGCTATCTGCGCCACGCCGTTTCCAGAGGTCGTAACTCCGATAGACACATTCGTCGAATCGCCCGAATTAACCGCCACAATCACCGAATCGGAATGTGTTACGCCGCCGACAGTCAAGGAGGAGTTCCATGCCGCGGGCTGGGTTTTTTGTATCTTCACAACATAGGTGTCATTGCTGGTGCCGACATTTTTAAGTTTGTCCCCCGCAAGAGTTACCGTGGAGTTAGAAGTGAGGATGTGCTTATAGGTTCCTCTCCAATAAAGCCATTTATAGCTCTGCGGCCACCATGTCCAGAATGCGGAAACGACGTTGTAATTCGTTACGGCGGCGGTCATATCCTGCACCCAGACAACGATTTTCATATTCTCGGTTACATATGTTCCGCCGTCCCAGGTGAACGGGAAACTGAAATGCTGTGTGCCGACCGTCGTGAGGCTGATTGTCTGCCCTGTGGTGTTCGGCAACAAATCGCGGAGAACATTGTGATGGATTGTCTCGCCATTAGGCGCGGAATAGGCGTTGTTCGATTGAGTTATCGCCGCGAAAAGCTTGTATGAACCGGATGTCGAGTTGTGCGTGTGAACATCGATCTCGACATTCGATCCGGAGGTTGTAACATCGAAGGAAATAGGTGCTGGTGTGCGCGTGGGAGCGAGCCGCTCGGCGATTGCGGTTGGCATCGTTGACCACGCGGACAACTTTTTGCCGTCCACACATGAAGTGGGAACACCGGTTAATGAGTAGTGGCTCGATCTTGCGGCCATCTCCGTTGGATTATACGTATAAAAAGGGTCTCCCGATGTTGGTCCGCTTGTATGTAACTGAACAACTGCTACTTCTGGGCCGTAATAATGGGCGAGACTGTTTGTCATCTCGCCGTTTGGCGGACAATAACCGCATCCGTGGTTCGTGAACCTCTCCACGAAAGCCGCCTGACGCTGAACCGCAAAGGCGCTTCCTACTAAAAGCGCTACCAGAATCACGATCGATATTTTTTGAAGACGAGACACTGCTCCTCCTTTTTTTTAACATTCAGTAACTATAAAGAAGATATTAACCGTTCGAGTCTTCGCAACCCCTTTTTTTGTATTGGAGTGCGAGGTTACACAGTCCATGTTAGCTGAATTCGAAGGCTCTGAGGGAGATTTCAAACTCATAGCCAAATTCCAAATGGATGTCGAATGCTCAAAAGTCAAATGGCGATTACTGGGGAGCTTTTAACATTTGGATTTCGTCATTTTTCAATTCGTTTCGATACGCCCTTCGGGGCATGGGATCGACCGCGTTCCCTCCATCGACTATCCTCTCTTCATTGCCGCCGGTTTCAACCGATGTAAAGCTCAGGCATCTTAGTCGATAACCAAGCCCAAGAGAATGAATTCGCTTCCAGCGGCGATAGAATATCTATCTTCAATGTTTTTGTAAATATCTATTCGACTTACTGAACTCGAATCCGGTGAGGTATAGAATCCTTCGTATCCGGGATTTACAACATTATTAGGTGCTGTATCAATGAAGTTATATATTTGAGACCTAAAAGAAACAAACGCATTTTCGTTATAATCGAGATAAATAGGTATATCCATCTGAGAATAACCAATACACCAACTGCCAAGGTTAGAAAAATCCCCATGGCTATAGTTATCTGAGCTGTCGGAGTTGAATCGCATTCGTAGGAAACCGTTTCCTTCATGAACTGTGTCTGGGATGAGATCGACAAGGTTGCCCCACGCCCGAATCTCCAACATTTCCCAATCGTCGGAAATGCCGTCGAAAGTAACTATGTTCGTATCCGCGGTAAGGGTGATGGTTTCGATTATCTGCCATGCCCCGTTTTCGCCCGCCGGCCCCGGAGGCCCCGCCGGGCCTTCGCATGCGACAAACAGAATCACAGCGAGAATCGTCAATATTAATATCTTCTCCATCTCTTCATCTCCTTCCGCCCTCCTCGGGCGATAATTAATTGTTATCCTTCTCGTCGAGAGGGGAACGCGACGCGCCACACGCACGCGCCCCCGTCCGCCGTAAATCACTTTTCAACTACCCCGTCATCGCTACGCGATGCCACCCCTTCATTCATGAAGGCGAGTTTCGGCATCCCATTCCCCTCTTTCCAAAGAGGGGTGGCGCGCCAGCGCCGGGGTGTTCCTTCCCTTTTTTATTCGTTAACAACTTGGTCGGTGATGAACTTAGCCGCTTTTTTCAATTCTTTTACAAATTCGATAAGAACATCATCGAAAATTATAATTCGTTGACTTTCATATTCGCCCTCTTTCTTAATCCTTTCGTCGATACTGAGATACAAATCCCCTTTGGATGATTCTTTTACATCGAAAAAGTAAGTTCGCTTGCCCTTAGTGATTTTGCCCTTATAACGCTCATTCTCCAACATCTTAGCTCCTTCGTTAAATTTTTTCCGTCGTTTCGACACGCCCTTCGGCCTTCTCAACAACCGCGCGCGCCCCCCGTAGGGGTTTGATTAATCAAACCCCTACGCCATTGACCATTCTTCATTCTGCATTCTACATTCTACATTCTGCATTCCTACACCGTCCCCATCGCCGGCCCGGCGAAATCGCCCTCGATCCCGTCCTTCACGCCGCAGGCCCAGTAATAGTAGTCGTTCCCCGCCTCGATGTCCGTGTCGGCATATTGCGGATCGCCGATACCGGTCTCATAGACCACCGCCGGACGCTCCGGCGCGGGGTCGCCATTCGGCACAACCGCGCGGTAGAGGCTGATACTGTCCGAGCCGCCGGGGATGCCGTAAAACACCCGCATAAACTCGCTCGGCTCGCTCATCAGCTCGACCCCAAGCATCGTCGGCGCGCTGGGCCACTCGCCCGCAGGCGGCTCGCCCTCGACCTCATGATCGAGCATGACCGACCAATCGCCGAAACCGTTGGCGTTGCGCGCGCGGACACGATACTGCCGCAGTCCCGCGGGCGGCTCGTAATCGAACCCGGCCTCCGCGCCGGAATACAGCTCCTCCCAGCTCCCGCCGCCATCGACCGAGAAGGCCAGCTGGTAGCTCGTCGCGCCCTCGACCGGCATCCATGTGAACTTCAGCGTCGGATCGAGCCATTTCAAATCGAACCCCACCGGCGCAAGCGGCACAGCCCCGCCCCCGCCGCCGCCCTGACCGCCCGGCGTCATCGGCACCATCCCGATAAGCTCGAACCGCACATCGTAACGCCCCCACATGACCTTCGCCCAGTTCAACAGCTCCGCCAAACGCGCCGAATCCGCCTCGTAAATTTCCCACAGCACACGGGTTGCGTGTTTCGACTCATACTTCTCGATATCCCGTTGCTCATAAGCGCCGCGGACATCTGCGACAACATTTCGAAGGCGATCCAGCATCTCGTGGGGAAGGACACACGGAACCCCCGCCGCTTGATGCCTCTCCGAGACCTTTACCACGCTGAGAACCTTGTCCATACGGTCTTTGGTCTTGTCAGGGAAAGCATTATCGAAATTGAAATCGTCCAGATGTCCGGGGTGATCGACATAGCGCGCGAGGAGGATGCCGCGAATGTCCGTGTAGGTCTCGCGCATGATCGTTTCTTTGATGTCCAACTCGGTGGTCGCGCCCTCTTTCTCGCCGAGTTCGGTGCTGGAGGTAACCCGAGCCTCCGTGAAGATGTCGTAGCAGGTCGTAGCCCAGTTGAACAGCGCGGGCGACACATTTAGGGAGGGCTGAAGGGCGACGATATTGTTCTGAATCTCCATAAGCCGCACCCCGCGCCTGCCGAGCGTGTCATTAGTAAAATCGTTAGCTAAGATAATCTCCATAATGTTCTCCTTTTTTTACCCTTCCGGGTTGTTTTTGATTTAGTGTTAGCACAACACTTAACTTAGTAATTCACCCAAAGACTTTGCAACTTCTTCAGGACTAACAAGAGATATCGGGCCCCTATCGGCCCCATCTTCGATAAGTTCACGAACAATACCACCCTCTGAAAAAACCTTGTAACAAAGCATTTCGTTCAGAGGTGTATCTTCGCCACCAGAGCGGAGGCAAATGTCAATTTCGTAAGCGCCAGTATGGGCGACACCACAGCACATTCTCATCCGAGATTTGCAGAACAGTATTATCCCCTCAGAGACATTAAGCAACCGCTCGCCATGCGGTAAAAGGGTAAATCTGCCGCCACCACAACCCGAAACACTTTCGAAATGAGCATATTGGGCGGCTTCCATGTTTTCAATTAGTTGATGAATGTCATTTGGTGATAATCCGGTGACATCCCTTAAGTAGCTTTCACAGATGTCTACTCCGAAAAAACCGTATTTTTTCAAATGATATAGTAAGTTTATTTCGTGTGATATTATCATTATCATCTCCTTGCCCTTCCGGGCTGTTTTGATTTTGTTCTTAAAGAGCGCGGTCTCCGCGCCCGGCGATGACGGCAAAAACTTACGTGCCTTACGGGGGATGTTGATTTGAATAGATCATTATTTATCTCCTCTTTCGGTTTGTTTTCATGATAGTCTTCAATCCCTCCTTCTTGAATCTTGTTTATCACTAAACCAAAATAAAGCGCTACGATAACCATTGAAATGAAAACCTGTATAATGGTTAATAGCTTTGCCAAGCTATCTGCCGGCGATATGTCCCCATAACCGAGCGTGGTAGCCGTAACGGCACTGAAATAGAAGAAGTCAAGCAAGACCAACGGTTTATCGGAGTAGAAGCTCATCGGCCCCTTAAAAAGGTAAATTGAGGCAAATACAAGAGCGAAAATGAAAATAAAGATGAAATAGGATATAAGGAACGAAACAAGAGCCTTCACTACCGCCCAGCTACCCAATGTCTCACGTAGATTTGACCATAAGTTAGAAAAAGAGATAAGTCCAATTGTTAACAAAAAAACTAAAAGTAGTGAAATAGCGGAGGCGAACGGAAAGGCAACTTCACCTGATAACCCTTGGTATATAAACAAAAACCATTCTAACATGAGATAAAAGGACAAACTTCCCAGAAGCAAGTTTAGTTTAGTCCTTGTGCTAACTTTAACAAAAACGAAGGCAGTAGCGAAAAAGAAAAAGATAAATACAATTGAAAATGCTTCCTCATAATCTGGTAGCTTAGAGGTTAAAATGGCAGTGAATACTGCACCAGCCAAGAGTGGTAATCCTATAATCAATTTCGTTTTAGTCTTCATCTTCTATTCTCCGCCTGCCCTTCCCGCCCTTCGGAAATCCCTTGCGAGGGAGGAATTTTTCATTCCGACTCTCCGATTATCCTTTCCGAGCGACAGGAAATCCATTCCGACGCTCCGGCTGTCCT
>CAYWOR010000013.1:0-77872 GCA_964459995.1 uncultured bacterium | reverse complement strand
GGCGCGGAGATAGCAACCGCCGAATTGAAGGGGTTCGGGTAAGCGGTGAGGGCGAGAGCGGCGGGGAATTGTATATTATCGGTGATTTTCACAGGGAATTCGAGAAAACCCGGTTTTTCGAATGTTCGAGCCGAAGTGTTAAGAAGCACTCGATAAGATGTCGATGTGATCCCCAAATTATTCGGATCGTTAAAAACCCAAGTAATCTGGATAGAATCGAGACCGATAAATTCAGGACCGGAAAGGTCAATCATATTAGGCCCATATAGAAGACCCGGTTCCAGATCGGCTATCTCGATCGAAACAAGTTCGACATCGGCAAGCCCTCTGATATTAACTTCCAACCCATGTAAATTATTGGCCTGCTGTCGCTCGGTGATGTCATTTTTAATCGTGGCGAAAACCTCGGCCCATGTTTCAGTTGTTATCCCGCGCCTCGAATACGGAAGCAGGAAATTTATTCCGCCCGTGGTTTCAGCCATAGCGGCGTAGATAAGATTAATCGAATCCACATAGGAACGTGTTATCGTATAAAGGATTACCTCACGTTCAAGCAACTCGTCTATTGTCTCATCGAGGGTAACATGCGACCACGGTGTGCCGTCACCGAGATAGTGGAAGGGGGCATCGGTATACATCACCATGACGCGTTGTGTATCGGGCGACCAATCATAAAGTGTCGCACCGTCGAACATGGCGTCGAGAGATGTCTCGGGGCCATCGCCTCCGCCGGATGCACCAATTCCTGCAACTCTCGCTTGAAATTCAATGGCAGATGATGTCATAGTGTATCCCGAGGCCATTGTGTCAAAATCCCATACATTGGTGCCGTCTCCAAAGGTTACCGCACCGAATCTGCATGAAATTCCCGAATCGCTAAGGCCGCTCGCAAAGGCGAGGACATTGTCTCTGACCCCTACTATACTGCCATACATCGACCCTGAAGTGTCCATTGCGAAAACGATTTCGACAGGGTCTTCGATATCGCTGTAAACCTCGTCGAAAATGACATCACCCAAAAGTAAAACCGGCAGGAAAAGAAGGATCAACAAGGAAAGCTTTTTCATTATTTCTCCTTTTTGTGGCTTGTTTAGCCTTTGTTAAAAATTGTCTCTTAATTATAATCTAAGGTTATTTTTTAGCTTGTCAAGCACCTATTGAAATTTTTCGTAGCTTATCATAAAGAATGTTTGTGCGAGATTTGAAAAAAAGGCGGCCCTTTCGAGCCGCCTTTCCGAGAAGATTCGGACAGTTCTATTTTATGAGCATCACCTTAACCGGCGCTATCTCGCTTTTTGCCAGACGCACGAGATAAACGCCCGAAGGAAGCGAAGGATCGGGAACCCACGTAAAAGAACCCTCATGCACACTCTTTGCATCGCCCTGCGGATTTTTCGTAATGACATCGACACGTCGGCCTACGACATCGTAAATCTCGATACGTAGGGGCGTTGTGATGGAAGACCAATCATCGATGTCAATTCGCACCGAGGAGTTGAAGGGGTTGGGGTAGGCGCGCAAGGTTGCCTTTTTGGGAAGCTCGATCGGCTCATCGATGTTTATATAGCTGATATATCCGATGGAAACATCGTCGATGAACCATCCGGACTCGGTGTTTGTCGTGCTACTTCCGAAATCCCACGATATATAAACCGTTTGCCCCGCCCATGCTGATAGATTGACATTGACCTTGTGCCAATAATTTCCCGAGTTGTGTCCGGCGTAACTTGTCTGATATCTTATTAGCTGATTCCACTGGCTCTGATTCCCTGTATATGCACGATCTGGGACAAGTATTGTCGAGTCGGTCGGGGAGCGCCAAAGCTTGATGTTGCCGCCGTCATGGTATCCGGAAGCATTCCTCGCCTGGAATCTATACCATTGCCACCAGCTGAGAATCGGCGAAGAGCCTGCGGGCAAGGTAATCGGGCCGAGTCTTAGCCTGCTTCGGCTCGAGTCGTTGTAGTCCGAATGAAGCATCGTCGCCCAGCATTTATCGCCGCTATAGGCAGAACCCGGGCCGTCGGTGGGAGAACCCCATCGCCAATCGTTATAACTATTCGGAAAACGCAATGTATCGAGGCCGCCGTTGTCTATCTCGAAATCGGAGAAGAAGAGATTTACAACGGGATAAAGCAGAAAATCGATTCTTCGAGCGCCGCCTGACGACATGTCGATTGTCACGGAAGAATCGGCATAACCGGTCTTGAAAGCTCTAACCGTAACTCCGGGAACTTCCTGAACACCGGGGATGCTGTAATTTCCATGCGAATCGGTTATATCAGTCCAAATGCTGTCTCCGACAGAAACCTCGACAGTTGCGCCGGATTCGTCCATAGTCCCGCCGAGATCGACCTTGCCGTAGATTTTATTCCCCTCGGTGTAGAATTCCCAGCAGGTTTCAATACGGTTATGCCCGCAGAATTCCGCTCTGTCGCGGACTGTGGCGCAAACGGTGTATGTATCGAAAGGCTCGAAAGCCATGCTGATTTCGCCCGGATTGAATTGCATCTGAAGGCCGTTCCAGCTGACCGCCGGCGAAAGGCCGTGGTAATACCAATTGCCCATCACGCGGAACCCCATGCTGTCCGTGGAAACTCCGCAACCGGCATCGCTGACATTTATTGTTACAGGAATCGCGCCGGCATTAACCAACTCGCCCACACCGGGGCTTCTGGTTCCCCAAACCGGATTTGTATGGTCTATCATGAAATCCCAGCAGACAGGATTTGCGATATCCAAACCTGTCATATCCTCCGCTCTGTTAAGACAACAGGTTATCCATGTGCCCACCGGCCAATCGGCGGAGGGGCTGAACCGCAATGTGTCGTTGGCATAGGACAATCTCGGATCGGCAATGCCAACCACCGTGCCGTTAGCGTCGAATTGAATTGTCGAAGTGTTGATTCCGTCGGGGTCGTGGAGGAACATCACCGCTTCCTGACGTGGGCATGTGCTTCCGCCCATGTCGGCAGGGCGAATCGGGGTCGCCGAGGGGCCGTCCCAAGGGGTTTGATCCCATCTGCTCATGTAAATATCGTAGTTATAAGTATTGCGAAAATCTTCCCAGAAAATATCGTGGTAGGTGCCGTTCCAGCAAGCCGCTGGATAATTCTCGTTGTTCGTGCCGAAGGAAAATGGCTCGGAGGTTCCAACAACGCTTCCGGTAACACGACATCCGTAAACATCTGTGTATAAAGTCGGTTGTGTGGCCTGCCAGCAAACGAGAAAACCGATTCCGTCGAAGGAAAGCGACGGGCGGGTTTCGTTGGAAGTCCCCACCGTTGCGATGCTTAGCATCGAACCGGACAGCGTTCCCGAGGAGGAAACATATTGACCGTAAACGTTATGGTCGCTTCCCGGAGTTGTGATATTGACATTCCAAACTACAAGCCACTGTGTGCCGTCCCAAGCAACAGCTGGGGTTTGAGGCGGCGCGGGGTAATAATAAATCGCTACCGCAATCGTGTCTCCGACGAGAGTTCCGGAGGTGTTCACCCTTTGTGCGATAATTCCGCCCTGCGCGCCGGTAACCATATCCGACCAAACAACGAGGAACTCGCTTCCACCGGTGGAAACCTTTGGATTATAGGCGTTGTATGACCCACCCGGGGAGATATTGAAGGTGGTGCCGGCGGGAACATACTGTGTGCCATTCCAGGAAAGTCTGTGCCCGCGGATTTGCATATTCGTCATTTCCTCGCGCCAAACAATAAGGATGTCATTCCCAATCGCGACAGCTGACGGAACAGCTTTTATATTCGTGGTGGTAGTTACCGCAAAATCCGGATAAGGCATCGTGCCGTCCGAATTGACCTGAAGTGCGCGGATTTCCGGATTTCCCGACCGCTCATCGACCCAAACGACTACGAACCTCGCACCGGCCGCCACAGCGACATCATACTGCATACTGCCGTCGGTGCAGAAAGGCATATCCGTGCTAATGAAGCTACCATCGCTGAGCACGATATTGCCGTAAATGTTCTTGTTGGCTGTTCCGGCACGGGCGTCTGTCCACGCGACGAGGGTGCGGTTCGACATCCCTGCCGCCGCGGGGCCTGTCTGATGGCCTGCCGCCACAGTTACGGGGACATCCACCGCGAAAACTGCCGTTATTAGGACCAAGAGCGCTAATAATGCTTTAAGACTCTCACTTCTCATTTAATCTCACTTTCGGTAAAAACTACTCGGCCGGTATCTTAACAAAACGGCGTTTGCTAACCTTAATAGCACATTCGCCGACTATTTAAATGTTTACAGGTGTTCGATTGTTAATCATTAGTCCATACTTTGCCTTGCACGAATCAGGACCTTAATCGTGAAAGTATCAATCGGAAAAAACTGTGGGGTGTCCAAGCGGAACCACAGATTTTCCGTGCTGTCGGGATGAGGATATATTCCGAATCCGCCCGTGCCGAAAGTGTCGGCGTCGGCGTAGCGGAAGACATGCGAGAAAAAGTCTTCCCTCCCAAAATCGCTCCAGCGCGGTGGAATGATCTCGTCGTTGAAAATCGCCCAAAGGCCTAAATAACCGTAGGCAAGGGAATCATAAAGCGTAAAATAGGGTATGGAATCGCACACCAAGGCCAGATCGAGCGGAACATTGCCGGTGTTTGTAACCACTATCTTCTCGAGTTCTGTCGAGACAATAGTGTCCGGAGGTGTCGGGGAGAGAACGCTCCAAGTCGAGCAGTCGATTGCGAAACTCAGGACATTCGAGGGCGAAGCGATAATTGTAACATCGTCGATGAACCATCCGGCTTCGACATTGTTGTTGCTACTTCCGAAATCCCAGGAGATATAGACCTCTTCACCCTCCCATGGCGACAAATCGACATTGACCTCATGCCAATAATTTCCGAAGGAATTACCCGCAAAACTTGTCTGATAAGCTATCAGAAAATTATATTGGCTTTGATTGACATCATAGGCACGGTCGAGGATTAGAATGGTCGAGTCTGCAGATGTAGAAGGCGGTGAAAGCCATAGCTTCACATTTCCGCCGTCGTGATAACTCCCGCTGGTAATTGCCTGAAAACGATACCACTGCCACCATGTCATCATCGGCAAGGAGCTTTCGGGAAGATATATCGGGCCGAGAACAAGCCGGCTTTTGCTTTGGTTACTATAATTTCCGTTGAGAATCGTGCCCCAGCATTTAGTGCCGCCGTGGGCGCTTCCGGGTGCCGCGGTGGGTGTGCCCCAGCGCCAGTCGTTTGGATTCGAACCGAAACGGATGGTATCGAGACCGCCATTATTAGCCTCGAAATCGGATTCGTAGATGATTAATGTTGGGTTCAGCGTGAAATTGACCTCGACCTCGCCGCCAAGGGACATATCAACGACAACGGTCGAATCTGAATATCCGGCTTTGGAGGCTCGTAGCTGTATTCCGGCGACCTCCTGAACACAAGGTATCGAATAGTCGCCATAGAAATCTGTCGATGCGCTCCAAACGCTGTCGCCATAGGTTGCTCGAACAAGAACTCCCGAATCGTCGCCGACATCGGATAAATTGACATTGCCGTAAATCCTGTTGCCCTGAGTATAAAACTCCCAGCAGTAGTCGATTTGATTATAACCGCAATATTCCGCCTTGTCGCGCACAGTCGCGCAGACTGTGAAAGTGTCGAAGGGGTCGAAATAAATCCCTTCGGCGGAGGAGTTGAAATGCATCGATGCGCCGTCCCAAGAAACCGCCGGAGAGGTGCCGTAGAAATACCAAATCCCCATCACGCGGAAACCCATGCTATCGGTGGATACGCCGCATCCGGCATCGGTAACCTCGATGGACAAAGTGATTGAACCGCCGCCGACAAGCTCGTGGTTATCGGGGGTGGACGCCCCCCAAACCGGATTTGTTCGGTCAACCATGAATTCCCAGCAGACAGGCGATACAATGTCGATTCCCATCATGTCTTCGGCGCGGTTGAGGCACATCGACAGCCAAGTATTCTGCGGCCAATCGGTTGTTGGCGCAAAGCGAAGTGTATCGTTGACATAGGTAAGCCGCGGGTCGCCGATTCCCACATTCGTGCCGTTTGCATTGAATTGGATAGTCGAGGTGTTGATTCCGTCGTCGTCGTGAAGGAACATCACCGCTTCCTGGCGAAGGCATGTCGAGCCGCTTCTGTCCGGCGGGCGAATTGGGGTCGCGGTGGGGCCGTTCCAGGGCGTTTGCTCCCAACGGCTCATATAGATGTCCCAACTGCTTCCGCTGATTCGGTTATCTTGCCAAAAAAGATCGTAATACGAGCCATTCCAGCTAATACAGGGATATTGTTCATTATGATATCCGCCTTCGGAAAGAGCTTCGATTGTTCCCACAGAAGTTCCGATAACTCTGGCTCCAAAGATGTTTGGATAATAATCAATAGTAGCTTGCCAGACGACGAAAAAGCCAATTCCGTCGAAAGCGATATCCGGGCGGGTTTCATTCGACGATGTTGTTGCAATGTTAAAAACCGAACCCGAAGCCACACCACTACTATTGACATATCTGCCGTAGATATTATAATCTGATCCGTCGCCGGTGTATTGCCATACAACAAGCCATTGACTTCCATCCCAAGCTACAGCCGGTTCGCCAAGGTATGCATATGTAATATAACCGGGATAGACCGCAATAACTGTTGTGTCGCCAACAATTGCGCCGGAAGAACTTACCCTTTGCGCAACAACTTTATGGCCTGTAGAAAAAGAGCTGTCTGTCCATACAACGAGATACTCCGAGCTTCCGCCCGCGATATCGGCGTAAAATGTGTTATAGCCCGCCGGGGAAATATCGAAAACGCTTCCTGCGGCTGAATAAGCGCTTCCCGACCAAGCCACCCTTCGCCCCCTTATGCGCTTGTATGTCGATGTTTCCTGCCAGATGACCATTATATCGTCTCCGATATTCGATGCCGCAGTGAAAGCCTTTTCATCGGTATTTGAGGATAATATAAACTCTGTTCCCATCGACGCGTTTTGATTCAATTGGATAGCGTATATTTGGGGGCTTCCGGTGCGATTATCGATCCAGGAAACTAAAAATTGTGCGCCGCCCGCAACCACGACATCGGATTGGTTAAGAGTTGCCACACATATGGGGATTGTGCCGTTAAGAGAGCCGTCGCTTTGGACTATATCTCCATATATGTGGAGGTTCGATGTGCCAGCTCTACTGTCTGTCCATGCCACCGCGGTTTTGCCGCCGATGCCCGCCGAAGAAGGCTCTGTTTGATTCTGAGTCGCCGTAGAGACCGGGACATCCGCGGAAAAAAGGGCCGAGGCAATTATGATTATCGAAATGGCGGCTATTCTTTTCATACTTTTCTCCGAAAAATAATCCATCTATTCCGCTTGAATCTTAATGAAACGGCGTTTGCCAACCTTTATCACACATTCGCCGGCGATTTCATAGATATGTTCGGGATCGTCGATTCTGGCGCCGTCGATACTGACCGCGCCCTGTTTGATCATCCTTCGCGCCTCTCCGCCGGATTCGACAAGGGAGTTTTCCCTAAGAAGATCGATAATCCATATTTTCGCGCCGAGGGGATATTTCGCGGTCTCGATATCCTCGGGAGTTTTCCCTTGGCTGAACACCCGCTCAAACTCCTCCTGCGCAGAGGTCGCGGCCTCGGCGGAATCGTAGATTTCGATTACCATCCGCGCCATTTGCTTTTTAATCATCATCGGATTGATGCCGGAATCAAGCTCTGCACGCGCTTTCTCGACAATTTCCGCCGGCGCGAATCCCGCAAGCTCGAGATATTTCAAAATCATCTCATCCGGAATACTCATCAGCTTGCCGAATTTATCCGAGGGGGCATCTGTGAATCCGACATAGTTATCCAGCGATTTGCTCATCTTCTGGACGCCGTCGGTGCCCTCCAAAAGGGGCATGGTCATAATCACCTGCGGCTCGATACCATAGGCGCGCTGAACCTCTCTTCCGACGAGAAGATTAAACTTCTGATCCGTGCCGCCAAGCTCGACATCGGCCTCCAACGCCACAGAATCCATCGCCTGGGCCAAGGGATAGAGGAACTCGTGCACGCTAATAGGTTCTTCCGCAGTATATCTTTTCTCGAAATCGTCACGTTCGAGCATCCGCGCGACAGTGTAGGTGCTCGCGAGCTTGATGACATCGGAGAATTTCATCCTATCGAGCCACTCGGAATTATAAACTATTCGCGTTTTCTCGGGATCGAGAATCGCAGAGGCTTGATCGAGGTAGGTTCTGCCGTTTTCGCGGGTCTCCTCGAAAGTAAGCTGGGGGCGTGTTTTGCTCTTGCCGGAGGGATCGCCGATCATCGCGGTGAAATCGCCGATTACCAATATCGCCTCGTGGCCGAGGTCCTGAAAATCGCGAAGCTTCCGAAGAACAACCGCGTGCCCTATATGCAAATCCGGACGGCTGGGATCGCACCCAAGCTTTATTTTAAGAGGTTTTCCGGTTGATTTCGATTTCTTGAGCTTCTCGACAAGCTCATCCTCGGGGATCGTCTCGACCGCTCGATGTTTCAATATCTCTAACTGCTCTTTAATTTCCATTGGTATTGTATTCTTTGTGTCCATAATACTGTTTCTATATGTATAATCTCATACGCGAAAATATCAAGTTCGATAAAGGGCGAAAATCGCCGATTGTTCCGATTGAACTGCGTAGTAACGCGAGTTTTTCATGGTTAGAAAATTGTTACCTTCACCTTGAAATACCTCATCGGGTTGCTTCGAATGTCTATCAGCAGAGAATCCAAAGATGCCGCTGACTTGGCGAGTTCGTTGTAAAGCTGGTCGCTGGAGATAAGCTGTCCCGCGGTGCCCTGTCCATGCTCGATTCGTGCGACAAGAGTATCGATATTTCCCAAGGTGTGCGAGATATGCTCGAATACAGCCGGGTCCTTTATAAGCCTCCCCAGCGTTCCGCTTCCGCTTTCTATCGTGTCGATAAGCGCTTGAGTGCGCTCGACTGAGAAAACGATTTTGTCATACAGCTCCGGATCGCTGAAAAGCCTTCCGATTGTTCCCTCGTTCCGCTCGATACGCCCCGCGATTTTCTGGGAATAATCCGCAAGCTTGGCGAGGTCGGCATAGATTCCGTCGTCGTTGATAAGTCGCGCGAGAGTGCCGTCGCCAGTGTCGAGCTTCGCGGCAATGGACTTGAGAGATTTTCCGCCCTCGGAGAGGTCTTCAAAAGTCTCGACCCCCTTGCTGATAAGCTCTTCTATGTCCAAGGGATTGTTCGTTGTAACATATTCGCCGTCCTGAAGGATTCTCGCGCCTTGAGTGCCCAGCGAAAGGCCAACGAGCTTATCGCCGAGAAGCCCCAACGTTGAGATTCTCGCCTCGGAATCGCTTCGAATAAGCCCCTGAACCTTTTTATCGATTTTGAGTGTAACATCGATATAAACGGTGTCGTCGTCAGCTTTGACAAACTCGATGTTCGAGACATAGCCAACCTTCTGCCCCGCCAGCCAAACCGGCGCGCCCGATTGCAGTCCGCTGATTCGTTTGAAACGCCCTATCAGCTCGTATCGCTCGGAGAAAATCCCCGCCTCGCCGCCGAGAATTATTATGCTAACCATAAGAATCAGCAGTGCGACCACGATAAGGCCGCCCACCGAAGCTTTCTGCGCAGGTGTTGTTCTTAATACCGCTCTTGCCATGATGCATCCTTGAGAAATTCCCGCAGTGCGGGATTGTCGGTCTCGCGTAAATTCTGTTTAAGTCCGTAGAATGATATCTTTCCGCTGTCGAGAAAGGCGAAACGCGTGCCTACGGTCAGCGCGCTTACGATGTCGTGTGTAACCACCACCGATGTTACGCCGAATTCCTCGCGTGTCCGAATTATGAGCCTATTGATTTTGCCCGCTGTTACGGGATCGAGGCCGGTGGTCGGCTCGTCGAAAAAGACATAATCGGGGGTCATAATCAAAGCTCTCGCCAGCGCTACACGTTTCTGCATCCCGCCGGAAAGCTCGTTAGGATATTTTTCCTGACTGCCGTCCATGCCCACAAAATGCAACAACTCGGTGATTTTCTGGTCGATGACCGGCACCGAAACATCGGTGTGCTCAAGCATTTGGTAGGCGAGGTTTTGCCAAACTGTCATCGAATCGAAAAGTGCGCCGCCCTGAAACAGCATGCCGATCTTTTTGCGAACATCCATCATCTGCCGCTCAGGAAGCGACATCGTCTCGACACCATCGACGAAAATCTCCCCGAATTCCGGAAGAATCAGACGCAGAATAAGTTTCAGCGTTACCGATTTTCCGCAACCCGATTTTCCCATAATCACAAGTGTATCGCCGTCGTGAATTTTCAGGTCGAGATCGTCGAGAACCGGGACGCCGTCGAAAGACTTCGATATTCCGCGAAGTTCGATCATTTGCCCGGCCCCGAATGCTTTGTTTCATTTCTTTTCAACAAGTTACACCGCAACATCAACCTCCGTAGGCCAATCCCGGCAACATCTTGAGAAGTATTACCGTAACAAAATAGTCGCTGATAAGAATCGACACGATGGAGAGAACAACCGCGCGCGTTGTCGCACGGCCTACTCCGGTGGTTCCGCCCTCGACATGAAGCCCGGCGTAGCATCCGAGCGTCATAATCAGAATCGCGAAAAAAACCGCCTTGATGAAAGACATCAAAATATCGCCTACTACGAGGGTTTGGATAATTGTTTTCTTGTAAAATGTCGGAGCGAGGCCGAAGGTGTAATATGCGACAAATCCGCCGCCGAGAATACCCATCAAATCCGCGATAAGCACGAGCATCGGTATCATAATGATTCCGGCGAGAAGTCGTGTCGAAACGAGTTTTTTGATTGGGTCGGTTCCCATGGAACGCATGGCGGAAATCTGCTCGGTTACGACCATGCTTCCAAGCTCCGCCGCCGAACCGGCACCAATACGTCCTGTAACGACAACCGCCGCCAGCACCGGCCCAAGCTCACGAACCAGCGAAAGGCTTACCAGCGTTCCGATATACATCTTCGCACCGAAAACAGCCATCGCAAAACCGGACTGGTAAGCGAGAATCATTCCGACAAAAACGCTCGTCAAAAGCACGATTGGAAGAGATTGAACGCCGATATACTCCATGTGCAGAAGAACGTCGGACATATAAAAAGGCGGGTAGAACAACCCTTTAAAAGCCTTCGCAACAAGGGTAAAATAGTCGTAAACCTTTACTAATTGCTTTCTTATAATTTCCAACATCGTCTCCAATCGATATTCAGTTATTATAGGTTATTATTTATTCGAGTTCAAGGACAATATTGCCCTTCGATTAGCTTGACAAATATCTCACCGGAGCTTAATATTGACCACATGATGAAGAATGACGGTAAAAATTTCCTTTATCGAGTGCTGGTTGCGATACTATTCGTGCCGGCACTGCTTTATTGTTTCTATGTCGGGGGCATTTTCATGCTCTTTGCGGTGCTGGCGGTGGTTTTTTCATTAACATCCGAGTTCACGACCATCCCCTCGATAACGACATCGCCATGGCAGGAGATTATGCTTACCGCTTCGGCGATGTTTTTCGTTCTGCTACGCTATTTCGATAAGCCTTTGGGTGCGATGGAATTCATTGTGCTCTTTTCGGCGGCATGGTTTTTGCTCGAACTACTTCGCAGGCCGATCGACGGCTCGCTGAGACGCTCTATGGTTGGGCCTTTCGTGTTAATTTTTTTCGCGACGATACCCTCGCTGGCTTTCGATCTAAATGCTCGGCACGGTCTTTACGCGATAATCCCGCTGGTTACGGTCTGGGTGGGCGACACGATGGCATATGCCGCAGGAAAACTTATCGGCGGGCCTAAGATGACGCCGGTTCTATCGCCGAACAAAACTTGGGCGGGGTTCGCGGGCGAGATTTTCGGCACGGCGATTGTCGGCCTTGCATTCAAACTGATTTGGCCGGAAGTTTTCGGCTGGGAAGTAATGATTTTCTCGGTTCCCGCCGGTATTTTCGCGGTCTTAGGCGATTTGTTCGAAAGCAAAGTAAAACGAGAGATGGCGATAAAAGATTCCAGCAATGCGATTCCCGGGCACGGCGGTTTTTGGGACAGATTCGACAGCTGGCTGTTCGTCCAATTCTGGGCATGGGTAGTGTGGATACTGCTGTAAACGAACATCCACTTGCAAATGTTGCAGAAGCTCCCTTAAAAAGAGTTTTGGGGCTTCTGATCGTTATGGTAGCCCTCGGAAGCATATGGGGCGCCGAGTTAATGGGTGAATACCTTCTCGTCGCGATTCCGGCGGTAATACTTTGCGGTATCGTTTTTGTCATCAAACCCGAAATGGGGATTGGCCTTTTTATTTCGGGCATCTCGATTTTCGGAATTATCCTAACGGTAATCGATTTCGAAAAACCGATACTCGTGTATCCCGCCATGACCGCGGCACTTGCCTTCACCACGGCATTTCTCATTCTTTCTGGGAAGGCCAAAATTCCGGAAAAATCGAATCTGATAATCTTTTCCGTCGGCTATTTCGCAATTGTGTTTTTTATGAATGTTTTCCGAACCGACTTTGCATACCACACATCAGTAAAAGCCTTTGTTTTAGTCGTTACCTGCCTATTGCCTTTCATAATGCTGAATTTATACTCCGGCGAGCCAAAACTTCTTATCGATGGCTTCAAATCCACTGTCTATTTAGGTTCTTTGCCAATTCTCTATTCCTTTGCCAACTATTTCCTCGGCGGCATGGGAAATCTGATGCGGTTCGCGCCTATCGAGATGGTGAACCTGAACACTGTAGCCCGAAATACCGGCCTTGTTGCCCTTACGGCGGTTTGGTATTTCTTCGAGTCCAAATCGAAGGCGACGCGTCTGTATCTCAGCCTTTTCTTCATCACAAGCGTCGTTCTTGTGGTGCTAACCGGTTCGAGAGCCTCTTTTCTGGCGCTTTTTGGTGCGGTGGTGATGTTTGTCGTCCTGTTTTCTGGGATGAGCCTTACGAAACGGATTACGGTCGGACTGATGATTGTAATTCTCATTGCCACGCCTTTGTATCTCGGTTTTGGTTCGCTGATTAGCCGCTTTAAAAATTTGCAGTATGTCGATCTCTCCACTGCCGGAAGGGTCGGGATGTGGCTCGCGGCATGGGAACATAGATTCGATAATATTCTTATTGGAGTGGGAACGGGGAATTTCGCTTCGATTCTGCCGGCATGGGCGGTCGGCGCGGGGCTGAGATTCCCGCACAATCTCTTCATCGAGTTTTATATCGAGTGGGGGCTATTCGGCTTGGTTGCTTTTGTTTTGCTGTTTTTAAGCCCTGTAATTATATGGCTCAGAATCCGGCGCAAAAAAGAATACCCCCCCGAGACCGTTAGATTCGCAAACCTTTTGATCACCTTCGTCGCCTTTATGTTCGTTAACAGCCTCGCCGATGTTACGGCGAGCGATCCATTCTTATATTTGCCCTTAGGCGCGCTCTGCGCAATTTATTCCCAAAAGGACAAAAAATGCATATAGTTCAAATAGTTACAACACATCCACCCTTCGACGTTAGAGTTTTTTATAAGATTTCAAGGACAATTATCGAGGCGGGACATCGGGTTACGATGCTCATGCTCTATAACGGCAAGGCCGATCCCTACCCGGGTATCGAATACGATATCGTCCCAAGGCCGGACAACCGCTTTATGCGCGTTTATGTCGGACGGCGTCTCGGGAAACGCGCGCTGGCACTCGACGGCGACATCTATATCATACACGATACCGAGGTGCTCGACCTCGCAAAATACCTGTCGAAACATGGGAAAAAGGTCATCCACGACGCCATGGAGCCATATCCATTTTATCTCTCCGAAAAACGCTGGGTGCCGGATATTCTTCGCGGTGCTGTGCGGAAATTCATCGCGAAAAAAGAGTGGGACGGAGTCGAGGCATGCGACGGCCTTATCGTTGCCATGAAAGAAAACATCGAAAGGCTCGAGGACACCGGCACGCCTATTTTGATGTTGCACAATTTCCCGCGGGGCGAGGATATTCTCGACGAAATTCCGCCGAAAACCGATACTATTATCTATGTCGGCGGCCTGATGAAATCGCGTAAGGGCATAGAGATACTTGGAATGGCCGAACATTTTGCCCCGGGCGGTCTTTTCGACGGTTGGCGGCTGGAGGTTATCGGCCCCTGTTTCGACGGTGTTTACGGCAAAGCCTGCATGAAGGTCGCCGAAAACCATATGGGTAAGGGTTATCTCAAATTTCCCCGCAAACTCGAGCCTTATGCCGATGTGCTCAAGATGATGGAAAGCGCGAGATTCGGGCTTTCACTCGTCGAACCGACACCGAATTATTCGCGCATCGTTTCTACGAAGGTTTTCGATTATATGGCTAAGGGGACGGTGCCAATCGCGACATGGTTGCCATCCTATGAGGGTCTCATTACCGAGGCAGACGGGCCTGTCTTTATCGCACCCGGGGACGAGCCGAAGGTGCCCCAGATAATCGCCGACCTCGCGCGGGATGATGTCGCAATGCGTCAGCGCGCTGAGACTTGCCTCAAATCGGTGCGCGAGAAATTCACATGGGAAACCGACGCGCAATTTCTTCCCGAGTTTCTCGACCGCATTGCAGGGAAGAATTAAATTGACATCAAATGTATGCATTTGTATTCTATTAGTGTAAATTGTATTCTATTAGTGTAAAATTGAATACAGGAGTGTAAAAATGCCAAAGTCGATAACATTACGAATCCCCGATGAGGAATACGAGCGTTTTACCGAGCTCGCCAAACGGGAAAACCGCCCACTGTCCAATTTTATCGAGACCGCCGTCCTGAAATATATCGAATCACAGGACATGGCGGACGAATTCGAGATGGAGGAGATAATCGGCAACCGCGAGCTTCGCAAAGGTCTCAACCGAGGCATCAAAGATGCCGAAGAGAAAAGAGGGCGCTTTGTCTGATTATCGAATATTCGAGACCGACGAATTTATCAAACACCTCGAAACCCTTCCGGAACACGACAGGGTGCTAATCGGGCGCAAACTCAAAGGGCATGCCTACCCCCAACTTTGCGAGAATCCCTTTTACGGACGAAATATCGCGAAACTGAAGGCTTTCGAACCGCCCCTCAGACGCTATCGGATAGGTGATTTCCGCCTTTTTTACGCGATAGACGACGCCCAGAAAATCGTGTTCATGATAATACTCGACTCCCGCAAGGAAACATCCCGCTGAGAACCCCTTTTTCTCTTGAAAAAATCCTGACAATCGGTAATTTGGGATTCGCAAAAAGCAAATCGCCGCTAAGGAGATTATGATGGCTATTAGGTTTAAAAATACTCTCGGCAACCGAATTGTCGAATTCAAGCCGCTCGACGACAAAAAAGTAGGTCTATACACTTGCGGACCAACAGTTTACGATTACGCCCATATCGGTAATTACCGGACATACATGTTTGAAGACCTCCTTCGCCGATGGCTCAAATACCGCGGTTACAGCGTTACCCAAGTTATGAACCTCACAGATGTCGATGATAAGACCATCCGCGGAAGCAACGCTCAGGGGATTTCCCTCGACGACTACACCGCGAAGTTCAAAGCCGCCTTCTTCGAGGACCTCGACACCCTCGGAATCGAACGTGCGGAGGTTTACCCCTCGGCCACCGAGCATATCGACGCCATGGTCGCGCTGGTCAAAAGCCTTCTGGACAAGGGCTATGCCTATCGTGGCGCGGACGGCTCGATTTACTACAGCATCGCGAAATTTCCCGAATACGGCAAACTTTCCGGCAAGCGTATCGATATGAACATCTCCGGCGCGCGAATTTCCTCCGACGAATACGAGAAGGATCAGGCCGCAGATTTCGCCCTGTGGAAAGCCTGGGACGAGGGCGACGGCGAGGTTTACTGGGAAACCGAACTCGGCAAAGGCCGTCCCGGATGGCATATCGAGTGTTCCGCCATGAGCTCACAATATCTCGGCACCACTTTCGACATCCACACCGGCGGCGAGGACAACATTTTCCCCCACCACGAGAACGAAATCGCCCAATCGGAAGCCGCCAGCGGAGAGCCTTTCGTGAAATATTGGCTTCACAGCGCGCATCTGATAGTCGAGGGCAAAAAGATGTCGAAATCACTCGGGAATTTCTACACCCTGCGCCAGCTTCTCGACAGGGGCTACGACCCGCTCGCAGTGCGCTATGTCCTGATTTCCACCCACTACCGCCAGCAACTCAATTTCACCTTCGACGGCCTCGACGGCGCGAAATCCTCCATCGATAGGCTTCGCGAGTTCGAGACCATGCTGGGTGCGCTTCCGAAGGGCGAAATCAACCCTTCATCTACGGAACTTCTGCAAAAAGCCCGCGCGGGTTTCGAGGATTCCCTCGACGACGATCTCAACATCTCCGGCGCTATGGGGGCGGTTTTCGAGCTGGTTCGCGAAATCAACAAGCTTCGGGATTCCGGCGGGCTGTCATCCGCCGACGCCGAGCCTATCCTCGCCTTCCTTCGCGATTTCGACGCCGTAACCGGCCTTCTGCCGAAAATCGAAACCTCATCGAGGCCGGTTGTTCTCGACGGCGAGGAAATCACCATCGAACGCGCGATAGAACTCCGCGCCGAGGCCCGCGCGAACAAAGACTGGCCGCGCGCGGACACAATCCGCGACGCCATCGCCACCGCCGGCTACATAATCAAGGACACCCCCGACGGCACGATTTGGCGAATCGAGGGTTGAGAGTTTTAGGGTAGGATTGGCCGAAGCTGTCGGTAGTATTTTCCCTTATATTTTTTTCCAATAAACGTAATTGCTTCTATAGGGTCTAAAACAAAAAGACTTTCGGAGGCAAGATGAAAAAGTTGCGGAAGAGAATATTATCGTTTTTGACACTAATAGCTTTATTTGTAACAGGTTGCGGCGGGCCACTTTATCATTGCGCCCCGAAAGTTGCCGATCTGCTTATCGACGGCGATGCCCACGAGTGGGATACAGGCGTGTATTGGTTCTCAAATTATTCGGCGAGATTAGGGCTTCAAAACGACAGTGATTATTTGTATCTAATGCTCGGTTCCGCAGAGGACAATTTCGCGATGGCATCGTTTATGGGCGGTTTGACAGTTAGTTTCGATTCGCCATCGGGAAAGAATATCGGAATAAAGCTCCCAGTCGCAGAAAAAAAGGAGCTATCCGAAAGAAGGGAAGTCGATAGACAGCCATCTGCCCCCAGAGAACGTAAAATGCGAATTCAACCCCCTGAAATCGAGGATATAATCCTCATCGATTCCGATGGACACGAGCGGATTTTCGCAATCGAAAAGGCTCGTGAGATGGGATTCGATCTCGCGATAGCGAAAAATGGGGATGATTTAGCTATCGAAATAAAAATGCCGCTCGGTGAAGGGCTTTTCGGATTGGAAGCGGTCGCGACGGAGGGAAAAGAGATAGGACTATCTATTAAAAGCGGTAAATTCGAGAGTCCAATGGGCGCCGATTCACAAGGAAAAAGGCCGCAGGGCGGCCAGAGCGGCGGATTTGGCGGCGGCGAGGGCGAGGGCGGAAGACCTCAAGGCGACAGAGGCGGTTCGCCATCCGGCAATATGGGCGGAGGCCCCCCTCAGATGGGCGGCGGCCATTCACAAAACCCACCAAAAATCGACATCAAAATGAAGGTTCTTCTCTCGATATAACCTCTATCGAAACTCGAAAAACCAACAACCAGCGTTTCTGCGAATTCAGGGATAAGAGTGTAGAGGGGGAGAGGAGAGTAAAAAAAAAAGGCGGCCAATCGGCCGCCTTTTCTTGCTCGGGGCACTTTTCCGGCTGTTCTCTTAAGCCGTTGAAATTCTTGATTTTGCAAAACAAAAGTAGGTTTTGCAAACGGAAAACCTGTTTTTTACAAATAGAAAAGTAGTATTTACAAAACGGAAAGTTGATTTTGCAAACGACAAACCCCTTTTTGCGTTGGAAAACCCGGTTTTGCAGACAGACACCCCTTTTTTGCCGCCAACTTCGCCATATTTCCCCTCGAATTTATCATTTTTTGGGATTTTCGCCGGCTTCCGTTCTTTTTAAGTCCTAGGGCGGAGGTTTTATGCCCCTCGCCTCGTTGCTACATTTACTTCACGAGTAACAGCTTGCGTTTTACCGATTTCCCATCGGTGCTCAGGACAGCGAAATAAATCCCGGAGGATTTGTTAACGGCATTCCAGACAAATGAATGATTGCCGCTGTTAAAATTTCCGTCGGCGATTTTCTCAACCGCTCGACCGGTTAAATCGATTATTTTCAACGAGAGTTCAGTATCATTTGGGAGGTTTATCGTCAAGCTAACCGCAGAATTGAAGGGATTTGGGTAGGCGAAAATTGTATAGGTCGAGGGGCGCGAGGATGTCGAGTATTCATATATGCCTGTAGTAAGGACCTGGCGGATTTTTATAACATCCACAAAGTAATTTTCCGTGTAATAGGGAATATGACATTCGCTCCTCATTTCCACAGCGTCATCCCAAGCGATAGCATTAGGTAATTGGCTACCTCTTGATAAAGCGGTAACATCTATACGGTAATCGCCAGTAGGAGGAATAGCAGTTGTATCCCATGTAAACCAAAGGGATTCGGGCATCGGGAAACCCATGCTTCCGAATGCTATGGTCCAGATAATTGTATCGTCGCTTGAGCTTCTGAAGTCTTCGCGAAGATGATTGATTGGCAAATCATCTATTACGAAATAGAAGAAGGGACCGGATGGCGGGAATGGGGGGGTTGGATTGTCGATGCCCGCATCGTATCCATCAGTCGCGGATGGATTTGTGCCGAAATAATATATATCACTCCAAATCAGTGTGCTGTCTTCGGAATAAAATATATGCGGGATAAGTTCCACAGACCATTGTCCAAATGCAATACTTGCAAGCAATACTGCGAAAAGAAACTGTTTCATCTCGACACTCCTTTAAGCTTAGTTTTCCACCTCGCACCCTCGCTCCCGTTTGGGGTTTTTAACTGAGGGTTTATTCATTAGGCTAACTTTCATTTCAGGCTAACTTTCATTTCTTAAACAAGAAAAACATCAGTTCGCCGCGCCAAGGAAGAGAATCTCACTCGCGGAAAAAAAGTGAGGGGCTTGTCTCCTCCCGTTCGCTGATACCGTGGCGCTCTCCGCGCGGGGAAGCCACAATGGCCTCTCCTGTGGCCGTCTCGGTCGCGGGTTCTGTGTTATGTCCTGCGCGGTTTTCATTATTATCGCTAAACAAGATAAGTCTTATTTTTGGAAGATGTCAAGGAAAAAATGAAGGGTGAATAGAAAAGGGGCGAACACAAGGTTCGCCCCTACGGGAATTTTCGGTTGCCGAAAGCGAAATCCACCCTACGGGCGGTTGAGCACGTCAAAGGTCGAAATACAGCTCCATCTCCCTCGGGGTGGGGCGGAGTTCTATGTCCGAGGTTTTCTGGAGCGCTATCTCGATGTGTTTCTCGATAAGGCCGACAGGGAAAACGTCGCCTTTCAGCAGGTAGGCGTTGTCCTTTTCCAGCGCGGAGAGGGCGTCGCGGACATTGGTCGGGATAGATTTGATGCGGTTTTGTTCTTTCTGCGGAAGTTTTGTAACGTCCTGATCAATCGGCCCGAAATTCATTTTGGCTGGGTCGAGGTTGCGTTCGATGCCGTCGATGCCGGCCATAAGTTGCGCGGAGATTGCAATATAGGGGTTGCATGTGGCGTCCGGAGGCCGGAATTCGCACCGTTTCATTTTCGGAGTGTCGTCGTATTTGGGAATTCGTATCGCCGCGCTTCGGTTCGCGAGGCCGTAGAACTGTTTGATAGGCGCTTCGAATCCGGGAATCAGGCGTTTATAGCTATTTGTCGAGGGATTAGTCAGTCCGACTATCGAGGGGGCGTGGTCGAGAAGCCCGGAAATATAGGATTTGCCCATGTTCGAAAAATGGGCGTGGGCGGCTTTCTCGTCCCAGAAGAGGCTGAGGCCGTTTTTACGAAGGAACTGGTGGAAGTGCATTCCGCTTCCGGGTTCGCCATAGAGAGGTTTCGGCATGAAGCAGGCGACCATATCGTATTCCGATGCCACCATGCGGATTGCGTATTTCATAAGCATAATAGCGTCGGCGGCTTTGAGGAGCGTTGTTGGAATAATCTCGATTTCGTTCTGGCCGTCGGGACCGACCTCGTGGTGGTGATATTTCACCGGAATGCCCATTTCCTCGATAACAGAAACCATTTCCGCGCGGACATCGTTGCTCTTATCCGCCGGCGGAATAGCGTGGTAGCCGGTGCCATGGATCATCGCGAAGCCGTTGGAGTCGGGGTTAGTTTCGTCGCTGGTGAATTCGAAGAAGCTATAATCTTTTCCTGTGCCGTAATCCGCTTTTTCGAAGAGGTAGAATTCCATCTCGGGAAGCCACATCGATTCCGCGCCGAGTTTCTCTTTCAGATATTTTTCCGCACGGACAGCTACTCCTCGCGGGTCGCGGTCGATGTTCTCTTTCGTATCCGCCTCGCATATGTCGCATAGGAAACACAACGTCGGATGTTCTGCGAAGGGATCGACAAACCCGCTGGTAAGGTCGGGTATCAGCGCCATATCGCCGCATTCCACTCCCTTAAATCCGGGGATACTCGAGCTGTCGAAGGGAATACCCTCCTCTAAAACATGCTCGTTGCAATTCCTTGCCGGAATGCCTATATGGTGCCATCTGCCGGGGACATCCACAAAGCGCAGATCCACCATCTCGATGCCCCTCTCCTCGATAAACTTCCTTACTTCGCTGATTTTTTCAAACATTATGCCTCCTTGAAATTATATCGACAGAAAGGATATTATAATCCTGCGTGTCGGTTATTTCAATCATTATTTCGAGGCACATTCGAGGGGGCGAGGCTTTATTTTAGCGGAAGTATGATCATATCGTCATAATCGCCTACCGCGCGGGTTTTGGTGTTATCGGAATCGGTTAGAACGCCTATACCACGGGCGTCTGGGGATTCAGTCGGCTTGGAAAAGGCTTCGCGGTAATCATCGAGGACATTTCGCTCCTCCTCGAGCCACTCGCCAAGGCCGTCCACTCCGCTTCGAATAACTATCATCTGAGTCTTGCTCGAAAAAGGCGACGGTAGAATTGTGCCTACCGGCAAAGTCTCGCTCCAAATGTATTTTATGCTGTTGGGTATCGGCCATCCGCCGAAAACGACATACATGCCGAGGACATTATCGTTGCCGGATTTCTCACGCTCGTTTGTGCCGGTGGGCATTGTTACAGCACGCCAACGCCATTTCAGAATAGGATAATCGGCGAGATTCCATTCCTTATCGAAACCGATTGTTACGCTCGTCCCCTTTGCGTCGCCGCGAAGGAAGCGGTTTCCGTCCTCCTCGACGATTGAATACACCGCAGTCATATTGCTCTTATCCTTCGAATCCCATCCGGAAGGGAATTCCCCCGGTTTATCCGATTGAAAATCGATAGTTAATAGCGGCTGTGCGAGTGTAGATATTATCGCGAAGACAAAAAGGGCAATAGATGTTGTTTTCATTATGCTCCCTATGTATTCTGGCGAAGGATTTCGCGCATTTCGATTTCGATTTTTGAAAGGCGTTTTCGCATCATTCCAAGTTGTTCATGATAAGCGCGCTCGAGCTGATCCTCGCCGGCGCCCTCGTATTTCTCGCGGATAGAATCTATTTGGTCGTCAAGCTCGGTAACTTTGACCTGATCGCCGGCGGAGTCCGCTTTTTCACGCTGAAGTCGAAGCTTTTTCAGTTTGAAATAGGGGTGTTCGACTAACAGTTCTTCCTCTTTGGCCATAATTGCGCGCTTTTCTTCGGCGAGATTGTCGTAATGCTCCTGGCGAAGCTCCGATGCGCGATTTGTGGACTCGTTTTTCTTTCGAAACCTCTTCCCAGCAATAATTATCGCGAGAAATGCGATTATTAAAACCCCTACAGCGATGTAAATCAAATCCATTTTTTCCTCTTGAAGAAAAGAAGCATTGCCCCGGCGACAATCGCCATAATCGCCAATACCGCAGGATATGCCCATTTGACAACAAGTTCGGGCATATACTCGAAATTCATCCCATAAACTCCGGCGATAAAGGTCAGGGGGATAAATATCGTCGCAATTATCGTGAGAACCTTCATAACCTCGTTCATACGGTTGCTTATCATCGAAAGATGCGTGTCGAGCATGCCTGAAAGGATGTCTCGGTAGGTTTCCACGGTATCGATTACTTGAATCGTGTGGTCGTAGAGGTCGCGAAGAAAATATCCGGTGCTTTCTAAAACGAGCTTTGAGCCTGTGCGCTGGAAGCCGCTAATCACCTCACGCAGTGGCCATATCGAATGTCGAAGCAAGATTGTCTGCCGCTTCATTTTGTGAATTTCGGCGGAAGCGCTCGAATGAAGTCCCTCGACAAGCCCCTCCTCGATATCCTCGATTTTGAGGCCGATATTTTCCAGCACGACGAAATAGTTATCGACAATGGCGTCGATGAGGGCGTAGGCAAGATAATCCGCGCCCATTTTTCGGATTCTTCCTTTGCCGGTTCGAATTCGGTTGCGAACATTGTCGAAGGCGTCCTCGGGGCGCTCCTGAAAGGTTATCACCCAGCTTTCTCCGAAAATAAGACTGACATGCTCGATATCGAGCAAACCTGTCTTATCATCGTAGTGGATCATTTTTAGCGCAGTAAAGATATAATCGCCGTAGTCGTCGAGCTTTGGACGTTGCTCTGTATTGACCACATCTTCGAGAAGGAGCGGGTGAAGCCCGAAAGATTCTCCAATTGCCGATATGAATTCGGTATCGTGGACGCCGTCGATGTTAATCCAGCTTATTTTGCCGCTGTTTTTCGAGGCGATTATATCTTCGAGCCTTTCGATCGGGGTTTCTCGGAAGTTTTCGAAATCGTATTCGATGAGTGTAACTGCGGTTCGCTCGATTTTACGCTCGCCGATATGAACCATCGTTCCGGGAGGTTCGCCCGCCATCTTTTTGTAATTCGGTCTTTCGCTCTGCAAAGCTTCTCCTTTCAAAAAAAGAATATAGATAAGCTTTTCCGATGTGTCAAGCGTGCTTTCGGAAGGGGTCTCAGGTTTTAGGTGTTGACACTCGTTGTCAAGGGATATACTTTATTACCGAGGTGTAATTATGGAAAGAATATGGGCGCCATGGCGGATGAAATATATCGAGAGCGGCGAGATGGACGGCGGTTGCTTCCTTTGTTCTGCTCGCGACTCCGATGACGACGAGGCTAACCTTGTCCTCGCTCGAAACGATAGGGCTTTCGTGATTATGAACCGCTATCCATACGCCAACGGCCATCTAATGGCGGTGCCGAACACACATACCGGCGACCTCGAGAGGCTCGCCCCGGAAGAAACCGTCGAGGTGATGGCATTTGTGCAGAGATGTGTCGTCGCGCTGAAAGAGGCCGTGGGCGCGCATGGATTCAATGTCGGAATAAATATCGGAAGGGAGGCCGGCGCGGGGCTTATCGACCATGTCCATGTTCACATTGTGCCGAGATGGGCCGGGGATACCAATTTTATGCCGGTTTTCGGCGAGGTGAAGGTCATCAACGAGTATTTACAAACAACCTATCGCAAACTGAAACCCTTTTTCGTATAATGCGAAGGATAGTTTCTTTTCTGATAAGCCTTGTCCTGATTCCGATTCTTTATGTGCTTTTGGTAATCGGAGCGTTGGTTGTTTGGGCGCTCTATCCTTTTGGGCGAAGGGTTCGCCTGTGGTTTGCCGGATTATTCCACCGATGGTGGTGCCGCGCCCTTTTCGCCTCGACATTATCACGGGTCGAGGTTGACGGGGAGTTGCCCGAAAAGAGCGAGTCTGTTGTGTTCTTTGCCAATCATTCCAGCTATGTCGATATTTGCGCGGTATCGGGCTATATCGATTCGCACGCCTCATATGTGGCAAGAAGATCGCTGATAAAACTTTTCCCGATCGGCTTATGGGTTCTTGCCGCCGACGGTGTTTTTGTCGAGCGAAGGGGTAGTAGGCGCGAATTGGAAGCGATTTTGCTAATAATCGAGAGGGTAAAATCGGGGAGGCGATTTGTCGTTTTCCCGGAGGGCACCCGAACGCGCACCGGCGAGCTTGGCGAAATCAAAGCCGGCACGCTGAAAATCCCGCAGAAAGCGGGCGTGCCGATTATCCCGCTTAGAATCGAGGGAACCGCGAAGGTTCTTCCGCGCGGGGCAAAATGGTTCAAGCCGGCAGATATTCGTATCGTCGTCGGCGAACCTATCTATCCGGAGGAAATAACTTCGGACAGAGACGGCGTTATCGAGAGATTAAAGGCCCATATGAGGGCAATAACGGAATAGAAATTTAGAATTCAAAGGAAGAAAATGGGGAAAACTCTTGCCGAGAAGATTCTCGCAAAAAATACCGGGCTAAAAGAAGTCTCGGTTGGGCAGATAATCACTTCAAAGCCGGATTATGTGCTCTCGCACGATAATTCTTCGGCGATTATCGGCCATTTCGAAAAGCTTGGGGTGGAAAAGGTCAAACATCCCGAAAAAATCGTTATTATCCTCGACCACACGGTGCCTGCGGCCAGCGAAACTCATGCTAAAGGCCATCAGAAAATCCGCAATTTCGTCGAAAAGCAGGGAATCCGGCATTTTTACGATGTCGGTTGCGGAATCTGCCATCAGGTTCTGCCGGAAAAGGGGCTTGCGCTTCCGGGGACTGTAATTCTCGGCTCGGACAGCCATACGAACTCGCATGGCGCTTTCGGGGCATTTGCGGCAGGTATCGGAAGGTCGGAGGCCGCTGTTATATGGGCTACCGGCGAGCTTTGGCTTCGAGTGCCGGAAAGCTTCAAGATGGTGCTCGATGGCAAATTTGGCGATTATGTTACACCGAAGGACCTTGCGCTGGCAATTATCGGAGATATCGGCGCGGACGGCGCAATTTACAAGTCGGTGGAGTTCACCGGCCCGGGGCTTTTCGATATGCCCATTACCGGAAGACTCGTGCTGTCTAATTTGTCGGCGGAGATGGGTGCCAAGGCGGGAATATGCGTGCCCGACGACAAGGTTGTCGAATGGCTGAAGGGCAGAACTGACGCCGAATACGAGCTTATTCTTCCGGATGAGGACGCTGTTTATGAGCGCGAATTCGAATATGACCTCGGGAAAATCGAACCGGTTATCGCAAGGCCTCACACAGTCGATAATCTCGATCTCGCAAAAAACGCCGCCGACGTGAAGGTCGATCAGGTGCTCATCGGAACATGCACTAACGGCCGAATCGAGGACCTTCGCGAGGCGCGAAAAATACTCGAAGGCAAGAAAATCGCCAAAGGTGTGCGTTTGTTGGTATTCCCCGCGAGCAGGGAGGTTTATGTCGAGGCCGGCAAAGACGGCACTCTGGCGGCGCTTGCAGAGTCCGGCGCGACTATTATGGGACCCGGTTGCGGGCCATGCTTGGGCGCGCATCAGGGAGTTATGGCCCCGGGGGAGGTTACACTTTCAACCGCGAACCGCAATTTCAAGGGCAGAATGGGTTGTGCCGATGCCGAGATATATCTTGCGAGTCCATACACCGCCGCGGCATCTGCGTTGACAGGACATATAACCGATCCGAGGTCGATATAATGAAAATACAAGGAAAAACCTTCGTTTATGGCGACGATGTCAACACCGATGTGATTTTCCCGGGGAAATACACCTACGAGCCGATGACTCCGGAACAGATGGGCGAGCACGCCCTCGAGGACCTCGACCCCGATTTCGTCAAAAAGGTCGAGGAGGGCGATGTTATTGTCGCCGGAAAGAATTTCGGGTGCGGCTCGAGCAGGGAGCAGGCGGCGATCGCAATTAAAGCCGCGGGATGCCGTGCGGTTATCGCCAAGAGTTTCGCGAGAATATTTTACCGGAATTGCCTTAATAGCGGGCTTTTCGCGATTACAAATTCGGAGATTCAGGAAGTTGTGAAATCCGGTGACAGGGTCGAGATCGATCTCGAAGCCGGCAAGATATATATCAACGGTAGAACTCTCGATTTTCCGCCGCCATCTTCGGAGGTTTTCGGGATATTGAGGGCTGGGGGGCTTATTCCCTATACACGGGAGAGACTAGCCTCGAAATAGAAATCTCCAGATGGGAGAGCATATGGACATTCAGAAGATTAAAGAGCTTCTGCAACTTCTCGAAGAAAGCGAAATCGAGGAGTTAGAGCTTGAAATCAAGGATGAAAGCGGCGAAATCAAGATTCGCAAAGGGACTCCGGAGGGAACTTCGTCGATTTTCAACAACAACAACATCGCACCGACGGGTGGCGTTCCGATGATCGCCCCCCCTCATGCCGCTGTGGGTATTCAGCCTTCGCAAGGGGCAGAATTTCCACCCGAAGAACTCGATGCGACCGCCGGGTTTGAAAAAATAACCTCGCCAATCGTGGGAACGTTTTACCGTGCACCCG
Source organism: uncultured bacterium (assembly GCA_964459995.1). GTDB lineage: Bacteria > UBP14 > UBA6098 > UBA6098 > UBA6098 > CAZSHG01. Next base: position 51,445 of record CAYWOR010000013.1, on the reverse strand, counting down.
CGCCGGGAGCGGAGCCTTATGTTAAGGTCGGCGACCATATCGAGGCGGGGCAGGTGGTATGTATAGTCGAGGCGATGAAGCTGATGAACGAGATTCAGTCGGATTTTTCCGGCAAGGTTGTTAAGATTCTCGTCGAAAACGAACAGCCGGTAGAATTCGGCCAGGTAATGTTCCTAATTGACCCGGATTGAGGAAGATATGGCTCTCGATTTAATTAGACTTTTATCTGAAATGCCCCACAAGAAGGCTTCCGACCTTCATCTTCGTATCGATATGCCGCCGGTTTACCGTATCAACGGAAAGCTCTTGCCTGCGGACAGGGAATTTCTCGAGACGGACAGGATGGAGCATTTCTTGAATTTGATGCTTAGCCCGGAGCAAAGACAACGTTTCGAGCAGGAGTGGGAACTCGACCTCGCCTATGAGGTGCCCTCTGGAAGCCGTTTTAGGGTGAATATTTATAAAGAGCGCGGAAACACGGGCATCGCATTCAGGTTGATAAACACGAATGTTCCGAATTTTGCAGGGCTTCATCTGCCGAAGGTTCTCGAAAAAGTTGCGATGGAGCCGCGCGGGTTGATTCTTGTAACCGGTGTTACAGGATCGGGAAAATCGACGACTCTCGCCTCGATGATAGACTATATCAATCGCAACAAAGGCGCGCATATTATCACAATCGAAGATCCTATCGAGTATATGCACCGGAATAACAAATCGATTATCGCACAGAGGGAGATCGGGAACGACTGCCATTTTTATGCGATGGGCCTTAAACAGGCGCTTCGGCAGGACCCCGATATAATTCTCGTGGGCGAGATTCGTGATGCCGAGACTATGTCCATCGCGCTTTCGGCGGCGGACACGGGGCATTTGGTTTTGAGCACGCTTCACACTTTGGACAGCGTGCAGACAATATATCGTATTCTATCATTCTTCCCGCCGCATCAGCATTTGGAGATGCGGCATCTTATCGGAAGCACGCTAAGAGCTATCGTTTCGCAGAGGCTAATTCCGCGTTGCGACAAGGTCGGCCGACTGCCCGCGGTTGAGATACTTGTGGGCACCGGCGCGATTCGTGAGTGTATCACTTCTCCGGAGCGCACCGGCGAGATCCGCGATCTTATCAAGGAAGGCGCGGCGCAATATGGTATGCAAAGTTTCGACCAGTCGCTGATGTGGTTTTATCAGAACGGCGCAATTTCGCTCGAAACAGCGCTCGAGAATTCGGCAAGCCCGGACGATTTCCTGCTTAGGGTCGAAGGTATTGTCGGCGGCGCAGACCGTGGCTGGCGCGAATTCGCACAGGGACAAAGCGAGCTGGATGTGGAGACTCTTCAGCAGGATTCCGGAACAAACGCTTAATTGGTGATTTTATGTTAACAAAAGTCCTCGTCGCAAATAGAGGAGAAATAGCGCTTAGAGTTATTCGGGCGTGTCAGGAGCTTGGCAAAAGGGCGGTTGCGGTTTATTCCACCGCCGATGCGGATACGCTTCCGGTGCTTATTGCGGACGAGGCCATATGTATCGGCCCTCCGCGACCGATGGAGAGTTATCTCGATCCGCGAAGGGTAATCTCTGCGGCGATAATCTCGAACTCCGACGCGATTCATCCCGGTTATGGTTTTCTTGCGGAAAACGCCGCGTTCGCCGAGATGTGCGAATCGCATAATATCAAATTCATCGGGCCAAGCTCGGAAATGATCCGTAAGATGGGGGACAAAGCGGAGGCCAAGCGGATTATGCGCGAGGCCGGAGTTCCAACCGTTCCCGGTTCCGATGGGGTTATCGACGACCCCAAAGCCGCTCTGAAAATCGCTGAGGAAATTGGGTTTCCGGTGATAATCAAGGCCACTGCCGGCGGCGGCGGCAAGGGGATGCGTATCGCACAGAACAGCAAAGAGTTTTTGGCAAATTTCGAGATGGCGCGCACCGAGGCGAAGAACGCATTTGGAAATCCGGATGTCTATATCGAGAAATATGTAAGTAATCCTCGCCATATCGAGATTCAGCTTTTGGGCGATGGCAAGGGGAATGTCATTCACCTCGGCGAGCGCGATTGTTCGATTCAACGGAGACATCAGAAGCTAATCGAAGAATCGCCTTCTCCGGCGGTCAGTCCCGACACAAGGGACGAAATCGGACGAAGAGCGGCTTTGGCCGCATCGAATATCGATTATGAAGGCGCTGGAACTATCGAGTTTTTGCTCGACACCGAGGGGAATTTCTATTTTATGGAGATGAACACGCGGATTCAGGTCGAGCATCCGGTTACGGAGATAATTGTCGGCCTCGATTTAGTTAAGGAGCAGATTCGAATAGCCGGTGGAAGGCCATTGCCTCTTGCTCAGGAGGAGCTTGAAATTCGCGGACACGCCATCGAGTGCCGTATAAATGCGGAGGATCCATATCATGGTTTCGCGCCGCGGCCGGGGAAGATTACGGTGTTCCATCCGCCGGGTGGGCCGGGGGTTCGAGTCGATACACATGCCTATGCGGGCTATGTTATTCCACCATATTACGATTCGATGATAGCGAAGCTTATCTGCCATGGAAGAGACCGCGAGGAGGCTCTCGCGAGGATGACCCGCGCCTTGAACGAGTTTATAATCGAAGGTGTCCCCACGACGATTCCTTTCCACAGACAGGTAATGCGCGACGAAAGATTCATCGAGGGCAAAGCGGACACCTCATTTTTGGAAAAATTCCGTATTGAAGAGGTTTAAAATATGCCTATAAAAATTTACAGGCATGTAACATCCCTTTTTATTGCTTTATTAGTGGCTGGAATGGGCTTTTTGGCTTTCTTTGTCTTTCCGTTTCGTGGATTCTATCTCAACGACTCAGCAAACAAAATCTTTCTGATAGAGAAATTGTCGGGAGATAATCCTTTCGATTTCAAAATTGACAGGCTATCTAAAAATGATTGGGCAGAAGAAGTTTGGGAAGCTACTGACACACGGCCTTTTCGGGAACCTTTTATCGTCAAAAAAAATGACGCCTATTTTTGCACGCAGACACCTCTATTTTGCTGGCTGACGTCGTGGTTTTATAGGTTTTTGGGGTGGCCTGGCTTGAATATCATTCCCTTGTTATCTTTAGCATTGCTTCTTTTAATGGGCTATGAATTTGCAAAAAAGACCGGCTTGTCGGAGCCGAACCGTTTATTTGCAATCATTTTAGCAGGACTTTGCACACCCCTGGCTTTATACGGTTCACTTCTGTGGGAACATACTTTAGGTGACCTGATTATCCTTATCGTTTTCTTAATCTTTTTAACAAAGCCCGAGAAGGTCTTTCTCGCCGGATTGTTGTTGGGCATCGGGTTGTTGATAAGATTAGAGTTCATTAGTTATTTTCCGGCTTTCTTGTTTTTTGTTCTAACTGATAGCGAGCGGACACGAAAGGATAAAAAAGAATTAATTGCCAAATTTATTCTGGGGGGTCTTATCGGAGTGTTTCTGTTCTTCTCATCTAATAGTTTCTTTTATTCACATCCTTTTGGATTGACTTACTCACAATTTGCATATGACAATATAGATAAGTATTTGTTAAGTCGAAAATGGATTATTCATTATATGTTAAGCCAAGAATTCTGGAGCTCCACATATTTACTGTTATGTTTGATTCCCATCGCCTTAGGCTTTAAGAAAAATCGGAATAAACTTCAAAGCTTAGCTTTTAGAATTGCTTTGGTCTGTGTTGTTTTCGCGGGAATTACCGCATTAATATCGCCGAATGCCGGTGGCAAAACAATGGGGTCGAGGTATCTTCAATCGATTTACATTCCCCTAACGGTGAGTATCCTGTTGGGATTGGGAACATTGTCTGCTCATTATAGGACGACAGGCAGAATCGTGCTTGTCGTTCTCGCGCTGTTTTCTTTTGGCTCGGGTTTTTTGAGGAAAATTGTGAAATTGCCTGAAGAGATGGAACGCTCTTCGTTTATAATGGAGACAAGCGATGAATCGGGCATCAGCACAGTTGTTACAACATATGTCTTTTTCGCGTATTATTACGCTTTAGATATCCATCGTTACAATGTATTCTATGTGGACAGCAGGGAGAAAATGGCTACTTTAAAAGAGGAGCTTTGTGATAGAAATATCGAAGAAATCCTTTTTTACGATAGAGATTCTCTGCTAATTCGCGAATTGGGTAATGACTTCCGTTTAACAATGCTTAGCGGAGAAAAATTTCACGAGAATTTGTATTTATTGGAAATTATATGCAGTCAACGACCAAACTTTTCTCAGGAGGATTCATGACTAAGAAAATCGCAGTATTACCCGGAGATGGCGTCGGAAACGATGTCATGGAAGCCGCATTCATTGTTCTCGAACAACTTAAGCCCGATGTCGAATATGAATGGGGAGATATCGGATGGGAGTTCTGGAGAACCGAAGGCGATGCGCTTCCGGAGCGCACAATCGATTTGCTAAAGAGAACCGACGCTTGCCTTTTCGGCGCGATAACCTCGAAACCGAAAGAGGAGTGCGAGGCGGAATTGGTGCCCGAACTTAAGGGCAAGGGGCTTGTTTATCGCTCGCCGATTGTGCGTTTGCGCCAGATGTTCGACCTCTATGTGAACTATCGTCCCTGCAAAGCCTACAAAAACAACCCTTTGATTTACAAAGAGGGTCTCGATTTCCATGTTTTCCGCGAGAATACCGAGGGGCTTTATGCCGGCGTGGAGTATCATCCGCTTCCCGAGGATCTTCGCGCGGAAATGGTGAAGTATAATAAGAGCATGGGTAAGTTTAAGGATGTTTCCGGCGAGGATATCGCCATATCCTGTAGAGTGTTCACTCGCCATGGTTGCAGACGCATTGTCCGTGCGGCTTTCGAGCTTGCCAAAGCGAAGGGTTACAGCAATGTAACCGTTATCGAGAAGCCGAATGTCGTTCGGGAGACCTCGGGCATGATGGTTCGCGAGGCTCGGAAGGTTGCCGAGGATTACCCCGGAATCGAGCTTTGGGAGACGAATGTCGATGCTATGTGCATGTGGCTTATCAAAAACCCGCAGGATTATAATGTTATGGTTACGAGCAACATGTTCGGCGATATCGTTAGCGACCTTTGCGCGCAGTTGGTCGGCGGACTCGGTTTCGCGGCCTCGGGAAGTTGGGGTGACAGCTACGCGTTATTCGAGCCGACCCATGGAAGCGCGCCGAAATATGCCGGACAGTATAAGGTCAATCCGATGGCGATGCTGTTATCGACCTATCTTATGCTGGAGTATATCGGCGAGATGGATAAAGCAACGGCTTTGGAGCGTGCGATAGCCGAGGTTATCGAGGATGGCAAGTTCCGCACCTATGATATGGGCGGCAACAGCACCTCGCTCGATGTTGCGAAGGCTGTGGCTTCTAAACTGTAATAGAATTGCACCACCGAAAGGTTCGATAGTTTCGGGGGTCAATTATTATTTAAGCACTTCAGGGCGAGGGGGAACTCTCGCCCTTGGTGTATGAAGCATCTGCCTTATCCCCACTTATTTCACGCTTGACAAATCTATCGTATTCCTTAAAATTAGATTGAAGTTCTCACAGATAAGACGGAGAAGAATCGATGAGTATTATATTGGAAGAAAAAGTTCTCAAGGAAATGATAAAAGAAGCGGTTCGTGAGGTGATCCGCGAGGAGGAGTTCGCTTTGTTTCTGTCTCGTATTCCGGAAGTTTCCGAAGAAGAACAGCTCGAAATCGAAGAAAACTATGGCGAACCGGTCAAGAAAATTGCCGCGATGTCTGTGGAACTCGAAGTATGAAATGGCGGATAGAATTCTCTAACCGTGCGGACAAATTTGCTCGTAAACATGGATTGTTAGATACAGTTACCGAACTCATTGTAACTTTTCTGAGAGTCCGCAACGATATGGACGTCAAGGTCTTAAAAGGCAAATGGAAGGGCTACCACCGCATCCGCCATTCGGACATACGTGTTATATTCGATCTCGATACTGAAAAGAGGATTGTGTTCGTTGACACGATTGCTCGACGGGACAACGCATATAGATAGCGCTTTTTTATTCGCCGCGGCGATTTGTTTCTGTAAGGTTCAACTAATTTTGCTTCAAGCACTTCAGGGCGAGGGGTAACTCTCTTCTTATTTGGTGGAGGCGGGGGGAATCGAACCCCCGTCCGATAATAGCACTCCGCGCCCGTCTACATGCGTAGTGCGGGATTGGATTTTCGCCTCGGCGTCGTCGCCGCACACGGCTCGGCTAAGGCTATCGCCGACTGATAGCACGTGATCTCGAACGACGAAGTCTCGATCACAGCGCTTCTTTTTGCGGCGCCCTTTCGGGACGTTAGAAGCTCAACTTCCCGGAGGACGTGGCCAGCTTTAATTAAGCAGCCATTGCATAGTCATAGTCCGCATTTCTTGCGGTTCGAGGTTTTTACAAGCTCCCTCGAAAACTCGGCACGCAAGACCCGGTCCGCTTATTACCGTCGAATCCAGTTCGCCCCCATTGTCAAATAGCATATTTGCGCGGTTTCCCGCCGAGGCATATTATAAACATTTTTACAGGGTTGTCAAGGCGAACTCGCCGGAAGGATATTTCCACATTGAATTCCTGCGATAATAATTGCGAAAAGCGTTTTTCGGGGGTAAATTAATTCCATGAAATCGCAAACGAAAGCCTTTATCTATGCCTGTGCGGCGGTTCTGATGTGGTCAACTGTGGCGACTGCATTCAAAATCGCTCTTGCGCGGATGGGGTTCGTTCAGCTTTTGTTTTACTCATCGGCGGTTTCGACGGTTGTGTTGTTTTTAATTCTCGTCTTTCAGCGTAAATTGGCTTCTTTGCGAAAATTCGGGTGGCGCGAGATCGGAAGCTCCGCGTTTATGGGATTTCTGAACCCTTTTTTGTATTATCTCGTGCTTTTTAAATCCTATTCGCTTCTCCCCGCGCAGATTGCCCAACCTCTGAATTACAGCTGGGGGGTTGTGCTTGTGATTTTTTCGGCGTTGTTTCTCGGGCAAAAGATTGGGGCGAGAGGTTTTGTGTCGATTTTTTTCGGTTTTTTTGGGGTTGTTTTGATAGCCACTGGAGGAAAATTCGGGGGGATGGCATTCGACGCTTTCGGTGTCGCTCTCGGTCTGGGAAGCGCCTTTATATGGGCTTCCTATTGGATTTTGAATCTTAGGAACAAGGCCGATATTTCTTTGAAGCTCTTTGTGAACTTCCTTTTCGGCACAATTTTCGTCGCCGGTGCGATGCATATTTCCGGTGAGACATTTCTGATAAGCCTTTCCGCGGGCATGGCGGCGATGTTCGTCGGTTTTTTCGAGATGGGGATAACCTTTGTTTTTTGGCTTAAGGCGTTGAAACTATCCGAAAGTTCCGCGCGTGTGGCGAATCTTATCTATCTAAGCCCCTTTTTATCGCTGGTTTTCATTCGGAATTTTCTTGGCGAGGATATTCGTCCGGCGACGATTCTCGGCCTCACTCTAATAGTAGCCGGGATTATCGCGGGGAATAGCCCAATTAACAAGAATATAAAGCCAAATATTATCCTCTAAAGAATATATTTTTCTTGAAATTTGTCAGATTATCTGCAAATTCTGATAATACAGACGGAGGGGAAGATACACGAAAGGTTTTTTTATGAAAACAGCAGTCTTTTTAGTGGGGTTAATTATGGTTGTTTCGATGTTTGCCGAGAGTTCGAAGTCCATTCAACTCGATCCTCCCGACCTTACACGCGGGGTTCCGGTGATGCAAGCGCTTTCACAGAGGGCATCGACGCGTGAATTCGACCCGAAACCTCTAAGCCAAAGGGATTTGTCCGACCTTCTTTGGGCGGCGAATGGAATCAACCGTCCCGAGGAGGGCAAAAGAACCGCGCCATCTGCGATGAACTCGCAGGACATCGATGTTTATGTGCTTACCGAATCTGCAAGTTATCTTTACGATGCTGTTAATAATTCGCTTGAACATGTTACCGACGGGGACTTGCGGCCATATGTCGCGGGAAGGCAGGAGGTTGTTGCGACGGCACCGGTGATTCTTTTGTTGGTATCGGATATTTCGCGGTTCCAGCGCGGCGAGGAAGAGCAAAAGATGATCTGGGCGGCGGAGGATGCGGGAATCGTTTCTCAGAATATCTCGATTTTTTGCGCCTCGGAAGGGCTTGCAACAGTTGTTCGCGCGTCGATGGACAGAGAGAAGCTTAGTGAAACTCTCGGGCTTAGCGAAACACAGCAGACGATGCTCAATCATCCGGTGTCGTATATGAAAGAGTAGTTGCGACGCTTTAGGAGCGTTCAGTAGAATAAATCGAGCGACGAAAGTGTGAAGAGAAAGCCGACAAGATAATTGTCGGCTTTGTTATACTTACGGATTGTGCAGTTCGAAAGTTACGAAGACCGTGTCCGTCGATGACCACTCTACATTCGCGATGCTGTAATCACCGGATGTCCCGCCGATAATATCCATTTGAATATCATCTACGTTGGCCTGAACATTTCCCGTAACCATATATGTGATTACCCTGCGGTTTCCGCTGATACTAACAAAGGGCAAGCTGTTAAACTCCAGTTTGTAATACCTTGTGCCGGTCGTTCCGGTTCCGGGTCTTGCGGCGAGGTTATCTTCGGCCTCCACCGAGAGGATGCTTCCGCCGGTTGGGGATAAATTCACCGTAATATCGATATCATGGTCGAAATAGCCCCAGCCGACTATCGTGCCGTCCACTGTAGCCGTGTTGCCTGCCCACGAAATGGGTATTTGGCCGACATAATCCCATCCGGATTGAGTGAATGACCAAATTCCCATCCCCTCCAGCAAATAGTCATTAGTCGTTCGTATTCCGCCCCGGAATTGCACTTTGATAGCGTTCATTGTTTGCAAAAGGTCAATCAAACTGCTGTTTGCGAAGAAGGTGCCCAGTTCCAAAGTTTGGGTGGTCGGCGTGTCCCAGTTCACTACCAATGGATGTTCGGTCGAATCGGTTCCCCAAAAGATTCTAAGTGCGGTTGTGCCGGGGAACAGGTCTGTTATCCAGAACTCGCCCAGAGAATCCGTGGTGGTGCTCGATGAATTACGATACTCGCGCCCTCCGACATTGGCGATTTGCACAACGGTCGCACCTTCGAGGGGGATCATATTGCCCGTGCCGTCGTCGGTCATAACGGTGCCGTTGCCGCGGTAGCGCCATCCGATACGCTGGCCGATAACCGGCAACATGTCCTCTTTGCCGACGCCGGTAAGATATTCCTCGACATGGGTGCGAAGTTGGTTGATATCCGTAGCTCCGCGGGCGATTATGCCCCAGATGTCCCTGAAGGATGCTCCCACGACTGGGATGCTGTCGAGGGTGCCGGAAACCATTAGACTCGGAATTACGGGGTTTGTGCGGTGCAGACTCGCCAACAGAAAGCAACCAAAACCCTCGATGCTGGGGAAATCAATCGAATAGGGGGAGTCGGTTTTTATTGCAGAGAGAGTATATGTCGGATCAACTGTTGCGCCTACCATGCCGGTCAGGAAGTATTCGGCGAAAAAGGCATAATCCTCGATTATGCTCGACCTGTTCGCGTGGACATCGCCAAGACCGTGAACTGCCGAGGGCGCTTGAGCTTCGAGGATGACATAGGTCGCGTCGCCGACGAGGACATGGTTGATGTAATGTCCCACTTCGTGAGCGATGACATCCTCGACAAATCCGCCGCTGGTGAAGGGATAAAGGCCAATCATAGGTGATGGACTCGGCCAGAGGGAGGTCCAGTAGAAGAATCCTTTGTAATAGTTGCCGTCGGTGTAGAACCTCGGCTTGAGCCGTCCCTCCCATGTTCCGGAGCCGTGGACTTCCGCGCGGGCTGTAGCTTGAATTGCGGTGGGTAGGGAATCGAGGACATGGTTGATCAAGTCGAGAGCTTGAGCGTGCGCCGCCGCGATTGTGTCCGCACGGGAGCTTCCGGAGGGTATAGCCGCTATCTGGTAATGGGTGAATCCGCGGTACCTGCTTCGCATGGGCCTGAATCGAGAGGTTTCGAAGGGCATGCTGAGATGAAACACTATGTTTCCGCCGGCAGAGTTAACGATGGGAAGGGCATGCCAGCGCTCATCCGCGTCGATGCCGTCGTCGAAGGAGCCGTTGGAACTTCCGAATCCATGGAGGTAGAGATAGTCGTTGTCTCCCATGGGCAACAACAGCTGAACCGGTTCGTCGCCGTCGTATTCAATCCAGAACATGGAGCCGGAGAGCGGCGGTGTCGGCCCGGAATTTATCACCGCAACCGAAAGCTCGCCGTCCGCGCCCTCTGGGAATATGAAAGTTCCGCCGGTGATTGCCTCGGCGAACTCGTAGCCGGTTCCCCCGGAAACCGTGTAGTTTGTAATTGCTCCGATATCCCAGCTTGTCCCGTCGTCGGGCGGGGTGGACTTTTCCGGACAGCCTATGAAAAGTAAAATCAATATTCCTGCGATTAAAATAGGGGCGAGTTTCTGAAACCTCATTGTTGCTCCTGTTCAAGTGATTTGTTTCAATAGAAGTTATTAATTGGTGGCCTCATATCAACTCCATAATGTTGTATTTTAAATCTCAGAACAAAAACAGAGACATAGAGAATCCCTTCGCAAAAAAAATCGTTGCTTATAAATCTTAACTGTGCAAATCTATTCTATAGGATATTGCTACGATATTGTTAGCCGCTGAACTGAAAATACACGCTCATTCTCTTCGTGTCGAAATCCAGAATAGCCAGCCCATATATCACTGCGGAAAGCTTCGATTCGGAAATTTCTTCACAAGACCTGCCCACATATCGCCATCCAGCCGCTTCCCAATTAAAGGGATTTTTATTTTCTCTTTTTGGCGATTCTGTTATTTGAAATACGATGGCAGAGCAATAGTATTTGCCCTTTTCAGACTCTACCAGCTCCGGTTTGAGCGGGCTGTCCTTTCGAAAATTATCTCCAATGCAAGCCGGCACTGGAAGATCTGCCCATTGGAGCGATTTTGGGGAATAGCTACGGCCTATCGAGGGCGAGTAGGATTTGAACCTTACCGGTTTCCAGACAGCGGGATCGTCAAGTTTTGCGACATAATCTTCGAACTGGGAATCGGTGAATTGTATCTCCGCCCTTATCCAAAGTCCTTCTCTTCCAAACCATCCGGGAATTTTGGGATTGCTTCGAAAGGAGAGATATTGAATATTTTTGGGAAGGTGAAGTTGGCTCTCGACCGTCTTTTTGTCCTGCCGTTCGTAAAATTTCTCCGAACATCCGGTTATCACAAAAATGACGACGCCGATTAAAAAAAAGGCAGTTTGTTTTGCCATTCTCATTGTAACCTTAATTACAGTTCAGGCAATCCATATTCACATAACAGCTTGATAGACAATAGGTTATTATGTAAATTGGACGCCATAAACGGCCTCTTTTAGAAAATAACACTGAAAATCTCGGCCAAATCGGACAACCCCACGCCATAATTGCCCGCACGGAATCTCAGCACAGCGAGAAGGTTTATGCCAACTATCACCGCCGTGTGGGTTAGCATGCAATACCAAAAGGATCGGCTTCGCCATGCGAGAACGCCCAGAGCTATGCCGGCGAAAATCGCGCTGAAAGACTCCGCCGAGGGTTTGCCGAAATGGAGAATCACGAAGGGGGTTGTCTGAACCAAAATCGAGTAGTAGCCGAGTTTCTCTTTGAGGCCGAAGAGAGAAAAACCGCGCCAAAGGAACTCCCAGCCGGTCATGTAGAAGATGTAAGACATTGCGAAAAATGCGAAGCGCTCCCAGTCTTCTTTTACTCCGGGGCATGACGGATAAGCGCGCGCGAAACTCTCCGAGGCCGATGCGAACCAAATTATCGGCAACATCACTGCGATGAAGATTGCAGTAATTTTGAGGCCGAAACGCCAATCGCCGAGGCCGAGGCCGTAGTCACGTAATTTGGCGCGAAGAGGCCATTTGATGAGAATCAATGGAAGGATGAAACTGAAAACAAAGCGCGCATATCCGCGCATCACTGCGCTTATATAAAGCAACTGCGCGCGGTCGGAAAATTGGCCGGCAAGCACTTTTCGGAAGAATGGCTGGTTGCCGTAATAATAATTCGCGGTCGAGATGGCGGCTACCGCGATGAAAACGAAGACCGTCGCGAAATCCAGCGTCCGGGTTTCGTCGAGAAGGTTTTTAAGCTCTTCGCGGAAGGGTTTATTTCGTCGAGTTTCAACCATGCGGAATAAATCAAGTGTTAAAATATTGTTTCCGCAAGGGATATTTGCGATTTTTGGTTGCCAATATTGATTCACGGTTTATATTATTGCGCTATCGACGAACCAAGCCCGCAAAGGAGTGGAATATGAGAATACTTGCGATCAACCCCGGGGCGACTTCGACAAAGGTCGCTGTTTATGACGATGAAGAGCCGGTATTTGTCGAATCGATTCGGCACGAGGCCGAGGAACTTGCGAAATTCGACCATACCTACGACCAATACGAATTCCGCGCGAAAACAATACGCGACGCAATCGAAAAGTATAATGTGAATATCGAGACACTCGACGCTGTTGTGGGACGCGGCGGGCCTTTCAAACCGCTGGTTTCCGGAACATACAGGGTAAATTTCGCGATGAAGGCCGATGTCAAACAGGGCAATGTGCAGGCCGACCATATCTCGAATATCGGATGCCTTCTCGCCGACGAGATTGCCACACCGCTCGGGATTCCGGCATATATCGTCGATCCCGTTAGTGTAGATGAGTTCGACGATGTCGCTTATGTTTCCGGCATGAAAGAGCTTCCGCGAATCTCGCTGGCTCATTCGCTAAATATTAAGATGGTCGCGAAAAGGCATGCTTCGAAAATGGGCGCGAGGTATGACGATTTGAATTTGGTGATTGTCCATCTCGGCGGCGGGATCAGTATTACGGCGCATCGAAAGGGTCGGCAGATAGATGCCAACAACGCTAACGATGGCGGACCTTTCTCGCCCCAGCGCACGGGGTCTTTGCCGGTAACGGGGCTTGTGAAGCTTTGTTATTCGGGCGAATACACTGAACGTGATATGCTGAAGAAGCTAATCAAAGCCGGCGGAATGCTTAGTCTCGTTGGAACCGATAATATGATAGAAGTTGTCGAAAAGGCAAACACTGACGCGCATTTCGATCTCGTCCTTCGGGCTTTTGTTTATCAGGTCGGCAAGTCGATTGGCGAGTATTCAGCGGCACTCAAGGGGGATGTCGATGCGATTCTCATCACCGGTGGAATCGCGCAGAATGAACCTGTAATGGATATGATCCGCGAATATGTCGATTGGATAGCCCCAATTTACGTCTATCCCGGCGAGGACGAGATGGAGGGCCTTGTGATGGGAGTCCTGCGCGTTGTCAACGGCGAAGAGGAAGAAAAGGAATACGATTGATTTTCGTCGATAGGGGAAATTCGAGGGCGCGGCATTCGCGCCCTTTTTTATTTGATTAGAATAGCCTTGGCTGTCGAAAGGGTTTCCCCCTTCGAGCTAAGGCGGACTAAATAAATCCCGCTCGGAAGATTGTTACCGCTCTCATCGCGGGCGTCCCAGAGGGTTTTTTTGGTCGAGCCGGTTAGTTCGAAGGTGCGAACTGTCCGACCGTCCATGGAGAAAATCTCCAGTGAGGTTTCAGCGTGCGGAAGCCGAGGGGATGCTATCTCGCAGGCCGAATTAAAGGGATTCGGAGCGATTGAGATTTGGATATGTTCCGGGCGGATTTCGGCGAACTCATCGACAAAAGCATGAACAGTATCGCCACGGACATTCGCCGCGAGAGAATCGAAACCGGTGGAATCGTGGACTATCAGGGCGATTCGAAGGGAATCGACCGCGCCAGCGGGGAGATTGCCGAAATCCCAAATCGCGTAAACAGACCAATCTCCGGGGGTAATTGTGCCCGTTGGCCAAAATGGCGGGTCGTTCAGTAGTGCGATAATACTCGCCGTGTCGGAACTGTTTGTCGTATCGACCCACTCGAACCATGCCCCGCGTGAGGGTCCGCTATTTGGATGAAGGGCACAAAAACCGGAACAAACACCGTTCTCTTCGGAGCCGTCCCGAACCGCAACGGCGTCGAGATAGCCCACATCGAAAGGATAATCGTCACGGTAACCCCAATCCGGAACATCGCCGTCATAGAAAAAGGCGGTTTTGAGACCGTTAATCGCAGTGGGACGGGTGTTCGTAAAGATGAACCTCACGAAAAATGCCGGCACTGTGTCATAGCTTGCGGTTACAGTCTGTTCGACTCGAATTCCGAAAAGGGTGTCTTCGTAGGTGAAAACGGTGCGTGATTCAGCGAGATTCGCGATGTAGGACGTGTCGTGAACCCAGTGGGTATCGACATAGTGGCTGTCGATAACCATCACGGTATCGTAGAATTCATAGATTTGGAAGGTATCCGGTGTGGATGGAGAAATTTCCGCACGATTGACGAAGGTGCTTGCTGAGAGAGGTGGATACTCATGGGCACTTCCATAGGCGAATGCGCCCGATTCGTCGCCGAAAGCGAGGAAAGCTCTGAAAAGATTATCCGCGCCGGTTGGTATGAAACGATGCTCCACAAAAGCGCCGGGGTAATTCTCATCCACGCGTAGAATCGATGTAGTGTTTTCGTGATAATATCGCCTTTGGGCGAAGCATAAAACCGATACGAGAAGTATAAATATGATGATTCCGCGTTTCATAACCGAATAATAAGTTTTTTCGCGTGGATGTCAAGCCGGTTCGAGGCGACAGCTTTGCACTTGAAAAATTGTCCAGCTATGTTATATTGCATCGATTATGCCAGAAGGAAAACTCATCTTTGTTCCGACCCCAATCGGGAACCTCGAGGATATAACCCTCAGGGCGATTCGTGTTCTTCGAGAGGCCGATGCTATCGCCGCCGAGGACACACGGAAAGCGAGAATTCTTCTCGATAAATACGAAATCAACACACCTCTTTTCCCGCTTCACGTCCGTAATGAACGGAAACGTTCCGATGGCATAATCGAGCAGGTTCGGGCCGGAAAGACAATCGCCGTGATATCCGAGGCTGGAACTCCGGGGATTTCCGATCCGGGGCATTCGCTTTCACGCGTGGCGATTTCCGAGGGAATCGATTTCGAGGTTCTTCCCGGAGCGACCGCTTTCGTGCCGGCGTTAGTGCTGTCGGGATTTCCCGTCGCAGGGGCGAGGTTCGAGGGGTTTTTATCGCACTCAGGGAAGGGCAGACGGCGAAGATTACGTCAGCTCGCGGAGGACGAAAAATCCACGCTCGTTTTTTATGTCTCGCCTCATAACATTCGCGATTTTCTTGTGGACGCGCTGGAAATCCTTGGCGACAGGGACGCTGTGCTTTGCAGGGAGCTTACGAAGAAATTCGAGGAGGTTATTCGCGGCAAAATCGGTGAACTTATGAAAATCGAGGGGGATATTATCGGCGAATTGGTCTTGATTATTGGCCCTGTCGAGCGTGAGAACTCTGCGGATCTGCTGGATTTCAGCCTCGACGATTAGGCACAAACTTTATTCGAGGGGAATGTCATGAAAAAAGTATTAATTGTAGGTCTTTTGGCCTTTGTGGCGGCGGTTTCCTGTAAGGATAAGATGCCGGTCGAGGTTTTCGAGAACCCCGATGCGGAATTTAATATTATGATAACAGGATATACGAGCGAATTCAAGCAGATAATAATCGATGAGATTATCGAAAAGTATTCACCATGGTGCAATATCGAGATTGTCGATTTCGCGGTGGCTCATAAAATCGACCCGGACGAATACGCGGCTATTATCGTGATGGACGAGGTCGAGGCGTGGATGATTTTCAACCGCAAAACGCGCAGGTTTATGAAGAAAATCGAGCCTAAGGAGAAACTGATACTCTATATTACCGCCGGCGACGAAAAGTGGCAATACAGCAAGGACGGCATCGAAGCTATAACTTCGGCTTCGGTGACGGATGAGCGAACCCGTGTTCTCGAGGAGATTTTTACCCGGCTTGACGCTCTTTTGCGATAATCTCCTTTGATTATAATAAAAAATAACCCGCGGGGTGACCCGTGGGTTATTTTATTACCCGCCGTTCGCGAAGAATTACTTTTTGACCGGCTTCGATCTTACCGGCATGAAAAGCGAAGATGAATCGGGTGCGGCGGCAAAACTTGCCGTGCCGTTATTGACACGAATTCCGGTAACTACCCAATATTGCCCATCCACGAGGGTTCTTGGGCCGAAGGACCTTTGGCTGGACTCGTTGAGAGTAACCACCACGCGAGAGGGTGCATTTCCGCCACCGTGATCGCTCCAGTAGTGGACGAGAACGGTATAAAGGCCGTTTGCCGGAATCGGCAGAACGATGGTCTCAGGGCCGTAGCCACTGGTGTTATCGTGGTCGAGCGAGGGGTCATCGAGTGTCGAGGCCGAATCGCCCCAGTTGGGTGTTTCGTTGCCGAAATAGCAATCCTCGTTGCTCCAAACCTTTCCGCCCGGAGCGATAAGATGAAGATCGACATCAGAATTGTCAATCTGCCATGAAAGAACCACGCGAATCGCCATATCCTCGGTGATACAGAAAACATTCATCGGGTCGGAAACCGCGAGAATATTCGCGAGATCGATCTGTGCGGCGGCGTCGAAATTGCCGATAACGAGCACGCGAATAACATTATTTCCGTTGGCGAGGTCAACAACATGCGAATATGTTGCGCCGGGCGAGGCTTCGGACACGGGATAGAGATTGCCGTTGTGGTAAACGACAATATTCGATGAGACAACACCGCCGCCGCCGGGGGTATAAGTTACAGTTGCGCGGGTTGTGGTTCCTGTAACTGTCGAAACATGAATCTCGTATGTTCCGGCGGGAAGATCGAGGCTACCGGTTGTCTGATCGACATCGGCGCCGATTCCGTGCATGACCTGACGTTGCCATCCGATTGCGCCTGTGGCGATATTTGTAACGGTGATGGTATAGCCCCAATCGCCGGTGCACATCACGCCTTCATGCGAGTAGCTAATGTGGATGGTCTGCTGGAATCCAGTAGTTATTGTGTCTGCGGCGTTCCACGGGCCGGGACTCATACAGGAACCGCCGTGGGCAGTGATAAAAACTCTTTCCGGCTCTGCATTAATGCGCCTCGTGCCGAGATAATCGGGGACTGTGCCGCTGATAGTAACAACCCTGCGAGTAACAGTATCGCCGTCGGTGAAAACTTCTCCGGAATCGGTAACCATCGAAGATACGACCACTTCGTTGGCGCTTGTAACTGTTGCTATAAAGTCGTTATCCACATCGGAATTGTATGGGACTTCTTCCGGCTGAGGCTCGGGCTCCGGTTCGGGGTCGGTGCTTTCGCATCCAAAAACGAAAAGCCCGACAGTCGCCATTATAAGGGCGAAGAGAAGGAACAACGCTGTCTTTTTCATTTATACCTCCATGTTGATGTGTAATTCCCGCATATATATATTATCGTGCATCATTTAACAAGATTTTTTTTTGGAAATTAGCTTCAAATCGAAAGCTGTCGCCGAATCTTTGTTGACTTTTCGTCAAGGAGGGATATTATACCTGTCGATATGGAAATGATTCGACTTACAAAGAATGCGCTCAAAAAACTATCGCAGATCGGCGACAGGAAATATCATCAGCGTTACGGGGTTTATCTCGCGGAGGGCATCCGTTTTGTCGAGGAGGCATTTCGAGCTTCAGTCGAGATTAAAGAATTAATTGTCGAATTCGGCGCGGAAAAGCATGGCCGTGTGGCCGCGATAATCGAGCAGGCTCAGAAAAACTGGATTACGGTTTGGCATGTGAGCAGTAACGAGATGGAACGTATCAGCCGGACAGAGACTAATCAGGGCATCGCGGCGGCAATCGCGCTTCCGAAAAAAGGCCCCGGCGAGATTTTCGGCGATCTTATTCAGGTAAGAAGCGGAATTGTTGCCTTTCTGGACGGCGTTCAGGACCCTGGGAATGTTGGGACTATAATCCGCACCTGTGAGGCTTTTGATGTCGAGGGAGTCGTTCTGGGGCCGGGTTCTGCGGGGCTGTTCAACCCTAAGACGCTCAGAAGTTCTATGGGAGCGGTTTTTCGAGTTCCGGTCGCAGAGCTTCACGACAAGGGTGCGGATGGAGTCGTGTCGAGATTTTCCCGCGAGGATTTCCAGATTGTCGCCGCAGACAATGGGAGAGGTTCGACATTGCTCGGAGACTGCCGTTTCGCCGACAAAGTTCTTCTGATTATCGGTTCTGAGGGGGCGGGAATTTCCGAAGACCTTGTCGAAACTGCTGATATTCGAGTTGAAATCGAGACTCCCGGCCCGACAGAATCGCTCAACGCCGCCATCGCCGCGGGAATTCTTATATATGCGATAAAAAATCCTCGCGCACCTCGATAATCCCACTGTTGCAATATTCCTTTAAATATGTAAAATGATATGTTAGCATTTTACGCATTAGGCCATTATGGGAAGAATAAAGCTTTACTTTTTTCTATTGGTTGTTGTGATATGTTCAGCCTTCGGTCAATGGATTATCGACGGCGGAGGGGACCATTCCGGCGCGAATTGGACGCTATCCGACGGCGATTCTATCGCAGGAGTTCATACCGGTATCGACACATTTCGAGTGCCCTCCGGCAATACAATTTTTATCAAACATTATAACGGAGCGGATTATGGCGCGGTCGAGATTCGATGCACCGCGGCGATAATCGAGGGGGCTATAAACGCGACCGGCGCGGGCTATCGTGGGGGCTCGGGCGGCGTTTCGACCTCAGAAATAAGCCCGAGACAAAGGCGCGGCGGACGTGCGGGAATGCCCGGCGAGGGGCCTTGCGGAGGTTGCCCCGGCGACACAGGCTCCTATGGCGGAATTGCGGTTACGGTAACCGGGGAAGCCTGGGGCGGCGGCGGCGGCGCGGGCGGCGGCAGAGGCGGCGGCTATGGAGGCGCGTCATGCCCCGGAGGAAACGGCGGAAACGGCAATTGTGTGGATGTGTGGCCATATTTTGCATCGGGGGGCGCGGGAGGAACGGGAGGTGCCGGCGCGGGTGCCTGCCCATACGGAACGAGCTGGACAAGCGGCACGGAGGACAATTCCGATGTCGAGAGAGGCTCCGGAGGCGGCGGGGCTGGCGGCGGAGGAAATAGCGGATATTATCTATTCTACGGCACCGCAGGGGGATTCGGGGGCGCGGGAGGGGGCGTGGTTGCTATTTTCGCCGATACAATCTTCCTCTCCGGCTCGATTTTGGCGAATGGCACAGCAGGTGGAGCCGGCGGAAACGGCGGAAATGGCGACCTTTGGCAGGGCGATGCCGCAGGGGGCGGAGGTGGTGGTGCGGGCGGAGGCTCTGGCGGAGGAATACTTCTGCGCGCGCCTGCGATAGAGCTTACTTCGTCGGCGAGTATTTCGGCGAGGGGCGGAAACGGCGGCAGAGGCGGAGATATCGGCTCTGCAGGGCCGCCCGGCTCGTGCGGAAGGGGCGGAAATGGCGGTTCCGGTGGCGGAGGCGGCCGTATAAAGATTTTCTATCGCGAGGACAGATACCTCAACAATGCCTCGATTGCCTATAACGGAGGTTCCGGCGGTGCACGCGGGGAAGATCCCGACGGCAACGGCACTCCGGGAAATATCGGCTGTTTCGGGATTCAGGGGACATATCTTCAGAGGCGAATCGGGTCGATTGTTGTTACTACAGACCTTCCGACGGAAATCGCGGATTCGGTTTTCATCGATGGCGAGATTCGCCCCGCACCACATCAGATTTTCATCCCGCTCGGTGATTCGATTCTAATCGCGCCCGCGAATCCCGCGAATCCTTATTATATAAGCCGGACACGCTATTATAGCTCTTTCGAGGGCTGGGATTGCGGTGGGGATAGTGCCTTATGGGTTATTACTATTGACAATGATACTACATTTACCGCACAATATGATATTCAACGTGAATTTCACACTCTAATAAAGAAGAATCCTCTCGCAAACGTTGCGGGGACGCTTTTTGTCGATAGCGAGGCCTTTGTAGGCGCAGAATCCGATTCGCAGTGGCGATGGTGGGCGGAAGGCAGTATTCACAGTATCGGCGTGAGCGAAATGGACTCTGTCGGTGAATTTCGCAAATGGCGGTTTTTAAACTGGAGCGATGGCGGCGCGGTGTTGCATAATACCTCACCTATAGTGTCTCCGACGGATTTTGTCGCGAATTATATTGCAAGATTTCCTGTCAATATTTTTAAAGAGCCTGAAGCGGACACATTTGGGTTTATCTCTTGCGATATCGACACTTTTTGGGGTGCAAATTCAGTATATCAGCGCGTTTGGTGGGACTCTGCGAGCATTCATATTCTCGCCGCAAGCTCGATAGACACAATCGACGGATTCAATCGCTATTTGCTGACCCATTTTTCCGACGGCTACGACTCCTCGCACTTCACAGAACCTCTTCGCGCGCCTACGGATTTTGTTGCCTATTATGACCGCCAGCATCTTTGCCATGTCGCAAAGTCGCCATCCTCAAATATCTTCGGTCATTTGGTAATCGATTCGGATACGTTGCGCGATGCAGAGAGTGCTGGTGTGTCACGATGGTGGAACCACGGCTCGACACATTATATCGAGGCCTCCGAGCCGGATTATGCCGACTCCCTTTCACGTTATGTGTGGGATTCTTGGTCTGACGGCTTGCCAATCGGCCATACGACGGCTTCTGTCGATACACCTTGCACGATAACGGCTAATTATGGGCTCGAATTCTTGACGACTTTCGCAAAAGAGCCTTCCTATGCGATTTGCGGCTGGCTCGCAATCGACGGCGATACGATATGGGGCGTGGAATCGGTTTATCTGCGCAGATGGTTGCGCGAGGGGAGCTTGCATGATATCGCTGTTTCGGCGCATGATTTTTGTGGCGATTCTGTTTTCCGGTTCGACAGCTGGTCTATCGCGGGGTTGATTTTGCCCGAGTTTACTGCAGAAATTTCGTGCGATACGACCTTCACGGCCTTTTATAGTGGCTCTTTGCCGCATCTCGAAATCGCAGTGTCGCCTTCTGAATGGGATTTGGACACGATTCTTGGCGGAGAAGTCCGTGCTATGGCCGATGGCGAGGAGATTCGCGTCGTTAATCTCTCGGATGTGCCAGTGGATTTGGGGTTGGCTTTGATTGATTCGGCGGGCTGGATTCCGGGACATTATCCTTCCGGGACGCGATTTTCGCTCAGGGGGCGGTTTGACGATTCTCGCCCTATTGACTTCTCCCCTCTCGAAGATGCGATTTTGCGCCCTCCTCATGAAATTGCACGGGAGGATAGGTTCGGTTCCGGGGGTTTCGGGTTGACATTTTCGCCACCGGATACTGCTTTGTTGTGGCTTCAGTTATCCGCTCCAACTCCGCGCGACTCGTCGGCGTATGGAACTAAGACGCTGAAAATCAATGTGTTAGCAGTTCCGCAAATGGACTGATGTTTTTCGGAAGGTCTATTTTAGAGGCTCTACGCGAACTCGAAGGAGTTTGCGCGGGGTTTTTTTCAGTGGGATAAAGCTGAAACCGCCGAATTTAATCGGCCGGTTAAGCTCCGGAATTTCGCCCGAGATTTCTTCGAGGAATCCTGCAACACTGCGGTAGGGGCCTTCCGGGAAGGTAGTTCCCAGCAGAGAACCAAGCTCGTCGATTTCCATCGAGCCTTCGACAATGTAGCCTTCGAGGGTTTTGCCGCGAATTCCGCGCCCTTTGCGTCGGACGCCGGAGAACAAATCCGCGATTTCCTCCCTTACAATTCCGCCTGTGATGTTGCCGTGTTCATCGACTACGAAGGCAAATTCGGCGTTGGAATCGCGCATTTCGGCGAATAGTCGCAATATCGGAGTGTTTTCCGGAACATAAAGTGGCTCGAAAAGTCCGAAGCCGCCATGGGCGATTTTTAACGCCATATCAACCACGCCCTCTATTCGTCCCTCTTCGTCCTCGACGATGTAAAAGCGCTTTTCAGCTTCTCGGATTTGTCGTTCAAACGCTGTGGTATCGGTATTATCGGGGGTTTGGTTGGGGATTTCGCCGATAGGGGTCATCAGATCGAAAGCTGTTTTTTTCGCGAGGTCGAAAACCATGGTCAAGAGTGCGTTGCGATTGCTTCCGAGCTTGAGTTCGCCCTCCTTTGCGACAAGCTCGAACTCCTTCCAATCCGGCGGTTGCGAAGGCGAAACGATGTGTCTGCTCAGCCTAACTAAAAACGCGGACATTTTGTCGGCGAGCTTTGACAGCGGCTTTAGAATGATTGCGGAGATGCCGAAGGGTTTGGACGCGAATCGTGCGAAACTCTCCGGCCCCGATAGAGCGCGGCTTTTTGGGATGACCTCGCTGAAAACGAGTATCATGGCGGTCATAATTGCCATCGAATACAGTTCGCCGCGAGTTGGAAATATATCTAATGCAATTTTTGTTGCGATCGATGACGCGAGAATGTGGGAAACATTTGTGCCGATAAGGGTTACCGAGAAAATAGTCTGCGGTTTTTTAAGCCATCGGCGGATGTCCTTCGGGAGTCGATTTGACTCCTCGCCTTTGCCCAAAAGCGCGACAAAAGCGGTTTCGGTGCCGGCGAAAAATGCCGCGCCGACAAGCCCAAATATTAATATGGTGAATAGGATTATCATTCGAGATTTTTCACCGCGATCCGTTCGATTTTGCCGCCGAGGCTTCGGATGATTCTAAAATGGAGGTTTTCGTAATCTACAGCCTCGCCGGAGCGGGATATTCTGAGTTCTTCGGTGATGAACTCGCCTATTGTTAGTCTTTCTGTGGCGGCGGTTTTTGTGCCGAAGAGGTCGTCGAAATCCTCTATCGGCATATCACCCTCGACGATATAGAACCTTCCGATGCGCGATAGACGACGAATATCGGGCTTTTCGCGAATGAGCGGTTCGAGGAAGATGCTGGTAAGCACGTCTTCTCGCGCCGCAACCCCAATAGCATTGCCAGATTCGTTTTTCACTACCACGTGGCGCCGGTTTTTGCCGTAAATCTGCTGGAAAAGCGCCGCCAGAGAGGTATGGGAATCGACCATGAGGGCTTCGTCGGCAAGCTCCCACGCTTTGTCTAAGGGGTTTGCAACGGCGAGGGCGTCTTGCTCGACGATGTAGAATTTGTTGCCCTTTGGCTCATTGACGAAGGCATATTCGATATTTTTATCGAGAAGTATGCGAAGTGCCTCTGCGGCGTTGCATTCGCGCGGAATAACCGGGATTTCGGACATTGGGGCGACGATTTTGTCCGCTGTAATTCGTTCTAAATCGAGGAAATGGATTAAAAGGTCGCGGGCTTGTTCGCCGATTGCCCCCTCGCTGTGTGCGAGTTCCAAGGCACTCTCGAGATCGACCTCGCCAAGGCGGATATCGTTATAGGAATCGCCGCGCATAAAGAGTTTCTGGATAAGCTGGAGGAAGTATATTACCGGAGATGTCGCAAACATCACTATTGAGAGAACCGGCGCGCCGAGTCTTGCCCATCGGGCGTTGTGCTCGACTGCAAATACTTTTGGTGTGATTTCGCCGAAAATTAGAACAAGAATTGTCATCACGATGACCGCGATCGGCACTGCCGCTGAACCTACCGTATCGATAAGCGTTTTTGTCAACAGTGTTGTCGCGGAGATGTTTACGAGCATGTTGCCGACGAGAATCGCCACGAGAAGCTTGGAGGGTTTTCGCAGAAGGCTTGTGGCTTGTTCTGCGCCATGAAGGCCGCGCGCGTTCATCCGTTGAATATCGAACCTCGAAAGGCTGAAAAAAGCGGTCTCGGAGCCGGAGAAAAAGGCTGACATCCCCAGAAGAAGGAAAAGCAGGATTATTTCTATCGCGATGAGCATCGTTTAAGCATCGACCCTTCGAAAAGGGCTAATTATGATTTTTTCGTATATCATTCGGGAAGCTTTTGTATTCCGACTAAGGGAAGGATTTTTTCGACATCTTCCTTGGTGCCCTGCGCCGAGCCTTCGGACATTGCGGTTGCGGTTCCGCAGGCGACACCGAGTCGGATTGCGTCTTCGAGAGAACCGCCACGGTCAAGCTCGAAAACGATTCCGCCGATGAGGCTGTCTCCCGCGCCCACCGAATTTTTAACCGGAACATCAGGGGTAGTGGCGTGGAAACCGCCGTCTTCGAGCACGACATAAACTCCTTTTGCACCTGCAGAGACTACCACGACTTCCAGCTCGTCCTGCAATAGCGACCTTGCGCAACCTATCATATCGATTGTCGATTCAAAATCTCTGCCGATGAGCCTTCGAAGCTCGTGAACATTTGGTTTTATCATGAATGGTGTGGCTGGAAGCCCTTTTTCGAGGGACTCGCCGTCGGCATCGAGAATAACCTTCGCACCGAGGCTTTCGAAAGCGAGGGTCATTTCCCTGTAGATTCCCTTTGACAATCCCGGGGGAATCGAGCCTGAGATAACGGCGTTGGTTGGTTTCGGCTCGAGCGATTTGATTTTGTCGATAAAGATTCCAAGCTCTTCGGGTTTTATTTCGGGGCCGGCGGCGTTGACTTTTAGCTCGTGGGGGCTGTTTGCGGCGTGGATTATGATATTGGTGCGTGTTTCGCCTGCAATACGGATAAAATCGTGCGGAATGCCCTCGTTGAGGAGCCTTCCCTGAAATTCGAAACCGTCGAAACCGCCGATAAAGCCCAGCGCGATACTCTCGCCGCCGAGAGTTTTTATCATCCGGGACACATCCACCCCCTTGCCGCCCGGAAAGCGTTTTTCCGATGTAATTCGGCAGGTGTCGTCGAATTTGAAGGTGTCAATCCATATCGTCCTGTCCAGTGCTGGATTTAGGGTAACAGTATATATCATGTCGTTTCCTGCGATTGTGGTTTGAAGGGGCTTCTGTTCTGCGCCGTATCGACCATGCGGATAAGCATTTTGCGTAATGTCGCCACAACGAGATAAACGGCGAATGCGGCGAAAATTTGTGTAAACATCAGGAAGTTATATAGGCCGTGGAAAAAGGCACTTAGGAGAAATCCCTTTCCTATAAGTGCGAGGCGACGGTCGTTGTCGAAGCGGGCGTTGCCGATGGCATATCCCCATATCGAAGAAAAAAGCAGGTGCCCCAAAGTCGCTAATGGCGCGCGAAATAGGATTACGACATTGCCGAATCGGTTTATGTAGAGAACATTCTCTGCGGAGGCGAACCCCAAAGCCACTGCGGAGGCGTAAACGATGCCGTCCATCGGCTCATTGAAGGTTTTCCGATACGAAACGAATACGATGACAATCGCCATTTTGGCAAACTCTTCGATAAAACCGGCTACAATCCAGCTAATTTTCGCTGTGTCTGCCAGCGACCATGGCTCCGAGATGCCCATTCTCCCTGTAACCCAGCTTTCGATAAGCCCGACCGGAATAACCGACAGCGCTCCGAGGCTGAACATTAGGATAACCCATCCCACAGGCTCCGGCTCGTGAATGTCCTTGCGATATACATACACGAGCCAAGCGATTCCCGGGATAAAGCCCAGTAACCACGCGAGTATTCCTAAGTTATTCATCTATAAGGGCTTCTCTCATTTCTTCGGGGCTTTTGGATTTAATTAGAGTTTTCCCTTCGCGGCGGCTCTTCCGGCGATTTTCGCGCTTGAGAGAAATGTTTCGCCCGCTCCCTGTTTGCCTTTGAAATTACGATTTCCGGTTGAGACCTGCACCTCTCCGGCGCCGGTCATGCCAATTTGTCCGCTTGCGCAACCTCCACAGGCGGCATGGCTAACTGTCGCGCCGTTTTCGAAGAGATTCTCGTAGATGCCCTCTTTCATGGCCAAAGCAAGAGTGCGTCTTGTCGCGGGGACAACTCGAAGTATGACGCCATCCGCAATTCCCTTTTCGGTTTCTTTGGTAAGGTCGCGAAGGTCGGTTATTCTTCCTCCGGTGCAACTTCCGACGAAGACACTATCGAGCCTTGTTCCGGCGAATTTCGTTACCGGATGGACATTGTGCGGCTCGAAAGGCGCGGAGATAAGCGGTTCGAGGTTTGCTATCGAAATCGTGTATTCGCCCTGGTATTTGGCGTCGGGATCGGACCCGAGCAGTTCTATATCCTCAGAATGCCATTGTTTAAGCTCATTAGCGAGTTTTTCATCCGGAGCAATCATGACGCTGATAAGCCCCATTTCGGTGCCCATGCTCGCAATAGTGATTCGTTCATCGAGGCCTATTAATTCGATGTAATCGCCGCGAAGTTCTGCGACTTTACCCAAAAGCCCACTTGCGCCAAATTCCTGCAGAAGTCGCAGAACGACGTCTTTGGCGGTAACGTCGGGGTGGGTGGGGATGCCGTCGAGATTGATTCGCACCGTTTCGGGAATATCGAACCATACTTTGCCGGCTTTCCATGCGAAGGCGATGTCGCGGTCGCCCATACCCTGCCCGAACGCGCCTATCGCGCCCATAATGTTGTAGTGCGAATCGGTGCCGACGGCGGTCATTCCGGGAAGGACATGGCCGTTTTCGATAAGGATGTGGGTTCCGATTCCGGTGCCGACATCGTAGAGTGGAATGTTGTTATCGCGCGCGAAAACGCGGCATATCTGCTGATTTTCGGCGTATGGGATAGTGTTCGCGGGGGAGACACAGTCGAAAGTGAAGAATGTTTTCGCGGTGTCGGCGACCTTGCTTTCGTTCGGGTATTCGCGTTCGAGGTGTTTCACGACATTTGCACCGCCGAAATCTCGCGCGCTACGGATATCGATGTCCAGCCAAATAGTTTTTCCCGGCACCACGAGAGATTTATCGGGCGTGTGTGCCTCGAAAATCTTCTCCATTATGTTTTTTCCCATGTTCGTATCCTTTTTTTATAAGTTATGATGATTCGATAAACTTTGTAATGATACGGTTTGCCGCATACTTTTGCAAGCGGGAACGCTTTGTTCTCGTGGAAACCGGCGCGATTCCTTTCGGGAATTATTTATTGAGCTTTGAGCCGTGCAAATCGTTGAAATCCCGTGCGAGGTCGATCAGAATCATGGCGTCGGCGCGGTCGATTTGGCCGTCGGCTTTAAGGGTTTCGTATTTTTCGCTAAAGGTTGTGAAATCGATAAGGCCGACTTTTTTATGCTTTCCGAGCAGAATCAATAGGTCCATCTGGTATTTGGCGTCCTCCCATTCAGGAGTTCCCCTTTCGAAATTAGCCATTACGTCCGTTTTCATTTCTTGTAGTGTCATTTCGATGCCCATTTGGATGGCTTTTTTCCCGCCCCACCATAGTAAAGCGCCAACGATTATCATAATGACGATAACAACGAGGCATCCGACTCCGAGAATTTTCGCAGTGTTGTTCTTTTTAACCGGCTGTTGAACATCTAACGACGGCTGATAGGCGCTCTGCATTTGATTATCCATTTATCCCTCCTAATCTCGAGTAGAGATTTTCTCGAACCAGCGGCATGCGCGGAGAATATCCTCTGCCGGGCCGATGGCGTGTTCGCCCTTTTCGATTATGAGCGTGTCGCGTATATCGAAATTTACGAATAGCTTATGCAATTTTTCGCTGTATTCGCGGTTCCAGTCTTCGGTTTTTGTAATGATATAAAATGCCTGATTTGCTGAGGCTTCCTCGCAAAAAAAAGTAACTCCGCCAGTGTGCGCGCAGTCGATTACTGCACCGGCGAAAAGGTTAGGATGCCTTAGCACGGTTCCGATAGCCTGCGCGCCCTGTCCGCTGAATCCGAAGAGATAGATGCGGTTTTTATCGACTTTACCTGTTCGTTCGAGCTTGGCATGAAGGTGGAGAATGTCGTCTTCGTTTATGTCCGTTGCCCTTCTGTTGCGCGATTTGCCGCAGGTTGCGATTGCCCATCCGAGTTCGTTATGAATTTCACGGACGGAATCGATATCCCATGGTTTTCCGCCGGTGCAAGAGAGATAGATAAGCGCAGGAACCGGCACTGCAAGGGGCGTTTCGGGAAGCAGAATGCAATCGGAATCGGGGTCGCAGAAAACTCCCTCGGGGATTTCGTGAGGTTGCCATTCGCCTAATAGTGCAAGGGCGGAGATTAGGAGAATTGTTGCGATGTTTTTTGCGAGCGTTTTCATTGTGGATTATGTAGTGAATTTCGCGCGAAGCTTCTCCGCAACAGGGGGTGGGACAAAGCGTTCTATATCGCCGCCGAGACTCGCGATGTCCTTAACCATCGAGGAATTGAGGTAAACATTGGCGATACTTGGCATCAGAAAGACCGTCTCCCCTTTTGGAAAAAGCTGGCGGTTTGCGAGGGTCATTTGGAATTCGTATTCGAAATCGGAGACAGCGCGAAGACCGCGAATTAGGGCTACTGCGCCGATTTGCTCGGCATATTTTGCGGTGAGACCGGAATAGGAAACGACCTCGACATTCGGAATACCGGCGATGCTCTCGCGAATCATCTCAATTCTCTCATCGACGCTGAATAGTGGGGTTTTGCTGATATTTAGGCCGACACCGACAATGAGACGGTCGAAAATTTCCATGGCTCGGATTATAATATCGAGATGGCCGTTGGTTATTGGGTCGAAGCTTCCGGGATACAGCGCTTTGCGTTCCATGTTTCTCCTAACTTGGCTTTGAGTGCAATATATGAACATGTTGCGCAATCGACAAGACTTTTTCCGCGACGGACATTTACGGCTTGAAAAGCAGATTTGGAAATGTAAATTAGTAAAGATGGTTAGATATTTCCCGATAATATTAATTTTTCTTTCGGTCTCCGCGCTTTTTGGTGCTGGGCAACTTAACCTTCGGTTGGACGATTCTCGAATGGATTATTCGGCTTCGCGGATTTCCGAGGGCATTCCCGACACGCGAATTTCCACCGGAAGCGCTATTTGGAAGACCTATGGCTATTATGGAATTTACAAGACCGGATGCGTGGCTTTGGGAATGGCCGCGGCGGGGACGGCTTCGGGGATCTTTGTAGGTGGTGCTTTTACCGAGATTTTGGGCGACCGCTACGGTGCGAAGAAACAGGTCTCGAAAGGGAAAATCATCCTTTGGTCGGGTGTCGCGGCGGCATACGGACTTTCTTTTTTCGCTCCGAAAATAGTGGCGCATAATCTTCGACAGGACGATCCAAACGCGCCCTATGAGGACATCCTCGAGTCCGGGTTAATTTCGGAGGCGGTGTGTAACGCCGCAGGGATAGGGTTTCTGGCTCTCGGTTGGAGCATCGAGGAGGGGTTCTGGTCGAAAGCTTTGGTAACAGCCGGGTTTTTGTGCTTTTTTTTACCGACGCCAACAGTTATGCATTCGGCATATACGAATTATGAGTCGCCATCGCCTACAAGTGCAATGAATATGTGTTTTGGAGCGATGTCATTCGGCATTATTGATTATAGCGACGGCACCCGCGATTATTCTATAAATTTTGATGTTGCAAAAGGGTTGCATTATCAATAAGATAATCTGAAACTGGTAAACTAACGAAAGGAAAGAAATGGAAAAGACCAAAAAGAATCTTGCAATGGCCTTTGTAGGCGAGAGTCAGGCGCGCAACCGTTACACCATGTATGCGAAAATGGCCAAACAGGACGGATATCCGCAGATCGAGAAGATTTTCCTTGAAACAGCTGAAAACGAACGCGAGCACGCGAAATGGTTTTTCAGGATGCTTAATGAACTGAAGGAAAAGGGCTGTTCGTGCTGTTCCTGCGACATGGTTCATATCGAAACGGATGTGCCGACCACTCTTGGCGATACAATAGCCAATCTTCGCGCGGCAATCGAGGGAGAAAACGAGGAGCATACGAAGCTTTACCCGCAATTCGCCGACGATGCTGATGCAGAGGGATTCCCTGCAATGGCGGCACGTATCCGTGCTATTTCCAAGGTCGAGGAGCATCACGAAGCCCGTTACAAAGCACTTCTTGAACAGGTTACTAAAGGAACTATGTTCGAAAAGGATTGCGAAGTCGAATGGAAATGCGATGTCTGCGGATATGTTCACAAAGGCAAAAAGCCGCCGGCTAAATGCCCGTCTTGCAGTCATCCGACAGAATATTACGTCGTGCTCTGCGAGAAGTTCTAACCCCTGCAATTCATAAAAAACTTCGAGAACGCCGGTTAAGCGCAGAAATTTGCCCTCTTCGAATAGAAGGGGGCTTTTTCAATCCTTTTTGCGGGGGGTATAATTGGCTTGCCCTGCACGAATAATCGGAATATATTTATTAGTTATGATCGATTTTCACGTCCATTCGAAACACAGCATCGATTCGCACGCGGAAATGGAAGATATGGTTCGCGCAGGAATCGGGGCGGGTCTCAAGGCGATGTGCTTCACCACGCATATCGACCTAAACCCATTTCGGCGGGGAATCGATCCCTTTATGCGAATTGACGGTAAGCTTCGACTTCTCGACAATACAGCGGTTGGCGCGTATCTCGATGAGATTGCTGAGCTTCGGGCTCGGTATTCGGGCGAAATTCAGCTTTGGTCGGGGTTCGAGCTTAGCTATATGCCGCACTATGACGCTATTGCGCGAGATTTTGTCGTCAAACATCCAGTGGATTTCGTGCTCGGCGCGGTGCATTGTCTCGAAAACATCTCTGTTACGGCCAGCAGTGAAGCGGATGGCTATCTTCGCTCGACTGCGCCCTCGGCGATAGCGGAGGATTTCTGCGATAAAACTATCGCAATAGCGCGCTCGAAAATATTCTCGACAATAGCTCATGTCGATGGTATCAAAAAATATGCGCGTCGTCTATATGGCACCCATATAGATCGAGAGCTGGAAAAGCTTTTTCCAAAGGTCTTTGACGAGATTGCGAAGGCCGGAGTTGGAATTGAAATAAATACTTCTGCGATGCGGAAGGGCTATTCGGATTTTTACCCATCTCGAAATATTCTCGAGATGGCTCGTGAAGCCGGCGTTCGGGTGAATTCGATTGGAAGCGACGCGCATCGGGCCGGTGATGTTGGATACAAGCTCGATGAGGCTTTGACTCTCATCCGCGAGGTTGGAATCGGTGTCGGTGAGCCGCTTAGAGGCTTTTTGGGAGTATAAGGAGGAGTTATGAAAGATAAATTCAGGGCTGTCGATTTGCTTCTCGCCGTGCTCGTTTTCGGCTCGATTTGGGGGCTGGTCGAGGTTGTCGGCGGCGGAGCGCTAAAGATGTTGGGAATTCCTACTCGCGCAGTAATCCTTACGGGGCTTGGCCTCGGCTTAATGGCGATGGCTTTCGCGGTTTACCGTAAAGTTTGGGTTCTATTTGCCGCACCTGTTATCGCGATGGCTGTCAAACAGCTTGTTGTGCCGGTTCTCGGTCTTCCGATGACCTGTATGGCCAATGGGAGTCTTGCGGTTTTTCTGGAAGGCGCGACCTTTGGGGGCGCCGCTATCGCCCTTTCGAGGCAGATGGAAAAATCATTCGCCTCGAGAGCTACAGCCGGTTTTGCGGGCGGATTTCTTGGCGGAACCGCTTTTTGGGCTATTGGGATGCGTCTCGCACCCTGCGCTTATCTGCTCTCTTTTAATTCCGGGGCGGGTTTTTTCCGCTTCATGGCACACGAGAGCCTTCTTTGGGCGGCTTTTTCAGCGCTTACGGTTCCTATCGGATATGCTCTTGGCGAGAAAATTCGCGATAAAGTCGGATCGCTCGCCGAGGTGAAAACATCACTTTATTATGCCGGCTCAGTGGCCGCAATCGCTCTATGCTGGGGCGTTAGCGCATTCGCTATCACAAAAGGTTTTTAACGGAGGTTCGATGTTCATCCAACCACGCCTTTATAGGGGCATGCGCGATATTCTTCCTGAGGTTATGCTTCCGCGCGAGGAGCTTCTGCAGAAAGTCCGCGAGACCTTCCGTAGATGGGGGTTTGCGCCCCTTGCTACTCCGGCTATCGAGTTCAAAGAGATTCTTCTCGGCAAATATGGCGCTGAGGCGGAAAGGCTTTTTTACAAGCTCGAACACGAGAAGGAAGACCTCGCGCTCCGCTATGATTTGACAGTTCCACTCGCGCGTTCGGTGGCGATGTATCCGGAGCTTCCGATGCCATTTAAGAGGTATCAGATACAGGAAGTCTGGCGGGCAGAGCGCGCACAGCCTCGGCAGGGGCGTTTCCGCGAGTTTCTTCAGTGTGATGCCGACACAATCGGCACCGAATCACTCGCCGCAGATGCTGAAATTATCGCGCTTAGCGTGTGCATTCTCCGCGAAGTAGGCTTCAATAAAGCTATCACGAAGATAAACCACCGCCAGCTTTTACGTGGAATGATGGAATCTTCGGGATTTCCGGCGGAATCCGAAATGGATGTTTGCAGAATTATCGACAAACTGGACAAAGTCGGCGAAGAGGGTGTCCGCAAAGAGCTTAATGAGGGCGGTTTCGTGGAAAGGAATATCGATTCGCTTTTCGAAGTTATTCTTGCGAAAGACGAAGACGACTCGCTTCTTTCGAGAGTTGAGGATAAATGGGGGGATAACCCGCGTATTACTAAGGGAATAAAGGACTTACGCGAGATAATCGCGCTGACTTCGAGTTTCGGCACACCGAAATCGAGCCTGAAAATCGACCTCGCCCTCTCACGCGGGCTTGATTATTATACCGGAACAATTTTCGAGAGCATTTCGCCGGAACAGCCTCATATTGGTAGCCTTACCGGCGGCGGCAGATACGACGACCTTATCGGGCTGTTTTCCAGACGCGAAATCCCAGCGGTGGGCATAACCATAGGCCTCGACCGTATTCTCTCCGCGCTTATCGACGCAGGGAAAATCGAGAGTGCAAAATCCCCTGCGCTCGTTCTTGTAACGATTTTCGATGAAAATTTTGCCGGAGATTCTATCGAGCTTGCGCGTAAACTTCGCGACTCGGGAGTTTCGGCGGATATTTATCTCGAACCGCGCAAACTCGCACAGCAATTCGCCTATGCAGATAAGCAGGGCATTCCTTATGTAGCGATTTTGGGCGAAAATGAGCTTAAAAAGGGCGTCGTCGCACTGAAGGAAATGGCCTCCGGCGGTCAGCGCGAGGTTGGTTTCGATGAGCTTGTGAAGGTTGTTGAGGCAGGTGAATCGCTCTAAAGCCCGCGAATATAATGTCCTGCCATAAGAGCCGCGATTGTGCCCTCGGCAGTCGCCACCGTAACCTGTTGAATCCGTTTCGCGCGGACATCGCCGACCGCAAACACTCCCTGAACCGATGTTTGCATATTTTCATCGGTTTGGATATAACCGCGGTCATCCAATTCAACGAATCCAATCACGAAGTCCGAATTTGGCTTATAACCCGCATAAATAAAGGCTCCATCGACTGTTATTTCGATTTCTTGGCCAGTGGCGCGGTTTTCCGCGATTATTCGCTCTAAAAACTGGCCGCCCTCGAATCGCACAACCTTGTGATTGATGTAAAATTTGGCGTTTTCAGCCTTTTCGATTCTCTCGAACAGAATTTTTTCCGCCGGCACATAATCGAGAAACTCTATGAAGGATACAGAGTTACATAAGTCGAGAAGCGCTTCACCCTCCTGAAGGCCGGAATTGCCGCATCCGACCACCGCGACATTCATATCGCGGAACAGTGCGCCGTCGCAGGTTGCGCAATATGAAACTCCCCTGCCGTAGAATTCTTTTTCGCCGGGAACGCCTATTTTGCGTGGATAACTTCCGGTTGAGATAATCACGGCTTTCGCGACGAACTGGTGCTCGGTAGCGCGGACTGCGATTCTGCCGTCGGGAAGCTTTTCCAGCGATTTGACATCTACAAACTCGCGGATTTCCGTGCCGAAATTTTCCGCCTGTTTGCGGAAAAGGCTCAGAAGCTCAGCGCCGCCCACGCCTTTCGGGAAACCGGGGTAGTTTTCCATACGATGAGTTGTCGCGGCTAATCCGCCTGTCATCTGACGCTCGACAACGAGGGTTTTGTGGAGTCCCCTCGAAGCATAGATTGCCGCGGTCAGTCCACCCGGGCCGCCGCCGATTATTATTACATCGTATTCTTCGACCATTTTATTCCTATGAATCTGTTTTTGCTGAAGTTGCTTTGAGGCCTTCTGGGGGCAGGCCGACCGCTTTGCGGAGCATCATGCGGAATTTTTCGTCATTAAAGCTCGGTGCGCCGGTGATTCGCATCGCCTCTCTGCCGTTGCTGAAAAGTATTCGGGTTGGTATTGCGTCGATACGGAGACCCGCAAAAAGCGCGCTGTCGGCCTTCACGATGGGCAAATTGACGCTAAGTGAATCTAGTAGCGGTTTAAATTCGGCAGGGTCTTCGAAAGAGAATATCACGATGGGGATTTTGTAATTCGCCATCTCGTCGCTGATTTCTTGAAGAGCGACAAGTTCGTATCCACATGTAAGGCACCAACTTACGAGGAAACATGCCACCGCCGGCCCATTCGATATTTCCCTTTGGGTGAATTCCTTGCCCGCACTGTCGAATGCGCTAAAATCGGGGATTTTGGGGCCTTCGGCTTCTATTTTCGATTCGACCGCGCCCGTTTTTCCGCCTCCGCACGACAAGGTTAGGACAACGGCTATCATTATATAATACAAAATGTTACGTTGCTTCATAATGCCTTCATTTAATCTAATTTAAGAATTTCTGCGTTCCCGTGGGTCAAATTTGCGGCGATATCCGCGATTTCTTCAATGGCGGCTCTCGGAAGCTCGAATTTGAGAAGGACATCGACTCCAAATTCGGTTTGGACTATCGCTCCGCCCAATCTTTCGATGTTGGAGGAAAACTCTCCGAAAGCCTCGTAAGGAAGGCTCAGTGCGAGCCGCTCTGTTATGACCCTTTCTTCGATGCCGGCGTTGCGAACAGCCTCGGAGGCGGTTTGCGAATAGGCTCGCATCAGACCGCCAACTCCGAGCTTTGTTCCTCCGAAATATCGAGTTACGATACATCCGGTGTTAGACAACCCAGTTCCCGATAAAACTCTTTGGATCGGCAACCCGGCGCTTCCGGAAGGCTCACCGTCGTCGCCGGAAAGCTCCTCGATTCGATCTATACCGATTCTGAAAGCCCAGCAATGGTGGGTGGCATCGGGAAAACGCGCTATTTCGCCTTCCAGCAGAGCCTTAAATGCCTCTCGGGAAGCAACCCGGGAAGCCTTCGCGATGAACCTCGAACCTTTGATAACGGCCTCTGCGTGCCCATCGCTCTTTAGACTTCTGTAGCTGTCGCCGCCGTCTTTCATAGTTCTCTAATTTTAGCTATGATGCGGCGGATCGGCAAGCTGTTTTTGATTTAGCTTCAACACTTTATGAGCGAAGGTTTTCGACCATAAACGCCGAAATCTCTACATATCGTCCTGAATCACACCGAGGACATTGCCCTCGGAATCGCGAAAATAGGCCAGCCATCCGACTCCGGGTAGCAATTGTTTTGGGACGATGATTTCGCCGCCGGCCGCTTCAATGCGATCTATATATACATCGATGTTATCCACGCCGATTGTGTTGCAGATCAGCGAATCGGGTGTTCTGCGCGCGAAACCGCCGTTGATTCCCGGCTCTTCGGGGCTTCCCGCATCGATAAGCCAGTATTCCATGGGGCCTTCCCACTTCTGCGATTTCCATCCGAAAGCCTTCGCGTAGAACTCGACAGCGCGCTCCGGATCATCGACTCCGATTTCGAAATGGATCATTTTTGGCATTGTCTCTCCTATTTAGTTTGTAGTAGGCCGTTTTTTTCGGCTTAACTATAATATGAAGCTGAGTTCTTTGCATGGCAACGAGTTTCTTCTGATAATTAATTTTTCTGTGTGCGTCTGAACGGAAGCTTAGTTGAGCGGCATTTCGGATTTGGGTTATCTTTTGGCATTGCTATTGCAAATGATTTCGAAAAAGATATTACTTGACATTAATCTACTCAGGTATATATTTGCAAATGAAAGCGATTTGCATTATGAATAAAATTAATCCAATCAAAAGAAATACAAAACAGCGCACTATCATACTCGAAGAGCTTGAAGGCAACAAATGCCATCCGACTGCCGACGAAATCTACGAAAAGGTGCGCAGGAAGATGCCGAAAATAAGCCTAAGCACGGTATATCGCAATCTGGAGATACTTCGCCGCGAGGGTGTTGTTCAGGTAATCGACACCGGCGGCGGACAAAGGCGTTATGACTATATCACATCTGAGCATAGTCACATTCGTTGCATAAGATGCGGAAAACTTGAGGATATCGTTTTCGAGAAACCGCAAGAGGTAATCGAGGATTGCGCCGGCCAAACGGATTACGAGGTGCTTGGCTGTAATGTCGATATTTACGGCATCTGCCCGGAATGCAAATTTAAATTAACAATAAAAGAGGAGTAAAAATGAGCTGTAAAAAACCGAATTGCGATTCGGCATCGAAGCTTGTGCTGAAGACGCTGTCTGACAGCGATGTGCCTCTTGGCGCGAAAGAAATCGCCGAGAAAACCGGCATCGACCCCAAGGATGTTTCCGCGGCGCTCAAAGAACTCAAGGCCGACGGATTAGTTCACAGCCCGAAGCAATGCAAATATGCCGCTACGGGCGAAGTTAAATAAACCATAAAGGAGACAAGCATGTGCGAAGATTACAAATGTGACTGCGGTCAGGACTGCGACTGCGAAGAAGAATACTACTCGATGCCGCTCATCGGCGACGAGATGCCACCTTTCGAGGTGCAGACAACCCATGGTGTGATGACAATTCCGGACGATTTCGAAGGCAAGTGGTTCGTTTTGTTTAGCCATCCGGGGGACTTTACTCCGGTATGCACAACTGAGTTCGTCGCGTTTCAGAAGCTTAAGGCGGAGTTCGACGAGCTTAACTGCGAGCTTATCGGCCTTTCGATAGACCAGGTTTTCGCCCATATGAAATGGACGGAATGGATTCATGAAAAGCTCGGCGTCGAGATTACTTTCCCGATAATCGCCGACGACGGCACTATTGCCGAGGAGCTCGGCCTAATCCACCCCGGAAAAGGGTCGAACACTGTCCGTGCGGTCTTCATTGTCGATCCGAAGGGAATCATTCGGGCGATTCTGTATTATCCGCAGGAGCTTGGAAGAAACATGGCAGAGATAATCCGTATGGTGCGTGGTCTTCAGATTGCCGACAACAGCAAAGTAGCCATGCCGGCTGATTGGCCTAACAACGGCATCGTCAGAGACCATGTTATCGTGCCACCTCCGAAGAGCGAAAAAGATCGAAAAGAAAGGCTCGAAAACAAAAATCACGAGTGTCTCGACTGGTGGTTCTGCCACAAGAAGATCTAATTTATTAAAAAAAGCGAGGAAAAAATGGCGGAAAAACTCGAAATCTATAAATGCGAAATCTGCGGGAATATCGTCGAGGTTCTTCATGGCGGAAAAGGACAGCTCGTCTGCTGTAACCAGCCAATGAGCCTCATGGAAGAGCAAACCGCGGAAATGGCAAAAGAAAAACATGTGCCAGTTATCGAAAAGAACGGCACCGATGTCAGGGTTTATGTCGGAAGCACTCTGCATCCGATGGAAGAAAAGCACTACATCGAGTGGATTCAGGTTATCACAGCCGACGGCAAACTCTCGCTAAGGAAATTCCTTCAGCCGGGCGACGAACCGCAGGCGGTTTTTCATCTTTGTAAGAATTGTATTGACGAGTTGAAGGCGAGAGAGTATTGTAATATCCACAAACTCTGGAAAGGATAGATATGATAGACACGAAGATGGAAAAGGCGATCAATGATCAGATAAACGCCGAGCTATACTCCGCCTATCTTTATCTTTCCATGTCGGCGTATTTCGAGGATTCGGGGCTTCCGGGAATGGCTTCCTGGATGAGAATTCAGGCTCAGGAGGAGACTTTCCATGCGATGAAATTTTTCGGCTATGTTGCCGAACGCGGCGGAAGGGTCAAACTTGCCGCCATAAATGGACCCGATTTCGAATGGGAATCCGCGCTCGCTGTTTTCAAATCCGCTTATAAGCACGAACAGTATGTTACGAGCCGGATTAACGACCTCGTGGATATCGCCGACGAGCTTCGCGACAGGGCGTCCTTCAACTTCCTTCAATGGTTCGTTGGCGAGCAGGTCGAGGAGGAAGCCACAGCTGACGAGATAGTCCGCAAGCTCGAATTAATCGGCAACAATACCGGCGCGATGTTCATGCTGGATAAGGAATTGGGGGCGAGGGTATTCACGCCTCCCACACAACAAGGAGAATAGGGCAATGGGAATCAACTACACAGCCGACGAGATTTTCGAGATGGCAATCAAGGCGGAGAAGAACGCCGCCAAGATGTATAGCGATCTCGCCGCAAAACACAAAGACCCCGAGGTTAGCGCGGAGTTGGAGAAACTCGCAGAGATGGAGAGAACACACAAGGATATCTTCATCAAAATGCGTGAGGAACTTCCCGAGGACCAGCGTAACGCGTATTTCGATCCTTATGACGATGCCGCGAAGTATCTTCAGGCAATCGCCGACGCGGATGTCGCCGAGGGAAGCCCCGAAATAGCCGCCGGGATGACCGGTGAGGAGTCTTTCAAAGAGATAATCAAGCTCGCGATTCAGCTTGAGAAGCAGGCGATTCTTTTTTATCTCGGAATTCGGGACATGGTTCCGGCGAGACTCGGCAAGGACAAGGTCGAGGAGGTTATCCGCGAAGAGCAGGGCCACGTTATCTCCCTGACGGAACGTCTGAAGAGCCTCTAATAGGATTTTTCCGAAAATCAGCAAAAGGGCGGATTTCCGCCCTTTTTTTGTTTAACAATTAGTCAATAAACTGCATTAGATTCCGCATGATTCTGCAGTTTAGATTTATCTGGATAATCAAATGTCCCTTTGTATATTATGTTCGATTAAAAGGGGTTCTTATGCATAATAAAAAGACGAAACGCGGTCTGCTTCTTCCCGGCGGCGGGACAAAGGGCGCATTTCAGGCGGGTGCGCTGAAATATATCGATAAAGAGCTCGGAAGAAAATATGATGCTGTTTCGGGTTTCTCGATAGGCGCGCTAAACGCCATCGGAATAGTTCAGCAGGATTTCGATGTCGTTCTCGACCTTTGGGAAAACGCCAAGTCGATCAGCGATTTTTTCGGCGGCAATATATTGTTCTATAAAGGACTAATGTCGATGAAGCCGCTTAGGAAGCAAATCGAGCAGAGAATGAACATCGATAAACTTCGCGAGTCGCCTATCGACTTTATCTTTTCGACTGTGGATTTACAGAAAGGTGTTCTTGTCGAGAAGGACAAATTCGCCTCGCCGCTTGTGGATTGGCTTTTGGCATCATGCTCGATTCCCGGGGCATTTGAACCGGTCGAGATAGACGGCCATCAATTCGTCGATGGCGGGGTTCTCGCCACCCAGCCGCTCGCGCCGCTTGTCCGATTGGGGGTCGACGAGATAGATGTCGTTGCTACACGCCCGCTTACAAACCTTCGCGCGAAAGAAAAACCCGAGACTATAATCGAAACGGCGCAACGATGCCTCGAATTGATTCAATCCGAGATGGTCAATATCGACATCGACCGATGCCGAAGCATCAACGAGATCGTCTCGAAATGGGGCACAATGAAGGGGAAAGGAAATATCGTCGAAGGCATATTATTCCATTTTGCCGAAAAGAGCGAGGACTTCCCTCTTCGTGAATATAGACATATCGAG
This sequence comes from uncultured bacterium, assembly GCA_964459995.1. Lineage (GTDB taxonomy): Bacteria > UBP14 > UBA6098 > UBA6098 > UBA6098 > CAZSHG01. The sequence continues at coordinate 11,876 of CAYWOR010000013.1, read as the reverse complement.
ATTACGCTTGTCGAGCCGCAAGAAGATTTCATCGATATTCTTGAGTTCGATCAGGAAAAAATCAAAAAGACGATGGAGGCGGGATATTCCGAGGCGAAAGCGGTTTTTGAAAAAAAGGCTCGAGAAGCGGAGAAAAAGGCATAGCGAATGGTCGATTTTACTGCAGAACAAACCGCTCGTTTGCGCTCGTGTAGCGAATGCCCTCGAAAATGCGGTGCAAACCGTTTCGAGTCGAAGGGATATTGCGCCTCGCCGCCTGTGCCGAAATTGTCAAGCGCGAATCTTCACCATGGCGAGGAGCCGCCTATCTCCGGCAGTCGCGGAAGCGGGACTATTTTTTTTGCCGGATGCAATTTGTCCTGTGTGTTCTGTCAGAATTACCCGCTTAGCCAGCTCGGGCACGGCACGGAATTAACCCTCGACGGCCTCGTCTCGGCGATGTTGAAACTTCAGTCGCGCGGTGCTCATAACATCAATTTTGTAACGCCATCGCATGCCACGATCGCGCTCGAATCTGCGATTGCTACGGCACGAGATGAAGGGCTATCAATTCCAATCGTATATAACACAAGCGGTTACGATTCATTAGAGCAGTTAAAACGACTGGAGGGACTCGTCGATATTTATATGCCCGACATCCGCTATCGCCGGGCGGAAATAGCCAAAAAGCTTTCTAATGCCGAGGATTATCCTGTTATTAATCTCGCGGCGCTTAGGGAAATGCATCGTCAGGTGGGGGATCTTGTTTTCGACGATGACGAAATCGCCACAAAGGGGCTTCTGGTGCGGCATTTGGTTCTTCCCGGAGGGATTGCGGACACTGCCGAGGCGTTGAGATTTATCGCCGAAGAAATATCGCCGAACACCTATGTTTCGTTGATGGCGCAGTATTTTCCGGCCTATAAGGCGGTCGATATGGCCTCGATAAACCGCAGGCTCACAAAGGCCGAATGGCGCACCGCGCTGGAGGCTTTCAGGCGGTCGGATCTGAATGGCTGGGCGCAAGAGTATGAGGCGGGTTAGAATTCTACATAGGCGCGAAAAACGCCGTTGTCTATTTGTATAGACCCCTCGCCGAGACCGACCTGCCCTGAGAATTTCCCCGATACTGTTCTGCCGGTAACATCTGTAATCTCGATTAGAATCCCGACCATATTTTCTTGGAATTCGTGGAAAACGGGCGGCGTATTGACCTCGATAAGCGTGCCGCGGAATCTCCCGCCGTGCCATTTTGAGGGGGTCTTCTCAGGCACAGTCCATTCGAGTTTCATTGTGGATGCACGGTCGGTGAGGCTTGCGACAAAGACATCATCGACTTTCTGAAGACATATTGTAGCGCCGGCGGCGTTCAATGTTCTTCCGTCAACATCGAAGGCGATTTCGTATCTATCGACAAGCCCGCAGGAGAGCGTTAAAAGGCTCGATAGAGCGATTATTGCTAAAAAGGCGCGCATTTTTTATTCTAAAACCTCTTCCAAGGGAAGATTAATCAGCTCGATTCCGGCTTCTTTGACAAAACCGTCGGCGAGGTCGTCTGGATAAAGCTCTCCGACAACGAATCTCTTCACGCCGGCGTTAATAAGCATTTTCGTGCAGATTATGCAGGGCTTGGTTGTGCAATAAAGCACGGAATCCTGGGTGCTCACTCCGAATAGCGCGGCTTGAATAATCGCGTTCTGCTCTGCGTGAATACCCCTGCAAAGCTCATGACGCTGGCCGCTTGGGATTCCCAACTCTGCACGGAGGCATCCGACATCGAGGCAATGGTCGAGTTTTTGGGGCGCGCCGTTGTATCCGGAGGCCAGAATTCGGCGGTCGCGGACGAGAATCGCGCCAACATGCCTGCGAAGACAGGTCGAGCGGCTTGCAACCAGCGAGGCCATGCGCATGAAATAGGTGTCCCAATCGGGGCGTTTATGTCCTTGGTCTATCGTGTTTGACAAAATAACTCCTTGACTTTTCTCTCAGGCTCGGTATTTTTTCAGTCTAAACGACGGAGGAAAACATGATTGCCTGGATTCTTTGGTTCATATATGCTCTAATTCCCGCGGCTATTACAATCGTGGCGGATTTATCGATGCAAACAATGACAATTCTCTATTTTGCTTTCATCTTCGTCGCGGTTGTCGCGATGGGGATTTGGGAGAAAGCGCGTAAAAAGTCTCCCGACGAGGTTTAACACTCCGCAATCGCCTCCAGAATATCGACGGCGTTGGTCGCCGCGCCGCGCCGAAGGTTATCGAAACATAAAAATAGGTTCAAAACCCCCGAAGTTTTGGGGGTTTTTCTAATTCTCCCGACGATGACAGAATCGCGCCCTGCGCAGTTCGAGGGCATGGGCAACTCGGATATTTCTATTGTCGGTGCTTTGCGAAGCTCTTCTATCGCCCCTTCGAGGGAGATGTCGTTTTTCCAGAGAATTGTTACAGCCTCGGAGTGTCCAATTTCGACCGGAACTCTTACCGCCGTGCCGCTTATCTGTAACTCTTCTATTTCCAATATCTTACGCGATTCCTCGCTGAGTTTTGTCTCTTCTGTATAAAATAGCGTTTCGTCGATTTCGCCGATAGCCGGAATGATGTTATCGTGAATCATCGCGGGGAATGGTGCCGGTGAAGAATCGCTATCGCGTTGGCGAAGAAGGGCTTCTGATGCGGCTCTTCCTGCTCCGCTGACCGATTGGAATGTCGCCACAACGATATGCTCAGGGACTCCAAAGGCGTCGATAAGGGGCTTTAGCACGAGGACGAGGCCGGTGGTCGAGCAGTTCGGGCTGGCGATTATCCCTCGCGGAATATTGGTAAGAGCGTGGGCGTTAATTTGTGGAATCACGAGCGGACATTGCGGATCCGCGCGCCACGCCGAGGATTTGTCGATAACGACGCACCCTTTCTGCGCGAAAATCGGTGCATATTCGCGTGAGATTTTCCCTCCTGCGGCGAAAACCGCAAAATCGTAATCTCCTATTTTATCGCGAGTTAGGGCGATAACTGATTGCTCCATGCCGGCGAAGGCAATTTTCTTACCCTGAGACCGTTCTGAAGCGAAAAGTGTAAGACGAGGCTTATGTCCACGTTCTTCGAGAATTCGCAAAAGGTTCTCGCCGACAAGACCTGTCGCACCGACAATCGCCAATCTGGAATCGGAAATGCTCAAAATACGCTCTCCTCGACAAATCTTCGGTGAAGTGCTTCTTCGACGTTCGCGCCGCAGTTACATGAGAACATCATCGCGAGGCTTGTTTGGGTGGCGTCGATAAGCGACGGTTCGACACCAATTTCTCCGAGAAAATGGACAATCTCGCCCATAACATCCGCTCTCTGTGCGATTTCCTCGCCAATCAGAGCGATTAGACAGACATCGCTGTCAATTTCGAGATCGAACTCTGCAGAGAGTTTGCGGACGCGCTCGAAATCGGCCTCGTCAGCCCAAAAGGAGAAGCTCCATCCACCGGAAATTTTCTCCGCACGCGGAAAACCGACATGCACCCTTTGCGCGGCCAACGCCGAAATCAGCTCCCGAAGCGACTCTGCACCGGAAAGGTTCGCACGGCATGAGAAAATATTGTCGCGCCGTGATATGCCTACAAAGCGTGGGCGTTCCATACCTTTGATTTTTTCCACAATCATTGTTCCTTTCGTGTCGGTCATGCTCGAAGCAACGCGTAGCGGCAGATTCGCCGCACGCGCCAGCTCGACACATCTCGAATGAAGGACTTTCGCGCCGAAATAGGCCATATCGAGTGTTTCGCGGTAGGTAATTTCGTCGATTAGGTGCGATGAGGTAACTCTCTTCGGATCGGCGGAGAAAACTCCCTCGACATCGGTGTAGATTTCGCATATCTCCGCACCGAGAGCGACTCCGAGGGCAACCGCAGTGGTGTCCGAACCGCCCCTGCCAAGCGTCGTAACATCGCGTTTGCCCGAAACTCCCTGAAAACCGGCCACGATGGCGATGATACCTTGATTGAGAGATTCAATTATGCGTGTCGGGCGCATCTCGATAATCCTCGCGCGGGTGTGGTCATCGTCTGTAACGATGCCGCTTTGGCTTCCGGTGAAACTCACAGCTTTTTCCCCCAGTCGCTGAATCGCCATTGACATAAGCGCCATGCTGATTCGCTCGCCGGCGGTCAAGAGCATGTCATATTCGCGCTCGGGCGGGTTTGGGTCGATGCTTTTTGCGAGTTTCACGAGGTTGTCGGTCGTGTTCGCCATCGCGGAGACCACAACTACGACATCGTCGCCGGAGCGCTTCCTTCGCACTATTCGCTCGGCGACACGCATAATTCTTTCCGAATCGGCGACACTCGTCCCGCCATATTTTTGAATCACAATGCCCAATTTGCTAATCCTTCAGGGGTGAGGTTTTTAGCCTCCGAACACTTTAAAGAATAATATATATGCGATAACAAATATTCCAGGTATTAGTGAAAGATAAACCTCGACGAAATGTATCATGTCGAGCTTTTCAGCGTCATCATCCGACCTCGTTAGGGCGATTCTCGGAAAGAGTCGGCCGTTTTTTATCAATGCGATAATCCCCACCGCGACGCTCAGAAACCACATCCCGAGCGAGACGGAGTAAATTTTCGGCGCTAAAACGGATAAGAGCAAGCCGGATACCACAAATACAAAGGCGATATGCGCTAATTTTCGCGGTTTGGGCAACATCAAATATCCCTCGCCACTCGGAATCCAATCTGTTTGCGCCGGTCGTCTGGGTTGCGTGAATCGCGTCGCCATGTGCGAAGATTATATCCTCTGTCGGTATTCGTGCTCTGATGGATATAACTTCCGCCGCGGACGATACGTGCCGTGCCTGTTTCCGGGCCGGTTGGGTCGATATCGGGCGAAGTGGAATAATAATCCAGCGCGAACCAATCCGCAACCCACTCCGCGGCATTGCCAGCCATATCGAGCGCTCCGCACCAGCTCGTTCCGGTGGGGAAACTTCCGACCGGGGCGGAATCGGTGAAGCCATCCACGAGAGAATCCGGCATAGGATCGGTGGTTGCATTGCGGAAGTTGCAGTGCACGAATACGCCCTCGATTTCTGCGCTGAAAACATCGCCCCATGGGAAGATATTGCCGTCGGGGTAGGAATCGCCATTGTTATCGGGGCCGGAGTTTCCTCGTGCTGTATATTCCCACTCGGCTTCGGTTGGAAGTCTCGCGCCGAGCCAGTTTGCATATGCCTCTGCTTCATAATAACTTACGCCGATAACCGGATAGTCGGGGAAATCCTCGCCGACCAGCCAGCCGGTTGAGCCTTCGTTCCATCTGTCCGGCGATGTCCATCCGCGAGACCTTTTGGCCGACCATCCCTGCGCGCTCCAGTATGTCGAATCGCTGTAGCCACCGGCATCGATGAACTCTTTATATTGAGCACAGGTTATCTCTGTTTCAGTAATTTGGAAAGTCGAAACTTGAATCCATCGCACCGGAAAAGCGCCCTCGAGCCCGGAAGAACCGTCCAGCGCGCCCCTCGAAAACCCGCCGCCGGGGACTGTAATCCACTCGAGCAATCCCGCGGGGTCGGTTCGAATCATTATTTCGTTGCTGTTGACCATATTTGCGCCGACAACGAGGAATACCTTGAAATAATAGGGCGTGTCCGGCAGAAGGCCGCTGATTGTCGCGGAGGTGTCAGCGAGGCCGGCAGAAGGCCCGCGCAGGTCGGTTGTATCGACTTCGGGCGAGGTCGAATAATGAAACCGAAAACTTCCAATTCCCCCCGGATAGGCCGACCAAGCCACGCTCGCCGAGGATGAAGTTTTGCCTTTCTCGACGAGAATGAAACTCCAGTTGTTATGGTTTATCCAAACATTAATTGTCTCGCTGACAGCGCTGTTGCCGGCGGCGTCCTCGGCACGGGCGTAAATGGTGTGCGGGCTGAAATCGCCAAGGCCGGATATGTCCCATTCGTGCTGAAAAGGCGCTTCGTTGTCGATTCCGGCTTCGATGCCGTCGATGTAAAATTTCACCTCGGCAACACCCTCGTTGTCCGATGCTGACGCTGTGATAATCACCGGCGCAGTAACACCTTGGCCGTTTGAGGGGAAGGTTATCATTATAGAAGGCGCTTCATTATCGATTTCGGTTTCGGAACATCCAAAGAATAGAATTATTGCGAAAAATATCGGCAGAAATATTTTTTTCATGAGGTTTTCCTTTACTGTCGATTTATTCGATAATGGCATTGTCGATGTCTTTCGGCAAAGTTGTGAGCACAGACGCGCCGGTCTCCTCGACGAGCACATCGTCCTCGATGCGGACGCCGCCGATTCCGGGAATATATACCCCCGGCTCGACGGTTATAATCGCGCCTTTCGGGATAATATTTTCTGATTTCGAACCGACTCCGAGATTGTCGTGGACTTCCATTCCAAGGCCGTGGCCGAGGCCGTGGCCGAAATATTCGCCATATCCGGCATCTTCTATAATTTTCCGTGCGATGCCGTCGATTTCCTTGCCGGGAAGCCCCGCCCGAACGCCTTTCACTGTCGATGTCTGTGCGAGATAGACGAGTTCGTAAATCTCGCGCTGTTTTGGCGAAGGTTCACCCATTATGAAGGTTCGGGTGATATCGGAGTGGTAGCCGTCAACCTTCGCGCCATAGTCGATGGTTACGAGATCGCCGTGCGCGATAACCTTGGGCGAGGCAATGCCGTGAATAAGCGCGCTTCGTTCGCCGCTGACGACTATCGTATCGAAAGCGGGTTTTTCCGCGCCGTGTTTGCGCATACGGTATTCAAGCTCGGCGGCGAACTCCATTTCGGTTATTCCGGGGCGAAGATAATCGAGGGATTCGCGAAGTCCTGTTTCGGCGACGACGATCGCCTTTTTGACCTTTTCGACTTCCTCGGAGGTTTTTATACAGCGCATTTGAGCGACAAAATTCTCAACGAGTGTCCATTGAATGGTTTCGGGGAAGCATCTTTTCATCGATTCGAGCCTGTCGAAGGCTATCGAGCTTTCGAAACCGAGCTTATAAATTCCTGTGGTTTCCGGCCTCGCGACGAGGGCATCCAAAAGAAGCCCGTCCTCCGGCACAATTCCTTCCGCGGCCTTGACCTCGGTCTCGATTTGGGTTTTATACCGAAAATCGGTCAGAAAAAGCGAGGCTTTTTTCGAGACAAAAAGCAGGCCGTTCGAGCCGCTGTAACCGCATAAATATCTTATGTTTATGAGATTCGTGAATAAAATCGCATCGAGTCCAAGCTCTTCGATTTTGTTTCGCACTGTGGTGATTCTGTCTTCATAGACCATTGTTTATCCTTTCTAAGAATTTATTTCCGTATTCGTTTGCTTTCGCCGATTCATTACATGGCACATCCTTCGGCGCCCAGTGGCAATTTCTGACGACATGCATCTCGGGCATTTCGATAGAGAGGGCATCGAGGAAGTATTTTAGCGTAAGACGAACTCCTTCCGCGACCTTTTGCCCCCCGCTCGCCGCAGTAACAATAATCCCTGCCTGGCGTCCGGATGGCAGAGGATTTGCGATGATATATTTCCGTGCCCAAAGTGTTTGGCATCGGTCAATAAGCGCTTTGGCACTCGATGGAACGCCATAGAAATAGACAGGAGTAGCAATCGCGACAGCGGAACATTTTTCGAGTAAAGATTTTATCCGCGGCACATCGTCTTCGATGGGGCAAAGCGCGCCTTTTTCACAGGTCTCGCAACCCTCACATGGGCGAATGTTCAGATCGCGGATGAATATCTTCTCGACATTCCAGCCGGCTTTGATTAGCGGTTTGAGGGTAATATCGAGAATTTCTCCGCTGTTCGAGGGATTCCTCGGGCTGAAATATATCGCGGCTATATGTTTCTCTTCGAATTTCACTGTTTCATCACGAATCGTAAACAGCTGTTATAATAGACCATTTAATCTTATATTATAATTCTCGATTGAGCGAACGCAAAAGCATATTTTATTCCGCCGTATGGGTGAGCCTCGGCACTTTGGTAACGCGCATTATCGGTTTAGCGCGCGAAATAGCCATGGCCGCGGCTTTCGGCACCGGATTCGCCGCGGATGCTTTCATTGTGGCTTGGAGATTCCCGAATCTTTTCCAGTTCGTTTTTGGCGAGAATTCTTTTACCGCGGCGTTTCTGCCCAAATTTACCGAAATAAAACACAAAGAAGGTCCCGAAGCCGCTTTCGCGATGGCATCTGCGGTTTTGACAGCGCTTATGGGGATATTGATCTTGGTTTGTATTGTCGGCGTTGTTTTTGCGCCGTTTATTATCAAGATTATCGTCATCGGATGGCATAACGACCCGGAAAGATTACATCTCGCCACCAAACTTGTTCGGATTCTATTTTTCTTCATCGGCTTCATTGGCCTTGGGTCTTATTGTCAGGCGATTTTGAACACCTACCGGAAATTTTTCATAAGTTCGGTTGCGCCGGCTTTCACAAACCTTTCATGGCTTGTTGGAATCGGACTGGGTGTGTATTTTTTTGCAGATGCAACCAAACAGATACAGCTTGTGGCGGTAGGGGTTGTTTTCGGCGGGTTTTTGTTTTTTTTATGGCAACTAATTTGGGTCTTAAAAATCGGCTGGCGTTTCAGTTGGGCGGTTAAGGGTCGGAAGCGCGACATTATCGAGGTCTCCCTGCTTCTTCTACCAAGTCTCCTCTCGTTGGCCTCGCACGAGATTAACTATCTCGCTGACATCATGCTCGCTTCGCTATTACCCGGCGGAAGTGTAAGCTCGCTTGCTTACGCCACAAGGCTTATCTATCTGCCGCTTTCGTTGGTGGGCTATGCTGTCGCGACGGCAAGCCTTCCAACCCTCGCAGACGCCGCCGCGAACAACGACGACAAAAGTTTCTCCCAGACACTGTCCTACACCACACGCTCGATTTTCACCCTTCTCGCGCCGATTGCACTCGCGACGGTAGTCCTTCGCAACGAGGTTGTCTCGCTTATTTTCGAAAGGGGGAGCTTTGCCGCCGAAACCTCGACTCCGATGGTTGCGTGGGCATTGCTTTTTTATGTCATAGGCCTGCCGTTTCATGGTATCACGAGGACAATGCAACAGGCATTCTACGCGAAAAAAGACACTCGCACACCGGTTTACATTGTCGGCATCGGCGTGATTTTTAACATCCTCCTGAGCATGATTTTTATGTTTTATCTTGACCATGGCGGGCTTGCGCTTGGGTCTTCGTTGACAGGATTGATTAACTCGAGTCTTTTAATGATATATGTGGCGAAAAAAATCGAGGGCTTCTCGGCATGGCGGATAATAAAAACAGAGCTTCTCGTGATTTCCGCAGGGGGTGTATCGGCCATCGCGACATGGCTTTTCAAAGACTGGTTCAATCCTATGGTCGCACTGGAGCTTGATTTTGTCGATAAGTTAGTTCAGTTCGTCGTGCCTTCGATATTCTATTTTGGCGTTTTCTTCGCAATTGCAAAGCTTCTTCGAATACACGAGGTCGAATATGCTTTCAAACGGATAATCGGCAAATTTATTCCGCGCTATCGTTAACGATTTTCATATTTCCCGAATCGCTTTTTGCACGCATAATTCCCGAGCCGAAGGGGTGTGAGACCTCGACTTCAGTAGAGGGGCTTTCTATCTCGATATGCGAGATTCTTCCGTGTGTTGTCGAATAGGTCTCCTGCGCGAATCTTTTGGCGGTCTCGATGTCGATATAGCCCGATTCGGTTTCGATGCTCATCTCGCAATTGAGGCGCGAATATATTTTTAAATCGATATTCCCTGCGCCGGATTTGATGCTTCCGCAACCGAGATCGCCCGCCATCAAATAGAGATTGGCATTGCCGATTTTCAAGTCGAGCCATGTGGCACTTTCGACGCCGTCGAAACGGATTGCCCCTTCTTTTTGCGAGATTCGAAGTGTGTCTATCGCGGTGAATGTGCCGAGAATATCTATTTTTTCGGCGGAGATATCGAACCCGCCCTCGCTGGTAACCGATTTCACCACACCGGTGCCGAGGAGAATTTTGTGCTCCGCAACTGTTTGAAACAGCTCTATTTCCCCTGCGCCCATTTCGATATCGATATTCCCCCGATGGCCTGTAATATCAACTTTTCCAATCATCCCTTCAATCTCGACATCGATTCCGCTGGGAATTTCGACACGCAACTCGACTTTGAGAATTGTTCCTTTTTTGTGGGAAATGTCAATTTTTCGGTCGCGCCATTGAAGCGTTCCCTCGAATTTTCTGTCGAGAAAGGGGAATTTTAACTTGTCTATCGAATCGAAGGGCAAGCCGAAATTAGCGGTTATTACACCTTTTTCCGGCCTAATTCTCGTCTCGAATTTGCCCACAAGCTCGCGCGATTTGTTGTAATCAGCCGCCTCGGCGTATAACCTATAACTGAAAATGACCTGATCGGTCTCGGAAACCGTTATACTCGTTGTTCCGGCGGGATTTAATATCTTGATTTTGTTCGAGTCCGGGCGCGAAAAGTTCTGTGTCTGCACTCGTTGGAAAGACTCTTCGACTCCTGCGAGGACTATGGTTGAGATAAGCAAAGCTATAACTGCAATAATTCTTCTATTCATCGATGACTTCCTTTTTATATTTTGCAACCTCAATATCGGCTATTCGGGAGGGTTCGGGCAAGCGATATTTTGTGGTGCAAGCGATAATCATCTCCCGCGCTTTTTCGAGGTCGATAAGATGCCCCGGCGACACGAACAGCGGCTTGACACCTTTTTTTGTCCTGACTACCGCGCCGATTATCTCCTGGCGGTCAAACAGCGGCGACCATTCGCCTTTCGAAAGACCGGGTGTTTTCGATTCGCCTATCAGTCGGCTTTTTGCACATCCAATCGTCGGGATTTCGAGAAATAGACCGAGATGGCTCGCAAGGCCGATTCTTCGCGGATGTGCAATCCCCTGTCCGTCGGCGATGACGATATCGGGTGGTTTTTCGAGCCGCTCAAAAAGACTCAGCAGAACCTCCAGCTCTCGAAAACTCAGATATCCGGGGACATAGGGAAACCGAATTTCGTAATGCGCGGTTAGAATTCCAATCGGCGACATCGAGGGAAAATCACATAACACAACCGCGCCGAAAGCGAGGTTGGTTCTGCGGTCGAATGCACAATCGCAACCGGCGACTGTATTAATTTCGCGGATATTCGGGCCGCTCTCGACTCTGACTTGACCGGAAAGCCTCTCCTGAAGGGTTTTTGCCTCGGAAAAGCTGATGTCGAAACCATGAATTCTATTTATTTTCATCGCCAAGAATCCTTCCAAGGTCTTTCTCGGCAAGCCCGCGATGGGTTCCCTCCCAGAATATTTTTCCGCAGGAATTGCATCTTCGGAACTCTTCATGGGTGAAATATGTGTAACGCGGGATATCCGTGCGCACGGATTCTTTGGCTACTGGAATAATCTCGCCGTTGCACACGGGGCAAATGTCGCCGTAAAGGGTCGGTTCTATGCCGAATTTTTCGATTATCTCGGCGACTTGCGCCGAGGTTCCCTCGTTTTTGACAAAATATCCCGCCTTTGCGGCGCGTTGGGCAAGACTGACATCGCGAGTGAGAAGGATTCGGCTTTCCGCGAGGGCGATTGCGAGAAGTTTCGAGTCTTCGCCGGAGGAATTGTAATAGACATCACAACCCATCATTCGCAACCAGCGTGCAAGCCTCCCCAACATTGCGTCCGCAACAAATTTGAAAGGCACAACATCCTTTTTGGGAATTTGTGTTTCATATGTCGCTGAAATGTATCTGTGTGTCATTTGCGGTTTATTTAAGATAGACAATCCTTTTCGTCGCCGCCTGTCCCGTAGGGGCGAGGTCTCCTCGCCCGCCGACACGCGCCCTCACGAGATAGACGCCACTGCCGAGGGAGGGGTCGGGTTGCCAGACGA
>CAYWOR010000012.1:69131-88134 GCA_964459995.1 uncultured bacterium | reverse complement strand
TCGCCCTCACCGCTTACCCGAACCCCTTCAATTCGGCGGTTGCTATCTCCGCGCCGGCGAGTGCGGTCATCGAGATTTTCGATCTTAACGGCAGAAGCGTCGCCAAGCTTCCCGGTGGCGAGCAGATTTGGACTCCGGAACCCACAGAGGGAAGCGGTGTCTATCTCGTGCGCGCCGTTTCGCCCGATGGCACATGTTCGGACACAAAACGGGTGGTGTATTTGAAGTAGGATCAGATTTGTAATCCGCGAAGGAAATCATTTCTTGCCAGAAGTCCCCGCAGACGCTTTTCCGCCGGGGAGATGAAGGCACAGAACATCAGTTTTCCCTTTATCGCGGATAAAAAACAGAAAGCCCCCAAAGCCTGCATAAGCCTTGAAATAGCCGCTGTTTCAAGGTTTTCCATAAATACTTTTCGGTCGATTTTGCCGGCTTGTCCCTCGAATTCATCTAAATATGCCTCGACAAGCCGCACACGGGCATCTGCGGGAATATCGGCGTAAGGATCCCAAAGCATACTCGCCAAATCATATTCCGCAGGCCCAAAATGGGCGGATTGAAAATCGATAATCCTCACACATTTGTCAACTAAAAGAACGTTTGTCGATTGAAAATCGCGATGCGTGAAATATTTAGGCAGGTTTGACAAATATTTAGCGATGCGGTCGAAATCTTCTGACAGCCTATTTATAAGACTTTCGTCGAGTTTTCGATATCCGCGAAGATATTGCTCGGTGAAATAGGTCGATTCCCATCGGAAAGCCTCAAAATCGAAGGGACGATTGGCGACAGTAGGGCATTTGCTAATATTCTCACCTGCTATTACAGCTAATCGTGCAAGCTCACGAACTACAAGCTCGTATTCATAAAGCTCCGGTGGGCGACATTCACCCAAGTCCTCGACTATGGCCGCCGGAATTGCAATGTCATAGGCGAATATCTTCGGAACACCGAATCCGAGGCTGTGCAGAAACCGTTGCACCTCGACCCAGTCCTCGATCGAGCCGCCATGCCCACCTCCGGACATCATAACTACGCTTGAAGACTCTTTAGTAAGGCGATGGAAGCTTCTGTCAGACCCGGCTCCTCGTATATGCTCTATTTTATAGCCTTTGAAGCCTGATTTATCGATGAATGATTGTAAATATTCTGTTATCATAATATATGTATCCCAAAGGGACCTACGATGGCTTTTTCTAAAGATATTCCCGCTGGAATATCGCAGTTCGGCCAAACAACGACATCGCGGAGAGAGCATTTTTCGCCGATTCTTGCGCCCGAGCATACGCAAACCCCGCTATCTAACCTCGCGCCTGAGCCTATTTCTGCGAATTTCGAAATATGGTTGCCTCCGCAAAGAAGCCTCGAATGAAGCTCGAGATAATCCCTCGGCGTGCCAATGTCGGTCCAGAGGGCATCTCCGATGTCATAGAAACGAATCTTGCCGGGAAGTGCGCGTATAGCCTCGATCCAGCCCTCGACCGCACCGCCGGAAGCTCCGGGGCGCGGCATGAAATCGAGCATTTCCGGCTCCCAAAGGCTTACCCCTGTGAATTTCCACGCGGAATCGCTTTGTGTGCCTATTATGCCGTTGATATCGACCACAGAGTAGCCATTAGCGAGAATCTCACGCGCGCCGCGACGCACGAGGAATGTCAAAGCCGCGCCAGATTCTCGATGCACACGAATCGCCGTCGTGAAATCTATTTCCGCGAAAATATCGCCGGTGTGCACCAAAAAAGTGCCCTGCGGACGCAGTTTTTCCGCGACATTGGCGATTCCGCCGCCGGTGCCGAGAAGATCCTCCTCCGGCACGAGTGAAAACAAAACCCCGCCACCTGAGCGGCTTTCCGCGAATTCGAGGAAATCCTCCTTGCGGAACCATACATTGGCGGCTACACGGAAAATGCCGTGTTTGGCCATGTTGTCGAGGATGTGCCCAAGCAGGGGTTCGCAAAGCACAGGAAACAGAGGTTTTGGAAGGTAATTGCTCAGCGGTTTGAGGCGTGTTCCCTCACCCGCGCAAAGTATAATCGCTTGCATATCAATATATTAGATGTTCACGGCGTTCATTCTCGAAGGATAGTTCCCTCACACGCCAAATTTCTGCAACTTCGGAAGTCGGCAAACAGGCCTCCACGGCCTTTCGGAAAGTCTCGGAACCCGCGAGGATGTCGATTGGAAGCTTCTCGAACTCATATTCATAGGGCGGATCAGCCCATCGAAATTCCCCCGGATACAGTGTTCTCGCACATTTGATAATAGCATAATAGGTCAAAACCGGTCTGAAAGCCGCTTCGTCGATGGCGTGCACCTGAATGCCTCTGCAGATTTGGTCAGAGAATTTATCGAAAACCGGCTTGAATTCGGTGGGGCGGAAAATCGCTCCGGGAAGGCGTTCGGCATCCAAAGCCACGGAAAAATCCCACATATCTATCCAGGGCGCGCCGACAAGTTCGAAAGGCCTTGTGGTGCCGCGTCCTTCGGAGATGTTCGTCGCTTCGAGAAGGCATCCGCCGGGGTAAACAAGCGCGGTGAGGTAACCGGGCATGTTCGGCGAGGGGTTGACCCATTCGAGGCCGGTATCGGTCCAGCTCATCCACCTGTGCCATCCGGACATCTTGGCGACATGAAGTTTCGACGCGACTCCCTCGCGCAAAGCCAGCATATACAGTGCTTCGCCGATTGTGAGGCCGTGACGAACCGGCAAATCAGCCAGCCCGACAAAGCTCTCGAAACCTACTTCAACTCCGGGACCCTCTATAATTTCGCCGCCGATTGGGTTCGGGCGGTCGCAAAGGATAACCGGAATTCCCATATCGGCACAAGCGCGAAGGGTCAACAGGGCGCTCCAGAGATAGGTATAGAACCTCGCACCGACATCCTGAAGATCGATAATCATCGACGAAATCCCCGCGAGCATATCCGGCGTAGGCTTGCGATGAGCGCCGTAGAGCGAAATGAATGGCAGTTTCGTGCGTGGGTCGATCTCGCTTTCCCATTCTATCATATTCGCCTGATCTGTGCAGTAGAAGCCGTGCTGTGGGCCGAAAATAGCTTTCAGCCGGACTCCGGCGCCGATAAGCGTGTCGATGGAGTTAGTGAGATTCGAGCAAACAGAAGCCTCATTACATAGAATCGCCGGAGAATCGCCTAATGGGAAGCTTTTTGGGGAATCGAGCAGGATTTCTATGCCGGTTTTTACCTTAGTTTTCATATCTGAAATATAATTGCGAAAAGCCTCATAGCAAGTATTTTCGGTAATAATGCCTTATAAAATGGGGAATAATACCCATCGAGAAAGTGTAAATAAATTTCATAAATTGCTTCGACACTTATAAGATTCAGAATATCAACAAGATACGATATAATCTTTCCTTTGGCATATAATCCGCGCAAGAACATAACGCAAATAAAGACAGGGAGGCTCATTATGCCGCGCAAAAAAATGCCGAGAGCACTAAAAAAATGCGAAAGAGAAGGTTGCGATAATACCTTTATAATAAAGGTCGGTGCGAAATATATCCCTAAATATTGCTCGAGCAGATGCGCCGCTATCGCGACTCAGGAATCGCGCAGAAAGAGGGTTAGGCACCACAAAAATGGTTTTCAGATGGACCGCCCCACACGAACCGGAGCTGTGAGCATATCGCAGATTCAAAACTATCCGGTGAATTTCTCCGACGACGGCGGAAAATTTGTCAAAATGCTCAACCAAATACTTTCGGGCGAGGTGGCTTATCTGGGAATTAGCTAAGGTTTTATCAAACGCGATTCGAAGCTCTCGATTTTAGCAAATCGGGGGCTTATTTTTTTGCTTGGAGTGCACAAATCACCCGGACTACGCACTCGTTCGAGATAAAAAGGCGATTTTCGGGGATAGAGACGCGTCCATTGCGAAACTCCAGAAACCCTTCTGAGATAGGCTTTCCGAGACGTTCGAAAAGATCATCCGCATCGATTTCCGGAAGAAAATCCATAACATCTTCGCGGGAGAATCCCTCCGCGAGTCTTAATCTCAGCATTATGAACTCCTCGACGCGCTGTTCGGGGATCAGAACTTCCTCGAACTCGCGCGGAGACCTCCCTTCGCGGATTTGCAAAATGTATTTTTGAAGATCCGACGTGTTCGCGTATCGTGTCCATCTCGGCGGTCCCGGAAAATAGGAATGCGCAGAAGCCCCAAGGCCGTAATAGCCGCCTCCTCGCCAATAATTTAAATTGTGCCGGCTGATTTTATTCCCCTTCGCAAAATTAGAAAGCTCGTATCTTCGAAAGCCGGCGGAGCTTAGAATCAAGCCTGCGTGCTCGAACATCTCAAGCTCCAAATCCTCATCGGCAGGCGGAAGAAACCCATCATTCAACATCCGCTCGAAAGGTGTGTTCTCCTCGATGGACAAACAATAAAGCGAAACATGCTCCGCGCCCGAATCCACGGCTCTTTCGAGTGTTTCTTCCCAATCGAGAAGGCTTTGCCCCGGAACTCCGTAAATTAAGTCGATTGAAACCTCGAAACCGCACAACAGCGCTGTTTCGATTGCAGAAACGGCGGTTTTCGAATCGTGACGTCTGCCCAATGTCTGCAAAAGCTTGTTTGAAAAAGACTGCACGCCGATTGAAAGGCGTTTTGCCCCCAAATCTCGCAGAATATCGAGCTTCTCGGCGTCGAGGGTCTCCGGCGAGGCCTCGAAAGTGATTTCGCAATCGGGTAAGATGTTCAAAATAGACAACATGCCGGAGAATGTTTTGTTAAGCTGTTTCGACGAAAGCGAAGTCGGGGTGCCGCCGCCGAAATACAGAGTGGAAATTGGTTCTAAACATTCCCTTCGCGCCTCATCGAGAAGAGCATAGATATATTTCTCTGCGAAATCGCTATCGTAGGGAATCGAGCAAAAGGCGCAGTAAAGGCATTTAGCGCTCGAACAGAAGGGGACATGGACATAACAGCCAAAGGCCATCAGCGGATAGACTTTCCAAAACGTCCTATATCGATTCTGCCAAAGAAATGCGTGATATTGTAAAAAACAACTTCGAGCAAATCGCCGAGAGTCCGCATTTTCGGTGCGCGCGGGTCGGGTTTCCATCGAAAATAGACGAAAAGCGGCTTGCCGAGGATATACTCATACGGCAAAGCGCCATAATAACGTGAATCGATCGCATTATCGCGGTTGTCTCCGAGGATAAAATAATGTCCTGCGGGAACAGTGAACGGGCCAAAATTGTCGCGAAGAGAAAAGGGGTCGCTCTCGATTTTTGCATCAGCAAAAAATGCTCCGGGGGGTAAATCGACCGACCGACCGTTGACATAAAGCTGTTTGTTGATTATCTCGACGATGTCCAGCCCTCTGGCAACCGCCCTGCCCATGCGGTATTGAGAGGTTTCCGCCGGATAAACGAAGCACAGGACAGAGTTTCGCTCGGCAACCTTGCCTGCGCTGAGTTTCTCGACAAGAACCATATCGCCGGGAAGCAGATTATGTTGCATATTCTCTGTGGTTACAGAGTAGCCCTTCACGAGAAAGCCTTTCAGAGCTACTGCAACGACAATTCCCACGATAACTGCAACAACCCAAAAGGCGACATAGTTCGGACGTGTTTCCTTAAGCCGTGTGCCCTCTTTGCGTTCTTCCGGTATGAACCCCATCGACTCTCCTTTTGAAATAAAATAATCATTCAAACCCCAAAACGCAAGAACAACCCTTCATCGTGAATGAAATGACTTGACTTTTGCCTCGAATCTGTGCAATTTTAGCAAGTATTAACATGTTTCAGAATGGGGAAGCCATGCAAATTCTTACCGTAGTGTCGATATTCGTCGGATTATTTCTGATGGCTTGTTTGGCCTTCGCCGAGGTGCCGGAAGAGATTGATTTCGGTCTTGTCAAAGCCGACAACGATTTCGGATTTGTCCTTTTTACCGGACTCGCCGAGATGTCCCAGCACGAAAACGTCTTTATATCGCCGCTTTCCATAGCGATGGCGCTTCAGATGTGCTACAACGGCGCCGAGGGCGAAACAAAAACCCAAATGGCCTCTACTATGATGTTTGCCGGAATGCCCACGGACGTCCTTAACATAGGAAACAAGCAGTTAATCGCACATCTCACTCAAAGCGAAAAAGTCCGTATGGAGATTGCGAATTCCATCTGGTCGAGGCGAGGAATGCCGTTCAATGAGAGATTTATCTCGACATTAACCGAATTCTACGGCGCTTCCGCCAACGAACGCAGTTTCGATGACCCCGCCACGCTCAAAGAGATTAACGGCTGGGTTGCGGAGAAGACTCACGGCAAAATCGAGGAGATTATCCGCGAACTCGACCCCCTTTCGATTCTCGTCCTGATAAATGCAGTTTATTTTAAAGGCGCTTGGTTCGAACAGTTCAGCCCGAATATCACCCGCGAAGATGATTTCAGACTTCACAACGGTGATATTCAAAAAGTTATGATGATGTTCAAAAGCGATAATTACAGCTATCTCGAGACCGAGGAGTTTCAGGCTGTTCGTTTGCGCTATGAAGACCCCCGTTTCGAGATGGTAATTTTCCTCCCCGCAGAGGACAATGAGTTGGACGATTTCATCAAGAACAAAGACTCCGCGTGGTGGGCCTCGACGGCGTCGCAATTCCAATGGCGCGATGGCAGGCTTTCACTTCCGCGTTTCAAGGTCGAATACGAACTTACCCTTAACGACGCCCTTATGGCGATGGGGATGAAAGACGCCTTCAAAGAGTCCTCGGCGGATTTTAGCGCGATGACGCCGCTCAAACCGGCATGGATAAGCAAGGTCATACACAAAACCTATATCGAGGTTGACGAAGAGGGCACCGAAGCCGCCGCGGTTACCGCAATCGAGATGGTCGGCGAAACGATGGCTCCCGATATGGACAGGCCGGAACCATTCACGATGCGCGTGGATAGGCCTTTTTTCTGCGCCATCACAGAAAGAGGCTCCGGAGCTTTGCTCTTTATGGGCGCAATTTTCAAACCCAACTGAAAGGCAGTTATGAATTTCGAGCAAATTAACGGCAGAAAAGCCGGCAATATTCGCCTCTTCGCACTTAGCACCTGCATATGGTGCAAAAAAACACGTGAACTTCTCGAAGAGCTTGACGTCGAGTTCGAATATATCTACATCGACCTCCTCTCCGGCGACGAGAAAGCCTCCGCAGTTGACGAAGTCGAGAAATACAACCCGCGCGTCTCATTCCCCACCCTAATCATCGACGACGAGGTTATCGTCGGTTTCAAGGAGGACAGAATTCGGGAGATATTGGAATAATGGGCATTCCAAGCGAAGAAATCGACAAAGAATTCCTCCGGCTTAAGGCTGAGGCCGAAGATGGGGGATATTTTCTCAACCCCGATACCGATTTCACTAAAGGTCTTGTCGAAGGTCTTCTGACGAACATCGAGCGTTATGGATATCCCGCTTGCCCATGCCGCCTCGCGGAGGGTGAAAAGGAGGCCGATCTCGATATTATCTGCCCCTGCGATTACCGTGACGACGATGTCGCCGAATTTGGAGCCTGCTACTGTGCGCTCTATGTCTCGGACAAAGTCGCAAAGGGCGCGGCGGAGCTTCATTCAATTCCAGAGCGACGTCCGCCCAGAGCCGAAAGAAAGCGGAAATCATCAGCGGAAAAGAAAGCTTTCCATGGCGAATTGAAATACCCCGTATGGCGATGCAAAGTCTGTGGCTATCTTTGCGCGAGGGAAGCCCCTCCAAACAAATGCCCGGTTTGCAAAGTTGACAGCGAAAGGTTCGAGCGGTTTATTTAATTTTGGGAATATTCCCCATGGCGACCAGTTCTTCATGGGGATTATACCTTTATAATACTAATGTAGAACGACTTATCTTATTGTTCTACATTATAATAGCCCCGTGGCACATCTTGTGCGATAATTATAGCGGCTCATTGTCTTCGGGATTATCCGCCGAATTCCACACGATAATCAAAATAATAAATGGCATTGTGGATTCGCAGATAATCCATATATTATTTATTTGTAACTTCTTTTTTCCGCCCTCGATAAAGGGAGGCAAATGATGAAAAATTCGACAGGTTTTAAGTTAATTATCGCCGCAGGGCTTATCCTAAGTCTTTCCCTCTTCGGCCAATATAGCATAGAACGAAGCTCTTTCTCCCCGGGAACCCCAAAATCGGGTGGCCCCTACGAAGTTAGAGAAGCCGCCGCTGGCCAAAGTGTTACCAAAACGACATTCCACGAAGCCGGTGCCGACTCCATCTACCTTTGGCAGGGATTTGTCCAGATTAATAATATTCCGGTAGTGTTCTCAGCCAGCGCAATTGACAGCTACCCCAATCCTGTTTTTTGGAACTATGTCCCGCTTAGCACAACAAACCCATCGCGGGTGAGATTCACTTCATTTAGCAATCTCAGCGGCGGCGCATGGAGAACCGGCACAAAATCTATATACAACACCGGCCTCGGAAGCACCGACACAATCTGGATGGACGAATACTCCGAATGGGAGTTTAATCTCGACAGCGACGCCAGCGAAACCCCCGGTCACGAGGACACAAGATGGCGCGCAAAATCCTCAGATACCGATTTCACCGGCACTGTTGACTATTCGGACTGGCTTGCATCCAAACATCAGGACTATTTCCAGCAATATCGGACGGATATCGATGTCGTCTATTCGCCATCGGGAAGTCATGCCGGCATCGTCAATCTCGTTAGGTGGTATAAATTCGGCCAGGATGTTTCCGGATCAGCCGAGGGAACCAACCTCAACGAGCTTAACGACTGGACCGGCGGAATTCCCGGACCGCAGTGGGCGGACGCCGGAAGCGATCTCGAATTCCCCGAGCACACTGTCGGCGGCGCGGAGGATTGGTACACAGTCAATGTCCGCGAATGGGAATCACTCGACAAGAACGTCGATAAAATCATAGTTTACGGTCAGCCTATCAACGCAAACCTCGAAGCCACAATGGTTGCATGGAGAGGCTACTCGCTGATGGGCGTCCCGCTTTATCCGGTCGAAGATACTGTAACATATAGGCTTAGATACAACGACCGCTACGGCGAAGATCCACCCTTCTGGCCGCCAACAACGAGGTGCGATCAAGACGTCGTTCTCTATGACGATTTCCATCAATATTGCGAAGTCCCCGACCTTGGATGGCCCGGCAAATACCGGTCTTGGTGGCAGGTTAGCAAATTCAGGGGCGATGCCGGCTCCTATGCCATATACAACGGCCCGAGCGCTAATCCTCCGGTTGCACCTTTCTGGCCGGGGAATGGTTATTGGCTCGTGCAGGATCACTGCAACGCGGTCGAAATCGATGTCATCGGAATCAAACCGAACAAAAACGGCTGGATGGATATCCCACTCACGAAATGGGACGGCGATCCTATGAAATCCAGCATGTTCTATAACATGTGTGCCAATCCCTTCTATAAGGATGTTGCCGGAGGCGATGTTTTCGATATTCTTTGGCACGATGCCCATATTGTCCGCTTTACTGGCGGCGTCGAAGTGGAGGATAGAACTCTTGCCTCGGCGGTATCCGCAAACTGGGTCGATGGAACTGTTCAACTTTGGGACGGCTCGGGGTATTTCCCGGTCGCCAGTGTCCTTGGAGGACCGAACTACGGCCGCACTTTCCGGAATTGGGAGGGTTTCTGGTTCCAAACAAAGAGCGGTGTTCCGGCAGGCGACTCCCTCGTGCTTCGGATGAAAACCACCGATGGCCCATCACGCAGAGTCCGACCAGAGCCGGAACCAGAGCTTATTGCAAGCTGGAGCACGAAGATTGGCATCTTCTCGGAAGAAGCCGGGCAATGGGACGCGCACAATGTCTTCGGATTCAAAGAATATACCGACGAATCGCAGGCCGCAGGCCGTATGTTTATCGAGAAACTTCCCGATATCTGCTATCCGGCGCCAGTTATTAAGCTGTTCTTCGTCGATGAGAACGACAAAAGATTCTGCGAGTATTTCGAGGGCGTCCGCAGGTCAAACGTCATCTACAACGCAGTTCTCGACTGCAGAAGCGTGAAAAACCAGAAGATAGCCGTTCGGTGGGATATTCAGAGCCTGCCTTCCGGTTTCACAATGTTCATCGAAGACCCCGACCACGGCGTTTTCGTCGATATGATCGCCAAGAGCGAATACACTTTCATTAGCACAGGCGATATTCACAAGGTCAGAATCCATGTCGGAGCGCCGCTTGAATGGGTCGCGAGAGAAGCCGTGGAGTCGAGGGATCTGCCAATCGAATTTTTCCTCGCCGGCCCGACTCCGAATCCCTTCAACTCCGCAAGCCGCATAGATTTCGGCATTCCGGAGACCGAGGTTGGTCCGGTTAGAATCGAGGTTTTCGACATCACCGGACGTAAGGTTCGCACCCTTATGGACAGCGACCTCGAAGCCGGTTTCTACAATGTCGTTTGGCGCGGTGATGACAACATCGGCGCGGAAGTTGCCAGCGGAACATATTTCGTGCGCTTTGTTAGCCGCCATAGGGAAGAAAACCGCAGAGTTAGTTTGATCAAGTAACACAAACCCCCAAAGTGTTACGATCACGGGCGATCCATTCGGGTCGCCCTTTTTTTTGTTGCAAAAAGTTCTTGCGTTTTGCTCAAAGGTGCTTATATTCAACATACCTACCGGTCGGTATGTTGGAGGTTTATTATGGATATGTTCCAAGAAAAAGAAGAGAAACGCAGGAAAATCATCGAGGCCGCGTCGAAATGTATCGCGGAAAAGGGCTACAGCGCAACCAGCATGAACGATATCGCCAAAGACGCGGGAATGACCAAGGGCGGGGTGTATTGGTATTTCGAGTCGAAACGCGCGATATTTATGGCTATACTCGATGAGATGATTATTACTAATCGCGAGATGTGGAACGAGATAGACCGTCTGAGTGGGACTCTTCAGCCGAGAGAATTATTGCGTCAGGGTGGAATTATTTTCATCAAAAAACTGACTGAAGACATTATGCTCCAAAAACTCTATAACGAAGTCCGTTCGGAGGCGATGAAAGACCCCGAAGTCCGGCGCAAGTTGTTAGAACGCATAGCGATCGCTGTCGAGTTCATAAAGAAGTATTTCCACGAAGCGCTCGAAAAAGGGGCGGTGCGCGCAAGAAGCACAAAACGCCTGAGCCTGTGCGTTGTTACTATGATTATGGGCCTTGCGAACGCAACATGGATGACAGGAAGCGTAATCGACCCGATTTCCCACTGGAACGAATTTGTGGACGATCTGTTCGACGGCGTCGGAACCGCCTAAGCGAGGGCGACGATGAAAAAAATACTGTTGACAATTATACCGTTGACCGCTCTGCTTGCAATAATATCATGCGACAGAATCCAGCGAAACGAAGTGAAAGAAAGGCCGGTGCCTGTCCGCGTCGCGCGTGTCTTGCATGAGGATGTCTGCAAACCGGTGAACTGCACGGGCGTCCTTTCGGCTGGGGAGATTACTAAGCTCTCGTTCAAAACCGGCGGCATAATCGACGAAATCGCTGTCAAAGAGGGGCAACGTGCAGTAAATGGGCAAACTTTAGCGAGGCTCGACCTTTCGGAAATTCGTGCCAAAGTAGGTCAGGCGGAGGTTGGATTCGAAAAAGCCAAACGCGACCTCGAACGCGCACAAGCCCTTTTCGACGACGGCGCGATTCCCCTCGCACAGCTTCAGAATGCTCATTCCGCTTTAGATATCGCCGCCAAAGACCGCGAAATAGCTGATTTCAACCTTCGGCACTCGGAAATTCGCGCGCCCGCAGAGGGTGTAGTTCTGAAGCGGCTTGCGGAAGAGCGCGAGCTTATCGGGCAGGGTATGCCGGTCTTCATTTTTGCTTCGAGCGAAAAGAGTTGGGTAGTCAAGTGCGGTGTTATCGACAGAGATTTGGTGCGGATAGAAATAGGCGATTCCGCGCGAATCGAGATCGACGCCCACCCCGAAGCGGTTTTCCGCGGCTATGTTTCAAAAATCGCCGAAATCCCCGACCTGAACACAGGGATTTTCGAGGTGGAACTCATCCTCGACGAGACTGATTTCAAGCTGGTTACCGGCCTCATTGCCAAAGCTGTGATATTCCCCTCGAAGAATTCCCAAACAGCGCTCGTGCCGGTAATCTCGGCGGTTCGAATCGAGGGGAAATCCGGTTATATCTTCGCTCCGAACCGCGAAAAATCAATCGCAGTATTGGTTCCGGTGGAATTCGACTTCGTTTCCGGCGAGAATATCGGCGTTAAATTCGGAATGGACGGCATCTCCGAGGTAATCACGGAAGGCGCATTATACTTAACTGATGGCTCTAAAATAATAATTATAGAATAGCAAATAGACAATGAAAATACTTCCCAAATTCGCGGTGGATAATCATCGGCTTACCCTTATGGTTGTGCTGTCGCTGGCTGTCTATGGTTTCTTTTCCGTGTGGCATATGCCAAAAGCCGAGAATCCCTCTGTTCAACCACCGGGAGCTTCGGTAATCGTGCGTTACCCCGGCGCTTCGCCCGCGGACATCGAGGAGATAATAACCAAGCCCATCGAGGACGTCGTCGCCGGAATGAGCGATTTGCGAATCGCCTCCTCGACAAGCGGCAACGGATTTGCTGTTATCGGCGCGCAGTTCGAAATGAACGCCGACCCCGACGACAAATACCGCGAACTCACCGAAAAGGTCAACAGCATCCGCTCCGAATTGCCCGCGGATCTCGCGCATATCGAGATTTACCGCTGGTCGGTGGACGATGTGAAGATTATCCAGCTCGCAATTGTTTCCGAAAAAGCCTCCTATGTTGAACTGAGGCGCGAGGCGGAGAGGCTCGAGGACGAAATCCGCAAGGTCGATGGTATCGCAGAGACGGAGATAATCGCATGCCCGGAGCGCGAAATTCGTGTTTCAGTGGATTTGGAAAAGATGTCGAGGATGAACATCCCGCTCGATCGCATCATCGGTGTTATTCAGGCGAATAACATGAATATTCCCGCCGGACGCATAGAAATCGGCGGAAGAAGTTTCAATATTGCCACGAGCGGCTCCTATCGCGATATAGACGATCTCGCCAACACCCTAATTCCGCTCGGCGATGGCAAAATCGTTTATCTAAAGGACATCGCGGAGGTTGAATACCGTTTCGAGGACTTTCCGCGAACAGCTAAATTCAACGGCAAAAAGGCGATTTTCGTTACGGCGACACAACAGCCCGGAACGAATATCTTTGATATAAAAAGCGGGTTGGACGATGTAATAGCAAGGTTCCGAGTCGGCCTTAGGAGCGATATGTCCCTCGAAACCGCTTTCGACCAAGGCGAGAGCGTCCGCGATTTTATCCTCGGATTCCTGATGAACCTTGTGCAGGGGGTTATTCTTGTCGGTCTGCTAACATGGCTGGGAATCGGAAACAGACCATCGGCGGTGGCGATGATAAGCATACCCACAGCGATAATCATCTCGATGGGCTGGGTGAATCTCGCCGGTTTCGGAATCCAGCAAATCCAAATTGCCGGATTAGTAGTCGCTCTGGGCTTGATTGTCGATAATGCAATCGTCGTAACACAGAATATCAACCGCTTTATTGCCGACGGCGTAGATCCCAAAACAGCCGCAATCGATGCCACCGCCGAGGTCGGCCCCTCGATCGCAAGCGGCACGATAACCACATGCCTTGCCTTTTTGCCGATTATCATGATGTCGGACATGGCCGGGGATTTCATTAAAAGCATGCCGGTAACAGTTATTTTCACGCTGTTGGCATCGCTGTTTTTGGCGTTGACGCTTGTGCCCTATCTCGCGAGCCGGTGGTTTGTGCGCGAATCGGCTCTCCGTGCGGGTTATGTGCAGAATATGCTCGACAGCTTTATTCGCAAACGTTATCGTAGAGCGATTTCTTTCTCCCTTCGAAGGCCGAAGTTCGTTCTCGGAATCTCGATAGCCCTTCTGCTGGCCGTTTTGCCGCTGGCGTATATAATCGGCACAAGCCTTTTCCCGAAGGCCGGCAAAACACAGATGTTTATCGATATAGAATCGCCCGAGGGAACAGCGCTGAGTGTAATTTCGAATGCCGTGGCCCATGTGGAAAGCGTTCTCGCGGAAAAGGATTATGTCGAATATTTCGTCGCGAATGTCGGCGGACACAATCCTCGAATTTATTACAACGCCTTTCCGAAGCAAAGCAGGCCGAATATCGGGCAGTTGCTGGTCGAGATCGATGCATCGCGAAAACGTGATATGCCGCTTTTCGTCGAGGAGCTTCGCACGGAATTCGAATCTTACCCCGGTGTGCAAATACACGTAAAAGAACTGGAACAGGGCTACCCCAACGATGCACCGGTGGCCGTTCATATCATCGGAAAGAATCTCAGAGAGCTTGAGCGTATTTCCGCGTCTGCCGAAGCGATTTTCCGCAAAACTCCCGGTGTCGTGAATGTAAAAAATCCGATGAGCGGTTCGCGGACGGATATCAAGGTCGAAATCAACCGCGAGAAAACTGCTATGATGGGGCTAACTCTTGCGGATGTCGATAAAGCGGTGCGTTTCAGTATGGCTGGAATAACCGCCACCGGCCTTCGCGATGAGGAGGGCAAGCGAAGGGACGTAGTTGTCAGGCTTGCTTCCGAAGAATCCCCCTCGATAGAGGATTTCGACCGGATTTTTATCGCCAATCCCCTCGGCGCGATGATTCCGTTGGGGCAATTGGCCTCGGTGGAGTTCGAAACGGGGCCGTATATCATAAACCATTACGATTTTGACCGAAGCGTTACTATAACCGCCGATGTTGCAACCGGTTACAATGTCAACCGCGCAACCGAAGCAATTATACGCGAGCTTGACGACTATCCATGGCCGGATGGCTTCTATTACCGCGTCGGTGGGCAGATGGAATCACAAAACCGCGCATTTAGCGGACTTGGAAGGTCATTCGTTATAGCGATTTTGGCGATTTTCGCGGTGCTGGTGTATCAATTCAAATCCTTCCGCCAACCTTTCATTATATTTACATCGATACCATTGGCGATAATCGGCTCGATAATCGCCCTCTTTCTCAGCGGAAACGACATCTCATTCACCGCGATGATAGGCCTCACGAGCCTCGCAGGTATAGTCATCAACAACGCGATAATCCTCGTCGATTTTGCGAACAGCCGTAGAGCGCATGGCGACAGTATCGAGGAGGCACTCGTCTCCGCAGGCGAAATTCGGTTCGTGCCGATTATCCTAACTGCGGCTACAACGGTAGCCGGACTTCTGCCGCTAACACTTTTCGGCGGTCATATGTGGAACCCGATGGGATGGGCTATTATCGGCGGCCTGATAACCTCGACGGCATTAACCTTGCTTGTGGTTCCCGTGCTGTATAAACTCATGGCCAACGGCAAAGAGAGGATAACGTTATGAGACCTTTGGTAGCAGTGATTATAATCGCGGCGGTTTGCGCCGGAAGCCTTTTTGCAGTAAAACCGGAGGATATCGAGGGGCTTTGGAAAGCCGAGCGCGGAAGAGTCATTGCACGAATGGGGAAATGCGAAGACGATTCGACCTATTGCGGATGGGTCGTTTGGCTCAAAGACCCACTCGATAAGGACGGTCAGCCCTTTCATGACATCCTAAACCCGGAAGAATCGCTTCGCGGACAGCCGGTTATCGGGCTTAAAATGTTCTGGGGCTTCACATTCGACACCAAACAGAAGAAATGGATGAACGGCTTCATCTACAACTGCGAAGAGGGCAAGACCTATTATGCGACACTCACGCTTGCGAATGCAGATGAATTGCTGATTCGCGGCTCGATCGACAAAAAAGGCTGGATCGGCGGAACTACAACTTGGAGCCGAGTTCAAAGTTTGGAATGAGATTTTTTTGAAATTTTCGAAAAATATTCTGGATTAAATCTATTTTTTTGTTGTTTTATCCTCGGCATAACATTATGTTAATACCAATACCTGCCGGAGAAACCCGAACTCCGGCGGAATAACGCTAACGGTCAGAAACCGGCGTTTTGCTATTAGAGTTTGTGGTTGTCGAGGCAATAAACGCCTTGACAAATAGATATTTGCAAAGTAATTTTGCAAAGATGACTAATGATAAGGTATTATTTAGAAACAACAAGGAGGACTCGATGAGTAAGAAAGCTTTGATCGTTCTGGGATTGATGGCTTTCGTTGCGGCATTATTCGCTCAAGTTGAGGTTACATTGCTTGGACCTCAAGACTTCGAGGGATCATGGTTGCCAACGGGCTGGACCCAGAACCCACCCTACACTGGTGCAACAGCGAACTGGCATCAATACACCCCGTTCCCCGGGATACCCGCCGGTTCTAATTGCGCCCGTTGCTATTACGAAGCAATTAACGACGACACGTTATTCACGCCCATTTTCGATTGCTCGGGCGCGGCATATGACTCAATCGTTGTTGTTTTCGACGAAGATTATGATCTTTATACCTACGGTGCTGGCGAGGCCATAATCTACGTCAGCAGTAATGGCGGAACAACATGGAATACTGCGATATCCTACGGAAGAACCGAATACCTCGATAATCACCGCAGACTCCGCATCGATACATGGACAGGCGCTAGCGCCAACGCCAGAGTCGCCTTCCATTACGCATGCCAGAATGACTGGCACTGGGCTATCGACAATCTGAGCATTTATGCTTATGAACCATCGGCAGAGCCATACCCACCGACATTCGATTTCGTATGCACGCCGATACTTCCTTTGGGCACAACAACCTATACCTTCGAGGTTACAGTCAATGACCTTACAGGCGTGCTTCCGACCTCTGTCGAGGTTTGCTACACAATAAACAGCGACCCGGAAGTTTGTGCTACGATGACCTATATCACGGGCGCGCCTGACGGCACCGGCGATTACGAACATCAGATTTTCGGCCTTCGCGAATGGGATAGGATCGAATACTACTTCAATGCGACCGACACCTATGTCCCCTCTTCCGATGGCACATCTTCCACCTGCGTAACGGTGATCGATGGTAACTACTACGTTTACGAAGACGGCACCGGTTACCCGATGAGCCCCAGCCCCACATGGCAGGATATATCTGTTATCGGATGGAACACTACCCTTTGGGGTGACGATATTTATGGCTATATGATTATGCCGTTCACATTCCGTTGGTATGGTATCGACAGTGACACGATTTGGCTCTCGACTAACGGCTGGATCAGCTTCGGGAACAACCCGTCTTATACCAGCTGGCTTTATTATCCGTTGCCATCTCTAATCGGGCCTACACCAAATATCGGGCTTTGGTGGGAAGATTTCGTTACTACCTACACTGGCGAAATTTATGGTTATATCAGTGCCGATAACGATACACTTATCTTCCAATATCAGGCCGTCCCTCGCTGGACTGATGTTACTGAAACATTCCAGGTTGTTATCGTAAATCCGGCCATCGAATCTCATCCGGGGAACAATGGCTCGATTCTTGCCCGTTACCAAACAGTAAACGCGAACACCGGTTCGATTGGTATCAGCAACAACGATGGGACAAGAGGGTTTCAGTATTGGTATGATGGCGTGATGGGCAGTCCGGATTATTTAGGTCTGGTTCCCGGTCGCGCAGTTCGCTATTGCTCAACTCCTCCGCCCAGCGGAGATATATATGGCAATGTCAACCTCGTCGGTAGAGTTGATAATTCCGGCGCACAGGTTGGTGTTGTTGGACTTCCGGTTTACACAACCACAACCAATCCGGCTGGCGACTACCGCCTCTACAATGTTCCTCCGGGAACATGGGATGTTTTCTGCACCCATCCGGTTTTTTATCCGGAAACAACCTATGGCGTGGTCGTAGTCGAGGATGAATCGACACGTGTCAATTTCACGCTTAACCCGAGACCCATCGGTTTCGTCGAGGGTTATGCCGACCTTACCGATACCCCGCCGCTTGGCGAGGGTGGAATCACAATCACCGAGCTTGCCTCTGGTGAAGTTACTACCACGGATGCCTCTGGCTATTTCTTCTTCGACGGCATTCCTGCTGGAAACATTCAGATAATCGCTACTTATCCGGGCTACTTCTTAGCCTACACCCCAGTTATCGCCCTCGCAATGGGCGAAACACTTGCTGTCGATACACTCTTCCTCGATCCGGCAGATTATTGGTATGAGGATTTCGAGGGTGACGGCGGAGGCGGAGTTGCCGGCGGTGGTGTAATGTGGCAACATGGTGTTCCCACCTATGGTCCCTCCGGCTCTTTCTCTGGCTCGAATTGCTGGGGAACTCGCCTCGCAAGCGATTATGATCTTTCGGGCGCTGGAATCTTCACTCTATCCATTCCAGTAATTCCCCCATGGACGCCTTCTCCCGGCGACAGTGTGAAATACTGGCAGTGGGTCGAAACCGAAGAATTCGCGGGATTAATGGAAGACGGCGGAAACCTCCAGATTTCCACCGATGGTGGCGGCACTTGGGTTGGTATCGCATCTCCAAACCCGCCTTACACTGATATTATCGACGCAGGATGGGGCAACCCAATGGGCGGCGAATGGGCCTATGGAAGAGTCTTAACTTCCTGGCATCAGGTCGCTTTCGATATTAGCTCATATCCTTCCATTACTAATGTTCGCTTCCGTTTCGGCACCGATGGATACACTTCAGACGATGCCGGTTGGTATGTCGACGACATCATGATTGGTGCACCACCATTCTACGGCGGCGCTGTCGAGGGTTATGTCTATAACTGCAATACCTATGAAACAATCGGCGGCGCGACTGTTCATGCCGGCGGTGTTACTACGGTTAGCGATCCTTCGGGATACTTCTTTGTCGATAATGTTCCTTACGGACAGATCGATTTAGTCGCCCTACTTAGCGGCTATTTCCCCGGCTATGTCTATGATGTTCAGGTCTTTATCGATCATACCACTATGGTTCTTATCTGCATGGAACCGCTTAACATCGACGAAATTGAAGGTCATCTTGCCTATGGCGAGGATGATTCCGTTTACTTCGAGATCTGCAACCCGACCGACGACACCAT
>CAYWOR010000012.1:0-69031 GCA_964459995.1 uncultured bacterium | reverse complement strand
CCGACAAGGGCTTTGGGCGATATGTGGATGTCCTACAATGTTGACGACTACCACGATATGGCATGGGGTCTCGGCCTCGCCCCGACGCAGTTCTGGGTAAGCGATCCTCTGGTTTACAGATACAACCATGTCTATGACCGTCCGATGGGCAACCATCTCGGTTACTACGATGTGACCGGTATCGGCGGATCCGTTTGGATGGCGGATTTGTGTTACGACCCAAATAGAAACTACTTCTGGCAGGTCTCTGTCGGTGGCACAGAACTAATCTACGCCTTTGACGCCAACACTGGTGCTCTCGTAGATTCTCTTCTTGACCCTGCGAATGCTTGGTCTTATACCTCTCAGCGCGGTATCGCCTACGACGCCGTTCGCGATGTGTTCTATATGGGTAGCTGGAATACAGGAGTTATCGTTGAGGTTACCGGACCCTCTTGGGTTTATCCGGGAATCGCCCTTAGCTCTGTCCCCGCCCCGGGTTGTGCCGGAGTGGGTTGGCATCCGCATCGCCAGACCATATTCTATGCCCTGAACAGTGAACTGTTACATGTTGTCTATGAAATCGATCCGGTTACAGGCGCTGTTCTCAACACAATACCGACACCGGCTCCCGGAACTTACGCTCTTGCCGGTCTCGAAGTCGATGAATGGGGTCAAGTTTGGGTCGTTGATATGAACACCAACGAGGTTTATGTTCTCGAAGGTCCCGCGGCTGGCATGTATGTCGAACCGGACACCTTCATCCTTCCCGGCGAGTGCGTTACTTTCGCACTTATCAATGATGCTTGGACTACCCCGGTTGGCGACTACTGCTTCGACATCACCTATAGATACACCGATGGCACCTATGGCCTCTTCGGAACGATTCCGACCTGTGTTCAGGTTCAGCCGAGAGCCTACAAAGGCTGGGAGCTTATCACAGTTCCTATCAACGCTACCCCGAACAACCCCGCGATTCAGTTCGCCGACGACATCGTTCCCTTCGTGGTCAATCCGACCTCGTCGAATCTCTATGGTTACAATCAGGATGCCGGTATTCTCGAGCTTCCCGCCGGGTTCGTCCGCGGCAAGGGATACTACCTGAAGACCTGGCTTGATTTCACCTATTGGGATGTCTATGGCACGGAATATCCTGCCGGCGATTTCACCTATACTATGTATTATCCCGCGGCCAGCCCGAATTGGGGATGGTGGCTCGTAGGTAACCCCTACAACAGGCGCGTCGATTGGGATCAGGTCTATGCATACAACGATTTCACCTATCTCGACGCCGAGTATTGGCACTGGAGTCAGCGTAACGGCTGGACCTGGTATAGCCCGATTGCCGGCGGCGGCGGTGAAGATCAATACATCGACCCGTGGCGCGGATACTTCGTTTATGTCCGCTCCGGAAACCCGGCGCACTGGGTGAACCTGACCTACCCGCAGTCCGGCACCATGGAGACCTTCCTTGCGAAGACCTCCGGTGTCGCAAAAGGCTCGAGAGTTACCACAGCCAATCCGGCCGAGTTCGCTCTCAGAATTTCTGCGAAAGCAGTTTCCGGCTCCGATATTAGAGTTGATAAATACAACTATATCGGTGTCGATAATGACGCGACCGACGGATTCGATCTTCTCGATGTCCGCAAACCGCAGGTCAGCATGCCCGGCAATTATATCGATGCTCACTTCGCCGAAGAGGGTCTCCGTTTGGCCAAATCAGCCAAGCAGAATTTCCACAGCGATGCGAAGAGCTGGACATACAGAGTTCAGGGCATCCCGGCTGGAATGACCGTAACTCTCGATTGGCCGATCAACCGTGTTCCGACCGCCAGCGATGCTTCAATCGGTGTCGAGAACATGGACTCACGCTGGTCGTTAACCCTCGTGGACAACGCTACCGGCACGACCATCGATATGCGTTCGGTTCACTCCTATGTTTTCACATCGACAACCTCGCCGAGAACCTTCACAATTATCCTCAGCGACGATGCGCTTAACGTTCCTAACCAGGAACTTCCGCAGGTTTATGCCCTCGGCGCGAATGTTCCTAACCCGTTCAATGCGACGACCGCTATCGAGGTTGCGCTACCGAAGGGTGGAGTCGTTAAGGTCGAGGTCTTCGACATGCTCGGCAAGAAAGTTAATACTCTGGTCGATGGCGAGATGAATGCCGGATACCATCGCATCGTTTGGAACGGTGTCGATAATTCCGGACGTGAAGTCGCAAGCGGTATCTATCTCTATCGCGTTACTGCGGGCGATTTCAGTGACACTAAAAAGATGACGTTGATTAAATAACAAACAAGGAGGCCCAGATGAAGAAATTATTGGCTCTTCTACCTGTTCTTGCGGCGACACCGATTTTCGCTCAGGGACCGCCGGCAGAAAGTGTTCCGGTCGGACTCATAGCGATCCCCGTTATCGCGGTAGGCGCAGTCGGATACGGAATCTACAGGATAGCTAAGAAGAAGTAAGCGATCCGTAGATAAATACAAAGGCCGGAGTTTGCGAACTCCGGCCTTTTTTTTGTTTATTATTGCTGATGAAAGACTCGGCTTTGCGGTTGCCTTGTCTTAACAATGTCCCGAACGATCGAGTTCGGTTATTTCATGTATATTGTCTTAATTGCGATTGATTCGGCATTATTCGAAGCGCGTATTAGATAGACGCCGGAGGGTAGGGTCTTGTTCGGCGTCCAAATGAATTCATTCTTTCTGATTGAAGCGGCGATTCGCTGTTTGCCGAGCGATAGATTCGAGCTATTATCGCAAGAAAAAGACTCAATGGATTCCTCTTTCCCCGCAACGACATCAATTAACTTCCCCGACACATCATAAATCTCCACACGAGCAGTAGTAAGATTCGCAAAGCCGTTGACGACTATTTTTACAGACGAATTGAACGGATTCGGGTATGTGTAGATTGCGAAGTCGCGCGGTTGAAAGGAGTTCTCGGCGATATTTGAGACATCGACTATCGTGAAGGGGGAGCTGTTTATACCGAAAACTCTTCGCAGACCAAACTCTGAAATTCGCACATAGCAGTCATGTGAAGTTGTGTCCAAATTTGGAATACTCCAAATATAGAGTCCGGAATTAGCGGTGGAATCCTCTATCGAGAACCATGGACCTTCAGCGCCGTATAGTGAGTATTCTATTGTAACTGCGGGGATGTCGGGTGTGCCGTCGCGTGTCCACATGAGCACGAGATTGGACTCATCATTGATAACTTCGCCGCCGGAAGGCATGTTCAATATTATTGATGGCGGAGCGGTTCGATAATATCGCAGATTATAGAGATATGGAACTGTTGGAGAATTCTGAGAAACCCGTAAATAATAGGTTCCGGTCGATTCAGGGAAGAAAATAAGGCTGAAATTCTCACCGGCGCCGCTTGAGTTGTCGCTCATTATCGGATCTTCGACGCAATTGGAGAAAAGCTCGCCATAGCTGTCGGTAAGCCCCGATGTTCCAATAATATAGGTATAATCGGTCGTTGCGTCGAAACGGAACCAATCCTCGTCGCCAGAAGTAAGCTCGTCGTTGTGAATTCGTGCGACGTCTGAAATGGTTATTTCGATGGCGTCCACGCAGTTATTCGGCGCGTCAGGCCTTCGAGGCGGCTCTATATTCACAACCGCCCATCTAACGATGTCAAAGGGTGCTGGAATCCCCGATGGAAGATGATACCATCCGTCGGAAACGCCTCCCCAGCCGTAATTCAAGTGGTATTCGCCGGTCTCCATCCAGCCGTCGCAGACAATGGCGTGGCCGCTTGTATCCGGCGGATCGTAGTAGAAAATGCCCAACTGTGCGGGTCGTGCGGTCATCATGTTTGCGTGAAGGGTGTCATAAAAATCCGGCCATTCCGGCGGATCGACTTTTTCGGCGCGCAGATAGCCCCATTTATCTGTATATGAAGAATCGTGGAACCATGCGATTGTTCCGGTCGAGCCGTAGATTGAATAAATCGATACACCGCAAGCCCAGCTAATGCCGGCCTTATTCGCGGCATCGGGATGATCGCCGACACCATTGTAATCGATAGTATCCATCGAAGCGGTGGTGGCGTCTATCCATATAGGCGGCGTTGTGCTATCCGATTCGTAGCTGTCCGACGCCGTGAAATGCACACTGGAAGGGAATTCCCAATAGTTCACAATCTGTGCCATCGACGTAGCGGTGCATCCGGTAACGCATCTATCGCCGGTCTCGGGATCGATAGGACATAAATTATTGTAAGGCGTCCCTTGGTTCCATCGCGTATCAACCAGCGGTCCAACAATTGTTGTTGTCGAGAGAGAGTGAATCAGCTCTATATCCTTATCGATATAATTTTGCCAAAGAGTATTATTCTCGTCGATTATCATCTGTGCTGTAAATGGCATCGCATCGCGTCTCAAGCGCATATCCTGCACAAGCATTCTCTTGGCAACATTATTTTCCGAATTCGAGAAATCGAAATCATTGATATATGAAAAGGCGATTATCGGCCTAATATCGCTGTCTGTAGAAATCGCAATAAAACCTTTCGGGTTAAGTTCAGCGATATAAGCGATCGCAACATCGCCATCGATAACCGGTGTGATGCGTTTGACAAATGTATTTCGCGTCGCGAGTTGATCATTCATCGAGTGCCCCTCGATTTGTGTTTCGGCGGCATTTCTCGCATTCATTTCGTCGATAGGTGCCGCAAAGATCACTACGGCGAGAATCGCTATTCCAAGCATTTTCCTTATCATTCCAAACTCCTTTGAATAAAGATCGTGCAAATAATATAGGTATGGATTTGGAATTTTCCAATGCGCAAAAATGGGGGCGTCTCCGCCATACGCTCATCGGTTAGGAATTTATGGTTTCTCGCGGAAATTTGTTTTCCGATGAGCGTATGGCGTGGGATAGATCGGCTCTTGATGTGCGGAAAAGTATTCTTCGTGGCAAGCTTTTATATTATATACGGGCTTCGCTTATAGACGATGCGAGAGCCGATCTATCCTGCCGATGCGGCGCTCAGGCACAACCAGGAATTCGATATTGCCCCTAAATCTTACGCGCGACAGAAATACTCTTAATACCAACGCGCCGCATCGGCAAGACGCCCCCATTGGTGTATGGCCGAAAATATCTATGTTTGCGAGTTAAGCCATGCGATGGCAAATTCGATACGCTTAAGAACGCGATCTCTGCCAATAAGATCGAGCATCTCGAAAAGGCTTGGCCCGCCGGTCATCCCGCTGACCGCTAACCTAACGGGGTGAATAATTTTACCTGCTCCGCAACCGAGCTTTTCCGCGGAATCGCGAATTGCGGTCTCAATTCCGTCATGAGTCCATTCGCAATCAGTTAGAGAATTTTTCGCGGTGTTAAGCCTTTCGATAATATCGTCGCCCTTAAAACTTTTTTTGACATCGTCAGGATTAAAAATCGACGGCTCTTCGAAGAAAAACCCTCCACCTATGCGCATCTCCGGAAGCTTTTTCAGGCGTTCTTGCATAAGCTCGACCGTAGAGCGGACATAATCTTTGCCCCATGGACGAAAATCCGTGTCGATCCAACCCCATACGACCATTAGCGGAGCCAGCTTTTCAGAGAGTTCATCGACCGACATCCGGCGGATATACTCGCCGTTCATCCAGTCAAGTTTCTCGATATCGAAAACTCCGGGTGATGCATTGATTCTATCGAGCGAAAAGCGCTCTATCAGCTTTTCGTGGGAAAAAATTTCCTCGTCGTCGCCGGGATTCCAACCGATTAGGGCGAGGAAATTTACTAAAGCCTCCGGCAGATACCCCATCTCGCGGTATTCGAGAACATTCGCCGCGCCATGACGTTTGGAAAGCTTCTTTTTGTCAGGGCCGAGGATCACCGGCACATGAACAAATGCGGGAGGGTCAATTTTCAGGGCGTCATATAGAAGTTTATGCTTGGGCGCAGAGGAAATCCATTCTTCGCCGCGAAAAACATGCGAAATCGCCATGTGATGATCATCGATGACAGAAGCGAAATGGTAGGTCGGAAAACCGTCGCGTTTGAGGAGGACGAGGTCGTCAAGGTCGGCGTTTTGCACTGTGATATCACCGCGAAGCTCGTCTCGGAAGGTTGTTGTGCCGGATTTCGGTATTTTAAAACGAAGAACATGAACACCATCGCCAGGGGTGCCGGGAAGGTTCTTTTCGCGGCAATGGCTGTCATAACCGATACTATCCTTGCGTAAGGCCTGCTCCTCGCGGATTTGCTCGAGCCGTTCAGGTGAACAATCGCACCAATAGGCAAAACCTTTTTCGAGAAGGTAATCTGCATAACGATAATACAAATCGAGTCTTTGACTTTGAAAATATGGGCCATATTGCCCACCTATCGGCGCAGGGCCTTCATCAATATCGATCCCGAGCCATTCCAGCGCTTCGATTATATTCTCTACCGCGCCCTCGACGAACCTTGTGCGATCGGTATCTTCTATGCGAAGAATAAACTGACCGCCAAAATGTCGTGCGAGAAGCCAATCGAAAATCGCGGTGCGAATCACGCCCACATGGGGCATTCCGGTCGGTGATGGTGCAAATCTAACTCGTATAGCCATTTTAACCTCCTCGATTTGCGAAATATACCCATCGCCCCAGTTGATGTCAACGCTTTCCCTCGAGAATAACATATAAAACAGTGATTTTTGACAATGTCGCGATTTAACTTGAGAAATTCTCAAATTAG
Source organism: uncultured bacterium (assembly GCA_964459995.1). Taxonomy (GTDB): domain Bacteria; phylum UBP14; class UBA6098; order UBA6098; family UBA6098; genus CAZSHG01. The sequence goes on along the minus strand of CAYWOR010000012.1, from coordinate 62,342 downwards.
CATATTTTTATCGAACAATATGGAGGTTGTATGGCATTCGACAAATTAAAACGCGCCTTATCTAAAACGCGCGATCTTTTAAATACAAGGGTCGAGGACCTGTTTGTTCCAGGAAGAACCTTAGAGGCAGAGGACTTGGAGGATCTCGAGGAAGCTCTTATCGCCGCAGACATCGGAGTGGAGACCACAGAGAGCATAATCGAACACATGAAATCCGCCTCACGCGATAACAAACTCCCAGCGGGAGGTGTTATCGAACTTCTCGAAAATGAGTTAAAGGCGATGGTTGCCAAATATCAGGGCGCATCCGCTTGGAGACCTAACAAACAGCCGCATGTCTTAATGTTGGTTGGCGTTAACGGCACCGGCAAAACCACCGTGGCGGGAAAACTTGCAAAAAGAATTCTCTCCGAGGGCGGGAAACCTTTGCTTGCGGCATCCGACACCTTCCGTGCGGCGGCGAGCGATCAACTCGAAATATGGGCGCAACGCTCAGGAGTTGATATTGTGCGCTCTGCAAGCGGTGCGGATCCGGCCTCGGTTGCTTTCGATGCCGTAGATAAGGCGGTTTCAGCAGGATATACTTCTGTCATTATCGATACCGCAGGACGTCTTCACACCAAAGTCAATCTCATGGAGGAGCTGAAAAAGATTGCCCGAGTTTGCGATAAACGTCTTCCCGGCGCGCCGCACGATGTTTTCCTCGTTCTCGACGCTACCACCGGCAATAACGGCCTGAGTCAAGCGCGGCTTTTCGGCGAGGCAATAGGCCTTACCGGCATAGTTTTGACAAAGCTCGACAGCACTGCGAAGGGCGGTATTGCGCTCGCTATAATGCGCGAATTCGATGTTCCGGTGCGTATGGTGGGTGTCGGCGAGGGTATCGACGACCTTATCGATTTCGACAGCGCGAGCTATGCCGAAGGTCTTTTCGAGGAGTAAGTGTGAATCTATTATGGTTGGGGATTTTAGCGTCGGTGGTATCTTCGGGACTTTATCTTCTCCGAGCTGTCGGCTTAAAACGCTATATTAAGGCCTCTCCGCCCGAAGCCGCGATGGAATATGCGGATTTTTCAGTCAAACCGCATCCCTTTTATCCGAGGCTATGGCTTCTTACACTTTCGTTTGCATTTTGTGTTATGTCGGCAGGTTTCGCAATTTTCGAGGTGATAGCACCATCGGCAACAGCATTATGTTTCGGAATCGTCGCCTTTTTCGCCTACGATATCCTCGGCGCGTCGATAATGACAAAAATGACAATTCTACCAACAGGCATATTATTTGAAAATCTTAAGGGAACAACCCTCTTTTTTTTCGTTGAAAATAACCAAATCAAACAAATCGTCCCCACAAATTCGGGATTCTACATAGAACTTCACAAGCCCTTTCTCGGAAACCGTCTGCCATTCAAAACCTTGCGCACCGAAGAGATAACCGAAAAAATCACAGAAACCTCCGGTATCAAAATCGGCGAGTGACCCACACGGGGGGCGTCGCCCACGCCGCGCGATGAAAAATTTCTGATTTAAACGACAAATCTCTGCTCGCGCGGCGTGGCTAAGGCCGGTCGGCATAAAACTTTCTGAATATTCTGAGATTTTTCCTCCGACCGGCCTTAGGCGCGGCGGCTTTTTGACTCGAAACGAACATGCAAACTTCGGGAAAAAGCTGGGATTGAACGGGAATTTTCGGATTATCAGGCCGCCGCGCGCGACGCCCCCCTGACGCGGATTCTGCCGACAAGCATTGAGAGCATGATAAATGCCGCGCCGATAATCTCGTGGGAGGTCATTTTGTGACCGGCGAATCCCCATGCTATAACTGCGGCGAAAATAGGCTCGGCGATATAGATTAAAGAGGCGCGCGCCGAAGAAGTATGCTTTTGTGCGAATAACTGCATACCGAGCGCACCGACTGTGGCGATTGCTGAAAGATATATTATTCCGATAACATTATTTTGGTTGAAAAGAAAAACAGAATTGTGCTCAAAAAGCATTCCAATAAAACTTCCAAGGGCAATTATCGCGAATTGAAATATTGACAGCCACCGCCAATCGCCACGACTTGTATAAATCTGAATACCCACAATCTGAAAGGCGTATGCGCAGGCAGACAGAAAAGTTATTTTGTCGCCGGGATTAATTTCGGAGATAGACCACCCCGCACCGGAAATTGTCCAAAGTCCTATAACCGCAGGAATTAACGCGAGATAAACCTGAAATGGAATCTTGGCTTTCTCCCAAAACCGCGAAAGAAATGGCACCAGTAAAACGAATAACGATGTGATAAATCCACTTTTCGCGGGGGTAGTATGGACGAGCCCGATCGTCTGAAAAGCGAATCCGGCGAAAGCCGCGAGACCGATTATAAGCCCGCCGATTATTTCTTCACGGGAAGGTAACCTCTTGGGATATAATATAATAAGGGATAATGCTGTTGCGAGGACAAATCGTGAAGTCAAAAGTGCGAAGGGAGAATTCGCCGCGCCGCCGGACACCATAAGTTTGATAATTAGAAATGTCGAGCCCCAAACCGCTGTGGTCAGGACGAGAAGAGATTCGGCGAGGGGCTGGGAGACTTTTTTCATCGCATTTCGGCTTTCATAAAAGGGGAGAATAAAGCCTAAAAAGCCGAAATAGCAAATGAAATATCTTTGGTCAGCGAAAAAGACTATTTATTTGCAAGGCCACGCTCGTCGGACATCTCGCGGAGAATGCGAAGACGCGTTTTTAGCATCTCATTATCGAGCACGAGTTCCGCTAATCGTTTGTGTGATGAGCTTCGAGCGTCCTCGAAAAGATTGCGGTTGATTTCTCTCTCTGCACGCTCCAAACGCTCAAAAAGGCTTTCTACAAAGACCTGCCTCTGGAGCGTAGAAGTTTCTTCGGGTTCGGGGGAGATATCCCGGGTAGGTTTTTGTTCGATAGGTTCGACAGAAGACTTGGCAACCGAAGTGTCGATAACCTCTTCAGCAGAGCATGATTCCGGTTCGGCGGGCAAATCGATTGAATCGGCAGGTTCTACATCACACTCCACCACGTCGTCCGGCGAAATTTCAGGAGCATCCTCGGAAAAAACACTCCAATCGATAGGCTCTCGCTTTACCTCGACAGCCTCTTCGGAAAAATCCCAGATGTCAGCTGGTTCGGAAGAATCGTCAATCTCAGACTCGACGAAATCATGTAAATCTTCACCAGAAGATGCGTTGCGAAGCTTCCGCATGGCCAAAAGCGAATAAACAACTAAAACAACCAAAACGATATTTATTCCGATAAGTATCGCCAGCAAAACCCCCACCAGCTTGCTTTTTAGCTCGGGGAATTCGAAGGTTGCTCGATTCTTGGACGGAGTTTCATTTATATCGAGTGCAACAGGCGAGGTCTTCGCAGTATCGACAACAGATTCTTCTGTCTCCCTCTCCATAAGAAGCGGGATCAGCTCCTCCGAAACACGCCATTCACCGTCCTCGCCGCGAAGATAGGTTTTCGCCGCAAAATCGAAAACGCCATACCTCTGCCCGACAAATGCGAACCACATCTCGACACTGGAATTCGCCGTCATCGAGGGCAATTCGATAATTATCCGATTGTTTGCCGGGTCTTTGCGCGCGAATCGAGCATGCGAAATTCCGGTTTTGCCCTTCCAGTCTTCGTCGCGTAGGGGACGAACACCGTCGGGATAAACGACCTCGATACGAACATTTTCGAGAGGAATATCGAGCGAGTTCATCAATTCAAACTCATACCAGCGCACATCGGAGCGGAACATCTCGATCTCGTCATTCGTTTCGATGACGAAAAGCCCCTGCCCGGCGGCAAAAACCGCCAATAACAGCGCGAAATATTTATGCATTCCCGTTGGCATCGTCGAGTTTTCGTGCTTCCTGTGCGATAAGCTCTCGAAGCTCGGCGTTCTCGCGCTCGAATTTATCGATAAGCTCATTTAGTCCCGGCTCAGGAAGGTGTTCAATTGTCTGTTTTCTTTTCCGAAAAATTAGTCCAATTCCGCAACCGATTGCGAAAATTAAAATTCCGAGGGCGATCAAAAGAGGAATCGTAAGTCCATAGCTACGAAGAGTTTTCGTTTGAACCACCGGAATCTCGGCAATCTCGATAGAGTCCGGTATAACGATTTCCTGATTATTCTTCGTAACCCTTCGACGCAATCCCGAAACGTCCGTCCATTCAATCGAATAATCGAAATCAAAACTGCCGTAGATGTCCGCTTCAAAATAGGAAAAAAACTCGTTGTAGTCGCGTTTAAGGCCGGATCCAAGTTCAAAACGGATCAGCGAACGTTTTTCGTCCACAAAATGCCCCGGCCACGGTCCTTTAGTAAGTTGTCGCTGATATAGTTTGTCCCGATATGGAAAAACGCCGTCGGGATAGTAAATAATCCCCACGGCGTCTCGTAAACTGTCTGCAGTAAGGTTCGTATAACTCACGACGACTCTGAAAACGTCCCCCTTAATATGGTCCTCATTGGCGCCGTAAAGGGATTTTTCGATAGGCCATCGTTGAATCTCAGAACCGAATACCGGCCCGCATAAAAGCAGGCCGGTAATGGTTAGAAAAAGGATGGTTGTTGATGTTCTACTGAACACGAACCCTTTTCTGCTGAGCGACAACAGGTCTGGCGACGTTATCGATCGAGTAAACGTAATACCAAATCCAGTCGCCGCGCTGAATCGGCAGATTCTCCTTGGCGTTCATGCCGTAGGCTTCCCAAATGGTTATCGAAGCCGCCGCTCCGGCGTCCTGTCCGGGGATCATATGAGCGATAGCGCGCTTCCTGCCGTCCGGTTTCTCAAGATAGACCTCATACACAGGATCGGAACCGGTGTTCGTTAGCTGAACCTGCTGGTAGCCATCTTTCGTCGTGCCGAGATATTCGACCTGAAGGCCCGAAATTCCGATTTCATCGCCCGGCTTGAACTCGAGAGTGATTGATTCGTCGGAGATATGGTTCCAACGGTTACCGCAACGGAAGGTGTCGCACTCGACATAGCGAAGGCTAACGTCAACCGCTTTCTGCTGTGCAAGCCAGTAGCAGACATCGCCCCAGTTCTTGTTATATCCGCCGTTGGCGTTATGTGTGGACTGATGAGCCTTGAAAATCGAATAGCCAGTATGTGCGAAAGTGTTGCCGCTGGCCGTTACGAACTGTGTATAGTTGATAACGACAGGCTCGGCGGCGGGAATCGCCTTCTGATATTTGCATTCGTAAATAAGCCGGTTCATGTGGAATGCTGCCGGATCGGGTTCTGTCTGGGGATCGAGGAAGAGTGCATAGCAGTCGTTCCAATTCCTCGAGCTGTCCCATTGAATCGGGTCGCGGCGAAGGCGAAGATCGTAATTAACCGCATATTCGATGGGAATAATGCCGTTATCTGCCGGGTTGATGTAATAATCCGTTTCATCGACGACAGCGATCTTCCACTTGATGCGCTGATCCTGCTGAGTATTGAACACATATGGATCGGTCTGTTCCGGTCTCGCCTCCGTGATGTTCACGCGGAGATTGAAATCGGGGTGCACGGGCGGAATCGGCTTAACCCAGCGGATTGCATATTCCATCCCCGGGAAGGTGTAGTTCTGCGGATGAACGATTGTCACGAAAACCTTGCTGACACCCGATTCGAAACCGCGAACGAGAACCCATGACTGGTTCGGCGCGATTTCGATCTTGTCCACCGGCGCGCCCGATTTCGGGCCGAGAGCATCGACCGTCTGCGGAAGCTGAGGATAGACCGGCCCCTTGCCGAATTCGGTGATTATCTGATCGCGCGAGAGCTGAGCCGCAACTTCCGGAACGCCGGCGCCTTTGATAATATCGACGGAAACGGCTTTCTCTTTGCCATAACCGTAGCGCGCACCCTTCGGATCCATAAACGTCCAACGGACTTTCGCGCCCGACAGAGGAATTGTGTGATCCAGTGTTACAACCAGCAACATCTCGCGCTCGACCGGGAACTGCGCGATCCCAACATCGAGGGTATCGCAGAATACGGTCGTGTCGCACCAAACGAAGGAATCGCACTCGATGACAACATCGCCCTTATGGCCGACATGGGGTTCTTTCGGCGCTTTGGGCTTGTCAGAATCCTGCCGGAACACGAAGGAATCGGTGTAATGCCTTCTGTCGAAACTGACATGATAAACAGACTCTTTGCCCGGGCAGTGGATTTCGCGTTTGTTTATCGCCGAACCCCCGTGGATATAGCGTTTGCCGCAAAGATCGTAGCCGAGGTTAATGTCACATCCGGCGGGTTTGATTGTCTGGTTGTTATGCCCCGGAAGGACTCTCAATTTCTGAAGCTTGCCGCAAGTCTGCCAGTCGGGATACTCGTAGGCGGACACGAGGATTTTTCCGTAGTTGTAGAAATTGTAAGTATTGAACGGAATAATCCAGGGCCATTCGCCGATTTTTGCGAATCCTGCCGGCGCGGAAGGTGTGTCCTTCTGGGCGACAGTTTTTTCTTCTTTCCCTGTTTCTTTCTGTTCTTGTTGTTGTGCTTCCGACGCTTGTGGCGTTTCGGGTTTGGCTTGTTCCTGTTGTCCGACAGCGGTGCCGGGGTTTTGCCTTGCGGCGGCTGTCTGTCCCTGCGGGGTCATTTCGCATGAAATCACGAAAAGACTCACAAGGACAACGAGCAGGATAACAAAGCTAACCCACGAAAACATGGGTTTTCTCGATGTCATATCCCCTCCTGTCTGAGGTAGAAGTTAAAAAATTGTTTTGCGACCCAATGCAAATATTTCAGTGTAATATAAGGTTCAATTTTACAAAGTGTCAAGGAGATTTATTAACAAATATGTCGCGACAGATAAAACGAAATACGAAAGCATCTCTTTTAGTTCAATTCAATTTGAATCCTAAAATTATGTGTTCCGAAGGAGTCAGGTTTTTTTAACATTTGCAAAATCTCAATGCTTCGATATATTGATTGACTATGACTAAGCACGACGACATAATCGCGGAGATAATCTCAGCCGGCGAAAGGCTTTACAGGCAGGGTGTTATGCCGGGTGGCGCAGGGAATATATCTGCCCGACTCGGTAACGAAATTTTTATCACACCAGCCGGAGTCTGCAAAGGCAAATTGTGTGAAGAGGCGATAGTTCGTGTAGATATGTCCGGCAAAGTGATTTATGGCGGCATTCCGACTACGGAGCTACCCATGCATCTGCGTGTTTACGCCCTTCGCCCGGATATTCGTGCGGTTGTGCATGTTCACGGCGCTAATGCAGTGGCTCTAACTGTCGCGGGAAAGGCTTTCCGTGCGGATTTACTTCCAGAGGTCGGCTTGAAATTCGGAAGAGTCGTTGTAACCGATTTCGCGACGCCCTCGTCGATTGAATCTGCCGAGGTTATAACCCCGCATATCGCGAACGGCATCGATGCTGTTATCATCCCGAGGCACGGAATCGTCGCCCTCGCGGACAATCTTGAAAAAGCCGTGATGGTTGCCGAGGCGGTGGAATATTCCGCCAAAGTCCAACTAAAGGCGAGTTACGCCGGTGCAAATCTGTAAACGGAGAATTCTGAAATGAAAATAGCAATCTTGCAATATAATCCCGAATTCGGAGAGGTCGAAAAGAACCTAAAGCGAGTTGCAACGCTCACGGAAAATATCGAGGCCGATCTTTTCGTTCTACCGGAGCTTTTCGCCACAGGATATCTGTTCGAGACCGCCGACGAGCTTGCGCACTTCGCTGAACCTTTTAAGAAGGGAATCACCGGCAGTTTTATCCACGAGTTAGCTAAAAAACACAACGCCGCTTTTATCGCGGGATATCCGGAACTTGCGCCGGAGGGCTTTTTCAACTCGGCCATGTTCATTATGCCCGATGGCAAGGGGCACAATTACCGCAAAATCCACCTGTTCGACCGTGAAAAAACAATGTTTGTGCCAGGCGATAAACCTTTCGAGGCGATAGAATTCCGCGGCGCGAAGGTTGGAATTATGATTTGTTTCGACTGGATTTTCCCCGAAAGCTACCGCACCCTCGCTCTCAAAGGCGCTGACATTGTTTGCCATTGCACTAACCTCGTTCTACCCTTCTGCCAGAGGGCTTCCTACGCCCACGCTGTCTCGAACCGCATGTTTATAGTAGTCTCAAACCGAATCGGCACCGAAGAGCGCGCAGGGACACGTCTCGATTTCACCGGCCAAAGCGTCGCATATTCACCAATGGGCGAGGTCCTTTGCGAGTTCGCCCCGGACGAGGAATGTGTTCGGGTTTTCGAAATCGATCCGGCCCAAGCCCGCGCAAAATTCGTAACGCAAAGAAATCACGTCCTCGAAGACAGGAGGCCGGATTTATATGAAATTTAGAGAAACATTAGTGATTCTTATTTTTCTAATTGCCCTCACAGGCCTCGCGGAGGACACTCTCTTCTTTCCAGATACCTTGCCAAAACCACCGCTTAATCCAACACTTGATATAACACAAAAGTCAATAGATTATTCGGGTGTGAATATTGCATGGGCAGGCTCTTTTTACCCGCGAGTTATATTTTTTGAATCCGAAAGCTCCGAGCTTGACCCGTCATACAGGCGAATATTGCGCTATTTCGCCGATTGCCTTGTGCAAAATCCTGACGTTCATTGCGAAATACGAGGATATTATTCCCCATCTATAGACAATATAGATTCACCTGCGGTCGGACGCGAACTCGCCACAAAACGCGCGATGGCGGTGCGAGAAGTCCTTTTATTGCGCCATCCGCAGATGGGACTGAAAGTCTCCGCAACCCTCGACGGCTACGACTACGCACAGGCTTATTTTGATTCTGCGGGGCAATACGATTCGCGCGTAGAGCTTATTCCGACAGTTTCCGACTGGTCACCGCGAGTGGTAGTTTCCAGTGCAGAACTGCCCTATTGGCGGCGCGGATTCCGCAATATCGCGGAAAACGACGGCAAAAAGCTTGCGGAAATTCTAACACGTAACCCCGATTTGAACCTCCTTTTCGCCTCCGGCCTTCTCGATGTCCCCGCTGTTGAAGCTTATAACCGCATCGAAACAGTTGTCGCGAAATTCCGTAAAGAGATGAATTGGAAGGACGATTCGCGCCTCGTGGCCGTCCATGGCGGCAACGCGAAAAAGGGCGAGATGATAATCGACCTCCAGTTGGGCTTTTGCGGCCCACAACCCAACAATCGAGGCCTCCTATGGGTTCAACCGGAGGACTACCGCGCCCCGAAAATAAACATCGCCCTCGGTGCGGATATTCCCTCCGAAACACGCGCCTATCGCATTATTTCGCGCTTCGGCGGCCGTCAATTCCCAGTAGCCCGCGGCAATGGCGAATACCCGGGCAGGCTCGAAATCGACCCACTCGATACGAACTTCATACTTCTGCCCGGCGACATCGATTTTTCGATGATGTTATGGCGCAACTCGCTGAATGTCGAGCAATCCCCCTGGCGCACGCTTAAAATAAACAAATCCGCAGGATATTACGAGCTCGGAATCATTCCGATGATAAACTTTGCGATCGACAAAGTCGAACCCTTCGGCCACTGGGAAACCGCTATGGAACCGGTTGTGCGCCGAATAGATTTCTTATCGAAAGCGGGGGGCGAACTTCGGCTTTCTATTGTCGGTCATGCCGCAGATTTCGAACACGGCACCGACACGCTGGCAATCGCACGCGCGCAGTTTCTCTGGAAACGACTTTCAGACAGACTTATCGTTCTTTTCGGCGCGAAAGATTTAGAAGACCTCGGAAAGCGTTTCGCAAAAACGAATGTCACGGTCGAACTAAGCCAGGAACTTCATGCCTTCCGCTCCGGACGCTACGGCAATCTTCCCTGCAACACAGGCCCTCTCGCAGACCTCCCAAAAGAGCATCTCGGACCGTGGGTGCCTTTCGCAACTGTCAAACTGGAATATCGCGATGAATAAAACCGCTCTGGGTATAGATATCGGCGGCACGAACGTGAAATTCGGGCTGGTCGATTCCGAAGGCCAAATCCTCGCCTCAACAATGGAATTTACGCCGAACAGCCCGCCGTTGCCCTCTGTCGGCATAATCAGCGATTACGCCGTCGAGTTTCTCGAAGACAACTCCACCTCGCTCGACAACATTTGCGGCGTGGGAATAGGCTTTCCGGGAGCAATAGAGCATCCGGAGGGGATTGTCCGCGCCGCACCAAACCTTCGCGGCTGGGGCGGAACAAATCTCGGAATGCTCTTCGCGGAAAATCTTGGAGTGCCCTCCAAAATAGACAACGATGCTAATCTGGCGGCGTTGGCCGAATACCGTTGGGGCAAGTTTCAAGGCCAAAGCCCATTAGTTCTTATTACACTCGGAACCGGTGTTGGCGGCGGAATTATCATCGACGGCAAGATTCTCCACGGCGTTTGGGGCGGAGCCGCCGAAATAGGCCATATGACGGTCGATGTCAATGGCCGCGTTTGCAAATGTGGCAATAGAGGCTGTTTGGAGGCCTATGCTGGTTCTACAGGAATCTCCGCACGCGCATGGGAGCTTCTAAAAATCGACAAAGGCTCTTTGATTTGGGAGCTGATGGACGGCAGTTTCGATTCGTTAGATGCCCAAATGGTGGGCATTGCCGCGAAAGATGGCGACGAAACCGCTTTGGTTATCGCACGCGAGGTCGCGAAGATGCTCGGCGCGGGAATTGCGAACCTAATCAACCTATTTAATCCAGCTTGCCTGCTCTTGGCGGGCGGAATGACCGAATGGGGCGATGAACTTTTGCTGGAGCCGATTCGGCGCGAAGCCTCGCGAAGGGCTTTTAAAGCGCATTTTAAAAGTTGTCGGATAGATTTTGCGGAATGCGGCCAGTGGACGGGTGTTGTGGGCGCGGCGGCTCTTGTGCTGTAGCCTTAAGACTTTTTCGGCCTCCCGATAATCATTACATCATCGCCTAAATATAAGCGACGAATATTGTCTAATCGTAAAGCGTCCTTAACCTTGCCAATCCCGAGGTCGTTCACCGCGGAAACGCCTTCGCCAAGTATCTGCGGCGATATCACACAGTAAATTCTATCTACGAGCCCCTCTTTTAGCGCCGAAGTTATTATCCCACCGCCACCCTCAACCAAAATAGAGCCAATACCTCTTCTGGGAATTTCTTTCAGAAGTGTTGCCCAGAAAGGCTTATTGATGGGGATATCCAGCGTCTCGACAAGCGCGGAACCCCCGAAACGGCTCTGCTCCGGCGAAGGATCGACTACGATTACCCTCGCGACGCTCTCGAAAAGCGCAAGACCCTCCGGGATCCTCCGTTTCCCCGCAAAAATAACCGCAGTAGGTTTATGGTGCGATTTTACCGAGCGAACGGTCAATAAAGGGTTGTCGGCAATCAGCGTGTTAAAACCCACCGCTACTGCCGAATGCTCTGAACGAAGCATATGAGCGAATCTGCGCGCCTTTTCGCCGGAAATCCACTTCGAGTCGCCGCATTTCGTGGCGATTCTGCCATCGAGGCTGGAGGCCCACTTTAGCGATAGAAAGGCCCTGTTCTCGCGCCTCTGGACGATGTAGTGCTCGATAAGCTCGCGCCCCTCCTCATCGAGAAGCCCAGTCCGAACCTCTATGCCGGCGGATTTGAGCCTTTCGATTCCCGCCCCGCAAACTCGCGAATCACAATCGTCGATACAGGAAATATCTACAGCAGATATGCCCGCAGAGATTATTTTATCGGCACATGGCGGTGTTTTTCCATGATGGCAACAGGGTTCGAGACTAACGAACATCCTCGTGCCGCGAAGGTCGTGTCCTGCGGCCAATGCATCCTCTATCGCGAAGGTTTCGGCGTGCATCTCCCCACATTTGCGATGCCATCCAGAGCCGATAATCACGCCATCTTTTACGATAACCGCGCCCACCGGCGGATTCGGGAAGACCGAGCCTTTGCCCTTCGCGCCTAAGCGAAGAGCTGTCCGCATGAAGCGCTTATCCGATTTGGAGAAATCCATCAGTCGGAGGGGGGTTCCGGAGTGGGGATATCGTAAGCGGCGTCATAGACGCTTTTGAGCGCTTCCAAAGTCTCGATCGCGTCCTCTTCGGTGGTTTTTGCGATTGCGAAACCGGCGTGCACGAGGACATACTCGCCTGCTTTGGCGTCCGGCATAAGCATCATGTTAACCGATTTTGTGAACCCGCCGAAATCCACCTCGGCGCGCGTTTCGGCAATAGAGACAATTTTTCCCGGGTAAGCGAGGCACATATCAATTTCCTATTATATGGAATTCTGTTCTGCGATTGAGCTGTCTGCCCTCTTCGGAGACATTGTCCGCGACAGGAACAGCATCGCCCATGCCCTCGGCTTTGAGTCTCTTTGCGGCGACACCGCGATCGACCAGCCAGCGCAAAACCGCCATGGCACGACGTTTGGAAAGGTCGAGATTATACTCCTTCGTCCCGATTGAATCCGCATGCCCCTGAATCTCGATGTGAAGATCGGGATAATCTGTGAGGAGCTTCAAAACGCGCTGAAGCTCGGATTCTGACTCCGATTTGAGTTGGTCAGAGTTAAAATCGAAGAAGATATTGCGCATTTCGACAATCTCGCCGACCTTAACGCGCGACAGCTTGAAGTCCATGCGAAGTTCCTGATATCCCTCCTCGACCGGAATGTCGTATCTTTCGCTCGAAAAGGCATAGCCGACTGCGGAAACGCTTATTCCATAGGTCTCTCCGGCCGGTAGAACGATGAAGAACTCGCCGGTCTCGGGGTTGGTCCGCGGCTCGGCAAGCACCTCGCCGGTGGCTATTCTCTCGACAGTGATGACCGCATCGAGTGGCGCGCCGGTCTCTCTATCGGTAACTTTGCCGGCCAGAGTGGCAACCACTTTCGGCCTAAGCGCTTCAGAAAGCGGCAACCAATAAATATCGAACCCGCCATAGCCGCCGCGACGGTCGCTGGCAAAATAAATAATATCGCCCTTGGCGGGAATACTAAAAAAATAATCCGACCCCGGAGTATTCACCGGAGGGCCTAAATTAACAGGCTCTGACCAATTCCCCGAAGAATCTCGCTCCGACTTGAAAACATCGAGCATGCCAAGCCCGCCATGCCCCGCCGAGGCGAAATACAACGTCGTCCCGTCCGGATGGATGAATGGGCTTGCCTGATCCCGCGCGTTGTTGATAGGGTATTTGAGATTCTCAGCTTTCCCCCAACCGCTGTCTTTGCGAGGCGCGCGCCAAATATCACGCCCTCCGAAACCGCCGTAACGGTCGCTGGAAAAATACAACCATTTGCCATCGGAAGAAATCGAGGGGTGCCCGTCCCAGCCCGCACTGTTGACATTTCTGCCAAGATTGCGCGGCTCAGACCAGCCGTCCAGTGTGCGTTCAGAAAAATATAAATCGCAACCGCCGTAAGTGTCCGGTCTTCCGCACGCAGTAAAAACGATAAGATTGCCGTCGGAGGAAATCGCCATACTTCCCTCGTTCGCCTTCGTATTTATCGGCGGACCAAGCGGATAGGGTTTTTGCCAGCGGTTGTTTACGAATTCGGAGACATAGAGATTCTCGCTGTCGCTCTCACGAAGGCTCGAGAAATAAAGCCTGTCGCCGGATGCCGAAACATATGGCGCAAAATCGGAGTGAATCGAATTGACATCGCTAAGGTTTGTGGGCGGAATTATTTCTTCGATAGGATTTTGAGGCTGTGGAGATTTCACCGGAGCTTCAAAAATGAAGGTTGAATCGCCCTCGGAAAGAGGAATCTCGATTCGCAAAGTCTCCTCGACAGTTTGCGCGGTAGCTTCCTGTCCGAAAAGGGCAAAGGAGGCTATCGAAAGCAGTATGATGGCATATCTAAGCATTTGAACAAAACATGCCGCAAAAATTGGGCCATTCGGAATTAATCGACAACTGGAAGGTCGATAAAGAAGGAGGTTCCGACGCCGCGTTTGCTCGATACGGAAATCTCGCCGCCCGCGTTCTCGATAATATTCTTCACGAGGGTCAGGCCGAGGCCGGTGCCACTGGATTTGCTCGTAACGAAAGGCTCGAATATCCTGTCCAGCGTGTTTTTCGACATCCCGATTCCATTGTCCGCGATTTCGAGGCGAATACGCCCCAAAGACCTCGAACTTCTTATCTTGAGCTTCCCTCCGCCGGGCATCGCCTCGATTGCATTGAGATAAAGATTCAGCAAAGCCCGCCGTATAGCGCTTTCTGCGATAACAACCTCGCCGTCCTTCTCGATTTCAATCTCGATCTGGACATCGCTTTCCTGCGCGCGCTTTATAATTCTATTTGCGATGTCGCAGGCAAGCTCTCCGAGAAGGATTTTGCGCGCGTCGCCAACCGCAGGTCTCGCGAAAGAAAGATATCCGGTTAGAATATCATCGATCCGGTTGACTTCCTCTTCGATAAAATTAAGCAACTGCGTGCGTTCTTCCGGCTTTTCGGATTTACGAAGTCTTTCGGTCGAGCCGCTAATTATCGCCAAGGGATTGCGAACCTCATGCGCCACACCGGAGGCCATCTCGCCGATGGAAGATAGCGTAGATGCTTGCACAAGACGTTTTTCCATTCTGTTTAATTCAACTGCGGCAGACAACAATATTGCGCCGGCAACAATCGCCACGACAAGAGATAAGAATATAAACAACAATAAATTACGCTTCATCGTGCCGAGAATTGCATAATATTCAGCGCCAGCCTCGGTTCCGATTATCCACTCGACCTCGCCAAGTTCATCATAAACCGGTGCATAAGCCCCGCGAAGATATATTCCGGAGCCTTCGTAAAGCTCCGTGAAATCAGGAATCCCCGCCATTGCAGAGTTGAAAGCGGATTTATCGATAGCGAGATAGTGAAAATACTCGCCCGGATGATACCCCCCGCCTGAAGAGTAAACCACAGTGCCGGAGGTGTCCAAAAGCGTTACAGACACAAAATTCCCGTTCTCGCGAAATTCGTCGATAAGGCTCGTAAGCATCTTGCCGTAAGCGCCGCTGGAATGTGCGGAATAGGAGCGTATCCACGAGGGGCGAAGAGCCTGAGAAGCCGCTTTGGCAGAGAAAGCCTGGCTCGAACCCATCCGCTCGGAGATGAGAGGCTCGATCTGATTGTAAAGAAGGATATTTCCGATGTTAAACACAATCAAGACAACTGCAACCGCCAGAGCAACTAATCTGACCAATCGTCCAAGCTGGCTTCCCGAAATTTTTTTTATTGGTTTTGTCATTTTCGCCACAGAAAAGCGGCGCCCCTTTCGAGTTAATATCGGAAAAACGGAACTTCTTAGTAGGTTACTTACCGCGCAACTGGATTAGCTTTATTTTCATCTCGGAAATATCCGGTGCGGACGGTGCCAGACGGATATACTCCTCGAGCATATTCACCGCAAGGTCGAAATCGCCGCGCTGATAGTATGCAGTCGCAAGATTTGCGTAGGCCGAGGGATAGAGCGGATCGAGTTCGCGCGCAACAGTAAGCTCGGCGATAGCATCGTCATAAGTGCCCTGATAAAAATAAACACAACCGAGATCGTTATGAAAAAGCGGCTTATTCGGCGTAAGCTCGATACTTTTCCGAAAAAATTCCGCCGCGGCTTCATAATCCGAACGTTTGAAGGCGACCCATCCAAGCCCGAAATAGCCCCATGGGTTTCTATCATCAAGCTCGACAACGCGGTTCAGAACCGCTTCCTGCTTTTCAATCTCTCCCAGTAGCCTCGCATAGAGGAAGTGGAACGAAGGATCGCTCTGGTTCTGCTTTAGCAAGCGATCATATTCGTCGAGAAGCTTCTCCGGGCCGACCTCGCCCGCGCGAATCCTCTGATAAACCAAATGAGCCTCGACATAACCCGGATACCGCTCCAAAGCCTTGACAATCTCCTCCTTCGCGCGGTCGTTTTTGCCCTCGCGAAGATAAGCCCTGCTGGATTCATAAAATGGCGTGGCCTCGAGAAGCTGTTTTTCCTCTTTGCTCGTCCAGCATCCACCAAATGAAAGCGAAAAAACAATGCAGGCGAGGCTCAGAAAGAGAATCCGCGATATTTTCGAAGTCGATTTTATCATTGGCAAATCTTCCCCCGCAATTCGGGATGAATGAAGAAAAATTCATTCTTTTCCTGCTCGGTCGGCAGGTATTGATTAATGAAATCCATCTTCGATTTGGCGACATTCGCCCATCTTCCGCAATCGGAGCGGCGCGCACGACGGTAAATCTCATGGCAACACTCGAAACTCAGCTTCTCACGCACTCCGATACCCTCCGCAGGGACATTGGCACGCGCCCTTCCCACACAGATATTCCCCTCGACAACAATCGCCTGGCAGTTGTCAGGCTCGACACGGCGCGCCTTGTTCAAATACGAAGCCGCATTATCGAATTGCTTCATATCGACATAGATATCGGCCATATCGAGCAGGAGCTTGACATTGCGGGGATCGAGCTTTTCCGCCTCGGCGAATGATTTCATCGCGTCTGAATACTTATTATTCGCGGCGTGAACAAGCCCCATATATTGATAACCACGGGCATCAGCCGGATTATTTTTAATGTAATCGTCGAGCGTCGAGACCGCTTCGCTATAATTTCCCGTATTCGCCTGCGCACGTCCCTTGTTCAGAAGATATTCAGGGTTCTCGGGTTTGATTCTGTGAAGATTCGTGTATGCGTTCAGAACGCCGGTCCAATTGCCGCGTATCATATACAAATCCGCAAGCCTTTCCCAAATATCGGCGTTGTTAGAATCTGCCATGGCGGCCACTTCGAACCAAATCATAGCCGAATCGAGCTTGGCCTGAGAAAGATAAATTCTCGCAATTTGCTCTGCCGAAAAAGCATCGGACTCATCGAGCGAGCAGGCGGTTTTATAGCCCTCCAAGGCCTCCTGAAGCAATTCCTGCTGAGCATCAGGGTTCTCGGAAGCTCTTCCCTGGATAATCAGCGCGCACCCGCGGTGAAGATACCCCCTGTCCGGGAATTTCGCGATGCCGTCCAGATAGACCGCCATCGCGCTGTCCGGCTTCCCCTGACGAAGATAACTGTCCGCGAGATATTTCCATGCACGCTCCTCGTCGGGGTCAAGCTCGTTGATTATTCTGCGGAAATAGGGGATAGCGTCGTCATATTGAGCATTCTTATAATATTCGAGGCCGAGGGACAGGGCTTTTCTCTTTTCAAAATCCAAAGAGTCCTGTTTGGCCGCTATTGCGACGGAATCTTCTGCGGCGAGCTGGTCTGGAGAGGGGCCTTTCGAGCCGGCGAAAAGACATCCAACAACGACCAATAATAACAGAAAGGTGATAGCTCTCATTTTTAAATCTCCTTGCAGTTCAAGTCGATATTAACTGTGAAATATATTTTTAATACCGTTCGATGTCAATGTCAAAATACCCGCAATTTGTGCTTCGATTAGGACGACCGCCCCACCCAATCGCAAAAATTCGACATAACTATATTGATTAAACCTTGAAATGCGGAGGTTTTCGAATATACTTATCTAAATGTCAAATTCTAACTAAGATCATGGCACACTCCGAAAATATCATCATCAAAGGCGCACGGGAACACAATCTCAAGAATATCGACGTTGTAATCCCGCGGGACAAACTCACCGTTATCACCGGACTATCCGGAAGCGGCAAAAGCAGTCTCGCCTTCGACACCCTTTTCGCCGAAGGCCAGCGCCGCTATGTCGAATCCCTCTCCGCCTACGCAAGACAATTTCTCGCGCTGATGGAAAAGCCCGATGTCGATCACATCGAGGGACTCTCGCCTGCTGTCGCAATCGAGCAAAGGCGCGCCAGCCACAACCCGCGCTCAACTGTCGCCACCGTAACCGAAATCTACGACTATCTCCGCCTTCTCTATGCGCGCATCGGAATCGCCCATTGCTACCAGTGCGGCCGCGAAATTAGCAGATGGAGCGTGCAGGGCATTGTCGATAGAATCATGCAATGGGAAGAAGGCCGCAAACTGCTCGTTCTCGCACCGATGGTAAGGTCACGTAAAGGTGAATATCGCGAACTTTTCGACGAAATTTCCCGCGAAGGTTTCGTCCGCGTTCGGGTGGACGGTGAAATTCATAACCTCGAAGAAGAAATCAAGCTCAATAAAAAGGTAAATCACGAAATAGAAATCGTTGTGGACAGGCTCGTCTTGAAACCCGGAATCGAACAACGCCTGACCGAATCGGTCGAAACAGCGCTTAAATTCGGCGAGGGGATGATTATCATCCACGATATGGACAGCGTCGAGGATTCCATTTTTAGCGAAAACTACGCCTGTCCAACCTGTGGAATCTCATTCGAGGAGCTTCAGCCGCGGTCCTTCAGTTTCAATAACCCCTACGGTGCTTGCCCCACCTGCGACGGCCTCGGCACAGAGCGCAAACTCGACCCCGACCTAATCATCCCCGATAAGACCAAAAGCATTATGGAAGGCGCGGTGAAAGCCTGGGGAGACCCCAGCGGAAGGCATTGGGGGCGGATGGTGCGAACAATCGCCCGCGAGATGGACATCGATCCCTATCGACCATGGGAAAAGCTTCCTGACGACTTCAAGAAAATAGTCCTATACGGAAGCGGAAAAAAAGAATTCAAATTTACCTACGAATCCTCCTCCGGAAAGGCCAAAGGAGAATGGCAAAGCGCTTACGAAGGCGTCGTCCCCAATCTAAAACGCCGCTATCACGAGACAAATAGCGCGGGCATACGCTCTTGGATTGAGAGTTTCATGAGCCAATCCCCATGCCCGGACTGCGGCGGCTCGCGCCTACGTATCGAGGCGCGAAGTGTCCGTGTCGGCGGAATGGGAATCCACGAAGTCTCCATGATGAGCATATCCGAGGCGGTCGAGTTCTTCGAAAAGCTCGATAACAAGCTCTCCGAGCGCGAGATGATAATCGCGAAACAAATCCTCAAAGAAATCCGCGAAAGGCTTCGCTTCCTCGATGACGTCGGCGTTAGCTATCTGACGCTGAACCGTCAGTCGAGCACACTCTCGGGCGGCGAAGCGCAGAGAATCCATCTCGCGACCCAGATAGGCTCACGGCTCGTCGGCGTGATGTATGTTCTTGACGAACCTTCGATAGGCCTTCACCAGCGCGACAATCTGAAACTGCTTAATACGCTTAAATCCATGCGCGACATCGGCAACACCGTTATCGTCGTCGAACACGATATCGAGACCATTCAAGCCGCAGATTATGTTATCGACCTTGGCCCCGCCGCCGGAGTTCACGGCGGAGAGGTAGTCTGCGCAGGCACTCCGAGCGAGATCGAAAAATGCGATAAATCCCACACCGGCCGCTATCTCGCAGGCAAACTCACTATACCCGCTCCGAAAAAGCGCAGAAAAGGCACCGGCAAAGTTCTCGCAATCGAAGGCGCCGCCGGCAATAATCTCGCGAACATCGACGTCGAATTTCCGCTTGGGAAGATGATCTGCGTCTCCGGCGTCTCCGGCTCGGGAAAATCGACTCTCATCAACGAAACACTTTACCCGATTCTCGCAAGATATTATCAGAAAAAACAGGTGCGTCCCCTTCAATACCGCTTCGTCCGAGGACTCGAACATCTCGACAAAGTAATAAATATCGACCAGTCCCCCATCGGAAGAACCCCGCGAAGCAATCCGGCCACCTATACCGGCGTGTTCGACCCAATCCGCGAACTTTTCGCAAGCCTGCCCGAATCGCGCGCGAGAGGCTATAAATCAGGGCGATTCTCCTTCAATGTCAAGGGCGGCAGATGCGAAACCTGCGGTGGTGGCGGCACAATCAAGCTCGAGATGCATTTCTTGCCCGATGTCTATGTCCCATGCGACGTCTGCAACGGCAAACGCTATAACCGCGAGACTTTGCAGATAAAATACAAAGGCAAAAACATCTCCGAAGTCCTTCAAATGACAGTTGACGAGGGCATCGATTTCTTCGCGAATATCACTTCCATCGAGAACAAGCTAAAAACCCTTCACGACGTCGGTCTAGGCTATATCCAGCTCGGACAATCGGCAATAACCCTTTCCGGTGGCGAGGCACAACGTGTCAAACTTGCGACAGAATTGTCAAAACGTGGCACGGGAAACACCCTCTATATCCTTGATGAGCCAACAGTCGGCCTTCACGCCTACGATGTGAAAATCCTCCTCGAAGTCCTTCAGGAACTCATAGACCGAGGAAACACTGTGCTAATCATCGAGCATAACCTCGACGTTCTCAAGGTAGCGGATTACATCATCGACCTCGGTCCGGAGGGGGGCGAGTGGGGCGGCACGATTGTCGCAAAGGGCACCCCAGAAGAAATCGCCGCACATCCTACAAGCTACACCGGAACCTTCCTGAAGAAAGCTCTGGCAGAATAATGCAAGCAAAAAACCCGCCTGTATTTCTTTACAAACTCTTCGCGATTGCCTTTGCTTTAATTATTCTATATCTTGCGGTAATCCCGATTCCTGAGCCGCCGGTCGATGTTCCCTTATCCGATAAAATAGCTCATTTCGGAGCATTTTATGTTCTCGGCGTGATGGCCGCATTGCCGTTTTTGAGGGGTAAGCGGCAATTTCTGTGGGCATTTGTATTTCCTGCAATTTATGGTGTAGCAATCGAGCTTATTCAAAGCCGTATTCCAAGCCGAAATGCCGATATATGGGACTTTGTGGCTAATACCTTAGGTGCGTTATCGGCTTATGTAACAGTTGTCATATATATAAAAATAAAACGCAATAAATATGACAGTTAAAGCTTCGATCGACATCGGCACAAATTCGATTCTTGTCCTCGCCGCAGAAATAATTGACGGCAGATTAATTCCAATTTATCAAGATTTAGCAGAGCCGAGGCTCGGGAAAAATCTAACACAGGCGGGGATAATCTCCAAAAAAGCCCTCTTGTCAGCTATAGAAGCGATTCGAGAATTCCACTCCAAGGCGATAGAACTCGGCGCTGAAGAAATTATTCTTTACGGCACCGAAGTCTTCAGAAGTGTCTCCAATGGCGAAGAGTGCGCAAATAAAATCGGCCAAGCTGTCGGCGAGAAGATGCGAATCCTAACACCGGAGGAGGAAGCCCGTTATGCCTTTATTGGAGCGGTCTCCGGGCTTTCGATCTCTTCAAATGCTCTCGTAGTCGATCTCGGCGGCGGAAGTATGGAGATGATTCTCGGA
The DNA here is from genome assembly GCA_964459995.1 of uncultured bacterium. Classification (GTDB taxonomy): domain Bacteria; phylum UBP14; class UBA6098; order UBA6098; family UBA6098; genus CAZSHG01. The sequence continues at coordinate 41,225 of CAYWOR010000012.1, read as the reverse complement.
AAAGGGCGCCTCGAAAACTGGACGAGCCTTCCGATTGGAGCTGTGAGCATCACAGAAAGATTTTCCGCCACCCCGCCCCTCGAAACAACAACAACAAATCGCTTGCTGGAAAACATATCGAGCGAAATTAATCCCCCATTCGAGATAGATTCCACAAACACGAATTTGGTCGGAGTCGGTGGAACGATAACAACTCTCGGAGCAATTAATCTCGCCCTTCGCGAATATTCGCACGAAAAAGTCCACGGCTCGAAATTAAAAATCACGCATTTACACGAAATATTCTTTGAACTTTCAAAAAAAACCACCCCGGAAATTGCCGACATGATCCCCTTTTCTCCCGCAAGAGCGGACATTATTTTCGCTGGAAACGCCGTATTCATAGCACTTATGGAGAAATTCGGCTTTTCCGAAATAACAATCTCCGACCACGGTTCCCGATGGGGAATCCTCCTCGAAAAAACAAAATAATCCCCCCCGAGTATCCTAAGAGCAAAAAAATGAAAAGATTAATTTTTAGCCTTGACAATTCTCTTTAGGTTATCTATAGTATATACAAGCTATAGCATAAGTTAGAGAAATAAGGAGCGGTTGTGTCGCCTCCAGCAAAAGCGATGTTTGGAAAAAAAGCTCAGGCCGCCTATGGTTTAGACATAGGCACACACTCGGTCAAGCTGGTTAAAATTAGCGGTCAGGGCGAGGGAAAACGCCAACTCCTCGCTTTCGGGTCAAAAGAATTGCCCAACGGCGCAATCGTAGAAAAAGACATCAAAGACCGCGAAGGGCTGATCTACACGCTCCAAACCCTTGTCGAAGAGGTCGCGCCGGAAGCCCTCGATGTGGTCATTAACGTGGCAGGACACAAGGTTTTCACCGATAGAATCCATGTCGTAACAGGCGGCAAAAAGATGAAAATGGAGGATGCTGTCCTAATGGAAGCCGAACAGCGCATCCCCACAGGAACCTCCGGCATCGTCCTCGACTACTATTCGCTCGGCAAAACAGACTCGGGCAAAAAAGAGGACCTAATCCTTGTGGCTGTCCGGCGAGAGCTTGTCGAGGAATATTTCGGCATCGTCCGGGACGCCGGACTCGATCCGATTATCATGGACATCGACTTTTTCGCCAATTATAACGCCTTCGAGTTCAACTACGGCTTCCCCGAGGAGGGGTCGCTGGTCCTCGCGAATATCGGACACACGCTGACGAACCTTACTTTCATCATCGACGGCCGCTATTATACCGTCCGAGATGTCTCCAGCGGCGCACGCGAGATTTGGAACAGCCTTCAAACTGAACTTCGGCTTTCCGCCGACGACCTCAACGACCTCATAAAGGGCGACTTTCCAATCGAAGACGACACACCCTACAGACAGGCGATTATCAACGCCGTGGACGAGCTGAAACTCGGCCTCGACGTGGCTTTTGGATATATCGAAAATGTAACCGGCGGAATCAAGGTCGAGCAGATGTTCCTTTCCGGCGGAGGCGCTTTAATACGCGATGTCCCGGATGCTTTGGCTTCAAAACTCGCCGTGCAGGTCGAAGTCGTGAACCCATTCCGCGCATTCACGCCCGGGCCGGGGGTCTTTTCCGGCATCGACCCCGAAAGAGTCGCCTCGCTATATACAAACGCAATAGGATTGGCATTGAGAACCGAATGATAAGGATTAACCTAATACCGAAGGAGCTTCGCAAAAAGAAGAAAGTCCCTTTCTTCGATAAATATCTCATTTATATAATTGCGATTCTCGTGGTAATAGGCCTCGTTCTATGGGTTCAGACTACAACCCAGCAGGCCGAAATAGGGCGTCTCGACGACGAAATCGCCCGCGTGGAGGCCGAAATACAGCAGTTTAACCAACAAATTAAAAAGGTCGAAGAAGCTCGTGCCCTTCGTGATAAAATCATGACCCGCATGTCCGCGATCCAAAATCTCGATATTCAGCGCCCGCTTTCGGTGAAAATGATCGAGGATTTCAGCAAGCTAATTCCGGAATTCGTTTGGATAGAAAATTTCCGGGAGATAGAGCGTATTCTCACGCTCACCGGCAAAAGCTACAACCTTAAAGGGGTCGCAAATCTTATCGTGGGGCTTATCGAATCGAAATATTTCGACGAAATCAAACTTAACTATATCCGCGACGAAAGCCCTGCGCAGGGTGTTCCGATTTTCAAATACGAGCTATCATGCAATGTTAAATTCGAAGGCGCCGAGGGTTTCGCGGGCGAGTTCATTTCGCCCGGATTCGCGCCAGTGCCCGCAACCGAAGCGGTCGGCGGCCCGGGAAGAGCGCGAAGTATCGTGGATAAGGGCAAAGAAGCCCTCAGTCTCGACCCGGACCTTGCAAAGGAATCTGTAAGAGGACTTGGGAACTAACTATGACCTTGTCAGACATCAGCATAAAGGACCCTTTTGTCCAAAAAATCATCGGCGGAGTGGTGATTCTCATTATTATGGTCGCCAGCTGGTTCACACAGCTCTATTCGCCGAACAAAGAGCTGATTCAGGAAAAACGAAAAACCCTCGAAGAGTTCAATCTCAAGCTCCAATCGGTGCGCCTTCAGGCAGGAAGGCTCGAAGAAATCGAGGCGGAGCTGGAAGTCGCTTTCATCAAATACAAACTCCTCGAAAAACTTCTGCCGACCGAGCGAAATGTCCCCGATTTCATAAATAAAATCAACATGGCCGCGCGTCAGAACAATGTCAAAATCTCGCGGATGGATCTCGACCCTTCCGAGATAATGGAATTTTATATCGCGGATCCTTACCGCATGGAGGTCGTAGCGCTATATCACGATTTCGGCACCTTTCTTCAGGATGTCGCCAATCTGCCCTTTATTGCCACAACGCGAAATATTCAGCTCGACAGAGCGGCGAGCGGACAGGTTAAAGCATTATTCGTAATTACATCTTACCATCTGCCGCAGGCGGAACGGCTCGAAGCCGCTACTGGTGCCGCCGGTGACCGAGCACCAGAAGAAGGAACCCCACAAGAGACGCCCATGGACCCCGAAGCGCAGATGAGGATGGAGGCTCGTTCCGGATGAGAAGCGCAATTTTGACAATGCTCTTGCTCACAGCCGTCTGCTTCGCCGATTATGGCGTCGTGGGCTTTTCGCTGTCTTTCAAAAACGACTCGACTGTCGCGGAGATTATCACCGACGGGCCAACGGACATCAAAACGATAAACCTTACAAATCCCGACAGGCTTATAATCGACCTAATTGGCGGAGTCCATCGGCTCAAAACCTCAGATTTGCCTGCTTTGCCGAAATCGATTGTGGTCGAAATGCGTTCGGCGCAATATCAGGCGAAACCGACTCCTATCACCCGAATTGTTCTTGTCCTTGCCGAACCGATATCCGACACCCGAATCGAGAACGGCCCCCGCGGAGGCAAGGTTATGATTCCTTCCGCGAGATATCCGTCTTTCAGCCATTGGTCGGTTGGAAGAGATACCCCCGGCGCTGTTCCGCCCTCGGAGAAACCTGTTGCGAAGCCATCCGAGCCAACCCCCGATAGAACGCTGGAGTCGATAGAAGCTCGTGCCGAAACAGTCGCAACACAGACAAAACCCCAGTCGGACAGTGTCCTTACCGAACTGAAACATATCGATGCCAAAGGCCGTGAGATGACCTTCGTTAGGCCCGTTGTATCATATATGGGCAAAGAGTTCCGCGACCCCTTCATCGTTGCGGAGCCTCGAAAAGAGCGAGAATTCGGCGCGGAGGCGGTCCCCGATGTGGACGACCTGACGCTCGTCGGAGTTGTAAAATCAGACAACGGCAATTATCTTGCAATCCTTCAGGACCGAAACAGCTGGGGGTATATTCTCGGGGTTGGAGACACGGTCTCCGACGGCAAAGTTAGCGCGGTTACCGACTCGACTGTCCGCTTCGATGTCGAGGAATTCGGAGTAATACGCCCTGTTAGCCTCGAACTTATCAAGGAGAATTAATATTATGAAAAGCTTATACATAATCAGCATTTTTCTCGCCCTGCTTTGCTTTTTGGCATCGGCGCAACAGAATCAGGTAATGCCATTCGTCTTAGAGAACGAGCCGGAGATTATTTCACCCAGAAATGTTACAAATCAGGCGGATAAGATATTTCCGAAGCTCATTTTCCAAGAGGCCGATGTCAAGGCGGTTCTGCAATTCTTCGCCGAAACGGGAAATGTAAATTTCGTGATCGATCCGGCGGTATCGGGCAAAGTCAATCTCAAGCTTTATGAGATAAGCTGGGAAACAGGCCTAAGCAGTGTTCTCAACACCTTCGATCTCGTCATTACGCGCGATGGAAATATCTATCGAGTGCAAACATTGGCCGATTATCGCAAACAAATCACGGAAGCGCGCAATTATAACAAACAACAAAAGGAACTATTGCCGCTCGAAACGAAGATTGTAGAACTTAATTATGCCGATGCGAGCAATATGACCGAGGTTCTCAGGCAGGCTATGAGCGACCGTGGCGAGATTATTGTCGATTCGAGGACGAACTCGTTGATTATAAAAGACATACGCGAGGTTTTTCCGCGTATCGACAGCCTAACAATGGCCTTGGACACCGAGACGCCGCAGATTCGTGTTTCGGCAAAAATTGTCAATGTCGATAAGAACTATATCCGCCAGCTGGGCGTTGTTTGGGGCGCTTCCGGCTCCGGAATTGCACCGGACAACCAGAATGTGAGCATCGATGTTACTCCCACAAGCCCCGCGGCGATGGGTAGGATCAAGTGGGGAATCATTTCCGGCGATTATAACATCGACGCCCAGATTAGCGCGATGGTTAGCGACAATGTCGGCGAGGTAGTGGACAATCCCGAGATTGTAACACTCGACAATCAGGAGGCAACCCTTCGCTCCGGCGATCAGGTCCCTGTCTCCGTTCTCGACGAAGCCGGCAATATTGTTACAATCTATTACAATGCCGGTGTGGAATTAACTGTAAAGCCTCATGTTACAAGCTCGAACCGCGTCGCAATGGATGTCAAAGTTACGAAAAACGATTATCGTGAAGGCGCATCCGGACAATATATCATTATTGAGCGCGAGGCTAAAACTACATGTATTGTCGATAACGGAGGCGCGTTGGTAATCGGCGGCATTTCTTCAAAGGGGTTGAGCACCACAAATTCCGGTGTCCCGGTTCTAAAAGATCTTCCGATTTTGGGAAGATTATTCCGTTACGACAGCCAAGATAAATCAAATACAGAGCTTGTTGTTTATATAACTCCCCACATAATTCTGCCGCAATCTTCGGTAGATAATTACTAAAAATTATGCCAGCAATTCCAGATTCTCTCGACAATCTTATAGGCGAGCTCGCGCGGCTTCCGGGTATCGGTGTCCGAAGCGCACGGCGTATCGCTTTCCATCTCCTTCACAAACCGCGCGAAGATTCCTATGTCCTCGCTGATTCGATCCGAAAAATGATTGATAATGTTCGGTTCTGCAGTGTCTGCAACTCTCTTTCCGATAAAGATCCTTGCGATTTGTGCTCCGATTCCCGAAGAGATCGCTCGATAATCTGTGTTGTCGAGGATATCTCCGATCTTCTCGCAATTGAATCGACCGGCAGTTTCAGAGGATTATACCATGTTCTCGGCGGAGTGATAGATCCACTTTCCGGCATCGGCCCCGAACAACTCTCGATTCAACCCCTTCTCGAGCGTCTCAAATCGGGTGTGGTAACCGAAATTATAGTCGCAACAAACCCCACCGCCGAGGGCGATACTACTGCCATGTTCCTCGCACGTCTTATCAAACCTCTCGGAATAAGGGTGTCACGCATCGCTCGCGGTCTTCCGGTCGGCGGCGATCTCGAATTTACCGACAAATCCACTCTCTCGCGCGCCCTCGAAAATCGAGTCGAGCAAAATTAACGCAAAAAGTCCGTCTGCAGTCTCCCCGACGTCGCGCTCCACGCGAAGCGTGGAGCCATGCGTTTCGCCCAAACGAAACGCATGGCCTTCTCTCACAACCTTTCCAAAGCGTGCCGCTTTGGAAAGGCTTATGAGAGAAGGCGCGACGTCGGGGTGGTGGAGATAAGCTTCGATGCCTTATTTCGGGAAATTGCTTTTCAGAAATTCGAGGAGTGGGCGAATCTCCGCGAGCGGCCACTGGGTGGTCTTGTCCGAGATTGCCACGGAGGGATTCGGGTGGACTTCGAGGAAAACACCGTCGGCGCCGAGGGAAAGCGCGGCAACGGCAAAATGTGGGATATATCGACGACTTCCGCCGGTGGAGCCTCCCGAAGCGCCCGGTTTCTGCTGGCTATGAGAGACATCAATAATAATAGGCCATCCTGTGCGCGACATTATTTCGATTGACCGAAAATCCACGATGAGATCACGGTATCCAAAACTCGTCCCGCGCTCGGTGAGAATAACTCCTCCCGATCCGCTATTTTCGGCCTTTTGGGCGATATGCGCCATATCCTCCGCCGCGAGGAATTGTGCCTTTTTTATATTCACAGGCTTGCCTGTTCTCGCGGCCTCCGCGACCAAATCGGTCTGACGGCACAAAAAGGCCGGAATTTGAAGGCAATCAACTACGCGCGCGGCTTTCTCGGCCTGCGATGGCTCGTGAATATCGGTTAAAACAGGAATCCCAAGTCGCGAGCGAATCTCGCCGAGAATCCGCAAACCCTCGTCAATCCCCACTCCGCGCAGAGATTCGCACGACATACGGTTAGCTTTGTCAAAACTCGCTTTGAAAATATAAGGAATAGCTAATTCATGTGAGATTTCTCGAAGAACCTCGGCGGTCTCGAAAGCCATGTCTGCCGATTCGATAGCGCATGGCCCCGCGATAAGCACCCATGGCCTGTCCCCGCCGATTTTCACGTCGCCGACAGAGACTTCCATCGCCTTTTGTCTCAGATCGAACATCAGCGGTATTCAGATGGGTCGATGTTGTATTTTAACAAGCGATATCTGAATCTGTCGCGCGAAATTTCTAATCTTCTCGCGGCCTCGGAGACATTGCCCCCGCAGGAAGCCAATGCATGACGAATAAGCGATTCCTCCGCCTCGGGCAAGGTCATCCCCAAATCGACATCCTCCGAACCCGAATATGACTTCTTGCCGGTAATCTCCGAAGGCAGATACTTCACGCTAACCATGTCGTCGGGGCTAATGACAGCGCACCTTTCGAGAATATTGAAAAGCTCGCGGACATTGCCGGGCCAGGAATATGCTACCAAAAGACGCAAAGCATCCTCTTCGACGCCTCTAATCCTATGCGGGAACTGGTCGGAAAGCTTTTCGAGGAAATAATCTATCAGTAACGGGATATCCTCGATATGCTCGCGGAGTGGCGGCACCTCGATTGGAACAACATTTAGACGATAGAAAAGGTCCTCGCGGAAAGCGCCCGAGGCCACCAACGCCCTCAAATCACGATTCGTGGCCGCAAGAAGCCGCGCGTCGGTCGTGAGAGTTTTCGTCGAGCCAAGACGCTCAAATTCCTTCTCCTGAAGGATACGAAGGAGTTTCGATTGGACAGTATGGCTTATTTCGCCGATTTCATCGAGAAGAATAGTTCCACCATTCGCGACCTCGAATCTTCCGGAACGGCGGTCTGTCGCGCCGGTGAAAGCTCCGCGCTCATGTCCGAAAAGCTCGCTTTCGAGTAGCGTCTCGGGCAATGCCGCGCAGGAAACCTTCACAAATGGGCCGTCTGTGCGTCGCGAGAGACGATGAATCTCGTGAGCGACAACCTCTTTTCCGGTGCCCGATTCTCCGGTAATCAAAACCGTGGTCGGTGTAACAGCAACTCGCGTGATAATATCGCGTAATTCCTTGATAACACGCGAGTTACCAACGAGACGCCATTTCCCGAAAGCCTGTTCCCGAAGCTCACGGTTCTGAGTCGTCAGACGCTCGAATTTCCGAGCGTTCGAGATTGCAACCGAAGCCATCTGCGCGAATGCTGAAAGGGCGGTCAAATCCGACTGATCGAACCGTCCGCGCTTCTTATTCACAGCTTCGAGAACACCGATAACACTATCATCCTGAAAAATCGGCACCGCTACCAGAGAAGTTGTCGTGAAACCGCTTTTACGGTCGAATTCGCTCGCATGCCTGTCGTCAGAGGCGACATCGTTGACCATCGTTGCTTTACCGGTTTTCGCCACCCAGCCCGCAATACCATCTCCGGGACGAATATGCTCTTCGGAAAGTTTTGCGCCGCCCTCGCCGGTTGCAACCGCGAAAACAAGGTCGCCGCTCGCCTTATCCAGCAATAAAACACTCCCCGCCTCGGCGCCGGTTAGATCAGCCGCGGTGTCCATAAGGACGCGCAGAAGCTGATCCAGCGTCAGTGTGCCGGCCAATGTCGCGCTGGCCGAAAATATGCCCTTTACATCGGTCATAGAAAATAAAAAAGAGGCACTTGAATAGCGCCTCGAATCAAAATGGAGCTAAGGGGGATCGAACCCCTGACCTCGTGACTGCCAGTCACGCGCTCTCCCAGCTGAGCTATAGCCCCGGTTCAAAAATTTCAAGGCGTCAATATATCGAATTATTTTCAGATAGCAACCAAAAAATGCAATCGACGAATAATAAGTAATATTCCCCAATCGCGCAAGTTAAAAGTAAAAAAACACGTAAAATTACCGACTCGTTAAATTTTAAGAAAACTCGTAATCACGCTTGACATATACCTATAGAAAGTATAAATTACCAAATTATTATCGAAAATCCATCGATAGGGACAGACCATGAACAAGCCGTTTTACATCACAACCCCGATATATTATGTCAACGACAACCCGCATATCGGCCACGCATACACAACTGTGAACGCCGATGTCGTCGCAAGATACCACCGTATAGCGGGCGAGGATGTTTTCTTCCTCACCGGAACCGATGAGCACGGCCAAAAGGTCGCCGAGGCCGCCAAAGCCAAAGGTATCACCCCAAAACAGCATTGCGACCTATATGTCCGGAATTTTCAGAAATTCTGGAAAGAACTCGGAATCGAGAATGACCATTTCATCCGCACCACCGACGAATACCACGAAAAGGCCGTTCAACGTGCTTTGGAAACCCTCTGGGAGAAGGGCGACATATACGCCGACGAGTATTCCGGCTGGTATTGCACGCCCTGCGAGCGTTTCTGGACAGAAAAAGACCTCGTAGAGGGCAACTGCCCCGATTGCGGAAGGCCGGTCGAGTTTCTAACCGAAAAAAACTACTTCTTCCGGATGAGCAATTATCGCGAATGGCTCATCGATCATATCGAGCGCAACCCCAATTTCATCCAGCCGGATAGCCGCCGAAACGAAATCCTCGGATTTTTGCGCGGAGGCCTTAACGACCTGTGTATCTCGCGCCCGAAAGAGCGGCTCTCCTGGGGCATCGAGTTCCCATTCGATAAAGATTATGTCTGCTATGTCTGGTTCGACGCCCTTCTGAACTATGCCACCGCGCCCGGATGGCCGCACAATATGCCCCGTTTCGAGCATATCTGGCCTGCCGATTTTCATCTTATCGGCAAGGACATCGTTACAACCCACGCCGTTTATTGGCCGACAATGCTGAAAGCGCTGGATATCGAGCCGCCAAAATGCGTGTTCTCGCATGGTTGGTGGATGGTCGAGACCGCCAAAATGGGGAAATCACTCGGCAACGCGGTGCCGATTCCGAAATTGGTCGGAATGTTCGGACGCGATGCGCTTCGCTATTTTCTTGTTCGCGAGAAGGTTTTCGCGCTGGATGCCCAGTTCTCCTTCGAGGCGATGATTTCACGTCTCAACACCGATTTGGCAAACGATTTGGGCAATTTGGCAAGCAGAATTCTGACCCTAATTCAGCAGAATTTCCGCGGGTTGATTCCCCCCTCCGGCACCGCAGGCGAGGACGAAATACAGCTTCGCGACATCGCTCTCGAAACCGCCGAGGCTGTCAAGCGGGAGGTCTGGGAGATGCGGCCGTCTAAAGCCCTCGAGGCCGCCAATGAGCTTGTCCGAGAGACAAATAGATACCTCGAACGCACTGCGCCCTGGACTTTGGCAAAAGATGGCAATTACGAGCGTCTCGAAACGGTTCTATACAACGCCGCAGAGGCTTTGCGTGTGATTTCCATCCTATATTGGCCGGTGATGCCCGACACCTGCGACGAACTTCGTGCAAGGCTCGGCCTGAAAAATATGCCGGTTCGTTTCGATAGGGCTTTCGAGTGGGGCGAGCTGATGCCGGAGACGATTATCGAGGTCGGGAAACCGTTGTTCCCACGCATCGACGAGAAAGCGGCAATACAAAAGCTGAATGATAAGGACGAAGAGCTTGTCGATATCTCCGAATTCGCGAAAATAGACATTCGAGTGGCCGAGATTCTCGAATGCTCCCCCGCCCCGAATGCCGACAAATTGCTACTTCTAAAGGTGGATATCGGCGGCGAGATTCGCCCGCTGGTGGCAGGAATCGCCAAATCATACGCCCCCGAAGAGCTTATCGGCAAAAAAATCGTCATGCTGGCGAACCTTAAGCCGGCAAAAATTCGCGGACATGAATCGCAAGGCATGATTCTTGCGGCGGAAAGCGATGGTGTTATTCGAGTTCTCACTCCGGACGGCGATCTTCCCGCCGGTTCGAAGGTCCGCTAATTGTGATGCAAATGTATGCAAATAGAATACATTTGCATCTAATAGTGTAAAATAGCATACAATTGACTGCAATTTGAAACAAAACAATACGCATAGAATAGGAGCACAAATGGGAAATGCGAAGGCCGAACTTATCGAAAAAATCAAGAATCGGAGCGCGCGGGTCTGCGTTATAGGGATGGGTTATGTCGGATTACCTTTGGCGGTCGAGGCCTGCAAAGCGGGCTACAAGGTCGATGGTTACGACATCTCCGAACGGAAGATTCAGATTCTCAACTCCGGCGGCTCGGATGTCGATGATATTCCCGCCGAGATTGTCGCGGATTTGGTAAATTCCGGCAAATTGTTTAACACAACCGATCCCTCGATTATCTCTAAAGCCGATATTATCACGATTTGTGTCCCGACACCCTTAAACAAAACAAAAGACCCGGACGTGTCCTATATTCTCGACTCGTGTATGAAAATAGCAGAGTTCATGTCTCCGGGGACTTTCGCAGTGCTCGAATCGACGACATATCCCGGCACGACCGAGGAGCTTATCCTTCCGAAGCTCGAAGAGAGCGGTCTCAAGGTCGGCGAGGATTTCTTTTTGGCGTTCTCGCCGGAAAGGGTCGATCCGGGTAACCCGATTTATCAAACCCACAACACGCCTAAGGTTGTCGGCGGAGTTACGGAGGCCTGCAACGAGGTCGCAGAAGCATTCTACGAGACGACAATCGAGCATGTGGTGATGGTTTCCTCGACCAAGGCCGCCGAGATGGTTAAGCTTCTCGAAAATACCTTCAGAAGTGTCAATATTGGCCTTGTGAACGAGGTTGCGCTTATGTGCGACAGGCTCGGAATCAGCGCTTGGGAGATAATCGACGCCGCGGCGACGAAGCCCTTCGGGTTCATGCCTTTCTATCCCGGGCCGGGGCTTGGCGGCCATTGCATTCCAATCGACCCGCATTATTTGTCATGGAAACTCAAAAGCCTGAACTATTACGCCCGCTTCATCGAGCTTGCCGGCGAGATAAACGGCAGTATGCCCGCCTATGTGGTCTCGCAGGCCGGCGAAATACTGAATAAGTATAGCAAGTCGATTAAGGGAAGCAAGATAGTCCTGCTTGGAATGGCCTATAAACGCGATATTTCGGATGTCCGCGAATCCCCCGCGCTGGATCTGCTTAAGCTGTTTCAGGAAAAGGGCGCGGATGTCGTTTATAACGACCCCTATGTCAAATCGATTCAATGGATTGACGGTTTGGTCGAATCGGTTCCTGTTACGAAGGAAATACTTGCCGGAGCGGATTTGGTAGTAATCGCGACGGATCACAAGGTTTACGATTGGGAGATGATAGTCGAAAATTCCCGTCTGATTCTCGATACGAGGAACTCGCTTAAGAAATACGATCTGGAAAAGATTTATAAACTCGGCGGCGGAAGGTTCCCCGCGACTGTGGGGATGGTTATCCATTAGTTCCACGAAGGGGCGGAAAACCGCCCTTTCTTTTTGATTGAATATTTCAATAACCCTCTAACAATCATAAAGTTGGACAAACTAAATCACTATTGCGGCATCTTCGGAATTCACGGATGCGACGATGCCGCCTCCAAGACTTATATGGGGCTTTATGCGCTTCAGCATCGCGGCCAGGAATCCGCCGGTATCACGGTTTCCGATGGCGAACGGCTGATGGAGAGCAAGGGTCTCGGTCTTGTGAGCACTGTTTTCGGCACACCGGAGAAGCTTTGCGATATGACCGGAAATGCCGCAATCGGGCATGTTCGGTATTCTACCACCGGCCAAACCACCTATTCTAACGCCCAGCCTTTTACTATCGACTACAAACGCGGACAAATAGCGGGTGCGCACAACGGCAATCTGGTGAATGCGGAGATACTTCGCAGAAGAATGGAAGCGCAAGGCTCGATTTTCCGCACAACCACCGACACCGAGGTGATTCTGCATCTTCTCGCTCGAAGTTCCGCGGAATCCACTCCCGATGGCATCGCAGAAGCGCTTTCGCAGGTTCACGGCGCTTTCAGCATTGTGTTTCTCACACCGGACTATCTTATCGCGGTTCGCGACCCGCAGGGCGTTAGACCGCTCGAGATGACACGGATTCCGGGCGGTGGAGTGGTTTTCGCCAGCGAATCCTGCGCCTTCGATTTGCTCGATTTTCCGTTGGGAAGAAGCCTCGAACCGGGCGAGATGGTTGTCGTTGACAAATCCGGCCGTATCGAGAGCAGATTTCCCTTCGAGAAGGCGAAATCCGCGGCTTGCATCTTCGAGTTCATCTATTTCGCGAGGCCGGATAGTAGGATTTTCAACACGAATGTCGATAGAATCCGTAGGGGAATGGGCGAGATTCTGGCGAAGGAACAGCCCTGCGATGCCGACATCGTAATCTCGGTGCCGGACAGCTCCAACACGGCGGCTTTGGGCTATTCGAGAGCGAGCGGAATCCCCTTCGAACTGGGGCTTATTAGGAATCACTATATCGGCAGGACTTTTATTCAACCGCGGCAGGCGATACGCGATTTCGGTTCTCGAATCAAATATAATCCGGTGCGCGGAATCCTTAGGGGCAAGCGCGTTGTGGTTATCGACGATTCTATTGTCCGCGGAACGACCTCGCGTGCGCTTATCGCGATGATCCGTCAGGCTGGCGCCGCAGAGGTGCATCTGCGCATCGCAAGCCCGCCGATAAAGCATCCCTGCTATTATGGCATAGACACCCCGACCTACGAACAGCTTATTGCAAGCTCGGCCTCGGTGAAGGAGACGGCGAGATATATCGGCGCGGACAGCCTCGGTTATATCTCTCTCGAAGGAATGCTTGCGGTGGAGGGATTGCCGGAGATAGGTTTCTGCGATGCCTGTTTCAGCGGGAATTACCCGATAGTTGTGGAAGAAGTCTGCGATAAGTGCAGAATGGATAAATGCAAATAGGTCAATGAAAAGCAATTTTAGATAGGAGGAACAAATGGCAGAAAATTACGTCTATTTCTTCAGCGCGGGCGATTCCGACGGCGATGCGAGTATGCGTCAGATACTCGGCGGCAAGGGCGCGAACCTCGCTGAGATGTGCAGGATAGGAATTCCCGTTCCGCCGGGGTTTACTATAGCCACGACAGTCTGCGACTATTACTACAAACACGACAAAGCCTACCCACCGGAGCTTTGGGGACAGGTCGAGGAGAAACTTGGCAAGCTTGAAAGGGCGATGGGCAAGAAGTTCGGCGACACGAAGGACCCACTGCTGGTTTCGGTGCGATCCGGCGCGGCGGCATCGATGCCCGGAATGATGGACACGGTGCTGAACCTCGGGTTAAACGAGGAATCGGTGCGCGGCATCATCGAAAAGACCGGCAACGAGCGTTTCGGCTGGGATGCTTACCGCAGATTTATTCACATGTTTGGCGATGTCGTAATGGGCGTCCACCACGAGCATTTCGAGGCCGCAATTCAGCTGAAAAAGGCCGAGGCCGACGTGAAAATGGACACAGACCTTACCGCGCAAGATTTGAAAGAACTTGTCGCGAATTACAAAAAAATCTACAAAGAGCACACCGGCGAGGATTTCCCCTCCGACCCGATGGAACAGCTTCGCAAATCTATCGACGCTGTTTTCGGAAGCTGGAACACGCCGCGAGCGGTCAAATATCGCGAATTGAATGACATCAAGGGTCTTCTGGGCACTGCAGTGAATGTTCAGGCGATGGTTTTCGGGAATATGGGCGAAAATTGCGGCACCGGTGTGGCTTTCACGAGGAATCCCTCCTCCGGCGAGAACAAATTTTATGGCGAGTATCTTATGAACGCGCAGGGCGAGGATGTTGTGGCCGGAATCCGCACACCGCATCCTATCGCCGATCTCGAAAAGGAGATGCCCGGGATTTACGCCCAGCTTCTCGAAATCCGCGAGACTCTCGAAAAACATTACAAAGATATGCAGGATGTCGAGTTCACGATTCAGGACGGCAAACTGTGGATGCTTCAGACACGCAACGGCAAACGAACTATTTTCGGTGCTTTGCGGATTGCGGTCGAGATGGTTGAAGAGGGGCTTATCGACCGTAAAACCGCGATGATGCGTGTGGATGCGGAGCAGTTGAACCAACTTTTCGCGCCGATATTGGATCACAGCGATGTTTCGAGGGCCGAGGTCGAGGGCGAGGACCTTGCCTGTGGGCTTCCAGCCTCGCCCGGAGGCGCTACCGGCAAACTGGTTTTTTCCTCCGAGCATGCCGAGGAGGTTGTAAATAAAGCCAAAGCCGAGGCGGAGAAGCTTCCCAAGCGCGAGCGCGAGGAATATTTACGCAAGCACGGTCAAGTTATTCTCACCCGCATCGAGACCACGCCGGAGGATATCGGCGGAATGGCAGTTGCGGAGGGGATTCTCACCGCGCGCGGCGGAATGACCTCTCATGCCGCCGTGGTGGCTCGCGGAATGGGTGTGCCCTGTGTAGCCGGCGCGGAAAAGGTCGTCATTGATTATAGCACGAGAACGCTAAACATCGGCGACAGGAAATTCAAAGAGGGCGATTCGATTTCTATCGACGGTTTTGCCGGCAAGGTTTACGGCAGGCCGATCACGGTCAAGCCTTCGGAAATCCTGCAGGTGCTCGGCGGGGAGATGGCACCCGATGATTCGTTATTGTTCAGACAATACCACAAGTTCATGGGTTGGGCCGACGAGATCCGCGTTATGGGCGTCCGCACCAATGCCGACACTCCGAAAGACACCACTGTTGCGGTGAATTTCGGCGCGCAGGGAATCGGTCTTTGCAGAACGGAGCATATGTTTTTCGAGGCTGACAGGATTATCGCTTTCCGCAGGATGATCCTCGCGAAAGACGAAGAGGCGCGCAGAGAGGCTCTTACGAAGATTCTACCGCTTCAACGCGACGATTTCGAGGGGATTTTCCGCGCATTGGCGGGAAGGCCGGCGACGATTAGATTTCTCGATCCGCCGCTTCATGAATTCCTTCCACACGATGAGGCCGGACAGAAACAGGTAGCAGAACAGCTTGGTGTCGAGGTTTCGGTGATTCGCGAAAAGGTTCACTCCCTCGCGGAAACTAATCCGATGCTCGGCCATCGCGGATGCCGTCTCGGAATCAGCTATCCGGAGATTTCCGAGATGCAGACCCGCGCGGTTATCGAGGCGGCTGTGAAGGTCAAAAAAGAGGGGATCGAGGTTCATCCCGAGATAATGATCCCGCTTGTCGGCGAGATCAAAGAGCTTGCCCTTCAGAAGGCAGTGGTTATCGAAACCGCCGAGACAGTGCTCGCGGAGGCTGGAATGACGCGCGATGATATCCCTTACACAATCGGGACGATGATAGAAATCCCGCGCGCGGCGGTTACCGCTGATGAAATCGCCGAAGAGGCCGACTTTTTCAGTTTCGGCACGAACGATCTCACACAGATGGGGTGCGGATTCTCGCGCGACGACGCAGGGAAATTCCTTCCGGAGTATGTTCGATTGGGCATCTACGAGAAGGACCCATTCCAGGTGCTCGATCAGCGCGGAGTTGGCAAGCTTGTTAAAATAGCTTGCGAGCTTGGCAGAAAAGCGAATCCGAATCTCAAACTCGGTATCTGTGGCGAGCACGGCGGAGAGCCTTCTTCGGTGAAATTCTGCCATCGCACAGGGCTGAATTATGTAAGCTGTAGTCCCTATCGTGTGCCTGTCGCGCGTCTTGCGGCGGCTCAGGCTCAGATAGATACACCGCGCTAATTTGCGGCGTTTTAGAAATCAAAAAAACCAAAACCGGAGGGGATCACCCTTCGGTTTTTTTATAAATTCAAAAAAAAACGACCGCGCGGTCATTTTTTGTTTGCGTTCAGCCAATTTTATATTTAACATATCGATATAGAAATTAACACTTGCAGAAAGGGCAAAACATGGCAGTGAAAATGGATGCTCGCGACAAATTCCTCAAAGAAATCACCGATCTTTTCGGACCGAGCGGTTTCGAGGAAGAGGTCGGGAAATATGTCGAGAAAGAGCTTTCACCGTTGGGCGGCATCGTCCGCGACGGCCTTGGGAGCACTTTCGGTATTAAAAAGGGAACTTCGGATTCGCCGAAGATCCTTATCGCGGGGCACATGGACGAAATTGGGTTCATGGTTGCCGGAATCACTAAGAGCGGTTATCTCAAGATTAACCCGCTTGGCGGATGGTGGCCGCATGTGCTTTTGAGCCAAAAGGTCGTCATTCGCACACGGAAGGGCGATCTCGTTACCGGTATTATCGGGTCGAAAGCGCCGCATGGAATGAAAGCCGATGAGCGCAACAAGGTCATGGACATCGACGACCTCTATGTCGATATCGGAGCTTCCGAGGACAACGAAGCGGCCGAGAAATTCGGAATCCGCGTCGGCGATCCAATCGTGCCCTATGCCGAGTTCGAGAAACTCGGTCCGGACGGCAAATTCCTTATGGCGAAGGCCTGGGACAACCGTATCGGCGTTGCGGTGGCTATCGAAGTCGCCAAAGCACTTAAGGACAAAAAGCACCCGAACACGCTTTATGCGGGCGGCACTGTGATGGAAGAGGTCGGTCTTCGCGGTGCGGCCACAAGCGCATACCATGTTAACCCGGACGTCGCTATCGCCCTCGATGTTACGCTTGCGGCGGATATACCGAGTTCACCGAATGCGGAATGGGGCGAAAAGATCGGCAAAGGCCCATCGATTAGCGTTATGGACGGAAGTCTTCTTCCGAACCCGAGGCTTCTCGATTTCGTGCTCGAAACCGCCGACAAGAACAAGATACCCTATCAGATGGGCAGTCTTCGCTACGGCGGCACCGACGGCGGTGCTTTTGCCAAAACCAGAAGCGGAATCCCCAGCCTGACATGCAGTATCGCCACGCGCTATATTCACAGCCACTACGGCATTCTTCACCGCGACGATGTCGATAATCTCATCAAGCTTCTCACCGAGGTAATGATGAAACTCGACAAAAAGACCCTCGACAAAATCCGCTATCAATAGGGATTTCACAGGGAATTCAGAAGGGGCGGTCAATTGACCGCCCTTTTTTTGGGGTTGTTGATGCGACTGCCTCCGATTATCTGTTCTTGACTTGCGGGCGATATTCCACTATGTTAAATAAATATCGATTTCGAGAATAATGTTGAAGCATCTGAAAATATCAAACCTCGCGGTTATCGACTCGGCGGAATTCGACTTCGGCGAGGGATTCTGTGTGCTTACCGGCGAGACCGGCGCGGGCAAATCGCTTGTGGTTAGCGCGATAGAGCTTTTGCTGGGCGGAAGAGCGGATTCGGGAAAGGTGCGCACCGGCGAAAGGGAGGCAGTTATAGAGGGGGTTTTCTTCGAGGGCGGGAGGAATGTCCATATTAAAAGGAAAATTTCCGAAAACGGTCGAAGTTCGGCGTGGATTGACGAAACCCCCGTGAATATGGCCGAGCTAAAGGATGCCACCGCGAGATTCGCCGATCTTCTCGGACAGCACGAGCACCATGTTCTTCTCGATCCGGAGACGCATATTAATTTTCTCGATATTTTCGGCGGACATAAAGCTTACGCGGCGGCCTATTACGCCGAGTTTCAGCAGTTGGAGTCTCAAAAAAACGCGCTTCGACGTCTTTCCGCGAAGATAACCGAGGCCGAAAACCGTGCGAATTTGCGCGAATATGAGCTTTCCGAGCTTGAATCGGCGGCGCTCGATGTTGCCGAATGGGAAGAGTTGACTTTAACAATGCGCCTAATCGAGTCCGCGGAGACGATCGCCGAAAAGGCCGGAGGCGCGCATATAGCTCTTTCTGAGGGTGAATGCAACGCCGTTTCTAATGTTGTATCCGCCCAAAAGATGATCGCCGATATAGCGGAGCTTGTTCCGTGCGGCGCAGAGATCGTCGAGATGCTCGAAACCGCGGTGGTTACCCTCGAGGAGGCTTCGCGGGAGATAGGTGGAATCGCGGGGAGTGTGGATATCGACCCTGAGGAGGCCGAGAGATTGCGCCATCGCCAAATGGCTCTGCAAAGGCTTTGCAGGAAATATAACCGCGACATAAAATCGCTTATCGAGTATGCCGAAGAACTTAAGGGCGAGGCCGGCGAGGTCGAGAGGCTTCTTATCGAGCGCGAGGAATTGGAACGAGCAATTACAAGACAACGCATGAGGCTTGTCGAGATGGCGTCCGATCTCTCGGAAAAGCGCAAAAAGGCCGCACCGAGACTTGCAGATAAGATTATCGAGGTGCTCGCGCCATTGAGCATGGACAGGGTGCTATTCGAAGTCAAATTTTTTGGAAGCAACGAACTTCTAACGACTGGGCTTGAAACCGTGGAGTTCTATATTTCGACGAATCCCGGAGAGGATTTGCGCCCGTTGGCGGGGATTGTGAGCGGTGGCGAGCTGTCGCGGATTATGCTCGCGCTTAAGACGCTCTTTATCGACATGGAGGAGAGTGGAATGCTCGTTTTCGACGAGGTCGATACCGGCATCGGCGGCGATATCGGGCGGCATATCGGGAAAGCGCTGGTGAATTTGTCGAAATCGAAGCAATTATTGGTAATTACGCATTTGCCGCAGATTGCACGAATGGCGGATAGGCATTATATAATCGAGAAATTTGAGAGCGGCGGCAGGACGCGTGTTTCGGCGCGGGAGGTTGTCGGCATGGAACGCGAAAAAGAGCTTGCGAGAATGCATGGCTGGGACAAAGAGCCAACCGGAGCGGTATGATCGAACCCGAAGAAAATATAGACTATCTCGATAAAAAATATCACAGTAAATACGAGAAATCGGTTTATGTTGACAGAGCGCTGACTATTCCGAATGTTCTTACTGTATCGCGACTTATCGTTTTGCCATTTTTGGTTTGGAGCCTCAATCATCTTGACGAATTGGGGCCGATACCGACAATCGCGATGGGATTCTATATGTTCCTCAGCGATGTTCTAGACGGCGTTCTGGCGAAAGCGCTTGGTCAGATTTCGCTTGTCGGCGCGGCGATGGATCCGGTGGTCGATAAAATCACGATCAACACGATTGCAATCGCTTTTGCTTTCAAGGGATGGATTCCCCTATGGGCTATCGCGCTTATCTTGTTGAGAGACTTGAGCATACTAATATTCGGCATGAAGATTTTCGTCAACTACGGCACGCTTGTAACACCGGTTTTTTGGGGGCGGATTACTCCGTTGGCGTGGGGCGCGGTCTTTATTTCCGCTTTTGCCGATATGACAATTTTGAAATGGATTTTCCTTTCCATCGCAATGGCTTTGACTATTATCTCCGGAATCATATATTATAGCCGTTACAGCGAATTGATAACAACGAAGCAAGGGAGTAACAAATGCGCCAATTCGCAGTGATCGGCCTTGGCAATTTTGGTTCGACAGTGGCGAAAGAGCTTTCTAAGAAGGGTTTGCAGGTTGTTGCTGTCGATCTTAATCCGTCCAGAGCGGACGATCTTCGCGGAATCGTAACCCACTCCGTTGTCGGGGATGCCACAGAGGCGCAGTTCATCGCGAGTAGCGGCATCGGCGAGGTCGATGTCGCAATCGTGGCGCTCGGGGACGATATCGAAGCGAGTGTCCTCGCTACATTGAATCTTGCAGAAAGCGGAATTCCGGAGATTATCGCGAAGGGGATTTCTGAGGAGCACGGAAGGGTGCTTAGCGCTGTCGGTGCGACGAAGATTGTATATCCCGAGAAGGAAATCGCCCAGAAAATTGCCTCTGCGATAGCCGCTCCAAATATTATCGACCATATTCCGCTGACTGAAGGCTATATCATCGTCGAGATGGTTACCCCAAAAGATTTCGAGGGCAAGACGCTTCTGGATCTGAATCTCCGCAGAGAATACGGTGTCGAATTGCTCGCTATCAAGAGAGCTTCGCCGGAAGATAAGCCTTCGGTGATAGTCGTGCCGGGGGCCGGCGAGTTTATAAAAAAAGCGGACAAACTCGTCCTCCTCGGCTCCGAGGAGGATGTCCAATCGATACAGGGAATTTAATTTGCGCATAATCCTCTGGAAAATACTGCTTTTTATATCCATCCTTGGCATTGTCGTCGCGATTTCCTGCGGCGGCGGACCGGTCGGCGGGTTTCAAGTGTCTGTAAATATGAACGACAGCCTTGCAAGATTCGCGGACGCCCGCATCTATGTCGATAAAATCAACCTTTTCGAGCGAGCCGACGGCACAACCGGATATGAGATTCTTCCCAGCGATGCGACCGATTTTTCGCATATGCTTTTCAATCTTGTCGGGGGAGCAAGCGGCGCGGATCCGGTTTTCAGCCTTAGTTGGACCGCCTCTGTGCAGGAGATTAGCGAGACGATTGGCAAAAACTACGCCGCCTATTCGATTAAAATGTTCCCCGACCTGACCGAATACCGTCAGATTGCCAAATCGGCGGATTATATGGCCTCGTATAACGCGCAAACGTGCTTTATTATTGTAGTAATTACAAATGTTAACACGGAAAGCGCGTGGATGAACGGGATTTTTAACGGCGTATATATCGAAAAAGTCGGCGATAAATGGCGAAGGATACAGCTTCGCGAGGGGCGTTTCGGCGCGAATTATTCGACAGGCAGGGGAATTACGAGTTAGGAGTTTAGTATGAGAAAAATTTCTTTGTTGGTTTTTGTGCTTTTGTTTGCGCTGTCTGCTGTAGGGGAGGTTCCGCAGGGGGTTGGCGAGCTTGTGGAATCATATCGGTCTGCTTTGAGCGAGAAGAATTACAGTGCAATCGAGGGAAAACTCGCAACGAATTTTGATTTTAGCGGCGCAGGGCCGCAGATTTCGCCGATGGTGCTTCAGCAGATTGTTTCGACGGGAGTTTATCAATTCAACGTGATAAATGAGATCGAGGCCGAGGAGATGGACGGTTTCATACGGGTTTATATTACCGGTGAAATCGAAGCGATGGGCGCAAAGAGAGAAGGCACCGATGTTATGGATGTGGTTATGGAAAACGGTGTTTGGAAAATCCTCGCGCTTGGATCGGGAGTTGCACAACCTATGATTATTCAGGATCCGACGACACAGCTTAATTTCGACATCGAAGGGCCGCATTTTACGATAATCGATTTTTCGGCGGAGCACGATCATATTATCGTCGAGGTGGGGCTTGGCGATGGTTCGATAGCGAATTTCGTGGTCGATAACGGCACGCCGATTTCGATTGTCGGATTCAAACATGCCGACAAATTTGATGCTGGACAACCGATGGCGACCGCTATCGAAGCTCTTGGTGCCGGCGGGGCAATCGAAAAAACTGGCGCGATTATGATAGATTATCTCAAAATCGGCGATTTCGAGGTCTCTAATCTCACCGCGATAACGATGGACCTCGACCATCTTTCGGAGGCTATGGAAGTCGAAATTGTGGGGTTGTTGGGGACGGAGTTTCTGAGCAAATTCGCGTGGACATTGGATTACTCGGGCAACAAGATGATTTTGCACAGGCTTGGTGCGGACGGTGAAATCGAGATGGATATTCCGGGCGACCCGATTTTCTCGCGTCAACCGACACATGTGATTCCCTTCGACCGGACGATGCATTTGCTCTCGACCGAGGCGGAGTTCGCTTCGGGGGTCAAGGTTAAGGTAATTCTCGATTCTGGCGCGCCGGCGGGGGTTTTGGTGCCGGAGATTTTCACCGCGCTTCCCGAAGATTCATACATCGAGGGGGAATCGGACACGCTGATGGGCGCGGACAAAGCAAAACGCGCAGTTCCGGTAATCACGCCGAAAAAACTCTCGGTGGGTCCAATTCTCAGAGACGACTACAAAATCGTCGTATCGGATTTGTCACATTTGAATATCGAGGGGTTGCCGATTCGCGTGGATGCCATAGTGGGCTTCAATTTTTTCTCGGACTGGCTTATTACGACTTGGTTCAATAAGGACATTATCGAGCTTAGGCCTATCCCGAAATAGGCTAAGTTGGTAAGGTTTTTGCTACATAAACGAGATTTTTTAAGAAACAAACGAAAAGGAGTAAAAATGAAAAGGTTTGTTCTTCTGTTAACGATCGCAATGCTTTCCGCGACCGCGTTCGCTCAACTGGAGCTGATTCAGAACGTCTTCGACAACACGGAATTCACGCCGAACTACTCGGAGGGTTCTTGGGCCGAATATAAGATTATCGACAAAGATGGCAAGGCGAGCAATCTGAAGTTCAGCGTGCTTAAGGTCGAGCCGGAGGGAAAAGAGCCTTTCGTGTTCGAGATGAAGATGACCGACAGCGAGGGCATGTGGGTCATAACCCAGTTCGCCGGCGCGGATCCGATGGATAAAGGGTCTTTTAGTTATATGATAACTCAGCGCAAGGGCGAGACCGCGCGCAAGGTTGATGTTAGCCAGATGGCCTCTATACTTGGAACTTCGGAACCGGAAAAAGGGAATACCGAGAAATCGCAACCCCCCGACGACCTTTCTGTCGAAATCGAGAAGGATGTTGTTATCGAGGTGCCCGCGGGCAAATTCGAGACGGTTCGTGCGACAATCAAAAACGACGAGATGGTCTCGTATATTTGGTTTTCCGAGAAAGCCGGCCCCTTCGGAATGGTGAAGGCTGAGCAGATAGGGCAGGGCGGTGCCGAGCTTTTAGCGCATGGCGACAAGGCGGCCTCGGAAATCACCGGCAAGGTCGAAGAAATCAAGCTTCCTAACCTGGAGAATCTTATCAAAATGGCGATTCCCCAACCGGGGAATTAATAATCGCGCACAGCGGTTTTCGTGCCCCCGATGCTTTTTGCATTGGGGGCATTTCTTTTACGCTTAAAGTGAAATCATGTAGAAGGAAATCTCAGCGCCGAAACGGATTGTGGCGTGGGTGAGCCGAAGACGGTGTTCGCGCGGGATGACCGATATTTCCTGCGGTTCGCGGGGGTTGCCGTATCTGTCTGTTGCGGCGACAGTATTGTTAATTTCGCCGAGGGTAATGTTTTTGTTCGGCATGAAAACGCCGCTGGCGTCGAGGTGGAAGGCGAGATAGTCGGTTATACGGACCTTGGTGCCCAGTAATAGTTCAAGCCCGGAGAGTGAGATTTTGCTCGAATTGCCGAGCGAAGCTTCGAGTCCGCCGCCGAGCTGGTCGTAGTAAATACCATTCACACGATATGTTTCGTCGATTTCGAAGATGTCCGCCATCAGGCCTACGCCGATATAAGGTTCGAGGCCGTAGGGCATCGCGGCGGAAAGGCGCAGTTTCGGGGTTATCTCGGTTATCATTATGTGAAGGCTGTCTTTGCGGTAGGTCATCAGCGAGTCGTCGGTCTGGTTTTCGCTGTAGGTGGCGATTAGGCCGAGATTTGTTTTGGCGAAGGTTGTCAGAATCTCGATTCGCTCGCCCTTTGGCAGACGCAGAAATCCGCCGGCCTCGAATCCCCAGAGATAGTCGAACTCTTCGCGGAAATTAGTTATACGGTAAATATCGTTGCTCTGAAGCTCGACCACCGAGCCGATGACATCCAGTCCGAATGGCCCTGTGCCGATAAGCGCGGAAGCTGTAATCCCCAAATGATAGGCGTCGGTGCTCTCGCCGCGGCTGTCGTAGCAGTCGAAGCACTCGAAAACCGGATACCGTGCCTCCGCCGGAATGGCGAGAAGCGATACGAAAAGGGCTATCAGGAGGAAATTCTTCAATAGCGTCCCTTTCCGCAATCGAGGCAGAAGCTTATGGGAAGCTCGAAAGCGACTGTAACCTGGCTGAATCCGGGGTGGATGCCGATGGTGTTTTGAATTGTGCCGAGATTTTTTCCGAGGTCAGAATAGGCGAGGTTCACCGGTTGCATCGGGGAAGTTTCATATTCTAAATAAAAGGCGTATTTGCTACAGAGGCGAACTCTCATTCCCGCGCCGACATTAAAACCGTGGCCAACACCGTCGGCCTCGCCGAGGCTTAGGAGATTAACTCCGTATCCCATATGAACATAGGGTTGCCAGCGGTCATCTAACTCGACCGACCATCGCATTCTTCCGACAATCCCGATGCCGTTCATTGTCCAGGATTCGAAGCCCTCGACGGTATTTCCGAGGATGTCGGTCTCTTCGTTTCCGAAATGAAACTGGTTCGAGAAGAAATCGCACTGGGCTTCGAGATCGAACCGATGTCTGCGATCGTAATTGTCCGGGCGGTAGAAAAATCCCAGTTTGCCGCCGAAGGATGAGCCGCGCGTGGCTTCGGTCATGGAAGGATTAACAGATGTTACGACCGTGTTCGGGGTTCTGTCGATGAATATCGGCATATTTGTCGCCGAGACCCCAAAATGCCCCGAGCCGAGCATTGGAGCGATATAGATGCCGAAGCCCGGATCCTCCGGGGCCGCGAGGAGAATAAGGGGAAGTGTCAATAATAACGCTAAACAGAGGGTGTTCTTTTTCATCACCGCTCCTTTTTAAATGTCCAACTTTATTATAAAGTAAGAAATATTGATTATCATGTCAAGTGTTAAATTAAGCATTTCTTGCAATAGCTTATATTTCATTGTATTGGGCGGTGCGATGAAGTATCTGAATTGTTGTCTTGACTATGATGTTAATTTAACCTAAAATATACGCTATGGAAGACCTTTCGACAAATTTAGAGGATTACCTCGAATCGATTTTGAATTTGATAGAGAAATCCGGGCGTGCGCATATTAGCGAAATTGCCGATGCTATGGGCGTATCGCGGCCTTCGGTAACGCAGATAATCGCAAAACTCGCCGAGATGGGATTCGTCGAGCATGAGCCATACCGCGATGTAACCCTCACGGCGAGAGGCGCGGCTGTTGCAAGGGCTGTGGTGAGGCGTCACGGGCTTTTCCGAGAATTTCTGGTCGATATTCTTGGGGTGCCGGAAATGATTGCGGACGACGAGGCCTGCAAACTCGAGCATTCGATTGGAATTATCACCACTGAGAAATTCGCGGCCTTTATCGAGTATATAGCTTCGGAAGAAATTCCGCCGGAATGGCTTGCAAGATTCAAAAAGCGACGAGCCGGAGATAGTTGATATGAGCGGATTTAAGGGCAAACATATCCTTTTGGGGGTAACAGCTTCGGTTGCTGTGTATAAGGCCTGCGAACTGGCGAGGATGTTCATTCGTTCCGGTGCGAAGGTTCGAGTGGTAATGTCGAAAAATTCCACAGAGCTTGTTGGGCCGCTACTTTTCGAGACTTTGACCGGCAATTGTGTCTATGTCGATATGTTTCCGAAGGAACGACTCGATCCTATGAAACATATCGGGTTGGCGGACTGGGCGGATATTTTCGTAGTAGCACCGGCGACAGCGAATTTTATCGGCAAAGCGGCGGGCGGCATCGCAGACGACCTGATTTCGACTACCTATCTCACGTTGGAAGTGCCTGTGGTTATCGCCCCCGCGATGAATACGCGCATGTGGAACGACCCCTCGGTGCGCGCGAATGTCGAAACACTGAAAGAGCGCGGCGTGGTTTTTGTTGGGCCGGGGTCGGGAAAGCTTGCCTGCGGGACTTCCGGCGCGGGACGTCTGACCGAACTTGAAGAAATTTTCGGTGCGGTGGAGGAGATATTGCGAAAGCCGGGCCCGCTTAGCGGCATAACAATGCTTGTTACCGCCGGACCGACACGCGAATATATCGACGATGTGCGATTTTTATCGAACCCTTCGACCGGGAAAATGGGATTCGCGATAGCCGAAGAGGCCTCGGCGATGGGTGCCGATGTAATTTTGATTCACGGGCCGACCTCGATTTCTTTGCCGGATGGTGTCGAGGAGGTGGCGGTTATTTCCGCAGAGGAAATGAAACGCGCCGTTTTCGAACGTGCCGAGGAAGCGGATGTTTTCGTTATGTCCGCGGCTGTGGCTGATTGGACTGTCGAAAAGCGAGAGGGCAAAATCAAAAAGGCCGGAAGGGATAAGCTCGTGCTCGAACTGGTTCCGACATCGGATATTCTCGCGGAAATCGGCGCGAAATATAGCGACAGGGTTTTGGTCGGATTCGCAGTGGAGACGGAAAATATCCTCGAAAACGCCAAGGGAAAGATGGCGCGAAAGAATTTGGATATTATTTTCGCAAACGACCCAAACCGCGAAGGTTCGGCTTTTGCGGGGGATACGAACGCGGGATTACTCATCTCGAAACGCGGGATTACTGAAGTGCCTTTGGTCTCAAAAAATGATGTCGCGAGGATGATTATTTCCGAGGTTTGTTGGTCATTGAAAGAAAAACGAATTGACACTTGAATCGTGAAGTCTATATTAACCGAACTATAAATTATTTTCGGGAATTGAAAATGAAAGTTAAAGCGATTATTCTTCTGACAGCCTTTATTACGGCGGCAATCGCCCTACCTATCGAGATCAGCAACGCGAACCTCCGCGTTGTGATGGACGACACAACCGGAATGTTCACGATAGGCAAATCGAACGGAAGTCCGCTTATCGACGGATACCCATCGCTGGGCGGAACACATTTCATTGCTAAAATCAACACGACCGTTTATTCGAACAAGCCCGGACTGGGCCTTACAATGCCGCTTCTCGAGCCCGGAAGAATACCGGAATCGCATTATATGTCGATTCAGTGGATTCGCGACCCTGTAAGGATTTGGCAGAAGTTTTATTTCCTTCCGGAAGACTCGCTGGACGGTTTTGTGAATATCGAACTTCTGGCATATAACGACTCGCCCGACACCTCTTATGTAGGTTTTGGGCTTTATCTCGATATCGCCTGCGGTGCGAATGACAACCCGATTTTGGAGCTTCCCACCGGTGTTCGTCCTACGACGATTTCATTCGTTGGTGATCTTCCGGCATATTGGACTTTTTACGAAAACTCCATCAGTCAGGATACGATTTATACGCATTCACAGGGGGTTCCTTTCGGGAGCGGGCTTATGTATCCCGATGAGATGTATTTCGGGAACGCGGCACAGCTTGGCAATGCGGAGTGGTATCCCTCTTTCCTTCCGGGGCTTGAATACACGGACATGTCGATTCTCGTCCTTTGGGAGCCTTTTATTCTCACGGCTTACAGCTGGTATTTGGTTCAGCTTTATTATGGCGTGGGGTATCCCGGCTTCAATGTCGAGGAGCGTTATCAGAAGCCGAAAAGTTTCGCGCTTGGGAATCCCCGTCCGAATCCTTTCAACTCGCGTGTTTCGGTTCCATATGAGATTGCCGATAGAGCGCAGAATGTCAGTTGGAATATCTATGATCTTTCCGGTAGGGTCGTGAAACATTCACGTCCTGAGGTAATGAATCCGGGGGAACACAAAATAAGCTGGGATTGCGTTGACGACAGCGGCAGGGAAGTTCCGGCCGGATTGTATCTTCTGGCGCTATGGGCGGATGGTGTCCGCGAGACAAAGCGTTTGGTTTTTGTTAAGTAGAAATATCCCCAATGTATCGGTTATATGCTTTTATACTACGGTTTTAGGCGGTTTTTCTAACTTGCATAGAGCCGGAGATACTTATATTCTAAGTTGGAATGCTGATTGCGAAAGACATAAAAAAGGGTTATCCCGAAGGCGACGGCAGACGTTTGGAGGTGCTCGGCGGCGCTGACCTTTCGGTTTCCGACGGCGAATTTGTGGCGATTACCGGCGAATCCGGAGTCGGCAAATCCACGCTATTGCATCTTCTCGGGCTTCTCGACACACCGGACGACGGCGAGATTTATATCGACGGCAAACCCGTTTCGAACGAAAGCGACCGCAATCGTGCGGCAATTCGGATGCGGAAGATAGGATTTGTGTTTCAATTTCATCATCTTCTTCCGGAATTCAATGCGATCGAGAATATCGCTATCCCTCTTCGTCTGGCGGACTTATCCGAATCGAAGGCGATGGAAAGAGCTGGACAGCTTCTCGAAGAGGTGGGTCTTTCCGAGCGCGCGGATCATTTTCCGAATGCTCTTTCGGGCGGAGAGCAACAGAGGATTGCTCTTGCAAGGGCTTTGGCATGCCAGCCGCGGCTACTTCTGGCGGACGAACCAACCGGCAATCTCGACGAGAAAACCGCGGGCAAGCTCACCGACCTTCTTTTTCGGATGACTGGCGCGACAGGGATGTCGGTGGTTCTGGCGACGCATAACCGCGAATTGGCGGCGCAGGCCGATAGTATCTATCTGCTCGAATCGGGCGTGTTGAAGGTTGTTGAACAAAAGAAAACTTAGACGGAGCGGGAAGTGAAACATAAATGCCAATCCTGCAAGAACTCCGAAGGCGAGATTAAGTGCGTCCTCGTTATCGGCGGAGAACGTATCGAGAAATATCTTTGCAGGGAGTGCGCACGAAAGGCTGGAATCGAAGAACAGCTTAAAATGAATCGGAAAAAGGCCAAAGAATTCGTAATCACCGGCCAAAAAAAAGATACTGTCTGCTCTTCTTGCACGATGAGTTTTTCGCGTTTCATCGAGACGGGGCTTTTGGGGTGCCCTGAATGCTACGAGGCTTTTGGGAACGCGCTTAGAGATATTTTAAAAGGGATTCATTCGGTGAGTTATCATCGCGGACGAGGTCCGGGCGACGAGAAAACCCTGGACATCGCGCATCTTAAATGGAAACTCTCCGAGGCGATTCGTTCCGAGGATTTCGAGCTTGCGGCGAGACTTCGCGACGAGATAAAAATGTTCGAAAGAGGCAACAATTGATTAGCGGAACATTTCCACAGAGGCTTCCCGATTGGCTTTCTTTTGGCGGCGATGATTTTGAAGTAGTGCTTTCCACGGAGGCCTTTTATGTTCGCAATCTGAAGGACAGGCCTTTTCCGGACATGCTTAACGAAGAGGATTTGAATACGACGAGACGTCAGCTTATCGAAGCTCTGGAAGGAATTACCGCCGGATACAAACTAATCGAGACGGACAGGCTTACGCCGCTTGATGTGAGTTATCTTGTCGAAAGACAGAGTGTCTGCGAGGAGGTCGCTCGAAGGCGTCGCGGAACTGCTATGTTGATTACGTCCGACGAAAGCAATTGGATAACGCTTAACTCGTCGGATCATTTTCGTTTCCGGTTCGCGATGGCGGGAAGCGATGTCGAAAAGGCTTACCGCAAGGCGCGGAGTTTCACCGAGGAGCTTGAAAAGGGGCTTCCGTTGGCTTATTCGGAGCGGTTTGGCTTTCTGACCTCCCGGCCTACCGAATGTGGAACCGGCCTTTTTATGCGCTTTGTGGTGCATATTCCGGGATTGCTTTTCAGCAATAATCTTCCAGCGCTGAGGGATTCGCTTTTGAAATGCGGGGCAACAATCAAGCCTGAGCTTCAGGAGGGCATCAGCTCGGATGGCCATCTTTTCACGGTGCAGACTTCGCATACGCTTGGAATCGACGAGGAAACGATCCTCGAAAAGGCGCAGGAAATGATTTCCGGCATCGTGCAGATGGAGTTCGAGTCTCGTGATAATCTTGTTTCGAAGGCAAAATTGGAGATAGAGGACAAGATTCTTCGCGGAATCGGGATTATCACCCATTCGCGGTTGATAACCGAACGCGAGGGTTATGCTCTTGCAAGCGCTTTAAGGCTGGGCGCTTCGGAGGGATTCACGGCGGAGAATATCGATATATTTGGGGCGACCGAGCTATTTCAGGTGGGCAAACCGTCGCATCTAATCGCGCGCGGCTCATCGATTGTCCAAAAGGAGATGGACAAAAACAGGTCGGATTTATTTAAAAGCTATTTAAAACTCGAAGGATAAAAAATGTTGCGTTTTTGGTGCAGAGCGAAAATATCGAAGGTTACGATAACGGGCCTCGAACTCGATTATGAGGGCAGTATCACGCTTCCGCCGGAGCTTATGGAGGCGGCGGATATTCTCGAGGGTGAGCGTGTGCAGGTTGTGAACATGAACAACGGCGACCGTCTCGAAACCTATGTAATAAAAGGCAAGAACGACGGCGGTGTGCTTTTGAATGGCCCTGCCGCGCGTCGCGGGATGCCCGGCGATAGGGTTATGGTGCTCGCATACGCTATCGGGGACAGGGACGAGGTTAGAGCGCCGATTCTGGTGCGTGTCGATTCGGAAAACCACCTTGTGTCGGTGGGAGAGTTATGACGGGCGCGATTATCCTTGCCGCGGGCGAGGGCAAGCGGATGAAGAGCGATATCGCCAAGGTTCTTCATGAGATTGGCGGCCGTCCGATGGTCGATTATGTTATCGACGCCGCAAAGGCTGTGGAGCCGGCGAAAATCGTTCTGGTTGTCGGCAATCGGATGGATCAGGTTATCGCGAGGCTTCACAAATCGCGCGTGATTTTCGCGGTTCAGGAAGAGCAGAGGGGCACCGCAGATGCAGTGAAAACGGCGCAGTTGCCCTTTTCGTATTTCGAGGGTGAGATTTTTGTGCTGTGCGGCGATATGCCTCTTGTCCGTGGGGAGACTTTGCGAAAGATGCTCGAGTTCCATAGAGCGAAAGGCTCGAGTGCGACTGTAATGACCGGAATTCTCGATGATCCGGCGCAATACGGCAGAATTGTTCGCGACTCCGATGGCGAGTTTGCTGAAATAGTCGAGTTTGCTGACGGCGGCGAGGAAATCCGCGCAATAAAAGAGGTCAACAGCGGAACCTATGTCTTCGATTCTGTGGAATTGTGGCCTGCGCTCGAGGAGATTAGCTCGGATAATGTGCAGGGGGAATTTTATTTAACCGATGTGATGACGATTCTTAAGCGCAAGGGCAAGACTGTCGCGGCATTTATCGTCGATGACAGTTCAGAACTTCTCGGAGTTAATACTCCCGAGCAGTTGAAACTCGCCGAGGACGCGCTTATGCAACGCTAAAGACGGAGGTATTGATTATGAAAAGGTCGATGGTTGTTTTGGTATTGCTTATGGTAGGGATAATTTTCGCCGAAGAGCATCAAGTGGAGCCATTTAGTGCCGGCGAGGGGCGGGCGATTGAAATCTACAACCGGCTATTGCCGATTCTCGAAGCCTGCGAAAGCCATTTCGCGGAGAATGAGGAAATCGGCTTCGAGGATATTGTCGGAATCGCGGCTGAGGAGGAAATTGACCTCGATGATGCGCGCGAAGCGGTGCTTTTTGACCCGAACATGACAGTATATGCTATCGAGGAGCTTATCGGTTACTCGACTAATTACTACCAGCTGGCCGACGAAGCGGAGGAATCCAAAAATGCTTTGATGTCGGCGGCGAAAATGGCTGAACGCCATGCGAGAACGCTTGTTAAGTTGGTCGAAGAGTGGGCGCCCGATGCACTTCCGGACGAGGAGGAATAGTGCATCGAATAATCAAGCAACGAAAAATCAGCGTTCACAATCTCGACAGAAAAGCCTGTAATGCTTTGAGTATCAAGGAGCTTCTCGAAGCTCAGTCTGGAATTCTTTCGGCAAAACTCGACGAGGTAAAGGGCGAGCTTTTCGTGGTTTACGATCTCACAGAGACCGATTACGACCATATCGAAAAATTACTCGGTAAAATTGGCATCAAAGAGGAAAGCTCTCTTTGGAAATCGCTTA
Organism: uncultured bacterium; assembly: GCA_964459995.1. Classification (GTDB taxonomy): domain Bacteria; phylum UBP14; class UBA6098; order UBA6098; family UBA6098; genus CAZSHG01. The sequence goes on along the minus strand of CAYWOR010000012.1, from coordinate 9,171 downwards.
GAGAGAGTTTCATTCGGTTCGCGGAGGATAATGAGAAGGCGCATATTCTTGCACACGCCGATGTTGTCGCCTATTCTCCGATGGAGAAAATCGACGAGGAGCTTGAGAAGCTCGATTAGAGCCTTTTTAGTATGAAGAAACCCCCCGATTTGCAGGGGGTTTCTTTGTTTATGCACCGACTAATAGACGGGAATGCTGTCGCAAGGAGTGCATTCGAGAGCGGTATCCCAGCATGCGGAATGCCCCTCGGGATAAGTAATCCTTCCGTAGTGCGAGATGAGATTCCATGTTATCAGCCATCTTCCGGGGCGTCCGCCGTCGGCGTCGCGAAGCCATCCGGAGGCCATTTCGCCGTCAATTTCGTAATGAAGCGAATCGCCGAAATTTGGCCCTTCGGTGTTGATATTCGCGAGTGTTAGCGATGCGGTTGTGTCACCTGGGGTATTTAACCAGTCTATCCACAACACAGGCCCTTCGGCGGGGTCATAAAAGCGCCACCATCCGCCCACCGCGCTGAAATTGCATTTGCCGTCATACCATAAGAAATTCGTTAAGTCGGCATTTGTAACGCGCATCTGCCATTCGACGCTATCCGCGGCGACAAGGTGAGCGGTGAGGGCGATGTTGTTGCTCTCCGCACCGAAAGTCCATTTCCATGTTAAATCCCCCTCGTAACTAGGTTCTTGGCTAAGCGCAAGCACGAAGGCTAAACGCGGCAAAGCAAGGAATATCTGCGTAAGACTTCCCCAGACGGTAACCAGAAAAGCCGCCGTGTCGAAATCCGCGCATCTGTCCATAGGCCGCGCGAGAGACGCGGTCGTGAAGAGCGAAAGGTCCATGGTTACGGTTTCTGCGCCGGGGACAGTCGGACGTTCCGGCTCCGGTTCGGTGCTCGAGCATGCTATAGCCAGAATTAGCCCCAAAATCAAAATTCCAGCCAGCGTTAGTAATGTGATTTTTTTCATGACAACCTCCCTTTTTCGCAAAATGAATGTAATCCCCGAATATGTCAAGCGCTTTCGGGCGAGTTTTTCAAAAACAATCAAAAAAGTCTTGATTGACTCGATATTGGATATTATTCTAATATCATAAATCGAAAAAGGGAGGAATCTTGGAAAGGGAAAAATTAATTTCCGAACTGAAATATTCTTATTCGCGTCGAAGGTCGGAACAGTGGTTCATGGTTGTTACGATAATGGTCGTAATACTGGCTTTGGCGGCGGGTTTGAGCTATATAATGGGCGACGGATTCTCGCTGAAAAACCAGCTTATAATCTGGGGCTGTGCCCTTTTGTGGATCGTCGTTTTTAGCACAGGCCATGTCAAAGAGATGCGCAGGCTCGTGAATAACGAAAACAAGGTTATCGAGCGCCTTAAGAAGGGCGAAAAGTTCAGATATACCGAGAAGGCCGAGCCGGCTTTATCAAGATGGTTGACCGCGATTGTTTCTGCGCTTATCGGGATGGCGCTTCTGTATTTCAGCGTCAACACGCTTTGCGGCGCAAAATTAATCGGCGAATCTTCGATAGAGTTGACCGCGGAAATCACGGTGATTATTTTTGCGGCGATTCTTGCAGTATTGGCGGCACTGATGCGAATTTTCCCGCTTCGTCAGAGATATTACGGTATCCGTGTTTCCGTTTTGGAAAACGACCCAACGATGCTAAAATACCGTGTCAGAAGGCTTTCCTGAAGCAAAAAAGGAAAATGGGGCTTTGCCCTTGACTGAGATGCCTTTCGGGAATAGATTATAAATTACATCGTTCTTATAAAAAAAGGAGACATAATGCCATTTCCCGGAAGCAAAAAAATTTGGTTCGATGGAGAATTAATCGACCATGAAGAGGCGAAAATTCATGTCCTGTCGCATGTAATCCATTACGGCACAGGGGTTTTTGAGGGCGAACGCTGTTATGAAACAGTCAAAGGCCCGGCGGTTTTTCGTCTCGGAGACCACAGCAGAAGACTTCTCGATTCCGCGAAAATCTACCGTATGACCGCGGACTGTAATCCTGTCAAACCCGACGGAAGCAAGATGTTCCCCGAAAAAGTGTTCCTGAATTATTCCATCGAGGATATTAATAAAGCCACGCTGGAGACAATCCGCGCGAATAGCCTCAAGAATTGCTATGTCCGTCCGCTGATTTTCCGGGGCGACGAGGCACTTGGTGTGAGTCCCTTTTCTTGCCGGCCGCATCTCGCAATCGCGGTTTGGGAATGGGGTGCATATCTCGGCGCGGATGCAATCGAGCGCGGGGTGGATGTCCAATTCAGCAGTTGGACGCGTATCGCGCCGAACACGTTTCCCGGAATGGCCAAGGCCTGCGCGAATTATATGAACTCACAGCTTATCAAAATGGAGGCTCAAATCAACGGTTATGCCGACGGAATCGCGCTGGATAAGGACGGCTTTATCTCCGAAGGCTCAGCGATGAATATCTTCGTGATTAAATACGGCAAGATATATACTCCGCCATTGAATGGAAGCGAGCTTCCGGGCATTACGCGCGACTCGGCGATAAAAATTGCACGTGATATGGGTTTCGAGGTTGTCGAGCAGAGAATTCCGCGCGAGATGATTTATGTCGCGGACGAGGCGTTTTTCACCGGAAGCGCGGCCGAGGTTTCGCCAATCGCCACGGTTGATAGAATTCCTGTTGGTAGAGGCTATCGCGGTGAAATCACCAAACAGATTCAGCAAAGATTCTTCGACATAGTGCAGGGGAAAGCCGAGGATAAATTTGGCTGGCTGACCTTTGTTTACAAAGATTAAATGGATACAACAGCACTCAAACTTTATTTCTATATCTCAACCGGGTTGGGGCTTGTTTTCCTTGCATGGTTGATCTATATCTCGCCTAAAGTGCGCGGCGAAAGCCCCATGCGCACACGCGCGATTATCGTCGGCATCGTGTTTCTGGTTTTATTGATTTTGCCGGATATCTGGGCTTTGACGCGTCTAAGTGGAATCAGCTGGTTTGTAGCATGGGCGATTGGCCTGCTTTTCTTCCATATTATAGAGGGCGGGCTGTGGCATCGGATATGTTGGGGCGAGAAATGCCCAGAATGCGGCGCGTGGCTCGACATTATAGAAGAAAAAATCCCGGATAATCCCAATATGTCGCGCAAATCGGTCTCCTGCCCAAGGTGCGGGTATTCAGATTTATGGTCGGAATTGTCTCTGCGTTGGAAGAAGAAAGAAGCCGGCAATGAATGAGGGGATGTTCATCGCCCTCGCGGTTATCGGAGCGCTCTATTTGGTGGGCTGGCCGATAAGGATTTCACTTCTTCGGAAAAATTCTGCGAAGGTCGGGGTGTTTCCTCTGCTGGTGCCCGGATTCGGTGGTGCGGTGCTTATTTTCGCGGACATTATGGTGATTTCACGATACGGTATCGGATGGGGATACTTTCCGCTATTCGTGCATGGATTTCTCTTTCTCTACGGCCTTGCACTGGCGATTAAATATCTCCGCAACCCTTTAACCGAGAAGAACCCGGACAGCGATTCCGACGACAATTGCGGCTCGGGCGATTGAGAATATAAAAAATAACTCAATTCGGCAAATCCCCCTCGCTTAGGGGGATTTTTTTTGCTTCAAAAAAAACGTGCACCAATAATTGTTTGTCGAGAAACTTTATTTAGGCGGTTTTGCCGGCGGCGACTCCGGAGGACCATGCCCATTGAAGATTATAACCGCCTATATTTCCTGCAACATCAATTACCTCGCCGATGAAGAATAGTCCGCCGACACGCTTCGACTCCATCGTCGCGGGGGAAAGCTCGGCTGTGGAAACGCCTCCAACAGTGCATTCCGCATATGCGAAACCCTCGGTTCCGGAAGGGTGGAGGATAAAATCGTGGATTTTCGCGGCGATATTTTGGATCTCCTTTTGGGAGTATTGAACCATTCTTCGAGAATCGAAAAAGGCCTCGCAGAATCTATGCGCGAATCTTCGCGGGACTACAGACGCGAGAAGGTTGGCAAGCTCTATTTTACGACTGGAATTTGCTTTTAGAATCTCAAAGAGGTTCTTACCGGGAAGGAAATCGATGGAAATGGGTTCGCCATGTTTCCAATAGGAGGAGATGTTTAGAATTGCAGGGCCGCTAAGCCCTCTGTGCGTGAAAAGTATGTCGCCGCGGAAGGAGATATCGTTGTATTTTATTTCAGCCTCGATAGAAATGCCGCTAAGGGGGGAGAAAATTGCCCTGTCTTCGGGGGATAACTTTAGCGGAACCAGCCCGGGACGCGGCTCGACGAGTTTTATACCGAAATCTTTTGCGATTCGAAACCCGAAATCGGTTGCGCCGGTTTTCGGCACAGACATTCCACCGGTGGCAATTACAAGGGCGTCCGAGCGGAATTTCCCGCGGGAACTTTCTACCTCGAATCCTTCGCCTTTTGTGATGTTCTTGATTTGGCAGTTCAGAAGAATCTCTGCGCGCGCTCTTCTGCATTCGGATACTAGCATGGTTACTATTTGTGCGGCATCGCCATCGCAAAAGAATTGTCCGTTCTGTTTTTCGTGATGTTTTATTTTATATCTATCGACAATAGAGATAAAGTCGGACGGTGTGAAACCGCAAAGCGCGGTTTTGCAGAATTCGGGGTCTTTCGAGACATAATTCTCCACGGAGATGTTTCTATTTGTGAAATTGCATCTTCCGCCGCCGGAGATTGAGATTTTCTTGCCGAGAGCATCGGAATGGTCGATTAGAAGGACATTGCGGCGACGTCGGGCGGCGGTTGCCGCGCAAATCAGCCCCGACGCGCCTCCTCCGATGATTATAATATCGTAGATTCGCATGAAAACCCTCAGTTACATATTTTGCCGTCGATGAGGCAGAACATTTTGAAAACCGAATATAGGTTTATTCAGAATAAAAGCCAGCGTAAAAAAGCCATTGCGAGAGCGCTTCTGGGGGCAAATCTTCTCGCAATGGCTTAAATCATCATTCCCAAATGGGACTTTGATTGATTATCCCTCCGGACATTGCTCTGCAATTTCCGGGGCGATGTTCTTATTGCCGTATGCCTTTTTGAAATGATCCTGAAAATCCTTCGCGAGCATTCTAGCGCGGAAATCGTAATCGACCTTGTCTTCCCATGTGTTTATCGGCTTGAGAATCTCCGCGGGCACCCCCGGGCAGGTTTTCGGGACGAGCACTTTGAAAATTGGATCAGGCTCGAATTCGACATTATCGAGAGCGCCGGAGACTGCCGCTTCGACCATTTTGCGTGTAAGAGTAATATCCATACGCGAGCCTTTGCCATAGGGGCCGCCGCTCCAGCCGGTGTTGATGAGATAAACTGTCGAGCCGTGCTCGCGCATTTTTTCACCGAGCATGGAGGCGTAAACATCCGGATTACGCGGCATAAAGGGCTGGCCGAAGAACCTGCTGAAGGTTGATTCGGGGTGGAGGATTCCGGTTTCGGTGCCGGCGAGTTTGCTTGTGTAGCCCATCAGGAACCATAGCATCGCTTGCTGTGGGGTAAGCTTGGAAACCGGCGGTATTACGCCGTTTGCGTCGGCCGTAAGAAATAGGATTGTATTTGGATGGCCGGAAACAGAGCTTTCCTTTATATTAGTAAGATATTTTAGCGGATAACTCGCGCGGGAATTTTCCGTGAGGCGGCGGTCGGAGAAATCGAATTCGCCCCAGGGGTAAACCATCGCGTTCTCGACAATCGCGCCGTGGTTTTCGTAGGAGTCTTCGTGCATAACCGCGTTATAGATTTCCGGTTCTTTGACCTTCGACAGGTCGATAAATTTCGCATAACATCCGTTTTCGAAATTTGCGACTCCATCGTCTGACCAACCATGCTCGTCATCGCCGAGAAGTGCGCGCCCGGGATTGGCGGAAAGAGTGGTTTTTCCGGTTCCGGACAGCCCCAGAAGCAAGGCGCAGTCGCCTTTTTCACCTTCGTTGGCGGAACAGTGAAGCGGAAGGATTCCTTTGGCGGGAAGGAGGTAGTTCATCACGGTGAACATTAGCTTTTTCACGCTTCCGCAATAGCCAGAGCCGATGATTAGTCCGAGTCCGCGCTCGAAATCCATCGCGACTATCATATTCGAGGTTTTACCGTTTGGTAGTTCACGGAGCCTGCCGGCGTATTTCTCGCGGTCGAGTTTTTCGTAGGGGACGACGACCAGCGTAAAGGGCTTGTTCGCGAAGATGCTTTTTTCGATATCCGCGGGGATTTCGCGGAACATATTATCCGAAAATAGAGCGGTTAACGCCCAATTCGAGACCACTTTTACCGGAAGGGCGTATTTTGAATCTGCGCCTATCACTCGATCGACAATATAGAGCCGTTTGTCTTTAGCGAGGAAATCCATAGCGTCTGCCATAGCCATATCGAAAGTTTCCTCGTCCATGGGCAGATTGTTTGGGCTGTCCCAGTCGATTTGATCTTCGTTTTCGGCACGTTTGACGAACATCGTGTCTTTAGGACTTCTGCCGGAGGATTCTGGGGGAGTCCATGTCGCAAGAGCGCCATTTTTCGAGACGATACATTCGTGTCCATTGACTGCTTCGCGAATCATTGTCTGTCTGCTCGGGTTGTCGATGGGATTCGAGTGGCTTTCGATAAGTGCCTGAATCCTTTTTTGCCATTCCATATTTGTTTCTCCTTAGATTTTGAACATCTTATATTATGAATACAGATTGGGATAATAACTTCGGGTTTCGATATTGTCAAAGGATTAATTCAACATATATTGAAGTTGTTTTCCAATTGCATTTACTGCAGTTGACGGCAATATCGGTTTTGTTGATTTTGGAATTATGAGTTTCGGTCGAAGTTGTTCGACCTCGGTTCCGGTTTTGGTTAAAAAGGGTGGAAAACCTTCGAGTTTGTTTTGAAAATTTGGACTCGGGCTGGGAAAATTTGGCATCGATATGGCCTCTGATGCGGTATTCAAAGGCATAAAAGAAAATTCAAAAAAATTTAACTTTTCCCTTGACATTGGGTATCGGCATTCTTAAATTCCAGCTTGCCAGTTCGGGGGGCAATATATCCCCGGGCAGTTCTTTGAAAATTTAATAAGGAGTCTTGAAGTTCTGTATTCGAAAGAAGCAAATTTGGAAACTGTGGTGAACATGGTTTGGATCAAGATACTAAGAGCGCACGGAGGATGCCTTGGCAAACGCAGGCGAAGAAGGACGTGGTTACCGACGAAACGCTCCGGGGAGGTGGAAGCAACCTTAGATCCGGAGATCTCCGAATGGGGAAACCCAGTCCATCTGGACTACTCCCGGCTGAACACATAGGCCGGGTAGAGCAAACGGGGCGAATTGAACCATCTCAGTACCCCCTGGAAAAGAAAACAACCGTGATTCCGAAAGTAGCGGCGAGCGAAATCGGAATAGCCTAAACCGATACAAGTGTGAAAGGTAACGGCCGATGCTTGTTCGGTGTTGTGGGAAAAGTCGTCTCCAACCGTTATGAGGAGGAAGGAGTTACAAACCGCAGATGTAATTGAATCACCTGGGAAGGTGAACCGTAGAGGGTGAAAGTCCCGTAAGTGAAACATCTAGCGGCTCCTTTGGCTGACTCCCAAGTAAGGCGGGGCACGTGAAATCCCGTCTGAATCTGCCGGGACCACCCGGTAAGGCTAAATACTCGCGTTTGACCGATAGTGAACCAGTACCGTGAGGGAAAGGTGAAAAGTCCCCCTGGCGGGGAGTGAAATAGAACCTGAAACCGTGTGCTTACAAGCTGTGGGAGGATTGATCTACGCTTCGGCGTAGTTAGGTCTGACCGCGTGCCTATTGAATAATGAACCGGCGAGTTATTCTACTGTCGCCAGGTTAAGTCGTTCAGCGACGGAGCCGTAGCGAAAGCGAGTCCTAATAGGGCATTTTAGTGGCGTGGAATAGACCCGAAACTGAGTGAGCTATCCATGGGCAGGTTGAAGCGAGGGTGAAACCTCGTGGAGGACCGAACCAGGGCACGTTGAAAAGTGCTTGGATGACCTGTGGATAGGGGTGAAAGGCCAACCAAACTCAGCAATAGCTGGTTCTCCCCGAAATAGCTTTAGGGCTAGCCTTGCGTGGACCGTTGCGGAGGTAGAGCACTGATTGGGCTAGGGGGCGCAAGCTTACCAACCCCAGATAAACTCCGAATGCCGTAACGCAATGCGCAGGAGTCAGGGTGTGGGCGATAAGGTCCATGTCCAAAAGGAAAACAAACCAGACCACCAGCTAAGGTCCCTAAGTATATGCTAAGTGATAAAGGATGTGGGATTGCAAAAACAACCAGGAGGTTGGCTTAGAGGCAGCCACCCTTGAAAGAGTGCGTAATAGCTCACTGGTCGAGTGATCTTGCGCCTAAAATGATCGGGACTAAGCATATCACCGAAGCTGTGGGTCAGACGGTGCTTGCATCGTCTGGCGGTAGGGGAGCGTTCTGTTGTAGGATGAAGGTGTGTCGAAAGGCATGCTGGACGAAGCAGAAGTGATTATGCCGGTATGAGTAGCGATAAAACAGGTGAGAACCCTGTTCACCGAAAGCCTAAGGTTTCCTGGGGAAGGTCTGTCCTCCCAGGGTTAGTCGGTCCCTAAGGCGAGGCCGAAGGGCGTAGTCGATGGGAAACGGGTTAATATTCCCGTACCACTTTGTGCGCGTTATGAGCGATGGGGTGACGCAGAAGGAGAGGAGAGCGCGGCGTTGGTTGTCCGCGTTTAAGCCCGTAGGAAGGAGTCGTAGGCAAATCCGCGATTCTATATTCCGAGAGGTGATGACGAGCCAATGCTCCGGCGGCGGCGAAGTCTCTGGTCTCCCGGCTGCCGAGAAAAACCTCTAAGCCAGTTCATAAGGTGACCGTACCGTAATCCGACACAGGTAGGCGAGGAGAGTATCCAAAGGTGCTCGAGAGAACCCACGTTAAGGAACTCGGCAAAATGACCCCGTAACTTCGGGATAAGGGGTGCCCCTGTTACGTGTAGCCCAAGCGTTAAAAACTTCGGGTGAAGCGGAAGGGGGCCGCAGATAATCGGCCTGGGCGACTGTTTATCAAAAACACAGGTCTCTGCTAACTCGTAAGAGGATGTATAGGGACTGACACCTGCCCGGTGCCGGAAGGTTAAGGGGAGGGGTTATCCTTCGGGAGAAGCTCTGAACCGAAGCCCCGGTAAACGGCGGCCGTAACTATAACGGTCCTAAG
>CAYWOR010000011.1:2063-90624 GCA_964459995.1 uncultured bacterium | reverse complement strand
ACCGGTGTAACGTTGCCGATATTTACCTCGACAAACGCCGGCCTCGCACCCTCTAGCGGCGGAGGCACGACTAATTTCCTTCGCGCGGACGGCAGTTGGGCCGCCCCCACGGGAACCCTTTCCTCCGGCACCGTTACGAATTCCACTCTTCGCTGGAACGGCACAAACTGGGTCGAAAACACTACAGTTCAAAGTTCTGCGAACGAGCTGGTTGTTACTGGCAGTTTCGCGGGGTTCTACTTAGGCTCACCGGCGTCGGATCATATTTATATGCGTGCCTCATCGAGCTCGAGGCCCGGGATACTCGTCATCGGCTCGTCGCTGGACATAATTCCGGACGACACTCTGACCCTCAGTTCCGGCGACCAAATCGAGCTTAAGGCCGGCAACGGACAGCTTCGAGTTTACAACAGCGCGGGAACGACCGAATATGCACGTTTCGACGGCATCAACAACAGGGTGGGAATCGGCACGACATCGCCAGGTTCGGTTTTACATGTCGAAGGCAGAAGTGCAAATATCGGCCAATCGAACACAGTCGCCGCACCCTCCGGAAGCTGGGGAGCGAATATTGCTGTAGGCGCACTTCATAACATCTCTGGTGGCAGAGGTTCGACACTTCTCGGATATAGTAATGCATGTTCCGGCGACTTTTCAACCGTTCTCGGTGTCAGAAACACAATTACGGCCGGAGTTTCGGGTGGACATATCTTCGGTCTCGACAATACTGTATCGGCTCAGGATGCCTTCGCGATTGGCACAAATGTCTCCAATAGCCTTACGAACACAATCCAAATAGGATGGAATTCGGTTGCAGGCCCCGGAACAATGACTTTTACCTCCGCCGGCAATGTCGGTATCGGAACAACCACACCGACTCAATTACTCGATGTCAACGGCACAACCCGACTCCGCGGACTCCTTTACGATTATAACAACTCGACAGGAACCTCAGGGCAGGTTCTAACTCGCGGTGCATCCGGAGTCCTTTGGCAGGACGCCGCAGGTGGCCTCACCGGTTCCGGTTCTGCGAATAAACTCGCATATTGGACATCCACGAGCAATCTGTCCTATAATACAAATCTTCACTGGGACAACACAAATAGCTTCCTCGGTATCGGTGCAACATCGCCATCGCATACACTTAATGTCAGGAATGACTCGGCAATTCCATTTTCGATACATAGAAACTCTTCGACAACCGGACATGAAACAGGAATGCTTTTCAAGGTCTATGGCGGCACAGGCGATACCTACCACAAAGGCGGCATTTTCTTCGAGCGCACAGGCACTGGTGGAATCGGCAGTCTTCATTTCGCAACTACTGCGAGCACAGCATCGGCTAATGTAAGCCTTTCAGACGCTAAAATGACAATCACAACCGCCGGCAATGTAGGAATCGGAACAACCACACCGACTCAATTACTCGATGTCAACGGCACAACCCGCCTCCGCGGACTCCTTTACGATTATAACAACTCGACAGGAACCTCAGGGCAGGTTCTAACTCGCGGTGCATCCGGAGTCCTTTGGCAGGACGCCGCGGGTGGTCTCACCGGTTCCGGTTCTGCGAATAAACTCGCATATTGGACATCCGCGAGCAATCTGTCCTATAATACAAATCTTCACTGGGACAACACAAACTCGCGCCTCGGAATTAACTCGACAAGCCCCGGAAGAACTCTTACTGCGGTTCATACAACCTCCGGCACCAGCATGCAGGGCGCGGGAAGTTTTAGCATAACTTGGAGCGATGGTGGTTCTCAGGGAATCGCGCTTCAGGCCTCGGGCTATAAATCCTCCGCGGAAGCCACCGGCCGCTCTACAGGTCTCTATGCACTCGGCGGCAATGCAACAGACCAATGGAACACCGGCGTCTCAGCCGTGCTTTGGGGATCAAACTCCGGCGCGGCAATAGTCGCAGGAACCTATAACGATTATGTTACATACGGCTATGGGTCTTCCTTCCAGCCGCAGTATGTTAATCCGTCAGGGCAATGGGGTATTGTCTCCTATTCAGATGTCTATTTCCATCAGGACCTCGAGGTTCAGGGGACTATCGACGCCTCCGGAGGGCTTATCCTCGAAACGCGCACAAGCGATCCCGCAAGCCCCGCAAATGGCAGAATCTGGCTGAGAGTGGATTAATCGAGGAAAAAATATGAGATTAAAACACTACATAACATCGATTATATTGCTTGCCGTTCCAATTATCGCTCTCGCGCAGACATTCCAATGGGCAAAAATGGGGCATCGCCCCGACGGCAACAACGGCGTTTACACCGAAGGCGGAATCGCGGTCGATCCAAACGGGAATTCCTATGTTACCGGATATTACTATGCGCAAACATCCGGCTCTGAGAGAGCTTATTTCGATGGTTATTGGCTTGCCGGATATAACCCCGGCGCCTTTCAGGACGACATCTTCTTCGCAAGCTATGACATCGACGGCAATATCCGTTGGGCAACTCGAGCCGGAAGTTCATCGGGAACATTCGAAAGAGGCCACGACGCGGCTTACTATGGAGGCTATGTCTATTTCACCGGAAGGTTTAATCAGACATTCTATTACGATGGCACATCCTCGGGCGTAACATCCTACGGCGGCGAGGATATGTTCCTCGTTAAATATTCGAGTGCGGGGGTTTATCAATGGGTGGTCAAAGCCGGTAGCACGAGCAGTGATTACGGCAGAAGCATCGCGATTTCATCCACCGGCGATATATATATTACCGGTATTTTTAACGGCACCGCAACTTTCGGTTCATATAATGTTACTTCAAGCGGCGGATCCGATATTTTTCTCGCCAAATACAATACCTCCGGCGTCTGCCAATGGGTGCGTTCTGTTGGCGGGACCGGCTACGACTACGGCAATAAGGTTGCTGTTGCCCCAGACGGAAGTGTATATGTTACCGGCCACTTCCAAAACACCGCGAATTTCGGCCCCTATGTCCTAATATCTGCAGGGAATTCCGACATGTTTCTCGCAAAATACAACAGTTCTGGCACCTGCCAGTGGGTTCAGCAGGGGATGTCTTCCGAGAATGTTTACGGCAACGGTGTCGCAACCGATGGAACTAATGTCTATGTTACCGGCTGGTTCGGCGATGCAAATATGACGATAGGCGCAACTACTCTTACGAATATCGGCGGCACGGATGTTTTCATGGCGAAATTTAACAGCTCGGGAACTCTTCAATGGGCACGAAAGGGCGGCGGAAGTGCCGGTGAAACGGGCGAAGGGTGCGGCATCGATAGCTACGGAAGAGGCTATGTTATCGGACTATTCGATGGAACAATCACCTTCCAAGACACCTCGATAACCAGCGCCGGAAGCCAGGATATTTTTATCGCCTGCTACGAGCCTGACGGAGAATTGGCATACCTCAAATATGCCGGTGGAACGAATCAGGCATGGGGAAAGGGCATAGTTATCGGAAGTGATGACTATGCTTATTGCACCGGAACGATTTTCGGCTGGTCGAACACGTTCTATTTCGATTCTCAGACTCTTGCACCGACACGAAATGCCGTTTGGACAGCGCGCCTTTCTCCGCCCGAGCCTTCCTATGTTGACATCGGTCTTCGAGTTTTCGATGGCACGAGCACCATCGCGATAGCATGCGAACCCGGCACACCGACATCTCGGCTTAGAATTGCCGAGGGTGGAATTGTTTACGGCATAGTTTTAGTTGAAACATCAGACCCCAATGCATCGCGAATTAGAATAAAAACGCCTGACGGAATAAAGGCATTACGAAAATATTAACTTATTTATGAGTAAAAGGCAGAAAACAGAGGACGAACTATGAAAAAAGGCAGAACACTTTTTATCATCACCGCTTTAGCGATGCTGACATCGGTTTTTGCGGCTGTTCCGAGGACGATGAATTATCAGGGCAAGCTGACAAATCCTTCTGGTGTAGCGATTCCTGGGCCGGTGAACATTGTTTTCAGGATTTACAACGTCGCAACCGGCGGAACCGCGCTCTGGACGGAAACTCACACTGGAGTCTCGGTTAACAACGGTTTATTCGATGTCGTTCTCGGCTCGATAACACCTGTCAATTTGGCTTTTGATAGTCCTTATTGGATTGAAATCGTTGTGGGAGGCGAAACCCTTTCACCACGCACACCTCTGACTTCGGTGCCCTATTCATTCCGCTCTGCGATCGCGGATAGCCTGGCCGGCGGTGTAGCGGGTGATAACTGGGGTTCTCAGGTCGCATCGACAACAACGCGTCTCACCGGCAACGGCACCGCCGGAAGCCCCCTCGATATAGCACAGCAAGGAGCTTCATCGGGTCAGGTCCTTAAGTGGAACGGCTCCGCATGGGTGCCGGGGGTTGATGACGGCGGAACCGACAGCCAGAACCTTTCATACACAGCCTCGACTCGCGCATTAGGCATCTCTGGAGGTAGCGGAGTAACTTTGCCGCTTGTTACTTCGACAGATGCCGGTCTCGCGCCCTCGAGTGGCGGCGGCACCACGAATTTCCTCCGCGCCGATGGCACATGGGCCGCTCCGCCGGGAACTGCGACTGGTGACATTACGGCTGTTACAGCCGGCAACGGTCTCACAGGAGGCGGAACCTCCGGTGATGTTACACTCACATTGGGAACTCCAACTTCGATTTCATCATCATCAACAAATAGTGTAACTGCGACAAGTCACACCCACGAGTTAGCTACATCCGGAGTAACGGCGGGGACATATAATAATATTACTGTCAACAACAAAGGCATAGTTACAAACGGCTCGAATGAGGCTTACCTTACATCTTACACCGAAACAGACCCGACATGGAGCGGCACAGCCAACACTACAGGCGATGTCGGTAGAACTGGAAGAGTCGGTATCGGCACGACATCGCCGACACAGACTCTCGATGTCAACGGAACAACCCGTCTTCGCGGTCATCTCTACGATTACAACAACACAACAGGGACTTCGGGGCAGGTATTAACGCGCGGTGCATCCGGAGTTCTTTGGCAGGATGCCGCCGGCGGTGGCAGTATCACCGGTAGCGGTTCCGCGAATAAGCTCACTTATTGGACTTCCGCGACCAACCTATCATGCAACAACATACTCCACTGGAACAATACTAGCGGCTATCTCGGTGTTGGCACGGCAAGTCCGGCATATAGGCTTCACGCATATGGTCCGTCAACCGGGACTGTTCTAAAGGTCAGCCATGACGGCGGGGCTTCGGGTTCTCCGGCATTTTCGGTGGGATATAATTTCGGTTCTGAGGTCGATAAGTTTACGGTAAACTCCACAGGCCAAATAGATATTGCCAAATCGCACACCGGCGGTAATCATATGATTGTCAGAGATGGCTTGACAATGATAGTGCAGGATGCCCAGCTTCTCTTTGCAGATGGCACAGCCGACGCTCCGGCATATTCATATGTGAACGATACTAATGTCGGACTTTTCAGGCCGACAACCGACGCTCTCGGATTTTCGACTGCCGGAGTCGAGCGAATGAGAATAAACTCCAGCGGTTATGTCGGTATCGGCACGACAAGCCCCGGCTACAATCTTCATATTCAGACTACCGGCGGAAACTCCAGTGCGAAACTTGGCTATTCAGCGTCATACTACGACAACCGCATGTATTTCGGCGATGGCTCCTATGTTTGGGTCGGCGAATACGGTGCTGATGATAGGCTTTCGCTTGCTGGATCATCGATGTCGTTACAGATTGCATATTCAACAGGCTCTTCCGGCCAAGTTCTCACAGCAGACGGCTCCGGATTGTGTAGTTGGCAGACGCCATCCGGTGGCGGCGGTTCTGTTTCCGGTTCGGGAACGACAAATCGAATCCCGCTCTGGACTGGCGCATCTACTCTCGGCAACTCCCGTTTCAATCAGGTCGATGCTAACACGATATGTTTAGAAACGATTTACTCTGCACAACCGGCGGCATTATCTATGTATCCGCTAAATTCGAGCACCGATTGGGCACTGTTCGGCTCATCACTTTACGGTGCCGCTGTGGATGGAACGGCATGGAACTACTGGAATGTCGGTGGCGGCGGCGTAATGGGTGTGAATGAAACTGCGGGGCAATATCATGCCGGTATTTTCGGAATTAACTGGCCAAATCCAGCGAGCATAAACACTGCGGCAATTATCGGTATTAATCAGGTTCAAACCTATTTCGGCGCACTTTCCTATTATGGCGCGGATGCCCTTTGGTATGCCGGTTATTTCGACGGCGAAGTTAATATCAGCTCTAACGAAAGCACAAGGAACACCCTCAATGTTACCGGCGCTGTCTCAAGCCCGCAGGCAATCGGCAGGTTCTTTAATAACTACGCAAGCTCCTCAGACGCCTACGCTGTTAACGGCTACAGTCGAACAGCAGATTATTGGGGAATCGGCGGTAATTTCGAGGGCGGATGGTATGGCGTTACCGGAAGGGTTAGCCCCACCGGAAGCAGTTTCTATTACGGCGCTAGAGGCTATGTCTCCGGCGGAAGCGGAACGAACTACGGCGTTTATGGTTATGCATGGGGTTCGGGAACGAACTATGGTGTTTATGGTTATGCCAGCGGTGGAACGAGCTATGCAGGCTATTTCAGCGGAAATGTCCATATCACAGGCAACCTAACTGTCGGAGGAACTTATCCCGGCGGCGGTGGAGGAGGCTATTGGACTTTATCGGGCAGTGATATCTATTACAACTCAGGCAATGTCGGCATCGGAACTACTTGGCCATCTTATCCCCTGACTGTTCAAAGTGGAACAACAACATACGAAATCTACGCCAATAACACCTATAATTCCGGCTCTGCGGGAAATCAGGCTTCTATCTACGGCTACCTTGGTTCAGGCCAATACGGAAATGGTTATGGAATTTACAATTCGCGCGCATCTGTAAAGGGGTATGCGTATTACGGATATGATTACACTTACGGAGTCGCCGGCTACAGATTCGATGATTCCTACAACCGCGGCGCAGGTGTATTCGGCGGATCGAGCAGTGCTAATCCCCCGACTCAATGGGGCGCTCTTGGATACCGCAACAGCGGCGCAACACATTACGGCGGATATTTCACCAACTACACTTCCGGTTCAGGCAGAAGAAGACCCACTCCGGAAAACTATCTCGGCGAAACACGCCAAGACATAGCATTCGGAGCGGCCTCGACCTTTATGGGCGGATGGGTTCAGGGCGATCTCTACGGCCTTCACATAAAAGGATCAAGATACGCATCCTACACCGACGGCGACGCTTATTTCAACGGTGTTCAGGCTGTTCTTCACAACTCGGACGGTGAAAATCGCGCATATGCCTTCACAAATCTTTCAACCGATGTAACAGTCATGGCCTCGGGAACCGGAAGGCTCGAAGCCGGAAGTTGCGCAGTTCATTTCGACGATAATTTCAAAGCACTCATCTCCAGGGAGATTCCGGTTGTTGTTACTGTAACCCCTCTCGTCGGATGCAAACCACTGTATCTCGCATCTTCCGATGTTACAGGATTCACCGTGGTCGAAGCCGACGGCGGCCATTCCAGCGGTTCTTTCAACTGGATTGCGATAGCTAGAAGAGCCGGTTATGAAAGAACCCCGACTCCACCAAATGAGCTCCTCGCAAGAGATTTCGATTCCAATATGGAAAGCGTGATGTTCAACGACGGCGATATTCATGGCAATGCACAACCTGTTTATTGGGATGGATCAAGCCTTAGATTCGACCAGCCGCCATTGACCGAATCCGAAATCGCCGATAGAGAATTAAAAGCTCAGTTGGAAACAAATCCGGAATCACTTACCGAAAGCGATTGGGAGCGTCTCGAAAGCAAGGGCGTCGACCGTCAAGCTCTTCTGGCGCAAATTGGACATGTTGCTCTTCAAGAAAATGCCGATGAAGTCCTCTACGACGCCTTCGGTGTTCAGGTTCCACCGGATTGGATTTCCGAGCTTCGCGCAGAGGGTGTGCCGATGTTCACCTATGACGAAATGATGGCGCGCAGAAAGCAAGCACTAATCGATAATCAACGTGCCAGCAGAGAAGCCCGTGAATCAGGCAGATACAACGAGGACCCAGAAAAGATGATGCCGGTCGAACAAAGGCCGAGTGTTATCAGGAAGCATATTAATGCCCTCACCGGCGACATCGTTTACGCAAGACAAGACGGCACCTATTACGATACACAAGGCAATATTCTCCCCGCCGATGCGGTTGTTACTTTCGAATCGACGATTTCGCCAAATGAGAATGCACAAGAGAATATGGACAAATCGACGGCGAAAATTGCACCGGACACCGAATAATTAGTATTAATCCGGTTTATCCGGCATGTGATGTGATGAATTTGATCTTTACAAACTAAATTAAAAAATCGCGGAGGGAGAATTTTCTCCCCCGCAGATTTTGAAATGATTTGACAAATGAAAAAAAAGGGAGTAAATTAATGGTTATAAAGGCAGAAGAAAGGAGCACCGATATGAAAATCACGGTGCGGGCTTTATCGATTATAGCGATTGCAATTTTAGCATTCGCATCGATTACCTTTGCGCAATACGGATCCTCCGCCAGCTATAATCTCCAGTGGAAGGTCATAGAATCCGGCGGAAATGAGGGCGACAATATTACATCGACGAGCTATAGGCTGTCGTCCTGTATCGGACAGCCAACGCCCGTGATGAGTGGGCCTTCGTCAAGCGCAAGCTACGATTTCTACCCCGGATTCCGCAAGATCGATCTCGATCTCCGATATCCCTTTAGCTGGTTTACGGTTATGGTTGAATATGCGGCTGACTACAGCTTCGGATTAAGCTGGGCCGCTATTGACACCACGATCGAAGACGGCCAAGGGTGGGGCGTTTGGAATTACGACATCCAATACAAAATCGGAACCGCAGGCGCTTGGACAGACTGGTTAACCGATACCGAGCTTACAAACGCGACTTTCGGCCCTGCTACCCCTGTTGTTGTTACACCGGGACAGACCTATCATTTCCGGTTAAGAGCACAGGACAAAGCACGTAATGAACCGCCGTGGACTACGCCTTGGATCGATCAGGATTCGACTATCGTAAATTATGTCATCGAATTCTGCGTTTGGACTGTCGCTCCCGGTTTGGCTACCGACGCCGGAAACCACGCGACCTTGCAGTTCTATCAGGACAACCCATGGACGCCCACTACTGTCGATCTCTGGGAAGGTGCCTGCGCGCAGGTGTGGTGTGTTCCGAACACCGAGGCTGAAATTACAGGCCTTAGCTCCGCTTCGGACGGCCAGGAGCGCTGGGCGGTCAACACCGCAACCGACGACACGCTATGGACAATCGACGGTTCCTTCACAACGCGCGATGTTTGGTATTGGCATCAGCTTAAGCCGATTATTGTTCTCGAAGGCACGGATATCGATCATACGGTCTTCACGATAAACCACTCCCAGTTCGGCCCCGGCCATCTCGAATCCGGTCTTTACGGCACTTGGAGCGAATGGAGCGATTACGCTTCGCTTATCCAGTTCATCGATTCGACGACCGGAGTTCCAGTTCGCAGAGCACTGCCTACGGATTCGACGAGATTCCACAATATCGTGGCTTTCTTCAACGATACTATCACCTATATGGCCGCCGGCAATTTGGTTACTGTTCAAACGAACTTCGGAGGCAATGTTAGCGTTGACGGCGCATGGTATCCAAGCCCATACAACACAAACTGGTTCGAGCTTTCGACTCATACAATAGCAGTTAACGACACCTTCGTGGTCTCTGCATGCGAAAAATGGATTTTCGATTATTGGGAAGATGCCCCTGCGATCACAGATACTTCTCGCAACGTTACTATTACCTCCGATTCTGTGTTCACTGCGATTTTCCAGCATAAGCTCAGATTCGATGTTCTAAACCCGACTCTTGCGGGCACACCTGCCCCTGCAGTTGGTAGCTATTGGCTTACCGAGGGCGACACCGTCATCGGTTCGATGGACACCACCGGCGCAGTCGGATATATGCTTGCCGGATTCACTGGAACTGGCTCCGCACCCTCCGGTGCAGGGCTTAACTATTGGTTCATTCTCGACGATTGCTCTTCGATAGAATGGAACTGGGTGCCGGCATCGACAAACCTTTGCACACTTTGGGTTTTCAGCCCCTATGGCCACCCGATGCCCGAAGGCATGTGGGTTGTCCCCTGCGGCACCGAGATTACCTGTAGTGTCGAAGACAGCACCTTCGAAGACGGCGAATGGCGTCACTGCACCGGCTGGGTTGGCGACGGCACAGTCGTTCCGGCTACTGGAACTACGAATTCCGTATCGGTAGTTGTCAGCGGCACGGGCTGGCTGGTTTGGGTTTGGGACGGTGTGGTTTTGATGCCGCTCCAGATTGCATCTTCGCCAAGCGTCCACGGCCCGCCGAATCCACCTGTGGGAATCCATTGGTATGCACTCGGAGCCGATGTGGACGCCTTTGTAGAGAGCAACCCGGACGGCGATTGGTGGTGCATCGGCTACACCGGTTGGGGCGACATTATCCCCACAAGCGCGGATAGCATCCATTTCACGCTTACTGTTCCTACTCTCATAAATTGGCAATGGCTTTTCTGGGACGGCCCCATCGATACATTGTGGGTTTTCAGCCACCATGGTTCTCCTCTGCCGTCGGTAGGTATGCATCTTTATCCCGAGGGCACAGAGATTACAGCCTATGTTGAAACTCCGGTAGGTGTTCATTACTGCTCCGGATGGACAGGTGAGGGAAGCGTCCCTGCCAGCGGCTCAACGAACATAACCACATTCATCCTCAACGAGTTCAGCACGCTGACTTGGCAATGGGATGACAGGTTCGAGGTTGCATTGGCGGTCATGAACCCTGCAGGATTCGGTTCGCCAGTTCCTGATGTCGGTGTTCATTATTATCCGATGTTCTCGACAGTCGCGGCCTATGTTACAAGTCCGGACGGTGGTTACTATTGCGTTGGATTCAACGGCTTCGGCGATGTCCCGCTATTTGGATACGAAGATCATATCGACGTCACACTGACTGTTTCCTCCGGAATCGAATGGCTATGGGATAATGATGTAGTTTCATTGGTCGTTACAGCTCCGGTTTACAGCGATGCCGATCCTCCGATTGGAACGACATACCATCCCGTCGGAAGGCATATTCTCGCCACCGCGCTCGAATCTGTTATTGACAGCCCGACGGAACGGCACACGCTTGCAGGATGGGTTGGCGACGGCACAGTTGTTCCCGCGACCGGCGATAGTAATGTCGCTGAGTTCACGATGACCGCCAACGGAACCATCAATTGGATTTACAACGACCAATATTACCTCACTTTACTTCATGCCGGATTGCCCGGCGTAGTAGAACCCGATACTCTCGGAGTCGAAGGTTGGTATAATCAGGGAGACAGCGCGGTTCTTATTACCGACAGGGTGGTTTATGACGGCGTGATTCCCTACCTCTTCACCGAGTGGACAGACGGCGCCGCTCCGATCGGAGACACCTATTCGGAATCGACCTTTGTCGTGATGAACGCCGCATACGAGATAACCGCGAACTTCGCCAGAGGTATCAACGTTCAGATCGTCAAAGCCCCATTCCACGAGACTCCCGGTTGGATTTATGTCGATGGCGATACTTTCTATGCCGGAACTTACAGCGATATCTGGGTGCTTGGAAGCACTCACGAAATCGAAGTAAGCGATCCCGACTCGACAGAATTCCACAAGTTTGAATGGAACTGGTGGCGCGACGCTCATGGCGCGGCAATCAACAGGCTCGTTGCTCCGGTTACTGACACCATTTTCTATGCGGATTACAACGAATACTGGCGCATCGTTCTCGGCAAATATCCTCCGGACGACACGCTTGGAAGTCTGACCTATGATGCCACCACCGTTACCGGTCCAGCTTCGGTTCGTCAGGAACTCTGGTGGTTGGATGGCTCCACGCATACCTTCGAGGTCTCCGATCCGGATTCGAGCGAGTTCGTGAAGTTCATCTTCGATGTTTGGAGCGACGGCGAAACACACTGGAGACATGATCCCTACGGTCCTGTTACCGGTCCGGACTCGATCTACGCTATTTACGATAAGTATTATCATTGCCGTGTTGAGAAGGATCCATTCCAGAACCATGGAAACATCCTTGTCGATGGCGTATGGTTCTACGATGTAGCGGCGGTCGATTTCTGGGCGCTGGACGGCGAAAATGTCCAATTGGGTGTTTCCTCCTACGATACGGTGGGCGCTTACGACTCGATCTATGTCTTCTCAAACTGGGAAACAGCCGAGTTCGACACGATTATCACTTACACAATTCTTAGCGTGGACACAATTACCGCCTTCTATAACGGTATCGAGGTTATTCTCGACATTCAGCTCGGTTCTCACGGCATCTTCCCGAACGATTCGGTTGTGTGGCTTGTTAACGACGGCGATAGTGTCAATGTGGGCGAGGTTTTCACCATGCCGGCCAGAGACTCTATCAAGGTCTATAATATGTCCACGATCAATATCGACCTCGGGTTGAATATCTTCACGATATACGACACGACCGACCACTGGATCATCGATCCGCATTGGAATCCCAGCTTCTGGCAGGACAACAACAGATTCGTGCTGATGGCTCAGTTTACGGATCAATCGGAACCGCCGGTTGTTTGGGAAAGGCCGAGCGACTATATCGATTACTCGATTACTTGGGCCAGAACAACACCAAGAAGATTCGGCCCGGGTGGTGAGAATATCGGAGATGTTACCGGTGAAAACACCGAGATGCTGTGGTTCCAGTTTATCGCACCGACCAACAGCACAAACCCGACACACACACGGTGCATCGTAACGAGACTATCCGCGAGACCGAACCTGCCCTAAGGCGGACTCGATAGGAAACAAAACCCTCCTCGATTTCGGGGAGGGTTTTTTATTAATAATAAAAAAACCGCCCTCGTAAGAGGACGGTTTTGCTCTGCGAAATGCTTATCCCTACTTAATTTCAGCCATTCCGCGCTCGATAGCCGCGATATTTAGAGGGATTACCTTCTTATGCTTTATCGCTTCACCAAGAGCGTCGATGACGACATCCTTGTCGAACAATCCGGTTTTAGCGGCGATTGCGCCAAAAGCGACCATATTGGCAATTCGAAGGTTGCCCATTTCGTCGGCGATGTCGCTGAAGGGTATGCCGATAGCCTCGACATCATTGCGCTGAGGCTTTTTGTCGATCATCGAGGTATTATAAAAAATTACTCCGCCCGGTTTGACCGTCGATTCGAATTTTTCCAAGGAGGGTTTGTTGAAAGCAACCAGAATAGTCGGGTAATCGACAACCGGAGCTCCGATTTCGCCCTCTTTGATATGAACTTGGCAGTTAGCCGTTCCACCGCGCATTTCGGGGCCATAGCTCGGAATCCAGCTGACATTCCAATTATGGCGCATACCGGCTTCTGCAAGAACCTGACCCAACAGCAGTATCCCCTGCCCACCGAATCCAGCGATTTTAAACTGCGGGTTCCTATATTTCTCCGGCACATCGTTCATACTCTTCGTGCGGAAAAGTCGCTCCACCTTGAGACCGAGCTTCTCCTTGATTTCCTCTTTGGTAAGCTCGACCTTCTGTGGATGATAGCCCTCGCGCTCTTCGGTGAGGTCCTTGTAATTTCCGGGCTTGAAATAATTCAGCATATATTCTTCGATCCATTTCGGACCGTCTTCCGGGGAGGCTTTCCATCCGCTAGGGCACATCGAAAGAATCTCGACAAGACTGAACCCCTTGCCGTCGATTTGGCACTGAATAGCCTTGCGGATTGCTTTACGCGCCTTTGCAATATGCTTCGAATCGTGCACCGAGGTGCGTTCGATGAAGGTAGTTCCCTCGAGCGTCGAGAGAAGCTCGGAGATTTTCATTGGGTAACCTTCGTTCCGAGCCGAACGGCCGTAGGGCGAAGTCATTGTTTTTTGTCCAATAAGTGTTGTGGGCGCCATCTGGCCGCCGGTCATACCGTAAATTGCGTTGTTGACAAAGAAAACGGTGATGTTCTCGCCGCGGTTTGCCGCCTGAAGGATATTATTTCCGCCGATTGCCGCGAGGTCGCCGTCGCCCTGATAGCTTATAACGATACTATCCGGATTAGCGCGTTTGAGACCTGTCGCAACCGCTGGCGCTCTGCCATGTGCAACCTGAATGTTGCCTGTCGCGAAATAGTAATACACGAAAACCGAGCATCCTACCGGCGAAACCATGATAGTCCTATCCGTGACGCCGAAATCTTCCAACGCCTCTGCGATAAGCTTATGAATTATGCCGTGCCCGCATCCGGGGCAATAGTGGGTGTTCCATTTGTCCGCGCCGGGTTTGTAGTGGAATGTCTCCAGAAATCCGGCAGGGCTTTTTAATATATCTTTTGCCATTTTATCTCACCTATCCCTTAGCGATCTTTTTGATTGCATCGACTAACTCATCGACAGTTGGAACGACGCCGCCCATTCTATTGTAGAACGAAATATCCGCGCCGCCGCATCCGACACTCAATCTGACATCGTCGATCATCTGGCCGTTGCTTAGCTCGGAAACGAGGATGTGCTTTGCTTTTTTGCCTAACTCCGCATATTTTTGTTTCGGGAAGGGGAAAAGGGTCTTCGGTCGAAGCAAACCGACCTTGATTCCATCTTTGCGGCATGTGTCGGTAGCACTTTTAAGCACCCTGCTGATGATGCCGTAACCTGTAACAACGATTTCAGCATCCTCGATTAAATATTCTTCGAACCTGACCTCGTTCTTTTCGATTTCGGCATATTTACGCTGAAGTTTCTGATTGTGCTCTTCAAGCTCTTCCGGTTCGAGGTAAATCGAGTTGATGAGATTGCGTTTCGTTTCCGCGTTGCCCATAATCGCCCAATCGGCCTTTTTGCTTTCATCGACATCGACCGGGTCGGGGAATTCGACCGGCTCCATCATCTGGCCGATGAAGCCATCGACGAGAATGAACACCGGTGTGCGGTATTTATCCGCGAGATCGAAGGCGAGCATTGTGAGGTCGCACATTTCCTGCGCGCAGTTCGGTGCGAGAACAATAACTTTGTAATTGCCATGCCCGCCGCCTTTGACCACCTGATTGTAGTCGCTCTGCTCAGGGGCGATATTCCCAAGTCCGGGGCCGCCGCGCATGATATCGGCTATAACCATGGGGACCTCCGAGCCGGCTGAATAGCTGATGCCCTCGAGCTTGAGGCTGATTCCCGGGCCGCTGGAGGCTGTCATAACGCGCGCGCCTGTTCCGCCGGCGCCATAGCACATCTGAATCGAGGCGATCTCGCTCTCCGCCTGAAGAAAAGCCCTCCCGAGAATTGGAAAGAAAGCCGCCGAGGCATGAGCTATCTCGCTCGCAGGCGTAATTGGATAGCCGAAATAACATCTCGCACCCGCTAAAAGAGCGCCCTTAACGATTGCTTCGTTACCTTTGATGAATTCTTTCGACATTATGCCGCCTCCTCGCCCTTCTTATAAACGATGATTGCGAATGGCTCCGGGCAAGTGTAGAAACAGATTCCACAGCCCGTGCAACCTTCGCCTTTATACTTCGCGGGATGGTATCCCAGCATGTTCAATGTATCATTATCGATTTCGATACATTGGACGGGGCACGAGTTCACGCAGAGCTTGCACCCTTTGCAATGATCTGTCTGAACGACCATCTTAGGCATGATAACCTCCATATTTTAGCTTAAATCTCAACATAAGCAAAGTGATATATTATAAGGTATGGGCGGAGCTATTTCAAGCCGTTTCTATAAAAGGATGCAAAAAACAAGCCGAAATCTTATTTTCAAGCCTTCTGTGCCGTGTGAGTCTGCTCTTGAAATATCCTAAGCTTTGATTATATTTAAATAGTTAGAATATCAAATGAATCGATGGAGCTGAACATGGAGAATGTATTTAAAGCTGTCAGGATAACGGATAAAGTCTATTGGGTCGGAGCGATCGATTGGGCGATACGCGATTTTCACGGCTACGCGACCCCCAGAGGCACAACTTACAACGCTTTCCTCATCATCGATGAAAAGATTACCCTAATCGACACAGTGAAACGCCCCTTCATGGATGAGCTTCTATCGCGGATTAGCTCTATTATTGACCCACGAAAAATAGACTACATCGTCTCGAACCATTCCGAGATGGACCATTCCGGAAGCCTGCCGGAGATTATCGCTACGGTCGCTCCAGAGAAGGTCCTCGCGTCGAAAATGGGAAGAAAAGCGTTGTTCGAGCATTTTGGTGTCGAGGTTGACGAGATCGAAAGCGGCGAAGAGCTGAAACTTGGTGATCTCACACTGAAATTCCTCGAAACTCGAATGATTCATTGGCCTGACAGTATGTTTACCTATATTCCAGAGGAGAAACTTCTTTTCTCGCAGGACGCCTTCGGAATGCATCTCGCGACATCCGAACGTTACGCCGATGAAATTCCACTGGACATCATGCGCCGCGAATCGGACACCTATTATGCGAACATCGTCCTGCCCTACTCGCCGATGGTTAAGAACACAATCAAGAAAGTCGGCGAGATGGGACTCGAAATTGAACTTCTCTGCCCAGATCACGGCCCGATATGGCGCAGTAAAGATATCGCCATCATCCTCGAATGGTATAATGCCTATATCGAGCAGAAACCAACACGCAAGGCGGTTGTGCTCTACGACACGATGTGGGGAAGCACCGAGAAAATGGCGCGCGCCATCGCCGACGGCATCGCGGAAACCGGTGTCGAGGCCAAAGTTATCAATGTGCGATCGACACCCCGGAGCGAGGTGATGATGCAACTGCTCTTCGCCGGCGCACTGGTCGTGGGGTCACCGACTTTGAACCAAGCGATTTTTCCGACACTCGCGGATGTGTTAACCTACGCGAAAGGTCTCAAGCCGAAGAATCTCATCGGCGCGGTTTTCGGATCCTATGGATGGAGCGGCGAAGCGACTGCACATCTTCAGGCTATTCTCGAAGATATGGGTGTGAAAATCATTGCCGAACCGGTTAAGATAAGCTATGTCCCCACCACTGCGGATTTGGTCGAATGCAGAGCTTTCGGTGCGAAAGTTGGAACCGAGCTTGTAAAGGTGGTCGGAAATGCCCAATAGCATCGATCCAAAGGCTTTGTGGGCTTTTTCCTACGGCCTCTATATCGTATCTTCATTCGATAGTAACAGAACGAATGGCCAAATCGCAAACGCCGCTATTCAGGTTACATCCGAGCCGCCAAGAATCGCTGTCGCGCTAAACAAGCTCAATCTTACCCATGAACTTATTCAGAAAAGCGGTGTCTTTTCGCTTTCCGTTCTCGACACCTCGGCGGATATGATGTTCATTGGCACCTTCGGTTTCAAATCCGGGCGCGATATTGACAAAATGAGCACCTGCCATTGGAAAAAGTTCGACTCCGGATGCCCTGTCGTGACCGAACATTCGGTTTCGATTATGGAGGCGAAAGTAATCGACTCGATGGATGCCGGCACTCACACTATCTTTTTAGGCGAGATTATTGCCTCTGAAGTTCTCGGAGAAGACTTGCCTATGACCTACGAATATTATCACAATGTTCTTAAAGGAAAGGCCTCTAAAAACGCCCCTACATTTCGCGGCGGAGAGACCGAACAACAACAAAAAAAAGGTGGAAACATGAGCAAATTCGTATGTGATATCTGTGGTTACATCTACGACCCCGATCTCGGCGATCCGGACAGCGGTGTCGAGCCGGGAACACCCTTCGAAGATCTGCCGGATGACTGGGTTTGCCCCGTTTGCGGCGCATCGAAAGACGAATTTTCTGAGATGTAATCTCAACGAAAACAAGTAAAGGGGGCGATTGTCGCCCTTTTTTTTTCGTGTGTTGCCTGGAAATGCTCGTTGATTAAAATTTATCATAAATGAACGATCATCGTTCCTTAGGTGGTATTATATCGATTCGTCGCGAGGTCTCGACGCACTTTGTTCCCATAATTTTAGAATCAAAATCACAGCAATATCGCACAGATTATCCCTTGATATTCTCGGCAGGTTGTTTATAATACTGTATTCTTCAATCAAAGGTTGCCGTTATCTTATGCCAGTTGAAACAAAAAAAGATTATCGTAAATATCTTCGCCCTGAAGTAATCGCGAAACTCGCGAATATGGAGCTGAAGGCGCGCTTTGTAGTCGAGGGATTTCTCGTGGGGCTTCACAAATCGCCCTATCACGGTTTTTCCGTCGAGTTTGCCGAATATCGGCAATACAACCCCGGTGACCCAATTAAAAACATCGACTGGAAAGCCTACGCCAAAACCGACAGATACTATATTAAGGTTTTCGAGGAAGAAACCAACCTGCGCTCCTACATACTGTTGGATATCTCGGGGAGCATGGGATTTTCCTCCGAAAACCGGCTTTCCAAGCTCGAATATGGCAAATATCTCGCGGCAAGTTTCGCCTATCTAATGCAACTTCAGAAGGATGCGGTCGGACTCACCGTTTTCGACACAGAAATTCGCGACGAACGCCCACCCAGTAGCACACGGGTAAACCTCTTCGAGATGCTGAAAACGCTCGAAACAGCTTCTGCAGGAGGCGACACAAACGCCGCAGAGGTATTTTTTAAGGTTGCGAGGCGAATCGGCCGAAGGGGCTTGGTTGTGATAATCTCCGACCTTTATGACGATCCCGAATCGATAGTCAGCGCAATAAAGCAGTTCAGACACATGGGGCACGAGGTAATCGTTTTCCATCTCGTCGATCCCATCGAGATAAAATTCGATTTCAAGGGCGAGACGATTTTCGAGGACCTCGAAAGCGGCGAAAAGGTTCAAACCCGCCCATGGGCGATTCGGGAGCGCTATCAACGCCGGTTTCTCGACTATATAGATTTTATCCGGATGGAGATGGAGGATTCGCAGATAGATTATGAGCTAATCGACACCGAGAAATCCTTCGATGTTGCTTTGATGGCCTATCTGCATAAGCGGGGTAAGCTTGGATAAGTTTATATAATACAATAATATTTCATCATAAAAATGAGATATGTATAGGAGAATAAATGCCGAATAGAATTGTCGAATGTGTTCCAAATTTTTCCGAAGGCCGCAATATGAAGGTTATCGAGGATATAGCCTCGGTCATCAAGGATGTTCCCGATGTCGAACTTAAAGATATAGACCCCGGTGACGCCACAAACCGCACAGTCGTAACCTTTGTCGGCTCTCCTGATAGCGTCGTCGAAGCCGCTTTTCGGGCGATAAAACGGGCATCCGATCTAATCGATATGACGAAACATAAGGGTGCACACCCACGTTTCGGTGCGACCGATGTCTGCCCATTCGTGCCGGTCGAGGGCGTGTCTATGGAAGATTGTGTTACGTTGGCAAAGCGTCTTGGCAAGCGTGTCGGCGAAGAGCTTGGAATTCCGGTTTACCTGTATGAACACGCCGCCACCGATCCTCGTCGTCGAAATTTAGCCTACGTCCGCAAAGGTGAATATGAGGGACTTCCCGCGAAAATGAAAGACCCCGAAATGGTTCCGGATTTCGGTCCTGCGGAATTCGTTCCGAAAACCGGTGCGGTCGCTATCGGTGCACGCGAATTCCTTATCGCATATAATGTTACGTTGAATACAAAATCCGCGAAATACGCCAACGACATCGCTTTCGAGCTTCGCGAGAAGGGGCGTTCTGTGCGCCGTGGAAACATCGAACCACACTATTTCCGCGGCGAATTGCTCAAATATCAAGAGGGCAAGCTTCCCTGCGGAGAGTGCGATTTCTTCACCGACAATTTCGACAAACTTGAAGAACATTACCTCACCGAGCACGGCTTTTCAATCGAAAAACTTCTCGCAGAGCACGGCACAGCGCGAAAAAATCTCATCGGACGTTCGGTTAAATCCCCCGGCATCTTCAAGGAAACAAAAGCGATAGGCTGGTTTGTCGAGGAATATGGCAGGGCGCAGATTTCGATTAATCTTACAAATTACAATATTACTGCGCCCCACGAAGTCCTCGAAAAGGCACGCGAACTCGCCATAAAACGTGGTGTGGTTGTTACCGGAAGCGAAATTGTCGGCCTTGTCCCTTATCAGGCGATGCTGACGGCTGGAAAATTCTATCTCGACAGACAGGAGCAGTCAACCGGAGTTCCCGAAAGCGATATCATCGACGCGGCCATATATTCGATGGGTCTCAATGATGTCTCCAGATTTGACCCGCAGGAGAAAATAATCGGCATGCCGAAAATTCCTAAGGATGCCCTTGTTTCGAAAACCTGTGTCGATTTTATCGATGAGGTCTCGCGCGATTCCCCCGCGCCCGGAGGCGGTTCTGTGGCGGCTTTGGCAGGTTCTCTCGGAGCCGCGCTTGCGGCGATGGTGGCAAATCTAACTATCCCGAAAGCAGACAGCCGCGATGAAGCCGCTCCCTATGTCGAACTCGCTGTTCGAGCCCAGGAGCTTAAAAAATCGCTTGTAGCCGCAGTTGATGAAGACACACAAGCCTTCAACGATTATTTAGTGGCGATGCGAATGCCGCAAAAAACCGACGCTGAAAAAATAGCCCGTAACGAAACCATTCAAGACGGTTTGAAAAAGGCTGTCCGAGTGCCAATGGAAACGGCGCGTTATTCGCTGTCGGCGATGAAACTCGCCGCGGAAATTGCGGAAACAGGAAATGCCGCATCGGTTACCGATGCCGCAGTCGGAGCGCAGATGGCCTATTCCGGCGTTATTGGGGGCGTCTTGAATGTTATTGTGAATCTCGGCGAAATTTCAGATACTGCTTTTATAGACGAAATGAAATCTGCCTGCGAAAAACTCAAAGTTGAAGCGCAATCTATCCTCGAAACAGCGATGAATACAGCCTCACGCCGTATCGAAAAGCTTCACTCAAACTAAAGGAGGCAAAATAGAAATTGCACTCGCAATACTCGGCCTCACGATAGCGGTTCTTGCATGGGCGTTATACCGCGTTTATCAGGAACTTGTCAGCCTTCGCGAGAGGGTGCAGAGGCAGGATCACCGACTAAACGATGTTCTCTATCGCGCCACCAGAAAACCACAGAACGATAATTCGTGATTGTTACGATTAATCGTTAAAAAACAAGTTTTTAACTTGCGCGATGAGACATTAAAAGTATATTTGCGAATTGTCTTGGGGAAAGATTGCCCCGAGATTTTTCGAAAAAGAACCTCAATGGAGGAAAGATGTTGGTTAATAAGACATTAGCCGGCTTTTTGGATGAGTTGGCAAGCGGGTCATCGACACCCGGCGGTGGAAGTGCCGCCGCTCTGGTTGGCGCTAATGCCGCGGCTTTGGTTTCGATGGTGTGTAATCTCACTCTTGGCAAAAAGGGCTACGAAACTGTTCAGGACGATGTTCGGGACATACTTCACGACAGTGAAAAGCTTCGCGATGAATTGACCCGCCTTATCGATTTGGATGCCGAGGCCTTCGCAGAAATTATGGACGCCTACCAGCTTCCTAAAACCAATGCCGAGGAAAAAGCAATCCGCAAAGAGGCCATACAGGCCGCTACGAGGAAAGCCTCGCAGGTTCCTATGCGGACTATTGAACTTGCCGTCGAGGTGTTGTCTCTTGCGAAAGAAATCGCAGAAATAGGCAACAAAAATGTGGTTTCCGATGCAGGCGTGGCGGCATCTTTGGCGAGTTCTGCGGTCGAATCCGCATGGTATAACGTCGTTATCAATCTCAAGAGCATCGAGGACGAGAACTTCATCGAAGAGATGGAAGAACACGGCGAAAACCTCATGGACGAAGCTGACGAGCTTTACGAGACAGCGCTGGATATAGTCGATAATCTTCTTCAATAGGGCCGGTGGGCGTTCTCGGACGCTCTTTTTTTCATGAAATATTGCGACCTTCACATTCACAGCGTCGCTTCCGACGGCACTTTTACGCCAAAGCAAATCGTCGAAAGAGCGCGAAATTACCATCTTAGCGGAATTGCTGTTGCAGACCACGATTCAATTGCCGCTGTGGAAGAGACTGCCTATCTCGCGAAACGCGCCGGAATCGATTTCGCGCCCGCCATCGAGATTTCCACCGGTGATCTCGACGGAAGAATGCATATTCTGGGCTATTATATCGATATTCACAATACAAAATTAGCCGAACTTACTGAAAAACAGATTCTCGCACGTAAAGATAGAGTTGTAAAGACATGCGCTATTCTGACCGACCTCGGATTCCCATCGACATACGAGGACATTACGAAAATAGCCGGCGATGCCGCAATCGGAAGGCCGCATATCGCCGAGCATCTCGTGAATATCGGCGCTGTCCGTAATCTTCTGGAAGCCTTTCATCTCTATCTTGCGGCGGGCAAACAGGCGTATGTCCATAAATGGGCGCCAATCCCGCAAATTGCAATCGATGTTATTCATGACGCCGGCGGAGTTGCAATAGCCGCGCATCCAGGGGTAACCGAAGGTATGCTCCCGAAAATTCCGATGTTGGTGGACATGGGAATCGATGGCTTCGAGGCCTATTATCCCCGCCATTCCCACGAAGCCCAAGAAGAAATCGTCGCCCTTGCCCGAAAGCACGATCTTGTGGTTACCGGCGGCTCCGATTGCCACGGCATAAGAAGGGGCGACCCGCTATTGGGAGTGTTTAAAACGCGCTATGAGCTGATGGTCAAACTTCGTGAGAGGTGGGAATGTAAGAAATTGCTAAATTCGTCGAAAGGTCAATCTTCCGAAGTTGCCGTCTGACCCTCGGCAAGATAATTTCTCAAAAACTTCATCGAACCCAACGTTCTGATTCCCATCTGCCCGCAGTGACCCCTAATAACCCCATCACTGGACACGACAACTAACTCGGGGTGGTTCTTAAAAATTTTCGGTGCCAATTTGATTATCAACGGATCTGCCGCGCCGCCCGCATAATAAGCCTTCACAAGATCGTCGCGATAGAAACATCGCGCGCCCACACAATCTCCGCCGTCGAAAACGAGAATTGCACGGCAATCTTCCCTTTCGCAAAAGTTGGATATCATTTCGATAAATTGACTATGCGCCGAAGAAGAATCTCTAAGGGCAAGTTTTTGCAGTTCACGCCCGCTAAATATAACATTGAAAGAATCGATTAGATATAACACTATTAAAACTTGCCAAAGAAAAGTAAAATTCCAATCGCGACAAAAACAACACCGGCAATTTTCCCGATTAGAGCTTGTGGAATTGCCTTTCCCGCGAAGTATCCTAAGCCAACCGCAATTACTGTCGAAGCGATCAGAGCAAGCGATGCACCGATGAAAACCGGCAATGGTTTTTGGCATTTCGATGCGAAAATCAGCGCGGCGAGTTGCGTTTTATCTCCCAATTCGGCGAGAAAGACGGTCGCGAAGGAGGCGAAAAGAATTTTCCAGTCCATAAAATCCCCTAATTAATGTAGGTCAATCGGTAATGGAGAAGGAGTGATTATTTGGTGTCTTTTTTTTCGGGCTTTGTCGTCGTATCGACTGCTTCACTTTTGCTTTTCGAAGTGTTGTTCGGAGATTTGCCCTTCCCATAATCGGTTATATACCAACCACTTCCCTTAAATATAAGTCCGGAGCCGCCGTGAATAACCCTTCGAACCGAACATCCGCATTCGGGGCATACACGCACAGGGTCGTCGGTCATTTTTTGAAACAACTCGAATACATGACCGCAACTATCACATTTGTATTCATAGGTAGGCATATTAATCAACCTTGTTTTTCGAAAAAACTGCCTGAAATATCAGGTTTGATGTCGATTACAGGTGTGCCGTCGAGCATATCGATTCCGTAAACACGAAGTATATTCCCCGCCACCGACAGTAGTTTTAGTGTCGAGATTCCAATCTGGTTCGGTCTGCGTGGTGATCTCGATGCAAACACCCCGCACATGCTGTCGAGGTGAGGGGGTTGGACCATAAGATCGTATCCTTCGCTTCTGTCGAAATGAAAGACAACAACGATGCTGTTCAGCTTTTCAATTCCATTCAATCCCTCGACAAACTCAGGAAATATCTCGATTTCGCCCTCGAAATTCGACCACTTAGGTTGGCGAGGGGCGTTGCGCGAATCCTTTATTGGTGAATGCACGACGCCTATCGGCCTGTAAACAATATCGCTCATTTTAGTTTTGCAACCGCTTCGGCGATTCGCGTTACACCACGGCGAATATCATCTTCGCCAGTCGCGAAAGAGAAGCGTATATGCCCTCCTGCTCCAAATGCCCCGCCCGGAACCGCCGCAACTCTCGCCTCATCGAGAAGATAGTCCGCAAAATCCATGCAGGAAGAGATTCTCCCGCCATCTGGCCTCGTTTTCCCGATATAATCACCAGCTTCGCAGAACAGATAAAACGCTCCGTCTGGGACATAGGGCACGATTCCGGGAACATCGCGAAGTAGTTCGACAAAAAGGTCGCGCCTGCGGTGATAAGCATCTCGCATATCATCGAGAAAGTCGTCCGGCGAGGTTAACGCAACAAGCGTGGCCTCCTGTGCGATACTCGACGGACAACTCGTTGTGTGGCTCTGAATCTTGCCCGCGCGCGAGACAAGCTCCTCCGGCCCCGCGAGCCAGCCGATTCGCCAGCCTGTCATTGCGTAAGTTTTACTAACTCCGTTTACGACAATCGTTCTGTCCGACATCGATTTCGAGACCGCGGCGATGGAGAAATGTTTTGTGCCGCCGTAAATAAGTTTGCAATA
This sequence comes from uncultured bacterium, assembly GCA_964459995.1. GTDB lineage: Bacteria > UBP14 > UBA6098 > UBA6098 > UBA6098 > CAZSHG01. The sequence continues at coordinate 65,920 of CAYWOR010000011.1, read as the reverse complement.
AATTTCGTCGCTGAGAATCCAAATATTAGGATGCCTTTCGAGCACCTCAGCAAGAGCTTCGATCTCGCTTTTGCTGTAAACCGCGCCGGTTGGATTCGAGGGGGAGTTCAGAAGAAGCATCCTCGTTTTCTGCGAGATATGCGCTTCGAGCTGATCGGGGGTGATTTTATAGCCGTCCTTCGCGGTTGTTTTCGCGATAACCGGAGTGCCGTCAGCGAGACGAACCATGTCAGGATAGCTTACCCAATAGGGTGCGGCGAAAATAACTTCGTCGCCAGCCTCCACCGTGGAAAGAATCGCCGCGGTAAGCGAAAATTTTGCTCCAGTAGAGACGAGAATCTGTTTCGGGGAGTATTCAACGCCGATTTCCTTTTTAGTCCAGTCCGCGATAGCCTTGCGAAGAGCAGGTGTGCCCGAACTCGCGGTGTATCCGGTGATATTTTTCTCGATAGCTTCAATTCCGGCACGTTTGACATGCTCGGGTGTAGGAAAATCCGGTTGCCCCGCAGAAAAACTAATTACATCGACCCCCTCTGCCTTTAGTGCCTTCGCCTTGGCTGAAATCGCCAATGTTGGTGAGTCTGTAACCTTGTTCGTTCTATCGGCGTATAACATCGCAACTCCTTTATTAAAATATTGATAGCTGTAAATATTAGCTAAAAGCCGCTATTTTTGCAATATGTTTATACCGCGTAAAATATTCGACCTATCTATTTCTCGAATATAATTTGACATATACCCCCCTCAGGCATATTATATGCTTCTGTTTTTGTGTATTGGAGGAAAAATGACCGAGAATAAAGGCGATGTTCAGGCGTTAAAACAACTTGCTGAGGCCGCAGTCCGCATAAAATCGGAGCTTGGCAAGGTGATTGTCGGGCAGGAGCGCGTTATCGATGAGATGCTCGTTTCGCTTCTTGCAGGAGGGCATGTCCTGCTAATCGGAGTTCCCGGCCTCGCAAAAACCCTTATGATTTCGACACTTGCCGAAGCGCTCGACCTCAAATTCAGCAGAATCCAATTCACTCCCGACCTTATGCCCAGCGACATTACCGGCACGGACATCCTCGAGGAAGACCGCTCGACCGGCAAGCGAGTTTTCCGCTTTATTCATGGCCCTGTTTTCTGCAATATTCTACTTGCCGATGAAATCAACCGCACCCCGCCAAAAACACAGGCCGCACTTCTTCAGGCTATGCAGGAGCACGAAGTCTCCGCCGGCGATAAGACCTACAAACTCGAAATGCCTTTCTTCGTTCTTGCTACACAGAACCCAATCGAGCAGGAGGGGACATATCCGCTTCCGGAAGCCCAGCTGGACAGATTCATGCTCAATATCTACATCGATTATCCCACCGAAAAAGACGAACTGGACATCGTTCGATACACAACCGGCGAACGTGCACCACATGTCGAGCCAATTCTCACATCGAAACAGATTGTCGAGCTTCAAAGCCTTATCCGCAGAATTCCCGCGGCGGATTACGTTATCCAATACGCAGTGAATATCGTCCGCAACACCAGACCTGAATCCACCTCTTTGGACTATATCAAGCGCTGGGTGAGATGGGGGGCGGGGCCGCGCGCGAGCCAGTTCCTTATTCTCGGTGCCAAAACTCTCGCCGCCCTTGACGGCAGGCTCACTCCGAGCGTCGCAGATGTCCGCAAAATAGCGATTCCCGTTTTAAGACACCGTATTATCACAAGTTTCACTGCGGATGCCGAGGGAATCACGACCGATAAAATCGTATCGCGCCTTATCGAGGATGTCGCCCCACCGAAAGAATAACGATCGCGTGATATTCTTTAATATGTTCCTTAAGCTTAACCTTTAACATGGTAAGCCTTAGTTCAGTTGTATCTTTCCTCTAAATTTATTCGAATCGAAGGTTATTTTGCATTGGCTGGACATCGTGTGTCCAGTCTTAGCAAGCAGTAAAATGCGATTGTGAAAAATTTATCGTTGTAAAAAATAGAATTCTAATTATAATCCCTCCTTATGCCGCGCGCAAACGACCACATACTCGCAAATCCGAATCTTGGTAAATTACTAACCGAGCTTTCAGTTCCCGCCATTATCGGCATGTTCATCATGTCCACCTTCAATGTCGTCGATACGATATTTGTCGGGCATGGAGTAGGGATGCTCGGAATCGCCGGAGTTGCGGTCGTTTTCCCTGTGAATGTGATCGTGCTTGCAATCGGTCAGTTGATAGGCATGGGTTCTGCCTCGATAATCTCCCGCGCCATCGGTTCAAAAGACATCGCAAAAGCGAACCGCGCTCTCGGCAATATGCTCTCGATGATAATCTTCCTATCCATTATCATCACAGTTTTTGGGCAGATATTCATCGATGACCTTCTCCGCCTTATGGGTGCAACTCCGGACATTCTTCCCTTTGCGCACGCATATTTGCGCATTGTCCTGTTCGATACGCTTTTCAGGTGTATCCTGATTTCGAGCAATAATGTCATCCGCTCCGAAGGCCGCGCGAAAGTGTCGATGGCACTTCTAATCATCACAGCCGTCATTAATACAATTCTTGATCCAATCTTTATTTTCTGGCTCGATATGGGGGTCAAAGGCGCCGCGATTGCAACCCTTATTTCTCAAGGCTTAGGCGCAATTTATGCCTTCTATTTCTATTTCTCGAAGAAAACCGTGCTCACCCCGAAGCTCGCCGATTTCGTCCCGGATTTTCGCATAATTCGCGAAACCTTCGGCGTGGGAATGGCCTCTCTCGCGCGAAATGTCTCATCAAGCGTTCTCGTCGTGATAATGAACTACAAGCTCGCCCACCACGGCGGTGATGTTGCGATTGCGGTGCTCGGCGTTGTCCATAGGCTCACATTTCTTGCATTCACACCTTTAATTGGAATTGCGCAGGGATTCCAGCCCATCGCTGGATATAATTACGGAGCGCGAAAATATAGCAATGTCAGAAAGCTAATCGAAATCTCGACAAAAAGGTCCACGATAATTGGAATCATCACTTGTGCCGTTCTCATCGCATTCCCCGGTATTTTCATAAGGCTTTTCACACGCGATGAGGAGCTTATCCGAATGGCGATTCCCGCCCTTAGAATTTCAGCTATAACACTTCCGATAATCGGAGCGCAAACCGTCTGGGCGATTATGTTTCAAGCGCTGGGGCATTCATGGCGCGCTTTCATTCTCACAGCCTCGCGCCAGTTGATTTTCCTAATCCCGCTTGTTCTGATTCTTCCGGCCCATTTCGGTTGGCTCGGTGTCTTCTACTCGATGCCCATTGCGGATGTTCTCGCCACGGCGGTTACGCTGGTTTTCCTAATCGCCGCTCTGAAAGCCTTCCCCGAAGACGCGCCGGTGTAATGTCTGCGCGTGTTAGACTACTTCGTCGCTTGCACTGGGGTTAATTAATACTCATAGCCTATAGAGAAGTAAATCTCTTCAAGCTTGTCAGTGTTCCTGCCCCAGCTGAATTCGACCGGCCCGAGAGGGGTTTTCAAACCCCAACCGACGCCCCAGCCCCAGATCATGTCTTCCAAATCGAGCTTGGCGTTTTTCTCCCAAACCCTGCCGTAGCAAAGACCCATGTGCATAAAGAGCGGATCGAGCGGATTTATTCGAAGGTCGATACCGGTTTTGGCGAAGGAATTTCCTCTCCGTTCGTCAGCGCGGAAACCCCAAAAATTAATATCCTCGCCAAGCTCGAACTCCTCGAAGAAAGGGGAGCCGCCAGCCATATATCCGCCCATGATATATGGGTGAAATGTCAGCGCCTGCCCGGCTGTCCAGTAGCTTTCGAAGCTGAAATAGGATTTTGTGAAGGAATATTCTCCGCCGAGAATATCCTGGCTGAAGGTGATATATGAATTGTGATATTTGCCTGTTAGCGGAAACTGACGGTTGTCTTTCGTATCGACGATGGACTTCAGAGTTAGCCGATTAAGCGGATATTCGCGTAGCTTTTGTCCCTGCGGTCCGAAAGCCACTCTTTCTGCGGCAATCTCGGCAAAAACTGTCCCGAAACGGCGTATCTGTTGCCCCAACGAAAGCACAAAACCATACCTATTCACAACATGGGTTGCCGAAACAGTGTCGCCCTCCCAAATATCGAACTCGCGTCCCTGCGCGAAAAACTGCGCTTTGCCGGCAAAATATGTCCGCCAGATTCTGTCGCCTTCGAGGCCGGTATAGGCCATCCACCTGCGCTCGCCACCGGAAATCCCCATGTTTAATCGAAAAGCGAGGCCAGCAAAATTATCGTCGCTAATCTCGACAATTCCTTCGATGTCGTTAAGGATATCGTATCTCGCACCGACTCGGATTCCCCAATAGGGTTTTTCGATGACTTCCATTGTGATTACCGCGCCTGAATCGTTCCGCGAGATTATTGGCCGAACAGAATGGAAAAGCCCCGAGGCATGAAGATTTGTCAATGCCTGATCAAATAGATAATCCTGATAATATGAACCTTCCCTTAATGGAACGAAACTTCTAATAACCCAATCGCGTGTAACTTCATTGCCAATCACATGTATCTCGTGAATAATCCCCTCTTCGACCGCGATTTCAAGAGTGCCCTTCACTAGCGCTGTATTTTCGATATGCGCAAGGTTATACCCCATTTCGCGATATCTTTTCTCGATTTCTGTCAAAACCGAATCCATTGCGATAGTGTTGATTGACAATCCGATTTTATCCCCAAAGAGAGAATCGATAAAACTTTCCGAAAGTAGCCTCGAACCTCTAATCTCGACTCCCGCGAAAAGAGGATTTCTTGAGATATTCGCTATTACATTCACAGAGTCGCCATTGAACAGTAGCACAACCTCGGGTGGGGCAAAATCCCCGCTCGAAAAAAAGTCGATTAATTTTGCACGGACTTCGCTTTCGCTAATAGAATCGCCCAACATAATTCCAAGAAGCCCTGAATTGTCGCCGGAAACCTCCCCGACGAAATAACGCCGCTCAGATTCCTCAATCATCGCCCTTTTATAGGCAATAATTGCTCTAAGCCGCGGAATTGCTGTTATAGCGGCATTTCGCCCCTGCTTGATAATCCAGTCGATATTCGAGAAATCGAAACTGCCGTGCCCTTCCAAATCGGGGGTGATTACGATGTCCGCCGCGTCGCGCTCGACATCTTTGCGATCCTCCACCATGATGTTCGTCATTTGGTCGAGAATGAATAGGGCGTTGTCGATATCGCGTGGATAAAGCACTTCGGCGGTTGCATCGACAGCGATTATCGTCGAATACTTCTCCGCGATTGCCACCTCGACCGGAATCGGATAGACCAATCCGCCGTCGGCGAGCAAAGCTCCTTTATACTCGACCGGCGACAGCACCAATGGTATCGCGGAGCTTGCCCTCAGCGCCATTGCGAGATTGCCCTCGTTCCAGACATAGACCTTGCCGGTGCGCAAATCTGTCGTTACACAGCGAAATGGTATAGGAAGCCTGTCGAAATCGCCGCCGCAAGTGTAATCCGCCGCCGCGCAAAAACGCGAAAGGCTGTTTTGAAGCTCGTGGGCTGTGCTAAGACCCTCGGGAAGATGCGGCCTCAAACCGTTAAATCTCAAATGTAGGATGAATTTCTCTGTAGCAAGTCGTTGCGTTAGAAACTGTGAAGTCCTTTTGGGAGCGTCGGAAAGAATGTCGCTCCAGTTTATCGACATTGTAGCCCGAATTAGCTCCTCGGGCGAGAAGCCAATTGCATACAATCCACCGATAATCGCCCCCATACTTGTTCCCACAACTATATCAGGGCGAATTCCAGCCTTTTCAAGCTCGTCGATTACTCCAACTTGTGCCAATCCTCTCGCACCTCCGCCCGAAAGCACAAGCGCAATTCGGTCTTGCTTCTCGGCGATTCTGGGAGTAACCCTATTACTCGCGGGGGCTTCAAGTTCGAGCGAGATCCTCGCAACCTGGCGTGTTTCCGCGACAACTTCTTTCTGACCAAAAAGAGGTGTGCATAGAAAAATCAGAGTCAAAGCTAATGGGATCGAAAGCCTCATTGCTCGTTTCGAATGGATTGAAGCGCTTCCTCGGCCATCATCCGGACGAAGCCCGAGGCGTCGTGAAGACTTTGTTTGAGGGCGTTTGCGACATTATAATTACCACGATAATAGCCCAATGCCTGACAAGCGAACCCACGGTTGAGATAATAGGGATCGTCGAGAAGCTCGAATAAAACCGGTAAAGCATCCTCAGACTGAAGCTGGCCGAGGGTTTCTATAACATGATACCTTTCGAGTTCACCAAGGGAATTAACTTTGAGTTTATCGACAAGGAGCTTTTCGGCTTCTTCTCCGCCAATTCCTGCGATGGCATATGAAGCCGCGTAACGGACATCCGCAGAGCGGTCTGAAAGCAGTTTTGCGATGCTTTTAACAGAGCTTTCGTTGCCGATTTTGCCGAGACTTATCGCCGCGACCCTGCGAATTTCAGGAGAAGAATCGGATAAAGCGGCCACTAATAAAGGCACCGCCGATGTATCTCCGCAGTTTCCGAGCGCGCTTATCGACGCGCTTCGGATTTTGTGGCTGTTCGATTGCGCCGAAAGCATAAGCGGAACAGCGGCTTTTGGAGAACCAATCACACCTAAAAGATATGCGGCGAAAGCGGCATCATCTTCGGCTGGAAGAGTGAGGACATAGGTCAGCGGTTCAACCGCATCTTCGCCCACACCTTCGGCTATCCACTCGATAGCCATCTTTTTCCGCGTCGATTGGCGTCCAATATACTCGATTGCTACTTCGATAGATTCTCTTCCACCTTTAGAAAGCCTCTTCTTAGACTTGTCAAGATGTTCGCAATACTTCATATCCCCCGAGGATAAAATCAGGAAATGATGCCGTATCTCCTCTCTGCTGACACGCCCGAAACCGAAAAGAGCCGTGGCAAAAACCAGTAGCGATAAGAAACACCTTATGGAAGATTTACAATTTCTCATTCTTCTCGCGTTCGAAAAAATTCTCCATCTCGATGCGTGTGATTTCGAGCACCTTGCGAATGAAATCGGGGAAAAGCGAACCGACAATAGGAATAATTTTCTCCATCGACCCGAGTGTAACATGCGTTTTACCCAAAGCAGTCGCCCGCAGAATATCCTCTGCAACAGATTCCGGAGAATCTATCACCCACCCGAGCGTTTCTGTTAGGGCTTTTATTCTATTCATGATCACAGTATCGACTGCGCGTGGGGAGATACAAGTTACGGTAATGCCGCTTTCGGCCAGCTCATTAGCGAGTGCGCGTGAGAATGCTATCATACCGGCCTTGGTCGCATCATAAACAGCCATAAAAGGCAAAGGCAAAATCCCCGCAACGCTCGCGATTATCGAAATTCTGCCGAATCCTCGTTGAATCATGCTCGGAAGTATCTCTCTAACGATGTTGATTGGGGATAACAGATTGACGCGAACAATATCTTCTATTTCGCATGATTTCATGTTGTCAAAGGGGGAAATGGCGAAATGTGTCGCGCCAAGAAAAGCTGTATCTATTGGCCCAAAACGCTCGACAGCACTATCGATTATCTTGCGTGTCGATTCCGGTTCACGAAGATCTTCATGAATAACACAGCAGTCCCCGCCGAGGTCTTCTATCCACTCGGAAAGGTCGTCGAGTCTATCCGCACGCCTTCCAACCGCGGAAATTCGGCAATTTTCTTTCGCCAGCCGCGATGCGATTATCGATCCGACACCGCCGGTGGCTCCGGTTATAAGTATATGTTGCCCTGCAAATGCACCAGAGGCTTCAACTCTCATCATTTCTCCTTGGAAATTTCCGCAGGGAAATCTATGCCAATGCCGAATCTTCCGGATTTCCACCACGAAGAATCCTGACCCTTCGCATCGTAGCTGTCGTCGCCCTTAAGATCGAGCATGATGCCCTTTGATCCGAAATCCCTGCGCCACTCGCCGTAGCCCTGAACGTTGTATTCACGCTTATTGATATATGCGTCGTCGCCGCCCTCATCGATGAAAATACCGACTCCGTTAGCGTTTCCCGCACCCTGGGATAAATCCCAAACAATATAATTATCGTCGCCGTCGCCCATGTCGAGAAGATAACCGACCGCGTTATCATGGCCGCATCCCTGAGATACGCCATGGGCGACATAACTGTCGTTGCCGCCGCAATCCATAAGCATTGCCGCACTTAAATGCGTCCCGCTTCCCTGTGAGTATTGATAACCGATATAAACATCGTTGCCGCCGCCGTCCCAAAGCCCGCCAAAAGCGAACCAATAGCTCGCACCCTGTCCGAAAATATCCGAGACATAGTGGTCATTGCCCCCTCTGTCTAGCAGAAGACCGATTCCGCCGGACCAATCCGGCCTGTTGCCATAGCCGAAACCCTGCGAAAGCGAAAGGTGGTGATCGGCATAACTGAACTTATCTGTATGAGCGCCCTGCGCCGTATATGTGTCGTTTCCCGAAACATCCGCGAGAAGCCCGAAACCGCCCACATAACCAAAGCCCTGAGAATACAGCCTCGCAGAATATCTGTCATTTCCCGAAACATCGCGGAGAATGCCATATCCCATATACCCGGCGCCTTGGCTTCCAACATCGCCGGAATAAATGTCGTCACCCTCTATATCGAAAAGAAGTCCGGCGCCGAAACTCGCCGACCCGAGCGCGAAATCTTCAGTATTATAAATGTCATTGCCCTTATGGTCGATAAGCACGCCGATTCCCAGTCCACCGCTACCAAAGGCAAATTTCTCCTTGGAACTATATAGGTCATCGCCGCCGAGATCGATGCTTACTGCGAACCTAACATCCTTATACGCTCCGCCGGCCGCAACTTTATAGATGTCGTCTCCGCCGAGATCGATTATCACAGCGCAACGCTTTCTATAAATAGTTTTCCCCGGCCCGCCAATTATTACGAGTCCATATTCCGTTTCGCACCAAAAGATTACATCGCCAATTGCGATACTGTCCGGCACTTCCGGCCTTGTTTGATCCTGCGCTGTAAGACCTCGCACCTTGTCATACCCGGTTTCCGCACCTTTCGTTATAATAAGTGCCGCGTTTGTCAACCGCTTCATATCGACCTTCGAGGCAATCTGGAAAAGCCGCTTTGTCCGAATCTCCGCCTCGAATTCAGTTTGGTCGATCTGTTCCAAGGTCGCTTGGTCCCTCTCGGAATCGATATCTCTGCCGTCGTCGGTTATCAGATAATCCAACCCCCAGGTTCTGATTGTGTCCATCTGGAAGCTATCGATATTCGCAAAAGCGGCGTTAAACTCGACAGAGGCTCTCTCGAAACTCGAAAAAATAATGTCCAGCGCTTCACGGATCTTCACCGGAACGTTTTTCTGCCCTTTCCAAGGATAAGAAGAATCGGTCGCTTTGATAACCGGATTCTCAGTCTGGATGTCCATATATTTCGATGCGCGCATAAGCAGATCCGACATCGCAACATCTTTGTCCGTGAAAAATCGCCCCATCGAATCGAGCATGTCAGGCATCCGAAGTGGTGAATTCATCGCAGAATCGATAAGGCTGATATGGAATGGATCTGTGCTCAACGACAACACGGAAAGATCGCTTTCACGCATTTTCAGTGCCGTAAGTGCTTCTTTCACGGCCTCGTGACGGTTAACAGGACCGGGTTCGGCTAAAGCCGATATCGCAAAAAGAATTGTAATCACCGCTATGTATCGCATCGACCCTCCATTCGGGGCGTTTTATTCTCGAGCATATAATGTAAACAATAAATCTATAATATTACATTAACCGATGCAACAAAAATCGAATGCTATTGGAAACCGATGCTCCAAAAGAGAATTCGGTCTTTGTCACGAGGAATTTTCACCGCAAATTACGAACCAAAAAAAGAGAGCCTTTATCGGCTCTCTTTAAGCAAGAAAAACGCGATTCTATACAAGCTTGCTACGTGCTTCTTCGGGAGTTAATATCGCGTAGCTATGGGTTATTTCCGCGACCCCTTTGAGCATCGCAGAGACCGAGCAATATTTCTCCTGAGACAATTCTATCGCGCGTTCGAGAGCATCGGGCGGAATATCGGGGCCAACTGCGGTGAAATGAAGATGAATCTTATCCGCAATTTTCGGGGTTTTGTCCACCCTGTGAGCTTCCAAACCGATTCGCAGGTCGTCGATAGCAATCCTTTTTTTCCGCAATACGATTAGCACATCGGTGGCGGTGCATCCGGCTAAAGCCGTCAGAAGATGCTCGAAAGGCCCCATCGCGCCGCTATGTCCACCCAATTCCTCGGGGACATCCATTACAGTCCAATGACCGCTGTCCGATTTGGCAATAAGAGTTCCGCCGGCTACCATAAGGCACTCGGCCCTTATTATATTATCACCCATGATGTTATGCGGACTCGCCGATGAGCGGCGTAATAAGCTTTTTCAGCTCGTTTTTCGGATGAAGCCCAACCAAGCGCTGTTTGATACAGCCATTTCTATCGACAATCACTGCTGTAGGAATCGAGGTGATGTTGCCATAATCCATTGCGATCGACTCGCCGAAACCATAGGCTACAACGTAATTTATCCCTGCCTGCTGGACGAACCTTGGCACCATCGAGGGCTCTCTGTCGAGCGAAACGCCGATAATCACGAAATCGTCTGCACCATACTCGTTCTGAAGCGCGACAAGATCTGGAATCGCCATTCTGCAAGGAGAGCACCATGTCGCCCAAAAATCTATCAGGACGACCTTACCGGTATAATCGGACAAAGAAACCTTTTCGCCGTTGACTCCACGAAGGCTGAAACTCGGCGCAGGATTCGAGCATGTAACCACGGGCTTTGGCTCTTTCGCTGTAACGATTCCTTCATCCTTTTCGGCCACCGGAATATCCGCATCGACTTTCACTTCGGCCTTTGTTTCCTCGAACTCCACCTTCACGGGAGTTTCATCAACAGCTTGCTTCTCTGTCTCAGTTTTCGCACATCCGGCGAAAAACATAGCAGAGATAAGCAACGCCGCTAAAATAAGTGTCCATTTGGCATTCATCGATTTCATTTCATTCACCGTTATTGCGAGAGAAGTTCGTTTGATTTCGCCTTCAGCTCCTCCAATGGAATAGCCCCAAGCTGAGAATCGATAATCTTTCCGTCTTTGAACCAGATTAATGTGGGGATACTCATAATACGGAATTTTGCCGCTGTTTGGCGGTTTTCATCAACATTTAGCTTATACACCGACATTTTGCCCGTCATCTCGTCAGAAAGTTTTTCAATCGCAGGGCCGAGCATTTGGCATGGGCCGCACCATGGCGCCCAGAAATCGACCAAAACCAAACCGGAGCTTTTCTCTACTTTTTCGGCGAAGTCGCCGTCGGAAATAGCATGAGCCATCATTTCTCCTTCGATAGTATTATTTTCTAAATTGGAATATATACCTCAAAAAATGAAAGTCAAGCAGAAAAATCAAAATATTCAAATATTCAAATAAATAAATATATTATTTGTCTTCCAAATCCAAAACTAAATCGCTTATCTTGAGCGAAATGGCCTTAGACACGCCGTCTTCCTGCATCGTGATGCCATAAAGATAATCCGTAGCCTCCATCGAGCGCTTGTTGTGTGTAATCAGAATAAACTGAGTCTCGTCCGAAAAACGCCTCAACATGCGCAAAAAGCGACCAACATTTGCCTCGTCGAGCGGGGCGTCCACCTCGTCGAGCATACAGAAAGGACTCGGCTTGACCTTATACAGCCCAAAAAGAAGCGAAACCGCGCACAACGCCTTTTCGCCCTGCGAGAGCTGATTTATCATCAAAAAGCGCTTCCCCGGAGGTCTCGCGGATATTTCTATATCCGTTTCGAGAACATCCTCGCCCTCCTGAAGGGTCAAATCCGCCTCTCCGCCCTCAAAAAGTTCCGCAAAAATATTTTTAAAATGCCTTCGCGTTTCCTCGAAAGTCTCCAAGAATTGTCGCCGCGCCGTGTTGTTGAGCTTTTTGATTGTTTTCTGCAGGTCGTTTTTTGCTTCGACGAGGTCCTCACGTTGCGCCGTCAGAAAATCGAGCCGTTCTTTTTGCTCTTCGTATTCGCGTTCTGCATCCGGGTTAATGCCGCCGAAATCTGTGATTTTCTCCTTAAGCCGTTCGAGTTTTGTTTGTGCCTTGCGTTCGTCCTCGGAGTTGAGCTTTTCTTCAATATCTACAGAATCAAGCTCGATTCCGTAATCTGACCGAAGATTCTCCGCGATGAAACCCGCCTGCAACTCCTGCTCGTGCTTCTCCATGCGTTTTTCGTGAACAACCTTTTCCAGCTCGGAGGCCCTGGACGTAATATCCCTAAGCTCGACATCGAGTTGACGGAGCTTGTCGTTTGCCTCTCGAGCGTTTTCACTAACGGTTTGGAACTCTTTTTCTTTCTTATCTTTTTCGACAACGAGCGACTGAACTTCCTCGGAGAGTTTTTCTTTTTCGGTCGCCAGACGTTCGCCTTCATCCTTAAGCTCGCGAATTCGTCGCTCTGCAGTCTCTATTGTCGTCTCGGCAGTGCGATATTGCAAACGAAGACGCTCGAGTTCCCTCTGAAGCCCCTCTAACTCGCCCTTCGCCTGAATAAACTTCATCTGAGCATCGGTGGCGTCTTTTGTCCAGATGCGCAATTCCTCTTCAGCCTTGATTTCCTGCTCGGATTGCTTCGCGATTTCTGCTTCGAGTTCGGCCACTCTATCTGCAACCGATTTTCTGCCGGCTTCGAGCTTTGAGAGTTCCGTCTCGATTTCGCCCTTTCGAGCTGACGAGTTCTCTATTCGCTTTTCGATATCGGCCTTATCGCTCACTTTCGATTTATAGCGATACTCCAGCTCACGAATCTCGTTCTCCGTTTCTGAAAGGGCTTTACGAATCTCGTTCTCGCGCTCCTTCATATTCGAAAAAGCGCCGTTGGATTCGTCCCGGCGCAGAAAAATATCCTTTCGCGCCTTTTCCGCATCGGCCAATTGTTTTTCGAGATCATCGATATTCGCCCCGAGCTTTTCAATTTCCTGAGCAAAGCTAATAGCTCCGCGCATCTGCGTGCCGATTCTACGAAGACCCTTTCTTCTGATAAACGCCCCGTTTTCCGAGACCGCATTTTCCGCATCGCTTTCAATTGCACCGAAATCAGCCACAAAATAGAGCAATTTCGACATTTCCTTCGGGACTACCGCGTTATCTGTTTCTGTTTCCGGAAGCTCATCGAGCACTATTAGAACCGCCGAAAGCCCCTTATCCTCGATGATGTTGGCGATTTCCACTGCCGTTTTTGCAGAACGGACTATCCATGCGCGCGCAAGCTCGCCGAGAATTCCGTCCAGCGCTGACGCCGATAGTTTCCCCGGACGGATATAATCGGAAAACTGTCCTAACACGATCTTGTGCTTCGAAATTAATCCTGCAATTTGCTCCTCTGTAGAATCCGGCGCGGAGGATTCTTTGAGCGCTTCCAAACGCCCTTTTATCCCGCTAATTCCGCTTTCAAGCTGAGATACGCGCTCGTTTAGTTCCCGCACCTTCTCGTTAAGTCCGTCGATTTCGTCCTGTTTGTCGGAAATCTCTTTCGCGGCTCTTTCGTAGGTCTCAGTGCGCTTCTCAAGCTCGGCATCCACCGCATTTCTTCGGTCGGAGATAGCCGTGATTTCGCCCTCGATACCAGCCTTCAACTGCTTAGATTCGGCAATTTGCTTCTCGATGGATTCTAATTGCCCTTTGTGCGAGCCGATGCCGGTGTCCGTTTTGCTCAGGTGCTGTCGCGCCTCCGTAATTTCCTGCCTTAGAGTCGAAGTTGCTTTGCGAATCTCCCTAAAAGAAGCCTCAAAATTTGTCTGCCCCTCGATAAGTCTGTCGGATTCTGTTTTCAAACCCTCGTTTTTCTCGAAAGCGGTTTCTATCTTCGCCGAATTTTCGACCATCTCCTTTTCAAGCTCCGAGAGACGCTTTTTCGCGGTCTCGAGCTCTATCGTCGTATTCTTCAAACCCTCTTCGATATAACCTCTGCGCTCTGTATTTACCGCAAGAGCTTTCTCTTTATTCGCGATTTTGGATTCTTCGATTCTGAGCGCTTCGCCGATTTTTGTAACATCGCCCTCACGCTCGTCACGCTCAACTGCAACCAATTGTCTTCGCATATCGAGTTCGCTTCGTTTCGCGTTCGCCACCGCAAGATCATCCTCCATATGCGACAGCTCTTTTCCAACGCGCGCGAGGATTTCCATAATCCGCGCCTTTCGTGTCGTCGCGATTTGAACAGCAAGCTCCCTGCTCTGCTCCTTCAGGCGTTTCAAATCCTGTGCCCTGCGCATCTGGCGTTTGAGCGAATTTACATTCCGAGAAACCTCGCCAAGAATATCTTCGAGCCTTTCAAGATCATTCGCTGTTGATTGAAGCTTCGATTCGGCGGCTTTGCGGTCGATTTTGTATTTCATAATCCCCGCGGCCTCTTCGAGAAGCTCTCTGCGGTCCTCTTTGCCGCCGGCCAGAATCCGCTGAATCATCGATTGCTCGATAAGCGCGTAAATAGAACTTCCAATTCCGGTGCCCATTAGCACCGACTGAATATCCTTCAGCCGCACCGGTTTGCCGTTGATAACATATTCCGAATCGCCCGAGCGATATAAACGCCTTCCGATAACCACAGTGTCCGCGTGCGGATCATAGGGGAGAAGCCCCTTGCACTCGCGAATAGTGATTAACACCTCCGCCATGTTCAACGGCTTATGATCCCTACTGCCCTTGAAAATAACATCGCGCATGGAAGCCGACCTAAGCGCTTTAACCTTCTGCTCGCCGATTACCCAACGAATCGCATCCAGAATGTTGGTTTTTCCGCATCCGTTCGGACCCACAACAGCAGAAAGACCTTTGCTGAATGTAAGCTCAGTTCTCTTCGCAAAGCTCTTAAAGCCATAGATTGTCAGCTTATGCAGATACATTTTCTCGGACGACTTCCCTCGGGGTTATTCTTTTTTCGCGTTATCGCGATTTTTAGGAGGTCTTCCGCCGCCCTCCGTGTTTCGGCGACGACTTGGGCGGCCTCTGTTTTCTCCCTGTTCGCTTTGTTTGCGTTGAGGATGTGCCTTTGCGCTCTCTTCCTTTTGTGAAGACGGTCTTCCTCTGCGTTCTCCGGAACTCCTTCTATATGGCTGTTCTCGTGGAGGTAAAATTTTTATATGATTGGAATATATCCATCCCTTCCCGTTTTTCAGGACCTCGACCCTGTATGGTCCCGGCCCCTGAACCGGAAACTCCGCTTCGGCTCCCTCGACAACCGCAACAACCTCGCCGGATTTGATTAGCCGAATCGTTCCCTCAGTCGGACAACTTACCTTGAAAACAATACTCCTATGGTCGCGCATCGCACCGCCCATAAGAGCAAATTGACGTTTCGATTCAGCCCAAAATCTAAATCCGCGGCAGTTTCCCCATCTTTCGTTTCCAATGAAAACCTGCGCGCGAGAGATTGCAGTCATAAGTTCTTTGCGTGCGCCCTCATAATCGTCGTAGGGCAATGGGTTTTCGACGAGAACATGGGTGCGTATTGTCTGAAGTTGCACCTTATAGGGGAAAATCGTAAGACGGACAGGCCCCCAGTAGTATTCTGCGGCGTGGGCATCCAGAGAACCGATGCCGATAATTCGCCTGCGTTCCGCTTCTTCGTCCCAGCGTTTAAGGGTCGCCTCGGCAGGCGTGTTAAGACTGCTTCGAGGATGGAAAAATCTCTTGTACCGGTTTTTTTGGTCGATTCCTTCGAGCCAATCCGACATATGGTTCCAAACCTCGATGCCATCGTAATCTTTGACATCCCAAGCAGTCCACGGATAAGCCGGCGGAACCCCTTTCTGCTCGCGCACCTCGTCCGGATGTGCGATGATTCCAAGCGCACCGCGCTTTTTCACTTCGCGCACATATTCTGGTGGAATTAGAGTATCGGGAAGAACCTCGTCGATTCCAAAGGCGAGATAGTGATTTTTGTTGCTCGGGTCGTGGATCTCATAACCGACAACCACAAGCACCCGCTTATGCCAGCCCTCGTTAGATTTATGTTTGAGGGTCATGTGATCGGAGAAGAACAAAAAATCGAGATGAAGCCGGTCAGCTATCTTGATTATGTCCTCATGCGGCTTACTGCCGTCGGAATCTGTCGTATGGATATGTATCGCCCCGACATATTCGAAAAGCTTTGGTGGATTTGACATGTATCTATTCTATTCCCTATTGTAGGACCAAATCGCCGCCAACCCAAGCAAAACAATATCGGGATCGACCATGTTCGGAATACCCAAAATCGGGGCTATCCAGGAGGCAGAGGCCCCAGTCAGCACGATAAAAGGATTTTCCCCGTGAATACTGCCGTATCGATGATATAGATGTTCGATTGCGCCGATAATAGTCGCCTGAACGCCGATTAGCATACATTCGGTAGTGGTCGAACCGAGGACGGTTCGTGTCGTCTTGAAAGGCATTTGTGGAAGTTTCCGCGCGTTGCGTGCGATCGCGTTCATCGAGATTTCGTCGCCGGGATAAATCGCCCCGCCGAGAAAAGCACCCTTACTGCTGACAAGATCGGTCGTGATTGTTGTTCCGGAATCAACAACCATAATATCCCGATTCAAGATGCTTCCATATTCTCGATATGCGCCGACAGCGGCCGCGAGACGGTCTGCGCCTAAAGATTCAGGCGGATCATATTCCACGAGAAGTTCATTTTTTGTGCCACCAGTTACAAAAAGTGGCTCGAACTTCTTCAAAGAGAAGGATAGAACATCATCCAACTCGGGCACAACCGAGCCGATGACGCACCCTCCGGGCTTTAACTCGTTGATGCATTTGGAAATCTGATCCGTGTTGGCTATAAGCTCCTCGGTTAGAAAATGCCTTCGGCTCATAATCTCGCCCTTTTTCGAGATAAGAGCGAGTTTTGCACGATAATTACCGATGTCGAGGGCGGCTATTGTCATTGTCCCTTTGCCGAGATGCGCTATTACCCGGCAGTGTTATATTACCAAACGGTAGCGCTCCGCAGTTGTGATTTCATACTAATTGTGAGAGTCATCAAAGTCAAGAATAAACAAAAACCGGACGGAGATATACTCGCCCGGTTTTATACAAGCAATTATCGAACCAGTGTAATAGTTCCGTTACATACGATCCTGCCGTCAGATTCGATTACATAAAGATAAAGCCCCTGAGGCATCTGTTGGCCTTCGCTGTCATATCCATCCCATGCTCTCGCCGGATAATTCAGATAATTTCTTTGAGGCTCGATGTCGAGTTTGCGCACAAGGATGTTCCGAATATCGAAAATGTATATAACCGCGGCTTCGGTAGTCATGTTCGGCCAATCGAATGTCGTTATTTCATTGATATTATCACCATTCGGACTGAACGGATTCGGGTTGACCATACATGGCGTCCAAGGCTCTACAATGAAGCTGTATTCCGCAGTGTGAACATTAGGCAAGCAAAGATCGGGGTCGTCCTCGGCATAAATCCGAACATCTATCGTATCGCCGGCATTGTATTCGACCCCATGCTGAACCGGATTCCACACTATCGAGCCTCCAAGCCCGCTCGAATTCCAATCGAAGTCGCCCGGATAATGATATTCGATTCCCTCGACCTCGAGTATCAGACTATTTGGATTCACACCCGCTAATTGATCACTTAGCGTGATTACAATCTGATGCCAAATATCGCGGGTAAATTCCGGCGGCTCTATCATCGCGCTCTGCGGCTCGACCCGGTCGATATAGAACACCCACTCTAGCGGATAATTCACATATTGGTTTTCGAAAATGTCTCTCGCGGAAACTAACTGCACAAATACCGTATCATGAGGATTCCAGTCCGGATTCGGCAGATATGTCAGGAATGGGTCCAGCCACGTAAGTTCCGGGTTGAAGGTTCTGTAATCGATGCCGTCAACATTCAACACGATGGTGCTTTCGACCACTTCGAATTCCGAGGTTATCTCGATGATAATACTTTCCGGCTCGCATGCCGAAATCGAATCCGGCGGAACACGAACCGGATAAGCTATCGGCCCTTCCGAAGGGAATATGGGATAATCACAACAGTAAATGGTGTCGTTCGGCTCGCAATAATCCACCGGGCCGTCCATACTGCGAATGCAAAGTGTTATCGTATCCCCCGGAATGAGAATTATTCCGTAATCATCCGGGTCGAAAGTGAAGCTGAAAGTCCCGCCGCCGTCCGATATATTGCAAGTGTCATCGCCGAGAATCACGAATGTCGAATCCGGCATCACTCCGGCGGGAATATCGATTAGCGTGATGTCCCAATGATCGTTAATCAGCGGAATTATCGGGCTTCCGCACGCCGGAACAATACTCGCGAGTGCCGGCGGTTCTAAATCTACCGTGAACTGCCAGCAAATACTGTCTTCGAGCACTGCGCCGCAACTGTCCTCGGCCTGCACAAGGCAGACATCCACAACCTGGCCGTGAGTCCACAACACAGACGGCGTGAAAGTCAACTGACTCGGCGTCCAATCCAGCTCGGCATCAGCAACAGTGTAATCCGTCCCTTCAACCCGAAGAATGATGGAGGAGGGGTCGATGGGGCAGTCGGTAGAGTCGAATGAAGACTCGATATATTCCATGATATTTCGGAATAGCCGTGTATTCTGATGAGTCGTGAAATCCATACTATGCCATGGCCCGTTGAAAAGCCAATGCTCATCGAAATAGCCTACAACCGCTCCCGCACCATGGTGTTTTACTCCCACAGCGCAATCCGAACCGCGGTAAGCCCAACATTCATCGAGGCCAATAATCCACTTGCAACCATTGCCCGGCACCTGAGTAACTCCACCTTCGATAGGACTTCCCGGCTCGGGCGAGACATAACTCGTCCACATTTCATAAGGCGTGAAGCTTACACCAATATCCGCCAAGAGGAAATTCTCAAGGTTGATGTCATGGTCGGCGACAACCCAGCCGGAGATAGCAAGAACCTTCCCGCCGCTCGCAACGAAATCGGTAAGCACGGTTCGTTCGGCGGAAGTATAAGCACGCGGACCGTCAGTCTTAACATTACCAATAACAATTACATCGTAGCCTTCGACCAATGCCGATGTCAGAACAATCGTCTGAGAAATCTCATCTACGTTCCAACCCCAGACAGACAAAGATTCGGCGGCGTTGGAATAACCTGTTAACGAAGCGTCCGAGAGCCTTCCCGATGAATAACCGTTATCCGTGAGCCAAAGTAGGTTTTTTGTCCTAAATGTCGTTTCGCTCCCCATTATTTCCATCACAATTGCCTGGTCGTCGCAGGTCGTAATCGTGTTGGGCAGAGGCTCGATGATGATCCCGGTTACGACTCCCGTATCCGATGTCACGAAATATTCGCAACAATAAACTGTGTCATGGTTTTCGCAATAATGGATGTTCGTATCCGACGCGTGCACACAGAACTCGAAACTCGACCCCGGAATCAGCGTAATTCCGCCATCGACGACCGGATTCCAGACGAAATCTGCATTCGAGCCGGAAATTGTCAGCGCGCTTCCCAAGTCGAAATCCGTGCCGTTTATACTAATCCAAACAGAGCCAATATTCGCGGGGCCGTCCTCGAGAGAAATATTGAAATCTACCCCCGAAGAAGGATTAACCGCGCTACTACACGGCGGGTTCCAGCCTACAACAACCGGCGGTTCCAGATCGATTTCGAATTCCCAGCAAATAGGCAATCCCTCGGCCTCTCCGCCGCAACTGTCCTCCGCCGCAGTAAGGCAAACTTCGACAGATGTGCCGTGTATCCAATCCACTGGAGGTGTCCATGTCAGAATCGGATCGCTCCAGTCCAGCTCGGGATCTGCGATGGTATAATCCACACCTTCAACCTGCAGGACAATCGTAGATGGATCAACCGGGCAGAGGGTGTCTGTAAGATATATCTCCATCACGATTTCCTGATCCTCGCAGGCGGAAATCGTGTTCGGCAAAGGCTCGATAATGATAGCATTAAGTCCGCAGGGCGAGGTTATCAGTGTCCAGCAAGTATCAAGAACGTTCGGGCCGCACCAATCGGGGCTGTCTTCAGCATAGACACAAATATCTATTGTGTCTCCACACTCGAAATCGAAGCTGGAAAGGTCGATGGAAATCACCGAGTCGGCATCCCATGTTACCACTGGGTCGAAAAGCCCAAAGCTATGCGTTCCTATATCGATAGTTATCGAACCATCGTCCAATCCCGAAAGAAAATCGAAGAGCATGAAATCAAGATAGCTGAACACAGAAGCCGCTATCACGGACCCGGGTGCGGGGTCGATTCCCCATATCTCCGGCGGATCGAAATCGACATAAAACTCCCCGCAGACAGAATCCGGCAACCAGAGAGAATCCTCGCTCATCACAGTAGCCAGACATGCCCTAACCGTAGTCCCGCTGGGCCACATCGGCGAAGGCCGGAAGATAAGATACTCACTGCCGTCCCAGCTTAGCTCCGGGTCAATTGTAGTGTATGAAACACCATTCACTACAACCTCGATTGTGCTCTCGATATATGTTACCGAATCGCCAAGTATCCACACAACTGAATCCGGATTACAGGCTGTCCAGTCGCCGGTGGGGACATGGGAGTAAACAGCCGATGGCCCCTCGCAGGGATGTGTATGGAAAATCGGATCGTATGCGCTTGTGTCGATTCCGCCGAATGTATCTGGAAGATGATACCATACCGACCCAGAATCATGTGCACCGGCGGCCATGAAAGAATCGCAGAAAACTACATATTCACTCGCGCAAATGTTATAGGCGATAACCTCCCACGAATGGGTGTGTCCGCAGGGATAATTCACAGTAAAGAAGGTGTCCGAAATCCCTCTCGCTACTGTATCTACACCATCGATTATCAGATGATACTGGGCAGGAGGAACCCCTCCGGCGTCGCTCCAGATAATAGTAATATCTCCCGGCGGCAACATAGCATCCGGCGGTGGATAAAGCCCGGTGAATGCACCGGGTGCTTCGTGATGGCGAAAAACCGTGATAGTATCGGTATCTTCGCAACCTACTGAATCAACAACATGCAGAATATACGAGGTTGTAACATCCGGCCAAACCAGCGGAGTTGTTTCATCCGACAGGAAAGAGCCGTCTTCATTCGTCCACCAACCGGTTACCGTTCCAACATGGAATCCTATCCACCACCAATCTGGACAGCCTATTGTAGCTGTGTCACCCTCGCAAATCGAGAAATCTGGGCCGGCATAGGCCTGCAAATCGCTGATATAAACAACCATCGAAGCGGTATCTCTACATCCCGCGGCATCTTCAACAACAATGCTTATCAATGTCGAATGATCGAGATTATATGTCGGATCGCCAACATGCGTAGGCCCGACAATCCCCTCCATCGAATTCCAATATGTAAATGGTGCAGTCCCGCCAGTAACGGTCGTCGTCAGCTCGAACACCACCGGCAGAGAATCCGGATGGCAAATCAATGTTTCCGCGATGCCCAAATCAAATGTTATCTCGATATCACAATCGCTTACGAGGTAATCCCAAACGCTGTCCAGAACATTCGGGCCGCACCAGTCGGGACAATCGGTGGCACGGATAAGATTAACATCAACGACATCCCCCGGAGAAAGCGGACCTATCGGGAAATTGTTACAAACCACAGTATCGACACACCCAAAGGCACCGAGTTCATAAAGAACTCCATCGACATCGATTATAAGCGAATCGAGCCCGGAAAGCATATCGCGGACACAAACGCGCACAGTGCTAACTGTAGTTGGGATTTCCGAAAAAGGAGTCGGTGAAATGCTTACTATCTGAGGCGCGCTACGGTCGATATAAAACTCCCAGCAAACCCTCGCTACAAGCTCAATCGAATCCAAATTCACAGCGCTATCGACGCAAACCGTAACAATCTCGCCGTCAGCCCAAATAACCGAAGGCCGGAAAACCAGCGTAGATACGCCATCCCAGCTTAGCTCAGGGTCAGATGTCCGATAACTCGTGCCGTTCACCGTCATCATAATCGACGATTCGATTATCCCCACAGAGTCGATAATATAAGCCACGATGGAATCCGGATTACATGCCGTCCAGTCGCCGTCCGGAACGTGAACCGCGACAGCATAAGGCTCACCGCAATCCTCCATATGGAAAGGCGGGTCGAAAGGATAAGCTAAGCTATCGATAAACACCGTCGATGTCGTCTCTCCGCAAGCTACATAGTCGTGGAAACACTCACGCCAGACCACAACAGTCCAGAAATGGCTTTCGCCGCATGGAAAATCGAGCGTAACATGATTCGAATCGATACGGCTGAAAACAACCGCGCCATCGAGGATAAAATCATACAGATAACCGCCCGAAGGCTCGACCTCCCACTCGAAATAAACTTCTCCCGCGGGAAGAGTATCGTCCGGCAATGGCGAGATGAAATCGAAAGAGGTTATTTCTTCGACATCGACATCGAAGAACACCGTGTCCCATGCCTCGCAACCCAGCGAATCCACGACATGAAGCACAAACCACTCGTCCGTATCGCCGAATGAATGAAGCGGATTTTCCACGGTGTAAATCACCGCGCCCGTCGAATTCATCCATTCAAAGCTGTATGGCGGAAGACCGCCCGTAACAGCCGGATTACACCCCAACGGCACTATCGAAAATGGGCAGATAATCCCGTCCGGGCCGGCGTTTGCAATCGGGTTCGATACGATTATCGTCGCGGTGTCATATGCACTGCACATCAGCGATTCATCGTAAACCTCGACCACATAAGTAATTGTCGATTCAACAATCGCCGTGGGATTCGCCAGAGTCGGGTCGTCGAGACCAACCGCGGGCCGCCATTCGTATGTGAAGAAACCGCTTCCGCCTTCGACATCGGCATTCAGAACAATATCTCCGCTTCCGCAGATTATTGTGTCCGGCGAGGCTGTAACCTCGACATCGCAAGGCATGATCACAAACCACCAGCATAAGCTCGTGTCGTTATGGGCACAATAATCGTAATCCGGATCGTCGAAAAGACTATCGAGACAGATGACCACACTGTCGCCCTCGGAAAGCACCAAGTTATTGAACCCCAAATAGCCACCCGTCCATGTATAAGTCCATCCTGTTGCAGGAAGACCATTTACGGTTATGGTGATATAATTGAACGATAGCGGATCGACCCCCGCCGGGAAATCCGAGATGAACGCCCCCACCGAATCGGGAACGACGAAAACTGTGCTTCCATCGGCAGGTAATAGTGGATCCGCAATGGGCGGCTCGATATCGACAATAAAACTGCAGGGCGCGACAAAAGTGCTACATCCGGCGAAACTCGCTACATTGATAAGTTCGAATACAATTGTATCACCATGCGGCCAGGAAGACCCCGGTGAGAACATTATCGAAAGCGAATCGCCAATATGTGCGGTAGTTGTAACCTCAGGCGAGGCGACTGTATAGACTGTGCCGTCCACAGAAATCCTTATCGAGGCTTCGTTTATCGTTCCGACAGTATCGACAATAGTCCAGATAATCGATTGATAGGCACATGAGGTTACACCACCGCAGAAACTCGGCACCGAAACCCATCCGAAAGGCGCAGGAAAAACCTCCACGAAAACCGTATCGATATCGGTGCAACCGATAGAATCGGTAACTGTAACTATATATCGTGTGTTTCCAGTCGGTGAGACCATCGGATTCGAAACAGCCGAAACAAATCCCGCCGGCACCGAGATCCATGAATAGCTATATCCGCCGCTTCCAGAGGCAGTCGGTGAACCGCCGATAGTCACACTCGATCCCAAACAAACGCTCTGATCCGGCCCTGCATCTGCGAAAACCTCGACTACATAAACTATGCAGGTATCCGCCGCCATGCAATACGGCTCTCCGCCGTTTATCTGAACAACATAAGTTGTGGTTGCGGATGGGGTAACCACAGGATTCGGGTCGGTCGAAATCATCGCCCCCCCGGGGTATTCATACCAATGATATGTATAGGGCGGAACTCCGCCCGAAGCAGTCGGGCTTCCTCCGAGAGTAACCGAACCACCGAGACAAACCCGCTGATCAGGCCCTGCATCCGCATCAACATTATCGATTACTATGCGAACCGTGTCAACATCGGTGCAACCAAGGGTGTCTGTCACCGTTACAATGAAAGTAAACGATGTATCGCCCCAACTCATGCTCGTTATAAACATCGGATTTGCAGAAGTAGGCGAAGCCAAAAGCCCCGCCGGTTGCCAGCTGTATGACAAAGGCGGAAAACCGCCCGAGCCTGTCGGTGAGCCGCCAAGCATAACATATGAACCAGCGCAAAGAGTGTCGTCCGGCCCGGCATTAGCCACAGGATTCGAAACATAAACTGTCATATTATCCGTGGCGACACCTGAGGCGGCATCTGTAACGGTCAGTGTATATGTCGTAGTTGTTGTCGGCGAAGCTATCGGATTCGCGATATTCGGGTTTGATAAGCCCGTCGATGGGCTCCATGAGTAGTTATAAGGCTCTGTTCCGCCCCCAGCGGCAGGTGTTCCGCCTATTATTACCGAACTCCCCGAACAGATATATTTATCCGGCCCGGCATTAGCCACCAATGGCAAATCCGCTGACAAATAGTATGTGCAACACCATTGCGTGTCATTGTCGCAGGGCATACACCCCGAAGCTTCAACGAGATCGTTCGCATTAAGACAAATCTCGATTTCCCCGCCGGTAAGAAAGGCCAAACCGAGTATCCCCGCGCTGTCCGCACGAATTGTGCATGCAACCGCCCAACCACCGAACCACGAAGCCGGATGAAGTAGATATGTTGCATAATCGAGATCGACAGTTCTGCTAAAATGCCCCGGAATCGGAAACCCCGGAACGAAAGGAATCCCGTTAACTGTAACGTTAATCGAGGTCAAACTCGTCCATAAACCGATAAAATCAAGCCCCGCAAGCTCACTAAAATCGAGGCTCGATAAAATCGCGTCCAAAGGTGTCATTCCAACGCCGTCATCATGCAACAACGCATAGATTATAATATGCGTCGTATCATCAACTGTTGAGCCGCAGGCTGGTTGCCATGATACTGAGCCGTCGTGAGCTTCACGCCATGCCGGCGATGGCGGCCACCATGTGGCGTCGTGATGTTCCCACCAAATAGGTCTTGGAGGCTTTATATCCACCCTGAAGTTCGATTCTGGGAAGAATCTTTGAGGGCATCCGGTCGCATCATTGCCGGATAAACATTGCACATTAACCGTTTGTAGATGGTTCCATCCGGGAGGTGTCGGCGTAAAACGCAGTGTCCCGCCCCGAAAACCGGGTGTCCATGTCAGATTCGGCGATGCCGGATAACAATGATTTACTCCGTTTACCCGAATGCAGAGGCTGTTCGGATCGACACCGATATAACCAACATATTCGATTTCGATATACTGATCGCGGCAGGCAGTCCAGTTTCCGCTTCCCTCGGGGCAAACAAAAACCGCCTCAGGCCCCGGGCATCCGCAATCCTCCACCCATAGGCACCCGACAATAGAATCGACATAAGCGCCGCCAGCAACCCTTATTATAAAACAGTCGCCCCATCCGGCACACCCCGGAATCTCTTCGACATCCCATACAAAAGTATGGCTCGCACCGTTCGGCACAGGGCCATAGGGCTGGGGATTAGGTGAATCGCCCACCATAATGCAGAAATCGGGAATCAAAGTCGCGGTGATTGGATTCATCGCGCCACCCGACGTGTTTGTAACCGTAATGTTTATCTCGACAACGTCTGCGATGTCATCGACGATCTGATCAAAGACATCATTCAAAGTCGAAGTGCTATAGTTGAACCATTTGCCGTTGCTGGTGTCGCAATAATCGCGGAAATCATCCACATCGCCGCAATCTGCACTGAGAATATAAACAAACCCTCCCCACGAAAGAATTTGCGCAATAGTCGCAGAGGGCGTTACTGTGCTTGCATCATCGCACTCGTCCGAAATTAGAACAACGACATGCTCGCATCCCGGGCGCCAGTTGAAATTCATTATCGCCTGATAAATTGCATCGGAATGGTGCTCCCAGCCGCCATCTCCGCTTCGGGCTTCATCCAATATAGCCGAAAATGCCCCCAAATCCTCGACTAAAGTCGAACCATGGGGAAAATTTACCGTCTCTGAATATGTTACTAAACCAAATGCATATCCAAACCCTACGGAAGCTATGTTATAAGCAAACCTGTCGATCTCATCCTGAAGATTATTTATTGTTCCCGCCATACTGCCGGATGTATCCATACAGAATACGACATCCACACAGCCGACATCGTGCACACATTCAACATCGGAAGAATACCACCATGCGTCTTCCGGTGCATGCGGACGGTAGAAAGTTATCTCACGGCCGCCTCTTCCGCGAACATTCGCGTTCTCGATTCGCAAGCCCTGAGCTAAAATCAATCCGCACAGAACGAGCGAGAGCAGAAGAACAAAAGATTTTTTTGGGAATCTATCGCAACAATTCATATCAACTCCTCCTCGAACAAAAGATATATACATATATTAAGTTAAGACATTTCAAAATGCAAGCGATTATCTATCCGCCGCAAATTTCCCTTGTCGAACTACACCGACAGAACGATATTACCAAAAAAGGAGCGAAATGGAGCAGATACCGAGAAAATTCATCGACTGGGCTTATCATCAGCGCGCAGAACTTGTTAGAAAACAGCTCTCCGGAGAAAAAATCTCGCACGACGCTTTCTTCTTAGGGTTCACAAGACACACTCCGGCGATAATCACCGATGGCCCCGCAGGTCTCAACGGAAGCATTAAAGGGGTGGGTTTCATCCCAAAAGCAGAGTTCATCGACGATATTCTCGCAAAATATAAAGACCACATCCAAAGCCCAGCAGACGCCAACTACTCCGCGAGAGGCCTCGAACTTCTTCACAAGCTTGTCTGGGACGAGGGCAAAGATGAAATCATCGATTTCTCGGTTATTGGAACGCTCGAGCTCGCATTAGATCACACATGGATCAACCTGAAGGACAACAACCATGCGACATTGTTGTTCTACCAACCACCGGTGATTTCCTATGAATTGCGTTGCCGTGCCGAGATTCATATCGGCGATTCCATTCACGAATTTCTTAACGCACAGCACGATGTCTATCACGGTTCGAATATCGAGAAGTGGGGCGACAGACCGGCATATTTATTCAGAATCGAGGAGATTTTCGATAATTCGGTGGGCAAAAACGCCTTCGGGAAAAGAATATTCCCCTAACTATTGGATTTGGGTGAAAAAAGCTTCGAATTTTCCCAAATACAATCGAAAGCTACCGTTAGGAAAGTTACCAACTCGCGATTTTGGGTGAGAAACAGAAGAAAATTATCCGGCTCCGAGCTTAAATTGAGGGTAATTATCGCCGCAAAATCGTCGAAAATGGCAAGTTTTATCGGCAAACAATCAGAATATTTAATTTCTGCATTTCCAATCTCAAGCTCTTTATTCAAATAGTCCACAAACTCCGTATCTAACGTAAGTTCGGTCTCGCAAAGGATTTTTCTGGTAACATTCGCTTTGGTTTCTATATCCTCCGCACCGACCATTTTCATTATAAGCGGCTTTTTTGAAATAACTCTAAGACATCCTTTTAAATTGCCTTTGAGCTTTTTCGCCCATTCGACGATAAGATTAGGCCCCCTAAAAATAAGCATATCCGGCCCAACTTCGGATTCGCTCTTAAAAACATTACTAAATGACTTCATTGCCTCGAGTTTTAACAGCTCTAAATTGCCCACGAACCTTTCTTTTTCAGTCTCGAGCTCTTTGAATTTAGAACTCGCCAAATATTCCAGTGAGATTTGAGGAGGGATAGCGTGATATCTGTTGGGTTTTCCGGCTTCCTCGGCCACAAGTCCGCTTTTGACAAGGTTTCTCATAAGAGAATAGGCGTGAGGTCGGCTTAAATCAAGCCCCTTCAAACACTCTGAAATCGTGCAACTACCAATCTCGAGAAGCCTCGAATATAAAATTGCCTCGCCTTCGCTGAAACCAAGGTTTTGCATCAGATGTTTCATATTTCTCCAAACAGGCAAAGAATCGCAACACTTCTTCTAACGAACGGAGAATATATCGAAAAAAAGAATATAATCAATAGGTTTGCATCGACTTTTGAATATACTTGTAACAAAGGGGAATATCTTTGATAGGCTTGGGCAAAAACGCCAAACCCCTAATGCAATTTGTGAAATATTCCCCAAAAACTAAAGCCGTGTATAACGGCAATGATTGTAACACTATGCAAATCAATAAGATGAAACATTTACTTTAAAATGGCACTTAAATTGCATAACAGCTATTGAGCAACTTCCCATCCTCCTTAATGGCAAAGGTTGCAACCCCGCGGCGGCTCAGAAATGAGCCGCTTTTTTATTCATGCGCCCCGAGCCAATCCCCGCCAACGCCAATTTCCACAACCAAAGGCACCGAAAGCTCCATAGCTGATACCATGCATTCTTCAGCTATGGCGCAAACCCGCTCGACTTCAGATTCCAGTGCGTCGAAAACAAGCTCGTCATGCACGGTCAAGATCATTTTTGACCTCAATTCATCTTTGTCGAGCCTTTCAAAAATCCTCAACATCGCGATCTTTATCAAATCCGCCGCGGAACCTTGAATCGGCGTGTTTATCGCCGCCCTTTTCAGAAAGGACTTCATTCCGCTCGATTTTTTCAAATCCCCGAAATAACGCCGCCTGCCAAGAATCGTCTCGACAAAACCCTGTTCTTCGGCCTTTTTCGGAGCCTCATCCATGTATTTTTCGATTCCGGGATACCTTTCAAAATAAGCATCCACAAACTTGCGTGCCTCGGAAAACTCGATCCCAAGCCTTCCTGCTACCCCCCAAGGCGTCATCCCGTAAATCACCCCAAAATTTATCACCTTCGCCATTCTTCGTTGATTCGGAGTTATCGAATCAATATCGACTCCAAAGATGCGCGAGGCCGTGTCGGCATGAATATCGCGTCCCTCGCGAAAGGCGCGAATTAAATTGTCATCGCCAGAAATATGCGCCATCATTCTCAGTTCGATTTGGGAATAATCTGCCGAAATCAATAGGTTACCATCCGCCGGAAGAAAGGCTTTACGAACCTCACGTCCAATCTCGCCGCGCACCGGTATATTCTGAAGATTCGGATCCTTACAAGAAAGCCTGCCCGTGCTTGTCGCCGCTTGCTGAAATGTCGGATGGATTCGGCCGGTCTCTCGCAAAACCATCGACGGCAGGGCATCGAGATAGGTGTTGATAAGCTTTGCAAGCTCCCTGTATGAGGTTATCATTTTCGGCAGGGGATGCATAACCGATAGGGTTTCGAGCACCTCCGAGTCGGTCGAATAGCCGGTCTTGGTTTTTTTCTGCACCGGAAGGCCGAGTTTGTCGAAAAGTATCTCAGCAAGCTGTTTTGGCGACCCGATATTGAATTCTTCCCCCGCAGTAGTATATATTTTCGATTCCAAATCGGCCAACTCGCTCTTTAGTTTGACCGATAAATCGCCCAGAAATGCCTTGTCCAAGCGCACTCCAGAAATCTGCATCTCAGCGAGGACTCTAATCAGAGGCACCTCCAAAGTCCGATACAATTCATACAAATTGACCTCGCGAAGCTCCCTTTCGAGCTTGTTCGACAGCCGAAGTGCTATTTCCGCATCCTCGCCCGCATATCTCGCCACACGCGAAGGCTCGATTTCCGCAATCGAAAGCTCCCCTTTGCCGTCTGAAACCAGCTCTTTGTAACTTTGCATCCGATGCCCCAGATGCTTCAAAGAAAGGACATCCAGCCCATGCTCATATGCTCCCGGCGAAAGCAAATAATCTGCGATCATCGTGTCGCCGTCGATTCCCGCAAGCTCGATTCCAGCGCGTTTCAGCACAACATAGTCATATTTGAGATTTTGGCCGGTTTTACCTATTCTTTCATCTTCGAGAATAGGTTTCAATAATCGGAGCGTTCTCGCCATCGGCAAATTAAGCGAATCGTCCACAAACATATCTCCAGCGCGGCGATGCGCCAGCGGAAGGTAATATGACCTTCCCTCCTCGACTGCAAAGCTGATTCCCACCAAATCCGCCACCATAGGCTGTTGGCTCGTTGTCTCCGTGTCGATTGCAAATCGCTCCGCGCCTCGAAGCTTCTCGACAAGCGATTCAAGCTTCTGTTCATTATCGACAAGCACATACTCGATGCAGATATCGCTCTTTCCCTCGCACTTTTCGCCGCCCCATTCCTGATGAAATCTATCCAATAGTGAAGTAAACTCTAATTCCTCCAAAACAGGAATCAATCTCTCATAATCGGGTTGCGAAATCAGAGCCATTTCCCAATCGAAATCGAAATCCACATCGGTGTCTATCGTAACAAGTTTGCGCGATAAATAGGCCATATTACGGTTTTCCGCAAGCTTTTTCGCCGTCGAACCGCCAATTTCCTCAATATGATTATATACATCATCAAGATTATCATAATCAGACAATAATTTAGCGGCTGTCTTTTGCCCAATTCCAGCTACTCCGGGCACATTATCCGAGCTATCGCCCATAAGCGCGAGAAAATCTACAATCTTTTCAGGGGGGATATCGAATTTGCGCACAGCATTCTCGAAATTATAAACCTCAGTCGGCAAAGCCCCCTTGCTGGGCGCTAGAATGCTGATATGCTCATTCACCAACTGCAGAAAATCTTTGTCGCCAGTAACGAGGACAACCTCCCAGCCGTCTTCCTCCGCACGTTTGGCGATTGTGCCGATAAGATCGTCCGCCTCGACACCCTCTTTCGCTAAAATAGGAATATTCATTGCTCCGACGAGCCGGTTGATATAGGGCAAAGAGTCGCGAAGCTCGTCGGGCATCTTCTCACGCGTAGATTTGTATTCTGGATAAAGTTCGAGTCGCTCTTTTGGTTTACCGATATCGAATGCAACAGCGAAAGCGTCCGGTCGAATGTCGTCGAGAATCTTCAAAATGCTAAGTATCATGCCGTAGGGCGCCGAGGTGTTCAACCCGCGAGAGTTACGAAGCGGCCGGTTTATAAAAGCAAAATAGGCGCGGTAGGCGAATTGTGTGCCGTCCATTAAATAAAGCCTTTTACGGTCGGACATGATTTCCTCCGAGCTTAAAATCTAAAATAATATATTGTGAAATATGTAATGCTAATCGATGACAACGCCGACAAAAAGTATCCAACCCGAGGGAGTGATTTTGCCCGCCGGAAAAACCTCGATACCATTCACTTCGTGAGCCTCGTAGGACACACTGTTCCCCCAAAGATAATTCCCCTGCACAAAAACCCCTATACCGAGAACTCTCAACTCGATTCCCGCATATGGGGTCGCCAGAAAGGCCCAGTTCCGGTCGTCGCGCGTATCGTAGAAGGTTGTGGTTGTGTCGCCATCGACATAATATTCAAATCTCTGGCTGATAACCGGCGATATGAACCCCACCGCCGCACAAGCATAGGGATATATCCCGGTTCCGCTTTTACCTAAAAGCTTTCCAACGCCGACCCCGGCGAATGCCCCGAAACCGTCGAGACGGATTTTATAAGCACCAACACGCATGTCTGTGCTTCCGGAAAGGGTTATCGGAATATAAGAATTGTGCACATTGTAAAGCAATGCTCCGCCAGAAATGAAAAATGGCTCGCCGAGGGAGTATCGAATATCTGCTAAATAGGCGTTGGC
This sequence comes from uncultured bacterium, assembly GCA_964459995.1. Classification (GTDB taxonomy): domain Bacteria; phylum UBP14; class UBA6098; order UBA6098; family UBA6098; genus CAZSHG01. Next base: position 34,222 of record CAYWOR010000011.1, on the reverse strand, counting down.
ATAGGCTTCACTAATCATGCTGTCTTGCGGCACGAACTGCCCCGCGCCGGCTCGGAAACCTATAACAGCGAGGGCCGGACCTGTTATTGCGAGAAAGAGGATTATGCAGATTGCTTTCCTCAAATAAAATCTCCTCCTAATCAGCCGGAGGGCCTACGCCGCGAGCCTTACGATTAAGAACCGTAGCGCCGATTAACCCGCCAAGTGCGCCGAAAATTGAGTTCATTATCAAACTCGAAACAAGAGTAATGGTTATCAAGAGAACAGGATTATTAATTAAATCGGCCGCCATATCGATCATCGCAGGATCGAGTTCGCCCATTTTGAAAACATCGTTTAGGCCGGCAAGATAATTCTCGCTGAAGAAAAACCACATTATTCCATTTCCGATTGCCACGATAAAAGCGCCTATTATACCCGCCAGAAGCCCGACTTTCGCGCCGTCTGCGGTGCTTATTCTCTTAGTCTCGCTATTGAAAACCACCGCCGCAAGCGCGCCGCCGCCAAGAACCCAAAGACAGCAAATGATATTCCCGTAATTCACGATCGGAATCACCGAAAGCAAACCAAGAATAATCCCCGGCCAAAGTGCGCTCGATAAGAAAGGCTTTTTCTCCATCGATGTTCCTATCTCTTTTTCAGCCAATAGTTTAAATTCAAATCGGGAAATGGGTTATCCTGTTCCGCAAGGAGGACGAACCTCGTTCTGTCCGTCTGAGAGAGGGTTCCGCCGTCGAGAAGTGTTTGCGCGATTTTCGCCAAATGCTCGAAAGCGTCGGCATGGAAACCAATTCGTATTTCGGCGTAATCCCTTGCAGACCATGTGCTTATGAGAAACTGCCAATCGCTGGCCTCCAGAAGCAACAGCTCGCGCCCAGCCTGTGTCAACACCTCGCCGATTTTCGGGTTCTTCCCCTTTTCCGCCCATTCCTCGACAAGCTCGACCATCTTGCGCTCGGCATTGTAAACATGCTTCCACGTCCACTCTGTCCACTCATTGAGCCAAATATAATGAAAACCGCCCTGTCCCCATGAGCCTTCCGGAAGGTTAAGAACCTCCTCCGGCGGGTTTTCGATAAGTGCTTCCGAGCCGGTCGTCATCTCGACATTTTCCATCTTTGCGATTTCCCGCGCGACCTGCGCAATCCATCGAGGGCCTTCGAACCACCAATGTCCGAAAAGCTCGGCATCGAAAGGCGCGGTGAGAATTCCACCCTCGGAGACGGTCTCGGCGACCAATTTTGCGAAATGCGCCGCTTGATCCTTTATAGTGGCGTCAATCCAATCCGGACGGTAAATCAATTTGTCGGCCAAATCCGCTTTGCTGTCAGTTACGCGCCAATATCGATGTCCGCCCGGAAAATGCTTTTTATGAAAATCGAGATAGGCCGGATTCCCCGGATATCCCCATTCGCCCGACCAAACCTGAAGGCTCGTGTCCGGATCGCGGAAAAAGAAAGCCGTGCCCTTCGGTGCGCCGGTCGAGCTGACCATGTAAGGTTTCAATGTGTCTTTCTCGACTGTTTCAGCGGGGGTATATGATTCCGCAAAACGCGCCCATAAAGCCTTAAGCGAGCTAAATCGATCAATATAAACACCTTTAGATTCGCCACCGATTAGAAGATGCGAGTCCGCAACAGTCCACTCGATACCAGACTCGAATAATATCTCCTCGACCCCCTGCCTCATGAAAGGAGAATAGTTCCCCACCGGCGGTTTCCATTCATATGCCGGTCTATAGGCACATTCCGGCATCCAAATCCCTTTTGGATCGCGCCCGAAAAGCCGTCTGTAACTATCGATTCCCGCTTTCACCTGTGCACGAACAGATTCGTCGGTCCCCAAAAGCGGTAGATAACCGTGTGTAGCCGCACAGGTAATGATCTCGATCTTGCCTCTGTCCTGAAGCCTGCGGAATCCGCTAATAATATCGCGTTTGAGATCGTGCTCAAAATAGCGCTTTATCTTTGTATATTCCGCTTCCCACATCTCCGCGAGGTCAGCCATTTCGTTGTCCCCGACTGCGACAAATGCCTCGCGGTTCTGCCGCGCGTCAACTATCTTCTGTTCGAGATACGCCTCGAAACCGCCTACGAACTGTCGGTGCGCTAATTGCTCGCTCAGAATAGGGGTCAACCCGATGCTAAGTTTGAAAGGCACTCCCTCCTTCTCCAACTGCTCGAATTCGATCAATATCGGGATATAAGTCTCCGCGGCCGCCTCGAAAAGCCAATCAGTGCCGTGTGGCCAAGTGCCATGCCCGAGAACATAGGGTAAGTGCGAATGCAGAACGAAGTGGAGTTTGCCTTTCATATTCATTCACCATTCTCGATTGGAACTTTGCGCATATATTCCGCCGCTACTTCCGGCGGTGTCGGGTTGATATAAAATCCGGTGCCCCACTCGAAACCGGCCACTTTTGTGAGCCTCGGAATAATCTCCAAATGCCAATGATAATCGTAGGGCAATGTTGACCAATAATTCTGCTTACCCGGCCTATGAACCGGATTCGGCGAAGTGTGAAGCACAAAATTAAAGGGCGGATCGCCAAGTGATTCCTTCAGGCGGAAAAGAGTGTTGCGAAGGATCTTCGCGAAGGGCAATATCTGTTCATCGGAAAGTTGTGTATAATCATGCATATGTTGGCGCGGCATAACCCACATCTCGAAGGGAAATCTGCTCGCAAAGGGTGCAATCACGATGAAATCCTCGTTCATCTCGACAACACGTTCCTTCAATGCGATCTCTTGGTTGATGATGTCGCAGAAAAGGCATCTTTCCTTTGCTAGGAAATGCTCGCGCGCGCTGTCAAGCTCCGCCGCAATAGTTCTCGGCGTGATAGGCGTCGCGATTATCTGTGTGTGCGGATGAGCCAAACTCGCGCCCGCAACCTCGCCGTGGTTCTTGAAAATAAGAACATACCGAAGACGCTGATCTCTGTGAAGATCGATTATCCTCTCACGATAAATCCGCACTATATCGGCAACACGCGATAATTCCATATCCCCCATGTGCAGTTCGTGGTCGGGGGTCTCGACAATAACCTCGTGCGCGCCGATCCCATTCATCACGTCGAAAAGCCCAAGTCCGCGTCTTCCAATTTCGCCCTCGACTGCGAGTGCCGGAAATTTATTCGGAATTACCCTTATCTGCCAGCCGGGCTTGTCGCGCTCGGTTCCATGGTCGCGAAGCGCCATAATCTCGGGCGGAGTCTTGTCCTCGTTGCCATAACAGAAGGGGCAAAAACCGCCTCCGCCACCGGGGGCGTTCTCTATCTTAAAATCGGACGGCCGACGGCTTCTCTCAACCGCAATAATCACCCATCGTTTTTGAACCGGGTCGTGCCTGAATTCGCTCATACTATTTGTTCCTTTCGTTATAATTCGAATATGGGTTGTCAAAGTTCGTATTTTATTAAAATAACGATTGCGACGATAATCGCAACACACTTTTTCCTTGCGACTCTTTAGCTTGCAATTTGTGCGCAAATGCTATATAATAGTAAAACTATGGAAAGAGCGATACGGCGACAAATGTATCGAATTCGCGAGGAGAGCGGCAAAGGGTTCGTTCTGAGCAAAGCTCTGATTGCCCTTGCATCCGGTCTGTTGATTGGAATTATCGGGCCGGCGCTTATCCTTTTCGTCGTCTATGTGCTCTATTCTCCGCAATTACCTGACCCGCGTGTGCTGGAGGATTATACTCCGGCCCTTGTTACGAGGGTTTACTCGGTCGATAACGAACTGTTGGCCGAATTCGCCGGCGAAAAACGTATCTGGGTGGGTATTCACGAAATATCCCCGAACCTTGTTAACGCGGTAATGGCCACCGAGGACGAAAGATTCCATAGACACTGGGGTGTAGATAGCTGGGGCATCTTGCGCTCAATTATCGCGAATTTCCGAAGCGGAAGACGCGCCCAGGGCGGCTCGACAATAACCCAACAGCTGACAAGGTCGCTGTTCCTTACACGCGAGAAAATTTTCAAACGTAAAATCCGCGAAGGTTTGACCGCCCTCAAACTCGAACGAGATTACTCCAAAGACGAAATCCTCGAACTTTTCCTCAATCAGCAATATCTTGGGAAAGGCTGTTATGGCGTCGAGGCGGCATCGAGATTCTTTTTCGGGAAACACGCTGATTCCGTCGATGTCCGCGAAGCCGCCACAATTGCCGGACTACTTCAAGCACCAAGCAGATACATCAACAATCACGAAACCCTTCGAGGCCGAAGAAATGTCGTTCTCGGACGAATGCTCTCGACCGGAGCCATTGGAAAGGCCGAATACGACAGCCTTTGCGCCGAATCTCTCTATGTAAATTACGAAGAAGAAACCGCAACATGGAAAGCCCCCTATTTCGTCGAGCATGTCCGAAGATATATCGAACGCAAATACGGCGACAGCTACCTTTACGAGCGCGGAATTACGATTTACACCACGCTCGATTGGCGTCATCAGCAAATCGCGGACAGCTTCTTCGTGCAAGAAATTGCCAAACTCGAAAGATGGCAAAGAAAGATACATAAAAACGACGACCCAATATACACCGAAATGGTTTACGATTCTTCTACCGGAGATTCAGTTCGACAATGGAAGAATCTTCAGGGGGCTATGTTGTCGATGGTTCCTTCTACCGGCGAAATTCGTGTGATGATTGGCGGAAGTAGCTTCGAGAAAAGCCAATATAACCGCGCCGTTCAGGGGGGAAGGCAGGCCGGAAGTGCATTCAAACCATTTGTCTATACGGCCGCAATCGACAACGGCTGGACTGCCATCGATACCCTTCTCGACACACCGGAGGTCTATCCGATGGAGGCCGGCGAGCTTTGGCGCCCCCAAAATTACGACCACGAATATAAAGGCACAGTCACACTCCGCGATGCCCTTCGCGCAAGCCGAAATGTTCCTACTGTAAAGCTTTGTAATGCCGTCGGACCCCAAAGGGTCGTATGGTATGCCCAGCAGATGGGCATAACGACAAAACTCGAACCCTATCTTTCCCTCGCGATGGGCACCAGCGATGTCAAACTCATCGATCTCGTGAAAGCTTATTGCGTATATCCAAATCTCGGCGTTAGAGTCGAACCGATAGCCGTGCTGAAAATCGTCGATAGGGACGGCAAAATTATCGAGGAAGCAAAACCCCAAAAGACACAGGTTCTGTCGCCGGCAACAGCATATATCATGACGAGCATTCTTCAGACAGTCGTCGATCACGGCACCGGATACCCAGCGCGGTTATATGGTTTCGACCGTCCGGCCGCAGGCAAAACCGGAACCACGAACGATTACTCCGATGCATGGTTCGTCGGCTTCACGCCCGACCTATGTTGCGGTGTGCAAATGGGTTACGACGATTATTCAACGCCCATCGGCGATAACATGACCGGCGCGAGAGCCACTCTCCCAGTCTGGACGAAATACATGATGTATTCCCTCGACGGCTCCAAAGTCAAGGATTTCGAGATACCGGCAGGCAAAGTCGTTTTCGTCGATATATGCAAAGAGAGCAGAAAACTCGCCACAAATCAGTGCAAAAGCGTTGCCCATGAGGTTTTCGCTGTCGGATCTCAACCGACAGATTATTGCCCGCCGGGATTCCATACAACATCGAGAACGCCATCATTCTCAGGAAATAAACCTCCTACAGATGGCGAAGACCGCCCCGACCTCGGCGGCACACGCAAACCGACACGCCGCTCGGGAGGATTGTAGAACCTTTCCTCATCAAATCCTTTTCCACAGCCACTATAAAATATTAATTATTCGCTTGACATAAATTAAATGACAACCTATTCTATTTTTACCAAAAAAAATAGGATGGTGAAGAAATGGAAGAATTAGGCGATAGAGTGATGAGACTGAGAATGGAGCGGGGTATTTCCCAACGCCAATTTGCGAAACTCGTTGGGACAAGCCCCGGACTTATCTCTTTTATCGAGCGCAATCGAAACAAACCGAATTTTCAAATCGTCGGAAGAATGGCCAAAATCCTCGATACCACCGCTGACTACCTTATTTTCGGCGAAGAGCCATTGATGGAATCTACCGAAGACCTTATCGAAGAAATCCGCGCCGAACTATTCGAGGATTTCGACGGCGAAATGATTTCCGTCTCCGAGAAGGAACGCGAACTCGTCAAAAAGTTCAATATCTTAACGCGGCTTGCCAATTTGACACGAACCGATTTGGATATAATTATCGAGATTATCGAAAGGTTGGAAGAGGTGCGCTGACCACGCCTAATCGAAAAGCTCCCATAGAGCGCCTATCCGCCAGCTTTTGCCGGGGATAAGCTCTCGAAGATAAAATTCGCCGTTATGCCAGCCGTCGTCCTCGACAAACGCATAACTGAACTGCCCGAAAATACTCACCCCGATATACTTTAGTTTTCCTCTGCACCGCAAAATCCCTGCATTGGGAGCTTCGCCGGGAAGATTGAAATAGCCGTCAGCCTCGAGCCGCAACGTTAGCGAAATCTCGTCGTGCCCATAAAGCTTTTTTTCCTCGATATAAGTCTGAACAAAATGCTCCGGAAGCCCTCGAATAGAATATTCCGGCGAATTCCAGATGTATCTCGCCCCAAGCAGGAAAAGTTCGTCCGGCGCATATTCTATGCGTCCCTGAATTCCATAAACCTTCCCAAGTGTATCCTGCACGAAGTCCCCCAAAAAACCCTCGCTCACGAAGAAATTTTGCTCCCTAAACCGCGAATGATAGCCCTTCAAATAAACATCGAGCTTGTCGTGATTGTATTCGAGGCCGGCTTCGCCAAAATAATAGGGCTGTTCAGAGACATCATTGCCGAGAATCGAGGGATGATAGCCCGCACCGCCACCGGCGAAAATTGAATAGGATTCCCCAACTTCACTTCTGATTGAAATGCCGGGGATAAAATAAATATCAGAGTCCTCGATTTTCACCGCACGAAGCCCCGCCTGCCCGGAAACATCGCCAAACCGCGATTTTACCGTAACTCCACCGCCAATCTGTTCGTCTCGATTCTTGCCCTTCGATGTATTATCCATTGTCGAAACGGTGTAATCGGCATTCAGCAATAAATCAGTGTTCTTCGCGACAGATGTCGAAAAAGAGGCTAAAGCGGCGTCGATATTGTCTTCGATCTTTTCAAATCCGGATTCGTCCTCGAAAAACAGCTTACGCTCATATTCCTGATGGTCGAATCTGAGCGAAAAATCGCCAAAAGCGGTTGAATAAACAATCTCGCCGTCGAAAAATCTATGGTCGTCCTCCTGACGGTTCACATCGACCGAATCAGAAAAGGTGAGATTCATCGAGCGGTTGCGCCCCTCGAATCGGCTTCCGAAGAGCCTCAAATCGAAACCTTCGAACTTAAACCACGATACTGCAGAGTAATTTCGCAGTCGAGCATCCCTATCGTCCTCAAAAAGGCCGTCTGCGTTGAGTTCCGAAGCGCTAACCCCGATTCCGGCATTTTGCTTGAATCGTTTGAGAAACATCCCCGAATACTCTTTATAACCGCTGTTGCCCCATCCGCCGGAAATCTTTGTGTAATCTTGCTTTTCAGGCAAATCGCGAAGGCCGATATCGATTGCCCCTCCGATCATGCCCAGCCCCGATAAATGCGAATTTCCGCCGGTTAGCACTTCGACAGACTTGAGCATGTCCTCCGCGAACCATTTAAGCTCGAATTGGCCAAGTTGCGGCGAATAAAGCCGAAGACCATCGAAATAGACCGATGAAAAATAGCTCGGAATCCCATTGACGAAAGGCGAAGAATAACCGTCGTCAGCGAGATTCCCAAATTGCACGAAGGTCTCCGAGTTCAAGATTTCCGGAAGACCCGCCGATGGATACCTCTCCAAATCCCCTGCTCCAACGCTCTCCGATGGATATTGGCGGTTGTCTTCGAGAGAATCGGCCGGAACCACAACAAACAACCTCTCCGTCTGCGAAAAAATCGCCACAGCGAGAATTAGAGTAAAGAGGATTATCCGTAATTGTCGATTCATGTTAAAAACCGGCGTTGAGCCATTTGAGAAGAAAAATCAAAAAAACGACAAGCAATGCGAAAACGAGAATAATCATCCAATTATCGAACAGCCGAGGGTAATTCGACCTGTCCGGTGGCTCGATGCGGACATGCTTGTTCTCCTCGATATCCCTTTCGACAGGCTTTTGCGCCGAACGGCTTTCGAGTTTAAATTCACGTCGTTGATGCTTTTTTCCAAACATAATTTCAAGATAATCGCTTTTCCAGGCATATGCAATTGTTTTCACGCGGAAAACATAACCCTCCCGCAAATTCCTATCATTACAATAAATGTCGCACAGATGATGCCGCCCCAATCGTTCACGCCGAATTTAAGCGGAAAAAGGCTGGTTCTTTCCTCATCGAGTTCGTATCCGCGAATTATAAGAGCGACAGCAGTAGCCTCCGCACGTCGGAAAGCCCCCACGAAAAGCGGGACAATCAACGGCACAACCGATTTACCCCGTCGAATTATTCCACCACTATAAAATTGCGCCCCGCGAGCCTCCTGTGCGTATTTCAGCTCTCGAGCATCGTGGATAAGCGTCGGAACAAAACGCATCGCCAACAAGAGCATTGTTGCGATGTCATCGATATCTATGCCGATTCGCCGAAGTGGCGACAACGTCTGGCGAAAACCATCCGCAAGCTCAACAGGCGACGTTGTCCAGGCGAAAAGCGCCGCAGACCATAACAAACAGATTAGCCGCAGTCCGAAAAGCAAGCCGTTCGACGCGCCGCGTAGTGTGAGTGCGAAAATCCACCAACCATAGCCACCCTCGCCCGGAGTAAAAAGCAAATGCGCCAAAAAAGCCATGTAGAAGAAAAATCTCGCTCCCCAAATGAATTTCAGAGCGATGATTATCTGAATTTTCGCTGTCCGAGTCGCAACGAGAAGAAGCAATAAACAAAATAAGTGCCCTATAATATCCGGCCAGATAAGAAGATAGGCGATTAGGCAACACAGCGCGAAAGCCTTCGTCCTCGGGTCGAGACGATGAATAGGCGAGTCCTTTTCAATATATTTGCCTGCTATTATTTGTTTCAATGCTATATATTTATTTTGCCAAAGTAAACTAATTTAACTTCGCCCGAATATACCGGACGTCCGCTCGAATCGATATCGACAGTGAGAATATCGGGCAAGGCGACCCTAACCCGAATTGGAAGCTTGACATACCCCAATTTTGCGGCGATTAAAGCCGCGGCAGTAACACCTGTGCCACAGGCGAGCGTTTCGTCCTCGACACCGCGCTCGTAGGTGCGAATTTCGGCCTCCCACTCGGGCGTTTTTTGAAGACGCACAAAATTTGCATTTGTTCCCTCCGGTGCGAAATTCTCGTGAAAACGAATGGCTCTGCCTATTTCGACGACATTTATGCTTGATATATTATCGCTAAATATTACAACATGTGGCACGCCTGTGTTAATAAAGTAATATTCGATAACATCTCCGGAAATATCGAGTTTATAAGGTCCTGAGGGCTCGCCCGCCATCGGCATCTGAAGTGCGACGAAATCGTCTTCAACTTTCGCCGAAACAATGCCCGCGCCAGAATCAAACCTAACCTCGGCAGGAAAACCCAACCCATAATGCGCAAAATGAGCGATACAACGACCGCCATTCCCGCAAAACTCTACCTCTCCGCCGTCTGCGTTGAAATATCGCATCCGAAAATCGGCGCAAACACTGTTTTCAAGAAAAAGCACTCCATCCGCGCCGACAGACGCCCTTCTACGGCAAGTTTTCCGCACGAAATCTGATTTTGAATTTTCTACGAGAACTTCATCATCGCGATTATCTATCACAATAAAATCGTTTCCACTTCCGGACATCTTTGTAAATTCAATTATCATATTTTATCCTCATATGTAATGAATCACGACGAGCGATTCGTTTCTCCAAATCTGCATATATAAATTCCGGTTGCGATCCGGGAGGAAGAATATGCTCGATACGCTTAAAAATCGACATAGCCTCCTCATATCGCTCCTGCTCTATACGGATAATCCCTATATTTTGAGGATATCTGAAATTATTCGGGTAAACCGACTCAAGCAATTCGAGATATGATACAGCATCGTCAAATAAACCTTTACTGTAAAGATATTCTGCCTTCCGCGACCAGACTATTTGATAAATTCCTGTCAATGTAATCTCACGCGGGGTCATTTTCCCTTGCATAGACCTAAATTCATTAATCTCATATAGTTCCGGCGGAATTGTCCGTAGCGGAACCATGTCATCGGAAATCTCCATCAACATCCCAAATGGCCGTTGTGGCGCACCTTTCCAAACATCGACAAACTCGCCAATATAAGCTGTTCCTAAAACCGGATTTCCCGCACGAATATTGGAGAGGGCGATTTCGGCGTGCATAGTGCGCCATTTTCCCTCCAATAGAGCAGGATCGATTTCCCTGCCGGTCTCGAAAACCTTCACAGAGGCGATAAAATCCCGAATCGCACCGCCGGCAAGCTCTGCGCGCGGCTCACGAACCAAAATCCCCTCAAGATACCATGATCGCCGCATAAGCTCGTAGTCGAGCAAAAAAACATCAGAGCGCAATCCTCGCGCGCGCTGAAGATATTTCGCAGGCGCATACCAATCCCAGTTGTTCAAATATACAACCGAATTCCGTGGCGCGAGGGCGAGAATATTCCCTGCCGTTTCCTCCACGAGATAATACTCCGATCGGTCAGATTTTGTGTAATTAACCGCTCCGACAGCAATGCTCGAAACAAGCGCGAGAACAGCCATCGAAAACCCTATCTTTCGCGATTTTAACCTCACGCAAGCCATTCCCAAAAGCATGCTCGCCAATGCCGGAAGATAATAAGGCGCGATGTCCGGAATCGAATAATTCAACGAATATAGTATCGTCGAAAGCGCCAACAAAGCCAACATGACGGCGATTTTACGATTCCGAATAAACCCAAAAACAAGACCGAAAACCCCAAGCATCAAACCGATGCCCAAAGTGTCGCGAAACAGCGTTGAAAAAAGTTCCTTCACCGCCGACACAAGCTCGGAGCCGCTTCTGCCGAACATCCAAACACGATACTGCCATCCGGAGACATGCCTCCAAAAACGTCCCCAGCTCGATGGATCGCCGAAATTCGCATAGGGAGCCATTCCCGCGCGAATCGGCAGATAAAAATAAACACTAAGCCCAATCACGAAAAGCATTGTGACGGCGAGAAAAATCTTCAAATTAAGCCTTTTACGGGAATCGAACATAACGAAAAGAACAGCAGGGGCGAAGAGCACTGTCAGCATATGCACCCCAAAGGCCAGCCCGAACAAATATGCCGCCCCGAGTAAATTCCGAGTCCCCCCGCCAAACCACCATCGCAAAAGGAAAAACAGCGCGAAAAAATCGACAGCCATCTCGAGGGCGTAAACTTCCGTCTCCGTCGAAATTTCCCACATCGTGCCGGAAAGCCCGAAAATAAGAGCTATCGACGAAGCCATGAGGATTTTGAAATACTCCGAGGCTTTGGGATTCGACCTATCGACGAGCAAAATTGCAATAAGAAAAATCCCGAAAACTGCCGCTCCACCAGCAATTGCCGACATAAAATTTGTCGCAAACACAGGTTCCGCGCCGGTCAGAATGCAGAAAACCCGTCCGAGTATCGTATATAGCGGATATCCGGTGGGATGCGCAATCCCCGGCTCAGCACAGGCCAGCGCAAGTTCTCCCGAGTCGATAAGCCCCACCGTGGTCATCATCGTTAGCACGAAAAGCGCTGTCGCAATGCCAGCCACTGCGAGTCCGTATGTCCATCTTTCCGGTTTCATACCATACAAATATATGAAAACACGCGGTTTTCGCAAAGGAAATCCCCCTCACGCATCGAAACACGAAAGGGGGAAGGAGGGATGAAAGAGAAACTACTTGAGTAATATAAGCTTAGCGCTATCGGAACCTTTTTCCGAAAGGATACGCGCGAAATAAACTCCCGACGGCAAATCTGCGCCGGAATCGCTCTGCCCGTCCCATACGACAGATTTCATCGTGCCGCCGATTTCGAAACCGCGCACGAGTCTGCCGGAAACATCGTAAATTCGAAGCTCTGCGCTAATTCCTTCAGGCAATGAGAAATCGATAACAGCCACAGCATTAAATGGATTCGGCCTTATATTTTCGATTGCGATGCGGTGGGGCTTGGAAACAAACTCTTCGACATTCGGAAATACCGTTACAAGCTGAATATCGTCGATAAACCAACCTTCATCTGTAACATGCGCGTCCGAACCGAACTGGAACCGAACCATCGCGTGAGGGGCATAAGGCGATAAATCCAACGTCTCCTGCCGCCAGGCGATATCACCCGAATAGCATCGCGTTTCCGCGGCGAAGGGGCTGGCGGTGTTGTTCCAAATTCGCTTATTATACCCCGGCGAAGGCTCGACCTGAATCCATGTTGCGCCGCCGTCGGTGGACACCTCGACAATGCCGCCGTCCCAAGCATAAGAGGGATTTGACGAGTGCGCCTCGGCCTTCATCCGGTGCCAGAAGGTCAATGTAGCAACTTCGCCGATTCGAAGCTGAGGGGTGCTCAAAGCGCCGCTACCATTGTCGCCGTATTCACCCGAACCGGCATCGGTAAAAGCGTAGCTATAGCCTCCCGAAGAGTAGGGATTGTTCATCGGAACGCGCTCCCACTGATTTGTATAGGTGCTTCTGATGCCATATGTCGTAAGGCCGCGGTTCGTAGCCTCGATGTCCTCATCGTAACCCGGAAGAACGACCGTGAAGAATTCTCCTGTCGGTGGAAAAACTGTTGTATGGGGCGATAGCGCGATATCCGTCGCCTCGATCCAATATCTGACAGTATCGTTGCCTGCCGGAACCCCCGGAAGATTGCCGCGCCAAATTCCCGGCGTGTCAGTCTCAGCCATTGCAGTCGGGGGTAGTGTAATGCCGCCAATTCGCCCATGAACATTGACACTGGCGATACCGTGCTCATCGGTAACAGTTGCGGACAATTGCGGAGGCCATGCATACTCGAACCATCTCGAAACAGGAATCGCACTAACTACCGGCGGGGTGGTATCCTGCATCACAATGAAAGTGTGCCAGCTCGAAGGCGCGTCCGAAGGCGAGCATATCGGGTAGCCGCCGTTATCGAGGCAATAGATATAATACTCGACCGTAGTCCCATAGGCCTGTGCTGGGATATTCGATCTGTAAACCCCGAAAACAATGGACATGGGCAAGCTTGTCCAAGATCCTCCGTCGATTCGATATGCCACTCGCGCAGAATCGGCCTGAATTCCCAGTGTCGCGATAAAAGTTGCACGCACAGAGTAGTTACCGGTCGTTACTTCGGTGTTCGGCAAAGGAGTGTGATCGACGATTAGATTATATCCGGGACCAATCCCATGCGCGAAATAGCTGTCATAAAGAAGCCGCGCGTTAGGAGTGCCGTTGCTGATATCCGAATCGTCGTCGTCTGCGGCAAGCGTCGCCCAGAAAAATTCCTCGAAATCCTCCGGAAATGCGAACCTCGTCTGATGGATAAGCATCTCCGTAACATGCCGCCCAAGCTCATTGCGAATTTTCCACCATGCTCCGCTGATTATCTGGCCGTCTGCATGAACCTCCCCGACCCAGTTCGCCGGATAACTGCGCGAGCTATTGCACCGACGCATATACTCCGTGCCGCTTCGATACAAACCGCCATCGCCGATAAGCGGATTATCCGTCATCGAACAGGGGAAGAAATCGGACAAACCCTCGTCTATTGCCCCGGATTGGCCGGAATATGGCAAAGCGCCGTATGGATAGATTTTATGAGTAACCCCGTGAGTATATTCGTGGAAAACGATATCGCAGAAAAGCGACAAATCATAGAAAATCGAAGCCCCAGCTCCAAAATTTATTCCGGTGCCATCGAAATAGGCATTATCCGGCGTCGATGAGTCGTTCACCTTTGCGGGCATACGATAGTTCATGCCGCTATATAAAAGCGTATCGCGGACATGTGCGTGAATCTTGTTCACCTGATAATACAAATTCATCTCGTTGACCGCCGATGTTGCCGAAGTCCATCCAAAATTAAACATAGCGGCGGAAAAAGAGGTCGAGTAGTTCGCGTCTGTCCCGGTGCCGTTGTTGACATCGCAAAAAGTCCCGTAGTGTGTTGTCGTAAAGCTCCACGGCGGCGATGCCGAGAGGTATTCCGTCCATTCGCCGTTTATATCGGTAAGATAATTTGTTGAACCGATAGTTAGCCTCGCGTAAGGCCAAACCGCTATCTCTAACGGATCGTCCTTGAATTGCGGATGAAACATTCCGGTCAAAACTCCGGAAACCTCGGCTGTTCTAAGTTCGTTCGATGCCGACAAAACCGCACCGGAAGCGGCATCAACCGCTATCTCGAAAAGCCCCAAGGGATTATCACAAAGCAACCTGACCACCCAAGCAGTGCGTATATTATAGGAATTACGCGACCAGACCGGATAAACGAAAAGTCCCAGCCGGTCGATTCTTTGAGGGGATGAAAGCGGTTTGACATAATTTCTGGCGATCTCGACAGCATTTTCCTCGGAGATTGTCCGGATAGGAATTGTTTCGATTCCGGGCACAAGGTCGTTGCGAAGGAAAGGAACCCTGCCGTCAGGATGGATGATAAGATTCAAATCACCAGCCCAAACGGGAACGCCACTAATATGTTGCCGAAGATGAACATAGGCTCTATTACTAAGCCATTCGACCGATTCTACACGCAAATTCCCCGCATCGAGGCCGATTAGTTCTGCATAATTCTCGACAAAAGTCATAGCCGCCGCGCCGGCGTTTTTCTCATCGACCTGAACGAAACCCGGAATCGGTATTCCCGCGCCGGCCAGAAGCTGAACGCTATTGGTAATAGGGTCGATTCTGCCGTAAAAGTGGCCGTCGATTCCATCGCACAATGGAATTTCCGCCGAAGTCATCGGCTCGGAAGACCCCGGTTTAGGGCGTTCGTTGTTGATTATCGAAATACCGGTGTTTTCAAGCGGAACAACCGCGAAAAGCGAACTGACGAGGAAAAGAATAATCAGCGGTAGGCAAGCTTTTTTGAGGCTCATCGAAACCCTCCTAAATTGTTCATTCTCATAAAAAACTCTTCGTAAAGGACGATAAACCTCCAAAAAAAAGTCTCCAATCATTAAATACTACCGATGCGAAAGGACATTTCAATAACAAAAAGTAAAAAAAGGGCGCCGAACCGACGCCCTCTTTCCTCGAGTATATGCAATTCCTACGGCAGTGCTATATGGCCGTAAATAGTAAGTATAATCTGGCGCGAATCGTAAACACTGCTCGAAATCGGCGCAGTGAACCTCAGCCAAAGATTCTCCGACGTTCCCGGCTCGATATAAAGACCGCCCGGCCCGAACACGCTCGAAGTCGCCCAACGCAAATCCGCAAGAACACCGTCGTTTATTGTGTTCCAAACTACCGGCGGCAATGCGGAATCGTCGAAGCGCCCCTTAAGAGCGAATCTATTCTCACCATTGCCGTAACCCGCGCTCCAACCGGCGGCGTCGCTAACAGCCAAACCGAGAACCATGCCGTGCGAGCCGGTGTTCGTGATAGGAATCTCCTCGCCCGCAATCATCTGCATAGACACGCCGATATTAACATCGCCGATATCCCAAAGGGTTCTATCCAGCCTGAATGCAAGCTCGACGATTTCCTCACTGTATAGCGCCGTAAGTGTATATGATGTATCGACATCGGCGATATTATAAACCGTAGTTAGTGTGCCGTCGTTCCAGCGGTCGAAAGTCCAAAGCGTGTCGGTAGAACCATCCGAGGCCGAAACCTCGATACGCGCCGGAACCCCGGTCGGATACCATCTCGAAGCAGTGGCTGTATCGTTGAATCTCAAGCCGTTGAAATCGAGCCAACCGTGCGCCTGAGCGGGATTCTTCTGCGCAAGAATACGGAATTCCCGATGATAGCGCGCAACGAGGCTGTCCGGTGCAACAATCGGCCCGACATTATGCGCCCTCGCGCCGCCATCGTTCCAACTGTTCCAAACAAGCCGCTTATCCGCGCCGTCTGCATCGATAGCGCTCGCTTCGACACTATGCGAACTGCCCTCTGCCCACCACATCGTTGTGTCCGCGCTTGAAGCGCCGCCAAAGGTAACGCCATCGATTCGCATCGTTCCGAAAACATCCCAAATCGGGTCTTTTTGAATTCGAACGCGATATTTTTTCTGCATAAACGCCGTAAGGGTCATATCCCCGCAAACCGGGCCGATTTCGTGGCTCGCCGCAAGACCGTCCGACCACGAAAGGAAAGACCAAAGCGAATCTCCGCCGTCCGCAGTGTCCTGAATCGTAGTCGAAATGTTTCCAGTCCAACATTTCGGAACCCAAGCAGAGGCATGCGCGGTCTCGTCGTAATCGACGCCGTCTATCACAAATCCGCCGAAATCCTGCACCGGCGATTTGAACAGCTCAATTTTCGAGCCGCGCCGATATTTTGCAATCGCGGCCATCGGCCTATCGACACGCACCGAAGTTGCCGTATCGAAGTCATCGCCGAAAACAGCCCCCACCGGTGCTGAAATCCAATTCGCGAAGAACAAGCTGTCGTCAACACCGAATGATGCCGCGATATCAGCCTCTGTGCCGTTATGGTAGAAACCGCCACCGTCGAGTATTGCAGGGAAGCCGTAACCGCAACCGTCTGCCGCCATCGTAAGGCGATAGGCCGGCTCGAACTCCCAAATCAATGTCGAAGCCTCGTGAATCGCGAAACTTACTCCATGCCCCACGCCGCTCGGTGCCGAGCCGGTGCCGACATAGCCGACACAGAGCATTCCGGAATCCGCCGCGAGAATTGTAAAACTATCCGCGACAGCATTTACAACCTCGCCAACCGCAAACCATGTCGTCCCCGGCTCCGGGTAAGCCCAGCCGTAAGCGCATTCCACGACAAGCGGCACCTGCTGGCGCCAACGCCAATAAATCGAGGTCGGTTGTGTGATAGCGAACGCCACCGAATCCTCCGAGCCGCCAAGAACAAGGTTCCCCGTGCCATAATAGCCGATGCAAGACCAATTCGTTACCGGATCGGGATTATGCACGAAGGCGAAAACATCCGTGCCGGCATCGAACCAATGGTTGCCCACCGGCGGATTCGGGCTGTCGCCGCCGGAATTGAAGACTCCGAAACGGTATTGCGTCGAGAAATTCGCCTCGAAAACTGTATCGGTTAGCGCTGATACTGTTCTAACGCGGTCTGGATGGTCATCCCAATCGACGAACCGGTAACGAACACCGTCGCCGAAGGGTATTACCCCGCGAACCCCAATCTCATGCGATTCTCCCGGCGTCCAAATCGTATTGTAGGGCGATGGATAACCAACACCATCGACCCAAACCGAATCGACGCAACCATCCGTGCGAACCTCGACATTAACGCCGTCGATACGCGCGAAAATGCCGTCGATACTGCCCGCGCCGGTAATGTCATACAGCATATTCCCACAGTGCAAAGCCGAAACCGATGTCCCGCCGGTTTGAACAACAAAGCCAAGAATAATCAATGTTTCCGGCGCATCTATCTCGAATTCGGTCGAATTAAACCCGCGAACCGTTAGCCCCGAAGGCCCCGGAACGACCACCGTAGCCTCCCAATCGACCTGCGGATCTTTGCGGATAGCCGCGTAATCGAGCAGGCCGGCATCATAGACGAAATCGAATCCGATAGAATCGATCATCAGCGGGCTTGCGTCCGAATAAACTATAATTGGCACCCAGGCGGTATCTCCTGCGGTCGCAAAGACGCTTTCCGCGGGACTTACCTCAAATGTGGCGTAATGCGCGATTGCTGTATCCGGCGAAGATAGCGATATTCGTGTTTCCGCGGCGAATTCGTCCTCGAAAATCCCGCCTGACCAATGCCTGAAATGATAACGCACTCCGCCATCGAACACAGGATTCTCCGCGCCGATAGCAACCCACCCCGCGAGATTCCAGCCCTCGCCGTTAAACACCGGAACAGCGCTCCCGCAACCTTCCGCCTCGATAGCGAGATAGAAGAAGCTGTCCCAGACCGCTGTCTCGATTACAGGTTCGACAGGTGTCGCAATTGCTGGGTTACTCGCACCGGAATAGCTTCCAGCGCCGGTTCCAAGCCAATTTGCGAAGAGGAACATAGCACCGTCAGACATTATCGAATCCGGCAAAACAGCGAAATTCCTCGAATCTCCCTTGCGCACAAACCCAGCACCCAAAGACGTTCCATGGTCGCTTACAACCGTCAGTTCGAAACTCGTATCGAAAACAGCGGTTTCTGTGATGCTCTCCAGCATCGTGCACGAGGAGGGATTCCCCGCGCCGGTGTAGCTTCCAAGCCCTATTCCAAGCCATCTCACGAAACCCTGACGAATTCCCGAATCTTCGATAATAGGTTCTATTACCGAGAAAATCGCACCCACACCGTGATCGAACCATCCGCCACCGGAGGTCGCCGAAGGTCCGCCATTCACTGTCAATCTATGCTGAACACGCCATTGCGCGATTTCTGTCACAGGGCCGTCCATCCTTGTTCCGCAGGGATTTTCCATCCCACTATATGATGAAACCCCCTCGCCGAGCCATCCCGAGAAAACATGCCGGTTCGACCCGACAACCACCGTCTCCGGATCGACCGAGAAAAAGGCCGAATCGCCTTCGGAATACCACCCACCGCCGGAAACTGTTCCGCGGTCACTCAAGACATCCAGCAGATACTCGATTTTCCAATGCGCGGTCTGTGTGATAGGCCGCGTCATCGTAACCGAGGCAGGGTTGTTCGCGCCGACATAACCGCCAGTTGTCGATGTCCAGCCGTCGAAAGCATGACGAACACCAGCGGTCGAATCGACGAAACCGTCTATGCTGAAATTCGCCACAGCGCCCGCAGGGAACCACCCCGCGCCGATTGGCGTGCCTCGCTCGCTCTCGATGGTCAACAGATACTGCAACTGCCAATTCGCGGTTTGAGTGTTCGGGCCGTTGACAATCCAGTTCGCAGGGTTTGCAACCCCGCTGTAAGCGCCTGTCCAGCCGGTAAAGACCCAACGGATGCCCTCGGTCGAATCGACAATCTCATCGACCACGCCGAAATTCGCGCTCCAGCCGTTAGGGAACCAACCCGACCCGAAAGACGCGCTTCTTACGCCGTTCACGGTCAATTGGTGTCGCGACGTGTAATTCGCCCGCTCGGTAACAGGCCCATTCATCGTGCAAATCGAGGGATTATCCGCGCCGCTGTAGGAACCCGAGCCGGTGCCTGTCCAAGTTGAGAAAACATATTCGCTATTGCCAACTCTGACAGAGTCCGGATTAAGCCCAAATATAGGAGTGGCGCCCTCACGGAACCATCCGGCCCCGAAAGTTGTGCCATATGTGGCATTTATCACAAGCTCGTGTTCGACCTCATAAAAAGCCGTGAATGTGTCAGGAGTGAGCGGGGCGACAATATGCGCCCGCGCGCCGCCGTCGTCCCATCTGTCCCAGGTCGCACGGGTGTGTCCTTCCGGGTAATATTGCGGGACACTTATTTCATGCGGATCTCCGGCGATCCATGTCGCTTCGTGTGGCGAATCGTAATATACGCCGTCTATCATCACAAGAGCGCCCTCGCCCGCATAATCCGAGCGAACGACAACATTTATAGGCGCGCCTATGATAAGTTGCCCCGGAATCGAATTCGCTCCGCCGAGGTCGTATTGAAGACTCCCGAAACGGATAGTGTCCAAAGCCGCTGAAGAGCCGGTCGAGCGGAATCGCACCTGGAAAAGCGTTTCCGGCGGTTCCACGAAAATCGTCGTCGAGCGACTGGCATAGACCCTAAGTCTCCCCGGTGAGATAACCCCCGGTATAATTGTGTTCCAAGTTATTGTAGGAGATGGTATTACGTCGATATAGTCGATAAGCCCGCTCGGGAAATAAATATCGAGTTGAATCGCCGTAAGTCCTTTCAAATAAGGATAATACAGGATCGCAGGCATCGCAAAAATCTCACCCGCACCGACATGCATTACCTGCGGCGGCGAGACCTCGAAATTCGCGTAAACCGCACGTAAGGTGCATGGCGTATCCACAAGCGCTTGTGTGATGGGCATCAGCGAGTCGGCAACAACAGCAGAGCCTGTCCATTTAAGGAACGAAAGACGACTGCTTCCGGCAATCACAATCGGCGGCGCGGAAATCGGCACCCATGTATGCGGAGTGTGCCAGCCACCGCCCTCGAGCACTGGAATCCCCATCGCACCCGAGTCGAGAAGCGTGAGCCTGTATTTCAAATCCCAGTTCGCGATTTGCGTGATAGGCTCGCCCATCCAGCAGGTTGCCGGGTTGTCGGCTCCATTATAAGAACCTAATCCGGCCCCAAACCAACTCCCGAAAACCCACGCGATGCCGTCCGAAACCATCTCGCTGTCCGGTTCGACGCTGAATATCGCGCTGTCGCCGGATTGATACCACCCCGCGCCACTCGCTGTGCTGTGTCCGCCGTCATCTACCGCGAGGAAAAATTCCCTCCGCCACGTCGCAGTCTGATGGATCGGGCCGTTGGATGTGCAATAGGCCGCAGTATCGGGGCCGTTATAGGCCGCGTCGCCGGCACCATGCCAGCCGTCGAAAACGTGGCGAATAGTGCCGGTCGAGTCGATAATCCTCGGCCTAACTCCGAACCACGCCGTATCGCCGTCTGCGATCCATCCGCCGCCCCAAATAACGCCCCTGCCGCCATTTTCGACGAAAAGCATATGTTCGAGATTCCAATTCGCGATTTCCAGAACCGGTGCCATCGGATGTATCCAGGTGGAATCCTCCGCACCGCTATAGGAGCCTATTCCGGAGCCTGTCCAATCTGCAAAAACGCGCCTGCTTTCGCCCTCGATAATCTCGGTCGGCCAGGTTTTCAGCAATGTCGAATCTCCGCGGACACACCAACCGTCAGTGATTGCCGTGCCCCAAGCACTCTCGACACGCACGCGATAAAGAGTGTCCCATTGCGCTTCGATATCGAAACTCGCGTCGATTATGAGCGTGCATGGGTTGGATTCGGAGACCGGCGCGCCCAGCCAACTATCGAGCCGATAAATCAAGCTGTCGCCGAATGCAAATTCTTCCGGTTCGACTCCAACATAGGCTGTATCGCCCACGTCGAACCATCCATCACCGAAAACCGTGCCATATTCGCTTGAGCCTTCGACGAAATATTGTTGTATATAATTTGCTGTTAATGTCGTGTCATTTTCGGGGCGAATCTCGCGAATTCTGTCAGAATGATCGTCCCAATCATCGAAACGGAACCTACTACCGGGCGCATCCGGCACAATTTCCAGCGCCGATGCAATATGGGGGCTGTTCACAGCAACCTCGACCGCAGAACCCGCACTATAGGCCGTCCCGTCGAGATAGAGACTCTCCGCAACCGCACTGGCAAGCGTTATATCAACCCCGCCATTCACGATAATTGAGCGATTGCCCGCTACCGCAGAGAATTCTGCGCCGTGAACATGCGCGATGTTCATCTCGAAAGGCGCGACGCCGTTCGCAAAAGCCCGCATTCCGATACAGAATAGAAGTTCATTCCCGATAACCGCCCACGGAGAAGCCCGTCTGGCAATAATATTCACACGGAGCGCTCCGCCGCCAAGATTTACAGCACTCGCATTTAATATATCCCATTCGATGCCGCAATCGTAAATATTTACGAACTCCAGAATCCCACCGCCAAAGGTCAAACTCATATGCAACGTATCCAAATCGGTCGCCGACGAAGCCACCGCGTAAACACCCACCATCGCGGTATCGTCAACCATAACCCAAACCGAATCCTCCGCATAAATCCCCGCGTCGGTATAGACCGCGGTAACTGTCGCAGAAGAATCGACTCTAACCTGCGTGGATGGCGAATTTGCGTCCGTAAAAACCCCGCCTTCCCAATGATGGAAAACATAATCGCCCTCAACTCCCGGCGCAGAAACCGCCGCCCACGAACCATGCGCAAACCAGCCCTCACCCGCTATCTCAGGCGATTCGCCCGGACATCCGGCGAAAGATGTGCGAAGATAATGCTCCTCGCGCCAAATCGCCGTTTCTGTTATCGGACCTCGAACTGTTGCATTTGCCGGATTCGCCGCGCCAGAATAATGTCCGGAGCCGATTCCATTCCAACCGGCGAAAACAAATCTGTCATCGCCCAGAGCGACCAATATCGGGCTAACGGAAAATTCCGCCATTGTCCCCGCTAAATACCATCCTGAACCAGTTGTAGTGCCGAAATCTGATTGAATATTCAAATAATAGCTATCATCGTAATACGCGATGAATGTCGAGTCCGAAACAGGTGCGATGTAATGCGTCCGAAGCCCGCCATCAGACCAGTTGCGGAACATTTTCCTATGCCCGACTGCGAAATTTTGAACCTGCGCAACACCGACCTGATGGCTCACACCCGCGAACCAAGCGCTCTCGAAGGGCGATTCGTAGAAGTCTCCGTCAACCTCGACCACCCCGCCGAAATCGGTCGCGACAACGACATCGATCATGCCGGTAATCCGAATTTCTCCATCCGTGGCAACTCCGCCAGCCAAATCGTAAGTCGGATCGCCGAAATCGAGCGGAATCGAACCCGCCGGAACATCGACATAGAAAATCAGCAGTATGAGCGTGTCTCCGGCCTCGAAAGTGTGTTCGATAGCCGAAAATGCCGTGATAATCGGTCGGTCGTCCACGCCCGAAATGGTGATGTCATCCCAGCTGTAACTGCCGTTGAAAGCGGCTTCGAGCTTAACCAAACTCGTATCGAACTCAACCGAGAACCCGATTTCGTCCAAATCAGACGCACCGCCGTTAAAAATCACCGGCACCGCGACGAAACCCGCTCCCTCGGCGGCTGTTACGAGCGGCGGCCCGAAAGTGAATTCCGCCGGAGAATCGTTGTAAACCGCTGTCCAAAGCCTTGGCGCATCGACAATGCCGCCCGTGCTGTCCGCATATCTATCTAAAATCGTCCCGGCGCCCTGCCAGAAAACGAAGTAATGCCAACTCGCACCGTCGAAAACCGAATCCTGCGCCTCGATTATCGCCGTGTCGCCCTCCAAATACCAGCCGCCGCCGTCGAGCGCGGGCGCGACCGGAGTTCCCGCATATTCCAACACAATGTGATGATAACTCTGCCAATTCGCAGTCTCTATGACAGGCTCGTTGACCGTCGCAATTGCAGGATTTGCCGCGCCGGTGTAGGATTCATCACCCTCGCCGACCCATCCGGCGAAAAGATGATAACTCTCGCCAACATGCACCGATTCCGGATCGACCGAAAAAACCGCCTCGATACCGTGGTTGTAATATCCTCCGCCACTCGGAGTCCCAAAATCGGTAATAACCGAAAGCCTGTATTTCAAAGCAAATTCCGCCGTGAAAGTCGTGTCGCTGAAGGGCGAAACCTCATGCGACCGTGCCCCGCCGTCAGACCAGCCGGTGAAAAGCATCTGCACGCCGTCTTCAGGATATTGAACCGAATCGACAGCGATAGTATGCGCAGTCCAACCGCCCCAAACAGCGGTTCTGGGCGAGGGCCAAGCATCGCCGTCGATGATAACGGTGCCGTCCAAGGGCGATGTCCGAACAGTCGCCTCGATATTCCCCGGAATAATCAACACTCCGGTGTCCGGAGTCGCTCCAGCAAGGTCTCCGCCCGCATCGCCGGCGATTACATCATGTATTCCCGAAACCGAACCGGCGATAAAATTCAACACACAAAGCCTGTCCTCCGGCTCAACCGGAAGGCTTGCCGGCGAACTGGCCTGAACGAGTATATGCCCAACGCTTCCCGAAGAAAGATTCGTCGCACTGAGAACCGCCCAGGGCAAATCACCCGCGGAGATGCCCGAATAGGAGCTTAGCGACGCATCGAAATAATAGTGGAAGCTGATATTTCCAAGTTCCGAGGCGGTCGGAATATCGAAACGCACAGGTATCTGATAAATTCCGCCGGAAGGCGCAACCGTAGTCTCCGGAACATCGAGCGCGAAAGTGAAGGGCACGTCCGCATAGACCGCAGTTATAGTGTCCGGCGAAATGATGAAGGCCATCGCGTCATAATTGTATCTGTCGTCGATTACACCGCCCGACCACCACGCAAAATAGCGAGGAGTCCCGCTATCATCGAGAATTTCGTCCGTGCTGATGGGCGTCCATGACCCCTCGTCGATCCAACCCGCACCAACCAATGTCGGAACCGCGCCGCCCGTGCCCGAATATTCAAGCTCCAGCCAATGCTGAGTCTGCCATTGCGCCGTCTCCACGATTGGCTCATTCATCGTGCAGACAGCCGGATTATCCGCGCCGGTGTAAGAACCGTCGCCAACTCCAACCCAGTCCGTGAAAACCGCACGTGTCAAATCTGTTGTAACAACCTCCGGATCGACCGAAAAACCCGGCGTATCGCCTCTGTCGAACCAACCCGAGCCGAAAGTTGTGCCGTAATCGCTCAGAACTTCAAGATAGAGCAACGTATCATAAATCGCGGTAAATGTCGAATCTGAAATCGGGCGAACATCATGGAAACGCGCCCCTGCGTCGCTCCAGCCGATAAATCGAGCAATTTCGACATCGGAAAGTGGATTTAGCGAATCCGCGCCGATTTCACGCTCTTCACCACCCGTCCAAACCGAAGTGTAAGGCGCTGGATGCGGTGTGCCATCGATCCAAACGCTGTCGCCACCATAGCTCGTAGTAACGGTGATATTGATATCCTCGGGTATTATCTCGATAAGTCCTGCATAGGTCATCGCCCCACCAAAGGCGAATCTGAAGTCGTCGAAATAAATATTATCCTCGCCGGAAGCCGTTATCCTCGCCTGCATTTCATAATAAAATAATGTTTCTGGCGGGTCAACCATTAGAACGCTTCCCGGAGCATCGCCAAAAACAGTAATCTCGCCGGTTCCAGGAGTTGCTATAAGCCGAGACCAAGGAATTACACTCGCGACAATATCGAGAAATTCGAGCTTTGTATCGTCATAATGTAAAGTAAATTGAAAACTATCAGTCGGAAATGGCGCATCCGCGCCGAGAATCGCCGGAAGATAGAAAATATTACCCGGAGATACATATGTATAAGGCTCCGGGAAAACTCTCAGTCGGTAATTTACGCGATAATGTGCGGTGAGTGTTCGCGGCAAAATCGGGTTAACATACCATGTGTGCGCCGAGGTGCTGTCGCGAAGATGCCCCGCTCCGTCGCTCCAATACTCGAAATGATACCACGCACCCGCCACCAATAGCGATTCCTGAGTCATAATATAAACCGAGTCGTTGACATCGACCCATCCCTCGCCGATTTGCGCAGGAACACCGCCCGCAGTGCCATTGTATTCAAGGTTTAGCCAATAGCTTGTGTCCCAAACAGCCGCCTGAGTAACAGGCCCGTTCATCTGAACCCATGCCGAATCGTTCGGACCAGTATAACTGCCGCTTCCGGTTCCCTGCCAACCTTGGAAAATATGGCGCACAAGAGAATCGGAACCTTCGTAAGTCGTTTCAGGCCAAACCTTTATAAGCGCCCAACTTCTCGGCTCGAACCAAACGCTATCCGGGTGAAGCGGCCTCGCGTTGGCATAAGAAGGGCAAAGCAACGTAAGTTGATACAGCGTATCGAAATAGGCCGTGTATTGCGGAGTAGTGGTGTTTACGGTTACAAGATGACGTTTCGCGCCGCCGTCCGACCAATGATTCCAGATGTATTTAACCCCAAGACCGGGCGTCTGAACACTGTCAGTATTGATATAATGAGTCTCTCCGGCCGCCCAGCTTGCAACATAGGGCGATTCGACCCGAATAGAATCATCGATTATAAGCCAACCATCGGGAAAATCCGTCCGAACTGTGATAGAAAGCCTCGGCGCATAGGTTACTTCGAGCTTGTGATTCGTGCGGACATCGGATAACCCGACGCAAACCGTGTCGTTAGCGCCATTTAAATAATCCACCGAAAGCCCGACAGCAAACCAATCACGAGCTAATTGTGCGGCGAAATCCTCACGAGCATCCGCATTGAGACGAACATATAACGTCCCCGGCGTAGCCACTGCTTGATCGCTGAAATAAGAACTATTCCCCAAATCCCCGCCCAACGCGTCGGTCAGATTTGTGATCAATGGCCCCAAAAGCCTCCCCGATGGTGCCGTCGCTTCCATTAGCATATCGTTGCCCGCAATCCGCGGCGCACCGGAGGTCGTATAAATCGAATCGACAACCAGAACAAGCACAAGATCGGTTATAACCACGCTATCCGGAATGTCGGAAATATTAAATTGAAGGACTGTGCTGGTCTTCCTCGCCTCGCCGGATAACAAGCCGCAACCGTTGTTTCCGCGCATTATTTGAAGATCCGATAACGACGACGCGAAAAGAGGGATCGTCCATGCACAATAAAGATGCCAAATCTCGCCCTCGTCGCCGGTGATACACTGATCCCAAGCGGCTGAGAGGATGGTTTCTATTTCGGATTCGGCTCGTCCGGGGGTTTCGACGACCCCGCCGCCCGATTCCGCGCCAATTAATGGCATCGCCATTGCTAACACTATGAATGCCAATAAGATGGAAATAACCCTGTGCTTTTTCACTATCTATCTCCTAAATTGTATGAATGATCGATTGAAAACAAATAAATATACTATATATAATCTTATTATTCAAGTAGATAATCTCCGACAGTATTGAATTTCCCCTTTTAAGGATATTACCCAATCCAAATCGAATTCTCGGTCGTAACTTCAAATCACATAAGTATTTCTTGATTACCGACGGGAAAGTGTTATAATTTTGTAACACATGTGTTACAATTTTATAACACCTCCAAATCCCCCTTTATTATGGCCAAAAAAGACACAAATCGTTTCGGACCTTTTCTGCTGACAAATAAGCTCGGCGAGGGTTCGACCGGCGAGGTTTATCTCGCAAAAAATGCTATTTCCAACGACCATGTTGCCCTCAAAATCTTTCGTGATGAAGTTGTCGAGGCAATCGGCCCGGCGAGGTTGAAGCAACAATACCTCCTGATGGCTCAGTTGAAGGATCCGCGGGTCGTGCCGGTCCTCGAAACCGGAATCTGCGAGGACAAACTCTGGATTGCGATGACACCGCTTTCCGAGGGCACTCTCGAAGACGCTATTTCAGCGGTTCCGCCGGAGGAAGCATGCCGTATAATCGCCCAAATTGCTTCAGGGCTTGAATTCATCCACGCACGCGGCATTCTCCATCTCGACCTGAAGCCCGCAAACATTTTTCATTACGGCAAAGGCTTTATGTTGGCCGATTTCGGCCTCAAAAGCGAAATCCCCGGCAAAATATCCGGCACACCCGCCTACATCGCCCCAGAGATTATTCGCGGCGAATATTTTGATTTCCGCGCCGATCTCTACTCCCTCGGAATCGTCGCTCTCGAATTACTCACCGGCCAAAATCCCTTCCTATGCGGATCGCAGACGGAGACCCTTCAAAAACAACTTCAATTCGAGCCGCAGATTCCGCGAATGGGCAAAAGATTCGACCCATTTCGTAAACTCCTACGGGCACTTATAGACAAATCGCCCTCTAAACGCCCTCCCAGCGCATATTCGGTTCGGGTTGAGCTTCAGAAAATCCTCGGCGAAGATCCCAAAATCGAAGAGCAATTCTTCCTTCCGGAAGGCCCCTATATTGGCCGTGAAAGCGAAATTAAAACCATCTTGGAAGCCTGGATGAATATAGACGCGCCAAAAATTCTCTCGGTTCGCGGGCCAAACGGAGTCGGCAAAACCGCTTTCTGCGAGCACGCACGAATCGAGCTAGAACGCACAGGCGCTAAAACTGCAGTTCTAAAGCGCGAAAAGAGCGCTATCGCAAGATTATTCGCCCCATATTTCCAAAAAGAATATTTCCACATCCTTGGAGAATACCTGCCCGTGCTGTCCTGCGTGGCCGATTTCCCGCAATCGTTGCTCGACGAACTCGATATCGAGCCGTCAAAAACGCCCCAAAGCGAGGCTGAGACACAATTTCTCGTGGTTTCCGCGATGGAAGCGCTAACCTCTGCAGAGCCGCTTTTCGTCGCAATTTTCACACCTGAGCTGAATTCGCTTGTCAAAACCATTTCCGAATCACGAGCGCGCATTTTCGCACTTATCGACGATGGCGAATCCGACCATTCGATTTCACTCGGCGAAATCGACGAAACATCGCTTAAAACATATGTTCACGGCATTTTCGGCGACATCGAAGGCGGCAATAAGCTGGTTGAAAAACTTTTTGAAAATGCAAAGGGAAATTTCACACAAACGAGACAAAAACTGCTCAGTTACGGCATCTCCGGCGCACTCGCCCCAGAAACTTATAGCTGGCGTTTCACGCCGGAAATTGCGGACGCAGATGTTCGTATAGAGAAGCTTTGGCCGAATCTCGAACCGGCGGAAATAATCTTCGCAACCGCTGTCGCTTTTGAGGGTGCAGTGGATTCCGAGCTTGCCGAAAAACTCGTTGGCGGAAGTTCCGCGAAAGCGGCCTATTCCCTTATCGCAAAAGGACTTATAAGGGAGCAGTTCGACAAGGAGTCTATAATATACGAACCCTCGCGTGAGCTTAGAAATGCCATCGGCGAGCTTATTCCCGCGAAAATTGCCGAAAGAACGAAAATACGCCTTGCCAAGGCCTATCTCGAGTTAGAATCGATACCTGAAAATCTTTATCGTGCCGCAGTGAATTATATCGAGGCAAATCAGCCGCAAAAGGCTTATAAACCGCTATTTGAGGCTGGCAACAGCTTTAAAAAAATGTTTAAATATGTGAATGCCGCGCAGGCTTTCGAAACGGCTCTTCAAATCGATTCTTATTCTCCCGATTTGCAAACCTCGATAAAGACCTCTAAGCGGCTTGGGTTGTCAAGAAAATATTTGGGCGATTTCGAAGGCGCGAGAGAGGCCTATTACAGAGGGATGGCCATGGCGGAGCAGTCCGCGGATGAGGATCAGAAGGCTTCGATTCTCAGCGACATCGGCGTTACTTTTTTCGAGGGCGGCGATCCCGAAAAAGCCATATCATTCTACGATAGAGCGATGGATATTCACAAATACAAAGGCAATGAGAAAGGTCAGCTATTCGATTTGGTTAACAAAGCAGGCGCATATCAGACGATGAAAAAATATGATATTGCGCGTAAAGAATATATGCAAGCGATTAATGTTGCGGAAAAGCTCGGAAATAGTCTCGCTGAAAGTGTTATCAACCTTAATCTCGGTGAAATTTATATCGCCGAGGGGGATTTTTCGAGTGCACTTCCACGAATATTAATGGCGGCTAAAATCTCAAAAGATAAGGAGTTAGGTCAAATTCTATTCCGAGCGCTACTGAGTCTCGGCAGAATTTACCGACGTCAGGGACGGAGAAAGCTTGCAGAAAAAGCCATCGAAGAGGCCGAGGAATTGACGAGCGCTCTCGGGAAGCGGTCTTCGGGGGTTGTGTTAATCGAAAAGGCCGCGATAGAAAGAGTTTCCGGCGATATTTCCTCTGCCGTTTCGTCGATTTCTACAACGCTTCAATATGTCAAACTTCTTGACAAGGAAGAATTGACCGAACTTGCCTCGGAATACGCACAGTTGAGGGGCATGGGTGAAAATTTGCCGCCTTTTCCGCCAACAACGAAAATATATGATGAAATGCGTCCGGCATTGGAGTTTATTGAATTGATCGGCAAACCCGCTCCCAGCAAGGACGATTTCTCGAATCTGCTTCATTGGATTGCTAAAGTCTTCGATTACGAGCAGGAAGCTCTCGGAGCCGCTATGTTGACCTATGCGGTTGAACATTTCATGAAAAAGCATGACGTGGAAAAGGCGTCGAGTTTGATGGATTGGGCAAAAGCAAAGCAACTCTCTGCAGATCCTTATGTTAACGGCATCTTAGCTTTTCACCGCGCGCAAATTCATATCGCAAAAGGTGAGATACCTGCGGCACGGCATTCGCTTTCAACGGCGATTTCTGCCTTCAGAGAGCTTGAAAACGATTTACAACTTGCGAAAACAGAGAAGCTGAAGACGATACTCGAGGAGCCGCAAAAACAAGATGAGAGCGGAATAGCGCGACTATTGCCCATAATAAAAGCACTGAATTCGACATTGGAGACAAAGGAGCTTATCTTAAAAATCCTCTTAGCAACTATCGATCTGACCGGTGCCGAGCGTGGTATGTTCTTTGTTGTTTCAAATGGCGGTATAGAGCCGCTTCTGGTCATTTCTGCGGATGGAGAAGCGATTGAAAAGGAGGGTGTAAAATATTCACATAGCCTTATTGAAAAAGTTATCATAAAGAAGGAAGCCGCTTTTTCAGAAAATATTCGAGAAGACAACGAATTATCCTCGAAATCCTCGATCATTGATCTCGAATTGACCATGGCACTCTGTGCGCCTGTGTTGGATGCCGAGAATCGTGTCGAGGGCTTGATATATGCGGATTCGCGAATCGGCAAAGGGTCATTCGATAGGGGTGTGATCGAGATAATATCGGCACTTGCGGATCAGTCTGCGGTCGCTCTTCGCAACGCCGAAAGGTTCGATGCACTTCGTTTCGAGAAAGATCGTTTGTCAAGAGATTATTCGGGCAGATTCGGCGATGAGATTCTTGGTTCGAGCCGCGCGGTAGCTGATTTGAAGAGACGGCTCGCTGTGGTAGCCCCAAAGGATATTTCTGTGTTGATAACCGGCGAAACAGGCACGGGGAAGGAGCTTGTCGCAAAAACCATTCATGATGGAAGCTCACGCCGGCAAAAGCCCTTCATTGCTGTCAACTGCGCGGCGCTACCAGAAACGCTTCTGGAAAGCGAGCTTTTCGGTCATGAAAGGGGAGCCTTTACTGGCGCGGATTCGCGGCATATCGGACGGTTCGAACAGGCGGGCGGCGGGACGATTTTCCTCGACGAAATTGCGGAAATGCCGATAGGCCTTCAGGCAAAGCTTTTGCGAGTGATTGAAACCCGCAAAGTCTCGAGACTCGGTGGTTCCGGAGAAATCGAGATCGATGTCAGGCTTATCGCGGCCACGAATCGCGAGGTGGAGGCGGCTATCTCCGAAGGTGTGCTTCGTAGCGACCTATATTATAGGATTGCAGGGGTGCAAATCGCCATTCCAGCGCTTCGCGAACGAAAAGAAGATATTCCAGAGCTTATTGCACATTTTATCGCCGAGGCAGACAAGAAATTCGGCAGAGATGTGGAATCGGTTTCGCGGACGGCTCTGTCGCAAATGACCGCATATCCTTGGTTTGGCAATGTTCGCGAGCTTATTTCGGTTATCGAGGAGGCGGTTCTTTTTGCGCCCGGGAAAATGCTTCGTCCCGAGGATTTGCCGTCCAAACTTCAAAAGGCTGTCTCAGATGGCATAGTAGTGGCGGATCTTCCGCGAAGTTGGGCTGAATTTTTACGAAGGAAATCGGATTTGGTTTCGTCGATGGAAGAGCAGGTTCTTCGAAGTCTTCTCGGAAAATACGAGGGCAGGATAGTCGATGCGGCTCGGAGCTTTAAAATAAACCGTTCGCAGTTGCATCATTTACTTAAGAAACATGGGATTGTTACAAAAGAGTAACACAAATGTTACAAAACTATAACATTTAAATTTTCCCATAACAATAAGATATACAATGAGATAAAGAGAATAGCGATAAATAGTGTTACAAAATAGTAACAAAATAGTTGTTAATGAAGCAGTGGAAAATGAATATGGCATTTATAACTATATGATATATAATAAGATATGACGATATTTAAAACGTGGCACAGAAGGTGCATTACCTCTTTCCGGAGCGAAAAACTAACTTCGGGAGGTAAATAAAATGAAAGCCAAAAGTTCAAGAGAGTTGTTTGAAATAGGGGTTGGCGCGGTTTTCCTCGGAACCACGTTGTTTTCCCTTATATTAGGATTGCTTCTGATGGGGACTCCGGTTCTCGCGCAGGTCGGTCCCTGCGAGCCGGTTTCAATCAGTGTTCTGCCGCCGCTTGGGTCTTGGGTTACTGTCGGGCATGGCATCAATGTGGTGTTTGGACCGGCGGATCCGGCGTGCACAACGATTTGCTGGGACACACTTAGTTTCTATGGCT
>CAYWOR010000011.1:0-1963 GCA_964459995.1 uncultured bacterium | reverse complement strand
GGGACGTGCGCATGGTGTGACGCACTTTGCTGTTGTGGGCGATTCGGTTCCGCCGATCGATACTCTCGAAATCACATGGATTACCCCCCTCGAATATTTCAGCGCGTGTTCATTGCAGGAAGTCGTGTTCGTCGTCGAACCGGAAGTGCCGGCGGGTCTTACGGTGTTCGTCGATTGGGGATTTTATGTCCTCGGAACCTCTCCGGAACTCTCCGTAAGCGGTGATACTGTAACATACACGCCGATGACGCATTGGTCGGATGGGGTTCATGTTGTGGAAGTTGGTGATATTGTTGGGGGCAGGCTGGAATTTGTCATCGATAAAACTCCGCCGGTCTCGAACGCGATTTATCCCAGCGACGGCGGTTCGTTGCCCATCGATACTTCGATTCTACGAATTCATCTTCACGAGCCGCCGATGGCTTCCGGAGTGGATTTGGAGTCGAGCATGATGCAGATATTCATCGACGGCGTTCCCGCAGGTTCTCATAGTTTGAGTGCTGTGGGCATAATTTACGACGATCCGGTGCTTGTTATCGACCTCGAAATTCTCGATCCGTCCCTGGTCTTGGCGTCGGGTGATGATGTTATGATCATCTTCGGAATTCGGGACAACGTTTCAGTCGAGTATTGCGGACCGAATCTGAACGTATGGAGTCTGGATTTCACGATTGCCGATACTCTAATCGATTTGCACCTTCTTCACGGTGTGATTGTCGATGAATCGACCGGTGCGCCTTTGGGCGGGATCGCAGTTCAGGTGTTTAATTACCTCGGATCACCGATTCCGGGGTTGGTCGATACAACCGGCTCTGGCGGCGGTTATGAGATATTGGTTCATTCGGGGGTTTACAGCCTCGGCGCTTTCGATCCGGCGATGGCTTATCATCCGGTGTTCTATCATGATCGCTACGATTTGCTGTTCGCAGACCCGATAGTCGTGAATCCGACAAGTCCTTCGGCGATTATGCTCGATACCTTGCATATGCATCCTGTCAGCGGCGGTGGAGCGATGTTCTCTGTTTCGGGGATTATTACCGAGGCGGGGGACGGGCCGATCGACGCGGCCTATGTTGTGGCGATTTCCAGCGAGGACGACGAGATAGAGTCCGCTGTGATTACAAATCCCTTTGGAGAGTATGTTCTCGGGCTTTCGGATGGTGACTATATTATTCTCGCTTTCCATGAGAGCTATATGCCCGGATTTTACGGCGGAAGCTTCCTTTGGGCCTCGGCGGAGACGATTGCAGTTGCGGGCGCGTCAATTACCGGAATAGATATCGAACTTCAGCCGATGTTCCATGGTGGCGGCGATTTCCGGCTGTTCGGGACTGTGTTCTCGGACGATGGCGGCCGTGCGTTGACAACCGGGCCTCAGAGGGGCGCGAGGGTATATCTGCTGGATGCCGGCAGTGAGCAGGTGGTATCGGCCACGGTAAGCGATAATACCGGATTCTACGGGTTTAGCAATCTGGACGCAGGCACATATCGAATTATTCCCGACCTTGTCGGTTACGAGCCGGCATCCGGCTGGTGGGATGTCCATGTCAGCGGTTTGACTGAGGTGGATGTAACATTGGTCGAATACACGAATGTTGATGAGAAGGAGATTCGTGCGCGCGGCTTCGAGCTTGGCGGAGTGTCGCCGAATCCTTTCAATTCGGCATGCGCGATAAGCTATTCCATCGATAAGGCGGGCGAAGTTGCAATCGAGGTGTTCGATATCAACGGCCGGTTGGTTGAAACACTCGAGAATCGCAGTTTGCCGGCGGGCGAATATATCACCCTTTGGAATCCCGACCGTGGGGACTGTAGGAAGGATATTTCCAGCGGGGTTTATTTCGTGCGAATCAGTCTCGACGGCGAAGGCTATTCGCGAAGGGTTCTTCTTATAAAATAGAAACACTCCTTTGCCCCAAAACACTAAGCCCGGCGGGATGTCCGTCGGGCTTGGTGATTATTG
>CAYWOR010000010.1:0-98091 GCA_964459995.1 uncultured bacterium | reverse complement strand
TCCGGCAACGCAGGCTGTCATTGCTAAGCGTAATAGCGGCCAGCAGGCCGAGGGCGAGGATAATGATTGTCTTTTTCATGTTTTCCCCTTAATTTGTTCATACAATAATATATGCTCCACGGGGGAAAAGTCAATATTTCGTGTTAGGTTCCGAAAAGCCTATCGCCGGCGTCGCCGAGACCGGGGCGTATGTAGCCGGTTACGTCGAGATGGTCGTCGAGAGCGCCGAGGTATATGGGAATCTCCGGGAATTTTGTGTTGAGCATTTTCACACCCTCCGGCGCGCCTATTATTCCGCAGAACACTATCGCCGCGGGGTTGCGTTTCGAGACAAGTTCCGCCGCCGCGACCGCGCTTCCGCCGGTGGCGAGCATGGGGTCGAGCAGGAAGATTGTGCGTCCGGTGAGGTCTTTTGGAAGGGAGTCATAGTAGTAATCGGGTTCGAGGGTTTCCTCATCGCGTTTGAGGCCGATATGATAAACCGAGGCGTTGGGCAGAAGGCTTTGGAAGGGTTTTACCATGCCGAGTCCCGCGCGAAGAATGGGAATCCCTACGATGTCCTTTTCGAGGATTCGTTTGACTGCGACCGGTTCGAGGGGGGTTTGGACGGTGAGATTCTTGAATGGCGCATGTTCGAGCGCGCTCGCGATGACCATCGACCCGAGGACGCTTAGGCGCATGGAAAACTCGGGGTATTCAGTTTCGCGGTCGCGGATAATAGAGAAAAGGTGTGCAATGGCGGCCATATTTTGCAGAACAACGGGTTCCATTTCGATTCCTTTCGCTTTTTTTAGAAGATAGCTCGCGTATCATTGGTTGTCAATGGATTTGAAGCGAAAACAGGATACTGGTGCTCACAAAAAACCCCCGACCTTTTGGCCGGGGGTTTGATGATTTAGCGAGATAGGCTGTTTTTTAGACTATGCCTTGGTCGAGCATTGAATCGGCGACTTTGATGAAGCCGGCGATGTTCGCGCCCTTGACATAATCCACCCAGTCGCCCTCTTTGCCGTATCTAACGCACTGTTCGTGGATATCTTTCATGATACGGAGAAGTTTTTCGTCCACTTCTTCGCGAGTCCAGTTGAAACGGAGGCTGTTCTGGGACATTTCGAGACCGGAAACGGCAACTCCGCCGGCGTTGGCGGCTTTGCCCGGGCCGAAGAGTATCTTTGCATTCTGGAAAGCCTCGACAGCTTCCGGTGTGCTGGGCATGTTCGCACCTTCGGAGACGCAGATACATCCGTTTTTAACGAGAATCTTGCCATGCTCGCCGTCGATTTCATTCTGGCATGCAGTGGGCATCGCAATGTGACAGGGAACTACCCATGGGCGTTTGCCTTCGTGCCATTCGAGTTTGAACTCATCGGCGTAGGCTTTCGCGGGAAGTCTTTTGATAGCCCACAGCGGTTTGAGGAACTCGAGTTTGTCGCCCTTGATTCCGTCCGGGTCGTAGGCGAAACCGAATTCGTCGCCGATAGTAACAGCTTTGCCGCCCAATTCGTTAATTTTCTCGATTGCGTATGTTCCGACATTGCCGTAGCCGGAGAGAGTAACCGTTTTGCCCTCGATGGAATCGCCTTTGGTCGCAAGCATCTCGCGAGCGAAATAAACTGCGCCGTAGCCGGTTGCCTCCGGACGTATAAGGCTTCCGCCCCAGTTCCTGCCTTTGCCCGTGAGGACGCCGGTGAACTCGTTTCGGAGCTTCTTATACATTCCAAACATATAGCCGACTTCTCTCGCGCCAACCCCGATATCGCCTGCGGGGACATCAGTGTTCGGACCGATATGACGGAAGAGTTCCATCATGAAGTTCTGGCAGAACCGCATCACTTCGGCATCGCTTTTGCCCTTGGGATCGAAATCAGAGCCTCCCTTGCCGCCGCCCATAGGAAGCGTTGTGAGGGAATTTTTGAAAACCTGCTCGAAGGCGAGGAATTTCAGCATTCCGAGGGTAACGGTCGGGTGGAAACGCAACCCGCCTTTGTAGGGGCCGATGGCGCTGTTCATTTCCACGCGGTAGCCCTTATTGATCTGAATTTCGCCCTTGTCGTCAACCCAGCTGACGCGGAACATAACGGTGCGTTCCGGTTCGGCGATTCTCTCGAGAATCTTGGCCTGTTTATATTTCGGATTGGCGTCGATGAAAGGCATTAAGGTCTCCGCGACTTCGCGGACGGCCTGATGGAATTCCGGTTCGCCGGGATTCCGCGCGATGATCCTTTCCATGAAGGCGTCTAACGAATTGGACATCACATCCTCCTTGAGGTGTTTTAAAATGGCATTTTGTAACGAACTATTCTTCTATGAATAGTTTCATAGGATAGATTTAGCAATGGTGCTTGTCAATGGAATAAGTAGAAATTTTTATTGGCGTTCAAACACTTTGTGCGGAGACTCTTATTTGACTGCATCCGGCTTGGGTGCGGATTTTTCCTGAAGTCCGACTCCTCTGCTTTTGGCAAATGATTGCAGAAATTCCCGTGCAATATATGCCTCGGAAGGAAAGCCGTTTCTTTCTGCCAGGGCGGCGTAGTTTGTAAGATATGTAACCGCGGAATCTACGCCGAATTTTTCTGAAAGAAGTAGTGTGTAATTGCATCGGTAATTGGCCAGCCATGGTCTCGCTTCTATTGCCTTTTCCACTGCGATAAGACCTTTGTCGAGGTCGTTCATCATCGCACATACGAGACCCATATTCGAGAAAACGGAGCCGGTGTCGCCGCGGAGGTCGTATGAACGTCGCAGGGCGTTATTCGATTCGATAGGCCGTTTGGCCATCAGTAGAATCGCCCCGTAGATAAGTTCTAAATTACCGCTTCTGGGGTAGATTTTTTTCGAGGCATCATATACCGCATCGACGATATCAAAATGTCCCGCTACCGCCATCTGGTTCATAAAAAGGCAGATTCGGAGGATTTCGTCGAGCGATTTTTCGCGATTTGGGTCGGGCATAGCATCGGAATAGGCGAGCTCGCGAAGCTCGATTATCGTTTCGCGATCGAGAGAGAAAGGCCCGCCATCGGCATAAAGCCGGTTAAGCTCTTCCATCGATGGAACTTCCTGAACGAGACTTTCCTCGAAAAATCGCATGAGCCTCGGAATCATGTCTTTGCCGACCTTACCGGAGTGAATCGCCTCGAAGGCATAGTGCGCGGCCCAGCTTTTCCGACCGTTCCAGAGATTGAAGCTCATAAGGTATAGATATGGCCGTGAGTTTTGCGGCTCAAGCTCGACAAGTTTTTCGCCCCAACGGTTGACTTTGTAGGGATTCCAGAATTCTTTCGGCTGGTAGATGTTTATCATCACGAGGCGGTCGAGGGGGGATCGAGTGAAAAGAAAATATGGTGTTCGTTGCTTAAGGAGAAGTTCTTCGGCACGAATCTCGCCATTGCGCTTGTCGATGTTTAGATAAGCGCCGACACAGAAGATTATCACCGCGGCTCCAACAATGAAAGCTCTGATGTAGGGTTTCGCCCTGGCTGTGCGATATGCGGCGAGGAAAATCACCGGCACGAGAAGCGTCATTGCGACGTCCCAATCGAGCGCACCAAGCTCGAAAAAGAGTGGAACCAGCATAACCGCCGAGGTTATTGCAAAGGCCGACAGATATTGAATCTCCTCGCCCGGTCTTTTCTCGAACTTCAACATAAGCAGAAAAATCGCCGGTGTTGTGAACAAGAAGAAATTTGCGAGAAGCCACAAGTGGTCGCCGGAGAGAAAATAGCCCGGAAATGACATCGGCAGACAGCTTCGCTTGGTATTTTCATCGAGACCGGAACCGAGGAAACATAGGAGGCCGACTGCCGCCAAAATCACACCGAGTGCGATTATGCGCTTATCGACTTTCCGAATGAGTATCAGAGGCAGTAGAACGAGAAGATAAATATAGAGCGGCTGGAATAGTATTGCCGCAGTGAGAGGGACGATAAATAGATACTTCGACGCCCCTTTTTTTTGAAGATTCCGCAGGAATGTTAAAAGGAACCACGCCGCACAGATGGCTCCGGGGGCGTAAAGCTCTATGTGTGTGAACAGTAACGCAAGCCCTGAAAAGGCTATAACGAGAAATATCGCCGCTTTTTCGCGAGCATCTCGACCGAAAAGATCTCCAAACTCTGAGGCTATCCAAAGGAAAATGCCGCCGAAAAGGGCGTGAAGAGTCATAATCGCGATATAATCGCCCATGGGCCAGTCGATAGCTCCAAAGAGTGAGAAGAGTTTCACAAAAAATGAATATAGAAGTGTTACAAAATATCTTCGCGCGACAGTGCTTCCCTGCGCTGAGAAATCTCTAACATAGCGGAGAATCACATGGGAATCGCCCCAGATGAAATGCCGTGCGCGGAAAATAAAAAATAGAACCGCGCCGAGGAGAATCAGGATTGCCGCCCTGTGGATTCTGCAAGAGCGGAAAATTGTTTTAAGCGGAGGGTTCTCAAAGAGAGATCTGCCAAGGCTCGAGAGGGCTTTCTCAACCACGGCAAGGCTCTCCTCGAAACAAAGAAGGCAAATCAATACCCAGAAAAGAACCTGCACCCCAAGCGGGCTCATCGTAACCGCGCTGGTAAACCACAGATGTCCCGGGAAAAAATATCCAAGCAGATAGACCCCTGCGATTACCATGGTTAGAAGCGTTCGCGATGACGGTTTGCCTATTCCAATTTTGACACGCATTGTAAATTAAGTATAATGATTTTTGTTGTTTTTCGCAAAGGTTTTATGAGCGAAGAACATCTATGTCTTGAAGGGATTGTTTCGAGCCTCGCAAGCACAGGGGATTGGCTTTTTTTTGTAAAAGATTTCGCGAGGTCGAAATTGCGACAGAGAATTATTAGACGTCGAGAGGATTATTCTTCGGCTTTTTCCTTCATTCCGTATTTTTCGATTTTACGGTAAAGCGTGCTGGCGTCGATGCCTAAAATTTCAGCGGCCTGCGCTTTTTTCCAGTCGGTCGATTCGAGAACCCAGTAGATATAGGCCTTCTCGATAGTCTCCATCGTGGGAAGATTTTGCTCGCCTATCATCAGCGGCGATTTTCGTGTTTCCGTGGTTTCCAATCTGACATTCTGCGGAAGCGACTCCGCGCCGATTGCGTCGCCGTCGGCAAGCAGAAGCGCTCGTTCGAGGACGTTTTCCAACTCGCGAACATTGCCCTTCCATGGTGAATTTTTCAGAAGTTCTTCCGCTTTTGCCGAAAGTTTTTTCGCGCGGTCGCCTGTGCGCGCGGCGAGTTTTTCGAGAATACTTCTTGCGATGGGGACGATATCTTCATTGCGCTCTCTGAGGGGAGGGATGTGGATATGAAAAACATTGAGCCTATAGAATAGGTCTTCGCGGAATTCCTTTCCTGCGGCCATTCCGGCGAGGTCGGCGTTTGTGGCCGCGATAAGGCGGACATCGACATGGAAAGGTTTCGTGCTTCCAACCGGCGTGATTTCTTTCTGTTCCAACGCACGCAGAAGCTTAACTTGGATACCCTGCGATGCTGTCGCTATCTCGTCGAGGAACAATGTCCCCCCCGCGGCGGCGGAGAAAAGGCCTTCCTTATCGCGTATCGCGCCGGTAAAAGAGCCTTTAACATGGCCGAAAAGTTCACTTTCGAGAAGATGTTCGGGGAGAGCGCCACAATTTATCGCAATTATCGGTGCTCCAGAACGTGGCGAAAGACGGTGAATCGCCCGCGCAATAAGGTCCTTGCCAGTGCCGGATTCGCCTGTGATAAGCACCGAGCTGTCTGTCGGCGCAACCTTGCGCACAAAGTCTTTTATGTCTTTTATTATCTTCGATTCGCCGATAAACTCGTCGATTTCCGATCCGCCTTTGCGCACATGTTCTTTGAGTATCCTGTTTTCATCTTTGAGCCGTTTGCCTTCAATCGCGCGTTTGATGGCAAATTTGACCTGATTGACCTCGAAGGGTTTAGTAATATAATCCACTGCCCCCTCGCGAAGGGCGGAAACGGCGCTGTCGAGGCTGGCATAGGCGGTTATCATTATCACAGCGGTGTTGGAATCGACAGAGCGAATCTCTTTCAAAAGCTCGATTCCGGAGACATCCGGCATTTTTATGTCCGAGATTACAACATCGAAACTTTCGCCGGAGAGAATTTGAGTCGCCATGTCGTAGTCTTCCGCCGTGCGGACATTGTAGCCCTCTTTCGAGAGCATTATATCGAGAAATTCGCGCATGGATTCTTCGTCATCGACAACGAGAATTTTCGGTTTAGGTTCCTGAGCCATCTTCTCTCCCCTTTTTGTCTTGAGATACTCCCTTAGTTCGCCCTTCGGTAAATTCGGGGCGACGAATACCTGTGCGGATTGTGTCCGCCCAATGCTGGGCATTCCCGACTGCGAAAGCTGTCTCTAAAAGCGCGCTGTCTGGCATACGGAAGACAATGTGAAGCAAGGGAAGTCTTCCGCGTCGGCCAGCGAAGGATTTTACGGTTCCGGCATGTTCAATCGCGCCGAGGTTGATCATCATTTCTTTTTTCATTCCCCACATATCGAAATGCAAATCTGTGACGGTCAAAACAAGAAGCCCGTTTCCGCGTAGGGTAAATTTCTCGCCGGGAAAACCGAAACAATTTGCACCGTTGGCATATAGGACGACCTTTTCGTCCGGAAAGTTCTTTTTCCAGTCCAACGCGGCCTTGCGCGAGGCATTGAAAACAATCCACCAGAGAATTCCCAAAACCCCAACACCAAAAATTATCGCAATCACGGCAATTGTCCATCCAGACATGTCAGAACTCCGTTCCTATTCCGAAATGATGGGTGGGTTTGGGCGAAATCTCGCCTAAATCGGTGCTCCACGCGAGGTCATAATAGAACAAGAACCACCAAATCCACGACCTCGCACCGAAACCTATGCTCATTTTGAGGTCGTCGAGCCTACCGTCGGTCGCGCCCTTGAACTCGCGAATATTCTCCGGCGCGACTCCGCCGAAATCCGCGAAGAATGCGCCGTTGATACCGCCAATCGTTATCGGCGGGAATCCGAGATCGATCCGTTTGACGAAGGGATAGCGAAGTTCTAAATTCATTAGGCCGTAATATTTGCCCTCGAAGGCGAAATAGGGGTATCCGCGCATGGGCAGGACGAAGTTCGAGAAATAGAATCTGTCTATGTCGAAATAATCCCTTCGGACGCTCTGCCAATTTAGCCAATTTTCCGAGCCTCCGAGCCAGAAGACCGGCGAATTGTCGCCCTTGACACCGCCTGCGGCAAGGCGCATAGCGAAGCCGTAACCCCGCCCAAAATGGTAATACTTACGCAGGTCCGCCCTCGCTCCGACGTAGCTGAGGCTGTTTTCGCCAATCTTGGGAACATATTCCACTGCGATTTTGCTTCGAGTGCCGCGCAGAGGCCCCGTGGATTTCCAAAGGGTGTTGTCGCGGACTGCAGAAAGCTCCATCCGCAGGTTGAATGGCATTACATCGTGAAGGCCGGAACCTGCCGGCACAGCGTAATAATGCCTATCCACGAAGAAACCGTCGGCGTTAAGCTGAATTCTCTCATATTGGCTGAATGGATATTCGATACTGGTCAATCCGCCGAAAACGCGGTCGGAGAAGTATTCGCTGTAGCTTCGCCAGAAATAATTTTTGTAATGATAACCCATCACCGCAAAATTCACACGCCTGCCGTAATTCGCGTAAAGAGCATAAACCGTGGAGTTTTCGAGGTCGTCGAGAAGGTCGGTCGCGATGTAAAATTGCTGGTCGCCAAGCATGTCGCTGAACATTATCTGCGTAAGGCCGCGGAAACCGTAATATGTGTCATAGGCCACCGCGCCGGCGACGAGGTCGATAGAGAATTCCGGCTTGTATTTTTTGGGGGTGTATAAATCCCTCGCCTTCTCTTTTCCGGAAGAATCGGTTTTTGGGCGACGTAGATCTCCTGTGATTCGACCGCGCGGATCGGGGTCGTCGATCATTTCGGCAGGGCAAAGTGTGTCGCGGTGAAACATGTAGGGGGTCGGCACGAGCGAATCCAGCGACGTAAGCTCTTTCATGTAGAAAATATCGAACCCGCCGTTGTAGAATGCGCTGAAGACGATCTTTCTGCCGTCGGGGTCCCATGTCGGTGCGAAGGCGCCGGATAGAAGATCGGAGTATGGCCGATGGATGACATCTTCGCCCAGCTCGGCAATCCATATGTTGCGGACACCGTTTCGCTCGCTTGTGTAGGCGATTCTTCCGCCCTCGGGCGAGAAAACGGGGCTGTCGTTGCCCTCGCCGTCTGTGGTCAGCGGTGAAAGTGTGTCCGCCTCGAAATCGTAAATCCAGATATTGTATCGACCGAATTCTAAATCCGAATGCTCCGGCGAGACCATCTGCCCGGAAGCTTCTTCGGAAGAGTCGGGAGGCTCATCGCCAAAAATAGGCCTATCGCTCGAAAAGGCGAGATACCTGCCCTCGGGCGAGATTGTCGGGAAACGGTCGTCGTAAAGATCATCGGTGATTTTGACAGGCCCCGACCTGCCAAAGTGGTGCAGATAGATATCCGTCCTATCGCCGGAAAGTCCGGAGAAAACCAGTGCGGTGTCCCCCGGCAGAAAGATCGGAGAGGAAATCTCGCGGATGCCCTCGAAGGCGAAAGTGCGTTGAATCTTGCCGGTGTGGACATTATGCACCGCGATTTCGTCCGAGCCGCCCGCTTTGCGCGAATAAATCAAGAACTTGCCGTCCGAAGACCACCCCGCCCTGCTTCGGAAGGGGTGAAAACTCTGCGCGGAGAAAGTCCGCTCAGCTTTGGCGATTTGGTGCTTCTTTTTTGTGAGAATATCGACAAGATATAAGTCTATGTAGTCTTTGCGGTTAGATATAAAGGCGACATGCTGGCCGTCGGGAGAAAAGGAGGGCATCACGTTGAAATAGGAGCCATCCTTTTCGTGGTCGGTGATTCGTTCTGCGATGTCCTCCGGCCTGCTTCGGAAGCCGAATTCCGGGAAATACTCGCGCCGTTTGAAATTCAGCCATTCTTCGTAGATTTCGTCCTGAGTTCGTCCCAGGGCGGCTTTCAACGCCTCGTCCGGTTGAATATAAACCTGCCCTTTGCCGATAATCTCGCCGATTTTCTTGCGCCCGTAGCGTGTCGCAATATAGCTGACCACACTTGCGCCCTGCTTATATGCGAGAAAACCGTAGAGCCGTGAAAGCGGGACGACATAGCCGTTCAAAACCGCGTCGCGAAGATACATATCGCTCTCGACATCCCAGCAAATCGACTCGAACTCGGATATTCCCTCGGCGAACCAGAGCGGAATATTGAAGACCGAACTCGCCGCAAATTGTTTGCCAGGGCCTCTGCCGTAGATTTTGTCGAATGTCATCGCATGAGCGACCTCGTGGACAAGGACATGACGAAAATCCTCGTAACTGCCGTTGAATGGCACAACCACGCGGGTTTTCATCGATTCGGTGAAACCGCCTGTGCCCTCGCCGAGGATGGATTGAATGACATTGGTCTCCTGAAAATCCGCTTGGGTCGGGTAGATTATCACCGGGAATTCGTCGATAGGCCGCTGTCCGAGGTCGTGAACCAACTGCGGAAGTGCGCCTTCGAGAACCTCCCCGGCGCGGAGAGCCAACTCATCGAATCCTGCGGGATAATAGAACTTGAAATGCGGCGTTTGAACGGTTCGCCACTCGAAGGTCTCGTATTGAACCTTGTTCCGGCCGAAAGACTCGGCATGGGTTACGCCGACCATCGCGAGAACAACCAGGATTGCGGCGAAAATATTACTCGCAAAGGGTTTCAAGCTATTCTGCGGCTCCCTCTTCGAGATCGGGGATATAACCCTCGGAGAAAAGATAGGCCTCAAGCTCGTCGTTAAGAGCCACATCGCGCCTGCGAAGCCATTCGAGAAGCATGGCGGCGTGTTCCTTTTCCTCGTCGCGGTTATGGGCGAGGATTTCGCGAAGCTCGTCGTCCTGTGCGGCCTCGACACGCTGATTATACCAGTCGATAGCCTCCAATTCCTCTATCATCGACT
Source organism: uncultured bacterium (assembly GCA_964459995.1). Taxonomy (GTDB): domain Bacteria; phylum UBP14; class UBA6098; order UBA6098; family UBA6098; genus CAZSHG01. Next base: position 88,091 of record CAYWOR010000010.1, on the reverse strand, counting down.
TTATCGCGCGATGGTAATCCTTGGCTTCCTGGCTGAGTTTTTCCTCGTGATATTCCATTTTCGCTCCTTAGGTTTTTTTGACTTGCTCAACCGACTTCGTCGGATTCGCTTCGGCTAACGACAGTTTTAATAAGCTGTTTCCATACCAAATGCAATATACGACGATTTGTCGGCGATGTGGGTTTAGTCTTCCTCGGGCGAATCCGCCCCGCCCGATTTGTTGTTTAATTCCTCTAATTTCTTCTTAGCGATTATAAGATTATTCTTTGCTTCATTGAAGTCCGGTTTAAGTTCGATAGCCCTGACGAAATCCGCAATCGCGTCATCGTATCGTTCGAGTTTGGCTTTCGCAACGCCGCGGCTGTTGAACGCATCGGCGTAGTCCGGTTTCAGTTCGATAGCCCTGTCGAAATCCGCAATCGCATCATCGTAATCTTTAAGTATGGCTTTCGCGTTGCCGCGGTTGTAGAACGCCTCGGCGTAGTCCGGTTTCAGTTCGATAGCCCTGTCGTAATCCGCAATCGCGCCGTCGTAATCTTCGAGTTTGGATTTCGCGTTGCCGCGGTTGACTAACACATCGGCAACTTCAGGACTCTTATCGCCGTATAGTTCGATAGCCCTGTCGTAATCCTCAATCGCGCCGTCGTAATCTTCAAGGTTCTTTTTCGCATTGCCGCGTCTGTTGAACGCCTTGGCGTAGTCCGGTTTCAGTTCGATAGCCCTGTCGAAGTCCGCAATAGAGGATTTGTAATCCTTAAGTTCTGATTTTAAAGCTCCCCGATTGCTATAAGCGATCGGTTTATTGGGGTCATTTTCATCCATGTTAAATATAGCTTTAGAATAATAATAAATAGCTGAGTCAAGATTATCTGGTATTAGATTGTCGCCATCGCTAAAGTATTTGCCCAATAACCAATATGGGAACCCTTTTGTAGAGTCATTTTCGATATAGTTCAATAAACTCTCTTTAATAAGCTGTTTGTCCCCCTTTAAATCGGCCATATAAACATCAAAGAAAAATAGAGGGTCCTCTATTTTTGAGATGTCCATTCCCATGCGGTCGGTATATTCTTTAATACTCATGTAAAGACTAGCGTTCGTTACCTTTTCAATCCTCTCAGCGCTTAGCCTTGCTTGTTTAGCGAAATAATAAGATACGATTATTGCAAAAATACCTACAGCGATAGATACAATAGAAGCGATTATTGAGAGGATTCTTAAAAATTTTCCTTCCGACTTCTTAGGCGCACGGCCGTTTCGTGTTCTTCCGAACCAAAGACCGCTTATTATGCCCCAAAACCACATGCTCAGATCACTCCCTGCGCTATGCAGAGGGTTGCCATCGCGAGTAAAATCAAAATCCATTTGACCATTTTGTGCTCCATATCGTTATTCTCCTGTCTCTCGCCTCAAAATCTTCAAAAACCTCCGGCATTTACCCGCTCCCCGACCACATCTACTCACTCCCCGAGGGCATCTACCCGCTCCCCGACCACAAATACTCGCTCCCCGAGGTCATCTACTCGCTCCCCGACCACAAATACTCGCTTCCCGAGGGCATCTACCCGCTCCACGACCTCATCTACTCGAGTAAATATGCGAGGGGAGTCGGTAAATGCCCATGTTCTGAGAATATTTGTCCGCCCGGAGAGGGTTTTTGCCGGTGTTCCGCGGGTAGATGGCCCCGTTCCGCAAATCGAAGCGGTCGTTCCGCCGGTATATGCGCGTGCGGAGCCGGTAAACGCCCGTGGGCAGAGGGTTTTCGCACGCCCGGAGCGGGTAAACGCCGGAAATTTCGCGGTGCGCGGTAAATGTTTGAAAAGAACGGGGGCAGGGCTCCTGCCGGCTCGATCAACGGCTACGCCGATTCGCCCTGCAAAAACAAATTTATTTCAAATACACGATTCGTTTCGTAACCGATTCATCGCCGAGGGTCGCGCGGACGAGATAAATCCCAGTGCCGATGGAGGCGTCCGGTTGCCAGATGGTTTCGTAGTGGTCTCCCGTTGTGTGGGAGGGGACAAGCCCCTCCCCTACGGAGATTTTATCGACCATTCTGCCGGTTACATCGAATATCTCTAACGTAGGGGTTTGATTAATCAAACCCCTACAATCGACGGTAATTGAAACCGCGGAGTTGAAGGGGTTGGGGTGGGCGGAGAGGGAAATGGCGATTGGCTTGGGCGTTTCTTCGATCGAAAGCGGCGATGTGTAGCTGATATAGGCCATGTGCGAAATCCAGAACGGCGGCATTTCGGAATTCGAGCGCATATTAATCGCCGCGCCCCAGTCGATTGAAAGCGGCGCGCGCCATCCGGTATCCTCCATCGAGGGAATTATCCTGAAAGTCCCCTCTGGAAGGGATTCCGGCTCCCAGCTAAGCATGCACGAATCGCCGATAACGCCGCAAAGTGTTGTGTAATAATGTATTCTCCAAAGCAGATGAACCTCGTCCTCGTCGCGGAAATCGTGCAGAAGGCCGTCTATACCGGGATTCGCGGGGTCGTCGATGAAAAAATACGCCAACACGCCGGAGGGCGGATATGGCGGCCGCATGACATCCCAGCCGAAATCGAAACCGCCGGAACATCCGGGTTCCGCGCCGATTATCAACTGCTGGCTGACAAGAGTGTCGCATTTTGAGCCGACCTGAATCGTGAAATGCCACGCCCCGCAAACCGCGGTAAATAAAAGCATTATTACGATGAAATGTTTCATGATGTTATGCTATTATAGTCATTTTATTTCAAATACACAACGCGTTTCGTCGCAACTGTCGCTTCGGCTCCGCTCGGCGACCGGGTGTCGAAGTGCGCCCGCACGAGATAGACGCCTGAGGGGAGGGATTCGTCGGGACGCCATGTGAATTCGCGGGTTGTAGGGGTCGATCCGTCGAACGGGCGTATGCAATTCGCCCCTACGGTTCCGTCATCGACCTTTCGCCCGTTCACATCGAAAATCTCTATCGTGCTCAACGGCTTCGCCGATTCGCTTCCGTAGTCAAAGCTTATCGTAACCGCTGAGTTGAAGGGGTTCGGGTAGGTCTCGATCGAGATACTATTCGGAATGTTCCTCGATTCGGCGATTTGCGCCGGAATAAGCGGAGAAAAGGGAATCTCGACACGTGAGAGCATAGAGGGGGACATGTGGACGATGTTGGTTGCGACGAGGGTAATCGGGTCGTCGCGCATGAAAGGAGCGCCGGTGTTCGGGTTTTTCTCGAATCGCGGATAGTTCGACGAAGAGATAATCACGCGGATTCGGTGGCCGGAGTTGAACACATGGCCGATGCTCCATGCGTCGATTTCGAAGCTATCCGCAACACCCGGCTCGAGGAACACTTCTGTGTCGAAACCGCGGCGGAACCGTGCGCGGAGAATGCCGTCGGTCATAAGAATCGATCTGCCGTCGGGATAGACATCCGTAACGCGGACAGTGAAATCGGTATCGATTCTGTTCGACTCGGCGAAAAGTTTGACAATAATCTTTCCGGTAACCGCGACAGGCTCGTCGAGGATGGGGGATGTGTAGATTAAGACATCGGAACGCGATTCTACAATAGGAGCTTGATCTTTGGGGCCATAGCCGATTTCGTCCATCCCGATGAATTCTCTTCCGCCGATTGTCGGAGAGGGATTTTCGGGGTCATAGACGAAGGAGTCCGTATCGGCAGAAAGTGGCGGAAGGGTGTCCAATCCACCGCTTTTGTGGAAATAGAAGGATTTGTATTCCGTGCCCTCGGGCGGCCAGACATCGGAGAACATCCATCGATTGAAGAGCGTTGTGTCGTCGGTATCGCAATCGCCGGTGAGGTAGTATTGAACAGCAGGCTCGTCCATAATGCCGTTGGGGCTGTCGAAAAGCCAATAGTCATACCATCTTCTCGCGACATTTATAAGCTCCATTTCATCGACCATCGCGTTCGGCGGGAAAACGAGGTCGCCCTGTTCGAGGATTCCGACCGCGTCGCCATGGCCGCAAGGAGCAATGAAAAGCTTGTTGTTGCCGTGAAGGGCGTTCATCCGCTGGAAAGCCTCGATTTGGCCGTCGGTATACATGTCGAACCATGCGGCGATGTGGAATGTCGGCACATCGACCAAATCGAATCGCGATGTTAGATCGACCTGCGTCCAAACGGAGTCGTATATTGGGTGATTAGCGACCGTGTCGATAAGCCATGGAGTCGCAATTCCGCGAAGCCAACTCTCGACGAGCACCTTGCGAAAAACACCGCCCTGATAGGCAACATGGTGAAACATGCTCGGCCCGGCGAGAATCGGGCATATCATTGTCAGGTTTGGGTGAAGCGCTCCTGCGGCCATATACTGGGTCATTCCCGGCGCGGAGGCTCCCGCCATGCCGACTCTTCCGTTGCACCAGGGTTGATCGACCACCCATTCGATGCAGTCGTAGCCATCGCTGATTTCGCCCCAGCCATCGGTGAAGAAAACCATCGGCTCGCCTTCGGAGCCTCTCATTCCGCGGACATTCTGCGAAACGAGAGCGTAGCCGAACAGATCGCAGACAATGATTGCCAAATCGTCCGCTCGGCGGTTATAGGGGGTTCTCTGAAGGACAACCGGAAATGGCGGCGGACGGAACTCCGGCAGATATATTTGGGTCGCGAGGCGTATTCCGTCGCGCATCTCGACCATCGCGGAATCTTGCGTAAATCCAAAGACCGATGTCAGGACTAAAAGGGTTGAGAGGACTGTTAGAAGGGTGATTGTCGAGGTTTTCATTGTTCTCCGTGCGTAAATTGAAGTTTCTGTTTATAAAAGAAACTATAAAATACAATTTTTTTCCAGACTATTCCAGTCCTTTTAGGGTTTGATGCAACACGCCTTGACTTTGGCAAAATAGATTAACATATTAATATGATATGGTGTTCCTGAATACAACCTCGCGTTGCGGAGGCAATATGCGCAAGGATAGGGTTTTTCTTTTTATAATCGCTTCGATATTAGCGTGCACGGCCTTTTCCGCGCCGCCACCGCCGAGTGCTTTCATGCGACAGCCTTCTCCAAGCGGATGGGCAGGATGTGCTCTTCAATCGATACGCATCTCGATTCAGGACTTGGAAGGAATCGACGAAACAACAATCTCGCTAAGGGTTGACGGAACAACATATAATTGGCCTAGTCCGCGCTTCAGTTGGGACGGGGATTCCATTCTTATTTTCACTCCTGTAATTCCTTTTGCAAATAATTACACTGTCAATGTTTCTCTTCTCGATGTCGCCGACCGTGGCGGAACGCATATTTCCGGTCCCATTTCGTGGAGCTTCCGAACCGATTTCGATAAACCATATTTTCATCCCGCCACACGAACACCCACACCCGGAATTACAATAAACAACCGTCAACCATATGTAAGCGTCAGCGTGGTCGATTCCACCAGCGGAATCCCCATGGGCGGGCTTTGCTTGTGTTTTCAATCGAATTCGATTAGCTGTCCCTCCGACAGGCTTAGTGGCTATTGCTGGGAGACAAGCCCGCATATCAGCTATGCCGATTCGACTTTCTTCGTTGATTGTTCCGGGCTGGGCCTTTTTTTCCAGTATGAGGATTCTGTAACGGTATGCCTTCGCAAAGCGGTTGATAGGGTGCCTCAGGCGGCGGGTCTCTGTGGCCCGAACTGGATCGATACCCTCCGGCCAGACCTTTGTTGGGATTTCGTTGTGGATGCCAAAGGGCCAACCGCCGTCCTCGTGTATCCGAATGTCGGCGATACGATCGCCTGCGACACTTTGGTTGTAGCCTTTATCGATTATTCGCCGATTAACATGGGAAACTGCCAGCTCAGGCTTGCGGGGTCGCTCGTTTGGGAGCCTTTTAGCCCCTATGTTACAGGCTATGGCGATACGGTTATCTACAGCGGAACCGGGACTATCGAATATTACACAGAGGGCAATATAACCTGTTATGTCAACCGCATTTCCGACATCTACGGCAATCAATCGACCTATCTTGGCGGGGATACGCCACTATGGAATTTTGTAGTCGATAAAACTCCGCCGGTGGCCTCTTCGCCACTGCCCACAGCGGGTAGCGCTACTCCACTTGCTTCGCCGAACATCTCGATTCAACTTACCGATGCCATTTCCGGTGTGCTTTCCGACAGCGTCGTTTTCACTATCGACGGCACGAATTATGTCCTTGCGACAACTCCCGCGCTTACATGGGACGGCACACGCGCGACTTTTAACAGCGCAATGGCGGGGAGGTCATGGAGCGACGGCGACACTGTAGATGTTTGTGTGACAGCTATAGATAGGGTTCACCCAAACAAATGCGGCCCGAACCGTATGAACCCGCCCTACTGCTGGAGCTTCTTTGTGGACAATTCCGGTCCGGCGGCACAAATTATCAACCCGCCGAACGCCACATGGACAGCCTGCGCACTCCAACAAATCAAAATTCGTATTACCGATGTCGGCGGCGTTCAGACCTCGACAATACGCCTTTCGGTGGCGGGGACAACCTACAATTTCCCCGATCATATGACTTTCGCTAACGACACTTTGGTTTTCACCCCCACCGTGCCCTTCGCAAATGGCGCAACGGTGAATGTTTCCCTTCTCGCCGTGGAGGATAATTTCGGCAACGGCCTTTCCGTACCGGTTTCGTCGGTTTTTTATGTCGATTTGGCCGCACCCTATGTAACTTCTATCTCCCCCACGCCAGGCACTATTATCGGCCCTTCCGACCTTGTTCAAGTCGGTCTCGCAGATGCGGGAATCGGTGTGAATGGAACATCCTTCGACATTACAATGCGCGGGGTGCATTATCTCTGGCCTTCGCATATGACTTGGATCGGCTCTACGTTGAGGTTTAATCCCTTCGCAACCGGCGAGGTTTTCGACGACGGCGACACTATCGCTCTGTGTCTTAACGCCGACGACCTTATCGACGCAAATCATTGCGGGCCGAATGTTCTCGACACCTGTTGGTTTAATATCTTCGACCAAAGTGGTCCGGTGGCATCTTTTGTTTATCCGGGTGATTCAGTTATCACTGCTTGCGCTTCCGGCACGATTAGAATTTATCTTCAGGACGCCGCCGGAATAAACCAATCGACCACCGTTTTGAATGTCAACGGCACGGTCTATTCGTGGCCGAGTCCCCGGTTGTCCTATTCTGGAGACACCCTTGTATTTACTCCGGCGACGCCATTTGCTCATGGAAGCACTGTTACCGTGATTCTCACGGCGGTGCAGGACGTTGTCGGCAATACACTTGTGGGAGCGCCTCGAAGTTGGGTTTTCTATATCGATACCCAAGCTCCGGTTATTACCTCGCGCGTCCCTTTGCCCGGCGATGTTGTCGGCACACCAACACCGATTATCCGTGTGGGAATAAGCGACAGCCCCGCCGGAGTCGAGCCGACTCTATTTTCTATTCAAGTCGAGGGGACTCTCTATTCATGGCCTCATGCGGCGATGAGCTGGGATGGGGCAATTCTTACTTTTAATTGCGCGACTGCCGGTTTAAGCTTCGGCGATGGTGATAGTGTTCATGTATGTATGCGAAACGCCGGCGATAAGGTTTCTGCGGCTTTCTGCGGGCCGAACACGGTCGATTTTATGAATTGCTGGGCTTTCGCTATTAACCTTTCCGGACCGGTTGCGGATTTGATTCGACCGCTGGACATGTCATTCTCGGCCTGCGCAATGCAGAACGTCATTTTCACGATAACCGACGATCAGGGTGTCATTCCGGGGTCTTGTGAGGTCGAGATTGACGGCGTGGTTTACCATTTTCCCGATCATCTAACCTGGTCGAACGACTCTCTTGTTTTCACCCCGACAACGCCTTTCGCGCACGGTGACACGGTGCGTGTGGCGGTTCTCGACGCCAGCGATTCGCTTGGGAATGCGCTTTCCGGAACTTTCGAGTGGTGGTTCGTTTCGGATCAGAGACCGCCGGTTCTTCTTAGCATCGATCCTTCGCCGGGAGCGATTTTACGCGAGGCATCGCCGATAATCGACATCATTACCTTCGATTCTCTTGCCGGAGAAGACCCGACGAGTTTCGCGTTCAGCATCGACGGCACGCATTATCGCGGTATATCGCCATGGATTTGGTGGCTCGACCCGGGGTTTTCGATTCAAACCGCAACCGGCGGACTTAGCTGGTCGAATAACGACACGATCGAGATTTGTCTCGATTCGATTGCGGATATTGTGCCCTCGATTTATTGCGGCCCGAATGTCGCGAGACCGGACAGCTGTTGGAGATATTTCATCGACCTCGCGGGGCCTGTCGTAGAGCTTATCTACCCCGACAGCGGCATAATCACGGCCTGTGCCGATTCCGCTATTGTTATTCGGCTTTACGATAATTTGGGAGTCAATCCGGATTCAATTCGATTCTGGATCAATGGAAGCACTTTCAATCTTACAAGCCCGCGGTTGAGCTATTTGAATGACACACTACGCTATACTCCGCCTACGTCGTGGTCACATGGCGACACGATCGACTTTAGAATCAGCCGTGCGGTGGACTTCGCTGGCAATTCGCTTTCAAGTGCGCCGACATGGCGTTTCATCGTCGATATAAGGCCGCCGAATATCGTGTCTATAACACCATCACCGGGAACATACCTGACCGACTCCGAGCCGATTCTCCAGTTCGGTTTCACGGATAATCCCGCCGGAGTCGATTCATCGTCGATTCGACTCGATTTGGACGGCACAATATACACTCTCGCCGATTTGGGAGTTAGCTGGAATTCCGGCACGAAGGTTCTGACTTTCGACGCCTCCGCTGGCGGTGCATCTTTCGGCCCGAGCGCTTTGGATGTATGTGTGCGCTCGGCAGACAAGGTTCTTCCGATTTGGTGCGGCCCGAATGTTTCGGCGGATAGCTGTTTTGCCTATCCCTACGACCTTTTCGGCCCAAACGCGGTTCCCATCGACCCCACGCCGGGGGAGATTACCGCCTGCGAGCTTGTCGAGATACGAATTCGTCTTACCGACGATAGGGGTGTTCAACCGGACTCGATTCGCCTGAGCGTGAACGGCACGGTTTATAGAATTGCAGACCCGGAACTTACTTACATAGGTGATTCCCTGCTCGTTTTCGTCCCTCTGGCGCCCTATTCCGAGGGGACTGTCAATGTAGTTCTGACAGCTTTCGATATTTCGGGCAATGCTCTTGGCGGCGGGGCTTTGGTTTATAGTTTCGAGGTCGATCTTTCGCCGCCGGTGCTTTCGGGACGGTATCCCGCGCCCGGGTCGGTTCTTTCGACTCTTACGCCGACAATTGAGTTCGATCTTACCGATGTCCCCGCCGGAGTCGATGAGTCGAGCATTCTTTTCGAGATCGCGGGGGAGATTATCCGCACAACGGATACCGGAGTCAGTTGGAGTGGTTCTCATTTTACACTTAACACGAGTGCCTACGGCCTCGAGCTCCACGACGGTGACTCGGTTATATGTTGCGTCTCCGCCTCGGATTCCCCCGATTCATGCGGACCAAACTCGATGGGGCCTGAATGCTGGGTCTTTTATATCAACATCGCGGGGCCTTATGCGGGCATTATCTCTCCCGCCGACGGCAAAATTTCCGCTTGCCATGATCAGCAAATTCGTCTTTGGATTACCGACGGCAATGGCGTCCAGGCATCTACAATCGTGCTTGTTGTCGATGGCGTGCCTTTCACTGTCGCCTCTACGGAACTTTCCTACGATGGCGACAGCATGCTGACCTTCGTCCCTTCAGTTCCGTGGGCGCACGGCGATACGATTTTTGTCCAACTAACCGATGCCGACGATGTCCACGGCACTCCGTTGACAGCACCTTTGGCATGGCAGTTCATCGTCGATCTCCAACCGCCGGTGGTTGTGAGCATCGCCCCGCCCTCGGGAAGCGGATTTAATGTTTCGGACACTCTTATCGAGATAATAATAACAGATTATCCGGCTGGAGTGAACAGAAGTTCTCTTTCACTGAGAATAGGAAGCATAATCTATTCATGGCCGCACGCCGGTTTCAGCTGGATTGGAGATACGCTAAGTTTCCGCCTAAGCGAAATCGGCTATTCGCCAATCGACGGCGAAACTCTGGATGTCTGCCTCGAAGGAATAGCGGATGCACCCGATATTTGCCCGCCGAACGAGCTTGAAATTCCGGTTTGCGCGCTTTATTTCTTTGATTTCCGCGGCCCGGTGGCTTCTGTGATAAGCCCTCCGCCGTCATCCTGGGTGAGTTGTCCTTCGCAACCTATCGAAATCTACCTCGCCGATGCCAACGGTGTCGATTTGTCAACAATCGAGCTTGCTGTCGATGGCGTTGTTTACACATGGCCAAGCCCGCGTTTGAGCTATTCCGCGCCGGTTTTAACATTCACGCCGGTATCGCCCTGGCCGGAGGGTGTCGATATCGATGTTTCGCTTAACAGCGCTGACGATATGTCTGGGAATCCCATGGAAAGCGCGCCGCTGGCCTTTAGCTTCGGAGTCGATGGCACCCCGCCGCAGGTTGTTTCGACAAATCCGGCTTCTGGCGAGGTCGTTTTGCCTTCGATTACCACGATTTCCGCGGAGATTATCGACTTGGCCGCCGGTGTTTTCCCCGACCTTATGTCGATTTCGGTTGGGGGTGTTTCCTTCAATTTGAGCCATCCCGCGACGAGTTGGGACGGCGCGGCACTGACTCTTAACCTCTCCGCCGCGGGGATTTCGCTCTCAGAAGGCTTGCCTATAGAGGTTTGCGTGGATTCTGTTGCCGATCTCGCCCTTCTCTGCGGTCCGAATGTGATGCCGCGCTACTGCTGGGAATTTATCGCAGACGGCGGCGGACCGACAATGAATCTCTTGTGGCCGCCTGCCGATGCTATTGTCAGTTGTCCGATGGAGAGCGTCGTCGTCGTGTTCCGCGATCCGGGGGGCATCGAGTTCGATTCGCTGAGGATAAGTATCGGTGGAGTCGAATATACAGTGGCATCGCCCCAGATTGCCCTCAGAGACGATTCAACCATGGTGTTCACTCCTGTTGCGGCTTACTCCCATGGCTCGATGGTCATTGTGCAGGTTCTGCAGATCTCCGATAATTACGGCCACACGACCCTTTCTGGGCCGATTTGGAGCTTCTTGATGGACCTTCGCCCGCCGGTCGCCGATCTTTTCTACCCCGCTCCGATGTCCATCGCAAGCTATGATTCTATCTCGATGAGACTAACCGATGCGCCCGCCGGAGTCGCACCATCGAGCATCGTGCTTACTGTCCCCGGCTCGGGAAGCTTCACTTTGGCCTCTCCGGCACTTTATTTTGAAAGCCCGATTCTGGCTTTCGATCCGGGTCTTGCGGGCGTTGGATTCGGCGATAGCGATACGGCGCGGATATGCGTCTCTGCGGCAGATGCCCCCGATGTGTGCTCGCCGAATATCCTCGCAGACACCTGCTGGAGCTTTATTGTGGATGATGGTGGGCCTCGAGCCTCTCTAATTCTGCCTTCGCCGGGGACTATAACCTCCTGCGCTTCTCATGGGGCGCATTTCCGAATTTCCGATCCCTCCGGCATCGACGAATCGACAATATCAATCCGCGTAAATTCAGTTGCTATCGATGTTTCCGACCCGAATGTCGAGTGGGTTGCGCCAAATCTTTATTTCGAGCCGGTTGCCCCTTGGGCGCATGGCGATACAATTCGCGTCTCGGTGGTCGGCGCTGTGGATTTCGTCGGCAATGCGATGGTCGCACCGGATACTGCCGGAACTTTCTACATTATCGACATCGAGCCGCCACTTATCCGCGAGCCTTTCCCCGAGGACGGCGCAATAATCGCGGATCCCCTTCAGCCAATTTGGGTAACTGTAGAGGATTTTCCGGCAGGGATTAATCCGGACGAGATTCGCATGACGGTTGACGGCACTGTCTATCTCATTTCGCATTCCGCGCTTTATTGGGACGGTCACGATCTCGTTTTCGATCCTTCGGAGGCTGGCATATCCTTCGCAGACGGCGATACTATCGAGGTTTGCATCCTCGACGCCATCGACATGCCGGACACCTGCCCGCCGAATTTCCTCGCGACACCTTTCTGCTGGGAGTTCTATGTGAATCTTGCGGGACCTGTGGCTCGAATAGGGCATCCACGTGCGAACAGGTGGGTCGCATGCCCGCCCGGAGAGCAGAATTTAACCCTTTTTATTACAGATCCTGACGGTGTTGTCGATGATTCGATCCGGCTTCGCGTAAACGGCGTCGAATATCGCATTTCCGACCCGGAGCTGGCATATTCGGACACTGTGTTGACCTTTACGCCATCTGTCGTTTGGGCCAATGGTGACACCGTTCGCGTTGCGTTGCTTTATGTCGAGGATTCGCTCGGCAACGGTCTTGGCGCACCGCTCAACTGGAGCTTCTTCATCGATCTAGCCCCGCCCTATACCGGATTGCCCTCTCCGGCTGTGGGCACGGTTACGGGTGCCTCCACAAATATTTCCATTCCAATTTACGATTCGGGTTCCGGGGTTAATCCGGCAAGCATCGTGCTCTCGGTCGATGGCGAGGATTATTCATTGGGCGGAGGTCTTGCTTGGACTTCGCCGAACGCGACTATTTTCGCTGACAGCCTCGTTTCAGCGCCCTCGGGAACGGTTACTGTATGCCTCGATTCGGTTTCCGATTCACCAAACTATTGCGAAGCAAACAGCCTCGAACCGCCATTCTGCTGGAATTTCACTGTCGATGTCTCGAATCCAACCGCGCATGTGATTTCTCCCGGAAACGGCGAATGGGTGGCCTGCGACAGCGCGGAACAAGCCATACATATCTATCTTCACGACGACAACGGCATCCTCGCGGATAGCATAAGGATGCGTGTCGCGGGGGTTACATACACCTATCTGACCGGCCCGATGGTATTTTCCGACACTGTGTTGACCTTCGTGCCTTCAACGCCCTGGCGCGATGGCGACATTGTTCTGGTTCAGCTTCTAAGAGCACCGGACAGCCTCGGAAATCCTCTTGTGCCGCTGGTTTTCGAGTTTTATATCGACCAGAATCCACCCATTATATACGCTTTAGAACCTTCTGATTGGAGCACCTCTTCCACGCTTTCGCCTTTGATTTCGGCAAAAATACGCGACCTCGGCTCCGGTCTCGACACATCGAGCATCGTCGCGACTATCTTAGGCGTCGATTATTCTATTACGACTTCGCCCGCGCTGGTTTGGTCGGAAGACGACACCACTGCCTATTTCGACTGCGAGATAGCAGGGATAACCTTTGATAGGGGCGACACTGTCGATGTCTGTTTCTCTGCGCATGACAGCCCCGACTGGTGCGAGCCGAATCCAGCGACTCAGTGCTGGAGTTTCATCGCAGACGAGGGCGGTCCGCTTATCGCGCTTATCGCACCTGACAGCAACGCTTGCTCGGCATGTAGTCTTCAGGGCTTCACCGCACGAATTTCAGATGTTACGGGCGTGGACATTTCCTCGATATATTTCCGGGTAAACGGCGTGCCCTATGTGGTGGATTCGGCCGGGGTTTATTATGACGGCATGTTCGGGCGACTCGATTATCTTCCGAGCACACCATGGGAGGATGGCGACATCATCGTGGTGGATTCTCTTCGCGCGCGCGATATCGACGGCAACTGGAGCGCGACCGTTTTATCTTTCACAATATTTATCGATTTGAAACCGCCAATCGTTTTTGGGTTTGATCCGCCGATTGGGGGGTATTCTTCGTCCTCGCATCCGATTTTCAGTTTCGTGCTGACAGATTCAGGATGTGGCGTTAATCATTCTTCCGTGCGGTTCACCGTCGAGGGAACCCCATATACATTGGATTCTGCCGGAGTTTATTACAGCGGAGATACTTTGACCTTCGACTGCGGTCTGCACGATTTGCTTTTCGACGACGGTGATACTGTCAATATTTGCGTTACGGCGGCGGCTGACATGGCGATGTATTGCACCCCAAACGCGATTCCGGATTCTGTCTGTTGGTTTTTCATCGTAAGCACCTCGGGGCCTATCGTAACCCCTATTTCGCCACTTCCGGGGCAATGGGTGGCCTGCGATAGCGGCGAGCAGTTCGTGTCTCTCTCGATCGTGGACGCTGACGGCATCGACGAAACAACAATCGAGTTTATAATTGACAGCGTCTCCTTCACAACAGCATCGCCAAACCTCGATTTCGACCACGGCACGGGCGAACTCGTATATACGCCTTCAGCGCCATGGACGAGCGGCGAGACTATCGAGGTTTATTTGTATTCTGCGGAAGACAGCATGGGACATGGCCTCGCGGCGCCCTTTAGATATGTGTTCTACACCGATTTCGACCCGCCGGAAACCACCTTCGTTCTGCCGGAAATCGGCATCGCGATTCACCCCTCGCCAATCTGGGTGATGGCCGGCATTGTGGATTTAGGCGCCGGCGTGGACGAAACGACTCTTGGAATCTCTATAAACGGCTCTTGGCACGATTATGGTGACCCGGGAGTATCCTGGGACGGCACGAACCTCACTTACGACGGCCTAATCACCGGCGATACGCTATTTGCCGGGGAAACGCTCAATGTTTGCCTTCGCGGTGCTGATGCAGTCGATGTCTGCGATCCGAACTGGATGGACATTTGCTGGAACTATATAGCAACCGCAAATGGCCCTGTCGCGACACCTATCTTCCCTCTGAGCGGGACGGTTATAAGCTGTATGGATTCGCTGGTCGTTTTTCGTGTGGCTGATACGGACGGCGATCGCATCGATTTCTCATCTTTCGTGGTTGTTGTGAACGATGATACGAGTTCCGGTTTCCCCACGATTCGTTTCTACGACGAATCCGAATCGCTGTTGTTTATCAATCCGGGCACCGCGCCGCCCGCGCCGCCGGGGGTTTTCGACCATGGCGATACAATCCATGTTTCGCTTATAGAGTGCAGTGATATCTATCGTTCGCCACTGGCTTCGCCGCTGACCGTTTGGTTCGTTCTCGACAGCATCGGCCCTGAGATTATTGCGGCAAATCCTCCTTTGGGTGGTTCGATTATGCCGGGAGCACCCGATATGTGGTTCCTCGCACAGGATTCTCCGGCGGGAATTCATCATTATATGGGAGAAATTCAGATTGGATATTATATTTACAGCGTTCCGGGGGATATTTGGTTTACGGGCGATACGTTGAAGCTTCCCGCATCTGTTTATTCTTCGGACACAATTTTCTTCGACGGCGAGACGGTTTGTCTTACGATAACGCTTTACGACAGCGCGCAATACTGCGGCGAGAATGTCAGTGTGTTCGAGTGGTGTTTCACGGTGGGTGTTTCGCCGCCGGTGCTTACCAATCTCTCTCCTCCGGATGGCGCAATAAGCTCCTGTGTGAATGGCAACATGTTCGTTTTACTCGACGATGGTGATGGATTCAACTACAATCAAACTGGAATGAATGTTAATGGTGCGAGCTATTTCGCCGCCTTCGATATCGAGATATCAATCCGCGCCGATACGATGATTTTCAACTCCACAACGCCTTTCGCGCATGGCGAAACGGTGGTTTGGTTCCCCTTCGCGCGCGATATTCACGGAACACCGGCAGAGTTCGCGGACACCTTCAGCTTTATCGTCGATACCGAACCACCGGTTGCCGTGGGATACATTCCAGCTATCGGAGCCGAGATTTACGATTGGCAAGCGTCTTTAGGGCTAACGCTTTTGGATTCTCTTGCCGGGCTCGCGGATTTCGTAACACTTACCTTGACAACTCCGCGCTGGACGAGGGTTTTCGCCGAGGATTCCACGGCATTAGGCTGGATGGAGGGCGTTTTATTCTTCGATGTTCCGGCATATAACGGCGGAACGCCTTGGAGTCCTTCTTTGGACAGCGATTTGATTTTCTGGCACGAACGCGAAACTGTTCTCGTCGAGGTTCATGCAGGCGATTTGGCCTGCTGTTGCGGATCGAACGATTCGGTTTTCAGCTGGAGTTTCATTATCCTCGACGACGATACTATCGGCCCAACCATAACAAACATCCTTCCAACGGCTTTCTACAGCGGCTTTGCGGAACATCTCCGCGCGGATGTAACCGACCCGTCGGGGGTTTACGACGACAACACGTCGAACCAGGGGATGTTCCTAATTTGGGACCGCGACGGTTCTCTATCCGACGGTGGCGAGAGTATTGTGCAAATGAGTCTCGAATCGGGGGACACATATATTTCCGACTCGCCGATTGGGCCTTTCGATATCGGTGATATTCCGGCTTTCTGTATCGTCGCGCACGACAACGATTTCGATTTCGAGGACACGCTCGACCGAGCCTTCACAGTATCCGATACTGTTTTCCCGATTCTTATCGAGGGTTTCGGACCGCTTGCCTCACTTCTTTTCCCCTCGGATTCGTCATGGATTTCCTGCGACAGCGGGCCGATTGTAATAGCCATTGAAGACCCCCAGGGAGTGATTGCGACGACAATCCGTGCAGAGGTTTTCGGCGAAGAATTAAGTGTTGGCGCCGGCCTCGAGTTTAACGGCGATACGCTATATTGGTGGCCGGAAAACCTGATTACAAACGGTCGAGTCTTCGACTTCCGGTTAGTTTACGCCGAGGACAGCCTCGGTTACGCGATGGACTCGCTTTATGTTTGGACATTCCGCATCGATACCGAGCCGCCAACAGTGGTTCTTCAGAATCCTGAGGCTTTGTCGCATCTTACGGTGCCTGTTGTCCGATGGGAAATCGCCGACAACGCCGCCGGAGTGGATGATTCGCTGATTATCATTCATGCGGGGGGTTATGAATTCAGCGTTTACGACCCGAGTGTGCTTTGGGACGGCTCTATACTTGCTTTTGACGCAGGTGCCGCCGGCTTCGATCTCGAATGGGATGATTTGCTCGTTTGTATTGAAGCCTGCGACAAAGCTCTTTCCTGCGGCGCGAACTGCACGGATACATTCTGCGTCGTGATGAGTCTCGCGAAAAGCACACCCTGCGATGTTTGGCCGATTCCATTCACCCCGAACGACGACGGCGCAAACGATGTTGTTTGGTTCGAATATCCAAATATGTTCTACGAAGGCGCTTCGGTTGAGGTTTTCGACATCGAGGGGCGTCGTGTTTTCTCAGCCGAATTCCCACCGACGAGACCTGAAACTATCGCTTTTTGGAATGGAATTCGCAATGATAGCAAGCGAGCGATTCCCGGAACTTACATTTATATTATCTCTCGCGGAAGCGATGCAATCTGTAAAGGATCTTTGGTGTTAGTGCGATGATAAGAATAACAGGCGGCAAGTTCCGCGGCTTTACAATTTCCTCTGTCTCCGGGCGGACTCGCCCCACAGCGTCGCGCGCCCGCGAGGCCTTATTCAATATCCTTGGCGACATTTCCGGGCTTACATTCGCGGATCTTTACGCCGGAAGCGGCGCTGTGGGAATCGAGGCGGCGTCCCGCGGCGCAACTTTCGTCGAGTTCGTGGAGTCGGACAGGCAATCGGCTGAAGATATCGAGGAAGCATTGCGCCGCCTCGATCTGCCGCCTTCGGCGGCGCGAGTCCGCCCGGTGCGCGTGGAAAAGTGGGTTGCGAAATCTGAGGCTAAATTCGACTTGATATTCGCGGACCCACCCTATATCCAGACCTTCGCGGATTATTTCACCGAAATACTTCCAAAATTGAAAAACATGCTCACCGAAGGCGGAGTGCTTATTTTGCAGATTTCGACAAAAATCGAAGTCGATGATTCTTGGACAGATAGACGCGAATTCGGCGACGACGCTTTATATTTTTGGGAGATGTCCGTCGATGGTTGATTTCGAATTGCTGAAAACTGATGGAGGCGCAAGGGCGGGCATTCTGCGGACGAGGGGAATCGAGATACCGACACCCGTATTCATGCCGGTAGGGACACAGGGAACCGTGAAAACCCTTGAAATACGCGATCTCGAAGCGGAGGATTTCCGCATTATCCTGAATAATATGTATCACCTCTATCTGCGTCCGGGCGTGGATTTGATCGAGGAGATGGGTGGCCTACACGGCTTCACAGGCTGGAGTAGAGCGATTTTGACCGACAGTGGTGGATTTCAGGTTTTTTCGATGACCGATTTGATACGAGTCAAAGAGGAGGGAGTCCGCTTTCAGAGCCACCTCGACGGCAGTTATCATTTTATGACTCCCGAAACCGCGACCGAAATCCAATATCGAATGCGCCCGAATATTTTCATGGCCTTCGACGAATGCCTGCCATACCCTTCAACGCCGGAAAGAACCGCAGAATCTGCACAGATGACCCTTCGCTGGGCGCAGAGATGCAAAAATCGATGGGTCGAGCTTATGGATGCCGATACGAAGAGCTCTGAGAGGCCATCGCTTTTCGGAATCATTCAGGGGGGCACCGACATCGAATCGAGAAAACTATCCGCAGAGGGCACTGTGGTGATGGATTTTCCCGGCTACGGTATCGGCGGACTATCTGTAGGCGAGCCGAAATCGCTAATGTGGCCCTCTCTTGAGGCATGTATCCCCGTGATTCCAATAGGAAAACCCCGTTATATGATGGGGATCGGCACACCGGAGGATTTGGTCGAGGCGGTAGCTCGCGGAGTCGATATGTTCGATTGCGTTATGCCGACTCGAAACGCCCGTAAGAGCACGGTTTTTACATGGAAGGGCAAACTTTCGCTAAAAGCCGCCTATTTCGAGCGCGACGAGCGGCCTATCGACGAGAATTGCTCTTGTTATACTTGCAGAAATTACACCAGAGCCTTTTTGCGGCATTTGTTCAAAGTTGGCGAGATAACCGCGCTTCGCCTCGCGACGATTCACACACTTCATTTTTACAAAGAGCTTATTGATACGATGAGAGAATCTATTCTTCTCGGCAAGTTCGACGAGTTCCGTGCCGAGTTCCGCAGGACTTATAATGATAAGCTTCTAAAGCCAGAAACCCATGGATAATATCGCCCATACTCTTGCCGGCCTCGCTGTCCGTGATGTCGCTCCGAAAAGCCTTTTTAAGAGCAAACCTTTTTTCTGGGTCGCTCTTGTTGTCGCGAACATTCCCGATATCGATATAATCGGTTGGTTTTTCGGGCAGGATTTTTATTTCCATATACATCGCGGAATCACACATTCTCTTTTTGTAGTGCCCTTTTGGGGGGCTATCGGAGCAATTGCGGCCTATTATATATCAAAAAAATCTCTTCCTTTTTTAAAAACTTGGTTGTGGTATTGTTTTATTGTTTTTGTCCATCTTTTTCTCGATTGGGTTACGAGCTACGGAACCGAGCTTCTCGCTCCGCTTTCGGACAGGACATTTTCCGCACATCTTTTCCCGATTGTCGATATTTGGGTTCTCATACCGCTGTTTTTCCTGCTGTTGGTCGGCAGATACTTCTCAGAATACCGCAGAAAAGCCGCTTTGATCGTTATCGCTGTCCTGGTTCTCTATGCCGGTTTTAGGGTGACGATGAAATTCCGCGCGGAGACAATGGTTCGTAATGAAAAAGGTGTCGCGGAGCGTATAATGAGCTTCGCAGACATTGAATCCTGGCGGACTTGGTTGAATCCCTCGATGTATCGTGTCGTTACACTCGATGGTGATTCGGCTGTCAGCTACGAGGTCGCGGTAATAGGCGGTAGAATTGCTGAACAGGGGCGTTTCGAGCTTTTTTCGCCGCAAGACCCGCTTTGGGAAGAGGTTTCGCAATACCGCATGGCGAAAAGCTTTCTCAAACGCTCTGATTTGCCGGTTTATGCTATCCGCGAAGGCACCCTGTTAATCTCCGACCTCAAATACACCTCAGATGTCGGTAATTCAGGCTCATTGACATTAGCTATTCCCTTCGAAGAGGGGGAGGTAATCGGCGAACCGCGATTTCTTCGCCCAGAAAGAGAATACCGCTAATCCTCTATTGTTACTGAAGTTAAGCCGGCAATATTACTGATTAATCTGTAATATAATATTACAATTATAAACATGCGCAAGAATGAATAATTGTTGCCCGCTTTTTTCTTTTTTTTTATTGACATAATCGACAACGGCAATATATTTATAGTAAAACATTAGGTGATTAATAAAAACATCTTGTTGTTCAATAAGTTATAAATTCGGAGTAATCCTGTGAAGTCAAAAAAGGGGAAAGCCAAAGAGGAAAAAAGAATTAGCCTCAGAGGAATCGCCGCCGGCACCGCCATTGTTTTGCTTGGCGCTTGGATTCTTTTGTCGATAATTTCTTATGGCAAATACGACTATTTCCCCGAAGACGGCCTAATCTATCCCCCGCCACGCCCAATCAGCAACTGGGGAGGTCCGGCTGGCGCGATGGCCGCCGGAGTGCTTTTTAATACCTTTGGCTATTTTTCAGTTTTACTCCCCGTTCTGATGTGTATTTGGGGGTTTTCAAAAATATTCGGGCTTTCGGGGAAGAAAGCTGTAGTGCTCTCGGGCGAAATAATCGCCGGTCACGGAATACTCGCGATGTTGCTCGCTCTTCCGGGAGGCGCTTTGGCCTCGGCGCTTACCGGTAACTATGGCGAGGAGCTTGCAAAAACAATGCGGGGCGCGGTTGGAAATGTCGGCGCATATCTGCTTGGGATAAGCCTTTTTGCGGTTTTCGTCGCAGTTGTTACGAGGCTCGATTTCCGCTCGACTTTCACCTCGGCAATTCAGGGAATCGGAAGAGCAAGAGCTACAATCATTGCGCGCAAAAAGCGTAAAGAGGCACGAATAAGCGAATCCCGAGAGGATTTGATCGAAAAATACAAAAAGAAATCGGAAAAGCAGTTCGGCGGAATTACCGGTAGTATTATTCCCGGGGAAACAAAAGTTACAAGCCCCGAACCCGAAGTAGAGGCTTTCGAGCCGGAAGTCGTCGAGGAGAATAACGAACCTGAGCGCGAAGGTTCAGCATCGAGAATGGAGTTCAGCTTCTCGCCGGCTATTATTCGCGCGGCGCGAGAACGATCTGCTGTAAATAGGGCATCTACACCGCCACCGCATGCTGAACCAATCGAACCCCAAAAGCTTGTTCCACCACCCCACGCCGACCCGATCGAACCGAAAAAACTTATCGCACAACGTTTTGAGGAACCTGTCGTCAAACCGTCTATAACTGCCCCAATACTTTCGCCAGAGAAGGAGCGTGAAATTTACGACCGTGTCCGCGAGGGGCTTGCAGATGAAGAGGAGGAAATTGTTATCGGCCACGAAGCGCCTCTTCCAGAACCTGTGGCGATAGACAAGGTTCCGGCGGACATCGAAGAGCCTTCGTATGAGGATTTTGTCGTGAAAACCGCGCCACGCGCTATTGCCAACGACATGCTTCCGGAGCGCCCAAGAGAGCCGTATAGGTATTATCCTCCGGGGTTCGACCTGCTAATCGACCAGGAGACAATCGATTCCGAGCTTTCCGATGCGGTTCTTAGAGAAAGAGCAAAACAGCTTATCGAGACGCTTCGCAGTTTCAAAGTTGACGGCGAGATTCGCGAGATCTGCCCCGGGCCGGTGATTACGCGATATGAGCTGGAACCGGCTGTCGGAGTGAAAGTAAGCAGAATCGCGAATTTGGACGACGACATCGCACTAGCGCTTAAGGCGCAGGATATCCGTATCGTCGCGCCAATTCCCGGCAAGGGGGCGGTTGGAATCGAGGTTCCAAACGACGAGATCGAGACTGTCCGCCTAAAATCAGTTCTCGCCGACGACAAATTCAGAAAATCGGATTACGCTCTTCCGCTCGCTCTTGGAAAAAGAGTTGACGGCTCGCCTGCAGTTGTCGATTTGGCGAAGATGCCTCATCTACTTATCGCGGGAGCAACCGGAAGCGGTAAGTCTGTGTGTATCAACACGATAATTACCAGCTTGCTCTATTCGAAAAGCCCGGAAGAACTTCGTTTGATAATGATCGACCCGAAACGGCTCGAGCTTTCTGTTTATAGCGATATTCCTCATCTTGCGGCGCCGATAGTGGTCGAACCGAAAAATGCCGCCTTAGCTCTCAACTGGGCTGTCGATGAAATGGACTCACGCTACAAAGGCCTAAGCAAGGTCGGAGTTAGATCGATATCGGCATATAATGAATACCTCGAAAGCCATCAAGATGAAGGCCTCGAAAAATTGCCATACATCGTTGTTTTGGTTGATGAGTTAGCGGATTTAATGATGACAGTTTCTGGAGAAATCGAGGAGCCGATAGCGAGATTAGCGCAAATGGCTCGTGCAGTTGGAATTCATCTCGTAATCGCCACTCAACGCCCCAGCGTAGATGTTATAACCGGGCTTATCAAGGCCAATTTCCCCAGCAGAATGGCTTTCAAAGTTCGTAGTAAAATCGACAGTCGGACGATTCTCGATATGGGTGGCGCGGAAAGGCTACTCGGGTTCGGCGATATGCTTTACCTTCCCAGCGGTTTTGCGGAGCCGATTCGTATCCATGGATGCCTCGTTACAACATCTGAGACCGAAAAGATCGTGAAATATCTTCGCGCGTTCCAAAATCCTTTCCCGGATAGGATGCTCGATTTCGAAGAGGCCGCCACATCGGCTTCGATGTCTATGGAACAAGACGAGTTATTCTGGGAGGCCGCAAAAATTGTTGTGATGTATCAGCAAGGCTCGACAAGCTTCCTTCAGCGCAAGCTTCGCATCGGTTATACGCGTGCAGGATGCATTATCGACCAACTCGAAATGGCCGGAATTGTGGGGCCATTTCAGGGAAGTAAGGCTCGAGATGTTCTTCTCGACAGCCTCGACGCCCTCGAAGAACTTCAGGCAGGAAATTCTTAGAACCACTTTTTTAGTCGAAAACACCAACCCCGGATTTCGGGGTTTTTTTATAAAATGATAGCGCAAAAGAAAATTATTTGTTATATTGATTTAGTTATCGTGAAGTAAAATCCAACCGAAGACAAGAATTATGAACAATATTGATCAATTTCTTCTTTCCGCAGTCCAAAAGGGCGCGAGCGATATCCATTTCAAGGTGGGAAGCCCTCCTGTGGTGCGGATTTTCGGCGAGCTTATGGTGGCAAAAACCGCCCCGTTGAAACCTCAAGACACAAGCTCCCTCGCCTTTGCTATTTTGAACGCCTCAAAAGATCGCAGATTCGCTTCATTATCGGAAATCGACACGACCTACGACATCGGCGAGCGCGCAAGATTTCGCGCGAATGTCTATAAATCGCGCGGAAATTATAGTATCGCGCTTCGTCATATTCCGACAAGAATTCCGAATATCGACGAACGCGGTATTCCGATGGAGGCGAAAAAGTTCGCTATGGAAAACCGCGGCCTCGTGCTCGTTACCGGAGTTACGGGAAGCGGAAAGTCAACGACCTTGGCCTCCATGGTCGATCATATGAACAAAAACCGCAGAAAGCATATCATCACAATCGAAGACCCAATCGAGTTCGTGCACACCGACGACAAGAGCATTATCAACCAGCGCGAGGTCGGAGTGGATTCGCCGAGCTTCAACGACGCCATGCGCGCCGCGATGCGCGAAGACCCCGATGTCATTATGATAGGCGAACTTCGCGATATCGATGCTCTGGGCACCGCTATCCGCGCCGCCGAGACAGGGCATCTCGTCCTGTCCTCTTTCCACACTGTCGATGCGAAAGAGACTATCAATTCGATAATCAGCTTCTTTCCGGAGCATCAGCAACCGCAGATACAGGCACAGCTTGCCGCAAACCTTCGCGGAATTATTTCGCAAAGGCTTGTCCGGCGTGCCGACAACAAGGGACGTGTGCTTGCCGCCGAGGTTATGGTTGTTACGACGACGATACGCGCATGTATCCTCGACAACAAAAAGCGTGAAGATATCACACGCTATATCGCTCAGGGCGGCTCGGAATACGGTATGCAGACCTTCGACCAATCGGTCATGAAGCTCTATAAGGACGGTTTGATAACCTACGAAGACGCACTTGCGAACGCCACCAGCCCGGCGGAGTTTGAGCGCGAGCTTCGCCTTCAGTGATGATAAAGATAAAGAAGCCTTCCGATTCACCCCCGCCAAAGCCCGGCGGTTTTATCTGGAAACTCCTGGCGAGCTTTTTCGGGACCGGATTTTCGCCGGTTGCGCCGGGGACTGTCGGTTCGATTGCGGCATTTGCGATTTTGTGGTTTCTTCCGACTGCCCACTGGGGCTATTTTCTTGCAACAATTGCTGTTACGCTTCTCGGTGTGCCGATTTCGAAAAGGGCGGCCAGTTATTGGGGACACGACCCCTCGAAAGTGGTCATCGACGAGGTCGCCGGTTGTATGATTTCGGTAGTTCTTGTCCCGAAAAGTCCTGTTTTGTGGATTATCGCCTTCCTCTCTTTCCGCGCTTATGACATCTTGAAACTTCCGCCTGCACGCACCGCCGAGAAGAAATTGCCCCACGGCTGGGGAATTATGATGGACGACGTTGTGGCGGGTATTTACGCCTTTGTTTTGGTTCACCTCATTAATTTATTATTTCCGCAGATAAACATCATAATATGAAGTGTATTATAATTACAATCGGCGATGAAATCCTCGCGGGGAAGACCGTGGATTCAAATTCTTCGTGGTTGTCTCGCGAGTTGAACGCTATCGGAATCGATGTCTCAATGACACTCGCGGTGCCGGATGATGTAGATATTATAGCCGAAGAACTGCTTCGTGCCATCGAAAATACGGATATTGTTATCATGACCGGCGGTCTCGGCCCCACCGACGACGACATGACACGGGAGGCAATCGCGAAAGCGCTAAGCATACAGCTTCACTTTGACGAGAAGTATTTTGAGACGATTCGCGGCATATTCGCCGAACGCGGAATCGTGATGCCGGAAAATGTCCGCAGAGAGGCCTTTGTGCCGGATAGCGCCGAGATTCTGGAAAACGGCGTGGGGGTTGCACCGGGGTTGTTTTTGCGGGTCGATCGAAAGATTCTGGTCGCTCTTCCGGGCGTTCCACCGGAGATGAAGGATATTTTCGAGAACCGTCTTCGGCCGATTTTATCGTCGATGGCGGGTGATATTAAGTGGGTCGAGAAGTTTTACACTACAGGTCTTCCGGAGAGCGTAATGTTCGATAAACTCCTCGAATCACTCGGAAACCTTGGAACTGCTGGCATAGGTTCATACCCCTCGAATCTCGGAGTGGAGGTTCGCTTTACGATAACTCAAAGCGATTGTTTCGCCGAGGAAAAACTTCGCAGAATCAAATCGGTGCTTGCCCCATGGTGCTTTTCGCGCGAGGAAAAAAATCTTCCGGCATTGATTGGCGGTCTTTTGAAGGAGGAGAGGGGCACGCTATCGACTGCCGAAAGTTGCACCGGCGGTCTTGTGGCCTCGCGAATCGTTGACCTTTCAGGGGCGAGCGCATGGTTTAACGGGGGCGCGGTTGTCTATTCCAACGAGGCTAAGGCCGATATTTTGGGGGTTTCGAGAGAGGATATTAATCGGTGCGGCGCTGTCGAGGCTATCATCGCTAAGCAGATGGCGGAAGGCGCGAAAAGGGTTTTTAACACTGATTATGCTCTCGCAACAACAGGCATTTCCGGTCCGGAAGGTGGAACACCGCAAAAGCCGGTGGGGACGGTGTTCTATGCTGTAGCAACGCCACAAAGAACCCTCGTCCGTGAAAACCGTTTCACTCGCGGGCGTGAAGACCATCGATGGAGAACCTCGCAGGCTGTGCTGGCGATGCTCTGGCTCGAACTCGAGGGCATATATGACAACCATCCGTGGGAAGACGGAAGCGAGGCGGCTTTATGAGCGGAAACACGATTCGCGCTTTTGTCGCTTTGGAGATTGCTGAACAAATCCGCAGGAAAATCGACCGAGAAATCACGGCGAAACTGCGCAAGTGCGGCGTCAGATGCTCATGGGTGCGGCCGGAAAATATTCATCTCACTTTAAAATTTCTCGGCGACACACCATCTGAGGCTGTGGCGAAAATCACGAGGGATATTGGGATGGTTTTGGAAGGAATCGCACCGTTGGAACTTCGCCTCGAAGGCGTTGGCACTTTCGGCGGAAAATCGCCAAAGGTTGTATGGGCGGGGATTTCCGGCGATACAGAAGCGCTCGAACTTATTACACGCGTTATCGACGATGTTACTTTTCTTCACGGTTTTCCTCGTGAGAAGCGCCCCTTTTCGCCTCATTTAACTGTGGGAAGAGTTCGCGACCCTCAAAACGCAGGCGAACTGGTCTCGAAAATCGGGGAAATCGAGATTGAGCCGGAAGATTTTATCGCGGAGAGAATTATCTTTATGAAAAGTGAGCTAACCCCACAGGGCAGTATTTACACACCCCTGCACGAGTATGACCTTCTTTAATTACGCCAATAGACGATTTTCCTTCAAGATTTATCTTTATTAACACCGAAAAAAGCAATATATTGAATAGATTACGATTTCAAATTGACGCACGGAGGTAAAAATGTCCGCTGACGATAAAAATAAGAACAAAGCGCTCGAACTCGCTGTTGAGCATATCCATAAGGCTTTCGGCGACGGCTCTATTATGCGACTCGGCGACAGCCAAGAGGTTCGAAGTGTCCCCGCGATAAGCACCGGCTCGCTTTCTCTCGATGCCGCGTTGGGAATCGGCGGAATTCCGCGAGGAAGGGTTAGCGAGATTTTCGGGGCGGAATCATCGGGGAAAACCACTCTCGCTCTTCACGTAATCGCAGAAGCTCAAAAACAGGGCGGTCTCGCGGCTTTTATCGACGCCGAGCACGCGATGGACCCGAATTATGCCGAAGCTCTCGGAGTGAATATTGAAGATCTTTGGGTGGCTCAACCGGACAACGGCGAGCAAGCGCTGGAAATCTGCGAAACGCTCGTCCGTAGCGGGGCAATCGATATTGTTGTTATAGATTCTGTGGCGGCATTAGTTCCGCGTGCGGAGATCGAGGGCGAGATGGGCGACCGTCAGGTGGGCGCTCAGGCGAGGCTTATGAGCCAAGCGCTTCGTAAATTGACCGGAGCTATCAATAAATCGAAAACGGCGGTGATTTTCGTCAATCAGACTCGTATGAAAATCGGGGTGATGTTCGGGAATCCGGAAACGACATCTGGCGGTGTCGCGCTGAAATTCTATGCCAGCATAAGAATCAATATTCGTAAAGGTGCGGCGATAAAAGTCAAGGAAGAACAGGTTGGAAGTATAACCCATGCACAGGTTGTCAAAAACAAGATGGCGCCTCCTTTCCGCAAGACCGAGTTCGATATAATCTTCGGCAAGGGAATCTCACAGACCGGCGAAGTCCTCGATATCGGCGTCGATACGAAAGTTGTTGATAAAAAGGGGACTTGGTACACCTATGGGGATATCAAGCTCGGCCAAGGGCGTGAGAACGCGCGGGATTTCCTCGACGAGAACCCGGATATTCGCTCGGAGATTACCGATAAGGTGAAGCGCGGGCTTGGCCTTCTTCCGCCGGAAGAAGAAAAGACCAAAACCGAGAAATAAAGAAAGCCGGCCTTTCGGCCGGCGACAAGGACTCCAATAGATCTCCCCAAAAGGGAACATAAAGGGATTTACAACCACCGTCGGTGTTTCGTGATTCGCTCGCCCGAGGGGTCATGGCAATTCGCTCAACCGGCCGGGGATATCCTTCATTAATCTACTGTTAGAGATCTTTTTTAACGTCCTTGCGCTTAGAATATACACACACAGCCGCTTATTTCAAGTTTTTTTGGAGAGATAATGAGATTATCAAAAGTCTTTATGGTTATACTATTTATGGGCGTTATTATATGTGGGTGTTCGTCAACATATTATGGCAGACATATCACCGCCAAAGTCAAACAGGAGCCTCTCGAAGAGTTCAAAGTCGAGAACTATGTTGTCCTCGCTTTCGATAACAAGAAAACTATCGGTGCAGAGGGCTGGCTTTGGGAATTTTGGGTATATCATCACAACAAGTTGTATTACAAATACTTCCTCAACGCGCGAGTTGTCGCAGGGACTCGTAACTATTATCTTGTAGAAGAGATTCCCGGCGGAAAACCGGCATCTGTGGCGAGTTTTACTGCTAAACCGAACTTCGAGCGCGTCAAAGACCGGCTCTCAGCGAATCTAATCGAGAAAGGCGCGCCAAAAATTAATTAATCGCGCACTATCGAGAGATCGGCATATTTTACCAAAAGTTTTTTCTGGCCGTATTTCGGGAAGGCAACCGTCAGGACTGCATTCTCGCCAGACCCTTTTACCGCACGAACCTCTCCGCGGCCAAAAAATGGGTGCTCGATGATCGTCCCGGGTGATATTGCGCCGCTTTTTTCGGTTTTCTGTCGGCGTGGCGTTATTGGCGTGTGGAAAACTTCGCGTCTTGTTTCGCGGCGGGTCGATAGCTCCGTCGCGAGAAGATTTTTCGGTATTTCATCGACGAAGCGGCTCTGAACACCCACCGTTTCCTCGCCGAAACGATGCCGCATACCGGCATAAAACAAATGCACCTTTTTCCGCGCACGAGTTACTGCGACATAGAAAAGCCTGCGCTCTTCTTCCATCTCGTCTTCATCGTCCATGGCGCGACCGAAGGGGAAAAGTCCTTCTTCGAGGCCGCAGATATACACATAGTCGAACTCGAGGCCCTTAGCGGAATGAACAGTCATAAGGCTGACAGAGTCCTCGTCGGATTCGTATTGGTCGATATCTGAAATTAGCGATGTCTCGGCGAGATATGCCGCCACCGAAGGGTCGTCGGGATGGGTGTTCGCGAATTCGATTCCAGAGTTAATAAGCTCCGAAATGTTGTCGAGTCGCGCGCGCGCTTCTACACTGCCGTCCTCTTTCAGCATCTCGACATATCCCGATTCGCGCGCCACATGGGAAATCAACTCGCCGACATCAGTTTTCGATGCAACGCTTTGAAGACGTTCCATCACGTTCAGAAAACTCGCAAGCCCCGATTTCGACGCGGAATAGAATCCTGACAAATCGGCTGTCATAGCGGTTTCATAAAGGCTAAGCCCTTCTTTGTCGGCGATTTCTTTCAACGTGGCAATGGATTTCGTGCCGACACCTCTTCTGGGCATGTTTATAATCCGCTTGAAACTGAGGTCGTCGTCGGGGTTGTGGATAAGTTTGAGGTAGGCGAGGATGTCTTTAATCTCCGCGCGCTCGTAAAACCTTATCCCGCCGACTATTACGTGGGGGATATCCGCTTTGCGAAGGGCATCTTCGAGAAGGCGCGAATGTGCGTTGACGCGATACAGAATAGCTATCTCGCAGGCTGAAACGCCATCGTCAAGCTCTTTTTGAATCGATTCCGCGACTGTTTTCGCTTCGGCGTATTCGTCCGGCACCGCCCAAAGGCTGATGGAGTCGCCGGGAGAATCCTCTGTCCAAAGGGTTTTCTCATGACGAGATTTGTTGTTGGAGACCACACAGCTTGCGGCTTTAAGGATATTCGCGGTGGAGCGGTAATTTCTTTCGAGGCGGATTACGGTCGTCTGCTCGTGGTCGTTAGGAAAATCGAGGATGTTGCGGACTTCGGCGCCACGCCAGCCGTAAATTGACTGGTCATCGTCGCCGACAACTGTGATGTTCGTTTTTCCGTCGATTATCGCGCGAATGAATTCATATTGAGATTTGTTCGTGTCCTGAAATTCATCGACAAGGACATATTGAAATTTGTCCGAATAGTATTTTCGAACAACTTCGTGTTTTTGGAACAGTTCGACCACGAGATTGATCATGTCGTCAAAATCGACGGCGTTATTTGCGCGAAGGGCTTTCTGATAAGCGACCCAAAGCGCGGCGAATTCTTTGTCTTTGCCACGGATTGCGCCGGTATGATAATCTTCGGCATTGTAAAGGCGGTTCTTTTTGTTCGATATCCATGCGAGAATCTCGCGGGGACTGTATTTCTTCGGGTCGATTCCTAAGTCGGCGATTATATCGCGCATAAGGCGCTTTTGGTCGTCGGTGTCGTAAATGCTGTAGTTTTCCTTAAGTCCAACGAGGTGGCCGTCGCGGCGAAGGATTTTCCCACAAATGGCGTGGAATGTCCCAAGCCAAATTCCCGATAAACTCTCGCCGCAGAGCTTAATTATACGCTCTTTCATCTCTCCGGCGGCTTTATTTGTGAATGTAACGCCGAGAATCGAACCCGGGTCGATGCCTACTTCGAGAATAAGATGTGCTATTTTGTAAGTTAATAGACGGGTTTTGCCGCTTCCGGCGCCTGCAAGAACAAGAACGGGGCCCTCGATGGCGAGGACCCCCTCACATTGCTTATCATTAAGTTCCGTGGCGAAACGTGTCCGCCCTTCTTTGGTTTCAGCCATTATATTCTATTTTCAGCTTTCCATTGTTGTCCACTGCAACCCACATTCCCGATCGAGAAAGATTGGCCTGCGGACAGTTGCAGAGCACTTCCTCTTCGGTCATTTCCGAGGGTAGAATCAAACAATCGCTCACGCCGAACTGCATTATATTGAACGCTCCCTCGTTCCACGGGTCCGGAACGATGTAACTAACGCAATCGTGGCTGTTCCATGCGAAGCTTCTTGCGTCCCGAAGCGAATCGGTATGGAAAACGAGGTTGCCGGTTTTCGTTTCGACCATGAAAAGATCGAGCAGTTCCTCTGTTCCGGGGAATCCTTCTGCATCGACAACAATAGCCACATAATCCTCTCCGGGGCCTACATTTATCTCGACCGGATAATCGCGGAAAGCGGGGTGGGTGAAGAAGGTCTTACTTTCGGTGGTGCGAAGATTCACCTTCCAAACGCCATCTTTGGCGGCATAAAGCAGATCTTCGCCGCCGGGGAAGAACTCTATTTTACCGAAGGGGGCTGAGATTTCGCGCAGGCGGTAGTTTGTGTCTAGCTTGCCGAGAACCGGATCTACTTTGGCTATCCAAAGTTCTACAGAGAATTTCGCGTTTCTCCGTATCCCACCGGCGATAAAACCGGTCTCCTGAATTCGCGAATAGGCGATAAGAGTATCTCCAGCCCACGCCATAGAGGTAATACGGGACTCTTCGTAATGAACAACCTTAGACCGGCCGCACGCGAAGGAGAAGATAATAGTAAGAATACATATGGTTAATAATGCTCTTTTCATTTCGCTCTTTCGTTTTGTTTGCTAAACATCGAGGTTTCGGACGTCGAGGGCGTTCTCCTCGATAAAAGCTCTCCGCGGTGGGACACTGTCGCCCATGAGCGTGGAGAATATGACATCTGCGGCCGCCGCGTCTTCCATTCGCACCTGAAGAAGCCTTCGCTGTTCCGGGTTCATTGTTGTGTCCCAGAGCTGTTCCGGGTTCATCTCACCGAGACCTTTGTAGCGCTGTATCTTTGTGCCTTTGCGCCCCGCCTGAAAGACGAAATCGAGGATGTCGCCATAGCGGTCGAACTGTTCGATGTTCTCCTCATATACGGCTGTGATGGGAAGTCTGGCGAAATCAGTCAGTGGTATTGTCGATTTTTTCAGCTCTTTATATTCGGGAGAATCGAGAAGCTCGAAATCGATCGAAAAATCGCCCTGAATTTCTCGTTTCTCGTATTCTACAATTCCGCGCCAACCGGAGTGCTCTTCGTCGAGTTCGGTATGATAGTTTACTTCGTAGCCAAGATGACGCAGGCGTTTCGATAATTCACCGAGGATGTCGATTACACGAAGCTGGTCTTTGAGGGCTTCAAAATCGAGGCCTTCGACAAGGGCGAGTGTCTCGACAACATCACGCGGATAACCACGTCTGAGGAAAAACCCGCTAATCCTTCCGAACCGGGTAATGTTATCGAGAAATCTTTCGAGACGTTTGCCGGTTAGCTGTGTGCCATCATCGCCCACGAGAATTAACGCTTCCGATCCTCGCTCGATGAGGAAGCGGTTCATTTTGTCCTCATCGAGGATGTATTGCTCCATTTTGCCATATTTCACTTTGTAAAGCGGCGGCTGTGCGATGTAAAGAAACCCTCTGTCGATAATATCCTGCATATTCCTGAAGAAAAATGTCAACAGTAGGGTTCTAATGTGGGCGCCGTCAACATCGGCGTCGGTCATGATTATGATTCTATGATACCTTAATTTTTCAACGTCGTAATCTTCATCGCCGATGCCGCATCCCACTGCGGTAATAAGCGTGCGAATGGCTTCGTTCTTGATCATTTTGTCGAATCTTGCCTTTTCGACATTCAGAATTTTCCCCCTAAGTGGCAGGATGGCCTGGAATCTTTTATCGCGAGCCTGTTTGGCACTTCCACCCGCCGAGTCTCCCTCGACTATGTATATCTCGCACTCTTCCGGTTTTTGGCTTTGGCAGTCTGCGAGTTTTCCGGGAAGGGCGGCAGTGTCGAGTGCGGTCTTCCTTCGTGCAAGCTCTCGAGCTTTTCTGGCGGCTTCACGCGCATGCATAGCGCTGAGGACTTTTGAAACTATGAGTTTACCAATCGCCGGTTGTTCGTTGAGGTAGGCCATGAATTCTTCATAAACGAGGCTATCGACGATACCCTTAACCTCTGAATTACCGAGTTTTGCTTTAGTTTGTCCCTCGAACTGCGGGTTCGGTATTTTCACAGAAACCACTGCGACGAGGCCTTCACGGGCATCATTTCCGGTAATCGCTTGGCTTTCGTCTTTTACCTGACCGATACTTTTGGCATAGTTATTCAGTGCCCTTGTAAGAGCGGATTTGAAGCCGGTCTCGTGTGTTCCGCCGGAAACTGTGTTAATGTTGTTCGCGAAGGTGTATAGAGTTGTGTTGTAGCTATCGTTGAACTGCATCGCGATTTCTATTGTGATTCCGTCGGCTTCTTTCTCGAAATAGAAGGGTTTTGTGCCGATAGTCTGTCTTGCGGCGTTGATATATTCGACGAACTCGGCAATACCGCCTTTGTAATGGAAAACATTATCGCGCGGTGTGGTTTCGCCCTCTATATCGCGTTCATCGTTGATGGATATGGTAATTCCCTTATTGAGAAATGCCAGCTCGCGAAGGCGTGAAGAGAGAGTGTCGAAGGAAAAATTTGTATCCTCGAAAATCTCTTTGTCCGGGGTAAAGGTAACCTTGGTTCCGCGTTTGGTGGTTTTACCTTCTTTTGTAAGCTCGTCCTGAGGGACACCGCGGACATAATTCTGGCGATAAACATCGCCTTCTTTCCACACAATCAGTTCGAGATGCTCTGAAAGTGCGTTAACAACACTAACGCCGACACCGTGAAGACCACCGGAGACTTTGTAGGCGTTGTTATCGAATTTTCCGCCGGCGTGAAGTTTGGTCATGACGACCTGCGCGGCTGGGATGTGCTCAGTTGGGTGCATATCGACAGGAATTCCGCTTCCGTTGTCCTCGATTGTAACGGAGCCTTCGGCGTGGATGGTAACCTTTATGTTATCGCATTCACCGGCAAGCGCTTCGTCGATCGAGTTATCGACGACTTCGTAAACAAGATGGTGCAAGCCCGCCGCCCCAGTCGAGCCGATATACATTGCCGGACGTTTCCGGACCGCACTCAGCCCTTCGAGAACCTTAATCGAACTCGCGTCATATACTCTATCTGCATTCTTTGCCACTCGGTTCACCTCAAGTCGAAAACCGTGAAAATCGCTTTAATAACTTATTAATATACTAAATGAGATGGATTCTGTCCACTCTGATTTCATCGAATCGCGAGTTAATTCTGTCTTTGATTTCTTCGGACATAAGGGACAGTTCGTTACGCCATGTTGAATCATCAACTTTTATGAAAAGGATTCGCGCTTCGATTGCTACCGCCACGGCATGTTTTGCCACCGCTTCCCCGACAATATCCGGCCATTCCGCGAGGACTTCGCCTTCTTTGATGCCCTTTTCCATTCCTTGGCGAGCTATTACGCGTTTGATAATCTGCCCGATTGATTCCATTTTGTGTTCTTTGGCCACTATCGCTCCCTCCAAATCATTCCAACAGCGCTGAATTTGAATACAGCCCCGTTTTTTCCGGTCGGCGGTGCTATTTCTCTTGGAGAGGCGAGAAGAACCTGGCCATATCGAACTGAAATATCGATAAAACGACGAGTGTTTTCGGGGTCTAATTCTGCGAAGCAATCGTCGAGAAGGAGCGTGGCTTTGGCTTTTGTGTCGATGTTAATTATTTCTGTCGATGCGAGAAGAACAGCCAGCGATGCCGCCCTCGCCTGCCCCCAGCTTCCGAAGCGAGCCATCTCCTCGCCGTCTTTCATGATGAAAATATCGTCACGATGAGGACCGAGAACCGTTTCTCCGGAATCGAGATCGCGTTTTCTTCGTGCGGCGAGGCGGTTGTAATAATCCTTCTCGATTTCGCCAACACCCTTATTCGCGATTTCTACCGTGGGTCTGTATTCCATTTCGAGTTTGCCGCCTTTTTTGTCGGTCATCTCAGAGTATATTCCAGCGCTTTTTTCGAAAAGGGTTCTAACGAAAAGTGCTCTTTTTTCCATTATCACAGCGGCAGAGGGCGCGAGTGTTTCGTCGATTGAATCTATCAGGATATGTCCTCCGGTCATTTCGCCGGAACGGACTCCTTTTAGTGCTGAGTTTCTATCTGCGAGGAGTTTTTTAAAGCGTGCAAGTTCCTCTGTGTATATTGGATCTTTTTGGCAAAGGGATGTATCGAGCATTCTTCGACGAATTTGGGGTGAGCCTTTTACAAGCTCTATTTCTTGAGGCCCGATGGCGGTTGTTGGGAATACTCCGAGAAGCTCGGACATTCGCGGAATTCTTTTCTCGCGAAGATAAACTTCTTTTTTTACTCCGCGACTGATTCTAATTCTAACGTCTTGGTTTCGATCCTCGCCGGCACCGTGAATAATAGCGAAATCGCTTCCGCTACGAATAACATCGACAGTTTTTCCTGACCATGGCGAACTGCCGTAACCCAAGTGGACTACTGCTTCGAGAAGGCTGGTTTTTCCAACCCCATTTTCACCGCTTATAAGATTGAAATCTTCGTCGAATTCAAGCTCCGCCTCGTCGAAGGCTCTAAATGAAACAAGGCGGAGCTTTGAAATCAAGCCTCTTCCTCCGGCAATCTAAGCGGCATGAGGATGGACAGATATTCCTCACCCTCTTCCTGTGGGAGCGGCATTATAAGTGCTGAAGCGAGGGTATTCTTCATGAGAATTTTCACCTCTTCAGAGTCGAGATGGCGAAGTATTTCGAGTAAATAGGTCGAGTTAAAACCTATTTTCATCGGCTCTTCTTTGTAATCGACTATGATTTTCTCGAAAGCTTCTCCGCCGACATCGTAATCGGAGCTTGAAAGCTCAATTTTGTTATCATCGACATCAAATTTAAGAAGATGCGTAAGAGGATTAGAAAGGACAGCCGCCCTTCTCACCGCAGAATGAAAAGACTTCTTTTCTGCAATGAGAACCTTTTCGTTATCTTTTGGGATAACCTGCTCGAAATTCGGAAAACGCTCTGTTATGAGCTTACTTGTTAGAATATACTCCCCCACTTTGAATCTAACAGTCCCGGTTCCAATTGTAATCTCGATATCTCCTTTGCCCTCGCCGAGCATCTTTATGAGATAGTTAACCGTTTTGGATGGAATAAGGATGTCGAGTTCCTCTTCTCCAATATTCTCAACTTTAATATCCTTCTTAAGAAGCGTCAGCCTGTGGCCGTCAGTTGCAACGGCAATTGCTTTATCTGCAGTAAATCTAAAAAGGAGTCCGGAAAGAGCTATTCTGGCGACATCGACCGAAATTGAGTATCCGGTTTTGTCGAGCATTCTTTTAATATCGTCGACAGAGAGCGTGAAACTCTTCTTCTCTTCGCGCATGAGGTCTTCATGGGGATAATCCTGTTTCTCCACCCCGCTTACAGAGAATCTTCCGAGTCCCTGCGTAATCTTTATCTTGCTTCCTTCGCGGTTGAAGCTCATTTCACCGGGACCCAATTCTCGCATCAGCTCGAAAAGCTTTTTTGCCGGAAGCGCATAGCTTCCTTCGCTTTTAATTTCAGCCTCGATAAGCCCTTCCATTGTAACATCCATATCCGTTCCGAGGATACGGACCTTGCCTTTGTCCGCGGTAATAAGGACATTCGATAGGACAGGGTGGGCCGATTTGCTTGGAATCACCGTTTGAACATTTCCGAGAACCTCGAAAAATTCGGTTCTTTCACAGGTAAACTCCATTCTTCCTCCTACAAAAAGTGAAATTCATATTTAATTCAATTTAAGTTGAACAATTCAAAAAATCAACCCAAAACGAAATTTAAAAGGAAGACATTTAATCTTTGTTATTCTTTTAAATATTCTCTAAAGAGAAAAAGATCGTAATAATAATAAGGATGTTAGGAATGTTAGTAAATCACTAAGTGGTTATTAGAGAATAAAATAAAAAGAAAAAATAAAAACATTCGGGTGTTGAACAAAGTTGAGAAAGAGAAAAATGCAAACTCCTAAAAGGATGTTGTTAGTAAATAAAAGAATATTAAGAAAAAAGAGAAACTTATTAACATCATCTAAACGTCTTCTAAAAGGGTTATTAGGCACAAAAAAACCCGCTAATCGAGCGGGTTTTAGGGAAAAAAGAATTGCCATTAATGAAGTTCTGCCTTTATGTGGTCGATTTTCTTTGCGAGATCGGAGTCGTGACGAAGGCGGTCCTGAATACATTTTACGGCGTGAATAACCGTAGAATGGTCTCTTCCGCCAAAATAAAGACCGATGGTTTTTAAGGAGTTATCGGTCATTTCACGACAGAGAAACATCGCAACTTGTCGGGCAAGAGCCAAAGGTTGAGTTCTTCTATTATT
Source organism: uncultured bacterium (assembly GCA_964459995.1). GTDB lineage: Bacteria > UBP14 > UBA6098 > UBA6098 > UBA6098 > CAZSHG01. The sequence continues at coordinate 51,405 of CAYWOR010000010.1, read as the reverse complement.
ATGAAAGGCGTTTTTGTCCACTCCGAAAGATTCCGCAACAAAGGAACAAATTTCGGTCGGGCCGAGAGGGCGGCGTTCCGAGTCGTTTCTATAGTGGCTGAGAACCTCGCGCGCCATCTCGATGTCTATATCAGAACCGCTGATGGAAGAATAGGCTAAAAGCCTGATCAATGTCCCCTCGAGCTCGCGGACATTAGAAGTAACATTTTCTGCGATATAGGCCATGACATCGTCGGCCATGAATATGCCGTCACATTCTGCCTTTCGACGGAGAATCGCCATTCTGCCCTCGAGATCCGGCGGACGGATATCGACAACAAGACCCCACTTAAGACGAGAGAGAAGGCGTTCTTCGAGGCCGGTGATGTTCGACGGCGCTACATCTGAGGTGAGAACGATTTGTTTGCCCTTTTGATGGAGCGAATTGAAAACGTGGAAGAATTCGCTCTGAATCGACTCTTTGCCGGTAAAGAACTGAACATCGTCGAGAATGATGACATCGACGTTTCGATAAACGCGGTTGAATTCGGCGGTGGTTTTAGAGATGATGCTTCCGATGAACTCGTTCGTGAACCGCTCACTCGTAACGTATATGACCTTCATGCGCGGGTTTTCTTCTTTAATGAAGTGCCCGATTGCTTGAACAAGATGAGTTTTGCCGAGCCCGGTTCCGCCGTAGATGTAGAGAGGTGAATATTTGTTTTTCCCCGGAGCTTCGGCGACCGCCATCGCCGCGGCGTGTGCGAAACGGTTGAAATCGCCGACCACGAAAGAATCGAAGGTGTATTTCTGATTGAGATGTCTGTCTTCGGAGGCGGTTTCCGAGTTGTATTCTTTGAATTTGTTCAACTCGGGGACTGTGTAGTCATAGCCGCCTTTGTTTTGGCGGACAGCGAATGTGAGGGTCATCCGTTCGTCGAGAACAGCTTCCATGGAGGCGCGAATCGTCTCGATGTGATGTTGTTCGAGCCAGTCCGCGGTGAACTGGTCGCGGATTTTCACGACGAGGTTGTCGCCCTCCGCCGGAAGTCCCACAGTGTCCTCGAACCATGTGGCAAAGCTCTGGCGGTTGATTCTACTGCTTATTTCCGTGAGGCATTGCCGCCAGATGAATTCGTTGTTATCGGCCATATTTGTAAAAAACTTAAGATTAACGATTAGTTATCAACATCCCAACTCGACAAATTTCCTAAAAGAAGCCCCATTACAAGAACTTAAAACAAGTAAAGTTATCAACATTGTTAATAACTTGGTGTTGTCCTCTTGGTGTTCTTTTGAAAATGGCTGAAAAGAGCTTCAATTGGGCATTTCATCGAAGACTCCCCGGTTCGAATTATTGAAAAAGTCATTTTCCCCGTTGAGCGGAAGGAAAATATTGGATAGGTAGGTGAGTGTCAATAGCCAATTTGAATTAATTTTGTTTTTTTTATAAGTCGTTGATATTCAAAGAAAAGAAAAAGAGACCAGAAATTTTAAGATGGATTCTCTTCTTTGGATAATGTTGATATGTATCATCTTGTGAAAAAGAGCAGTATTAACAGAGAAATGATTTGACTTTGTAAAAATGCGTCGCTAACTTAACTATTTGCATTTGAAGGAATGGAAATGAAAGCCACAAGACTCGCAGTATTGCCTGTTCGAGACATAGTCGGGTTCCCGGAGATGATTTTTCCGGTGCTTGTCGGAAGACCGAGGAGCCTCGCCGCAATTCAGGACGCGATGATGACGTCGCGTCGCCTAATTCTCGTGGCACAAAAAGACCCCACCATCGATAATGTCCGGTCTTCGCATTTGTATCGAAGCGGTATTGTTGTGAAGATACTGCAGATATTGCGTTTGCCGGAAGGCTCCATGAAGGTTCTGGTCGAGGGGGAATCCCGCGCCGCAGTAGTGCGTTTTTTTTCAGGAAGTAGTTTCCTAGAGGCCACAATAGAGCTTATTGAAGACGATGAAGAGAAGACTACGCCTCGAGTCGAAGCGCTTGCGAGGAAGGCCATCGAAAAATTTTCCTTTTATGCACATGTCGAGGAAAGCGTTCCCGAAGAGATTGTCAGCGCAATCGAGGCCTCACGGGAGCACCCATCGAAGCTTGCGGACATGATAGCCGCCCATCTCCCGCTGAAGATAAGCGACAAACAGAAACTTGTCGAGACGGCTTCCGTTTCGGACAGACTTGGGCAAATTTTAGCGCATATCGCCCGAGAGACCGAAATTTTGAGGCTCGAAGAGGATATCGACCAAAAAGTTCGAGCGAGGATTAGTGAGGCGCAGAAGGAACATTATCTTCGCGAACAGTTGGATGCCATTAGAAGTGAGCTTGGCGAAGGCGGGGGCGGTTCGGATATTGACGAGCTTCGATCGCGTGCCGCCGAAAAGGTAATGCCCAAAGAGGTATTATTAAAAGTTGAAGAAGAGATAGACAAGCTCGAACGCACCTATTCTTTCAGCCCCGAAGCGACGGTTCTTCGCAATTATATAGATTGGATTTTAGGCCTTCCATGGTCGGAAGCAACTTCGGACAAGATGCATATCGACGACGCAGTGAACATTCTTGACGAGGACCATTACGGTCTTAAAAAGGTCAAAGAACGTATTACGGAGCATTTGGCTGTGATGTCGCTTATGAGAGGTGTTCGCGGGCCTATCCTATGTTTGGTGGGGCCTCCCGGTGTTGGGAAAACATCGTTAGGCAAGAGCGTCGCAAGGGCTTTGGATAGAAGATTCGTTCGAATCTCGTTGGGCGGTGTTCGCGACGAAGCGGAGATACGCGGCCATCGAAGGACATATGTCGGCTCTCTTCCGGGTAGCATTATTCAGCAGATGAAAAAAGCCGGAACAGTTAATCCGGTGTTTCTTCTCGATGAAATTGATAAAATGAGTTCGGATTTTCGTGGAGATCCCGCCTCAGCTTTGCTTGAAGCTCTCGATCCGGAGCAGAACTCGCATTTTGTAGATCATTATATTGAGATCGAATACGACCTTTCGAAGGTTCTTTTCCTTACCACTGCGAATACAACCTCCGGAATACCTCCTGCTCTGCTGGACAGAATGGAAGTTCTTCATCTGCCTGGGTATTTATTAACCGAGAAGATCGAGATCGCAAAGAGCTATCTTATCCCGAAACAGCGACTCGAGGCGGGTATATATTCCATCGAACTTAGAATAAGCAACGATGCGTTGGTCTCTGTTATTCAAAATTGGACTCAGGAGGCTGGGGTTCGAGAGTTAGAGCGTTGTATCGGCAAGATAATGCGCAAGATAGCGGCTAAGGTTGTGCGAAAAAACAATCATCCGAAGCGTATCGATATTAGTGAAGAGGATATAGAAAAATACCTCGGTGTAGCGCCTTACCGTGATAACGCCCTGCCGGACAAACTTCTTCCGGGCGAGTCGCTCGGCCTTGCGTGGACCTCTGCCGGCGGGGAGATACTTCGAATCGAAACGGCAATAATCGAGGGCAAAGATGAGCTTATAATGACCGGCCGTCTTGGCGAGGTTATGCAGGAGTCGGCGAAAGCCGCGCTGACTTATGTTAAATCGAAACTACCACCGGAGAAGAGAGAACGGGCGAAAGGTTCGCTTCACATACATGTGCCCGAAGGAGCAATCCCGAAAGACGGTCCTTCTGCGGGGGTAGCTATCGCAATAGCGCTCACTTCGCTTATGATGGAAGTCCCATTAAACACGAAAACCGCAATGACCGGCGAGATTTCTCTTTCCGGCCATGTTTTGCGCATTGGCGGTCTTCCGGAGAAGCTTTTGGCCGCGAAAAGATATGGTCTCGAAAGGGTAATTATCCCTAAGAGCAATTATCCCGAACTCGCCGAGATACCCGAAGAGGCCAAGAAGGGCCTCGACATCAAGTTTGTTGAGCATATGGACGAGGTTTTGGAGCTTTTCGGGCTGAGTCGCACCTAAGACGTAAATTCCCCTAAAATCAACAATCACTTGCGATTTCCACTCGGACTGGATATCTTATATGAATATAGGTATGTCAAAGAGTATTTATTAAATATGGAAATAACGGACGAAAAAAACCTAAAGAGATATACAGTCGGGCTTTGCCCCTGGTCGTCGTCGGATTTTGCAGAGATTCTCCGGGAGGAAGATTTCGATGTTGTCGAACTCGAAGAATTTTTCGATGAAGGGCAATTTCCCGATTTCCTCGACGCTGTGGTTATCGATCTTTCGGGCGAGGAATCTGTGGGGCTTGAGAAAAGAGTTGCGCGCGAGCTTCCAAACACTCCGCGGATATTGATTACAGCGAGAACCGGAGATATTCCCGAAGATACTGCCGCTTTTGCGATAATTCATCGGCCGATAACGGCGATAGAACTTATCGATGTTCTGATTTGGGCTTGCGAATTCAAGCGGCTTGTCGAGAAAAACCCCACGCGCGCAAGGCTCATCGACCATCCGCGAGTGGATGTTTTCCTCGAAGAAACCGCGACCGAGCTTCTTCCGACTGCAAGATGGCTTTCCGCGATTTTCGAGCATTTGCCGCTGGGGCTGATACTTCTAAGCCCCGATGGGACGGTTATGCGTGCGAACAGGCCGATACTCGAAAAAATGGGTATCAGCGGGATAGGTCCTGGAAATAGGTTCGAAGACATCGCGCCATGGAAAGAAATAGGAGGCGGCAAACCGCTATTTCAGCAATGTCTTGCCGAGAATAAGGTCCTTCGCGACGTCTTTGAGACCGAGGGGGGGAACTTTGTAGATGCTATTCATGTGCCGGTTATCTCGGACGGCTTTACCACGGGTGTTTTGCTAATACTCGAGGACGTTTCGGACGAAACCGGGTTCACAAACCGGTTGATGGACATCTCGGATGTTATCGACGAGGGGATAGCGATTATCGACCGGGATTATCATTATGTTTGGGCGAACAAAAAGATACGCGACTGGTTTGGAATTCCGGAAGATTATCGAAGCAATGTCTGCCGTTTTGTGCTTGGTGAAGATAAAGAGCTTTGCGATAATTGCCAGGTTCGGTTGGTTTTCCAAGACGGCCAGATGCATTCGGGATATTTTCGTGCGAAAACGGTCAACGGCGAGAAGAAAACCTTCGAGATGATTGCCAGTCCTATAAAAAATAGACGTGGCGAAATCACGCGTGCGGTTAAGATACTTCGCGATGTTACCGGCAGAGAGAATATTCTCGATAAGCTTGCGATGACAAAGAATCAGCTGGAGAACACCAATGCGGAGCTTTCGCGGCGGCTTAATAACCTTCGAATGCTCACGGAGCTTTCCTTTGCGCTTCAGACAGTCGAGAATCTCGAAAAGAATCTTCAGATATTCCTCACCGCGGCCACAGCAAAACAGGGATGCGGATTTAACCGCGCCTTTTTGTTCCTCGTGAACCGCAATAATAACACACTCGAAGCGCGTCTCGAAATTAGTCCTCCTAACCCCGAAGAAGCCGGACGTATCTGGAACGAGCTGGAATCTCAACCGGCGACATTTGCCGATGTTCTCGAAAGATACGGTAAAAGGGATTTCGACGAACAATCCAAAGACCGGACAATACAGGGGATGGCTTTCAAGCTTAACGACAAAAGCTCTTTGCTTGTGAACATTTTGTTTTCTAAGATTGAGGCGGTGGTTTACGATGCTAATTCCACTCCGGGTGCGCTCGATGTTGCGGAAAGGCTTATGTGCAACTCCTTCGCGATTGTGCCTCTGCTTGCGATGGGCAAACCGGTTGGGGTAGTCGTTGTCGATAATCAGACGAGCGGGCATCCGATCGAGGACAGCAAAGTGCAGTTATTGAAGGCCATCGCCTCGCATGCGAGTTTGACAATCGAGCGAAGCCTTCTTCTCGACGAATTAAGGGAGCGCAACGAACTGCTTCAGGAAGCATACCGCAAGCTTCAGGAGAACCAAGATATTTTGATTCGTTCGGAGCGACTATCGACAATCGGCAAGCTTGCGGCGCAGGTGGCGCATGAGATTCGCAACCCGCTTGTTTCTATCGGCGGGTTTGCGAGAAATATTGCAAAGCGCGCAGAACCGGATAGCCCTATTCGCAATTATTCGAATATTATATGGGACGAAACGAAACGCCTCGAATCGATTCTCGAGGATGTTCTGTCCTATTCGCGACACTCGGAGCCGAAACTTCGCGATTACGATATCAACCAGCTATTGCTTCGCACTATCGAGCTTCTCGAAGAGCAAATAGAGAGCAATAAAATAGAGTTAAAATTGTCGCTTGAAGAGGGGGCCGGCGAGATACCAATGGACCCCGACCAAATTCGTCAGGTTATGATGAACCTTTGTAAAAACGCCATCGCGGCGATGCCCGACGGTGGAACATTGGAGATAGAGACTACTAAAGCGGGTGGTTTTGTTTGGGTGAACATCAAAGACTCGGGCGAGGGGATTCCGGACGAGTTTCGGGACAAGATTTTCGAGCCGTTTTTCACGACAAAATCCTCGGGAACCGGTCTTGGACTGCCGATAAGTTATCAAATAATAGATGCCCACGGCGGAATGCTGTGGTTCAACGGCGATGACGGGAAAGGGACGACCTTCCATGTCAAATTGCCGGCAAAAGGATAATCACCAAAGGAGAGATATGGCTAAGATTCTCGTTGTCGATGACGAAAAGAACATTCGCACGCTCTATGAAGCCGAGCTTAGCGACGAAGGCTATGATGTTGTAACCGCGGCCAGTGCCAAAGAGGCATATGAGCTTCTGGAAAACGGCGTTTTCGATGTTGTAGTTCTTGATATTCGTATGCCCGAAGAGGATGGAATCAAAGCGCTGGAGAAGATAATGGTCAAGCGCCGCGATATTTCGGTTCTCATCAATTCTGCCTATTCGTCATATAAAGATAATTTTCTTACATGGCTTGCGGAGGATTATGTTATCAAATCCGCAGACGTTAAAGAGCTAAAGGCGAAGATTGCGCAGATTCTGAGCAAAAAAGGCAAGGCTTGACGAACGAAAAGTCCAAATGGCGAAACAGAGCGGCTTTTTTCATAACGGCGATATCGGCTGTCAAACTGGCGATATTGCCGCTTATGGATTTACAGCCTCAGGATGCCTATTATTGGCAGTATTCGCGGCATCTCGCGCTCGGATATTTCGACCATCCGCCGATGCACGCCTGGACATGCTGGCTTACAACTTCGATTTTCGGGGATAATGCCTTCGGGATTCGGTTCGGGCCTTGGCTTTTCGGCCTCGGATTGCTGATTCTTGTTTTTTTTCTGGCAGAGAGGCTATTCGATTCCCAAACCGGCTTTTGGACGGTTCTTGCGGCGGGTGTAACCCCACTTTTCGCAATAGGAAGCGGAATCCTCACTCCCGACCCTCCGTTGATGTTTTTCTGGACACTCTCGATTTTTCTCGGATATATCGCCCTCGATGATGATAGGCGTTGGCTATGGATTGCGGCGGGTTTTGCCGCCGGGCTTGCAATGCTATCGAAATACACTGCGGTTTTTCTGTTCGCGGGGTTCCCACTCGCGATGATTTTACATCCGAAGGGACGCAAACATCTTCTCTCTCCATGGCCCTATCTCGCAGTTATTGCCGCGATAGTCGCTTTTTTCCCGCAGATAATTTGGAACGCGCAGAACGATTGGGCGAGTTTCGCCTTTCAATCGACGCGAAGGGTGAACGAGCTTTCGCGTTGGCGAATCGATCTATTCGGCGGGATGGTTATCTCTCAGGTTTTGCTGGTTGGTCCGGTGCTCTTTTTTGGTGTTATTTGGGTTGGTTTTAAGGACTTTTGGCGAGGAATGGCCGACAGGGATTTTCGAGGGCTTTTTCTTTCTGCTTTTACATTGCCGACGGTGCTTTTTTTCTCTGTTGTAGCACTTCGTTATTGGGTGAAAATGAACTGGTTAGCTCCGGCATACATCACAGGCGCGATTGCCTTTGTCGGCGCGGTTTTGCAAAACAATCGAGGCAAAAAGATTCTGAAATGGGGTCTGGGAATCGCCGGAACAGAGACATTTTTGTTGTATCTCCTCGTGCTGACCCCTTTCGTTCCGCTTACAGGTGAGTCGGGCTATTGGCTTGGGTGGCGCGAAATTTCCGCTGTTGTGCAGGAACATCGTGAAGAGATGTCCGAACGAACTTTTATTGCCGGGTGGGGCTACAAGGTGCCTTCCGAGCTGGCCTTTTATCTTCCGGACAGGCCGCAGACCCATAGTAACGAGATTTTCGGCCATCACGGCTTGAATTATTCATATTGGACCGATACGAACGAGCTAATCGGTCGCGATTGTATTTTCGTGGCAGACAAACGCGAGCCTTTCCGTGGCGAAAAGGAGCTTGAAAACCTATTCGAAAAGATAGAAGGGCCTTTCGAGCTGAATCCTATGCGTGCCGGGAAAAGCGTAACAACCTTCAGAATTTGGAGATGTTATGGCTATCTCGGTCCGTGAGTATCTTCGCCGCGGATGGAAATTCGGGCTGGTGGGCATTGGCGGATTTATTGTCAATCAGGGCGGGCTGATGCTTTTGATGAAGCTCTCCAGCGCACCGCTATGGTTGTGCGGCCTTGTGGCAATTGAGGTCTCGATAATTGCAAATTGGTTTTTGAATGACAGCTGGACCTGGCGTGACCGTCGGAATACGCTTTGGATTATACGGCTCCTCAAATACAATCTCAGCGCGGGTTTCACGGCATTCGGCATTAATTATCCTATTTTGATACTTCTTAGCACTCGCATGGGAGTTAATTACGCTATCGCGAACATTATTGGGATTGGCTTTGCTTCTGCTGTCAACTTTTTGATTAACCATCATTGGACTTACGGAACCGACGAAGCTAAGTGATGCCGAGTTTTAGAAAAATCAAACGCCGAATCGAGATGATTATCTTTCCGATAGTCATCGTTGTGGTGTTGCTTTTGGCGGTTTTCGCCTCGGTTTATTTGATTACCCCGATTCAAAAAACCGTTTTAACATTGGCCTCCAGCCTTTTCAAGCTCCCCCTTTCCTTCGATTATGACTATCTTCGTGTGGGTCTGAACTATATTCTCGTTGACAATCTTCGCCTTCGCATGGTCATCGACGGCGACACCTACGAAATCGAGGCGGACACACTTCGCGCGGAGTTTAGCCTTCGGAATCGCGAGGTTTCCTATGCGATGGTGCATAGGCCGAGAGTTTCGATAATGATTGCCGATACTGGTCCCGGCTCTGGCGAGAAGGGAATCCCCGATTTCGATATTCCCGATTTTCAGATAAACCGGCTTCGATTGCGCCGAGGAAGCCTTCGTGTCGATGATTTCGAAATGGAGGATATAACTTACCGCGGCTCGATGGTCTCTGTCGGAAAGGGGATTATTCTGAGGCCTGATTCGCTGGGTGCCGAGCTTGTCGGTAGGGGGCGGGTTATCAAGGTGAAGGGCGAGGTTAAACTCGAAGAGAGCATTAAAGTCGATGTCGAATTGCATCTCGTGAGAAGCAACCTTTCGGGCAAGGGTGCAATAACGAATATCGAGCCGATTGGGTGGAATTTCTCGGTCGAGAGCGATTATGCCGACCTTATCGAAGTCGATTCGATTCTCGGGCTTGGTTTTCTCGACGGCGCAGGTGCGGTGAAAATCGACCTCGAAGGATTTGGCGAGACAGTTTCCGGTTATGTCTATATAGATGGCGAGATTTTCACGATTCCGGCGACGAAGGCCAGCGGCAATCTTGATTTTAGAAATAATCGATTAGTAATCAAGCAGTTGCGCGGATCGGCGTGGGGTGCTGGTGTCGATGCTAATCTCGAGATGTTTTTCCCGGAAGATGAAAACTCGGATGAGCCGATTCGAATGATTCTCGAAGGATATACGCGTAATCTTGATCTTGATGTCTTTATGGAAGAACAGGGTCTTCTACCGACAAATCTTACCGGAAAAGCCCGCGTCGAGGGGCTTCTCACCGACTCGACCATCTCGATGAAGATTTTCGGCGATCTCGACCGAAGCGGGATTTTCGACATCTATTTTGACAATGCCTCCGGAAGCCTTTTCGTAAATGAGGACTCGGTGGTTTTCTATCCCGGATTCGAGGTCTTTAGGGCGGGAAATTATCTTACAATGCAGGGGATTATGGTATTCGACGGCGAAATATATGTGGAATTCGGACTTTTCGCGCCGAACCTCGCCGACCTAACCTCGATTGCCGGGTTGGAGAACACAATAAATGGCCGCGTGAGAATTGAAAACGCGGAGATTTTGGGCAATATCGAGCATCCGATATTGAGTTTTGAACTTGTTAGCGACCAACTGATAACCGGCCCCGTTTCCCATGATAGATTTCTTGCGCAAGCGACAATCTATAACCTAATCGAATCGCCAAAGGGGAATATTTACATAGAGAGCGAGGGAGAACTCGGCGGTATAGCTTATGATTCGCTGATAACACAAATTGACATCTACGGTAACCGCTATTATATCAAGCCCTTTATGCTTTGGGGGGATTCGATAATTGCAAAGGCTGTGGCGGAAATACTTGTGGGAGATGATTCTCTGACTATTACCGCACAAGGGTTAGAGGTCGAATTCTACAATCATCCGGTCGCGCTGGAATCGACATTTGCGGTAACGATTAAGGGTGACACAATCACCGCTACGCCTTTGTATGTGGATGTTTTCGGCGGCGATGTCATCGTCGATAATTTTGTGGGCGATAAGGATTACATTACGATAGGCGCGAAGGTTCAGAATATTTCTGCACAGAAAGCCTCGGATCTACTGCCTTTCGAGAGCATTTTCGGGCAACTTCACGGCGAGGTTTTTCTTCGCTTGCCCTATTCGATAGAGGGGGCGGTCGGGCAATATGAGATGCATCTCGACGAGCTGAGAATCAACGGTCTCGATTTCACGCGTGCGGAGATCCGCGGGCAGATAAACGACGGCATTGTGCAGGTCGAGCCTCTTGTTATCGGAAGGGAAACGGAGCAATATTTTCTTCAAGGGTGGATCGATCCGACAGAGGACAATTTCCCCTTCGACTTCGAGACGACGATTCGCGGCACACGCGCCGAGTTATTAGCGACCTTTGTTGGCGATATCGATTCTTTGGTGGGGCCTTTTAGTAGTAATTTTAGTTTCAGCGGCTCGAAGGACACGCTTTTTGCCTCGGGACGGCTTTCGTGGGACAAGGGTGTTCTAGGCCTGAAGATGCTTGCCGACCCGATAGAGAGCCTTCATCTTGCGCTAGAACTGACCGGAGACAAGCTTGTTATCGATTCGCTTTCGGCGGTTATCGGAGCGTTACCGGTGGAGGATAAAACCATCTGGGCGCGAATTACGAGTATTTTCCGAAAGGAACGGAAGAAATATGGCAGTTTCGCAGTTGCTGGGGATATCGACATCTCGGAACCAACCTCTCCGGTGCTCGATCTCAGCATTAAAGCGAGAGATTTGCCCCTGAACTTCCCAAACGAGGGAATATTCCTTCGCAACGACGCCGATTTAACAATGAGAGGCTCTGATCCGCTTCGTGTCGATGGGCGTATTCGCGTAAACAAAGCAAATTTGGTCAAGCTTGACACTGGCGGCGGCGGAGACGGCATGGATTTGAGCAGTCTTCCGTTGCAGTTGAATGTCCTATTGGAAATTCCGGGCAACGCGTGGATAATCATGGACATACTCGATTCGGAAATCGGCGGGACAGTCAATATTATGACCGAACAGAACGCCCTCGCCCTTTATGGCGAGCTTGAGGTTCTTCGGGGGAAGGCCTTTTTCCTCGGAAGGACTTTCCAAATTAGGCGCGGGAGGATTTTCTTCGAGACTTTCGAGGGGATTAACCCACGGTTGGATATCGAGGCTGTTTCGCGAGCCGGAGAGGTGGAGATTGTGCTCGAAATATTCGGCGCGATGGAAGAGCCGCAAATTAACCTTTACGCCCAAGATCGCTCCGGCAACCGCATGCAGGGCTATTCTCAGGCTGATGTTTTCTCTTTGCTCGCCTTGAATGTCGAAGGCGAGGGGATTCAGACCGACGTGCTCGAGGACAGGGTTCCGCAGGTAATTCAGAGTTATCTTTCGCGCGAGGTGGAGGATGTGGCGCGAAGGACTCTCGGGGTCGAGACCTTCGAGTTCGAGCCATCAGACGAGGATGTTTTCGATTTCACGCAGGCAAAGGTAACAATCGGAAAATATCTGACCGATAGGCTTTATTTGACATACACGCGCTCGCTTAGTTTCGACGATGCCGCGTCGGATATCATAAATCTCGAATATCGTCTTAGCGACCATATAACAATTCAGGCCGGAAGGGAAGCGGATTTGGAGAACCGCGACGAATATCGGCTGGAGATACAATTCAAATGGGAATATTGAGAAAGAGCATACTCCTATTGTTAATCCTTCTGCCGCTTTTTGCCGAGCAGGTTGTGGATCGTGTGGCGATACATGGGAACGCGCATTTATCGACATGGAAAATCGAGCAGTTAATGCGGACGAAGCGAGCCTCATTTCTCAAACGTGCGGTTGGCAAGGACGAGAAATTCAGCCCCAAGCGTCTCGAAGACGACCTCGGAATCCTTCGCGATTATTATATCAACCAAGGGTATATAGACGCAGTGGTCAAGGCGACCGCGACTCCGCGCCCGAAAGAACCGCAGAAGCTTCTAATCAATGTATTCATAACCGAAGGTCAGCGGTATATTGTCGATGAAATAAGGATTCTGGGGGATTTGCCGCAAGGGATGCCCTCTCAGGAGCTTGTTCGTGAGATGAAGCTGGCGGTTGGAGAGCCGATAACCCCGCGTCTCGTGCGCACCGACTCACGTCATCTACAGAGTTATCTTCGCAACAGGGGGTATCCTTATGCAGAGGTTATAGGGAAACACGAGGTTGCGCAAGATTCTCTCATTATTATTGAGATGGCCGTTACAACCGGCAAAGCGGGTTATTTCGGAGGAATAATCTATGTCGGACTGGACAACACGCGCCAATCGGCGGTCAGCAGAGAGATAGCGTTTAAAAACGGCGATATTTTCAGCGCGGCGAAGGTTACAGAAACCCGTGAAGCGCTATATCGCACCGGGCTTTTCTCGATTGTCAGCGTGGAGGCGATGAACCTTGCGCTTCAACCGGAGACTCTCGATTATAAAATAACCGTTGCTGAAAAGCCTCCAAGATGGGTTATCACCCGTTTCGGCGCAGGCTCGGACGAGAAATATCCTATTTTCATTCGAGGCGGCCTTGGCTGGGGACACCGGAATCTTTTTGGGACCGGCAGAAGTTTCACAATCGAAGCTTCGTCGAAATGGGAAATCGTAGTGGAATCCTCGGGGAAATTCTGGCCGAATACAGCGGTTTACAACATGACGAACCGTTTTGATGTTACCTATCGTGAACCGTGGATTTTCGGCTCGCGCACGCCATTGTCGCTTAATCTATATTTCGAGCCGCTCAATAGGGAGGAAATCGAGCAATATAAACTTCGCACAATCGGTTTTGAGATAGATGTCGAACATCGTGCGAACTATGACTGGCGGCACAATCTGACTTTCAATTACGAGCGGGCGGATATTTACGACATCGAGAACCCGGAGCTTCGTGAAGAAATTCTCCACCGCCGGGAAAAGCCCATAAGCAGGCGAATCGGATATTCCGCAGTGCGGGATAAAAGGGACAATGTCCTCGTGCCCACAGCAGGGAGTTATTTCGTCGGCCAGCTCGAAATGGGGGGATATTTCCTCGGCGGCGATGAAAATTACACAAAAGTCAGCCTTCTAAACAGCCGCTACTGGTCGATTTTCAATAGGTATATTTTTGCCGTGCGAGGAAGGACTTCGATAATCGGCAACTGGAAGGCCGGGGAGGAAGATGTTCTCGAGCATCGCAAATTTTATTTGGGCGGCGCGAACACAATTCGCGGCTGGGGCGAGAGATCGATTGGCCCGAAATTCTCCGATGGGCAACCTCGTGGCGGGAAAATGCTTGCTTTGGCTAACGCCGAGGTGCGTGCTCCGTTAATTTGGAATTTCTGGGGGCATGTATTTTTTGACATGGGGAATCTTTGGGAGTATGCCGAGGCTTTTAACCCTGGCCAGCTTAAGGGAAGCGCGGGATGGGGACTTGCTTTTATTACGCCAATCGGGCCGCTCAGGTTCGATTACGGTTATCAAATTATGAATAAAGATGTTCCGGTCGCAGACGAGAAAATCAGTAATAGTAGCTGGCATCTTTCAATAATGTATGCTTTCTAAATCCCAATTATAATCTCGAAAAACAGGACCTGTTCCTCCGGTGCATTGGCGGAGCGGGTGAATCTGTTCTGCAAACTAAATCACAGGAATATCTGGGATGTTTCGTTTTCGGATTCGTTCAAAATTGGAATAGAAAATCTGAAAAGGCTTCCTTTGCCGATTTCGCTATGCACCGTGATTTCACCGCCCTGAGCCTTTATTGCCATACGGCAGAAGGTTAGACCGAGGCCGATAGACCTATATTGCCCTGCGTGTCTTATCTCAACCTGTGCGTATTTCTCGAAAATAATTTCTTTGAACTCTTCCGAGATGCCCGGGCCTTTATCCAGCACTTCGATAACAGCGAAGTTCCCCTCCCTTTTCGCTTCGATTTTGACCGTTTCTCCGGATGGGCTGAATTTGATGGCGTTACTCAGAAGATTGCACATCACGCGATAGGTGAGGTTTTTGTCGGCGTTAACAATGAGAGCGGTGTCTTGGAATTTGATATCGACCTTTTCGAAAGCGGCGATTGGACGCATCGTGTTTATGGCCTTTGTGATAATCTCCGCGAGGCTTCTTCTGGCGAGGGTAACGGGCATAATTTCCTGTTCCAAGCGCGTTATGTCCAAAAGGGCTTCCACCATAAGGCCAAGCTCTGAGGACGACATGTTGAGCATCTCCATCAGCTCGCTACGAACTTCGTCGGAAAGACCGCCTTCTGAGAGAAGTTCGATACTGGAAGTAATGCCCATAAGCGGCGTGCGCATATCATGGATTACCATGCTCGTGAGATCGTCGCGAAGTTTTTCGAGCCTTTTGAGTTTGTCATAGCTTGCGGCAAGCTCGCGTGTTCTCTCCTCGACAATAATTTCGAGCTTGTCTTTGTGGTCGCGAAGTTCGTTTTCGGATTTTTTAAGCGAGTTGCGAGTTTTTTGAAGACCTTCGATCATAACATTGAAAGACCGTGCAAGTTCGCCAAGTTCATCTTTTGTCCTAATATCTACGCGGTTGTCGAGGTTTCCTGTTTTGTGAATCGTTGTGATGCCCAAAGAAAGTTTGCTTAGCGGTCTTAGAACGAGTTGATTTAATCCTATCAGCAATAGGACACTTACGAGGCCTATCACAATGAAAAGTTGAAGCATTGTGGGTATAACCGCAGTCCGAATTTCCATATTCAACTGTTTTTCTGGTATTATGATGCCGATTTTCAGGCCGATTTTATCGCTCGAATGGAAAAACAGGAAATTATTGCCGCCGTTGAAATCGTAGCTAATAAATCCTTTGGTTGAGTTCAAAAAGACATTGCGCTTATCGCCGATAAGAACACCGAGGTCCTGAAAAAGCAGGCTTGTGTCTCTGCTGGCGATTATTATTCCAACCGTGTCTGTTAAAATTATCTGCCCACCCCTTCCCACTTGACATTCGGAGATATAGTCTGTGAGATTGACGAGCGTAACGTCGATACCAATAACGCCATAAATCTCGCCGGCGCTGTCAGCCAGCGAGCTAACCATTCCAAGGTTGACATCCGGGGTCGTAACCGATTCGTAGGGCGGAGTGCGCAGGATGTGTCCCGGATTTTCCTTTGCGATGATATACCACGGGCGAAGGCGAGGGTCGTATTGTGTCGGTCTTGTGCGAGGATGCGAACGGACAAAGGAGCCGTTTTCCCTGCCCATATAAACGGAATTTACATAGGGGTGAGTTATTCTGAAGCTGTTAAAAAGGCTGATAATGTCTTTTTCAGCTTTGGAATAACGGTATTCGAAGGTGTTTTCGTCGGCGTCGAGAAAGGACGTAAAGTTGTCGTGGTTTTGGTTTCTGACTTCGGGGAGTAGGGAAAGAGATTTTAGATCGCTTTCCACCTCTTCGAAAAACCTGCCGAGTGCGAACTCGAGATGTCCAAGCTCTCGCTCGACGCTTTTGCCGATGCTGTCGAGGCTTTGCGCCTTCAATCTTGCGAATAGCATTATTCCCACTACAAGCGGAATTATGACAATCGCCGCGATGCTTACAAGGAGGAATTTTTGGCTTAGCTTCATCCTCGACCTCATCGACAGGGTTAAAAATTTCTCTCTTTCTTTTAAAAAGATAACATAAAACATTTCGGTTGCAATAAAAAAAGGAGGGTGCGAAACCCTCCTCGATTGCCGATTACCTCTGCAGGTTATTTGATATAGGATATTTTGCCCGAAAGTTCCCTCGATGCTGTTTTGATGCGGTAAAGATACACACCAGCGGGAACGAGATCGCCCTTTTCGTCGCGGGCGTCCCATCGGACGAACTGTGTGCCCGCGGAGACATCCATTGCCGGAAATTCCCTAACCAGAGATCCTCTGATGTCGTAGATTGCGATGTTTGCGCGGGAATCTTCGGTAATGATAAAGCCGATATTCACCATAGAATTGAAGGGGTTCGGGAAGGGGGGCAGAAGTTCCATCGCCGATGGAAGCGCGATTTTGGTCTCGGGGATATCCCAAAGATACTGCAAGCCCGCCCATTGGACAACTCGCTGAATGAAGGTCGCGCGGAGGCTGTCGCTGAACCCCTCGATGCCGAATTCCATCATCACGGTTTTATAACCGGAAATGTCTTCCCTTCGGACTGCGCATGTGGAGTCTTCTAGGTCGCCTGAGTTGTAGAACATAAAGGGAATCCCATCGCCGACAGCCCTGCAACTTCCCATTGAACGCTGGTTTGCGGCGCTTCCGCCTCCAAAAGCGATGTTGACATTTACGAGACCGTTGCCGAGGGTATCGCCCTCTACCCCGGCAATGTTCATCGCGTAGCTGATGGGAAGGCTGTCGATATTATGAACGGCGCTGAAAAGCCCGGAAAGCCACGCCTGAGTTGCATTTTCGGGAAGATCTTGGCCGGAGAGCACGCAGAGTCTGCCATCGCCGAAGGGTGAAGTCAGCCAAGCCTCGATGTCGCTCTCGATTGCTGTGGTCATAACACCGGTGTCTTTTCGAGAGCCGGTTAGATAGAATAATATTCGGTGTTTTTCGAGTCGGTCGAGGGAGAATCCGTCGATGGGGATAATCAGCGTGTCGAAAGGAATGCCGCCGAAACGAAGCGATTCGGTTATTTTGCCGAGGTTAGCGTGGCTGGTGTCCTGAGTAACGACGAGAACCTCCGTGTGGCCGACGAAAATTTTGAAATCGGAGGAGTGGACATATCCCGATTCATCGCGAAGGGTAGCTGTGAATGTGACAGGTCTGCCATAGCGGTAAGCAGGATTCATTTGGAAAACAACAGGGTCGGCGGCGTTGTCCGCGGAAGTTCCCAGTGCGATTCTGCCAATCCAGCCGACGCTGTCGGTAATTATCACGAGGGTGTCATCGCAGGAGAGTATGACCTGCGCGCCTTCGCAATCGGCCCAGATTGTATCTTCGGTGTTCGAGTATGTGAAAACGATTGAGACATCTTCGCCCGGTTCGGGCCTGCCGTCGCCACCGGCATCGGAATATGTATAGGAGTCCAAAGATATTTGTGGGAAAAGGCCAGCGCCGAGAGCGCGGTAAACATCGAGACGCCCCGATCCGAGGCCCCTGTTAATTGTATAAATAATGTTACAGGCTTTGCCATAGATATTTTCGGCGTAATTTTCGAGGCGTGCGCGAATCCAATGGTTGGAACTATCGGGGTAAAAGCTCCAGAGCAGTCCAGCGGCGCCTGCTACCATCGGGGCGGACATACTCGTGCCGCTTTTTGTGCCATACCATTCGGCGAAGTGGGGTGTTCCGGGCGAGGGGTCTCCCGGCGCCGGTCCGTAGTTTCGCGGAACCGGTGCGGCGATATTTGATCCCGGCGCGGAGATATCGACTGTGCTGTCGTGATTCGAACTCGATGTTTTGCAGTCGTCGATATTCGTATTTGCGACCGAAATTGTCGCCGGAAATGTCGATGGGTAATGATAATAGGCCGTGTCTGCCGGGTCGGTTGGATCGACCCATGTCGTGTCGGTGCCGGAATTGCCGGCGGAAGTCGTTATGATGCAACCATAGACATTTACCGCAGAGTCAATTATCTCACCTAAGAAATAGCGAACAGTGGTTGTGTCGAAATTGAGATAACGCTTGTTATAACTGCCGTAGGAAAGGTTGAAGACCTTGCATCCTTTGTTTACGCCATAAGGAATTGCCTGAATTACAGCCTCGTTTTTAATATATCCGCTCCAATAGCGGTCCCAATATCCAGCACGAAGGCACATAATCTGCCCGTTCCAGTTGACTCCCGCGACGCCTTCGGAATTGTTCGACTGCGCGAGCATGGTGCCGTTGACATGGGTTCCGTGGCCGTTGTAGATGAAATCCATCGGGTCGTTGTCGGGCATATAACAGTCGTCGGCGATGTCCGGATCGGTTGGGTGGCGGTAGCAGTTCGCCCATTCACCGTCCACCCAGTCCCAGCCGATGAGGTCATCGACATAGCCGTTGCCGTCGTTGTCTATTCCGTCGAGGTCACCGGGGTCGAAACCAACACCTGGGATGAAGGTATAACCATTGCCGTTAGCGTCCTCGTCGAGGTTTTGCCAGATCATATATGTCAAATCCGGATGGAGATAATCCACGCCGGAATCTATGCCTGACATGATGATGGCGTTATCGCCCCGAGTGTAGTCCCAAACTTTATCGGCTTGGATTCGCGGCAAGTGCCATTGATTGCGGTAATAGGGGTCGTTCGGGGTGATTTCTGCGCTAAAAAGCCAGTTAGGTTCTGCACGAAGGACGCCCTCGATATTGAGAAGAGCATCGCAGGCCGCCATCGCGTCGATTGAGGGATCGAAGACGACCTTGAACCAACGGTGCGTGAAAGCCCATCTTTCGCTGTATTCCGGGTTTGTTGCGATTGGTATAAGGCGTCGGCAGACGATTGTGCCGATTTCTGAGAGATAGGTGTCGAGATTTTCCCATCCGGTGAAGATTTCGTCGTTTTCATTAATAATCGGATCGCCGAATCCGTTATCCGCAATTTCGATTATCAGCTCGCCGTCGGAATACTCCATACTTAGGGCGAATAGCGCAAGCGCCGCGAGGAGAAGGGTTAGTATTACGGCGCTTTTCATTATTCACCCCTGCTTTTTTTGTTGAATATTAATCCCACAACCAACAGAATGATGGACAGGCCGAGGGTTGCAAAGCTAACGACGAATGATTTGCTTAGCTTTGGCGAGTCATAGAAGAAATGGACATCGTGGGAGCCGGCTTTGAGCGGCACCGCGATGAAAGAATAGTTCGCGCGAATGACCTTAAGCTCCTCGCCGCCGGATTCGGCGTGCCATGCGGGATACCAGTTCTGCGAGAGGAACAGAAGTCCATCGCTGGGCATGTCTATCTGGACGCGGAAATCATCGAACTTGTTATCGGTGATTTTGCCGACTGAGTAGCCCTGCGGAATAAGGCTGTCGGTGAAATGGTGAAGGGTCAGCCCGGGGTCTTCTTCGACAAGTAGGACATTACGATAATTGAAATCTGGGTTACTAATGAAAGACTCTGTGCGAAGCATATTCAGCGCGTTTTCGTGATCGACGACCTGCCACATCTCGAAGGATCTCGCGCGCGGAAAGGCGTTTAGGTTTTGGTATAGGAAAAGATTTCCGGTGTTTGCGACGATTTTAAGGCCGGGTTGGCTGATTCTTTGGGGGATCATCAAATATTCGGCGTTCAGAATGTCCCAGAAATGGGGAAATTGCTGAATGTTCATTGGACGCTGAGTTCGTCCGGTGAATTGGTCATACCAAACGAGCTGGTTGCCGTGAAGCTCCGAGAAGGAGACCGCATCGAGGCCGAAACCGGCCAAGTGGGTGTATGTCATCGTGTTAGGCAGAAGGAATGTGCGGAAAGGCCCATTGGCAGACTGTTCTCTCAGAAGATAATCCACGAGTGAGTTTCGCGGGAAAAGCTGGTCTTTCTCAACAGTAACGATGAATGGTTTATCGATGCGCCACAGATCGATGAGAATAAGAATCGCCAGAATTGCTGTTACCAACATGGGAGATATTTTTGCTGACCGGAGCTTCATTCGAAGGATTCCGATTCCGGCCCACATCATGACTATTGCCAGCCATGCGCTTTTAATGAACAAAGGGAAATTCCGCTCGATAGCGGCGGTTTTGCCGGGAATATTGACATTCTGGAAATTCGGCGCGGTTTCGAGCCACCATTTCGAGAGGGGTTTCCCGAAAGCCGAGAGAATCAGAAGCCCCGCGGTAAGTCCAATCGCCACCCATATAATCCAATCGCCGATGTCGCGTTTGTGCTTTTTGGTCTGCTTGGTTTTTGATGTGTCTCGCGGTTCAGCCTTGAGGATGGCGTCCACGGCGAAGGCCATAGCAATACATAGCGAGAAGACCGCGAGGTAGAAAATCATCTCCGGCGCGCGGAAATTTTTCACACCGGGAATCAGATAATAATATAGATAGAAGAAAGGCAACTGTGTTCCTATGGCGTAGGTCGTCGCGAAAACCGCGGCGCCCCCGAAGAAATACAAGATGGGCTTTTTCAGCGCGATTATCCCCGCTATCGCTAATGCGAAAATTAGGATGCCGATATACATCGAGTTGATGCGGAAAACGTTGCGTCCCCAGTAGGTTTGCCGTCCCTGCAGGTCCAGCCCGACGAAATCGGGATAGACAGTCGAGACGAGGTCTTCCATGTTCATGCGCCAGGAATTGCCATATTCGATGCCCTTTTCCTCCGTGTGCACTGTGCGGTGGGAGTATTTGGCGACATAATCGTAGGGCGGATAAAGCTGGACGAAGCAGATTCCCACGCCGAGAAGGATTGCGAGAACGAATAGGCCAACAGTCGATGCTCCTTTCGCGACAGTTATCTCCTTTTTGACGAAACCACGCGTCAATCTGAACACAAAAAGCCCGCCCAGCAACCACGACGCGAAAAATGACATCTGCGGATGGGCAGTGAGTATCATCAGGGCGTAGCCGAGGCCGAAAAGGATGAAATCGGAGAATCGCCGCTTCGCCAAGGCTCTTTCGAGAAGCCAAACCGCGAGGGGCAGGATGGACGTAACCCAGATTTTGCCGTCGTGACCGGCGTAGATAAGGGAGATAAGAATCGGCGACAACATATACGCCAACCCGCCGAGGAATGCGGATTCCCTGCGAAGGCTGTAATGCCGCAGAAGAATGAACATGAACCATCCCGCAAAGAAGATGAACAACACCTCGGAAAGGCCGAAAGAGCGATGCGCGGGCATTGTCAGCCGAAAAAGTAGAGAGGGGGGGAAGAAAATCGGCCCGTGCATTGCCTCGACAAAGGGCATTCCACCGTGAAGGTGCGGTTGCCATTTCGGAAAAGCGCCGAAATCCTGCACATAATCGCGGTAGAACTTCGCCGCGAAATGGCCGAGATCAGAAAAATCAGTGCCGAAAAGGACCTTGTTCGAGAAAATGAAAGACCCGAAAAGCAATAGTGTAAGCGCAAGAAAGATTGCAATATAGACGATGTTTTTGTTCATCTCGACTCCCTGAATATTTTAGCATAAAATATGAGTGCGATTAAAGTGTGAATCAATTCGACAAATATCGACCAAATTCTGAAACCAATCGATACAGTAGCGCGGACGGCCTCTGTCATCTCCGCGGGAAGCAGAAGCATAAGCGAGCCTTCGCGAACACCCAGTCCAGCCGGGACGAAAAAGCTGAGATAGCCCAGCAGATAAGACATACTGAAACTCCCCATGGTTTGCGGAAGAACTTTGATTGTAAGTTCCGGTGCGAAAGCCTTGGCCATGAGGAACATCGATGCGCCCATCAGCGCGAGTGCAAGCCCTTGAATGGCGATTGAATAGACCACGGTTTTGAGAGGCATTTTTGGGACATCAACCGATGTGTGTTTGAGACGAAGCGCCCATATAGTGGCTTTATGAAGGAATTTCGGTTGAAGGACGAAGATAAGTCCTATTCCCACAAACGCCAACATCCATATCGGGATTTCAAATTGACCGCCGCGGGTAAGGGCCACTCCGATTATCGCGGCGCCGACAAGGTTGAAAAGCTGTGTCAAAATCGACGCTACTACGAAGCGTTCCTTCGAGACCTTGTATTCGTGCGCCATCCACGCCATTATCCCGATAAACCAGACCTTGCCGGGGATGTATCTCGATGCGTTGGCGATCATTATCGCCACAAATGAAAATCTAAGGTCGATTTTGTGCCCGTAGAGGTCAAAAACTATATTCCGCCAAACGAGGATGGGAAGGGGGAAACACAAGAAAAGAAGAATGAAGGAGAGTGCAAGATAGAGCGGGTTCCCCGTGAGCAGGGTCTCGCCGACCTGTTCCCAGCTTCCGGAGAGGCGTTTGAAGATGAAATAGAAAATCAGCCCGGCGATTAGAAGACCTAACCCGAGGCGCAGATACTTTTTCCAGCTCGCTTTGGGCGGTTTTTCCGGAATCGGGATGTTGTTTTCGGTGTCGGTATTTATGTCGTGCTCCGTTGAATACTATGGTTGAGTGATTTTATTATCATTTCGTAAAATATTCTCGAATTCTGTCCGATGCGGTTTCGATTACATCTGTCGGCTGGGCGAAGGCGAAACGAGCGTATTTTCGAGCTCTTGCATTGTCCGAGAAGAAAGCGCGTCCGCCGACAGCGCTGACTCCGACATCGCGAGCCATGATTCTGCAGAATTCGAGGTCATCGATTTCCGGGAAGAGGCCGCTGACGTCCGTGAGGATATAGTATGCTCCCCTTGGCGGCGTTACTTCGAATCCTGAATCGATTAGAGCGCTTGTTAGGATTTCAGCCTTTACTCGGTAATCGGTCATCAATTTGCAGAAGTATGCATCGAAATCCTCAGAAAGCCAATATTCCGCGATGGCGTCCTGAAAGGGTGCCGGGGCGCATATCGAAGCGAAATCGTGCGCTTTGCGTATTTGCGAAGACATTTCCGCCGGTGCGATGAAGAACCCGACGCGCCATCCGGTGGTGGTCATTGTTTTCGAGAAAGAGCTTACAATGGCGGTTCTTTCGGCCATGCCGGGGAGTGAGGCTATCGATTTAGGTTCTTCGCCGTCGAAAACCATCGTCCGATATGTTTCGTCGGAAATAACGAAGAGGTCGTTTCGCACAGCGATTTCTGCGATTGCGCGAAGGCACTCTTCGGAAAACACTGCGCCGGTGGGATTGTGGGGAGTATTGATTATCAGGAGTTTCGCCCCGATAGCGGATTTTTCGAGGGCGTTAAAATCCGGCTCCCAGGCTGGCGGAATAAGTGGAACCGTCACAGGCTGGGCTCCCGCGAGAAGGCTTATGCTTCGGTAGTTTTCGTAAAAAGGCTCGAGAATAACTGATTTATCGCCGATGTCGAGGAGGGCGAGAGCGCAGTCGAGCAGGGCTTCGGTAGCGCCGCAGGTTATCGTGATTTCGGATTCCGGATCGATTTTGCGTCCGAGATGTTTGCTCCACTTCTCGGCGATAGCGTAACGGAGGCGTTTTCCGCCTCGATTCACCGTGTATTGATTGTGGCCTTTTTGAAGATATTTCTCCGCGATTCGAACAAGTCCCTCGGGAGCGTCGAAACCCGGGGTGCCGCCTGCAAGCATAATACAGTCGTGTTCCAGCGCGATTGCGGTCATCACGTCGATGCTCGATTGCTTAAAACTTGTTACTCTTTGCGCATAATTCGCCATTGGACTCCTTGCGTCAATCCAATAATTTAATAATCGAAAGGAAATATAACAAGCATTGATTGAGATTCTTGGCGAAAGGGGGCATGGAAAGGGGATAAGTGTTGTCGGCTAATATTCGGCAGAGGAGCTGGGGGACAAGATTTTGCAATCGATGGGAAAATGAAGGACAATTATCCTGTTGCGACCAGAAAAACCCCTGTCATTGCAAGCGCAATTGCGAAGATGCGCATAGGATTCATTTTCTCTTTGAGAAATAGCGCGGCGAAAAGGAAGACCCATATGTGGCTCGTTTGGTTGAGAACTGCGGCTGTGGATGCCTGAGTAAATTTCATACCGGCCAGCCAGAGCGCCATCGCAAGATAGGTGCCTATCATGGTTCCGGAGATTGTCCATCCCCAGCTGTTGGTTTTTGTGAGCGAATCCCATATGGCGACGCGATTTTTTCGTAAAAGCATGATCACGATTATCGTCGCAACGCCTCCAACAAGCCGTATTTCAGTTGCCCATAACAAAGGGGATTTGTCCAAAATAGGCTTTATAAGAACGATACCAACGCCGTTCGCGAGATTCGCTAGTAGCGAGTAGATTACGCCGAGCGCGAGGTCTTTTCTCCCGATAGTCCCGATCCTTATCTCACCGGAGGTTGCAATGATCGCAGAGATAATCATTGTAGTGCCGACGACCTGCAGAAGCGTAAACTTTTCGCCGAGCATAATCATAGAAAGACCGATGATTATCGGGCTATAGGAACATCCGGCGATGGAGCTGAGGCTTGCACCGAGCTTGTTCAAGCCCTTGAAAAACAGTGTGTCGCCAAGGCCTATACCGAGAATTCCGCTGAGGATGAGCATGGCGTAATCACTGAAAGGCGCCGGGTAGTTCAATTTCTCGCCGAAAAGATAGATGGTCGGGACCATAAGGATGAGTGTCAGGCCGCTTTTAAATAGATTTAGGCCGAGTGGATGGACTTTCTCCCCGCTCTTTTTGAAAAGAATGACCGCAAACGCCCATACAAGAGCGGTTACAAGGGCAAAAATCTCTCCGGCATATGGAATATTATCTATCATCAGAATACAGAGGTAAAAGATTCTGATGATAATAGGATAATTTGTGGAAATAGCAATGGTTAAATCGGTCGTTGGTTATTAGGGGAAGAGGATTTTAGCGAGTTGTTTAGCCCATTGGTTAATTTACCGGTTACATCGAGGGGCGTCGCAGTCGGTTGAAAACCGACTCAGCCAGTCCGGCCTAACTTAATAAATCGAGAAGGTTGATTTATGCGCGAATAGCCTTGAAATATGGGGAAGATATATTGCAGAAGCCGGACTGGCTGGTTCCGCGAAGGATCGGGATGAAAGGAGTTATGTCGTGCGAAGAATCTATGTCCCGATCCTTCGCGGAACGCGACGCCCCGGTGCGCGGAGGGATTTATTAAACTAAAAATAAATCCTGAAGCTCGCAAATGCCATGTCGGGGTAATTTCCAAACTCGGAGCGCGCATCTACCGAAGGGAAATAATCTTGAATAGAGGGAGACTCAAAATGCATCGAAGAGCCTGTGCCGACAAATACGCCCGCTGAGACATAGATGTTTTCCGCAATATTATATTCGATGTTCGGTGCAATTAGTGCGGAATAATCTTTCGCATTGAACATTATCTGCCCTCCGCCCGAAATAAGCGGAGTGAACTGATAGGCTCCTCCGGCAATAAAATAGTGTTGACCCATCAGGTAAACACCACCCTGCGAATATGCTCGGTTATCGGCGAGGTTGGCGATATAATCTTTCGAGGAAGAAGCACCGGCGCCATTGTAATGATATTCCCCAAATAGATATGTGCCGTCGCCGAGGATATAGTCCGCTCCAAGAGTGAGACGAAAATAGGGGTCGAGTTCGAGGGAATCAACTGTTAGCGCGGGTTGAACATAGGAAGCCTCGATCCATGCCCCTGCGCCGCCGATTGCTCTCGTGATGTCTATTCCGGCGAGAGCATACTCGCGGAAAAGCATAGCTGTTAGGGCGATATCGATTTGACAAAAATAGAATTTGCCACGCGCAAACGCCGCCATCGAGGCCATATCCCAATCCTCGCCGGGAAGATATCCAAAATCCAGCTCAGACATCACCCCAAGGGGGAATCGCGCACGGATTGCATCGACACCGGGGCGCTCCTCGGTGTCGAGAGCGTCGAATCTGAAGGGGACGAGAACATCGGTGGGATTTACAGCACGCGCATTTCCCCATGCGATAGCCTGCCTGCCGATACGAAAATCCGCGAAGGGGAATTCGAAGTCGGCATAAAACCTATCGAGATTTTGGAAAAGAGCGAAGCCCTCGCCATTATAATCCTCCGGCCAGATTGGCGATTTTGGGTCGTCAACTCGATAGGTCGAGCCGGAAAAGCTTGTGAAAAGAAGACCTGTCGAACTTTGGCCGGAGGTAATCCGCGGTTCGATGTCATATGAAAGGCGAAACGATAGAAAATTAAATGGGTCATAGAAAAGCTTCATATTGAAGCGGTAGTTTGCAGAACCGATGGGTCCTGAATCGGGGATACTTTCAATTTTTGCTGGGTATGCCATCGAAAAGAAATTCTTCCAATAGCCACGAAAATCGAAGGTGTCCGAAGCGGAAAGGCTCGAGACAGCAATCGTTAATAGCAGAGCTGTCCGCAACAATTTTTTCATTTCCTATACTCGTCCTTTTCGACCATGCCGTCGCGAAGAACAATCAGCCGCTCTGCACGCTCGATTACTATCTCGTCGTGAGTCGAAAACACGAATGTCATGCCGGTTTTCTTGTTGAGGTCGTGCATAAGATCGAGAAGACCGCCGCTGGTTGCCGAATCGAGATTCGCTGTCGGCTCGTCGGCGAGGATAATCGAAGGCCGCGATACCATCGCACGCGCAACAGCTACCCTTTGTTGCTGTCCGCCGGAAAGTTGGGACGGACGGCGGTCGTGAAGACCCCCCATTCCAACCTGTTCGAGTATCTCGATTACTCTGCGGTGCCGGTCATCTTTGCCGATGCCCTGCAAAAGCATGATATATTCAATGTTTTCCTCCGCCGTGAGCACCGGAATGAGATTATAGGCCTGAAAGATGAACCCGATATTGTCGCGGCGGAAATTTGAAAGCTCGCCGCCGGACATTTTCGAAAGAAGCTTGCCGTCGAGCCAAACCTCGCCCTCGGATGGTGTATCCAACCCCGAGATGATATTCAGGAAAGTGGTTTTTCCAGAACCGGAAGGCCCGATAATCGCCGCGAAATCGCCCTCGTTTATTTTGAGGTCGATTCCGCGAACCGCATCGACTGGCACGCCGTTGTCGGTATAGGTTTTTCTAACGCCTTTGGCTTCGATGATGATTCTGTCTGACATTTTTCCGTCCCTATTGTAATTCGTTATTTATCAAACACTTCTGCGCATCGCCTCGGCGGGTTTGAGCCGTGCGGCATGAACCGCGGGATAGATGCCCACCAACGAGGTTAGAATGAAAACCCATATTGGGTAGATAATATAATGTTCGAGCTTAATCACCGGGTAGATAAGCTCCTGGACGGTTGTGCCGAGGAACTCCATGCCACGGTAGTCGATACCGATATGGGCAATATAAGAATTAACCGCGATCGAGATGATGCTTCCGATGACCACGCTAATTATCGACAGAAATGCCGCCTCGAATACTATCAACTGGGCGATTTTGAAAGGTCTCGTGCCGATTGCTTTTATGACTCCGAATTCGAACATCCGCTCATGAAGAGACATAAACAGCGTATTGATAATTCCCAGCGCGACAATCGCGAAGAGTATCATGCCCACGATACCCTTGGCCATTTGTGACATCTCGAAAACGGCTTCGAGCTGGGGGAATAGTTTCACCCAAGACTTTGCCTCGTTGCCTCCTGTCGAGAATTTATCCCAAAAGGCGAGGGTGTCTATTCGTGAATATTGGATGTCTTTGAATTTTATAGAAATTTCGTGGACGTCGCCTTCAATTGCGAGCATTTCCTGCGCCACCGGAAGTCGAACGAACGCCAGCGCGGCATCGAGAGCGCGGTCACCGAAATGATAAATGCCCGAGACGCGGA
The DNA here is from genome assembly GCA_964459995.1 of uncultured bacterium. Lineage (GTDB taxonomy): Bacteria > UBP14 > UBA6098 > UBA6098 > UBA6098 > CAZSHG01. The sequence continues at coordinate 23,494 of CAYWOR010000010.1, read as the reverse complement.
AAAGCTCTTGGGAAAGTTCGCCGGTGTTAGCCTGCGCCACAGTTGCGACTACACGGTCGCCGATTTGCACTTCGAGAAGCTCCGCGAGCTTGCTTCCGATTACAATATCGCGTTTCGAATCGCCGGAGAAGAACTCTCCCTCGATGATGGCGTCGTCGATTTTCGAAAGCTTTGCCTCGGTTTCAGGAACGACGCCGAAAAGCTCGACCGCGGAGACATTGCCCGCCGAACTGAGCATCGAGAAGGCCATCGCGCGAAGGGTGAACGCCTCGACAATTCCCTCCGATTCGAGTTTCTCGACGACACCGTCCAATCCGCGGATTGTCAGCTCGACATCCTGAGTTTCGAGGAACTCTTCGGCGTGTATCTGCGCTTCACCCATAAATGACGAGGTCGATGTGCTAATCATGTTATTCTCCATGCCTATCATCATCGCGTCGTAGAAAATAAGGGCGGCGAGGCCGATGCCAATCGCAGTGCCGGCGATAAAGGTGCGTCGTTTGTTCCTCAGAAGGTTACGCCATGCTAATTTGAGATACATCCCCATGGGTTTTTCCTCAATATTAATCGTTTACATTCGCATTGTCTTCGCCGGTTCTGTGCGTGCGGCGTGAATCGCGGGGAAAACACTTACCACGATAGCAGTTACGAGAACCATAAGCGTCGGTAGAGTGAGGCTTCCGGCGCTGACTTCGCTGAACATTTTTTCCATCGTGAATCCGCCAATTGTGAATTCTGTCCCGAAATCGATGCCGACTTTGGAGAGGATCGAATTTCCGATAATACTTATGATCGCGCCGACAATCACGCTTGCAGAGGCGAGTATGAAAACCTCTGACATAATGAGTTTGATTATCTGCGCCGGTGTTGTGCCCACTGCTTTTAGAACGCCGTATTCGCGTGTGCGTTCGAGCACGGACATCAAAACGGTGTTCAGCACGCCGATCCCAACAATTAATGCGATAATTAACTGCGTGATATAGTTGCCCTGCTTATCGGCGGACATAGCGTCGTAGAAGCCCTTTGCGAACTCCTGCCACGGAAGAACGGAGTATTTCGACGTATCGACCACTCCACGGATATCCGCCGTAATAGACGCCACTTTGCGTATTTTCTCGACAACGATGATGATTTCGTGGATTCTGCCCTCGAGAACGAAAAGTTCCTGCGCATTCTCGATGTGAAGGAACATGGAGCTACGGTCGGACATTTCGTCTCCGGAATCTACAATTCCGGATATGCGGTAAATATCGTTTGCGATAGAGCCGTCGGCGGCCTGCGATACTATGACTATCGAATCTCCAGCGCTTGCGTTGAGAGATTTCGCGAGACCTTTGCCGATAAGGGCGGTGTGGTTCGCTTTGTCAGGGAGCATCTCGCCGATTTTGACTTTTGATGCAAAACCGAGTGCGGAATTTTCGCTTTTCGGATCGATTCCGATGATCTGCACGCCAAAGGTTTTCGTGCCAACCGATGCGAGGCCTCCGGAATAGACCCTCGGCGCGCATCCCTCGACGCCGGATATCCCGGATACGGCATTTTCGATGAAGGCGAAGTCGTCGATTGTATTGTAAAGAGTCGGCCTATCGAGATAACCTTCGCCGTGTATCTGTATATGTCCCATGTTGTTGCGTGTGAAGCTGTCGATTATCTGATTGTAGGAGCCGTCCGCGAGTCCAATAGCTAACGATGCGAGAGTAAATCCGCCGAACATCGCGAGGGCTGTGATAAAAGACCTTCGTTTTTGCCGAAAAACATTGCGGAAGGCCATTCTGAACATTATCGCGGTTTTGTCGCCGAAGATTCGCCCCAGAAAGGTTTTGCCAGAATTTTGATTTATATCGGTCATAATCGCGAAGACCTACATTCGCATGGTTTTGGCCGCCTGTGTTCTTGCGGCGAAAATTGCGGGGAAAATACCTACTAACATCGCTGTGAAAAAGACGATAGTTGCTGGCAGAAATATCGTTTGCGGGGTAATCCTCGACGTCATTTTCTCGAAAATGAATCCGGAGACATCGAATCCTTCGCCGTAGGGAATGCCGACTTTCGAGAAGAAAAAGTTTACGCCTATGCCCAGAACTGCGCCGAGAGCGATGCTTGCGAGGGCTAAAATCAGCACCTCGAACATTATGAGTCTGAAAATCTGAGAGGGCTTTGTGCCGATTGCCTTTAGGACGCCGTATTCGCGGGTGCGTTCGAGCACCGACATCAGCACGGTGTTCAGCACGCCGATACCGACAATAAGGCCGATAATCAAATTTACGATGTAATTGCCGGAAAATTTCGCCTGTATCATTTCGTAGAAAGATTTTGCGAACTCCTGCCACGGCATTATTGAATATTTCGATGTGTCGATTTCTGCACGAAGCACGCGGGTATATTTTGCGACTTTTTCGGTGTTATCGACGACGAAAACAAGCTCGTGGGCGCGATTATCGAGGGCGAACAGCTCCTGCGCGTCTCGAATGTCGAGGTGCACCGAGTTTCTGTCCGCGAGTTCGTTGCCGGAGGAGGTAATCCCCGAAATTACATAAATATCGTTTGCGATCGAGCCGTCGGCGGCCTGCGAGACAATCACGAGGGAATCTCCGACATCGGCTTCGAGGATTTTCGCTAATCCCTTGCCGATCAGGGCGGCGTGGGAGGGCGTAATGGGGAGCATTTCGCCCTCATTGACCTGAGATCGAAAGTTAAGTGTCTGTGTCTCCATCTCGGGATGGATTCCTATGATGCTCGCGCCGGCGGTGTTATTGCCGATTGAAACGAGTCCGCCGGAATAGATGCGTGGCGCCCAGCTTTCGATGCCGTTGAAAGACATCACTTTTTCGGCGAGGGTTTCGTAATTTTCGATTGTGTTGTAGAGAGTGGGTTTTTCGAAATAGCCATGGCTATGTATCTGTATGTGTCCCAAGTTATTACGGGTGAACTGCTCGACCATATCGCCGAAAGAGCCGGAGATAAAGCCCAAAGACACCGACGCCAGCAAAAATCCGCCAAACATAGCAAGCGAGGTTATTAGCGAACGGCGTTTTTGCCGGAAAACATTGCGGTAGGCGATAGTTAGCATCGTGGCGTTGCTCTCGCCGATGATGCTCGAAAGGAGAGGTCGTTTGTTCTTTGGGTTTCTCAATTAGGGCTACCTTGTTTTCTGAAGATTGCGCAATGAGAAGATGTTCGGGTCGAGGGGGATATCGAACTGAACATCGATATAACGGACTATTGTTTTGTGACCCACTTTGTTTTGCGGGATCAGCTCCATCACCGTGGGGATGGTTTTGCCGCCGACATTCTTGATTTCTTTGAACTCAATAATCCGCACAAGCTCGTTTCGTTCGTTGTAGAACCTCTGCCAAACCGGAAGATAATCGCTTTTGCGGACCGCGAACTCGATTTTTCCCCAAACTGTCGGAGTGTCCTCTTTCGGGGTGAGGCGGATGTAGATAAGCTCATCGTCGATTTGTTCAGGGAGGAAGGTTTCGGCGTCGTAATCCTCTTTTAGCGAGGTTTCGCGGACGAGGTCGTCGTTGGTGAAATCGGAGCCCATCCAACTGCTCATCATCATCGAGGGCGGGATTTTCATCACTTTGTCGGTTTTCGGAAGGTAGTTCCACATCTCCTCATCGACTCGCAAAGTGGCGGTTCCCTTTTCTTTGGCGGGCGCGTTTATCACGATGAAGGATTTGTCCATTCCCTCCGACCAAGCCTCCATCTCCAAAGTCCGCTCCCAGTTTGGTGTTGTTATGCTCATCTCCATAAAGGCGTGACTCGTGGAGGATCGATATAGCTCGTCCTGTTTGGCGATGATCTTGTCGAGAATCTCAGAATCGGTCTCCGCGAATGCAAGCCCTGCGATCAAACAGGCTATGGTTATCCATAAAAGCGTCTTTTGCATATCACTAACCCTTTCCATTTTTTTTCGATTCAAAATAGCTATTAATGAACTTTGGGAACTCCCGCGCAAACCAGGTGTAAATATCATGTAGCTCCATAAGGCGGCTTTTTTCGGCTTCGGAGTAATCTTCGGCAAGGCTTATACCCTTATTTGCAAGTTCGACCATCTGTTCGATACCTTTTGACTTGTTCAGCAAAGCTTTTCCGAGAGCATCGCCGTCGATTCTGTAATATGAGCTTCTATCGCCGGGAACACCGATTTTCTCGATGAAACCTATCTGTTGTAGAGTTCTTAGGGAGGTGCTTATCGAGCCAGCACTGGCATCGAGAGCCTCAGCGATTTGTTTTGGGCTTTGATATGGCGGCCTGCAGATGAGCATCCACCCGAAGATTCTTCCAATCATCCTTGTTGTCCCGAAATACTCGAAAAGAACTCCCGCCTCTTCTATGAACTCGGAAAAATTTTTGTTATCTTCAACCATGAAACACCTCCATTGGAAATATAATGATTTCTAAAGTTTCAGTCAATACTAAAAATTCAGAAATTTATATTCGCTAAAACGAGAGGATTATTCGAGAAACACGGCCTTTAATGAGAAATTCTGAGCGCCGACCCTTATCCTTATTAAATAAAGACCCGAAGCTGAATTTGGCGGTGTGAAAATAAATTTGTGTTGTCCGGCGGAAATCGCGCCGTCGTGGATAAGCTGAACCCGCCTTCCGGTGATATTGTAGGCTTCGATACGCATGTCTTCGTGCGAGTCTGGCAAATAGATTTCGAATTCTCCGGAGGAATTGAATGGATTGGGATGAAAGTTTCCAATCGAGATAGATTTCGGGAGGGGCGATTTTTCGGAGATTTGCGAGGGAGTTCCAATTGGAAGGAAGACCTTTATCGCGTGGGAATATCCGCCGGTTGACTCCATGAGGAGAATCGGCACTTCGAGAATGGTGTCCGTCGGCGTATAATGGGCTGTGGAGCAGGTGATTGCATCGAGGGTGTTCGTGATTACGGCATCAGAGGGGATATCGCCAAAGAAAGCGGAATGGCCGTCGGAATAGATAAATGGAGTGGCGGAAATGCCCGCAAACACTTCGTATGCTGTAGCACTTCCGCTGTTTTTTAAGTTGAGGATTATACCGATGCGCTCACCCGGCTCTAAAATGCCATCGCCGTCACCGAGGTCGATAAAAAGCGGCTCGCCGATGTAATGTAGCCACGGAGACACCGAGAGTATGCCTTCGCGGAGACTAAGTGGAACTTCGATAGTCTCGGCGTAAGAGTATGTGTTGCAGTAGGCTTCGAGGTGAAGATCGAATAGTCTAGCCGGCACATAGTGAAGTTCGGGTGAGATATCGAAGGTGAAACATGGGCTAAGAAAACCGGTCTCTAACGATTCCCAAATTCCGGCACGAGCAGTGTTCGAAACAATTGCAATACTGTCGTTATTCGGAAAAAAGCTGGCAAAAAGGCTGTCGCAAACGCCGTTTCCGGGGTTTTTCATTCGAATGCAAATATCCACAGTCTCGCCGGGGTCGATTTTGCCATTGTCATCGCCGTAGGGAGGGTTGTCCGCAATTACAATGCTATCGACTTCGAGCTTGAAACGGTGAACCTTCGGGTGGTTTGGAAATTCGATAAGCCATGGGCCGTCGGGATGATCTTCGATGTAAATTTTGAAAGAGAGCGAACCGGCGGCGGGGTAATCCTCGGGGACAGTGAATGCAAGCGGATTGCCGGCAACAGTGTCGAAAGTCGCCGCGGCAGGAAAATCGCTAAGAGAGTCATCCCAGATAAAATCCCAAGGCATGATAATCCTTCCGGAAAGCCCCAGGGCTGTATCTACGCCGAGGTTAATAATGCGAGGTTGAAAAGAAAAAGTCTCGCCGGGGTTAATGAAAGTGTCGCCATTGCCGGAAATCTCTGAAAACACAACCGGAGCAGGCCATAGAAGGACACCGGGGAGAGCGAGGTCGAGAAAATCGAAATGAGGATAGATATTCGCGCCGGTTACCGCAAGAAGGATCGGCAGAGTGGGATCGGGAAGTGGTGTAAACTCGATTGAAGCACTTCCGAATGCGTCAGTAAAGGCAAAAGACATAAGCGTATCCTGGCTTAACGCGGCTCTGAGACCGCCCCTGGGTGCGCCATCGACATACACGAAAACATCGAAGAAACTCTCTGTCGGCGAGATTGCGGGAAGACAGACCACCTCCGGAATGGCGATTTGGGCAGTCCATGCGCGCATTTCGGGGCTTCCGACAAGTGTAGTCGTCTTATATTCAGCCTCTGCGGCATAAGTTGGTCCGAATTCTGCCAGCATCTCGTTTTTGCCGTAAAGATGCGCCGCAGAAAGCTCGTTAAGGCCGGCCTCGAAAAAACCCTCGAAGATATGTTTAGAAAGAGATGAACGCTCTATTGAATATGAACTGGCGACCCCTTGTCCAATCCAAGCGACAGAACCTTGTGGGTAATCGACTGTGCCGGCACGGGTGCTGACCTCGCAGAGATTATTATCGGACGAATGAAAACCGCCCGTAAAGCAGGTAATGGAAACGGTTATAGGGCATTTAACGCCAGTGGCAAGGCTATGCAGATTACTAAAAGGGCCATACCAATCGGGGGCGGCCTGACCGCGATAAGAAACAAATGAGCAACCCGCAGAAATAAAAGGCTGGACGTTCGTTGAAGTATGCCCGAGAGATCTGCGAAAAACGGGAGACGAAGAAAAGCCGGCGAGAGAGCATTGCTCCATCGCATAACCGACCGCGGCGTTGTAGGAAGAATCCACTGGGCCGTATGGCGGGCCGTCTTCACGAACCACACCGACAGCCCGTGCAAACCAATCGTCGGTCGTATCGGGGGAATTCTCGAAATTTAGGGCTTTTCGGATAAGAATGGCAAGCTGTGTAACGTTATCGCAGGAAAATCTACCTGTAAGAATGTCCGGGAAATAATCGTCACCATCGACGCAACCATAGGGGCCGTCGCCGACTCCGCCGTTTGCCCAACTATTTGTAGGCATTTCATCGGCATCCCCGACGAAAAGAATGTAAGAGGGCGGAATTTCCCAAGTGTCGTAGGCGTTTTGTATGTAAGCCTTTATCAAATCGCGAGTTGTGCCAGTAACAGAGGTTGTAACAACTCGTGTTGGAATTCCGGAGGTGTGCTTCAATTCTGCCCATGCCTCAACACCGGATGCATAGGCTGGAAGGCTTATAACGAGAAGCTCCGCGCCCTGTGAAGAGTGCCATGGGCCTGTGAAATAACAGGGCTCTTCTGGAAGAGCGTCGTCGGGGTTGACAAGAAAAGAGCGAAGAAGTTTCTCAAAAACCGGACTAAGATATCTTTCGTCGAATTCAATCTCAATAGGAGAAAAACTTATGCGCAAAGAAGCCACCAAGGCGAATCTAACGCCGAGGCGAGGATTATACTCGACTGGAATATAATCTATCATGGCGAAATAAACGCCGCGAAATGTTCCGGTTTCTTTCAGCTCGGCGAGAGCATAGGTAGTATTATTATAGGAAGAGGAAGGCGAGACGGAATAAGGAAAATTGGAATCGAAATCTGGAACTGGCGATGGAATGATGTCATACCAATCTGACCAGCAAAGCACATCAAGAAAAACTTCGGGAATTTCTCCCTTTGGAAGAGCCACATAGAAGCTTTTTCCGGCAAGAGATGGCGAGCCGGGGTTTCCTCGATAGCCACAATTTGGAATTGAAATATCGAAAAATTCATCACGAGGTATTAAAGAGAATTCCTCGACAGATAGAGAAATTTCGACCGAGCCGGGATTTGAGAGCACATCTTTTACTGTCAAACCGAACAGAGCTTGAATGAGTAAAAAAAGAAAAAGAAATGGGGAAAACTGCGGAAAGCGCATATATCACCTCAAAGTTATAAATAAAGATTAATGAAATATTCTCATCTGTCAAAAACTTTTTGTTTCACGTGAAACATTCTTGCGAAATGCTTATCCATACGTATTTTAAGGTAATAATGAAGAGATACGATGTTATAATAATAGGCGGAGGGCATGCCGGAGTAGAAGCCGCGGTGGGAGCCTCGAGAATAGGGGCGTCTGTGGCGATAATCACTCTACAGAAGTCTTCTATTGGACGGATGAGCTGTAACCCGGCGATAGGAGGGCTTGCGAAAAGTCAGGTTGTCCGCGAGGTTGACGCTCTTGGCGGATTAATAGGCATTTGCGCCGATAGAACAGCATTGCAGTATCGAGTTCTGAACAGAAGCAAGGGCGCCGCAGTTCGCGCAACGAGATCGCAAAACGACAGGAAAGGCTATGAAACAGTAGTTCAAAGAGAGCTATCATGTTTCGAAAGTATAGACATAATTGAGGCTGAGGCGCAAAGAATAGAAGTAAAAAGCGGGAGTGTAAGAGCAATAGAAACTGATGTCGCAGGAAGAATCGAATGCAAAGCCGCGATAATCGCGACAGGGACATTTCTTTGCGGAAAAACATACACAGGAGAAAAGTGCAATCGGGAGGGGAGAAAGGGCGAAAGACCTGCCGATACAATCGCGGAAAGCCTAAAAGAGCTTGGGATAGGCTTAAATAGATTCAAAACAGGAACTCCGCCGCGAATATTAGCCGATGGAGTAGATTACATTAATATCACAGAACATCGAGGGGAAGAAAGCTATCGCCAATTTTCGATATACACAAATAGTAAATTGCCAATATCCGACCAGATGACATGTTGGATAACAAGAACGAATGAAAGAACGCACGATATTGTTCAGAGAAATCTTACAAAGTGCCCCATGTTTGACGGCAGAATTTCGGGCACAGGCCCGAGATATTGCCCATCTTTGGAAATAAAGGTTGCGAGGTTTCCAGAAAGAAAGTCGCACACAATATTCCTCGAACCCGAAGGACGAAATTCAAAAGAATTGTATGTAAATGGCGTATCCATGAGCCTTCCAGCAGAAATTCAGGAGAATGTATTGCATTCGATTAAGGGATTAGAAAACTGCACGATGTCTCAGCCCGGATACGCTGTGGAGTATGATTGCATAGACCCGAGAGGGCTTCGGAAGTCGCTTGAGCACGCAAAAATTGAAGGCCTTTATTTTGCCGGACAGATAAACGGCACAAGCGGATATGAAGAAGCCGCAGGGCAGGGCGTTCTTGCCGGAATAAACGCCGCATTAAAAATAAAAGAGAAAGAGCCGTTAATACTATCCAGAAAAGAATCCTATATCGCCGTAATGATAGACGACATCACGACATCGGGGGTAGATGAGCCGTATCGATTGTTCACGTCACGTGCAGAGCACCGTTTGCGTCTTCGCGAAGATAACGCGATATATCGCCTTCTCGACATTTCGGAGAAGCATTCGCTTCTAAGCCCAAGATTAATAGACAAATACAGAGAAAACGAAAGGCTTTTCGAGGCCGAGATGCTAAGACTCGATTCAGTTAATGTCCCCGGAGAGCTTGCGGCGAAAATTTCCGGCCCTGTTCGCCCGACAGCGAAGCGATACTTAAGAATACCCGGCACATCGTATTCTGATTTGGTCGAGGCGGGGCTTGATGCGGAGAACATCCCACAAGAAATAGCCGAACGAGTGGAGATTGAAATTTTATATGAGCACTTTTTGAGAAGGGAAGAGAAGCGCGCAGAGGAGAGGCCTTCGATTCACAGGACAAAAATACCGGAAGATATAGATTATAATCGAGTAGATTCTTTGACTTCTGAGGCAAGGGAGAAACTAACTGTTCGTAGGCCATCGACTTTGGGCGAGGCCGCCGAAATCCCCGGAATCTCGCCGGCCTCGATTTTTTCGATCTACATTTCATTGAAAAACAATAATGTTTCACGTGAAACAATTGTATAACATATTGTTATGAAAAGAGATATGCTGACAAAAACGCTCTCTGCATTCGGTCTCGATTTGTCCGGCGAAGCATTAGAAAAGCTCAACGGCTTTGTCGAGATGGTAGGCGAATCGTCGCAAAGCTTGAACTTGCTTGCTTCTGGGGAAATCGAGCATATCTGGGAAAGACATGTGCTCGATTCGTTATGGCCGCTAATTCTGGGGGTCGTTACCTCGCCCGCAAGGATTCTCGATGTCGGCACCGGTGCCGGATTTCCCGGAATCCCTCTCGCGATTGTCGCTCAAAATTCCAAAGTTACTATGGTAGAATCGAACGGAAAAAAGGCGAGGTTTGTCGAGCGCGTTTTAAGCCAGCTTAAGATAGAAAATGCTTGTGTAATCAACCAACGTATCGAAAAGGTTCCCCTCGAAGAACCTTTTGATTACGCCCTTACAAGGGCATTTTCCTCGATCGGGGCAAGCCTTCCGATTCTCGAAAAATTCATGTGCAAAAATGGCTCGATTATATTTCTCAAAGGTCCCGACGCAGAAAGAGAGATTGCAGAGGCCGAAAACCAGCGCCCTTCAGCAAATCTCGCTTCGCCAGAAATAATAAAAATCCCCCCTGAGTTTTCTCCCAAGGGGTTTTGCCTCGTGATTTATCGCCAAAATCAGAGTTGCTGATCCGGTCTGTCGTCTATAACAGTCGGCTCGCCGAATAGAAGCTCGCGGTTTTTCCAAAAATAGTCGATCGCGGTCGCCCAAGCCAAAACAAAAACCAAAATTAGTGATGCGGTTCCAAGCCAAAAGCCCTCGACCGTCCCGCCAAAAGCGATGTAACCCATTATACCTATGATAGATAGCATCTCCACTGCAGTTTTCGCCTTTGCGGCCTTGCTCGGAAGAATCTTCTTCTTTTTGCTTAAGCCCCAAAATCTGAAACTTGTTACGAGGACATCGCGAGTTATAATTCCAACCACCGGCCAGACCGCCGCGTATTCTGTCGCGGCAACGGTGGCTAATGCGAAACCGGACAATAGTTTATCTGCAACGGGGTCCGCGAACTGGCCGAAACCGGTTACCGTTTTGTGCCGCCTCGCAAAATAGCCGTCCATCCAATCGGTCGCCGCGCCGACAATAAACATGAAAAGGCCGGGAATAAGCCATTTACCGCCTGTATAGACCGCTAAAAAAACGAGCGGCGCCATGATTGTCCTGAGAATTGTGAGGATGTTCGGCAGGTTCATGTCAATCCTCGTCGAAGCCCCTCCGGAAAAGATCTTCGATTGCCGTAGCGGCATCGTTTTCGTCGGAGCCGTCAACCTCGATAATAAGGAGACTACCCTTCTGAGCCGCTAAAATAAGCACTCCCATGATACTTTTAGCATCGACGCTAAGCTCGTCCTTTTTAATGATAATTTTTGATTTGAAGCTGGAGGCCGTTTTGACGAGCATCGTGGCCGGTCTCGCGTGAAGACCGAGCCTGTTTACTACTTCTATCTCTTTTTTAATCATGATGTTACGCCGCTATACGTTTTTTGCGAAGTTCATTCCGGGGAGACGCTTCACTAGATCCCTAAGTTCCAGCATGGAAAGCGTCATCAAAACATGCTGGCTATCCATTTTAGTTTCTCTCGCGATAATGTCAATATGTTTTCCATCATAATCGAGCACATCAAATAATACTTTTTCGATTCCCTGTAAGCTGTCTGCGACGTCCAAAGCCTTTCGACGAGCTTCTTTGCTCTTGGTGGGGATATTCAGATAATCGATTATTTGAGAGGGGTCTGTTACTACCGTCGCCCCTTTTTGAATCAACATATTCGGCCCTTCCGAAGTCGGCCGATCGATTGGGCCGGGGATTGCGAAAACCTCGCGTCCCTGATCCAGAGCGTATTTATAGGTAATCAACGCGCCACTTTTGACTCCGCCTTCGATAACGAGAACGCCCAGCGACAAGCCGCTTATAATCCGGTTTCGTTTAGGAAAATTCTCCGGTGTGGGCTGTGTTCCCATTGGGTATTCGCTGACAATCGCTCCATGTTCTACTATATTATCATAGAGCTTTTTGTTAATCGATGGGTAAACTATATCGACACCGCACCCGAGAGCCGCGATTGTTCTGCCGCCAGCATTAATGGCCGATTCCTGCGCGTTCCCATCGATTCCCATCGCCATTCCGGAGACAACAGTCAAGCCTTGGCCTGCAAGGTATTCTGCGAAACGCTTTGCCTGATCGATACCGTATCGAGTAGCTCTACGTGTTCCCACGATTCCGACTGCGATTTCATCTTTCGGCTGAACCTCGCCTCGAACATAAAGAATCGAAGGTGGGTCGAGAATTGAGCGTAAAAGCTTTGGATATTCTTTATCAATAGGAGTTAATATTGTAACGTCTTTATCCTCGATTTTAGCGAGTTCGTCGTTTATAAAAGTGTCCTTTTCGGGGTCGTAGTCAAGCAGGCTGTCGATTGCGTTGGAACGCATGAACTTGCCGAGATTACCTCTGTCCTGAAGGAATACCGTTTTTGGATCGCCAAAATAGTCGAGCAAAGTCTTGACAGTTACCGGGCCGACATTCGGCACCCTTGAAAGCGCCAAGTGCCAGTAAATACGATGTTTTTCTGTGGGTTCCATTATAGTTCGTCGATTTCGATTTCCTTAAGCTTCTTGTAAACCATATTCAAAAGATCAGTCAGGCCTTCGCCAGTAACCGAACTTATCAAAACAGAGTCTTCGCCGAGAATATCTTTCCAATCCTTCGCTTTGTCGGCGATGTCGAGCTTCGTGCCAACTGTGATAATATGTTTTTCACGAAGAATGCCCTCTGCGTAGTTATAGATTTCGTCGAGGAGCATGGCGCGCGTTTCAATCGGCGAATCGGATAAATCGACAAGAAGAAGTATGACCCGTGTCCGCTCGACATGGCGAAGAAACTCGAGACCAAGCCCTTTCCCCTCGCTCGCGCCCTCGATAAGCCCCGGAATATCACATAAAACAAAACTTCTTTCCGTGTCTATCTCGACTATGCCGAGGTTCGGAGACAATGTGGTGAACGGATAAGGAGCAATTTTGGGTCTTGCCTTAGTCAAACGGGAAAGGAGAGTTGATTTACCGGCGTTTGGCGCTCCAGCAAGGCCGACATCGGCGATGATCTTAAGCTCGAGAATCAGCTCGAACTCCTCGCCGTGCTTCCCAAGAGTAGCTTTTTGCGGTGCCTGATTCGATGGTGTTGCAAAACGTGCGTTTCCGTAGCCGCCTTTTCCGCCTTTTGCGATAATAACGCTTCCATCGGCTAAATCGGCGATAATATCCTCCGTTTCGGCATTTCGCACAAGAGTTCCGGGCGGAACATCGATAATCAAATCCGCGCCGTTGGCTCCTGTTTTTCTTGAACCTTCGCCGGCGTGGCCATTTTGCGCTTTGTAGGTGTGAATATATCTAAAGTCGAGCAAAGTAGTCATGTTGTGATCGACTCGAAAAACGACATTGCCGCCTTTGCCTCCATCGCCGCCTGCTGGGCCGCCCCGCGGGACATACTTCTCTCTTCTGAAGGCGACAACGCCGTCGCCACCTTTGCCCGCCCGAACCAAAATTTTCACTCTATCGACGAACATTTATTCTATGCGACCTTTCATAGAGACTTCGAGAAGCTTTCCGAGCTTGTCCGGGGTTAGGTTTTTACGCAAATGCCCGCGCACGGCTAGAGAAATCGTGCCGCTCTCTTCCGAAACGAGTATAATCAGTGCATCTGTTTCTTCCGAAAGCCCGACCCCTGCGCGGTGACGCATGCCCAAAGATCGCTGGTAGCGAGGATTCGAGGTGAGGGGTAGTTCGCAGGCCGCCGCGATAATGCGGTCGTTTTCAATAATTACCGCACCGTCATGAAGTGGAGTCCTCGGCGTGAAAATCGTAACTAAAAGTTCAGCGGTAACCTGAGAGTCCAGCTTTTTACCGGTTTCCTCGTAAGTTTTTAGGCCGACTTCACGTTTGATTGCTATCAAAGCGCCTACTTTTGCCTCGGAAAGCAATTCAACAGCACGCACAACCTCGTCGAGGATTTTTTCGCTACTCGAGGACACAAGTTTCCCGAAAAAGGGGGTGTTTCCAAGCCGGGTAAGGGCATTGCGTAATTCCGGCTGAAAAACAATTAAAAATGCCACAACCCATACTGTTCCAAGGCGAGTTATGAGCCACTGAAGGGAATTCATGTTGAGCCATGTCGATACGAAAGCAAGAAAAAGAAGAACTCCAAGTCCGACAAGCATTGTAACAGCGCGTGAGCCGCGCATTAATAAAAAAAACTGATAAATAATAAATGTTACAATTAATATATCGACTATATCAAGTATTCCAAATTCCATAAAATACAGTTTTGCGAGTGTCAAAGCCGACCCTCCTTGCGAAAACTCGAGTAAATCTCGCTCATTAGTTTGAGCATCTCAATTGTTGGGGCGACATCGTGAACCCGAAGAACATCCGCGCCAAATAGCGCTGACCATGCGAATGTCCCAAGCCCCCCATAGAGCCTCGCATCCGCCGAAACGCCTCCTAAGGCTTTTCCGATAAAAGACTTGCGCGATGTCCCGACGACGAGTTTCGAACCGATTCCGCGAAAATGGGGGAGATGTGCCAAAATTTCGAAATTATCGCGATGCTCTTCTGTTTGACGTTTTCCAAAACCGATTCCCGGATCGACCCAAATTTTGTCCTGCGAAATTCCAGATTTAAGTGCAAAATCCACGCGTCCACGCAAATAAGTGGCGATTTCTTCCAGCAGGTTATCGTAAACGGGATTCCTCTGCATGTCGCGGGGTGTTCCCAAAATATGCATCAAAATCAAGTCGCACCCTGATTCTGCGACAATCCGAGCCATATCCGGGTCGAAAGTCATTGCAGAAATATCGTTGACGATGCTCGCGCCGGCAGAAACAGCCTCTTTTGCGACATTCGATTTGTAAGTGTCGATTGAAATCGGAATGCTCGTGTTTTCAGCAAGGGCTGTAATAACAGGGATTACACGCCGAATTTCCTCGGTTTCGTCAACCGGCTCAGCGCCGGGGCGTGTCGATTCACCGCCGATATCGAGAATATCTGCGCCTTCCTCCGCGAGTTTCAAGCCCTGCTCGACCGCGCGAATCGAGTCGAAAAAAAGTCCTCCGTCCGAGAAGCTGTCCGGGGTAGTATTTATCACACCCATCACTTGGACAGAGGCCGGGTTAAAAAGCTCGGGGTTGCCGTATGGGCTTTTTGCGACGTCCATAATCCTAAAATATATCTAAAATAATAAATTCGACAAGGCATTATTGCAGGAATCGCAATAGTGCTTGTTCAGTCCTTCATTTCGAGATTTCAGGGTTGAAAATTTAGGCCGGTTCGGGTGCGGCGTCTCCGGAAATCGATGTTCCGGGAGATTTTTTAGGTTCGAGTGCGGATTCTACCGCTTTAATTTTCTCCGTCGGTGAGGGCTGAGCCTCATCTCGCAATATTTCGCGTCCCTGAATTATCAGATCGACCTCCTCGCCGGAGAGCGATTCATACTTGAGTAGCGCTTCCGCGATGCCGTCGAGATTGCCGCGGTTTTCGAGGAGTATTTCACGAGCTTTTTCCAGCGCGCCTTCGACGAGAGATGTTACTTCTTCGTCGATAAGTCTGTTAATCTCGTCGGAGTGCCTCGAACCGCGTGTTACAAGTTCCCTGCCAAGGAACACTTCGTTGTCCGACTCGTTGTAGTTCAAAGGCCCAAGCTTTTCACTCATTCCCCAGGAGCAAACCATCTTGTGAGCGAGGTCTGTGGCTTGTTTGATGTCGTTATCCGCGCCCGTCGTGGGGTCATCGAAAACGATAAGTTCTGCGGCCCTTCCGCCGAGGGCATGCACAAGTTTGGTTTTGAGATAGCTCTTGCCGTAAACGTGGCGGTCGCCCTGCGGCAAATACATTGTTTGCCCGATGGACATTCCGCGCGGAATAATCGTTACTTTATGTATCGGATCGCTTCCCGGCAGAAGTTTGCCAACCAACGTATGGCCAGCCTCGTGATATGCGGTAATCTTTTTCTCTTCGGATGAAAGCGCCATGCTACGGCGTTCCATGCCCATCATGATTTTATCTTTTGCGTGCTCGAAATCCTTTTGCTCGACTTGATCGCGTTGGAAACGAGCGGCCATCAGAGCGGCTTCATTGGCGATATTTGCCAAATCCGCGCCAGAAAGACCGGGCGTCCCCTTGGCAATTGAAGCCAAATCGACATCTGAAGCCAGAGGTATTCCGCGAGTGTGAACCCGTAGAATCCCTTCTCTGCCTTTGACATCCGGGCGGTCAATAACGACGCGCCTGTCGAATCTTCCGGCTCGGAGAAGCGCGGGGTCGAGAACATCCGGGCGGTTAGTGGCCGCGAGAACAATAACGCCGGTGTTCGCCTCGAAACCGTCCATCTCAACCAAAATCTGATTCAATGTCTGCTCGCGCTCGTCGTGTCCGCCGCCGAGACCTGTGCCGCGCTGTCTTCCAACAGCGTCTATCTCGTCGATGAACACGATACATGGGGCGTTTGCGAGGGCATTATCGAACAAATCTCGAACCCTGCTCGCGCCGACACCGACGAACATCTCGACGAAATCGCTTCCCGATACACTGAAGAATGGCACTCCTGCCTCGCCGGAAACAGCTTTGGCCAGAAGGGTTTTGCCGGTTCCGGGAGGCCCGAGAAGAAGCACTCCCTTCGGGATTTTCCCGCCGAGTTTCGAGAAGCGTTTCGGGTTTTTAAGGAACTCGATAATCTCCTGAAGCTCGATTTTTGCTTCCTCGCAGTCCGCGACGTCGGCGAACGTAACCTTGGCGCGGTCGGGGGTTATCTGTTTAGCCTTCGATTTCCCGAAGGAGAATATCCCTTTTTGGTTGCCCTGCATCCGCATGATAAAGAAGAAATATAACAGCGGAAGCAACAACCACGGCAATATCGACAGCACGACAGTCCACCAGCCGCCGGAATCGTCCTGTGCCGAAATCTGAACACTAGCCTCTCGAAGCTGAGCGACAAGCTCTGGCGATTCGAAGGGAATGTAGGACTCGAATTTGCGATAGTGAACCTCGCCCTTGCCCACCGAAACGATCTGTTCGAACTTGAAATTCCCCTCGACACGCTTCCCGACAAACTTCACCTTGTCAATTCTGCCGCCCTCCACCGCCTCGATGAACTCCGAATAGCTCATCTTAAGCACCGGATTTCTGTCGCCATAGAACATCTGCGCAAGAAGAATAGCAAGCGCGAAAAGGAGAACCCAAATCGCCATACCTCTTACTTTTGAGCGCCAGTTGCCGGGTTTGGGCGGCGTTTTTTGGTCGTCGAGAGGAATCATTGTTTCCCTTGATTATCTAACGTAATCGCTGTTTTCCAGCGCTTCTTTGCAATCGACGCAATAGGGTGCGTAAGGGATGGCCATCAGGCGCTCCATCGGGATTTTCACACCGCATTCGATGCAATCGCCGTAGGTTCCCTTTTCGATACGCTCCAATGCCTCGTCGATAAGTTCTAAAAGCTCGCTTTCCGTGCATGCGAGAATATAGGCTTTTTCATATTCAGCAGTTTCCGCGCCCATGTCGGCGGGATGTGTCGTGAAACTGGACACCTCGCCGGTGGATTCTTTGCGGTTTTTGTGAAGCATATTATCCTCGAAACGTCCGATTCCGCTTTGAATTTCGGACTTCAACTCCTCGAGCTTCTTTTTGAGCCTTTCGATTTCACGTGTTCTCATAGGTCTCCTCAACTTACGAAAAACAGACTATCTTTTAATAATAACTATTTCGACTCAGATTGCCACTTTCGAAAATCATCGGCTTCTTTTTACCGAAATTTTTGCAGGATAATCATTTACATCCCAGTCTTTGGCGAATTCCGGCGAGCCGATTTCGCCGATACGCAATTCTGTTGCCAGAACCTCCCTGCATATCCATTCGCGATGTTCTTCTACAGCCTCGGTTATCTCCTTCGCCGACTCGATTCCAACCTCGATTCGATCTGTAACCTCGAATCCGGCTTCTTTGCGAGTATTCTGAATGCGATTGACAATTTCTCGCGCATGGCCCTCAAGAACAAGCTCTTTGGTCAGTTCGATATCCAGCGCGACGGTCAAATCCTCCTCGGAGTTCAAATGGAACCCTTCTCCCGCAGAGGTCGAAAGCACTAAGTCTTCCGAGGGGTTGATCGAGAACTCTTCGCCGTCAAGATTCATATGGATAATGCCGTTTTCGAGACCGAGTTTGATTGTCTCGTCCGAAAGGGTCTCGACAATCGCTGATAACTCCTTCATACGTTTGCCAAATCGCGGACCAAGCGCTTTAAAATTGGCTTTCGCAGAATACACTAAAAGGTTCGTCAGCTCGGTCGATTCAACCGCTTTTACATTCAATTCGCGTCGGACAAGCTCCACAGCCCAATTTGGAAGCGATTTCGCCGAACCTCCAGCGACAAAGAGTTTCGACAATGGCTGACGCACCTTAAGATTTGCTGTCTGACGGGCATTGCGCCCCATCGTTACAACACGCTCGGTGAAAACCATGTCCAGCTCGAGTTCACCATCGATAGCACTTTCATCCGGGACAGGAAAATCCGTCAGGTGGACGCTTTGCGCGGCATTTGGAAGGTTAGCGTGAAGCCCGCGCCAAACAACATCTGCGGTCATCGGAATGAAGGGCGCGGAAAGCTGTGAAACAACAGCGAGGGCGTCATAAAGCGACCGGAAAGCCGCGAGTTTATCCTCGCCCATCCCCTCGCCCCAGAACCTTTTGCGCGAAAGCCTCACAAACCAGTTCGAAAGCTCGTCCACGACGAAATTATGTATCTTTCTCGTGGCGTGAGTAAGTTGATAACCGTCCAAATCGATGCGAACTTCTTTTATAAGGCTGTTCAACCGGCTCTTTAACCAAATGTCAATCATCGAGGGGGTTCCTGCAGGCATTTCCGGTGTCCAACGGTCGATGTTAGCATAGAGCGCGAAAAAGCCGTAGGTGTTCCGAAGTGTATCGAAGAAAATCCTCGATACCTCCGAGATTCCGTTCTCGTCGAAACGCTTCGGAAGCCATGGTGCACTGGTGTTCACAAGATACCATCTGAGCGGATCGGCACCGAAATCTTCGATCACTTTCACCGGATCTGCGGCATTACCAAGGCGTTTGCTCATTTTCTGGCCGTTTTTGTCGAGCACGAGGCCATTTACCAAACAGCGTTTGTATGGCGATTTGCCGGTGATATATGTCGAAATCGCAAGCAGAGTATAGAACCATCCGCGCGTCTGATCGACTCCCTCGCAGATGAATTCCGCAGGGAAAAATTCCGGCTCGAAATCGTCCTTGTGCTCGAAAGGATAGTGCAACTGCGCGAAGGGCATCGCGCCGCTGTCGAACCAGCAGTCGATCACATCTGGCACACGCGCCATTTTGCCACCGCAAACAGGACACTTCAGATAAACGCCGTCGATAAATGGTTTGTGGATGTCCATCCCCTCTTTATAGCCCTCGACGGCCATCTCGGCCAACTGCGCTCGCGAACCCACCGCGACATGTTTATCGCAGGACTCGCAAACCCATATAGGAAGCGGCGTCGCCCAATATCTCTCACGCGAAATCGCCCAGTCTATATTATTCCGAAGCCACTCGCCGAACCTTCCGGAACCAATCTCCGGCGGGAACCACCCTATTTTATCGTTTGCGGCGATAAGCTTGTCTTTGAAAGCAGTCGTCTTGATATACCAGCTTCCACGGGCATATTGAATCAGCGGGCTGTCGCATCGCCAACAGAAAGCATAGCTGTGCGTCATCCTGCCGTTATTGAAAAGTAGGCCGCGCGCCTCCAAATCTTCGAGAATCAGAGGGTCGGCATCCTTGAAGAATTTCCCGGCAAAGGGTTTCGCTTCGGGGACAATGAGGCCGTCCGCGCCGACCAACTGCACCAAGGGCAGATTGTGCCGAAGCCCCTCCTCGTAGTCCTCCGCACCGAATGCTGGGGCGATATGCACGATTCCTGTGCCGTCTTCGGTCGTAACATAATCCGCGTTTATCGCAAACCAAGCCTTCTTTTCCGGCTCGATAAACCTGAAAAGCGGCTCATACTCGACTCCTGCAAGCTCCAGGCCCTTTTTCGACTCGACAACAGGAGGGTTCATTTCGCCGAAAACAGCTTCGAGGCGTGGTTTTGCAACCCAAAGGAATTGCCCGCGGTCCTCGACCTTAACATAATCGACCTCAGGATGAAGCGCTACCGCGACATTCGAGAGAAGCGTCCACGGTGTTGTCGTCCAAACGAGAAAATACTCGTTCTCACGACCGGAAAGCTTTATCCGAACGGTGATAGAGGGGTCTTCGACATCGCGGTAGCCCTGCGAAACCTCGTGGTCGGAAAGGCCGGTTCCGCAACGAGGGCAATAGGGTAGAATCTTGTGCCCGCGATACATAAGCCCGTCGTCGAAAAACTTCGCCAACAGCCACCAAACCGACTCCATATAGTCGCTATCGCACGTAACATAGGGATCAGACATGTCGAGCCAGTATCCGATGCGCCTCGTTATCGCTTCCCAGTCGTCCAAATATCTGAAAACGCTGGATTTACAAGCGGCGTTGAAGGTATCCACGCCGCACTCTTCGATTTCATTCTTCGAACATATTCCAAGCTCTTTTTCCGCGCCAATCTCAACAGGAAGGCCGTGGGTGTCCCATCCCGCCTTTCTCTCGACGAGCCTTCCGTTCATTGTTTGATACCTGCAGACGACGTCTTTAAGCGCTCTTGCGAGCACGTGGTGCACTCCCGGAAGACCGTTCGCGGTCGGCGGGCCTTCATAGAAAACGAATTTTGAGTCGTTTTCGCCCTTTTTAAGCACCTTTTTAAAGATTTCCTCGTTATCCCAGAAAGCGAGAACCTCTTTTTCAAGTTCTTGTAAAGTTTTATCCCTTTCGATTTCTCGATATAACTTATTGTTTAACATGTTGATATATCCAGTCTATTCCTCTGTGTTGTTCCAGTTTTTAACTATCGTTTCCACCT
Source organism: uncultured bacterium (assembly GCA_964459995.1). Lineage (GTDB taxonomy): Bacteria > UBP14 > UBA6098 > UBA6098 > UBA6098 > CAZSHG01. The sequence continues at coordinate 2,720 of CAYWOR010000010.1, read as the reverse complement.
CGAAATCCGAGAAGTCCGCCCCGGCGCGAAGCGCAACGCGTGTATAATAAATCCCCGGTTCGACTCTATCGCCCATATTGTCTGTGGCATTCCACCCAATCGACTGCTCTCCGGCTCTCAAAAACATGTCCGGAAGCCTTCTTACCGGGTTTCCCGCGGCGTCCCTGACGACAATAACCGCCTCCGCATCGAACTTGGTCGAAAAGTCGATTGTCGAGACCGGCTCTTCCCAAAAGCCCCTGCTATAGACAATTCTCAGGACACTATCCGATTTTGCGAAGGTTAGCGCGAGGCTTTCCTCGACCGCGTCGATGTTGTTAATCGACAGCTTTCCTATTCGCGGAAGGCCCGAGAAAACAACCTGCGACGGTTGCTCTGGTCTAACAAGATAGATCTGCCATTCGGCGGAAGCCGACGGAGCACGCATATCCTTCCAAGCGGCGGTCAGAAAATCATATTCAGCATCGTCGAGCGGAAAATAACAGTAGAAACCCACAGGCGGAACCGGCGGCGCGGCGATATCGATGTCACGGTCGAAACCGTCCGAAGCTCCATCGGTCATCCCAATAGACATCTCGCGCTGATGCCCGCTATCGACCGTAATTACAGTCTCCCAGCCATAGGCGAACACCCCGGCGATACCTCCCAAAATCAACAGCACGATGTATTTTTTCATAGAATATCCTACCTTCTCCTATATTGACAATCCAAAATTATAGTTTAATACCAGAAGTGTTGCAAGCTAAAAAAATTTCCCACCCTTAGAAACAATTTCAGTTTTTGATGTATCAACTCGAAACATGAACGCTCGAAGTGTCGGCCAAACCCTTAAAACAAGACTCCCTCACAGTATTTCACAATGCGATTGACATCGACGACTTGAGAGTTTATATTCAATCGCGCAAAAAACGCGGGCGGTTTCCGCCCAATACAGATGGAGGTAATTATGGAAGTAAACATAGGCAGAGCGAAGTTCTCGATTGTCCTCGGCGACATCACAAAATCCGGCATGGAAGCCATCGCGAATTCCGCGAACGACAAGCTTTGGATGGGAAGCGGAGTTGCCGGTGCGATAAAAAAGCATGGCGGCGAGGAAATCGAGCTTGAAGCAATGAAAAAAGGCCCCATTCCAATCGGTGAGGTGGCGATAACGGGCGCAGGAAACCTTTCCGCCAAAAAGGTCATACACGCGGTCGTGATGGGGCAGGACCTCAAAACCTCCGAGGAGTTCGTCCGCAACGCCACGCGAAACACCCTTATCGCCGCAGAGAAACTTCCGGTTTCGTCGCTTGCGATGCCCGCTTTCGGCACCGGAGTTGGACATTTCAGTGCTGAAGATTGCTCGAAAATTATGGTCGAAGAGACCGTCAACGCCCTTCTCGACGCAAAAAATCTCACTCAGGTGAAAATCGTTCTAGAGGATCAGGGAACTTTCGAGATTTTCAAACACGCCCTGGACTCGCGTTTCCGTAGAAAGTAGCCAGCTGGAAAATCCAAATCGAGGAGAATGAAAAGCCAAGAAGAGAGGCTTATCGAAGCCGCAAAAAGTGTTCAGGGCGAATTTTGTCTTCGAGGCGACTTCACCGCAGGCACTGTCGCGGCGGCGATTTTGACATCGAAGGGCAACATCTTCACAGGGATTTGTATCGACCTCGCATGTGGCCTTGGATTTTGCGCCGAGGTCGCGGCAATTGCCGAGATGCTGAAACATCGTGAAAAACAAATCATCGCGGTTGTTGCGGTCGGCGATACAGGCGACCTTTTGGCTCCATGCGGAAGATGCCGCGAGACGATCGCTCAACTCGACGAAAGAAACATGGACTGTCGCGTGTTGCTGAGCGGCGGCCGTTCAGTGCCCCTTGGAACCCTCCTGCAGGAACACTGGCTCGACACCCCCCAAAAAAGCTCCTAAATCTCATTTCCTATCGATATCATACCAGATGAGGTTTGCGGATTCGCGAGCCTCGCCCTTTACGAGGCGATAAGCCATCAAAGGATGACGAATAACGAACCAATCGCCCAGCTTATCGAATTTTCTGCTCGACGTTACTACCTTTTTGTCGCGGATGATGCGGTATTTTGACCCATGCGAGATACAATACGCCCGAAGCCTTTTCGCAAAATCGATATCCTCGCCGGCAGGACGGTTTTCGTCGAAACCGCCGAGAGCCTCGAAAACATCGCGCTTGAGCCAAATCACGACCCCCATAATCCCCATAATAGCGGCGAAAAACCGCGTAATTGCCATCGTGATGCTTATTCCAAGCGAGTTTCTGGACAATTCAAAATCCACGCCGCCGCCGAGATATTCGCCGGAATCGAGACTTTGGGCGATATCCGCCAGCAACCCTCGCGGCATAACGCTGTCTGCATCTATAAATACCAGATTGTCCGATGTTGAGGCTTTTGCGCCGGCATTGCGGATTTTGCCCATACTTTTTTCGTCTTCAAAAACCACAACCGCGCCCTTTTGAAGTGCAATTTCCTCGGTTCGGTCGGTGCACCGATTGAGAACGACCACAATTTCTATCGTCCCGGAAATCCCCTCGAAAGCCGCTTTTACGGATTCGACACAATTTCCGATGAATTTTTCCTCGTCGCGTGCGGGGATGATTACGGAGAAGGCGGGTTTTATGCGAAGCTCGGTCATTTCGTGTTAAATATAGCACCCTTTGCGCTAAACAATAGAAAAATCTCTTCCGCTATTTCAGATAGACGAT
>CAYWOR010000009.1:0-100890 GCA_964459995.1 uncultured bacterium | reverse complement strand
GGAGATTATATTCAGAATCAATCGGCATCGACTCAGACAGGCAATTTTAGAATAAACGGGCACGGCTATTTCTACGGCGATGCTTCGAGCTATATCGATATTTACGCCACCGCCACCGACCAAAACATCGTATCGACCGACCAGATGATTCTCGTGTCCGCCGAAGGAATCAAACTTCGCGGGCCATACACTCAGGTGCAAACAGCAACTGCAGTGCCCTATGCGCATTTCGATGGTGTAAACCAGCGGCTCGGTATCGGCACAACTACGCCTTTGATTCCTCTCGATGTCTATCGTTCAGACCCCTCCGATTCTTACATTCAGGCGAGAAGCAACGATGGAAGGTTGAGATTGCACATCGGCCCGACTGCAAACTACATACAAAGCTCAGAAGCAAGCTCAGCAAATGGAAGAGACCTTTATTTTTCGACTGTCGGAGGTGTTACAACCTGGATGGCCATAAAGGGAACTACCGGCAATATCGGCATCGGGACAACCTCACCGAGCACAAATCTGCATATTTGGGGCTCTAGCGCCCGCAGTTTCGCACTCCAATCGACAAACGACGATATCGATTTTTATCTTCGTCGCGGTGGCGGCGGAGCAATTGCGAGAATGCGTTTCCAAAGCGGAACAACCGATGAATTCCTTCTTTCCACAGTTTCCAGCGGAACAGCATTGAGCCTCAGAAGCGCCGATGTTACCGAACCGAGCTTATATGTCCTCAAATCGAATGGAAATGTCGGTATCGGAACAACATTACCAACCGCAAAGCTCGAAGTAGTAGCAAACGGAGAAAGCGCTGGTGTTATTGGAAAATATGACGGCAACTGTTTCGGCGGCCTGGGTTATACTCCCGGTGGCTATAGAGCTGGCGTATATGGTTATAGCTCAGGTGCAAGCGGTAATCAATGGGGTGTTTACGGAATTGGATATAACACGGGATCTTCAAATTTTGCGATTAGGGGTGTTCAAGCAACAGCGATGAGCACAACCGCTAATGGCTATCTTTACGGTGTCGCCGCAGATGTAAATGCAACACAAGGCTATCGAAGAACCGCGGTGAGCGCTGTGCTTCATGACGGTTCTTATACATCAGCCGCCCCCGGTGACGCCGCTTTATTCGCTAATGCCGACAATACCGGCGGCTATGCCGGTTATTTCCAAGGTGGATTAGTGTGGATCGGTGATGGCGGCACGGCGTTGCGTGCAGACGGCGACGGCGATCTTTTCGTAAAAAACGACCTCGAAGTTACAGGTGGAATACAGCTCAACGGAAGTTATATCACCTCTTGGCCCTCCGGTGGATCTCCTGCGGGCGTAAACGGCAATGTCCAATTTAATAACTCCGGCGCTTTCGGCGGTTCGAACAACTTCCATTGGGATAACACTAATACGAGACTTGGAATTGGAACATCGACACCTACAAATGCAAGGGTCGATATAATCGGACCTGCCAGCGGCTCAATAAATGGTTTACGAGTAACCGGTTCACCATCGGGATGGAGCTGTATCGGGGCATACAATGCCGGAGGACACGGCATATTCGTCACAAATCCCACAAACTCCGGTGTCTATATTACGAATACCGGTGACCATGGTGTTGAAATACTTACTGTTGGCGGCGATGGTATTCATGTTACCGGTGCAACAGGCTTGGCAGGCTATTTCGGCGGTGATATTCAAGTTACCGGAAGGTATTACGACACTTCCGGCGATGCCGGAACCAGCGGACAGATTCTTTCAAGCACCGGTTCGGGGACAAATTGGATTGATGCCCCTACAAGCTCGACCCCCCAATGGGAGGATGCAGGAGTATATAAAAGGGTAGTAGGTAACGACTATGTTCGAGCTTACGAAAGCGGACAAGCCTATGGTTTATATGGAAGAGCCGCTTCCACGACAACAAGTAACTACGGCGTTTATGGTCAAGCACAAGGCGCGCCCAGCGGCTCTAGCGATTACGGTGTTTATGGGTATATCTCATCCGGTATCAGTAACGATTGGGCGGTTTATGGGTATAATAGTTTCCAAACAGGTTATCTTGGCGGTCAAGTAATTGGGGTCGGATCGACTTGGTCTGGTGCATACGGCGACGCCTACGGTTCTTCCTCTCAGCGTGGAACTCTCGGTGATACAAGAGGCTACGGTGTCTGGGGAAGCCAAGGAACAGGGACATACGCCGGCTATTTTGAGGGCAATGTCAACATCACAGGCAATTTGACTGTTAGCGGCACATTCCCCGGTGATAATCTTGGAAACCATACAGCAACAACAAACTTAAATATGGGCTCCTATAACATCGACGGCTCAGGTTTCTACCTTGCATACGGTGGCTCTAATGTTATGAGGGTCTGGTCAACCTATCTTCGCCCCGATGTTAGCGGATACGATCTTGGAACCAGTGGCAACAGATGGGGCACTGTGTATTCCCAGAATTTCAATCTCACAGGCACCCTTTCGGCAAACAGCAGTAATGGAACTGCAGGGCAAGTTCTCACTTCCAATGGTTCCAGTCCTGCATATTGGGCGGATTTACCCTCCAGTGGCAGTCTTTGGACAGATGCAGGAAATTATCTCTACCCAAGCGGAGGCATTGGAACGAACCTCCAAGTCGCCGATGTCCAAACCCATACATATGGATTCTATTCTAATATGAATACCGGCAGTGCAGAAGGATATGGAGGGTATTTCAAACACACTACATCAAATTCTAACTCTTACGGCATATATGCCGAAGCGAATTTCACCGGAACTGGCAACCCAAGTTATAATTTCGCAGGATATTTCCGTTCCAACTCAGCGTCGAGGGATAACCGAGGGATAACTGTCTATGCCTACCAAAACGGAAATGGTTCAGCTGGATATACGAACTATGGAGGACAATTCTACGCATATAGTTATTCGAACAGCGTTAACTACGGCGTTTATTCTTATGCTTACCGTTATTCACCCGGTTCGGGAGATACTTACGGTGGATATTTTAACGCTGGATCATCGGTAGCCGGCGCAACCCATTATGGCATCTACGCCACTGCTTCCGGCGGCACAACCAACTGGGCGGGTTATTTCTCAAGTGGAAATGTCTATGTTGGCAATATCCTTGGCGTGGGAACGACTGCGCCAACCTATACTGTTCATTCGGTTACACCCACTGCCGGACAGATGGCAGTTTTTGGCGAGAATACGAACGGAACAAGGTATTACGGTTATCTTGGCGGAAGCTCCTATGGTGTATATGGTGGATATGATGCCGGAACATACGGCTATCTCGCAGGTTCTTCATACGCTATTTACGGATATAACTATTCCGGAAGTTATGGTTATTTAGGTGGTTATTCATATGGCGCATATGCCCGCCATTATGAAGGCAACCATTACGCCTACATAGGAACTTCCGGTGAAGGACTTGATGCATGGAATACAGACGCATTTGTGGAATTCTCAGATTACAGGGCCATCCGCGGTGAGATTAGCGGCAGTGGTAATGGAACAAACTATGGCTACAACCACTCAAGACAGGGTGTCCAAGGCAGAAATGACAGCGGATCGTATTCCTTTGGAACCTTCGGAGTAGCAAATTCTGCTTCTAATAGAACCGGAGGCGCTATGGGTGTCTTGGGTGCCGCAACTTCACCAACTTCTTGGGCATCATTAGGTTATAGAAACAGCGGAGGAACAACCTATGGAGCATACTTTGCAGGAGGAACTGGTTCCGGAAGCGGTCGTAGACGTCCCGAGGCTGACGATACCCGTAGTTATATCGGTGAGAAACGCGAAGGTATGGGCTTCGGGGCATATTCATCGTTCATGGGCGGATGGTTGCGCGGAGAGGTTTACGGACTTCATCTCAGAGGCCCCCGTTATGCTTTATATACTGATGGCGATTCATACACGAACGGTGTGCAGGGGTTTGTGAGGCAGTCATCGCGAGGAACAAAATCTGTCATGTATTCATCAATAAGCAACGAAGTCACAATAAATACATGCGGAATGACCGAACTGGTCGATGGAACATGCAGAGTAGTTTTCGACCGCGATTTCTCGAATTTGGTTTCGGTCGCCAAGCCTATTATTGTTACAGCAACTCCTCTCGGAGCCAGCAATGGGGTCTATGTTACTGACATCACAAAAGACGGATTTACTATAGTCGAAAACAACGAAGGTCGCAGTAATCTCAGCATTAACTGGATGGCAACCGCTATTCAGGAAGGGTATGAAGAAGGCGTGAACGTGCCCGATGAAATTCTCGCTTCCGACTACGATGCCAACATGCGCGGAGTCATGTTCGATGAACGCAACACCGAAGATTCCGCAAGGCCGATCCATTGGGATTACAGCCGTCTATCTTTCGAACCACAGCCGAAGAGCGCGGAAGCGATAGCTTTCGAAGCCGCCTTCGAAAAATATCTATCCGATCCCGCCTCTATGACAGATCAAGACTGGGAAGATTGCAATATGTCAAAAGATGATTGGCTCAGAAAGGTCGAGCACGATAAAACTTCTGCACCTTCAGATATCCACGAAACATTACCACAACTTCCAAATAACAACATGGATATGAAACCGCATCTCGACTTACCGAAGGATTGATTAGGTATTGCGCAAACGATAAGGGGTCGGATTAACTCCGGCCCCTTTTTCTGTTTCTATATTAATGATTAACTATTTCGCGCATTCCTCCGGTATCGCGGAGGAGTGATGCTGGAGAATAAACCATTCTTCGCCGTCTTTGCGGTAAACAAAGGTGAATCGCCCCTGAAAACATTCGATTGGGCCTTGGGAGAAATGGAAGTTGTAAATTCCGGAGTTCGCGGCAAACTCGCCGATAACACGTATGTTTGACTGCACTATCTCGACATAGGGGCGGTTAATGAGGAAATGTTCGAAATAGTCGCAGATTTCTGATCTTCCTCGCCGAAGCCGGTTCGAGAAGGTGGGCAGAAGGACAGAGTCTTCGGAGTAAAGCTCGCTCACACCGACCGGATTAGCAGAGCATAGGGCGATGTTCCATAGGTCGAGCTGATGTTCTATTTCTTCTTCGGCTGTCATTTCGTGTCCTTTTTCGGGAGATATAAATCGCGCGAGGGGTTTTCGCAAGGAAATTTTCGATTTATCGAAATGATATATGATTGAGAGCCGTTATATTCGTCTTCAATAACATACCGGCTCGATTTGAATTGCAGATAATAGATGCCTTTTCTCTGAGGTAGTATTATGCTCTACAGGTAGTTCTCCTCCATCCCCACCAGAATACGGGAGAATTCCTCGGTTGCAACCTTCATCTCGGCATCGATAAGCGCTTTTTGCTCGGCCTCGAATCTTGCACGTTTAATCCCTTCGAGATATTTCGCCGCCACCGAGGGGAAAAGCTCCAGCAAGAGCATTTCCTTCTCGTTCTCTGCCAATTGGACTTCGCCGTAGTTTTCGAGGATTGGGTTATCCGGCTTTTGGTAGGCCGATGTGTCATAGGGGATTTCCTCCGGCGAACCTGTTATAAGTTCGCGGAATTTTGGGTCGATTGGAATCGGGGTTTTGCCGTATCCGCCCTGCACGAGGCTAACGAACTGCGCGGAGGTCATGTCATAAAAACCTTTGCCCTGCGCGGCGCTCACGACGGAGTTGACCGCTTGAACGCCGACAATCTGGCTTGTTGGGGTCACAAGCGGCGGGAGACCCGAGTCCAACCGGACACGCGGAACATTTTTAAGCACGGTGTCAAAAAGCTCGGACATACCCATAGTTTCGAGCTGTGCAACCATGTTGCTATACATCCCGCCGGGTATCTGCGCCTCTTTGACAATCTGGCTCGGCCCGGGGAATCCGAATCTCTTTTCGATTTCCTGAGTTAATTCGATAACTTTGTCGTGGTCGTCCTTTCCGCTGGCCTCTATCGCGCTGTCGAAAAGGGCTTCGATATCCGCCGGGATTTTGTAATCGGTCAAATCGAGCGGCAAAGGAAACATTTTCGATTTGTCGAAGGCGGCCATTTCTTTGCGTATATGAAGGAGTTCGCGGTTAATTTTCGCTACAGCGTCGAGGTTCACACCGGTTTCGATTCCGAGTTTATCGCAGAAAATCTGCAGTAGCTCGAAAGCAGGTGCGGCAGGGCCTCCGGCGAAGTTCATTATCACTGTATCGACGATATCGACGCCGTTCATAATCGCTACGAGAGCTGATCCGAGGCCGTAACCCGGGGTGCAGTGGCTGTGGTGCCCGACTGGAACTTTGACCTTCTTTTTAAGCTCACGGTAGAGTTCGCTCGCAACGCTGGGTTGAATAAGGCCGGCCATATCCTTCATAGTGATTTGATCCGCACCGAGAGTTTCCAATTTCAGAGCTTTTTCGACGAAATAATCCACTGTGAAGACCATTTTGGGAAGCGGTTTGCCCTTAGCAATACCCACAATCCTCTCCCACAAAGTGAAATGGGGGTCGGTAGTGTAGCATACCGCGCAGTCTGTCTGGCCGCCATTCTTGCGGACAATTTCTATTGTTGATTTCATGTTGTCGATATCGTTCAGCGCGTCGAAAATGCGCATAATATCGACTCCGGTCTGAAGGGCGTTGCGGTTGAAACCTTCGATTGTCTCCTCGGGGTATGGATTATAGCCGAAAAGATTGCGGCCACGGGAAAGGGCTGTTAGATAGCTCGCATCGCCAACCACTTCTTTGATTTTCGCGAGCCTGTCCCATGGGTTTTCGCCAAGATAGCGCATCGTCGAATCGGGAACTGCTCCCCCCCATACTTCCATGGCGTAGAAATTCGCCTCGCGGTAGAACGGAAGAGTCCTATCGACCTGATTTTGGTTCATGCGCGTCGCAAGCTGAGATTGCTGGCCGTCGCGTAGTGTAAGGTCTCTAATCAACAATTTGCGTCCCATATCGTCTCCAATCCATCTATTTCACTGCATCGGCCAAACCGACGCAACTTGACAATATTATATCGATATAGGCGGGATAATCAAGCGGGAAATAGACTTAGACATCGTGAAGAAACGCAATTCGATAAATGTTGTCATTTGACTATTCAATTTTGTTAACATATTGTTAAAAAAATATGAGTTTTTAAAAAAGATGACTAAACTTAAATTGAAAAAAGAAGTCCTAATATTGATAGAGCCGCCGAGGCTTTATCACATTGAAACAATGAGACTTTGAAAAGGATACAGCTATGAGAAAGCTCTTCAAATTCGCTATCCTATTTGCATTTTCAACAATTCTAACAGCACAAGCGAGCTATTTTAGCGATACAGTTCATACCGTGCGAGTCTATTTCGACGACTCAGGTTTCTGGACAGAACTTTATGAAACCCACGAAACCGAAGAATACATGATGTGCAAGGTCGTTTTCGATGCTGTCGATACATTGGACAGCGTGGGAATTCGCCTCAAAGGCAACAGCTCTTTCGGACATCCGGGGAACAAAAAGCCCTTTCATCTCAAAATCGACGAATATATCGGCGGAAGAGAATACCGCGGCAACGAGCGTTTGACATTCAATAACTGTTTCAAAGACCCGACATTCCTTCGCGAGAAGCTTGCGAGCGAGATATTCAGAGGTCTCGGTGTGCCATGTCCTCGTGCGACATGGGCTGTTGTTTACTATAACGATACTTATTGGGGGTTTTACACTGTTGTCGATCCTATCAATAAAGACGCGTTAACCCGCTTTTTCGGAGAAAACGACGCTAATCTTTATAAAGGCGACCCAAGCGGCACCTTTGAGTGGCTTGGCGCTACGGATGGGCCATATAGAACCCGTTACGAGAAATCTACAAACGAGGATATCGACGATTGGAGCGACCTCGTCGGGTTCTGTAATTTCATCAATAATACATCTGCGGTAGATTTTCGGGCGGGAATGCACGATTGGTTCGACATGTTCAGTTTCGCTCGAATGTGGGCGGCGAACACATTCTTAGTGAACCTCGACAGCTATCAGGGTTCGGGACATAATTACTATCTATATTTCGATTCCGACGGCATCGGAAGATATATCGTTTGGGATATTAACGAAGCTTTCGGCGTTTTCGCTATGGGCATGAACGGCACAGCGATGCGCAACCTCGCAATCGACTGGCATTCATCGAACAGGCCTCTGGCTCAAAGGCTTTTCAGCGACTACCCTCTTTTCACAAGATTAGTCCATTGCGCCTTGCACGAACTTTTATCGACAACACTGGAATACTCGACTTTCTCGGACAGAGTAACAGAACTCGCGGATTTAGTCCGCCCCTATGTTTACGCCGATCCGAACAAGATGTATAGCAACGCCAACTTCGAGACTAACCTCAACGACGATATCGGCGGAGGCCCTCCCCCCGGTGGAGGCCTTATTCCCGGGCTTAGGGACTTCATCTACGATAGAGGATTATACATCTCTTCCGTTCTCATGCCCTGCGATGCCGTCGATGTCGCAGGTGCTGTGTTAATTAATGAGGTCATGGCATCGAACGGGACGACCATTTCCGACGAGGAGGGGGAATTCGACGACTGGTTCGAGCTTTACAATCCGGCGGATACGGCGGTGGATTTGTCTTTCTGGTTCGCGACTGATGACATAACCGAACCGCGTAAATGGACTCTCCCTAATGGAACGATTATCGCCCCTGATAGTTATCTACTTATCTGGGCTGACAACGACGCCGAGCAGGGGCCGCTTCATGCAAGTTTCAAACTCGATGCCGACCGCGAGGAGGTCGCGCTATTCGGGCCGGATTTCTATGGCAATACACTTTGCGACTCGGTTTCATGGGCAGATATGCCCCGAGACAGCAGTTGGGGACGTTATCCAAATGGAAGCGCAACATGGCAAATTTGTCTTGAAGCCACACCCGGTGCCGTGAATGCCTGGAGCTTCGTTGTTCAAGAAAATTCGCCTCTTCCCGGCGAGTTACGTCTCTCCGCCTATCCGAATCCTTTCAATTCCTCGGTGCGAATTGAAATCGAGAATGGTGGGTTAAGGGATGGGAGTGTTGAAATATTCGATATTACCGGCAAAAAAATTGACGGGTTATTATTAGGAGAATTTTGCGCGGACGATAACAAGAGTGGGGGTTCAAATCGCCATTCTGTCAGCTGGAGACCGGACGAAACGCTCAGTTCGGGAATATATCTGGTTAAAATCAAATCGAGTGAAAACTCCGAAATAATCAAGATAACCTATTTGAAATAATTGCGTTATACAACAATTGGAGCTTCAAATGTTGAAAGCCGGAAAAATATATTCATTCTTAGTCGCCTTATTTTCCCTTCTATTTATTTCATCTGTATTCGGGGATTATTTTGGCGATACCGTCCATACCGTTCATGTTTACTTCGATAATCCCAGCTATTGGACAGAGCTTTACGCCACACATACCACCGAAGAATACATGATGTGCAAGGTCGTTTTCGATGCTGTCGATACATTGGACAGCGTGGGAATTCGCCTCAAAGGCAACAGCTCTTTCGGACATCCGGGGAACAAAAAGCCCTTTCATCTCAAAATCGACGAATATATCGGCGGAAGAGAATACCGCGGCAACGAGCGTTTGACATTCAATAACTGTTTCAAAGACCCGACATTCCTTCGCGAGAAGCTTGCGAGCGAGATATTCAGAGGTCTCGGTGTGCCATGTCCTCGTGCGACATGGGCTGTTGTTTACTATAACGATACTTATTGGGGGTTTTACACTGTTGTCGATCCTATCAATAAAGACGCGTTAACCCGCTTTTTCGGAGAAAACGACGCTAATCTTTATAAAGGCGACCCAAGCGGCACCTTTGAGTGGCTTGGCGCTACGGATGGGCCATATAGAACCCGTTACGAGAAATCTACAAACGAGGATATCGACGATTGGAGCGACCTCGTCGGGTTCTGTAATTTCATCAATAATACATCTGCGGTAGATTTTCGGGCGGGAATGCACGATTGGTTCGACATGTTCAGTTTCGCTCGAATGTGGGCGGCGAACACATTCTTAGTGAACCTCGACAGCTATCAGGGTTCGGGACATAATTACTATCTATATTTCGATTCCGACGGCATCGGAAGATATATCGTTTGGGATATTAACGAAGCTTTCGGCGTTTTCGCTATGGGCATGAACGGCACAGCGATGCGCAACCTCGCAATCGACTGGCATTCATCGAACAGGCCTCTGGCTCAAAGGCTTTTCAGCGACTACCCTCTTTTCACAAGATTAGTCCATTGCGCCTTGCACGAACTTTTATCGACAACACTGGAATACTCGACTTTCTCGGACAGAGTAACAGAACTCGCGGATTTAGTCCGCCCCTATGTTTACGCCGATCCGAACAAGATGTATAGCAACGCCAACTTCGAGACTAACCTCAACGACGATATCGGCGGAGGCCCTCCCCCCGGTGGAGGCCTTATTCCCGGGCTTAGGGACTTCATCTACGATAGAGGATTATACATCTCTTCCGTTCTCATGCCCTGCGATGCCGTCGATGTCGCAGGTGCTGTGTTAATTAATGAGGTCATGGCATCGAACGGGACGACCATTTCCGACGAGGAGGGGGAATTCGACGACTGGTTCGAGCTTTACAATCCGGCGGATACGGCGGTGGATTTGTCTTTCTGGTTCGCGACTGATGACATAACCGAACCGCGTAAATGGACTCTCCCTAATGGAACGATTATCGCCCCTGATAGTTATCTACTTATCTGGGCTGACAACGACGCCGAGCAGGGGCCGCTTCATGCAAGTTTCAAACTCGATGCCGACCGCGAGGAGGTCGCGCTATTCGGGCCGGATTTCTATGGCAATACACTTTGCGACTCGGTTTCATGGGCAGATATGCCCCGAGACAGCAGTTGGGGACGTTATCCAAATGGAAGCGCAACATGGCAAATTTGTCTTGAAGCCACACCCGGTGCCGTGAATGCCTGGAGCTTCGTTGTTCAAGAAAATTCGCCTCTTCCCGGCGAGTTACGTCTCTCCGCCTATCCGAATCCTTTCAATTCCTCGGTGCGAATTGAAATCGAGAATGGTGGGTTAAGGGATGGGAGTGTTGAAATATTCGATATTACCGGCAAAAAAATTGACGGGTTATTATTAGGAGAATTTTGCGCGGACGATAACAAGAGTGGGGGTTCAAATCGCCATTCTGTCAGCTGGAGACCGGACGAAACGCTCAGTTCGGGAATATATCTGGTTAAAATCAAATCGAGTGAAAACTCCGAAATAATCAAGATAACCTATTTGAAATAATTGCGTTATACAACAATTGGAGCTTCAAATGTTGAAAGCCGGAAAAATATATTCATTCTTAGTCGCCTTATTTTCCCTTCTATTTATTTCATCTGTATTCGGGGATTATTTTGGCGATACCGTCCATACCGTTCATGTTTACTTCGATAATCCCAGCTATTGGACAGAGCTTTACGCCACACATACCACCGAAGAATACATAATGTGCAAGGTCGTTTTCGATGCCGTCGATACATTGGACAGCGTCGGTATTCGATTGAAGGGATTCAGTTCCTTCAACCATCCGGGCAACAAGAAACCATTTCATCTGAAAATCGACGAATATATCGATAAAAGGAGCTATAGAGGGAACCAACGGCTTACTTTCTCTAACTGCTATAACGACCCGACCTTTCTTCGGGAACACCTTTCCTGCGAGATATTTCAGGGACTGAACGTTCCATGTTCTCGCTCCGCTTTCTGTGTCGTGTATTACAACGATATTTACTGGGGATTTTATAATGTTGTTACTCCAGTGAACAAAGACGCGTTGACACTCTTTTTCAGTGAAAAAAGCGGGGGGTTGTATAATTGCGACGAAAACGCTCCTCTGACGTGGCAAGGCTGGGATCCAGCCTCCTATGGAGGTTATGAAAAGGAGACTAATCTGGACGAGGATTGGAGCGACCTGCTTAACTTCATCAATTTTCTAAATAATACAGATAATACTACCTTTTCGTCCGAACTGCTCGACCGGTTCGATGCGATTACATTCGCTCGTATGTGGGCCGCAAATACTTTCATTGTCAATCTGAACAGCTACCCCGGCGCGGGAAGTAACTATTTCCTCTATTTCGATTCAAACAACATAGCCCGCTATATCGTTTATGACCTCAATATGGCCTTTGGGGGATATAATTCAGGTCTTTCGGCTACTGGTATGCGTGAGATGCGTATCGATTGGTATAGCACCGGTGGAGGCTTTCCCCCCGGAAGTAGCGGACGTCCTCTGGCTAAAAGATGTTTCGAAAACTGGGAGCCTTTTTGGGGGCTTGTAAATTGTGCTATTCGAGAGCTGATGGAGACAACTCTCGATACAGTAACTTTCAACGCGAGAGTAACTGAACTTGCCGATCTCGTTCGACCTTATGTTTATGACGATGTTAACAAACAGTTCTCCAATGCGGCTTTCGAGACAAATCTCGATTATGATTACTCCAGCGGGGGCGGGGGCGGTGGCGGAGGCGGAATGGGAACAATCCCGGGCCTCAGGGATTTTATCATGGACAGATATGCATATATCGCAGGTGTTGTCGGAGGTTGCGAAAGGCTCGATGTCTCCGGTGTTGTTTTAATAAACGAGCTTATGGCTTCTAACGGCTCTACAATAGCAGATGAAGCCGATCAATTCGACGACTGGTTCGAGGTTTACAATCCAGCCGATACAACTATCGACATCTCTTATTGGTTTGCCACCGACAATTTATCAAACCCGCGAAAGTGGAGTTTTCCGTCCGGAACGGTGATCCCAGCAGGCGGTTATCTGGTGGTTTGGGCAGATGACGACCCCGGACAGGGACCTCTTCATGCAACTTTCAAACTCAATAAGGATGAGGAGGAATTGGCTATTTTCGGTTCGGATTTTATCGGCGCACAATTATCCGACAGCGTTTCGTGGATGGGTTTGGAACGTGATGAAAGCTGGGGCAGATATCCCAATGGAAGCGCAACATGGCAGATTTGCCTCGAAGCCACACCCGGTGCGGAAAATTCATGGTCGGCAATATATTCAAATGGCCTGTCGGTTCCGACAGGTTTAACTCTGTTAACCTACCCAAATCCCTTCAACTCGTCTTGTCGTATCGAAATCGAGGGCACAGAAATGCGAATCGAGAGCATCGAAATCTTCGACATCTCAGGTAGGCAAATAGATCATCTTAATTTGAACAATTCGGCTGTAATGGACATATGCGAAGATTCTCCCGGCAATAACCGCAGGCAGATTGTTTGGAACCCCAATGAAAAAACAAGCTCCGGCGTCTTCTATGTTCGAGTAGTTTCAGAGAATAGTGAAGTTGTGAAAAAAATTATCTATTTGAAATAACATCTCAGAAAAATTAATATGACAAATCCAACGATACATGCTGATGAGAAAATAGCAAACCGTCCGGGACTTTTAATAGTTTTCGAGGGCTTGGACGGCGCGGGGAAAAGCACGCAGGTTAAACGGCTTGCAAATTATCTCGAAGAAAAGGGATATTCGGTTGAGGTTACAACTTGGAATTCCAGTAGATACATCAGCCGAGCTACTAAACGTGCAAAAAAGGCTCACCTTCTTACTCCTTCATGTTTCAGCGCGCTTCATGCCGCCGATTTTCTCAATAGGCATGAGAACCTTATCATACCTTTGCTGAACGAGGGAAAAATCGTCATCGCAGACAGGTATTCCTACACTGCCCTCGCCCGCGATGAAGCCCGTGGAGTCGATATCGAATGGGTCAAAAGGATATATTCTCTGGCTATCGAACCGGACATTGCATTCTTGTGCGATCTTCCGATTGATATTGCCCTAAGTCGCTCTATGAAGAAAAACGGCAATGTGCCGAAATACTACGAATGCGGAATGGATGTTTCCGGTGAAAGCGATCCGGCGGAATCCTTCAGAGAATTTCAGGGAAGGGTCGATAAGGTATATCAGAGTTTGGTCATAAGCGGAGAATTAAGTCCTATCTGTATGAATTGTAATGTGGACGAGATTTTCGCTTCAATAATCGAAAAAATCGAGCCTTTTCTCGAAAAGCTCGACAAATCTCCAGATGAAAAACCCCTTCACATTCGATCGCAAATAGAGGATAGAACCCTTTACCATGACGATCTTAAAAAACACCAGATTTCCGGATTAATCAGCGAACTCCCCCCGCACAACTTGCCCGGCAAACTCATAACAATCGAGGGATGCAATAAAGAAGCTATCACACATCAGGTCAACGCACTTTATGACTGGCTTCAGATAAGAAACATCGGGGTGGCAAAAACCGGTGCCGGAGAAAGCTGGATAACCTCCGAGATTATCATTCCGGCCAAAGAAAAAGGCGCGATTACACCGATTAAGAAAGTAATGCTCTCTCTAAGCGAGATGGCATATCTTATGGATACCGAGGTAATCCCCGCTCTGGAACGCGGCGAAATTGTAATCCTCAAAGACTCCTTCTATTCGGCATTTGCGGATTGTCTGTCATCAAACTTTGACAGAGATTGGTTGGTCGAAAATCTGAAAGGCTTTGCTTACAGGCCGGATGCCGCGGTGTTTATCGACTGCCCAGATAACACCGATTTAAAGATGTCGAATCTTTATAAACCGTTTGCAGAAGCCGACGGAATACCTATTGTCGCTGAAAACGAAGACCCCTCCGAGCTTTATGCGCCGATTATCGATATCGTCGCCGGCACAATCGGGATCGATCCGAAGACGAAAGCTATCGATAAGGAACTTCGCGAGGTGCTCGAACTTTATCATGCGCATAACGGCTATTTCGAGCATGCCCAAAAAGTTCGAGGATTCGCGGTTCAGATATTCGACGCCACTGTGGATATCCACGGTTTAAATGATAATGCAAGGCGGCTTCTCGAGTATTCATCGCTTCTTCACGATGTTGGCCGGTCAATGGGCGACGAACACGAAATGCACAGCTATCGAATCATTATGGATAATAAATTCTCACGCCTTTCCGACCGAGAAAAGCGAATAATAGCAATCTGTGCATTATATCATAACGGTTCGGAAAAGTCGCTCGATAATCCGCGTCAATGGAAACTTCGCGCCGAAGAGCAGTTCGCGGTAAGAAAACTCGCCGGAATACTTCGCGTCGCAGATGCGCTCGATTCCTCCGATAAACAGATTGTTTTGAAATTGCGTTTGTCGCGAGAGCTGAACTCGATTATATTGGATTTGAATTCTGTCAATTCCGCAAAAGCCGAGCGGAAATCGGTTTTGAACAAAAAGGACCTATTCGAGAAGGAGTTCGGCTTGACAGTTCTCGTTGACAGAAATCGCGCCGAAAGGCTTAAAACAAAGAGCGACAGAGCGAAAAGCGGGCTTCTATTATGAAATTAATCCATTCGCGTTTCTGGGGAACTGCTTTGATAATTCTCGCGATTATCGCGATGATTGCTTTACTTGGTCATGGGAAGCTTTTCGACAGAATTGATATCTCAACTACTCTGCTCGCGCAGACTGTCGATTCGATTTTCTCCTCATCATCGGGACAGACCCGATCCGAAGGCCCTCCGGCGGAGGGCGGAGCTCCTCTGAAACCGCTCTGGAACACTGACTGGAGCAGTGCACTAAATATTCTCGCAACCCTTCTGCTTACATCCGTATTATCGGGGCTAATAAGCTACCGGAGCGGCGGCGGGAAGGCACAGATGGATTTCACCGAGGCGCATATCGTTCTCTCGATTGCCGCGGCGCTTATGATGATGATTATCGGAAGCCAGATTGCACGCGCTTTTGGGCTTATGGGCGCGGCGTCGATCGTGCGCTATCGTTATTCACTTAAATCCCCTAAAGAGGCAAGTTCGCTGGTAATAGCGCTCGGTGTGGGCATGGCATGCGGAGTCGGGCTGTATCCTTTGGCGATTATTGTAACGCTCTATATCGTCGCGATGGTGTTCCTTTTCGAACATATGCCAAAAGGTCTCAAAAAATCATTATTCTCAACAAATTGGAATTGGAACCTGCGTGTCCGAACAACGAATCCGGATGCAACATTAACCCAGATTAAAGATCTTCTCGACGACGATGACATCGTATATAAAATCAAGCGAGTAAGAAGCGACCGCGGACCCGAGAAAGATCAAACAGAGATCGAGGTCGAGATTTCCGGGAATATCGATAGAAACAACGTAGCTGAGGAATTGAACAGCGCTGATATTCTTCGCATCGCGTGGAAACGCGAAAAATCCTCCGAAATAGACGATATGGAAATCGAACAATGAACCCTCGGCTTTTTATTGCTTCTTTCATTCTGTTTTGCGGATTTGTTACTGCTAAGGTCGATATCGATGTCGGCGGTGAGGTTATTGCCGGATGGAAATGGGATTCACGCGAGATTTATCCAAATAACGAGTTCTATCTTCGAAGAATCCGTGCAAAATTAGATGCCGATTTCATTTCGGAGGACAGCCTTTTAATTTCTACAAGGTTATCTTTCGACCTTAATTCGAGCTTTGCCGGCCTTCGGGATGCCTATATCGAATGGAAACAAAGCAGGGCATTTAGTGTCGGAATCGGAAGACGACGCAAACCCTTCGGAATCGAAGAATTACTTGGTTTAAACGACTCGCCATCTGCTGATTGGAGCGAAGTTCACGCACTTCTCGATGACACCGGCTATCTCGACAGAGATATTGGCGCATGGATCATTGGAAAATTCTTTCAGGAACCATATCAAATCGAGTATGACTTCGGGCTTTTCAACGGAAGGGACTATGATGTCCGCACCAGCGAGAAGCATTTCTCCGGAAGACTAATCTATTCGCCGACCAAATCTATAGATATCGTCGGTTCTTTCGGAACCGGAATCGACAGCCTCGGCCTCGAATGGCGAAATGCGTGGGAAATCGGCACAATTGCCCAATACTTGGGTGGCGAATTCGGAGGTGAATTTATAACCGGAAATAGCATTCTCAGCGGTGAAGAATTCGAAGGTTGGCAGGCTTGGGTTAAATATTCCATCGGTAAATTCACCCCTTATGTTCATTACGAAAGCATTTCCGAAGAATCGGATTCGGAGAATCGGGCACATCTCGGCGTAGCTTTCGATCCGACAACAAAAACTCGCTTATGTGCGCAGACAAGCTTTATCGAAAGTGATTCGCCACGCTCTGAACTGAAAATTCAAGCTTCAGCGAGGTTTTAATGAGAGCGCTTTTCCCCATACTTTCGGCTGTTATCCTATTTTTTGGATGCACAAAATCGCCATACAAACCGGATTCCGAGCCACCGAGCGTTTGGCACACAGTCTATATGATCGAAATCGTATCCAATAACACCTCAATTGAAGCTGACGAGTTCGGAGAATTCGACGATTTTGTAGTTATTTACAACCCACAAGACACCTCGGTAATACTCAGCGGTTGGGTTCTTTCTGATAGACCAGATTCGATTCGATATGTATTCCCCGCACCAACGTCGCTTTTGTCTGATTCGACAATGCTAATATGGTGCGATGGACAACCCGAACAGGGATCCAATCACGCCGGTTTCCGTATCAGTGCAGATGGCGAATGGGTGGGGCTTTTCGATACAGAGGGCAACATTGTTGATAGTGTTTCCGTCCCCCCTCTTTTGCCCGACAGCGCATATATTCGGAACATGGCAACTCTCGAATGGTCTATTGGAGAGGCTATTCGCAGGTAAGCTTTTTCACAACCGCAATCGTCTTAAAATTACGCTCACGAAAGAATCTACTCGCGAGGGCATTTTCTGCAAAAGGCTCGCTAAGTTATCTCAATAATATCGCGCGTTTGGTATGTGTCTCTTTGCCGATCTTCGCACGAATTAGATAAACTCCCGAGGGTGTTGACTCCGAAGGTTGCCATATGAATTCGAGATTGCCTCCGTTTCGAGAAGCCCCAAAGGCAGGATCGAAATTCGAACCGGATATTCTAATCTCATCTACTTTTCGTCCGGTTATATCGCAGATTTCAATCGTTATGGCCTCTTTCTTCAAATCCGCCCCCCCTCGATAACAATCTTAACCGCGGAATTGAAAGGATTCGGATATGCACCGAGAGAGATATTCACCGGCATTTCCGTCGAGGGTATTCCTGACGAAGTCCGATGGAGCATTACCGCCAATTCGCCGACAAGGGTATTCTTAACATTCTCACGATTGGAAAGAACAATCCAATAACCGCTATTTTCGACCGGAATCTCGAAAGAAGCGAAGTCGCAACGCTCATGCATAATCAAAGCGGCGAAATCCCCTCCTGACTCGAAAATAGGGAATTGGTCCTCTGTGAGAGCGAATAGGGCGTAGCCGTAGGCATCATCCTCCCAGTGATAATATGTCGCTAAAATATCATCGAATGGTGCGGCATACTCGATGAATTCACCAACCGGTCGAACTCGCGCGCCTAAATATGCAGTCGGAGAATCTGTGCTGTCGGCCAAAGAATAGGTGTGATATGGCATATTCCCAGGAATCGAGGCTGTCCGGCTGTAAACGATTCCGTCCATCGTATTTGTAACAAGGTTCGACACAAACCCCGGTTCGGGATTACATCCAATCTCAGAATCAACTCTGTAATACATATGCTTGTTGTCACCGACGACCGCTTTGGCTTTGCCTCTGCTATTGGTGAAGAGAATACAGTCGTAATAAATAGATGTCCCGCTTTCTGCGGCAATCATAAGCTTTGCACCATCGACAGGTCTTCCGACTGCATCTGTCGCGGTGATGTTTATCTCCGCGATTTCATGGGAGTATCTTCTTGTAACCGGCTCCATTCTACCTTTGCCGGTATGTTCATACACTGTCGCGAACTCTTTTCCCCAGCCGTCGGCATAGACCCACTGATGATCGACATAGTTGTTGACCGGTTCCCAACCCGCCCAACGCCATCCTGTCCAGAATTCGTTCCAAACATGGTCGGTGCTGATCGATTCGATGCCTCTCGCCGGAAGAAGCGCGGTTCGTGCCGCGGCGACAGTTATATCCTCGTGTTCGCCGCATCTTCCTTTGTGTTTTGCGTAGATTCGAACCGGCTGATGCGGTCTTTCGGCATCTGAATCGAAATCGAGACTGTTCTGAATCCATGAGGTAACCACTCCGACAGCACCATTATCGGCGGCATTATTGAAAATACCGCTCCACAGCGTCGAAACACGGCAAAGCGAATCTCCAAGCGGCCAATAATAAGTCCCTCCGATTGTTTCCTCGATATCCCAAAACCACGTCCGCCAGAAACAGCCATACCAAGGGTCGATTCTGTCGCCGGTGTGCGGTTCGATATATCCCGGAATCTCGTCGGTTATTTTAGGGAACATGACATATCGATAATACATCTCGGAATCCAAGACGATCGTCTCATATCCTACCATGCCCGTGTCTATTGTGAGATAATGCGCCTCTGTGCGATGATCGCCTCCTCCCGGAGTGCCAAGGTCGATAATCTCGACATAGGAAAGCAGAGAATCCATTGCATATATTCCGCGAACATTCTCATCGAGAAGAAAACTCATCTCCGGCAGTTCGAGAATCTCGCGGGCAAGATGAGCGAGGCAATAGAGAATTTCATCGCGCCAAAGAGGATCTGCACTGCGGAGCAAATCGTCATAAATCGAATAGTAAGAAGGATTTAGAGCGGCGAGGTTCTGCTCGAGCTGAAGCTTTAGGCCATATGGAGAGTGTTCGACCCAATATTTCATCGCGCTGTCCAATGGTAACTCTGGGGGGTTGCAATAGGCGATGCTTTCGGCGGTTACATCAACATAAATCGCCGCATAAGCCCCGGGCGGCAGAACAACCTCGATAAAAATAGAATCCAGCGGAGTCATCATGTGAAATCTTCGATGCAAATCGGTAGTTTCCGGTGATTTGATCTCATAGACCGGGGCAATAATATCCTCGGCAATACCTATCGGATCTTTGGGGATGTTCATTGTTACACTCTGCGCCAAAACCGCTTGAGAAAGGCTTATAATGGCCACAAACAAAATTTGGATCTTCTTCATTTTTTCACCTTAGTTAGGAATTTTAGTTATCTGGAAAAGCCGATAATCCACGCAATCACATAACGAGATGTTATTCTTTCAACTGAGAAGCAAAGTAATCTGCAAAAAAACAAATCGCAAGCGAGAAAAAGTGCGCGCCGGCTTGTGGAAATGATGGGATATCGAATGTATCCCACAAAAACGGCAAGCCTTTGCAGACTTGCCGTATTCGAACCAAGCTTTGGAATTCGATTAGGGAGTAGCCGCAACGATTGTAACTGTTATGTTATGAGGACAACCGTCGCTCGCGGAAATTGGGGTTGTGAATCTCGAATACATATGGTAGCTTTCCCCCGCAATTGTCGTGTAGTAAAGGTCCGAAGACACGATGTTTGTTCCGTCGATGATTGTGTATGTAGCGGGAACCACTCCAGCCGCGCCTTTACCAAGCTCTAAAAGATAGATGTCGGTTCCGGCGGCCGCACCGGGATTCCAAGCAGTGGGGGTTCCGTATCCGCACCCAGCCGGTGCCGGTGAATTACTGTATGCGCTGAAATCGAGTGGAACATTGCTGAGGTTCTTAACATAGATGTGATCTCCGCCTCCGCCGGTGGTCATTACAACCGTTTCTCCCTCGTTCATGTTGCCGACCGCCCATCCGGGATAGGCTCCACTGCTATCCGCAGTCATAAGCTGGAATTCGATGAAGTTCACAGTTACAGTAATTGTGAAATCATCGGTTACTTGAGCAAAACTTGCCGTCGCGACGAGTATCGCAAACAACCCGATTAACATAGCTCTTTTCATTTTTCTCCTCCTATTTGGATTTTACAAAACAAATCTATGGCACCATTGCCGGTGTTAAAGTAATTGTCGATAACAATCTGTGTCGTTCTCCCGGCTCGCCCTCTGTGGGCGCGATAAACCATCCATAAAGGTATCTATTCTCTGCCGATGGGATTGTCAGCTCCACGAGGCTTGGGGAAGATAGAATCGTCTGCCCAGTAGAAAAAGGTGGAATCAGAAGGTCGATTAAGCTCGCCCATCGGAAACCAATCGAATCGTGACCTCCAAAGGGTGCAACTTCCCAAACTGGCCAAAGGGTATCGGACGAAGCACTGTCGGGAGAATCGATGATCGTAGAATATAGATCGACATTCACATTGCTTCGGTTTATCAAATGAACTACTTCGCCAAGTTCCATTCCGACCGTGTCGCCGCTTCCAACCATGCTGATCCACCAAGCGATATAGGGAGATCCGCCGGTCGTCCGAAGCTCGAGATCGATATAATTAACCGTAACGTCGATCTCGAAAGGCGCGGTCGCTTCCTGCGCGAATAGAGAAAATACGAGCATAAGGGGCATAAGTATAAGGACTATTCTAACTGCGGAAGGAAAATCGCATCTATAAGTAGTCAGGTTATTGAACCGTGGCATTGTGACCTCAATCGAACGTCAAAAGCGGTTAGCCAAGACCTAATATCAATTTATGATAGGTATTTTCTACTCCTCTTTCAAGTTTGATTTTGGTTTTTTCATTAATATTTGCGAATAACAGCCACCAGTTTGCCCAAAATCCGTATATCCTGTTCGGGACTAAGTTCTATAGGAGAAAAATCTGTGTTTTCCGGATGAAGAAATGTCCTCGAATCGTTAATTCTGAGACGCTTCAGAGTTGCCTCGCCATCTATTGCAACCGCGACTATTTCTCCCGAATCGGCATCCTCCTGATGTCGAATAATTGCGGTGTCGCCGTCCATAATCGAAGCGCCTATCATGCTGTCTCCCATAACCTTAAGGGCAAACAGTTCGCCTCGTGGAACAAGCTCCGGGTCAATCTCGATATGCCCCTCGAAGACCTCCTCAGCGTGAACCGGATTTCCGGCGGGAATTCTTCCGATAACCGGAACCCGTATGGAATTCCCGGAAACCGCCTTTGGAAGGACAATCCCGCGGGAAATATTGTCCCTAAGCTCAATATAACCTTTGCTCTGTAAGATTCTGAGAAGTTTGTGAGTTGTCGAGGGTGTAATTTTGAGCTTTTCTGCGAGTTCTCGGACACTCGGTGCGATTTTTTCGCGGCGATAATGCGATTTAATCTCTTGAAGGACTTCACTTTGACGTTTCGTAAGCTTTTCGGCCATATTCTCCTCCATGCGAACATTTGTTCTATGCATAATATACGCGTATTTTCAAACTGTCAAGCCCCTTTTTGAAGAATTTGCATTTGATTTTTCACTTTTAGAGTCTATATTCGTGGAAAGTGGAGGTTTGCATGAAAGATATCGAACTCAAGATAGGCGCAAAAGCCCCTCAATTCTGCCTTCCAGACAAAAATGAAAAACTTGTCTGTATCGAAGATTTTTCCGGCAGATGGCTGATTTTGTATTTCTACCCAAAGGACAACACATCAGGATGCACTTTGGAGGCTGTCGAATTTACTTACGAAAAAGACTGGTTTGACTCCCGTGGGGCTGTTATTGTAGGTATTAGCCCCGACTCTCCGCAAAGCCACTGCAAATTTATCGATAAGCATAATCTCGGTATAATTCTATTGAGTGATGTTCAAAAAGAAGTCGTTGCGAAATTTGGTGTTTGGCAATTGAAAAAAATGGCCGGTCGCGAGTATTACGGAGTGCTAAGGAGCACCTTCATTATTGATCCCGAAGGAAACATCGCGCACTTTTGGCAAAAGGTCAGTGTGAAAGACCATATTGATCAAGTCAAGAGCAAATACGAGGAACTTCTCGCGTCAAAATAGCTAATAACAATGCCTCAATCTATTTGAAAGACTTTTAATCGAGGAACAATGCGCAAACTACTTGTTTTTATCCTGATTCTCTTAATCGCCTCATATGCTGATGTTGTCGATATGTCCGACGGCCGATTGATATCCGGCTCGAATCTCGAATATCGCAACGGCAAACTGCTTCTCGACGGCAAAGCTTTCGATCGGAGCGAAATTTCGCGAATCACACTCGGAACGAAGCGATACGCCCCTATAGGCGAACAGGCCGGACAGGGCTTTTCTGAAATATTATCCGACATCGATTATCTTTTCGAACAAGCCGAAATTGTCGAAGAAAAATACCCCGATGCTTCCGGAATAGTCATTGTCGATCACGGCACATATAAGCTAAACCTCGATGGGACGAGGTCTTACAGCTACCACTTCGCAGGAAGAATTCTCGACCAGAGCACCCTTGGATGGGGACACCGTCCGCTGTGGTTCGAAGAGGGCCGTAGCGGAGCGAAGATACTTTTCGCACGAGTAATATCGCCCGAGGGCGAAATCGCATGGTGGGATACCTCCGATTATGTGATAACCGAGCCTTCCGAAGGGGGTGTCTTTTTCGATTATGGCAAAATTCTGTCCGCGGCATTCCCCGAGGTCGGAATCGGTTCTATTGTCGAATACGCTTACGAGACAACGACTTATAATCCATTCGACCCAAATTTCTTTTCCGCGGGTTTCTATTTTCAGGACGAAGTCCCTACTGTCAAAAGCCATTGCACTGTTGTCGTCCCAATTGGGAAGGATTTGAATTTCAAGAATTACAATTGGCCTAAGGACAATAACTCGCCCAAAATCACACGCGATGAGAACTTCATAACATACGACTGGTTAATCGAAAACACGACGCCCTTCCTGAACGAGCCAAAAGCGCCATCCTACGCGGACCTTGTCCCCCATTTCAACGCAAGTCTTTTCCACGATTGGAATTATATTTACGATTGGCTCGGCGGATTGAACAGCGCACGCATGGTGGCCACGGACGAGATAAAAGCCAAAGTCGCTGAAATCACGGATTGTGCGATAGATATGGCCGATTCGATCGGAAGAATCTACATTTGGGTTCAGCGCGAAATACATTATATAAGCATTAAAGGCTCTGTTGCCAGCGGTCAAACCGGCCACGAAGCGCAATTTACATTCGAGAAAAAATATGGCGACTGCACCGACAAATCGATACTTCTATCCACGATGCTACGCGAAATAGGCGTAGAGGCTTATCCGATAATCATCATGACAAACGATGAAGAGGAAATCCCGCGGGATATTCCCGGTTTTGACGGCAATCATGCGATAACACTAATTTATTACGACGGCGAGGAGATTTTCCTCGATCCCACCTCGACAACACATAAATTTCCCTATTACCGGTCGGACGATGTCGGTGTAACCTATGTTTGCGCCCTTTGCAGACGTTGGGGGATGACATCGACACCGCCGCCTGAGGAAAATGCACGTCATATCGACATAAAAGCCTTTATCGACGAGAAGGGCAACATGACAGCGAACTACACGGCAGGCTTCATTGGCAATTACGAGGCGGATTTTCGCGGTTTTTGGGAAATGCAACCTGTTGAGCGCAGGGGAATAATTCTTCAAAATTGGATGAGCTATACAATCTCGGGCGCGGAGGTTGTTTCGTGGGAGCTTCCGGGAGCCGATGACCTTTCGGTGCCTTTTCGCGAGGAGATGAAACTTCGGGTTGAATCCTACCCCTCTTTCGCGGGGGATTTGTGGCTCGTGAAAGTCCCGGAAATAGAGAACATTCTTGTTTTCGATGAGGTTTCGCTTAAAGAGCGGAAATTCCCAATCGAATACACTGCACCATATCGCGAATCCTTCCATGTGGAGTTTGAATTTCCGCAGAACATCGTTATCGAAGCCCTTCCGGAGGATATCGAAATCGAGAGCCAATATGCTTATTTCAAGGCAAACTATCGCGAAACGCAAAAGGGAGTTCTTTTCGAGGGGGTTTATGATCTCAAAGCACGAATCATCCCGCCCGAAGATTACCGCGATTATCAGACCTTCTGCCGCAAAATTAGCCGTTATATTCAAAATCAGATTTTCCTTAGGAAGGAAACTTAATGGGACATGTAATAATCCCTTGACAGCCCTTAATGAGTTGATTACTATTAGAGTGAGTTTGAAAAAAACAAAATGGAGGAAAAATGAAACCAGGAGCCTATTTACTTATCAACGTCGCGACTGGAAGCGAACTTCAGGTAGCCGACGACCTTCGCAAAGTCGATGGTGTGTCGGGTGTTAGAGTCGTTACCGGCCTTCACGATGTCATCGCTTATGTCGAGGCTGATTCTTTGGAAATGTTGAAACAGGAAATCATCGAACAGATTCGGAAGGTCCCGGGAATCCAGCGGACGATTACCTGTATTGCTCTAAACACTTATTGATTTTCGACTTAGGTTAAATGACCTAAAGTAATAAAAGAGCGGCCAGAGTGGCCGCTCTTCTTTTTTTTGTGCTTTCAGAGAGGTTAGGAAAGCCTTCCTATGGCACGTAGCCTGCTAATCGTTATTCGATTTTCCCTTTGCCAAAAAGGGTCCAAAAAGGTCTATTGGAACTGGGAAAATTGTTGTTGAATTGTTCTCTGCGGCAATTAAGCCGAGGGTTTGGAGATAGCGAAGCTGAATCGCGGCTGGATTTTCCGAAAGCACCTTGGCGGCTTCAGAAAGCTTTTGCGAAGCCTGGAATTCGCCCTCCGCCGAGATAACTTTTGCGCGGCGTTCACGTTCGGCTTCGGCCTGAGCCGCCATCGCACGTTGCATCTCGGTGGGAAGATCGACATGCTTCACCTCAACCATGGAGACTTTTATTCCCCATGGGTCAGTGGCGTGGTCGATGATTTCCTGAAGCTCATGGTTGATCTTCTCGCGGTCGGAAAGCAATTCGTCGAGGTCGCTTTCGCCGAGAACACTACGAAGGGTTGTCTGGGCAAGCTGGCTGGTGGCGTAAAGATAGTTCTCAATCTCGATTACCGCTCTCTGTGGATCAACGACGCGGAAATAAACCACCGCGTTAACTTTCACCGAGACATTATCTTTGGTGATGACATCCTGTGGCGGAACATCCATAACGATGGTTCTAAGCGAAATACGGACCATCTTATCGATGAAAGGGATAAGAAATATCAATCCGGGGCCTTTGTAGCCGATTACACGGCCGAGACGAAAAATTACTCCGCGTTCGTATTCTTTAAGGATTCGAATCATGCTCGATAAAAGCACGATAACGAAAAACCCGAGAATGATAAATGGAGTGAAATACATTGTGCCTCCTTTTGGCTCGGTTTTAATTTGACTTTTTAATAATTTACTCCTTGATTAGAACCACGTCAAGGTCAAACGGAAGATAAATGAAAGTTATTGATAATAAATTCAATTTTTCTATTCTCATTCGTCGCAGTTCAATATCCACTCGGGATTTAACACACGATGCGGCGGAATAAATTCGATATAATCGCGATTGCGTTACTCTTTGCGCTTGTTCCCGCCGGAATTTTCGCGCAAGGCGTCGATATTTCCCTGCATCAGGAAGGCAGATTCTTCCTCCCCCTCGAAAATCGTTTTCAGCCGGGGTTATATGATTTCTCCGGAATTGGCGAAACTGACACTACGCTGGCTTTATTAGATTATTCGACCCTTAATCATCGATATTCTGCGGTCGTATTCTGGGGCGACGGCTTTGTTGTTATTGACGAGTGGGTTCTCGACAGGCAGATATATGCCTCGAGAGTAGTTCCCATTGATCAATTCAAGCTGTTCATGGCCAATAGATATTGGCGCAATAACGCATGGGAAGGCTCAAAGGAGGAAGCAAAAGCTCGAAGGGACGGCTTGAGTTTCGAGATTCCCATCGATTTTCCAAAAGGGGTGCGTGACATCATCGGCGAGGGCGGCGCGGGGCTTCGTGTATCGGGATATCGCCGCATAACCCTTTCCGGCAGAAGCACATGGATTACCGGACAGGAATTCGGGCCAAATCAGAGCAAGTTTCCAAGCCTTCAGATGGAGCAGGAAAGCCGTTTCACGATTACCGGAACTATCGGAAGCAAGATAAGTGTTACGGTCGATCAGGACTCGAAAAGGGAAACAGACCTCGAGAATACTATCAACATTGCATTTACCGGCGAAGAGGACGATATAATCCAGAAAATCGAAGCGGGAAACACAAATCTTTCGCTTCCCGGTGCGACTTTCGTGGGCTATTCGGAGAGGGTCGAAGGGCTTTTCGGCATTAAGAGCCAGTTTCAGATCGGCGATTGGGCGATAACAGCCATAGCAAGCCAAGAAAAAGGCCAACACGAAACAACCACAATTACCGGCAACACATCTACACAACCGACCGACATCAGAGAATATAATTACCTCGACCTGACCTATTTTTGGATAGATTCGAGTTTCATTTATCCCTTCGTTTGGCCTGTTACGGCAAACCCATATATGGCCGGCGACAGCATCGTCGAATTCACACTTTGGGTGGACGACCAAATTTCGTCGAATAATATCGCAAATGGCGCGATAGAAGGTGTTGCGATGCCCAATCCCGGCGATCCATATGTGAGTGATGTCGGTCACAGAGGCTATTTCCACACAATCAGCCAAGAGTATTATCAGATTTACCGAAGGCTCGGATGGTTCTATATGACCGGGTCGAATCCTCTGAGCAACAACCACGCTATCGCATGCAGTTACATTATACGCCGCGCGGACGGCACGCAGGACACGGTCGGAGGGTTGTATATCGACCCGACATCCGGAGACACAACCTTACAGCTAAATTTAATCAGACCGCCGGCGATGAGGTCGAACAACCCCTGCTGGGAACAAACCTGGCGCAATGTCTATTATCTAAGTTCGACAAACATCAACACCGATAATCTCGAAGTCGAAATATTCCTAAATCCAGTAACAAACGATATTAGAAGCGATACAACACAATCGCCGCCGAGGAATTTCCTCGAAGTTTTCGGTCTCGACGAGCTTAACACAATGGGAAATTACGAATCCGATGGCAGAGTTGATGCGGTCATGGTTAATCCGCAAGACGGCCATCTGATTTTTCCCGTTCTCCATCCTTTTAATCCGAGCGAAGCCGAAATGGCTTCAACACGCATGAATCTTGGGCCGAACACACCCAGAGTCCGCGCGATGTATACCTCATCGACAAGCTCAGAAATCGCACAGGATCATCAATACATCATTCGTTTGAAAACCGGACAGCGTCAGAATCCTATGAGCCTCGGCAGATTTAATATTATCGAGAATTCCGAAATTGTGAAACTTGGCGGAAGAAGGCTTCAAAGCGGTATAGATTACCGTGTGGATTATCAAATCGGGCAGATCACGTTCCTCAACGATGAAGCTTTAAACCCCAATACAACGCTTACTATAGACTTCGATTACGAGCCTTTCTTCATGCCGGAACAGAAAGCTCTTCTCGGAGCAAGAGCCGAATATCGTTTCGGCGAACAAAGCTGGATCGGCGGAACAGCTATTTACAAATCCACATCGAGCGCAGAGCGCAGGCCTCGAATCGGGCGTGAACCCGGCAAGGCTTTCATTTGGGATGCCGACCTTCAGCTCGACTATGAAGTGCCATTCATTACGGATGCGGTCAATGCTATCCCCCTAATTCATACCGAGTCAGCATCGAAGATACGTTTCACAGCCGAAGTTGCGCAGGTTATCAGCAATCCGAACACAAAGGACGAGGCTTATATCGACGATTTTGAAGGGTCGAGAAGCACTTTCAATCTCGAAATTCGTCGAACAGCATGGAAAAAATCCTCCGCACCACAGGGAAAGACACAGGATGATCGCGGGCACCTAATTTGGTATAATCCCTACGACAAGGTCGCAGTGAAGGAGATATGGCCTCAGAAGGACGTAGCAACCGAAGATTCGAGAACCAATGTCCTCGTTTTGGAATTCGACCCGGATTCTGTCGGCGGTGGAACAGATAAATGGGCTGGTGTTATGAGATATATAACCACCGGCTACCACGACCAGAGCAAATCGAGATTCCTCGAAGTCTGGGTGCGCGGAAATGAGGGACATCTGCACTTTAATTTCGGCTCGATAAACGAGGATATAAACGGCGACGGCGTTCTGAACTCGGAAGACCTCGAAGTCGCAGGTTACCGCGACGGCATCCTAAGCGCCGCCGAGGATGTAGGTCTCGATGGCCTTCCCGACAGCCTCGAACCTGGATACCATCCGGTGAACAATCCAGACCCTAACGGCGACAACTGGCACTGGAGCAAAGATAATCCGAACGATTATTCTAAAATCAACGGCACTGAAGGCAACGGCAGAGACCCCGAAGGCGGAACAAAGCCAGATACCGAAGACCTCAACGGCAACAATTTCCTCGATACTAATAACGACTATTTCGAGTTCACAATCGATCTTTCAAGCTCCGAATTCGAGGTGCCCAACACGCGTAATATTGTCGAGGACGGCACAGACGAATATTGGAGGCTGTATCGAATACCTATTCAGGACTCTGTTTATACTCATAACCCAGATGGCAAGGTTCATCGGCGGAAGGAAGTAGGTTCGCCGGATTGGGAGAGGATCAGATATTCTCGAATTTGGGTGGATGGTGTCGAAAGATACTCGAAAATTCAGATTGCCCAAATCGAGCTTGTCGGAAATAAGTGGGAAGAGAAAACCGCCAATATCGAAATCGCCACTAAAAATACTCATGAAGACGGCGATTATGTCTCACCCCCCGGTGTTACCGGAGAGCGTTCTGTTACAACCGGCATTATGAGCCAGGAGCAATCGCTTGCGATACTCTATGACAAAGTTCCCGGCCAATCTGTCGCTTCGTGTTTCCGCACAACTTTCGCGGGCGAATCGATGGATCTCACTCTCTATCAAGCGCTCGATATGTGGGTTTATTTCAACAAGCATGTCAGCGACGATTCGGTTTTGTTCTTCTTCAAACTCGGCAGGGATGCTAATAATACATACGAATACAGAACTTACCTTCAGGACGGCTGGGTCGAATCAAACAGGGTGATGATGGATTTCCCCGAGATGACAGCCTTCAAGAACGAATATCAGACTGCAATCTCTGATACGAGCATACCAAACATCGATCCAATCTATCGAACGGAAAACGGTTGGTATATTATCAACGGCTCCCCCACTTTGACCGATGTTCGTTATTTTGAGATGGGTGTTATTAATCCCTACCGATTCCGTCCAATTTCCGGTGAGATTTGGGTCGATGAGCTTCGCGTTACAAATGTCCGCAAAGAACCCGGCTGGGCGGAAAAAGCGACATTCTCGATGAATTTTGCCGACCTCGCCGATTTTAGCGGAACTCTCGAACGTAAAGATAGCGAATTCCACGGCCTTAACGAGCGAGTGGGCACCGGAAGGACTGAAACGGTGCTAAGCCTTTCCGGCGGTTTCAAGCCACACAAATTCGCCCCTGACAGGTGGGGGCTGAATCTGCCTGTGTCTTCCAATTTCTCTCGGCGAATCTCCGTTCCAAGACTTAAAACAGGCTCGGACATCAGCGTTCCGGATACGCTTCGTCAGCAGGAAACTACTACTACCAAGCAGTATTCGGTGAACATAACCGAGACCTTAAAACCTCGCGATCCGCATTGGCTGATAGGTCTTACTCTTTCGAGGCTTTCTCATAGCGTTAGCGCCGGAGAAACCCGTGAGATTAGCCCGACATATCCACTTCGTATAAGCAGAAATTGGAACCTTCGGCAGACTTATGATCTCACGCCGACTTCTAAAAACTGGAATGTCCATCTAACTCGATGGATGTTCGCGGATAAAAAGGACGATGAACGCACCGAAGTCGATTCGGTAGAGGGAAAACCCTCATCGCCAATATCGCCCCCAAAGGGCACACCATCGAGACCCGGCGCGAGAATCGAAGACCCCTCGGTTCCGAGATTACTCGACCTTTCGCTGAATTTCGCTCCAACAGCCTTACGTTTTGAAACAAATCTTACCGGTCGCGAGGAAGAGCGATTCGACCGATATGATACGCGAACATACAGCAACGAAAAATCGCTAACACACACAGCGACGCTAAACACAAATATCATGCCCCCGATTACCACCGGCTTTATTCTCTCAATGAAACGCGATATCGGCGATTCAGCCCATTTTAGATGGAGACATCCGGTTGTGATTGGCAATCCCCTGTCAAAATCTATCAGCCAAAATGTTCGATATACACCGGCAATGATATCCTGGCTCTCGCAAAACTACGAAATCCGCGGCGAATACAAAGAGGATACCGATCCGGCGAGATATCGCGACAGGTTCGGAGTGGTGAACTTAAACCGCTCTTTCAGAGCTTCGTGGGGGATAAAGTGGAAACAGCTTGGAAGCGCAATCGGCGGAACAACTTCCGGATCGTCACCCATGCCTCCTCGAAGGGAAACTCCGCGAGATAGAGGCGGCAGGCAAGGTGAAGAAGAACCCCCTACTCCGGAACAGCCGGCGCCATCAGGTTCTCGTGAATCCACAGGCGGACTTAAAAAAGCTCTTGCTATTACAAAACCTCTTTTCGACAATCTCGACGATTTGAATTTCGACTGGCAATTCGACGATCGCCGTCAAATACCAAATCTCGCCGGAAGGCCTGATTTGTGGTATCAACTTTCATTGACAACCGACCCCGGTGTTCACAGAGTTACTGACTCTCTTGCCGCTACAAGCCAGATAGAGAGCCATACTACGACTGAAAAGAGGAATATCCGCACCGGCACGCGCCTACCTTTCAAAATGACTTTGCAGGCGAGATACAATTACGTTAAAAATGTTACTATCAGCACAAACAATACAAAACAGATCCAAACTACTTTCCCGGATGTTACCCTTAACTGGAACGGTCTCGGACAGATTCCGCCATTTAAAACACTCGCGAGCAACGCCCGTGCGAATTCTAATTATTCTTATGAAGTCCGCGAGAATTATGAATCTAATGCCCTTAAAAACGATGTCTTAACGCACAGCTTCAATCCGCTCGTGTCCATAAACATGACATGGAAACCCGGAATCAGCACCGATTATTCGACGAACCTCCGCAATTCACACGAGAGAACTTATTCGGCAACATCGGTAAATATTCGTCATAACTACGAGCTGTCGCACAAAATTACAGCAGGATATTCCATTCGCGGCTCGAAAGGATTCAAGCTTCCGATTATTGGCACTCTGAAATTCGAGAACCAGCTTACTTTGTCTCTTACTGTTCAAAACACCACACGTATCACAGAATCATGGGTCGAAGGAGCCACCGGCGAGGTTTCTCGCTCCCGTGACGATGTCGAATGGAGCATAACACCTTCGGCAAGTTACAATTTCAGCAGAAATATTCGCGGCGGTCTCGAATTAAAATGGATAGACACGAACAACCGCAGAATCGAACAGATCACACATGTTCGAGATGTAAGCATTTGGGTCGAACTGAAGTTCTAATTTAGATTTGCAAAATAATATCGATTGACAACCGTATTCTTTTTGCTGATTATTCACGGTGAATTATTATGAGGGAAGATAAAGAAGACACGAATTTACTGCGGCGGGAAGTTGCCCGGTTATCACGTTTACTGCAAATCGGGCGAGCGCTCTCCAGCGATATCCATCTGGAAAACCTTATGGATAAAGTAACGCATGAATGTGCGCTTCTCGTTGGTGCAAGTAACTGCGTAATATGGATTTTCGACCGCGAACAGTCAGAATTATGGACTGCCCTTTTCCCCTCCGGTAGGATTGTCAAACTCCCTCTCCGCGAGGGCATGGTCGGTTGGGTGGCAACGACCCGCGAGTATATTATATCTGACAGCCCCCATCTGGACAGCCGGTTCAAAGGCAAACTCGAAGAGGTTTTCGGCCTGAAGGTCGAGAATATTCTCATTATCCCTTTGGTGAACTACAGAAGCGAGACTATCGGTGTTATCGAGATGATTAACAAAGAATCCGGTGGATTCACGAACGAGGATTATCTGCTTCTGCAAGCCGCCGGTGCACAGATTTCGATGACCATCGAAAATGCGCGGCTCTACAATGATTTACGAAAAACTCTGGGTTCGCTCACCGAAGTTATGGCCGCCACTATCGACGCCAAACACCCTATATCAAAAGGACACTCACACCGTGTGGCAAAATACTCGGTCGGAATCGCCCGTGAAATGGGGCTTTCAGAAAGAGACATCGAGCAAATCCGTATTGCAAGCTTGTTACACGATTACGGTAAGATAGGCATCGACGATGTAATTCTAAAAAAAGAAGGACCACTCACCGAATCCGAATATGAACAGATTAAAAGCCACGCGAAAATCACTCACGACATAGTAAGCAAAGTGCATTTTGCCGAGGATTTGGCCGATGTTCCGCTCATCGCAAGTGCTCATCACGAGAGATGGGACGGCAGAGGTTATCCTTTTGGCATGGCTCGCGAGGCAATCCCGCTCGGCGCGAGGATAATCGGTGTTGCGGACTCTTTCGATGCGATAACCTCAGCCCGCGAATACAAAAAGGCACTTACATTCGAAGAGGCGAAATGCCTCATTCTAAGCGAAAGCGGCTCTCATTTCGACCCTCTCGTAGTGGATGCTTTCGCCAGATATTACAACAAAATTCTCAAACCAATGCTTGACCGCGGCGAGATTCCGAACGGTGGATTGTGACGGAGATTCGACGTTTTTATGATTCTCTTTTCGAGAGATATGGCGACCTTAGATGGTGGCCGGGCGAAACCCCTTTCGAGATTATGCTCGGTGCGATTCTCACTCAAAACACTAATTGGGTCAATGTCGAAAAAGCACTGAGTAATCTCGCAAAACTTGGTCTGCTCTCCCCACATGAACTTCTGAATGCGGACGACGAGGTTATCCGTGAGGCTATACGCCCGTCGGGATATTTCAATCAGAAGACGCTTAAACTTCGTAGGTTTATGGACTGGTTGAATTATAAAACAGAATGTTCTATCGATGCACTGTCAATGTTTCCGACTGAAGAACTTCGCTATGACCTGCTTTCAATTAGAGGAATTGGGCCGGAGACAGCTGATGATATTCTACTCTATGCTCTCGATCGTCCAGTTTTCGTTGTCGATGCTTATACATTCAGAATTGCGTATAGACATGGCTGGATTCCACAAAATATCGATTATGACGGCCTCGCAGAGATATTTCGCGCGTCAATTGAGTATGATATTTCAATTTACAAGAATTACCACGCTATGATAGTTGAAACTGGTAAAAATTTCTGCAGAAAAAAAGCTCCGATTTGTGCCGTTTGCCCTGGAAAATCGCACCTTCCGGAGAGTGGCCCTTATGAATAGAGATAAACTCGACATAGTGAAGTGTTCCCCAGCAGGTGTCCACAATATTCTCTGCGATGTCATCGAGAAAGCTGTCGCCGATTATAACAAAAAAGTTATTGTTGCGGGCGAGGTCGGTGGCCTTATCGACAATCGCAAAGACACCGGCTGGATGTTTTTCTACCTCAAAGATTCTGATCGTTCAATCCGATGTGTCGCACCACCTTCGGTTTGTGAAAATATCGAGTTCAACATCAAAGAAGGCTCGCGGATAGTAACACGCGGGAGATTGTGGCTTTATCGCAAAGATGCCAGCGTCGAGTTGCTTTTGGAGTCTATTGAACTACAAAAATCGCTCGCGGAGCGTATCCGTGAAGATTCTGTCATTACAAAGCTCGACTCCGAAGGGCTTCTTACGAAAGCCCGTTTGAAAGCTGTCCCGAAAGATCCTCCACCTTCCGATATCGCTATTATTGCGCCGCACAACTCGCAGGCTCCGGTTGATATTCGCACAACCGCCACCGGGTCTGGAGGACTGACCTTCCATGTCCGTTTTCTCGAAAACCACACGCCGGAAGCGATCGTTACCGAAATCGAGCGGTGCAACAGACACAAAGGCGAATTGGATGCGATAATTATAACCAATTGCGGCGGCGACGATCTTCATATTTATGACAACGAAGAACTTCTTCGCGCTGTTATTGCCAGCGATTTGCCGGTTATTTCCGCAATCGGAGAAACTGCGGACAAAACGCTTCTCGATTACATCGCGGCGGAAAGCCTTTCCACTCCGGCATTAGCTGGAAAATGGCTCAGAGAGCTTCATCGCGATTTTAAGCAAGGGCGAAGAATCGAGCGAAAACAGGTGCTCGCTTTTTCGTTCATCGGCTTATTAATTATTGTCGTATTAGTTGTTTTATGGGGAATAGGTATTCTCGGCAAGTAAGCCTAATTTTGCACATAAGAATTAAGAAAACGCGCCTTATTGAGAGTCGAACCGATGTATCTTTCCATCTGAATGTAGCCGGTATCCGGCACAAAATAGTAGTAGATATTCTCCCCTGGCGGCTCATAATATTGGTATCCCACACAATTTTCGAAATTCCCCGCAGGAACTTCTATCGGCGGCATTTCCGCCATGAATCCCATGCTGACAGGATTGACAGGATTAGGGGCATAGCTCGAGAATAGCTCGCCATCAATTGCAGGATATTTAAAGAGCATCCGGCTTTCTGCATAGGGCACAAAGCCATCGCCAAAGGGGGCATATTCATAAAGACCGGTGTGTGTGTTCCCCCACCAAAGCGAGAATTCCTGAAAAACAGTATCGCCGAAGAAATACTCCAGCCGAATCTTGGCAACACGTTTTTCGTTGTGCATAAAGGCTGTATCGACAATGTATCTCTCGCCGTAATAAATCCAATCGGCGATGGAATCGTCCCAGCTTTGGACATCGAAAGTCCACTCGTTGCCAACATCGAGCGGCCAAATAGCTCCATGAATTTCGTCGGGTATTTCGGGGTCCGGCGGCACCACGCCGTTGTCGCACCCGATAAACATCGCGCCCAAAATGAAAGTCGCGCCCAATATGCCGAGAAGTTTTCTAATATCCGCCTGCCTCTGTCGAGATAGAATATGACCCATCACTGCCAACAATAACAGTTATCGTGCCGGAAATGTCTGTTCGGTAAATGTCGGCCGTCCACGCTTGCATTCTTTCGAGTGCATCTGCGTGCGGATGGCCGTAAGGGTTTCCCAAACCGCATGAAATAGCGCAAAAATCGGGCTGAAGTGCTTCGAGAAAAATCGGGGAGCTTGAATATCCGCTTCCGTGATGATTCGCGACATAACCTTCGACAATACGGCAGTTGTCGGCGATTCTCGCTTCGATATTCACACGTTCGCCTTCATCGCTTCCGTTGATATCGCCGCCAATCCAGAAATCGAAAGAACCCCATGTGATAATGCATCCCACCGATTTGTCATTCTCCTGAATCACATATGTGCCGTTTCCGCCGCTTGCCATACAGGCAATGTAAACGCCGTCGTTACCGAGATATAAAGTGTCGCCATAGCTTATAGACCTGCGTTTCTGGCCTATCGTCGATGTGTAATCGAGAAAATTGTTCGTCGAAAAAGTGCCGCCGTGGTCGTAGCAAAAGCCACGAAGTTCTATTACTCCGAATATCTCGTCCGCGCCGCCGATATGATCGCCGTCGAAATGCGAGACTATGGCCATATCGATGAAATCTATTCCCAGGGAGTCCATTAGCGGCAGGATTTTCGAGTAAGCCTCAGTTCCGGTGGCGAAATCGTAGATTAGATTATAGCCGTCGGAAGTTGTAATTAATGCGGCGCTCGCCTGCCCGACATCGATTATGCGAAGGTAAAATTTGCCGTCGCCGACATGGCCATCCGGCGGATTTACAGGGCCGCTATCGGTGCATGCGAAAAAAGTTAGAATCGCGACAAGGAAGATCAGGCTCAGCGAGATTGTTTTATAGCGAGGAGCAATACAATTGAATTCCATATTTATATCTTATTTATATTCAATGTGTTATGGTGTTTACTTCAAGTAATATGTTAAGCCAACATACCCCTCGTGAAGCGTTCCGGCATTGTCTCGATAAACCTGTGGTTCGCTCGCGAGAACATGCCGACCAGATAGCTCGAGGATAAGCCGTTGATCATCGAGGCGGAAAACAAACCCCCACGACAGGGCATTTCCACGCGTCTGAACAGGAACGAGGCCATATCTCGAAGACGGCGTAAAATACGGCGCGACATAATCGCCCTCGCCGCCATAATAGACATCGAAAGAACCAAATTCACTCTTGTAAATCGAATCCGGTTCGAGGGAAAAATTCTCGAAACCAAAGCGGATCCCGAATTCCGGCACAACATATATCTCCATACCACCCGCAATGGCCGATAAATCGACTTGAGCGTCCTGATTAGTGGATATAAGGCTCGATCCGCTTTCGATCTTGTTATAGCCTTTTTTGTATTCCGCGGCTATAGTCCAACCCTCGATAGGCTCGGCAGAAAGTCCGATTCGCGTGTCACCCCAGGAGAGTTTATTTTCATTGGTAACAGTGCTCGCATTAATCGACCTGCCCTCGGTGGCATACGACTCAGTTCTGAATCCGAGTGTAACAGGGACACGGAACTCATCGCCGTAAACCTGAACCCCGAAGGAAGTCCGCGCGACCTCGTCTTCGGAGGTTTCGGCAATTGTATCGGTGGCAGAGGTGAAGAAATCCTCGTTCAGAGCGGATTTATCGTATCCGAACGCTCCTCGGACATAACCGGGGTAGCCAAATTCTGCCTGAAAACCGATAATGTCATCGCCGGTATCGAACATATCGTAGTCATCGCCATCTTCATTGCGGACTTTGCCGCCCTTGATGCCGTAGGAAACGCCTATAGCGCCATATTGCTCAAACTCGGGGACTGCGAAACGGCCGCCCATTTTGACAGCATATGACGTAACATTGCCCTTCGATAGGGTATGCCACCCGCGGGAATAGTAGAGGTCTTCGAACTCGCTGAATCCATAACCTCCGCCCGCGCCTACCGAAAGGCCAAAGGGCGAATGATAATTAAAATAGAACTCGCCGAGTGGCAATAATGCCGCCGCACCGGTTGTAGATGCGCGTTTGGATATATTCGACCAGTCCGGAACAGCGGCTGTGTAGTTGTGCCTATATCTAAGCCCCCAGAAGGAATTGCGCATTGTGTTGTAGCCGCCGTTGAACTGAAAGCGTGTGGAGAAGCTCTCGCCGAAACCCTTATCGACCATAATCCTGCCGATACCGTCTATCCAATACCATGATCTTTTCTCGCCGTCTTCGGTTGGCCCGGGATATTCGAGGGTTCTGAACCCGATATCGAAAGCGAATCTATCCGCGCCGCCGATTTTGTCTATACGGTCCGCGCGAAGTCGATAGGCCTCGTTGAAATGTGATGCCGCCGGATTCTCGCCATTCGAGAAATCGAAAATGTCGAGAAAACTACCTTCGCCGTCGATAGCCGCCTCGCAACCGGCAATCGCGACTCCTCGATGGTTGAATTCCGCAGTATTTGACGGCTGGGCAAAAATCGCGCCGACAACGAGACTCATTAATAAAATGGATGAAAACAATCTCATTTTACCTCTTTTCCTGATTATCCTCGATTCGGGAAATCTTTTTGGCAAGCTCCTTGACCTCTTTGAAGAGTTCGCCGAGCCGCGACACATAGGCGTTATCACGATGCGCCTGAAGCCTTGGTTTTGCTGGATACCCGAAAAGCTGACTTCCGGGTTCGATATCGCCGTTGATTCCGCTTTTCGCGAAGAAAATGCAATTATCCCCTATTTTCTGATGCCCCGCAAAACCCACCTGTCCAGCGACAATGACCCTATCGCCAAGATGGGTGCTTCCGGCAAGGCCTGTCTGAGCGGCAATAAGGCAGTATTTGCCGATTCGGCAGTTGTGAGCGATATGCACGAGATTATCGAGCTTAGTGCCGAGTCCGATATGGGTTTCGGTGAATGTGCCACGGTCGATTGTGCAATTCGCGCCGATTTCGACATCGTCCTCGATAACAAGGCTTCCAATTTGGCGGATCTTCAGAATGCCGTCATTTGTTGGCGCAAACCCGAAACCGTCGGAGCCGAGTATCGTGCCGGAATGAATGATACAACGCCCTCCAAGGCAGGTTTTAGGGTATATTACAACATTTGGGTAGATATGACAGTTTTCGCCAATTCGCACATCGGGCATAATCGAGCAACCGGACTCGATAATAGTCCCTGCCCCTATTTCTGAATCGGCACCCACGAAAACACTAGGGCCGATAAAGACTCTATCGCCAATTCTCGCGCTGTTATCGACTGCCGCAGAGGTATGAACTCCCGGTTCTGGAATCAATTCCGGATATAGTATATCCACAGCGAGTGCCATCGCCATGTGCGGCTCGGGATGGATTATCGCGGTGTATTTTCTGCCTTCATAAATGCAGTCGGCGGCGGAAACCACGCATGATGCTTTGGTTGTCTCCAACTGCGGTTTATATTTGACATTGTGCAAAAAAGCCACATCACCGGCGTTAGCTTCCCCGAGGGGTTTAATCGAGCGCACATCGGGGTCTCCCGGTCCGACAAATTCGCCGCCAAGCCTTCGCGCGAGTTCGCTGGCTTGCATTATCTGCTGGAATTTAGCTCTTCGAGAAGCCTGTCGGTAATATCGAGGTTTTCGTCGATATAGGCGACATTTCCGCCGGCAACATCGAGAATAAGGTCATAACCTTCGCGTTGGGCGAGGTTTACGAGTGCAGTATTGATCTTATCGAGAAGCGGCGAGGTCAGCTCGGCGTTTCTGCGCTCTGCTCGTCCGCCGGTGCCGAAAATCTCCGAGAGAAACCTTTGATACTCCTGCTTTTTCTGCTCGATAAGGCGAAGGCGCTCTTTTTTCTTATCTTCGGAGAGAAGTAGTGACTGCTGTTCGAGTTCGGTTTGCAAATCGATAAGCTCTTGCTCCTTTTCGACAGCTTGAGCTTCCCAAGTTGTAACATCCTTGTCGAACTGCGCCTGAGCGTCTTTGAAAGCGCCATAATCTTCTCTTAGGCGTTCGGAATTGATGTAAGCCAGTTTGAAATCCGCGCTGTAGGCCGCCGCAACAATCAGCAGAAGTGCGATTAGGATAGCTTTTCTCATTTTTTTCTCCTTTGGTTCAAATTCACATTTTGTGAAATATATACTCTAAATGGCACGATGCAAGCCTATTGTTCGCAGGTCGATATTTTAGAGAATCGCTTGACAAATTTCGGCTCGCGGATATTTTTCTTCGCAGGCATTATACCAATAGGAGCATTATGTTAAAAGAGAGTATCAGCGGTGTAAGGGGGATTGTCGGCGAGGGGCTTACACCTGAGGTTATTATTCGGTATTGCACGGCTTTCGCTACTTTTCTTCCGCAGGGGGCGATTATTGTTGCTCGCGATTCGCGTCCGAGCGGCGCGGCGATTTCCGATTTGCTATGTTCGTCGCTTAGGCTTGCTGGAAGGGATGTTATCGCAATCGGAATCCAATCGACTCCGACAGCGGAGATTATCACAGCGATTTCCGAAGCCGCAGGCGGGATAATCATAACTGCGAGCCATAACCCTATTGAATGGAATGCTCTTAAGTTTCTCAAATCCGACGGAACCTTCTTGAATGCTTTGGAGATTGAAAAACTGCTCGAACTTAAAAATGATATGACTGAGAGAAATTTCGGATGGGCTCTTCATGACAAAATTGGGAATCTGAGCTTTCTCGAATTTGCTGAAGAAAACCATGTTGATGCCATCCTTAAACTCGAATGGCTCGATATCGAGGCAATTCGCAAGGCGCGTTTCAAAGTCGTTCTCGATTCCAACGGTGGCACTGGTTCGATTGCGTTGATGCCTTTGCTCGAAAAGCTTGGATGCGAAGTTATCCCCCTCGGATGCACTCCAAACGGCAATTTCAAACATAACCCCGAGCCGCGTCAGGAGAATCTTGCCGAGCTATGCGAACTTGTTGGGGCTAATCACGCCGATATCGGCCTCGCCACCGACCCTGATGCCGACCGCCTCGCTCTCGTGAATGAGAATGGCATCGCAATCGGCGAAGAATACACTTTGGCAATTGGAGCGGCAGAGGCTTCGGAATTTCTCGATGGTCCAATCGTTGTAAATCTCTCTACCAGCGCAATGGTGGAATCGCTCGGAAAACAGGTAATAAGAACACCGGTGGGCGAGATTAATGTCA
Organism: uncultured bacterium; assembly: GCA_964459995.1. Taxonomy (GTDB): domain Bacteria; phylum UBP14; class UBA6098; order UBA6098; family UBA6098; genus CAZSHG01. The sequence goes on along the minus strand of CAYWOR010000009.1, from coordinate 60,072 downwards.
CTTCAAAGATGCTCGAAATCGGCGCTCAGGTGGGCGGCGAGGGAAATGGCGGTCTGATAATTCCTTCGTGTCATCCCGGAAGGGACGGCATCCTCGCCACAGCGGTTATTTTGAATCGTATGGCGCGAACCGGAAAAAAACTCTCAGAGCTAACATCTGAGTTCCCAAAGTTAACTATGATAAAGGAAAAATCGTCGTTATCTCTCGATTACGCGGCTGTCGAAATCCGCTTGAAAGAGGGATTCGAAAATCCTTCAACGGACACTTCCGACGGAGTCCGAATCATTACCCCTGAAGGCTGGCTTCACGTTCGAGCATCGAACACTGAGCCGATAATGCGCTTTATTGCTGAAAGTGAAAACGAAGAAAAAGCTCGTAATCTGATCGAAAAGGCAAAGAAGTTATTGGTTCAGTAGCTTTTCTCGCGGTTTGGCAGAGCGCTTGTTATGAAATAGTGATGATTACGAACACGGGACGTGATTGGAGCAAAATATGTGTGGAATAGTTGGATATATCGGAAAACGTGAGGCCTTTCCTGTTCTAATTGACGGCCTTAAAAGGCTCGAATACCGAGGATACGATTCGGCAGGATTAGCCTATCACACCGACGAAGGAATCAAAACTCTCAAGGTCATTGGTAGAATCACCGAACTCGAAAAAGAAGTTGCGAAACAACATTTCAGACCAAATGTCGGCATAGCGCACACAAGATGGGCTACTCACGGCGAACCTTCCATCACAAATGCACATCCACACACCGACTGCACCGGCAAAATCGCAGTTGTCCACAACGGCATCATCGAAAATTACAGAGCACTTCGGAAATACCTCACAGATAGGGGACATATTTTTAGAACAGAAACCGACACCGAGGTAATTGCTCATCTTATCGAAGATATATATTACGGCTCTCCTACAGCGAGTTCGTGCAATCCGGACGAAAACTCCTCCGATAAAATTCCCTTCTGGAAAGCGGTGCGCGGTGCTTTGCAGGAAATCGAGGGCACCTATGGGATTGCAGTGCTTTTCGCTGATCAACCGAATAAGATTTTCGCGGCACGGCATGGTAGCCCGCTTCTGGTTGGAGCAGGCGAAGGCGAACACATCGTGGCGTCTGATGCCGCCGCTGTTGTTCGATATACGAGCAATGTAATCTATCTCGACGAGGGCACGCTGGCGACAATCAAAGCAGATTCGGTAGTAATCTCGACACTCGAAGCGGAGCCTATCACGCCGAAAATCGAGAAAATCTCGATGTCGCTCAATGAAATCGAGAAAGGCGGCTACGATTATTTCATGCTCAAGGAGATATACGAACAGCCCCAGACACTCGAAAACGCATTCAGAGGCCGTCTTAACATCGAAGAGGGCACTGTGCGTTTGAACGGACTGAAGAATTATTTCGATTATCTTCGCGAGACAGACCGAATTATGATTACCGCCTGCGGAACAAGCTGGCACGCCGCGCTTATCGGCGAATATCTCATCGAAGAGCTTGCCCGAATTCCTGTCGAGGTGGACTATGCCTCGGAATTCAGATATCGCAATCCGATTATCCGTGAAAATGAAACTCTTTTCGTGATTAGCCAATCAGGCGAGACAGCGGACACTCTTGCGGCGCTCCGCGAGGCAAAGAGGCTCGGCATCCCTGTCTTCGGCATTGTCAATGTTGTCGGATCGACAATCGCACGCGAAACCGACGCCGGTGTTTATATCCATGCCGGCCCGGAGATTGGCGTGGCTTCGACAAAGGCTTTCACGAGTCAAGTTATGGTTCTTCTCGAGGTCGCTCTGCTTCTGAGCCGTATGAAGGGTTACTCGATGGCTCAAGGCACGAGACTCCTCAACGAACTCAAGAATGTCCCAATAAAAGTCAAAGAGGTCCTCGACCGCGAAACACAGACGAATAATATCCGCCGAATAGCCGATAAATATCACGAGATGAAGAATTTCCTTTATCTCGGGCGCGGGCTTCAATTTCCTGTCGCACTCGAAGGCGCATTGAAGCTCAAGGAAATTAGTTATATCCACGCCGAAGGATATCCTGCGGCTGAGATGAAACATGGACCAATCGCGCTTATCGACGATAACACTCCGGCGGTCTTTATTGCCACGGAAGACCCCCTTTACGATAAAATCACATCGAATATCGAAGAGATAAAGGCACGCGGCGGAAAAATCATCGCAATTGCAACAGACGGGGACGAAAGAATCGGCGAGCTGACTGAAGATGTCATCTTTGTCCCAAAGGCTGATCCGCGCGTGATGCCGCTAATCACAGCGATTCCGCTTCAGCTTCTGGCCTATAACATTGCGGTTTTGCGCGGCACCGATGTCGATCAGCCACGCAATCTCGCAAAATCTGTCACGGTGGAATAAAATCCTTCCGCAAGACTCATTTTTTATTTACTTTTCGGCATAATAGAGTTGTGTGCACCTAACAGGAGCATAAATGAACAGAAAACTTCTGGGCGAGATACTCGTGGATTCGAATTATTTAACTAGTGAACAGCTTCAACAGGCTCTTCGGATTCAAGAGAAGCAGGGCGGAAAAATCGGGGAGATACTCGTTCGGCTTAATTTGGTCGATGAGAAAATAATTGCCGATATCGTTAGCCAACAACGCGATTTCAAAAGAATCGATCTCGACCCAAAAAAGATAGATAGGCGTTTGCTCTCCATGGTTCCGCGAAATGTCTGCCGTCAATACAGAATTATACCATACATGATCGAGAACAACATGCTCGTTTTGGCGATGGATGACCCACTAAATAAGTTCGCCATCGAAACTGTCGAATTTGTTACGAACTACAAAGTTATCCCAGGAATTGCAGAACCTTCGAAAATCGAAGAGCTTTTAAATCTAATTTACGGCGGAACTCCGAATGAAAAGGAGCGCAAGCCCGGCATTATCCAAGCTTTCGACGTAACCGATAAAGAGATATCTATTTTGAGATGCTCGCAGGAGAGCATAATCGAGGATGTCAATTCTGTTATCGAAACAGCGCTTTTGAACAAAGCAAGTGCTGTTCATATCGAATCAACAGCCGGTGAAACAAGAGTAAGATATAGGATTAACGGCGTTTTAACGGACAAATACTCGATTGAAACGGGGAACGGACAAAGAGCAATCGCGAGACTTCGGATTATGGCCAATCTCGATGACAGAATCCCCGATATCGAACAGACAGGGGCCTTCGCTGTTGAGAATCGGGGAAGAGAGATAATTTTCAAAGTCCATCTCATCCCGACAATTACGGGTGAAGATGCTGTAATAAGGCTTATCGACGAAGCTGGACCCTTGAAGACATTGGAAGAACTCGGATTAAGTCCCCACGAACTTGCTGTTGTCATCGAAAATATCTTTAAGCCCGGAGGTCTTGTTCTTATCTGCGGACCGAGCGACATAGGAAAAACTACTACACTATACGCAATTCTACGCAAATTGGCCTGTAGCGAAAAGAAGATTTTCACGATCGAACATCAAACAGAAAAAACTTTGGATTTCGCAAGTCAGATAAGAATCGATTTCGATAAGGGTATCGATTATGAAACCGCACTAAATAGGATTCTTCGGATGGATCCGGATATCGTAATGATCGATGAGATTGCGAACTCGAAAATGGCCGAACTGGCAGTAAGAGCGGCATACACGGGCAAAACAGTCATCACGACTCTTTATACGAGGGATTGCTTCGAGGGAATCACTCGGCTGATCGACTACGGAATTGACCCTTTTATCATCGCAGATTCCGTCAATATAGTCATCTCACAAAGACTGGTTAGAACACTTTGCAAATCATGTCGGCAAGCTTCCAAACTCAATGACGGCAGAATCGTGTATAATCCAAAAGCCTGCGAAGATTGCAGTTGGACAGGTTATGCCTCGCGAACCGGGGTTTTCGAGCTTATTCCAGGACAAGACCTCACACGTGAAGTCGTTTTCACAACATCAGACGTGGAAAGCCTCGCAACGAAACTTCGTGATAAGGGCGTTGGAACGTTATGGCAAAAAGCCGTGAAAAAAGTCCTCGCCGGAGATACCTCGCTTACAGAGATAATCCGAACCATACCAAAGATGCCTTGGGATTAAGCAAAAAAAAAGCCCGGCCAAATGGTCGGGCTTTTTTTTTGATTTCTTTGGTTCGAGTTTACAGCGGAATATCGAGCGAATCAGGCTGAACATCCAACTGCGTTTTGATGAATTGGAGAGTATTCTCGATTACCTGTTCGACTTGCCCCTCATCATTATTCATAAGATAGAGCGGGAATCCGAAGTAGGCTGACCGGAAACTCGGTGTTACGAAACGAACCGCAACCGGAACATTCTCGAAATCTCTCTTATCATCTGCGCTTGCAGTATCGACGATACCGAAACTATACACGCGCTGAGTATAAGGGCTTCCACTGAAGGATGGCTCTCTCATACCGATTCGAGTAACCCTGTTGATTATCGAAAGACCGTCAACTGTCTTCGCAGGATCTACATAGAGATCGGGGAACCCAGAAATACTTGTATTCGCAACGGCTCTTGCAAAAATCTTGTTACCAGAACCTTCGACATCTTCAGCGATGCCGAAATAGTTATATGACGGCGACTGGCTCCAAACATCGAGCTCGTTTTTGAACATATCCCTGCCGTCGAAAACAAGCCTTCCACCAACCTGAATATAATTCATAAGCTCAAGAAGATACTCAGAGCCTATTTTCATAGTTGTGCTGAAATACTCCTGGTCGAGCACCCAGATAATGCTGTAGTCTGCGAGAGTGGTGCGCGGGATACTCCACGTGGACGCACTGGCGGGGCGTATGATTTCGTAATCACGTATTACATTCGAACTTACGAGATTATCGAAAACTCCATCATACCAAGCACTGACAATCGCAAAGTCCGGATAACCGACTGAATTGTTTTGGTCGATTATAAGCACCTTATGGACGAAAGTGCCGTTTATATATTGCTGTCTGACAGTTGGATCGGAAATGTCGAATACTGGTTGAGCAAGTGTGATAACAGCAGTATCTGCGGCACCGGGATAGAAGGCGTCATCGCGAACCTGAACCCAGAACCGATAGTCGCCGTTTTCGGGAATCTCGCCTTTTAGATAAGTAGTCGTGCTACGAACCCAACCGTCTGTGGGATCATAACCGGAGTTAATTCCACCGATAGAATCATCGACTAACGAAGTGATAACAACATTACCGGTCGAAACCTGTTCGAGTTGCCATCTGTATTCGAGGAGAATAGAATGGTCAGGATCGCCGCCTGTCCAGCTTACTTCGATACCTTTCCAGCTGTATGTCGTGTCCTTAAGGATCCAGAACTCTTCGCCATCGAAGGGATCGGTAACGATTACACATGAATCCGGTGGAAGGTTGTTGCGATAGAAAGTCCGGCAAACGATATCCGAATAAAGGTTCTCATTGTCCTTTCCACGAACACAGAAAAGGTGTTTAGTAACCGAATCCGGGTGCAGATGCTGGAAGAAAATCGTATCGCTGGTGCTCGAACTGTCCACACGAGTCCAGCGGATTTTCATATTATCGAGTGTTACTAAAGATTCGACATCGGCGAGGCTTTGTTGATTTTCGTAATACTGATTCCAAATACTCGTCGCGAGACCTTTACCGGCCTGCTGATGGGGCAGGATTATATATTCATAGACATAAACCTTGCCATCTGTGTCGAAGGCTTGCCAATACATAATCGGGGCGGCGCCAAGCGTATCGCCGTCAGCCGGATTATTGTAGAGGTTAATAATCGGTTTCTGGTTCGTGTCGATATCGCCCTGATAGCCGCAACCGGTTATAAGAAGGCCAGCAAGAACGACCATCAGAATGATAAGTATGATATTAGTCTTTCTCATATTCGGGCCTCCTAAAATTCCAGTCCAAGGGTGAATTTGTGAGCATTAAGCAATTCCTGCATGTCGCTGTAGGCATAATCTATCTTGGTGATGACATTTCCGACCGGCAATCTAACGCCAATACCGGCATTGAACCGCTCTGCATCCCATGCACCGAAACGATAACCGCCGCGAACTGCGAACATGTTATTGAACCAATACTCCGCCCCCACTTGAAATTTCTCGAGATTGTCGTTTGGATGGCTTCCCTCAGCGCCAAGAGTAACTTTGTGCGCTCCGGCTTCATAGACTTCCGCCGCCACGCCCATTTTAAAAGACATAGGTAGTGGATACGGTGTTTGAAGGAAGGTAATATCCGGCCCGAAATTCGAGAAGTTCATTCCGATACGGAGATTCTTGAACTGTGTGCGATAAAGAGTTCCGATATCCATCGCCCAAGAATGAGCTTTGACATCGGCGTAATACTCACCCACATATCTCCATGTAACGCCCAACGAGAAACGGTCGGTCATTTTTCGTGAATATGTAACCCCCACCGCGAGATCGCTTGCGGTGAATGTCCTTCCGGTTCCTTCTGGCCGTCCCGGAGTGGTCTCACGCATCTCGCCTGTTGTAAGGCCGATTGCGCTAATGCCTACTACACCGCCCAGTTGAGGAACTGGCATGGCAAAAGCCGCAAAATCGTGCATTATGCCGGCAGGCCACATTGTATGCGTAAACATAACCTCTTTACGCATAAGGTTAGTTAGCCCTGCGGGGTTGTAGTATATCGCGGAGACGTCATTAGCTGTAGCTAAGAAGGCGTCGCCCATACCCACCGAACGTGCGCCGACGGGAATCTCGAGAAACTGGGCCGCCGCTGTGCCCACCTTCGCCTGTGCGAAAGCGACAATCGGAAGGAGTATCAATGCGGCTATGATTAATTTATGTTGTCTCATGATTCTCCCGGTTATTTAATAATAACGAATTTACCAAGTTGATATTCGCCTGTCTCAGCATTCTCGACACTGAACATATAAATACCGCTGGCTATGGCCTGATCGTTTTTGTTGATAAGATCCCAGTCTTCGGCACCTACCATGTCTTTTCTGTCGGAGTCTTTGTTGTCTTTTCCACCTTGCCAGAAACCATCGTCGCTATGAGTCATCTCATCTACGAGGTCGCCATCAACCGTATAAATACGGATGATACATCTTGGCGGAAGATTCGCGAATCTTATCTTGCGGGAATATTCCGTCCAAACCTGACCGACCGGCGTTTCCCAGTCGAGACCCTCGGCACCGGCGTAGTTATTATCTACTCGATAGGGATTCGGAATAACATAGACCTCTTTTGAAGTCTCACCGCTTCCAACCGGAACCACCCATTTATAGTTCGTAGTTTTCGACGATTCCAACGATTCGAGATCGCGTGTGGGCTGGCCATAGTCATATGCTGTTACAGAGATGTAGATGTCCGACCCGGCGCGCTGGTTTGTAAGGGTGTATTTGAACCATTCTTCTCCGTTGCGCATGACAGGTTCCGGCAATCCGGAGTTAGTTCCGAATTTCTTCCTCGGGAACACGTCCACAACAACCTCTCCGCCATCCCAAGTATAAGTCGTATCGAGTGTCGGGAATGTGCCCGGTGAAAAATCTTCCGGCGCGAGGAACTCGTCGGTTCTGACCTGAATCTGGAAGGTATCGAGTGAATTATAATCGGTGAAGAGAACTTTGTCGAACTCGATGATCGGAACATAGTAGCTCTCGAGATTCGCTTCGGCGGTGTAAATCCTAAAACCTGCGAAATCCTCAAGCAGTGTTATCGGGTCGGTGAAATTCATAGCTTCCTGGAATTTCCAATAGATGTCGATCTTGTTATCGTAAGTCTCGACCTCGAAATATGGCTTCGGCGGCGGCACAGGTCCCTGATAATTCGGCACACCAAGGCCGTTCGGAGCGCCATAAACATCACGAACCCACTGAGTTGTTTTACCTACCCCGGCATAATTGAATTTCTCCGGTTGGCAATCGCCGACAACATTCGGATCCTGATGGAAATCCTCGGCAACCATAACCGCAATAGCTATCCTCATTGTGTCATCCGGGAGAATATCAAACGGCCCGAAGGAGAATAGGAATCTCGTATCGTATCCGCATCTCATATTTTCCGCCAAATCCGAAGGAGGCGGAACCCAATCAGGGTGATCCCTATAATTGAGAATATCTGTCTGGTTGTAGTCGAACTCGCCGTTGCTCATAACCTGATATTTCATAATATCGGTTTCAGGAGTTCCGTCCCAGCTCATCGGCGGATATCTGTGCATCGGGCCCCAGTCGATATCTTCGTTTGTATTCGATACCCACCAGTTGTAAGAATATGTTAGTTCATCGAGAGGATTCTCACCGACTTTGAGAAGTGCGATTCCCAAAGCACCTGTTGGCGAATACTCGTCGAAACGGCCGTCGTTTGTCGGATCGCCGTCGTTATCGGCCAACCATGCAGTATTCACAACAATTGAATCGTTTTTGATTGGATCCCAATATGACTGCACAAATCCCGTAACATCGTCCTGAGCATATTGAGGAGTATTCACATGCCCGACATCACCGTCGATATATATTCCGACATAGGCGTCACGAATGGTATCCCTCTCTTCACGAATGTTTCTGAACCAGTAGTCGATGATAACGAAATTACGTGCATAGTTATATGACCAAGACACCGAACGCTGACGGACTTCGACACCAATAGGTCTATGCTCGGTAGGAACAATACTTGGGTTTTTCACCGTATCGGTCATCATCGCCTCGAAATCCTGTTCGCTGATAGCTATCAAAGAATCAAGATATATCGAGTTGATCATTATTGTATCGGTGGCCTGATTATATCCCGGTAGGAGCTCGTTTACATCGTGGAACCAGCCGTCTTCACCGACACTCACAAGGGTATCGCCGGCAACAACAGCGCCAATCCATAGTGCTCCCTGGAATAGATATTCTAAGCCCGATCCACCGGGATATTCAGCGGCAGGCCTGCATTGTCCGGTTTTTGCGCCGGTTTTGTAGATGATGCAGTATCTCGGATCATCTTCGCCTCTCTGGCTTCCAAAGAATCCCCAGTTCGATACTGTAAAGAAGAGCTGACCGACATCGTGAGTCTTCTCATCCACTGCCGGCGTAGATACCGCCGGCCTTCTTCTCGGCGATGTTTGCCCAGCTGGGCCGTCTTCGCCGAAGAGTGCTCCGGATAGAAGCATCCCCCCAAGAAGGATAAGCATTATGAATGTAACTTCTCTTTTCATTTTTTGCTCCAATATACTCATTTCCTTACCAGCTTATCTGAAGGCCGAGTCTTATGTTAGTCGGGGCGCTCCAATGTTCAGGATTATACGCATAATCCATCCCGTTTCCTAGACCGTCGTCTATACTCCAGTCATCAGGCTCGCCGGTTTCGCTATAAACATACTCGATATTCCGCCTGTTTGTGAGATTCTGAACCCATATGAGGAATGAATAATCCATCCCTGCAATAGTGAAATCTTTGTTGAAGCGTAAATCGATATTGTAGTTCGGCGGCATTCTGAGAGCATTTTCACGTTCCCAAGCCTTCTCGCCCGGAGAAGGATCCCAATTCGGGTTTTTGACTGTAGGTGTGTATGGGAATCCGCTTCCAAACTGGAAGAGCAGATTCAATCCCCATTTATCAGGAATTCTAAGTCCGAATACAATTGGGTTGTCCCCTTCCTGGACGCGATAATCGCCGACGAGATTAATCATATGGCGTTGATCCCAATTTAAAGGTAAGTCCTGAAGCGGAATCGCCGATTGATCGAAGAGGGCGTCATAGCCGCTACGGTTCGAGCTGGATTTGCCGAAAGCGAAAGCATACTGATAGTTCGCATCTAAGCTCCATCTATCAGAATATCTTTTGCGAATCGACATTTCGATGCCTCTGCTTCGAGCATAGTCCTGATTCTCATAAACACTCTGGGAAATTGGCCCGAGATTCTGAGTGATCGTATTCAGAAGGCCATAAATATCCTTATAATAACCGGATAGTTCCAGAGTCCAGTCGTCGGTAAGACCATATCCAACGCCGATTTCGTATGTAACGGTCTTTTCATATCCGAGGTTCGGGTTACCGAGAAGCCTTCCGGCGCGGCTCGCCTGAGTAGGCATCTGATAGAAATTATCATATCCCGGAAGCTGATACAGATGTGCATAGCTGAAGAACAATTTGGATTTGTCCGTAATCGGGTAGCTCATACCGATACGCGGGCTAAGCGTGCTTTGGGATTTGAAAATTTTGTCGTATTCCGGAAGAACTTGAACGATGGCTTGCGAGACGGAATCTTCCAAAACCTCGCCCGCCTGAAGGAACACATCGAGCCTAACGCCGATATTTGCGATTAGACCGCCGTATTCCATCTTGTCCTGAATATACCATGCGAACTGTTTAGGAGACCTTTCGTAGAAAGATCTAAAGACACCATGTTCCTGATAAGGGCCGCCATCCGGTTCGCGGTCATATTTGAACTCGGGGTATTGGATTTCCTGCATATTCATGTTGATATACTGGAATTCAACACCGGTTTTGACCTGATTATTATTATCGACTTGGCTCGTAAGGTCGGCTTTTGCCATTAGAATATTCGTTTCTCTACGATGCCATACCGCATAACGATCGAAACCGCGGTCGAGGAAGAGGTCGGTGCCGTCCCATTTACCGTTGCCGTTGAGGTCGATATACGGCTCCCATTCATCACGCTGGTAATTGGGGCCGTCATATTTGCCATTTCCGTTGAGATCGAGGAAAGCCTCGCCCTCTTCGCCGACATCATAAACACCGTTTCCATTCGCGTCGATGAAGTCGCAATAACCATTGCGAATAGTATATACACCGTCGCGGTTGACATCGACAAACTCGCCCCAATCGACACGGCCGTTGCCGTTTATATCGTTCCAGGTCGTTTCTTCGAGGGCTATGTGATATTGCTCGGGAACAAGAGGATTGTTATAATAATAGGTTCCGAAAACAAACTCGCCCATCTCCTTTATCCCATTGCCGTTCAAATCGACCCAAAGAGTGTCATCGATGAAAAGGCCGCCGGGATACACATTTTCGCCATAGAATCCGATTCCAAAGGGCATTCCATCGCGGAAAGGTTCGCCATCGACATAAGGTTCAGGTCTGTCCATCGGGCTTGCGAGAATATAGCTGTTGAAATTGGTCTCTCGTGGCTCGAAGACATTGTTTCCGTTAATCTCATACCATGGCTCTTCGCCAAGCATGGGCGGCCTGTCGTCGATGTAAACCGTATCGAGGTATGCGATGGTTGTTCGAGCGGCATCCGCCCAAACTGTGTCAACATAGTCGACAATCGGTTCCCAATACTCCCAGAAATCCCACTGGCCGTTGGAGTTAGAGTCCCACCATTTGACTCTGACCTGTGGAACGCCGTCGCCGTTGATATCGATCCAGTCATCGAGACTACCGTAAACCGAGCTATCTACAGCAAAAGCATCCGGTGTTAGTCCACCCGGCTCATAATCGAGACCTGTGCGGAAATATCCGGCACGAATCTCGTAGAATGTCCTCGGAGAGAGGTTGTGAACCCACTTCGCAGAAAGCTGATAAGCCTTTCTTTCGACAACCTGGGCGTTCTGAGGAACATAAATATAATCCCAACTCCAGCTTCTGGATTTTGTCCAGTTGCCTGTTCCGGTAACGGTATAGGACATGGAGGGGGTTAATTTCTGTTTGAGTTTGAGAGTGGCTGTGTATTCGTTATAACGCCTCTCGGGGAAGAAACCATACCAGCCATAATCGATAGCGTAGGGCGTTCCGATGGGATCGTTTGTGGGCATTATCTCATCGAGATCCCAGAGGGTGTTATACGGATATCTTGTATCTGTGTTCTCGCCGGTAACCGAAAGGAAGTAGCTTACCCTTTGGGAACGCGGAATCTCGAGACCAACCACTGGAAGAATGTAAGTGCTGATTGGTTCTGGACCGGAAAGCGAGAACTCCAACCTGTCAGAATTCCTTGAGAATTTATTCAGCTCGTCGAGAATAAAGTCGTCGGTAAGATACATAGCGCTACCGGAGAAATTGGTAACACTACCCTCTCTTGTAACGATGTTCACGATACCGGAGAGAGCGCCGCCATATTCGGCATTGTAGCTTCCGGTTTGCACCGAAACCTCCTGGACACTGGAGGTAGCCACTTCGAGACCCTTCGCACCATAGGTCGGGTCGGTAACCGGCATACCGTCAACCATGTAAGTAACCTCGCGAGAACGGCCTCCGCGCATATGAATCTGTCCATCGCGCGAGACGATACCGGCTTTCGTTTCAAGAACATCGTCGATACGCGTAACCGGACGTTTCGCGATGTCGTCGCCGGTAACTTTGGCTTCGGAGTGTGTAACGTCGAGCTTGACTTCGTCTTTGTCGGCATAAACAGTAACCTCAGTGCCTTTAATGACCTCGTCCTCCATCTGAACATTTATGACGGTGGTTTGGTCGGTCGAAACCATCACATTATTGACGATCACTGTGTTGTAGCCGACATATGAGACTTTGATTTTGTAGATGCCGGCGCGTGCATTGAGGATGAAATATTCGCCATCGAAATCGGTGGCGGCGCCGCCTTGGATCATGTCATTGTCGCTAAGGAGCTGGACATTGACGCCGGCGAGAGGATCGCCGGTATTTTTCTCGGTAACTTTCCCACGGATTTTACCGGACTCTTGCCCCCAAAGGACGGGAACAAGGATGATAAGAACCATTAGGGCTACAATAAGCCCCGAGGTGCGTTTCTGCACCATCGAAACCTCCCCTGCTATATTTTTTTCATTTCAATTCTTCCAAATTAACGGAATACATCGATAAACTTAACCGATGCTTTATCCGTAAATTATATTTCGCGGCCTCGCGAGTGTCAAGCTCTTTCTAATTAATAATGTGAATATTAACTGAGGCAAGGTCGGATATCCACTTGGTTAAGAGGCTCGAAAGAAATAGTAACTTATTAAGAATAGCTAAAACAAAGCTTCTCGGCGAGAGAATCGGCCAGAATTTTGTAGATTTGGGATTTTAAAGGTGCCGTATCGACGCATTCGCTTATACAGACGGCTTTTTTTGAAAGTTCGGGGTCAATCTCCGAATTCACTAGATATCTGTCCAGATACCGAAATTCGCCGCCAACCGGAATCGATCCTTGTTGAAGCAAAGCACCGTTTTTTCGGCGTTGGGCGCTTCCGATAAGTTTCTTCCCGCCAACCGAGACTTCATATCTGCTGGTCGATGAGAAACATGAAGGATTCTTATGGCCGCCCGATTCGCCGCGGGAGATTTCGGCCTCTATCCCAATCCTACGAAGTCCCTCTGCGAGGCCAACCGATATCGTATGGTAACTTTCGAGCACGCTCGATTCACTGATTGGATGTCCCGATGGAAGTATTATCGAATAGGTTACCTCGTCCCAATGCAGAACCGCCCTTCCTCCGGTCGGACGGACAGCGAAATCTACACCGTCGCGTTCGAGTGCTTCGAAATCGATGTCGCTTCTTGGTTGTCCGTATCCGATTGTAAGTGTTGGATTCAGCCAATCGTAAAATCTAAGCATCGGCTGAAAAGTTTGTGATTTGGCTTCGTTCAAAAGGGCGGCGTCGAGGTTCATACTCTCCTCCCCCGGCAATGCCCCTTGAATTTCGACTCGCCAATACTCTTCGATTTCGAGCGAACTCACTAATTAATCCTTTTTCTTGCGGCGTTTATACCAGAAATATTTCATTCCGCCGTCCATTAGAAAACCTGCGATAGCCATTATTGCGCCGAGCTGAAAATTTTCTGTTGTGAAAGCTACGATAAGTCCTGTCATCATTCGCGGCATAAGAAACCATCCCGGAACAAATAATATCGCGCGCCTATCCCAGAATGTTCCACCGTGGAAATGCCAGATGAAAAGCAGATTAATCCGTGGAACGAAAATAAACCCGAGAAGATAGAGAATCCATCTGAGTTCCCAAACATTAAGCATGTCTAACATTATTATTTCACCCCATCGAGAGTTTCGCGGATAACACGCGCAATCGTGCCGACAGAATAGGGCTTACGAATAAGCGAATCGGCGCCCTGTTGAAGAAGGTCGCTAAGCGTTTGATCGCGTGCATAACCTGTCGAGATAACTATCTTTGCTTCCGGTTTGATGTTCTTAATGTTGCGATAGGCCTCTTCGCCGCTCATTTCGGGCATTATGATATCTAAAAGAACGAGGCTGATTTCCTTGCTCTTAGAACGCATTATTTCAATCGCTTCAGCACCATTAGAGGCTAAGAGAACCTTGTAGCCCAAATAGTTGAGCATCGAATCGAGAACCGTTCGAATGTGTGGTTCGTCATCGACGACAAGGACTGTCTCGTCGCCTCGCGGAAGCTTTTTCTCGGAGCAAGATTCTGCCTCGATCGGAAGCACTTCGGGGAAATATATCGTGAAGGTTGTTCCTTTTCCTAATTCTGATTCAACCGAGATGAATCCCTGATGGCGTTTCACCAGTTTTTGAACCAGCGAAAGTCCCAATCCAAAACCCGCGCCGACTCGCCCAGCGCCGGAGAAAGGTTTGAAAATGTTCTCCAGCTCAGGTTCGACGATACCCGGGCCGTTGTCTTTTATCAATATCCAAACATAGCGACCGGGATCTACGCTTTCATCACTAATTATGCGCGGCGATTCGAAGACCGAATTCCCTGTGATAACGGTCAGGTCTCCTCCTTGGGGCATAGTTTCCACTGCGTTGACCATCAGATTCAGCACAGCTTGATGTATCTGCGAGAGGTTTCCGCGAATAGTATCCGGTCTGGCGTTGAAAAAAGTCTTGATGGAAAACGCCACCGAAGGCTGTGTGGGCAAAAGTTCGATTGCATCACGAATAACCGAGTGAACAGAAATGACCCTACCGCTTTTCTCATCGGATTCTTTTGTGATTGAGAGCAATTTTCCGGTCAATTCGCCGAGACGTTCGGATTCTTTCTCTATAATTCGAGTGAACTCTAGCTCTTCGGGGTTGTTTTCGGTGAGATTGGACAATCTGCTGGCCGCGCCCACAATACTCATAATACTATTGTTGTAGTCGAGAACGAGATCTTCGGTTGCCTTTGCAAAACCTGTTGTCGGACGCGATTCTTTCGACGCGGATTGCGAATCTGCGCCGACTTTGTTATCGATGATAAAAAGCACCGCGGATTCGCCGAAATAGCTTACTGCACGTGGTCTTGCGGTTAGCAAAACAAGATCGTCATCGGGGCCGAGAAGCTCGAATTGTATCTCCTTTGGTGCTTCTTTGCCATCTATAAGATTATTGATAAGAGCTTCGATACGCGCCCGATGGACAGGCGGCAATATTCTTGAGATACCGCTCGAACGTATCCACTCGGGGCTTTTTCCTATCAATTGCCGGAATGCGTTGTTTATGTAGAGTATCCTTTGGTTATTTAGAACAAGCGCTCCATTCGGCATACTCGAGAGCATCGCCCTGAAGTTTTGGTCGGATTCGCGGAGCTTTTTCTGAAGGTTCTTCTCGCGCGACAAATCCTTTACGATTCCAAGGGTTAGATCACCTTCGGAGAGATGGGCTAAACGCACCGAAAGTTCAATTGGTCTTCTTTCGCCGTCGGAACGAATCCCTATCACTTCGTAGGCTTCGGGTATGTCTTCCCCTCTTCTGCGAAGTTTATATCTTTCGATAACCTTTTCTAAATCTTCTCCTTCGAAAAGCTCGACAAAACTCTTCTTGCTTAGTTCTTCAAAGGTATAACCCGTGATCTTTTCGAGGCCGTAATTGACATAAACGAATCTACCGAGGATACCATCTTCGTCACGAATGGCGAAGAAGCCTATATCGACCGCGGAAGCGGCGAGATTATATCCGTCGAATTGCTTCTTCAGATCTTCGAGTTCGTTTTTTAGTGCTTCCGAGACATTTTTTTCCGCCTCGGTATAAATCCGGAAGTTACGGTTTTTCAATGCGATATAAAAGAACAGCATGCCCATGAGAACGATAAGAACAATTATGAGATAAACATATCCGCCTGCAGATTTCTTTCCCTCAGTGGGCGGATTAAGCCATTTGCCTCGCAATGTGGCAAGCTGTCCGTCTTTTTTAAGTGAGGAAATTATGTCATCAATTTGGCCGAGAATTTCGACCTTTTCTGCGGGAATTGCGACGACATAATCGAATTTGAGGGTTGGAGTGTCCAGTTTATCTACTTTCGCCTGCAATCCGAACTCGCGAATGAAATAGTCCCCTACCTCTGAAGGCACTACTGCAATTTCGATCTCACCCTCGGCTAAGGCCATTATAGCGTTGCGCGGTGAGAGTTTCCGCACATTTAGCTCTTCACATTTTGTTTCAAGAAGTTCTGAAAGCGGAAGCAATGGCGGTGTCGCAATTCGCTTATCGCATAAATCATTTAGACCGCTTATAATGTGGTTTTTGCCACAATAGAAGGAGAATTGACTTTGGATTATCGGTTTCGAAAATACCCATTCATCGCCGAAACAGTTATTGCGATGGACACCGACGAACAAATTGCATTCAGCTCGAACAGCCGAATCGGCAACCTCGTCGAATCCTATAAAACGGTATGCGACAGGCTTATCGAGCCTTTTGCCTATCTCTTTTGCGATTGCAATCGAAAAACCCTGCGGATTGCCGTGGTCGTCAATGAAGCTGAAAGGGGGGAAATTGCGGTAAACTGCGACATGGATTGAATCGTTGTTTGCTGATTTTCTCGCACTATCTTTATATTCTTGGGCAAGAACCGGTGAAACGGATACTAAAATTAGAAGAAGTAGAATTGCTATCCTATTGATATTCAAATAATTGTATTCCATACTTAAAGTTATTGATTATGAACGTTCTCGATTTCGACACTACATATTAATTCTTTAACGAAAAAAAGAAAAATTTCAACCATTAAATATTAGGACGGTTTTGATTTATCATCGAGTTTCTTCGAGAAGAGAATAAATCTCCCCCAATAACGATGATACAGCGTCTTCCACAGAGACTTTTTTTATCGGAACACCATCCTTGAAAAGGAAAAAGCAGTTGTCTCCCCCTGCGATTCCGATATCCGCGTTTTTCGCTTCACCGGGGCCGTTGACCTCGCACCCCATAACTGCGACGACGAGTTTCCTTTCGGTATTGGGTAAGGCTTCTTTGACTTTGGCCGCAATATTCGCCAAATCGACACGGCATCTCCCGCAAACTGGGCAACTGACAAGTTCTATCCCCTTTTCATGCAAATGGCAGGCCTGCAGAAGATCTTTGCCGGCGATAACCTCCTCCACAGGATCGCCTGTTATAGAAAATCGAATAGTGTCGCCGATTCCCTCGACAAGAAGGGCACCGATTCCCAATGAGCCTTTTATAAGAGCATCAGGCGGCAATCCAGCCTCGGTAACTCCCAAATGCAGAGGATAATCGAACCGTTCGCTGAAAAGCCTGTTCGCCTCGATAACATCGAATATGTCATGGGATTTCATGGATACGACAATGTCGGTGAATTCAAACTCTTCGAGAATCGATATTTCTCGGATCGCCGCTTCTAACATCTTTTCGGGTAAAGACTTATGCGGCGCTATATTCTCCGGAAGACTTCCGGCATTAACACCGATTCTTATCGGGACATCTTTACTTTTTGCCGTCTCTGCGACCTCTCTGACTCTTTCTTTTGTGCCGATATTTCCCGGATTAATGCGGATCTTGTCTGCGCCGGCCTCTATCGCGCTAATTGCGAGTCTGTAGTCGAAATGAATATCAGCCACAAGCGGCATTTCAGTTGACTTGCGTATCTTCGCGAAGGCTTCGACCGCGACAAAATCTCGAATCGCCAATCTAACAATATCGCATCCGGCAGACTCGAGACGGTATATCTGCGCAATCGCCAAATCGATATCCGTAGTCGGAACATCGAGCATAGATTGAACAGAAACCGGTGAATCCCCACCAATTGATATTCTGCCGACCTTTATTTTTTTTGTAAGCTTTCGAACTGACCTTTTTTCCATCTTGAATTTCCTATTGGCATAGAGTTTGCGAAACAGCGATGAAGTTATTGAACTTGACAAAATAATAGTTCGGTTTATCTTCAAAATGAAGGTAACGCTTATGACAAAATCGTTAGCAAAATTCATGTTCTTGACTGCGCTTGTAATTGTCGCAGGATGCTCTTTCGCCGAGACGAAAGCGATAACGGACACACAGTTTGTGTTGCTGTATGTCGATCTTTCTTTCGCGGCGGAACAATTCCTTTCCGACTCTGTGCATCTTTCCGCGATTCAGGATTCCATTTTCAAAGCCAACAACGTATCTCGCGATCAGTTCGACAATTACAAAACCGAACTCGACAAATCTCCCGAGCGCTGGAGCAAAATCTGGCAAATGGTTGCGGAAGAGCTGGAGAAACGCGAAGAACAACTAAAAAGAACAAAATCCGAGTCTGTGGATCGTCCTAAAGACTGAAGGCGTCGATAATATGATTCAAATCGAAGCCTTCGGGAGTTTTTGTTAGAGCCACAACATCGAATCTGAAAAAATAGCCCTCTGGATTGTGTTTATCAATCCAGGCTTCGGCTATTTTGCCAATTTGGCGGCGTTTTGCCGTATTGACCCATTCCTCGGGTCTGCCGAATTTATCCCCGTAGGCCGTTTTAACTTCCACAAAGACAATCGTTCTGCCGTCTTTTGCGATTATATCTATCTCCCCTTGGCGAATACGCCAATTTCTCGAGATTATCTCATAACCCAGTTTCAAAAGGAATTCGGCCGCAAGTTTCTCGCCGATATCGCCTCGTTCGATGAATTTCTTTTGGACCATTTTCAGAAAAGGCCTGTTGAAAGGTATTTAAAGCCGCCGTCGGGGAAGAGTGTAACGACATTTGCATTTTCACCGAGTTCGTAGGTGATTTGTGTGGCAATCCAATATGCCGCGCCGGAGGATATTCCGCCGAGTATGCCTTCTTTTTCGGCTAAAAGACGAGCGGCTTGAATTGCAGTGGTTGTATCGATACGACGGATTTCGTGAAGAAGTTCAAGATCGAGGATTTCCGGAACAAAACCTGCGCCGATTCCTTGAATACCGTGTTTTCCAGAAGGTTTGCCGCTTAGAACCGCGGATTCTTCAGGTTCGATCCCGATGATTCTCGCCGGGATCCCTGCCGTTTTCAGTGCTTTAGCAACTCCAGTTATCGTCCCGCCAGTGCCGATTCCTGCAACGAAAGCATCGATTTTGCCTTCGAGAGCTTCGATAATTTCCGGGCCGGTGCCGAATTCATGGGCGGCGACATTCGCACTATTCGAGAATTGGCTTGCTACGAAGGTTTTCGGGATATCATGTTGAAGCTCATCTATTCTTTCTATCGCCCCTCTCATCCCTTTTTCCGGCGGGGTCAGCTCGATTTTCGCCCCATACGCCTGCATAATCTTTCTTCGTTCGATTGACATACTCTCCGGCATCGCAAGAAAGCACTCATAGCCTCGAATCGCACATATCATCGCGAGGGCGATGCCGGTGTTCCCGCTGGTGGCTTCTATTACGGTTGTTTTTGAATCGAGAAGACCGCGATTTTCAGCGTCGGTGATGATGCTTAGCGCCGCACGGTCTTTAACCGAGCCGCCGGGATTTGACATTTCGAGTTTGGCGAACAGGTTTTTTTTTGTTCGAAGTTCTATCAGTGGAGTGTTCCCGATCGCTTCGAGGATGCCAATCGTTCGCGCCGTCATCTGTGTTACTCCCCTTTTCGAATTCCGAGGTCTTCGTTCACCATCTTACGAAGTTCGTTAATAAGGCTCTGTAAATCTGCGAGTCTTTCTGTTATGGGGTCGGGTAAATTCCCATGATCGAGCCATGCTTCATGGACTTTTTTGCCTTTGCTTATAACGACTCTGCCGGGGATTCCAACAACCGTCGAATCGTGTTCGACATCGCGAACAACCACACTTCCGGCACCGATACGCACCTCGTCGCCGATTGTGATATTGCCCAGAACTTTTGCCCCTGCGCCGACAACGATGTTATTCCCAAGAGTCGGATGGCGTTTCCCCTTTTCCTTACCTGTTCCGCCAAGTGTAACGCCCTGATAAAGTGTAACATTATTACCGATAATCGTCGTTTCGCCGACAACCACACCCATTCCGTGGTCGATGAAAAGCCCCTTGCCTATAACCGCTCCGGGGTGGATTTCTATTCCGGTGAAGAAACGCGATGTCTCGCTTATAAGCCTCGCCAAAAGTCTTAACCGTAGTTTCGCCCAGAAGAAATGCGCTATTCTATGCGACCAGAGGGCATGTAACCCCGGATAACAGATTATTGCCTCGAAAACATTCCTACATGCGGGATCGCGTTCGAAAATTGCTTTTATATTGTTGAACATCGTTGTGCTCCGTCAAATACGACTTATGTGTCAAACTATAAACAAAACGCCCGGTTGTCCGAAAAAGCGGTGAATAGCTCTCCATCAACCGGGCGAAAAATAAGATTGGACAGTTTATTCTACTCGAGCGCCTTTGGGCTTGCCACCTTGTCCCTGCGGGGGTTTGGGAGCGGCGGGCTTTTCGGCCTCTTCGGTCTTCGGTTCTTCCGCCTCAGCCACTTCGGCTTCTTCAGTTTCCTGATCTCCTTGTGTTTCAGGGAACTCCATGCCGAGGAGTTTGGCTATTGCATCGAAATTCTTACGAATAAGATCAACTTCGTCTTCGTTCAGTTCGCCGGGGACATCCGGTTTTTCCTGACCGACTTCCTCGATGGCCTTGATTGCCTCGCGAAGCATCTCTTTCTGATCCTCCGGGGTGTTCGGGTCTTCGAGCTGTTTTTTGAACTCGGCGGCCTGATCGCTCATACCCTCTTTGGTAGCTTTAGCATAATGTTCAAATGAAAGGTAAAGCATCCCCGCGCTAATTTCGCCGAAAGTGAGGTAGAATTCGGCTGGATTATCGATACCTGCGTCGCGAAGATCCTTATCGAGATTAGCGAGTTCATTAAGCGATTTCATGCCCTTCGAATAGTCATCCTTAGCGCTTTCGACCTCTTCGCCCTTCTTTTCTACGATTTCTTTGAAAATGGGGTATTGTTTGATGAATTTATCGATTCTGGCCTGTGTGAGCACAAATTCGCCGTCTTCATTCTTCAGCTTTTCGATATCTTCGCTGAAACGAGCCATCGCATCTACTGTGCTTTCAACATCCTTAGCTAAATCTTTGGCCTTATCGAGCACTCCGCAACATCCGAAGCCATAGATGATAATTCCGATAAGAACCAGTGCAACGATTGTCTTTTTCAATTTTCCTCCTAATAATAAAAGTTGCTTTGCGTTAAAATCGTTCTTTTGGATTCAATTGTCAATAAGAAAATATACTTGGTGATTATTTCTAAAAGTCAAAGTTCCCGCTATATTTTATTTGATGTCAGTGTTAGAACTTCGATTGTTGACATTGGGGCGGTCGAGCATTAAATTACATAAAACAGAAATCAAGGAGTCGAAAATGAAAATACTTGTAGTTGGCGGCGGTGGAAGAGAACACGCTCTTATTTGGAAACTTTCACAGAGCAGATATGTCGAAAAAATCTACTGCGCACCGGGAAATGCGGGCATATCTCAGCTCGCGGAAAGTGTGAATATTCAGGACACAGATATTCGAAATTTGGCTTCTTTCGTCGAGAAGACCGGTGTCGATTTCACTGTGGTAGGGCCGGAAGCACCGCTATCGGAAGGTATTGTCGATTATTTCAACAGCCGGAAACTAAATGTCTTCGGACCGGGTCAGGAAGCCGCGAAAATAGAATCCAGTAAGATCTACGCGAAAGAATTCATGAACGAATTCCGAATTCCTACAGCGAGCTTCGTGAGTTTCGATAACGCAGAAGACGCGATAAAGTTCGTCGAAAACCATAAACTACCCCTCGTTATAAAAGCCGACGGTCTCGCCGCAGGAAAGGGAACAGTCGTTGCCGAAAACATCGAAGAGGCAAAAGACGCTATCCGCAGGTCGATGATCGAGCGCGCGTGGGGCGAAGCAGGCCGTCGTATTCTAATCGAGGAGTTCATTCCCGGAAGGGAGGTTTCGGTTCTTGCATTCACCGACGGCAAGACTGTTGTGCCGATGGTTACAAGCACCGACTACAAACGCGCTTTCGATGGCGGTGTCGGCCCAAATACCGGCGGAATGGGCACAATCTCGCCAAATCCAAATCTCGACGAGAGAACTCTCGCAAGGATTCAGGAGGAAATTCTTCAGCCGACAATCGACGGTCTGAGATACCGTGGAACACCATTCAAAGGGGTTATCTATCCCGGTCTTATGATTGTGAATGGCGAGTTTAAGGTTCTCGAGTATAACTGCCGTTTCGGCGACCCGGAGACTCAGGTTATTCTGCCCTTGCTGGAAACCGATTTGATGGAGATTATGCTTCATATTCACCATGACAAGTTGGAAGAATCAGAAATTATATGGAGAAATGATATGTCCGCGATGTGCGTGGTTATGGCCAGCGGCGGTTATCCCAAGAGATACAAAAAAGGCGCGGAAATATTCGGGCTCGATGATGTCAAAGATGACCAAACTCAGGTTTTCCATGCCGGAACAACCACCATCGGCGATAAAGTCGTTACCGACGGCGGCAGAGTTCTCGGAGTTACCGCTTGGGATAAAACCCTTCAGAAGGCGCGCGACAGGGCATATCGCGCAGTCGAAAAAATCAGCTGGGATAAGGAATTTCACAGAAACGACATAGGACACAATTTTCTCAGATAACGAGGAGAAGAGATGAGCCAAGTTGCAATCGTATGCGGAAGCAGTTCTGACAAAGAGCTTGTCGAGAAAGTCAAAGAAACCCTCGACAAATTTGGAATCGGGCATGAGGATTTTATTATCTCGGCACATCGTCAGCCCGACACCTGCAAGGAGTTCGCCACCACGGCGAAGGAAAAAGGGTTCGATATCATTATCGCTATCGCAGGGCTCGCCGCGCATTTGCCGGGAGTGGTAGCCAGTATGACCGAGCTTCCTGTCATAGGCGTCCCTGCAGACGGCGGGCCTCTTAACGGTATCGACGCTCTTTTATCCATAGTCCAAATGCCCGGTTCAACACCCGTTGGCACGATGGCTATCGGAAAACACGGCGCAAAAAATGCCGCCCTTTTCGCCGCGAGGATTCTCGCGCTTCACGACGAAGACATCGCAAAAAAACTCGACGAATACCGAAAAGAACTTGCTAAAGGCGGCAAATAGTGGGCAGATTCACCTACGGGCCGGTGCCATCGAGACGGCTTGGAAGGTCGCTTGGGATAGATATTGTCGCCGCAAAAAGTTGCTCGGCGAATTGCGTTTATTGCCAAATTGGCTCGTGTGAGCCTTTGCCGGCGGTTCGCAGAAGTTTTTTTGCCCCTGAGGAAATCGAATCGGATATCCGCTCGGCTGTGGAGTCCGCCAATGCAATCGACTGGCTGACCTTCTCCGGTAGCGGGGAACCGACCCTGTCATCGGATTTGGGACGTCTTATACACTACGTAAAATCTTTTGAAAGAGCGCCAGTGTGCGTTTTGACTAACGGAACGCTTCTTTGGATGCCCGATGTCCGCGAAGAACTCATGTCAGCCGATTTGGTGGTTCCAAACCTTGATGCCGCCACACCGGAGCTTTTCGAGAAGGTCGTTCGACCTCATTCGAGCATAACTTTCGAAGACTATCTCGACGGTCTAAAAGCCTTCGCGAAAAAGTTCGACGGCGATTTGCATCTGGAAATCGTTTTGCTGAGGGGCATCAACGATTCGGAGGAGCATCTTAGGCAGTTAGCCGGTTTGGTCGGCGAGATAAAGCCATCCGGTGTGTGGATTGGCACAGTGAAACGTCCACCGGCGGAAAGTTATATCGAAGCGGTCTCCGATGATGTTTTGGAGGAAGCGTCGCAACTTATCGGCGAGAGAGCGCAGATAATTCGTGATTATGTCGGCAAGCGCGATGTGAGTTTCGCATCCTGGGATTTGACCGATAAGATAATCGAGCTTCTCGAACGTCGCCCGGAGACCGCAGAAGGTATTGCGGAAGGCCTTTCGGCTAATTACAACGAAGTTCTCAAGGCTATTTCGCGAATGGAAGAATCGAAGAAGATTATCCGGAAGATCGTCTGTGATAAGATATTCTTCGATTTGATAAGAGGTTAAAACAATTACTTAAAGGAGTTTATTGTGTATGAGGAGATACTTCCATATCTGATAAACAAAAACGATAGTAAAGCTATTCTTTTAGTCGCAGATGGAGTTGGTGGAATTCCTGTAAACGGAAGAACAGAGCTCGAAGCCGCGAGGACTCCGAATTTGGATGCATTGGCCGCGAAATCCTCGCTGGGACTGCAATATCCGGTAGGCTACGGAATCACCCCCGGAAGCGGCCCGGGGCATCTTTCACTTTTCGGATATGATCCGCTAAAATACCAAATCGGCAGAGGCATTCTCGAAGCTTTGGGAAGCGGTATGGAGGTCGTTTGCGGGGATTTAGCGGTTCGCGGAAATTTCGCGACGATGGAAAATGGCCTAATCACAGATCGAAGAGCCGGCAGAATCTCGACAGAAAAATGTGCCGAGCTTGTGGCGAAAATACGCGAGAATATTTCCGACATAGACGGAGTAAAATTCGATATTAAAGCCGCGCGGGACTACCGTTTCGCTGTTGTTTTCCATGATTCTTCGCTCAAGGACAATATCGAGGATGCCGACCCGCAGAATATCGGCAAACCTCCCGCGCCTGCCAAATCGCGAGACAAGGCCAGCGAAGAAGGCGCGAGGATAGTCAATCTCTTCATCGATAAAGTTACCGAAGTTCTTGCAAACGAAAGACCAGCCAATACATGCCTGATTCGCGGCGCGGCAAATTGCCCCGATATAACACTTTTCGAAGAAAAATACGGCATGCGCGCTCAAGGGATAGCTGTTTATCCGATGTATCGCGGGCTTGCGAGGTTAGTGGGAATGACCGTTCCGACGGACATCGAGGACATCGATGCTGAAATTTCGAATCTGAAAACTACTTGGGACGATTTCGACTTCCATTTCGTCCATTTCAAATATACTGATTCAGCGGGCGAAGACGGCGATTTCGATAAAAAAGTCGCGATGATAGAGAAACTGGATGAGCATATTCCCGAATTTCTGGCGATGAATCCTGATTGTTTGGTTATCACCGGCGACCATTCGACTCCCCCGCCGATGAAACTTCACAGTTGGCATCCGGTGCCTGTCCTTCTGAACGCGAAGACGGCTTTTCAGGACGAGGGCAATCGGTTCACGGAGAAACAATGCTCGCGTGGAATTTTGGGACACATCCCCGGAACGGCAATTATGCTTTATACTCTCGCGAATTGCGGTCGATTGCTTAAATTTGGGGCTTAGGGGAGGTTTCCATCGCGGGTTCGCATGAAATCGCATCATTCATCCCAAAGTTAGCGGAAACACCGATTAAGGAGCGTCTGAGGTTCTGGGGGCGGTTTTTTCTCGATTATCCATATATCGATTCGCCATTGGGCGAGGGCGATATCACCCCGAGAATTAGAACTGACGGTTTCGACTGCATGACCTATGTCGAAACATGCCTTGCGCTTGCGCTTAGCGATTCAGCCGATAGTATTCTTGGAAACCTCGATCGCATTCGGTATCGAAATGGCATCGTCGATTTCGAGCATCGTAATCATTTCGTTTCGATAGATTGGTTGCCCAATAACAGTTGGCTTTTACACCCATTGGAGGAGTCTGCAGATTCTGTTATCGAGCGAAACATTGACCGTGCGGGCTTTTTCGAGAAACAGGGGCGAGTTTTTCGTGAGAATTCGGGACTTCCTGCCGTGCAATCTGTCAAATCGAAGATAATCACTCCCTTAAGAATCGGCGAAATGCCCCCGCAAAAGCTCGACTCGACAATCATCATGTTCGCCGGAAAACTCGATTGGCTCGTTGTTTCGCATATGGGATTGCTTTTCGAGGAAGATGGCGAAGTATTGCTTTATCATGCCTCTTCGGTTTCACGGAAGATTGTCAGATTGCCATTAGGAGAGTATTTCGCGATAAATTTCAGCCTCAAAGGCGCGATTGTGGCGGAAATCTCGGCCTAACTTCGGCTTTTTGAGAAGAATCGAATTGACAATCAAAGGGATGTGGATTATTATCAAAATCGATTACCCTGTTGAAAACAGCTTAATTATGAGATGAGATAAATGAGATTTCGGCCTTTCCAAAATATCTGGATTAAGATTCTTTCGCTGATTGTTGCCTGTGTATTATGGCTTCATGTCGCCACAGAACAGCAGTATGAGCATACTTTTGTGTATCCGCTCAGAGTCGAGGGGTTGCCATCTGAGTATGTCATCGGGTCTCCCCTTCCGGATTCTATTAGTGTAGCGCTAAAAGGGCGCGGGAAAGACCTTATCAAACTTCTTTTCGCCGAGGGAGAGGCAATTATCGATGCCTCGGGATTTAAATATTCTGAAAGATTCATCGAGCCAGAGAATATTATCCTGCGGCTTCCCGAAGTCGAATACCGATTTATCGGCTATACGAGAAGCGAGCCTATTCGCCTCGTAATCGACCGTTACGCCAATCGCGAAATTCCTGTAAAAAGCGCTCTTGTTTTAATCCCAGAAGATGGCTATGCGGCAGATGAAAGCAAAATCCGCTTCGAGCCTACAAAAATCGTTCTGGGTGGTCCGGAGAATTTGATTAGGTCTGTCGAATACGCTTACACTTCGCAGGACACATTCAAAAACCTAAATACTTCGACATCTGTCGTAGTTTCGATTCAACGCGAAAATAATCTTGTCTCCTATACTCCAACAAAAGTTTCAGCTAACATCGAAGTCGAACCACTTCACCAGATAACCTTCGAGGATATTCCAGTAACGATAAAAAGCGGCAAGCCCCGTTCCGGCGAAAGGCTTTCGCCCGCAACAATCAAACTTACATTCGCAGGCACAGAGACCCAAATAGATTCGCTAAAACGCGAGAGAATTCAGGTTTTCGTCGATTATATCGATGTGCGGACACAGGGGAAATTCGTGCGTCCCGTAGTAATTCACCCATCGGGCGTAAATGTTGTCTCGATGAATCCCGAATATTTCACTTTCGAGGAAAGATAGTTATCTCAAATGTGCCGCTTAAGGGCGTCGCGTGTCCCGCGTTTTGAGTTAGCAATCTCTAAATTATCTACAAAATTGAAACTACTTCGTAAATTTCCAGCTTGCTAAATTTTCGCGGGACACAAAGGCATCGCGTAATCGAAGCTTTTACTCTGAAACAAGAATTCTATATCCGCGATGCCTCCTGCCCCGCCCCATTAAACCAGCGTCTATTTTTACGCGAAAACCCGAATTTTTTGGTAGAACCTCGAACCTCGGTCGAAAGATGGCGGGGCGCGACGCCCGGATTTCAGAGCAACGAGTAAATGTAGCCGGCAATAACAGACAATATGCTGAGTGAGATAAGATAAAAAACCAGCATTTTGCCGCCGAAATATTTCCGGACAACGAGAATTGTGCTCCAGCTCGTAACCGGTCCGACAATTAGAAAAAGCATTGCCGCACCGATATTCATCCCCTGTGCATTAAGAGCGTGGGCAAGCGGAACGCTGGCAGTCGAGCAGACATAGACGAAAATCCCAACCAAGAGGCTGAAAGGATACCCCCAGAATCCGCCGAGATAGCGGTTGATCAAATTTCCTAAAGGATCGAAACTCGCCACGACTGCGGCTATAAGAATTCCAATTAGAAGTTCGAGACCGATATCTTTTGGCATTTTCCAAAAAGCGAAGATAAATGCATCCAAGAGCTTTCGACCGAAAGATGCCTTCGGCTTTGCATGCGCATCGCAATAGGATTCATGCACATGGCCTTCTTGATTGTATTTATCAGGGTCTTTTTCAAATTTTTCAAGGCAATGAGCGGAGCAAAAATAGATTTTGCGGCCTTTATAGATTATTACCAGATCAGTATCCTCCGAAACTGACATCCCGCACACCGGATCGGTATTCGAACTTTCATTCTCGCAATTCTTTGCTGAACAACAACTTGGCGGTTCATCCACTTTTATCAGCGCAAAACCGAGTATGTTCGACAAAGCGCCAATCAAAACACCCATAACTATCACAGCCGCAAAGATATAGACTGTAAATCCCATTCCGAAAAGTGAATAGGTTACAAATAGCGCTGTAAGCGAGGTTGCCGGAGTCGCGATTAGAAATGAAACCACCGAGCCGATTTTCGCGCCTTTCTTGTGAAGGCTCAGTGCAACCGGAAGAGAACCGACACAACAAATCGGAAGCAATGTTCCAATTAGAGTGGCCCAAAGAAGCGGCCCTATGCCCTTGCCGCCAAGATGCCTTTCAACAATTTTTGAAGGAATGAACTCATGAATCAAGCCGCTGAGGACAAATCCTATCGCCAGTGAGGGCAGAACCTCGATGAAATAATGAAGAAATGTATGAATAATTTGATTGAACATTGTCATTCTCCCAATTATGGAATTATAGTGCTAAGTTACTATTATATGTCGGTAAATAATAGTGAATTATTCGTGGGTTTCAAGTGAAATTTGCGAATAATCCTCTTTCGATAATGCTTGACCAGAGCCTGTAGCGAAACTATATTTGGAATAGGCATCTTAGCCATGTTTAGGCTATCGGTATGATTATCAAATAGTTATGACGAAATTTCTCAAAGGCCGGAAGCGATGAAAATCGCCCTCATAGGCGCATCTTCAACTGGAAAAAGCACTCTTTCGCGTTTGCTCGCGAAGGAGCTACGTCTTCCGCTGATTCGCGAACAAGCGCGAGTTGTTCTTGCCGAAATGGGAAAAACTCTCACCGAACTTCGCGCTGTGCCAGACGATATTGTTCGCTTCCAATACTCTGTTCTTCAGGCTCAGATAGACAGCGAACTCGAGTGTGCAGATTCGGGATTCGTCTCGGATAGAAGCATTTTTGATAACCTCGTTCTATTTCTACGTCATTGCGACGTTGCCCGCGAACATATCGAAAGTTATCAAGAAATTGTCCTAAGACATTATCAAAACTACCCTTACGATGTCTTAATCTTCCTTCGGCCCGGCGAATTCCCAGTGGAAGACGACGGTGTCCGCACGCCAAGCCCCCTTTATCAATCTCAGGTCGATGGCATGATACTCGCCATACTGAAACTGTATTCTGTTTCTTATGTCGAGGTTTCCGGGGACCCTTCCCAAAGGGTCAGATCTACAATAGCGCATATCGAAAGCAAATTCCCCGGATGGCTCGATTCGCGGGGAATCGAGTTCGATACTTCGATATTCAAGCTTATCGAAAACCGATAAAGCAATTCAAAAGCTGGGATTTGGAATTGTCAGAATTCGAGCTTATCGACAGCTCTAAGCCCCAATTTAAGGGGAATATATGTCGCGGCGATGTTGATCACAATCAACGAGGCAAAACCAATTGCAACCTCTGCTGTCGGGAAACTCGCCCTTTGACCGATGAGAAAACTTAGGTAATTGTGCGTGGGAATTGCTAACGCGAGGGTCGAAAGCGCTACATAAACGAGGCTAACCAAGGCGCATATCATTCCGCCGCCTGAAGAGGCTATTTTGCCGGGGTTAGGCTCCTCGAAGCTCGGGTAGATGCTCCCAAGCCCTGTCGAGATGGCGGTTAGAGAAATGCTCATCAAGAAAATCCCACCGCCGGTAAGTAATGTCATCGCAAGAGATTGGGATAGGATACTGTTGGAAACCACAGCCACGACCTCGGCGATGACAAAGAAAATTATGAAAGCTATCCAGAATTTCTCCCAAAAAACCTTTCGCAGTTTAACAGGCGACGATGCTATCGACCAAAAACTCTGTCCCTCCATCGAAAATGAGGGGTAAACGAAACGGACGGAGAGTGTCGCGAGTATATATCCACAAAAGGCATAATTTACGAAGCTTATCAAAGTGCGCCAATAAAGCCCCTCGACATTCAGCGGAACTTTCCGGAGGTTTATGAGGTAGAATACAACCAACACGAGGAGAATCGTAAATTGCGTCCACTGCCCGGGGTCTCGCAGAAATAGGCGGATATCTTTCACAAAGAGCGACCGCATATCCTTCGGGAAAACGCTGAAAAACTTCCAAGAGGTAGAATAGAAATCCTTCCGTTTTGAAACTTTACGACGTCTTCCAAGAAGCTCACCCGCCGCTCTATATGCGCTGTAATATAGCTTTTCGGCGAGAATGTCGAGAGCGACCATCGCCGCACCAGCTGTAGAGACCAGCATGGAGATATAAAACCACATGTTCGAGAATTTGCCGGTTCTCGCTGATTGCAGAATCTCAACAATCCAAACGTTCGGGAGTATCGGCGTGTCGTTACGAGCTAATTCGCGAAGATAGTAGTTCAGCAAAGCCAAATCACCCTGTGCCGAAAATAGGATTCGCGAAAACCTCGCTCTCATCATCATAAAAAGTGCCGCAACGCCGATAATGGCCAGCAGAATCATTATCTTACGAGTGCCGAATCTATAGGCCAGCGGAAAGAATATAAGCGAAAAAGCGGCCCCAAGCGCCGATGTGATTAGCAGAAATGGGGGTATTACTAATCCGGCGAAAATAAGGTAATCCCAAAAAGGAAGGTTGTGAACCATCGAATAGGCGATAAATGCCGGAACTGTAATCACAAGAGTCGCCCAGCTCGAATAGAAAAGCGTGTCGATGAATTTGACCCAAAAAACCTCACGGTATTCGAGCGGCGAAGCCATAAGGAAAGCGGTTTCTTTCGAATTGTAAAGCGAGCTAATCGAGGTTATTAGGTTCGAAATCACTAACATCAGAAAAAAGGCCAAAAAGCCTATTCCGACAAGTTTATCTATGAGAAGAACCCCGATGTCTTGGACAGTTACGAGATAGGAAAAAAGCCGATGGAAAAGCACAAATGTGCCGGTAAAGAATATCCCCAGAACGATGAAACCGACAATGACCTTGGCCATACGTTCTAATCGCCGGCTGAAAATTAGGCGCGCTAATTGCTTCGGTTTAGTATGAAGTATCAGTTCGAACATATCGGGTAATTATAGGCACTTCGCGGGTAATTTCAAGCTGAAGTTATTCTAATCGTTGCAAACTCGGATTTATGGTTGACATCTGCCGTTCTGCGCTTAACTTTTATGCGGTATTATAAAATTGGACGGAAAATGAAATTTCGGCACAAAATTCGCATTATTGCTTATCTGCTCTTTGTAGTGGTTAATCTTAGCGCACAGGCGGTTGCTGTAAGTCCTGAATCGCTGGATACCGAGCTTAGCCATTCGATAAGCGACAGCACGCTTTTCATTCGGGCACAGTTGGCCTATTCGCGCGGATTATATCAGAGCGCTTTCGACCTTGCGGACAGAATCACGAATCCGCATGACAGGGTTTTCCTTCTGCAAGGAAAATGCGCGCATATTCTGACAAAACCGCATACTGCGCGTGGATATTTGGCCAATGTTACGGATCCCGAGCTTCTTCCTTTGGCGCAACTCGGCTTGGCGGAAATATACTGCTACGACATAATCGATCCCGATAGTTGCGAGCGATATAGCGCACTTGTGGCGAAAATGCCCTATTTATCGCGCTTCGTGGATTTAGAGCGTCCTTCGGAGGTTTTCGATGAGATTGCCCATGAAGAGGCGGAGGAGATTCCGGAGGGATGGACGCTTCAGTTTGGTGCATTTTCGGCTCGTTCCCTCGCGGAGCAGATGGCGGTAAAAGTTCGCGGTGAAGGCCTGACCCCTTTCATTGTGCCTGAAGAACGCGGCGGAGAGCATTTGTTTATCGTATTTGGCGGGCAGTTTGTAACTAAAGGCGAAGCGGCGGCGCGTGCGGATGCACTTGCAGGAGAATTGATTGCAAAAGTGGTTGAACTACCTGCTCATCAATAGATTATATGATTTTAATTAATGTTATTTATTAAATGATTATTGTATTGGATTGGTAAAAATGAACAAAATCGGCGTCTTTATTATTCTCTTTGTTCTTGCATCGAATGCGCTTTTCGGAATTTCCGACAATGCAGGGACCTCCGAGATGACATTTCTCAAGATGACCTTCTCCCCCAAAGCCGCTTCTATGGGCGGCGCGGGAGTCGGTTATGCCAAAGGCCCGCATGCGATGCTCTCTAATCCGGCAAGTATGAGTTTCGAGCGAGATTTGTCCGTCGGGACAAGCTTCGGCGTGCTCTATGCCGGCATTACCGGTGGAGATGTCGTCGCGCAAAAGGGTTTCGATTTCGGCAAATTGGGTTTAGCTGTCCGATTCATCAGCTACGGCACGATGGAGCGAACAAACAACGACGGCGATGTTATCGGCGATTTTTCCGCAACCGATTTAGCCTTCTCTTTGGCCTATTCGCGTGAGATATTCGAAAAACTCTCCTTTGGAATCGCGCCTTTCTTCGCATCGAGTAGTATCGATTCGACATCTGCGGCGGCAGTAGGCGTAGATTTGGGAGTGTTAATGAAATTCGATTACGGCAGAGGCCAGGTCGGAGCTGTTCTGAAGAACGCGGGCACGGTTTTTTCGGCACACATCGATTCTGCGGAATCTCTTCCTCTAAATGCCGGAATCGGAGTGAGTTACAGACTTAAAGGCCT
Organism: uncultured bacterium; assembly: GCA_964459995.1. Taxonomy (GTDB): domain Bacteria; phylum UBP14; class UBA6098; order UBA6098; family UBA6098; genus CAZSHG01. The sequence continues at coordinate 27,542 of CAYWOR010000009.1, read as the reverse complement.
TCCTATTTTCGCTTCTGCGCAGGGCGATTGGTATGCCGACGAAGGATTTACCGGCGGTTTCGGTATCGACTTCGTGCAGTTGAAACCACTGTCTTTGCGCCTTGGTTACAAGCTTCGCGATAAAATCGACGGCGAACTTGCGAAAGATGAGACACTTCGCGGATTGACCGCCGGTTTCGGTATAGATTACCGCGGCATGGTAATCGATTACGCCTTCGAACATTACGGCGAATTGGGAATGACCCACAAATTCGGGTTGGCCTACGAAGGTTTCGGACAGCGCTAAAAAGAGATTTACGATGAATATACTTCAGATAATATCGGAAGAATGCACCGGTTGCGGGGTTTGCCTTGGGGCTTGCCCCTTTGGCGCAATAAGCCTTAGCGGTGATATCGCCATTATCGACTACGACAAATGCACACTTTGCGGTGCTTGTATCACCAGCTGTGCTTTCGGAGCCATTGTTTTAAGGCATGAAGAGCAACCGAAGGCTTTCGGAACGCCAGCCAAGGAAAGCTACCATGATGTATGGGTCTATGGCGAAATAACCCCCGATGGACACCTTGCGCCGGTGGTTTTCGAGCTTCTTAATGAAGGTAGGCGTCTCGCGGATTGTCGCGATTCTCGTTTGGGAGTTGCTATTGTCGGCGAAGGAATCACAGAACTCGCCAAAGAGGCTATCTTACGTGGCGCGGATGTTGTGTATCTCATCGACAGCCCGCAATATAAGGATTTCATCGAGGAGAGGATTGCGACTGCGCTGGAATTTGCAGTGCGGAAGTTCAAGCCGGAGATTTTCCTCACCGGTGCAACTGTTGTCGGCAGAAGCCTTATTCCACGCCTCGCAATAAAACTGGAAACCGGCCTAACCGCCGACTGCACCGCTCTCGATATCGACCCCGAAACGGGAAATCTGCTTCAGACTCGTCCCGCATTCGGCGGAAATATCATGGCGACAATACTTTGCCCAGAGCATCGCCCGCAGATGGCTACTGTTCGCCACAAGGTTTTCAAAGAGGCACAACCGGATTCATCCCGCAAGGGCGAAATTATCGAAATAGACCCGAATGAAATCGCTATCGGCGAATTCGCTAAGATAATTATCGAGCGCATCGACGACTCATCGGGCGAGGAATTATCGGTTGCAGATGCGGATATCATTATCAGCGGAGGGCGCGGAATCGGAGGGCAGGACGGCTTCGGACTGCTTTACGAGCTTGCCAAAACTCTCGGGGGGGCTGTCGGCGCGAGCAGAGCCGCTGTCGATGCCGGTTGGATACCCTATCGAAATCAGGTTGGGCAAACCGGCAAGACTGTCGCGCCGAAGCTTTATATCGCCTGCGGAATTAGCGGAGCGGTTCAACACAAAGTTGGCATGCAGACATCGGATTTTATCGTCGCGATAAACAAAGACAAATCCGCACCAATCTTCGATATTGCGGATATTGGAATAGTCGGAGATGTTTTCGAGGTTCTTCCGCCTTTAATACGAGCATTGCAGAATAGATAACATATTGTGATTTAGGAGTTTATGAGTAGGAAGTCGATGCACAAATCCCTCGGTCTTCTCGACGTCTTCGCCATCTCCACAGGCGCGATGATTAGCGCCGCTTTCTTTCTTTTGCCGGGCATCGCGGCTTCAAAATCAGGACCTGCCGCAATTGTTTCTTATGTCCTTGCCGGATTTCTCGTTATTCCAGCTTTATTATCCGTTTCGGAGCTGTCCACTGCTATGCCGCGTTCTGGCGGGACCTATTTCTATACGAGCCGAAGCCTCGGTTTCATGTTTGGAACGATCGTCGGTATTGGCGACTGGCTGGCTATCATTTTAAAATGCAGTATTTCTTTGGTTGGTTTTGCAGTGAACCTTGCATGGTTCTTTGGTTGGAATCCAACTGTGATTGCGCTCGTTTTAGCTATCTTTTTCGCATACATGAACTTAGTTGGCGTGAAAGAAAGTAGCGGCATGCAGGTTGGAATGGTAATCGGTCTTCTTGCGATTCTCGCTTTTTTCTTCTTTAGAGGACTTCCAGCGGCAAATATGGAGTATTTCCGTCCCTTCGCCCCCTTTGGATGGAACTCGATTATGCCAACGACTGGCATGGTTTTTCTCGGCTTTATCGGACTCGAGAAGGTCGTCAGTGTTTCCGAAGAGATAAAGAATCCCAATCGTAATCTCCCGCTTGGAATGATAATCTCTTTAATAGTTGTGATAGCGGTCTATGGCTTAGGTGTTTTTATCGCGGTGGGCGTGCTTCCACCGGAACAGCTTCACTCGAGCCTTACCCCTATTTCAGACGCGGCGCGCGTATTTGCAGGCCCAGCAGGCGGAATAGCTCTGTCTATTGCGGCTATGCTTGCATTCGCAACCACGGGAAATGCCGGTTTGATGGCGGGGAGCCGTTATCTTCTTGCAATGGGAAGAGATAGAGTTGTCCCGCACACCTTTGCGAAGTTCTCGAAACAAAGGACCCCGAAGAATGCAATACTTGCTTCGACTGCGGTTATCATTCTTATAATCCTTATTTTCAATGTAGAATCCATCGCAAAGCTTGCGAGCACCTTTCAGGTGTTAGTTTTTGCTCTTGTTAATGTTGCTGTTATCGTAATGCGTGAAAGCGGGCTTAAAAGTTATGATCCCGGTTACAAATCGCCTTTTTATCCATATTTGCAGATTATCGGAATCTTTGTTGCTATCATATTGATACCTGAGATGGGGCTTGTTTCGATGTTCTTCACATTAGGCCTCATTGCAGTTGGTGTGATTTGGTATAATCTCTATGTCCGCCATCGCGTTGTAATGGGTTCTGCAGTTGGAAGAGCCGCGCAAAGAGTGGCCGAACGTTTACTCTCGCATGATGCACACACTCTTGGTCTGGACAAAGAACTCCGGCAGATTTTGAAAGAAAAGGGCATCAGGTCGGATGACCCCTTTGTCGAAATTGTTCGAGAGGCCGAATTTATCGAGGTTGATCAGAAAACCAAAGTCGAAAAACTACTGAAGAATTCTGCAGATATACTTAGCAATAAAAGCGGAATCTCCTCCGACCTAATTTACGGAGCGCTTTTGGAACGAAGCCACCTGGGAGAAACTCCGGCTGAGGCAGGTATTGCGCTCCCCCATTTACTTCTGGACGAGGTAGATGAATTCTATTTAGTTATCGCAAGAAGCGTTACTGGTCTTAATTTCCCCATGGCTCACCAGTCCATTCATGCGATATTTGTGTTGCTTGGTAACCGCAAAAATCCCACCCAACATCTTCGACTTCTCGCGGAAATAGCTCGTAGAGCCGAAGACCCCGGATTCATCGATAAGTGGATCGAAGCGGATGACGTTCTTGAATTGAAGACGCTGATTTTGTCAGTTTAATTTCCTAACAAAAAGGGACGCTTATCCGCGCCCCTGCTTTGTTTCGCGTGTTTCCTTTAAGTTATTGCTGTTCTTCGGAATATCCCTTAACTGAATCTCCGGCAATATCGATTATTCGCTGAATAAGGTTATCGATTCCTTCGCCGGTTGCCGCGCTAATCAACACTGCTTTCGGATAGTCGCGTTCGAGATCGAGGCGATGAAAATCGTCTATAAGGTCTATCTTGTTTAACACCAATAAATTATGTTTGTCGGAAATGCCGAGTCTAACAATTTCCTGTCGGACAACCGCGAGATGATCTCTTAGCGCCGGATGTCCGGCTTCCGCAACTGTAAGTATCATATCGGACTCGACAGCCTCGGCGAGGGTGCTCTTAAAACTTTCGACGAGGTCGTGCGGGAGTTTCCGTATGAACCCTACAGTATCTGTGAAAAGCATTTTTCGCCCCCATTCGTCGCGAAAGATCCTTGTGCGTGGGTCGAGAGTGGCGAAAAGTTTGTCCTCGGCGTAAGCGTCGGAATTCGTGAGTTTATTCAGCAATGTCGATTTCCCGGCATTTGTATAGCCGAGCAATGAGACTCTGAACTCTTTGCCGCGTGATTTTCGGCGAGTTTGCCGTTGACTTTCGACTTTGTTAAGTTTGTCCTTGAGCTTTGATATTCTGCGGTCGATCACCCTACGGTCGGTTTCGAGCTGAGTTTCGCCGGGGCCGCGTGCGCCGATACTTCCCCCCTCCTGACGCGAGAGGTGCACCCACATCCCCGCCAAACGGGGCTTAAGGTATTCGAGCTGTGCGAGTTCGACTTGAATTTTGGCTTCACTTGTCCGTGCACGCGTTGCGAAAATATCGAGTATGAGGCCACTTCGGTCGAGGACTTTGATATCTTCACCGAGTGCTCTTTCGATATTGTAAAGCTGTTTCGGCTTGAGATCGTCGTCGAACACGACTGTTTTGCAGTTTTCCATCTCGATTATGGCTTTTAACTCTTCGAGCTTGCCTTTGCCGATGAATGTGGCGGCCACCGGCATATCGAGGGTTTGTTCGATCCTTGCGACAACCTCGCCGCCGGCTGTATCGACGAGCCTTTCAAGCTCCAACATCGATTCTTCGAAGAATTCGCGTGTCTGTCTTGATATGCGAAGACCGACAATAATTATTTTCTCCCTATGTGATGACATAAGTTACCTGCCTGAAAAAGTTTTAGTTGAAATCTCGGGACTTGGGGGCATTGGTTTATCGTATTGCCCTAATTGGAGTTATCGAGGATCATGTTCGTTCTCCGAATCTCGGATTTGGCCGGTAAGGAACCATTTATCAGCGTGTTTTATAATAACTTCGACTGTTTCGCCGCGCAAGTCTTTTTTTCCGGGGAAAAGAATTCTTCTTCCGCCGCGTTCGTAGCCGTAGAGCATCTCGGGATTTTTTGGAGATTCTCCTTCGACGAGGACTTCTCGCTTTTTGCCAACTAAGGATCGACTGAATCTTGCGGCGTAATCTTGGCCGAGATTGATTATTCTTTCGAGACGAGCGATTTTAACTTCCTCCGGAACGTCATCGTTAAGCCTTTCAGCCGCTGTTCCTGGGCGAACGGAGTAGCGGAAAGCGAAGGAGGCGGCGTATTTTACTGATTCATATAAAGTTACAGTGTCCTCAAAATCATGATCCGTTTCGCCGGGGAAACCTGTAATGATGTCGGTTGTTAAGGTTACATCGGGGATTTTTGCGAGGATTTTCTCGACGAGTTCGAGATAGCTTTCGCGACTATAGCCCCTGTTCATGGCTTTCAGCACTGCGGTCGAGCCGGATTGCACCGGAAGATGAATCGCCTCGCAGACCTTTGGCAGATGGGCAATGGCGTCAATAATAATGTCGCTCATGTCCTTAGGATGGTTTGTAACAAATCTAATTCTCGCGAGGCCGTCGATTTGATTCATTCGTTCGAGCAGGATGCTGAAATCCGCGCCCGTGGATGAATCGAAATAGCTATTCACATTTTGACCGAGGAGAGTTATCTCGCGGACACCAAGATCGACGTCCCTTTTTGCTTCATCGAGGATATCATCGAGTGAACGGCTTCTTAATTTACCGCGAACATAAGGCACGATGCAATAACTACAAAAGTTTTCGCAACCTCTCGATATTGCAATAAATGCCTTCATATCGCCTTCCACAACATTTGATCGAAGTCCGTTTCCGGTCATTCGATCAGCATCGAGGAGTGATTCGCGTCTTAGCCCGACAGCGATTTTCGGAATTTCGTCCAAATCCCCCGGACCAACCGCGAAGGCAATTTGCGGGTATTTTGCGAGGATTTCCTCCCCCTTTTCCTGCGCAACACAGCCGATAATGCCCACTTTGGAGTGTGGGTATGTCCCAGCGAGAGTTAAAAGATGTCCAACCGCTCGGTCCTCGGCGTTCTGACGCACAGCGCAGGTGTTAACAATTATCAGATTAGCCTCTTCGGGAGAAGACTCTTTCCAGCCTTCGTTCTTAAGCATCTCAGCGACTGCGGAAGAGTCGTATTCGTTCATCTGACAGCCGTATGTTTTTATGTAGAACTTATTTTTTGACAATATGTTATCCCATTGTTATAAGATATTAGTTTAAGTAATTCTATTTTACCCTTTGATTGTTTTTCGATTGGCACCTCAATCCTAAGATAATTATCTGTCCAGCCTGTCCCGACTCCATCGGCCACCCTCTCGATTATAACATCTCTTACTTTGCCAAGTTGGCTCGACGCAAATTTCTCTCTAAGTTGCTCGTGAAGGGCTTTCAGGGCTTCCATTCGTTCTCGTGCAGTTTCGGGATGAACAGAATGTGTCATTTCAGCGGCCTTTGTCCCGGGGCGAGGCGAATATCGAAAAACATGTAAATAGCTCAATGGCAATGATTTGATTAATTTATAGGTTTCCGTGAACTCATCATCTATTTCACCCGGAAAACCCACAATTACATCCGCACCGATGCCAATATCCTCGACACGCTCCGCGAGATTTCTAACCACTTCGGCATATTCGGAGGCTGAATATTTTCTGTTCATTCGCCGCAAAACGCTGTCCGATCCGGATTGTAGGGGCACATGCAGATGTTTGGCCACTCTCGGTTCATGTGCTAATAGTTCTTTCAGATCTTCAGTAATCATGTTGCATTCAACACTCGAAAGGCGCAACCGTTCTATTCTTGTTCTATCCAGAATCAACCTGATCAAACCTGCCAAATCGAGTCCATTCGAGTTATATCTCCCGTCGTGAACTCCTGTTAACACAGCTTCCTTTACTCCAGCCGCTTTTAACTCATCGATGCGTTCCAAAATAGCTTGCGGCGCTACACTACGCTCACGGCCTCTCACGAGAGGAACAATGCAATATGAGCAAAATTGGTCGCATCCATCCTGAATCTTGACAAAACCGCGTGTTCGTCCGTGGAATGTCGAGGTGAAATCTGTGGAGATGGCATCGCGTCCAAGATAATCGGCGATTGCTATACTGTCGTTGCTATCGAAGGTTTTCTCGACACCCATCGCACAAATCAAATCCTCGTCGTAACTAACCGCAGAACATCCGGATAGAATAATCCGCTCGACCCCATAATCCCTCTGCACACGCCTTATATACTGCCTGACTTTGTAATCAGCACGCATTGTAACAGTGCATCCGCAGACAATCACTGCATCGAACGGCGGTTTTAGAACAACATTATGCCCCGCAAATGCAAGCTCACGCTCGATTGTGCCGGCTTCACACTGGGTTAATTTGCATCCAAATGCCTTTACTTTAACTCGCATAAATATTCACTATAATAATGCTGATAACAGCGATAATATACTGGAACGACGCTTGCAAATCATTGAAAAGCAATAATCTGATTCCAAAGCTTTCGTAGCGGTGTATGACCGAACGAAATCCCACGGAATAGCGATATAATGCTCAGTTGGCGCGATTCTTGCCTGTTGATAAAATTGTAATTATTTGATAATTAGTAGCAAGAATCGTGACAACTGGTTCGCGTGACAAAATTTCGACTTGCGCGAACGGCGTTATTATACGAACTTATTGATATGAACTCAAGCGAAAAACCGACATATTTGTTTTCCGATGCCCATTTCGGGGCAGGCACGACGGAACTCGAAGCGCAGAAGCTCGAAAAGCTCGAAATCTTGCTTGAAATGGTCTGCAAAGACAGGGCTGACTGCTATATCCTTGGCGACCTTTTCGATTTGTGGTTCGAGTTTCGCAGTGGAATTACACGAGGATTCGACGATGTCCTAAAAGCTATTCGCACAACTTCCGAACGCGGCGCACAAATCCACCTCATAGGCGGAAACCATGATTGGTGGGCGGGAAAGGCTTTCGAGAAAATCACCTGCGCCGAAATGCACAAATCTCCGGTAATCGCAGAAATTCAGGGTTGCCGGCTATTTCTTTCTCACGGCGACGGCCTCGCGCAATCGGATTGGGGTTACCGCAATCTGCTCAAACCAACATTCCGCAACAGATTCACAAATTGTCTTTTTAGACAATTGCCAAGGCCTATCGGCCAAAAGATGATGAGCGGAATTTCCAGCGGAAGCAAGCTTTATACGAAACAACGGAATCTCGATATGGAGCCAGAATATGTCGTTGCGGCTCAAGAAATTATCACTAAACAGAATGTCGATGCAGTTGTTATCGGCCACACTCATGAACCGGCGCGAATCGTGGATTTAAACGCTGGCAAATATGTCAATATCGGCGAGTTTTTCGAGCAGTTCTCATATGCGGTAATCCGCGAAGGCAAAATCGAACTTAGGGCTATTTAACCATCATCTTCGTCAGGGTCGATACGCTTTCGAGTTTCTTTTTTATCGGAGACTATGCTTTTTTCCTCGAGTATCTTTAACTTAGCCCGGCGGCTTCGTCTTTGCTTCTGTTTGTTAATTTTGAACTGCCGCTTTTCCCTTTCGGACTCCTCGCCTTTAACCATCGCCTCGATTTTTTCGCAAAGCTCTCTTCGCGCGAAAAAACGGTTCATTTCCCGCGAACGGGTTTTCTGAACCTTCACCTCGACTCCAGTTGGTTCGTGCTTTAGATAAACACAATTCGCAGTTTTGTTCAGTTTTTGGCCACCACGGCCGGAACCGTGGATAAATTTCTCCGTAAGGTCGCTTTCCTCGATACCGAGTTCTTTCATTTTTTCGAGGAGCGCTTCGAGCTTTTTTGGCGTTATTGGAGGATTTATCGAAGTCATATCAATTTGCGAATTCGTATGTGAAACCGACTGACAGCGTTAGAAATTGAAGCCAGTTTTTAACATAGCCGTCACCAAAATTCCTCTCGTCTTCGCTGTCGCCGACCGCTCCCCCGCCGAGATAACGCAGATTCAGGAAGGCTTCGCTGTTTTGAGGAAGTTCGATTCCGGCACGGATACTCGCGTCGAGAATCGCGCCCTCGACTTCGGTGTCGGAGCCATTGATGTAGCTTATCGGCGCGTAAAACCCGTCGATTTCAGTGCCCATCCAGAACCCGGAGTAATAATTCTTCCTCGCGCGGAATTTGAGAATCGGAACCGGGCCGACATCGTTCTGGGTGCGAAAAAGTTCGCCATCTAAGGATTGGAATGTAATCGTTGCATTTCGTAACTGCAAAGATAGCCCAATCGCCAACTCGTCTTCGCCTTCCGCGAAATCGTAAAGGTAGCTAAGGCGATAGAAGGGAAAGTTATACACGAATAGCATAGGTGTTCCGGAAGGGAATAGCTGATCATCAATCATTATGCTTTTGCGAAGAATCTCGGTGGTTTCGAGGCGAAGCGGCTGATAAAGGAATGTCAGCGTGCTTCTCGAATTTAATTTCAGGTCGAGACTGTATCGAGTAACCGGAAAGAGAACATTTTGGCCGCCATCTTTGGCGTAATTGAAATATGTGCCGTTCTCGCCAAGTTGAATTCTATGCGTCAGAACGGCGAGATAGCCGATTTCTGCGTTTGCTTTTAGCGAATAACTTCGAGAGGGATAGCCAATATGTAGATTCTGGCTGAATGAAGCCGTTACGAGAAGGGCAAATAATAATCCAAGGAGAGTCTTTTTCATTTCAATTATCCCTTTCAATGTTTGATATTAGTTGACATATTTGCTCTAAATATTTCGCATCAGTCGTATCGAAGGCCGAGTATTCCACCGAATCGATGTCCAAAACGCCGATTACCTCGCCTTTTGAATCAAAAACAGGGACAACAATCTCGCTACAGCTCCTGCTATCGCATGTGATATGAACCTCGAATTTGTGAACATCGTCCACAATCACAGTTTCTTTTGTGGTTGCTGAGAATCCGCATACCCCTTTGTCGAAAGGTATCATTAGACATCCAAGTGTTCCCTGATAGGGGCCGATAGCAAGTTTTTTCGGCGCGATTACCCTATAAAATCCAGTCCAGAAAAAAAGTGGGAATGCATGGTGAAGGATGCACGCGGCAGTCGCCATTCCTGCGACTTTATCCGGGCAGGCAGACAGCGCAGAGCGAATCTCAGGCATAATTGATTCGTAAATTTCTATTTTTCGATCGTTCGTCATGTCTTTTCTCGGTTAATTCGTATTATCAATATATCCAATAATTACGATTATGCAAATTAAGAAGGGCGACCCGCAGGCCGCCCTTCGGGGGGAAGGAGGAAACCTTGTTATTTTAATAGAACCATCTTCGTTTCGCGGCTTTCGGTCGAAGTTCGGACACGGGCGAAATAGGTGCCACTGGAGAGTTTCGAGCCGTCGAAACGCACGAAATGCTGTCCCGATGGGCGATAGGTTTCTTCATAAAAAACCATATCGCCATGAACATTGAAAACTGCAACCTCGACAGGACCATTCTCCGGTGTGTGGAAACTTATAGTCGTTACCGGATTGAAGGGGTTCGGCCAATTCGAATAAAGCTCGAAACCTGTTGGTTTGTTGATCGATTCCTCTGCAAAAACAGAACCCTCGTTCCAATCGATAGTCCAATCATAGAGAACAGGCATGTCGTGGCCTTCGCGACGGTAGAGCGTCGCCTTGACTCTAACCGAATCTACCGTGCCAAGCGGGGAGATGTCGATTTCGCCGGATGTCCCCATGGTGAAAGCGGACGAAAATACACTCCAAGGCCCCGAACCGGATTTTGAGAGAACCGTAACTTTTATCGAGTCACCAACGTTTTGTGTCCATTTAACATGGCCCCAATTATCGGTTCCAGTAGGATGCCAGCTGTGTGCTACGGGTTGACCGGTTATAACTCCGCTATCGGCGTCCTGATTGGAGATTAGGAGAAAATCGTCCCAATAGGCTGTACCCTGAATGGAGTTGCCGAGGAGTTTTGTTCCAACCGAGAACATTGTGATTTGCGAAAGACCCCCTGCGCTCCATGAACCTCGCCATACGCCGTCAACATATAAAACCGATGTGTTGGCCTCGAGATCGAATTCGATTTCGTAGAGGTGCCAGAGGGAATCCATCGAAGTGTGAACAACTCTGCCTGTTCCGTCCCAGAATTTAAGGGTATCGGCTTTGCCATAAACAACGAGGCCTGTTGTGAAAGAGCTTGTATATGCAGAGCCAGTATGAAGGCCGATGAATTCCATCGCATCGCCTGAAGACGGCCCGAATATTTTCGCGTAACAACGCATAGTTCCTTTTGTGATAGGCTCGAAGGTCTGCCATGCGCCGGCATAGGCCGAGGTGTTTCTATCACGAACGCGAAGACTGTAAGTTCCGGAGACCTGCCGGCGGTCTTCGAGGGTTATCTCGATGTTTGAGCCGCCGTCGTAAGTGTTCCAGACAGCCCATGCTTCAGATTCGGAGGCATATTCCATATCGTCGTCGATGAGTGTTACCGCACCCTGAAGGAAGACAGAATTGTCCTCGACGCCAAGGTCGGTGATGTCGGAGACGAGGAACTGGGCGTCGGTGGTTTGGTGCCAGTCATAGGTGGTCAGACCGTTATCGATTGTGATGCTTCGCGGCAAAGACCATGGGCCGGAATGGAAGCTGTCTTTGGCGCGAACACGCCACCAATATGTTGCACCGTTCGTCATCGCGCCTTCGCCCTGGCTGTTAACTGTATAATTACAGTTTCCGGTGCCGGCAAGCCGGGGGACAATCGGGCCGAAACCCGTGGAGTTGCTTTCGCTGTCGATTGTAATAGCCGATGTGAAATTCGGGTTATTCGCCCATTGAACCTCGAAATGAAGATTATCGCCATCGGGATCGTTCGGGACTGCCCATGTTAAAGTGGGCATCCCGTGTTGCCATCTGGCGTAGTTATACGGGCCAATTAGAACCGCGGTTTCGGGTGGATAATTGACCTCGCCGAGAGCTGTTAGCACGAATTTAGCCTTTTTACCCGTGTTGAATGTTAACTCGAAGGGGACGAAAACACTCTCGCCCACAGCGGGTGAAATATAAACCTGAAAAGGAACTCCAGCTGTAACAACGGCTCCCGCGGAAATATTCGCGAAGGTCGATGTATTGCCGATTATCGTTACAGCTGGATGCCAGCTGGATAGTGTCGCGGACACGCTTGTTGCGGTTCCGGAGCCGAGATTGCGTGCGTTGACATAGAGGTTTACTGTGCTTCCGGTCTCGATAAATTTCCCTCCGGTATTTCCCCAATAGGCGAGTTTCACGGCGGGCAGGCTTGTGGAGCTGTTAATGAATTCCGACCAGATGTTGCATTCGGTGATGTCGAGGTTGCTCCATGAGCTTGATGCAGTGCCGGTTGGAATATAGCCCATAATTCCTGCGGCTCCGCTATAGCCGTTCTGATGGCTTCGGACGAGGGGTTTACCGGGTGCGGGGATTGGATAGCCTTGAGCGGCTTTTAGCGCTTGAGCCGCGAGATCGACTGCTGAACCCGCTCCGCCGATGTTTCTGCTGTCGATTTCATCCGCGAAATCGTAAACATCGACGAGATTACTTCCCCAGTCCCGGGCGGCGGTGATAGCGTTTGTAACGTTTGTGTTGCTTTTACCTCCGGCGAGAATAAGCTCTCTGGCGAAATCGGCTATGGCCATTTGGTAATCGTTGTGGTCATGGTCGAGACGGACTCCGGACATCGTAACACTGCTACTTGTGTAGTATGTAGCGTATTCATCGATAATCCAGTTGATAAGTTCCTCTTCTGTGCAGTATGGATTAGCTGTCAAAGACACTAAGAAATCATAGTCCCAGCCCTGCCCCGGGACATTCGCTTCGGAATGGACAAGATAATCGGCATACCCCATTGTCTCGTATTCGATTTCGAGCATTCCGACGATACATGCATCGAATCCGACGACATTTATCGTTTTGCCGAGGTGATCGCAGATTTGGGACATCATGTTCGCGTATTCGCCGTTGGAGAAGCCGATTCCGGAGCCATCGCCGTTGGTGTCGTCCCAAATGATTGCTTTGAATGGTTCCGGCGAAGGTCTCGCCCATCCCCCACCGTGGTTCCAAAGGACGAGCATATACCTTTCGGCGGGGTAATTATCGATCGCCCAAATGGCGAAATCGCGAAGAACATTGGGATTCTCGGAGTTAAGGTCTCCAAGGTCGGCAATAAACCCGGCATCGATACGGTTGTTGGATGAATTGCCGGATTGAATGCGGTATCTTCGGACGGTTGACCAAGTGCCGAGGTAGTCATTGTAGCCGCCATAGGAGGCTTTTCCGTCGATCTGACAAATGATATTAACCTCGGAGGTCGAGCCTGCGCGTTCCATCTCATCAACATCACCGTTAACATAACCGGAAAGATTATTATCGGCTCCGATATAGACCATGACAGTCCATTCCGCGGCGATGGTATTAAAGGGCAAAAGCAATGACAAGATTAACGCTAACAGGGCGGCGAATATTTGGCGAAGCATAGTGGTCTCCAATTCGTAAGTTGAACAACTTCAAACCACTTGCTACTTCCTCATGTTCCTCCTAAAGTATCTTAATTAGATTATACGCATGTTCGCTATTTTTTCAAGGGCAAAAATTCACTTTTTTTGTTATCGCATAATCGGTTATATTTCAAAGGCATAGCGTATTATGACTGGCGATAATACAAGTTATCGACTCAATTTGCGAAACTCGACGGCGATTTTTCGAAATCTGTTTTGCAGGGCGGACAGCAGAAAAAGTAGCGCTTGCCGTCGTAATCCGAATAGGTCGTGTTCGCTGTAACGATGCCTTTTTTGCCCATCACGGGACAAAGATAGCTAAGTCCGTCGCCATTCTGTTCGATGATATTTCCCGGAACAACAAAACCGCGTCTCAGGGAGGCTTTGAGCTTGTCTTCCCCTTTGCATGACGGGCAACAATGGTAATATCTCTTATTGCCGAGCATCGTGAAGGGGGTTTTATCGTTCACGATGCCGGAATTGCCTGTGGCCGGGCAGGTGAAATGCTTGCCCTCGCCGTCGATTAGCCAGACATTGGCCTCGATGACGGTGCTTTGAGGAACAGGTGCGGTTTCGGAATGGCCGTGATCGCAGGATTCGCCGTGGACATGGTCTGCGGGTGAAGATGGCCTGCTTCGGGCAGATTCTGCTGTGTGGGCATGTCCTTCGTGATCGGTATCATCGGTTTCTGTATAAGAGTTTCCGGCTTTCTCTACTAAACCGCCGTAACCCGCGCCCATAAGAACATTGCCGGGAAGGCCGAAATGATAAACCACACTGGCCATATAATTTCTCCCAACCAGCGGACCGTAAACGAGTTCGGTTGAAACGCCCGATGCGAATGGGTCTGCGGTGCCCTGAAGGGGCGAAATGGATTGGATTTCGTCGAAGATATTCCAAATCCCGAAGGTGAAAGAGATTGGGCCTGTTCGGAATGTCGCGGCTATGTCGTGGATGGAGAAGGAATTCGAGCGTGAGACGCCGAAGGAGTTTTCCGGCAGATCCTGCGGGCCGAAGAGTGTCGAGTTCGTCCAAATTTTGAGACCGTCAATGCCTGCGATGTCTTTCCAAACGAATTTTGCGAAACCTCGCCACTCAGGCGTAAAAGGCAGAGTCGAACGAACGCCGAGCAGTTCGGTTTGCGATTTTGTAAGTTCGCTTCCCGCCTGAAGGGTTATCCCTCGCGCCCAGTCCATCGATCCCTGAAGGTGAATTGATGAGACCTCGGTTGGGCCGTCGGCATTAATATAGGTAAGAGCGCCGCTTTCGTCGGAGATCGGCACGATTCTTCGCGAGATACTTGAATAAGAGCCGCCGCCGGCAATCGTGAGGATATTTGTGCCAAAGAGTTTGCGCCATTCGGAGCCGATTGTAGCGGCATAGCCTCTTTCGTTTTGAAGCTCTGCCGGCACGATAACCGAGATCGATTGATCGTATCCTTCCATAAGGTCTTGGACGGAAGGGCGAAATCTTCCGCCGCTTCCGTAGGAGGCAAGCATTATCAACTCGCTGGAGATATCCCATTTAAGAGATAGCCTTGGGAAAAGGTTCCATTCGCGACTTTCGGTGCGTTTCGAATCGCTGTCGAGGCGAAGACCAGCTTTCACAGTTAGTGGGATTGCTGGATAGAATTCGTCCTCGGCGATGAACGAGATTCGGTCGTCTTCGCTATCGAGCCTGCCCTCGTTGCCGGGGGAAGTGTCTTCGATGGTCTCCGCTCGGTATTCTGCGCCTATGGAGAACTTTGTGGCGAGGATATCTCGATTCCATCTTCCGCGAAGAGCATATCCGCTTTCATTGACGATAGTATGACCATCTCCGACAATCTGATCGAGATCTACATCCGCAACTGTTCCCGATAGCGACATTTTGCCTGTGGCGAGGGGCATCGAGAAATCGAAACTTCCCTCGTAGCGCTGTGTTATGACCGAGCGAATCCAATGAATGCCGTCGCCGAAAACCTCGCGGTCGAATCCAATCATTCCGCCAAGGCGGTTTTCGCGGATAAACAGCCCCGTGACATTGCCGCCGTAGGAATGACTATTACCCAAAGACAACCGGACACGTCCGAAAGAGCGCTCATTTTTCGGCGATTCCGACCAGCCGTCGCCGTCGCGGTCGAAAGCCGAAGCTGAGGCCATATCGAAAGCTGATGCTACGCCGATTCCGCCGATTTTTGTGGCAAGTTCGCCCTGAAGCTGATTTCCACCAACAGAGCGGTAATAGGCGGCGATGGAACCTTCGGGTATTTCGCCGTTTGGTTCTCGGGTTTGGATATCGAGATGACCGCCGAGGGCTTTAGCTTGGCTGTATGCCGAGGATGCACCCTTTTTGACCTCCATTCGGCTGATGCCTATCGCCGGATATGAATAGAGACGATAGTTGCCTGCGAGCCCGCCGATTTCGGGGATACCGTCGAGGGTGATTTCTGTGTATCCTCCGGGTAGGCCGAGAAGACGAAGCTCTGCGCGGGAATCGAGAGCACAGCAAACCTGAATATTCGCACCGATTAATCCCTGAAGTAAATCGCCCAAAACAACAGCTCCGGCATCGCGCCTTTCGATGATATCGACATTTCCGACAAAATCGCCGTCGATATTCCTTCCGCTTCCGGAGGCCACCTCCTCGACGACGACCTCGCCGCCCATAATCGCTCCTGTGCGAAGGGAGATTTGGTTTCCTGTCGCCGAAGTAATCAGGAATGTATCCGGCTCGAAGGAGATATGGGTAACGAGGATTCGCACGGGAAGGCTCTGTCCGCCGATTTCGAGAGAGAATTCGCCCTGAAGGTTTGTTACGGCTCCGGTTGTGCCTTCGATAAGCTTGATATGCGCACCGGGGATATTCTCGTTTGTTTTAGAATCGACCACTTTTCCGGAGATAGGTGCCGCGTGGATGTTCGAAAGAACAAGCAGGGCGGCTATTATTGTAAGAATCGAGTTTAACATTTGTTTATTCATTTTGGCTCCTATTCTGGTATTCAAGTAGTTTAATACGAATTTATAAACAGAAGTCAAGCCAAAAGGAAATTGGCGTGTTTTTTTTTGCACTTTCTCTCGCTATGACGAAGATAAAAAATGAAATCCCATGCGGGATGAGCGAAAAAATTCGGGGAAAATATGACCGTTGAGATGAGAAATGCCTCTTTGCGATTATCTTAGATATACCAGTCGTTTAGTAACTGACCGGTCAGTCATTAAAATTCTGATGAGATAGATCCCGGAGGGAAGGGTCTCGTTGGGGTGCCATACATATTCTTGTTCAGTGGAAGAGGCGTCAATGCCCCTCTCAGGAGTAGCACTTCGTGCTTTTATGGTTTCGGCGAATTCCGATAGCTGACGCCCTGCGATGTCATAGATCTCGATTCGCGGGGGTGATTTAAATTTGCCCTTAATTGTTATCCGAATCGAGGAATTGAAGGGGTTGGGGTATGTGTGGATGGAAAAGAATTCGGGGGGCGTTTGACAATCTTCTACCGAGGCAATCGAATGAGTGAAAATCCCCAATCTGCCATCGTAACCATTCCAGTAGCATCCGACTAATTCGCCATGTTGAATGTCGAAGGTGGGGGTTTTTGGGCCTGTATGATCCCATTCGCTAATTAGGCCGGGACCAAGGATGGGATTTTCCGGTGATTTCGTCCATGTTACTCCCTTATCGTTGCTGACGGCATATCCGAGAAAGGTTGAATCGAAAAGATAGGTAGTCGTGCCCATCATGAAACCGTTGTATATCATAATTAATGAGTCCCCGACCGCTCGGACACAGGGGGCATATACCCCCCACTCGTCGAACTCGCCCGTGCCGCCAGTTTGAAGAACCGGATTATCATGGTGCCGGAACCAATTCACGCCGTCGAAGGATGCCGCCCTGCAGACATTGATTTTCCATTCCAGTGACTGGCCATTGAACCACATTATGAGTGAATCGCCCATTCGGATTACCGTCGGGGATTCTATCGAGCGAAATTCCTCCCATCGCGAAGTGTCTTTTGTGATTATTGGGCCGTCCCCTACACGTTCGTAACTGAGTCCGGAGTCGTAGGAGACAGCTAACCCTATTGCGAGCTGACCGCCGCCATGGGCGCGCTCGCCGGCGTAATATAATAGAATGGAGTCGCCGTCGGGGACAATTGCCGGAGTTTCAACAGCCGCTGAATCCCAGCTTCCGGGGATTCCGCTTGAGATGACTGTCCATTCGGACATCGTCCAACTGAATCCATCATCCGACCAAGCCGCGCCTGGGCGAGTCAAAGTCTCTCCTGTGGCGGTGTCGAGTCCGGCGGCGGTATAAACCATATAGAAACCACCCTCCGGAAGGGCTATAAGACTTGGGTCGCTGAGAGCCATCCAAGCCCACGGCATAACCGGCCCGAGGACAGGATTGCCCTCATATCTATCCCACCCGCATAGAAGAGAAATTGTCGCGAGAAACATTGATAAGGCTATTTTCTTCACAATGAACTCCTTCCATATGTTTGCATTAGAAGTTAGCTTATCATCGTAATATAGTCAATCTATTAGTTATTTAAAAAAATCCTTGCACTTCGAGGGTATGTAAATATATTGATGTAGCTTTTTGGCGATGAGAATCGCGCTTGAGTGAAATTGCAGTCGGGGCGTAGCGCAGTCTGGTAGCGCACTTGGATGGGGGCCAAGTGGTCGCTGGTTCGAATCCAGTCGCCCCGACCATTTTTCTTGAATGCGCCGAGTTGTGAAGGCGCTTTTTTTTATAATGAAAAATCTCGCTGTGATACCCGCATATAATGCCGCAGAATCTATCGCGGAGGTTATCGAGGGTCTGAAAAAGGCCGGGTTCGATAATGACTCTATTCTTGTTGTCGATGACGGCTCCAGAGATTCGACTTCACGAGTAGCCGAAGAATCCGATGTTTTAGTTATCCGGCACGAGCAAAATCTCGGCAAGGGCGCCGCACTGAAAACCGGCTTTTCCTATGCAATCGAAAAGAGTTTCGACGCGGTTTTGACCCTCGACTCCGATATGCAACATCCGCCATCGCTTGCGCCGAAATTTGTCGAAATGCAGAGGGAAACCCGTGCGGATATTGTGCTGGGCAATCGCCTGAGCGACCTTTCGGATATGCCTCTTCATCGAAGGTTTTCGAACCTAACTACGACTTTTTTTGTTCGATTGTGGACTCGCGCAGAGATACGGGATTCTCAGTGTGGTTATCGGCTTATTAGAACTGAAATTCTTAAGAAACTCGACCTTCGGACGAATTACTATCAGGCGGAAACCGAGCTTATTCTCGAAGCCGCACGTCATAACGCGATATTCGCGAATATGCAGGTTCCTACGATTTATAACGATTATGAAAGCAAGATGAAGCCATTCACGGAGACTTTTAGATTTATTGGAATAATGCTGTCGCATCCTTTCAGGAGGAGAGGCAAATGATTTCGCGCAAAGCCATTTATTTACCGCTTTTTCTATTATTATTGGCCTGCTTAACCGTTCTGGGAGCACAGGAAAACATCGAGGGAGAGGTTGAAGTCCACTCTCGTGGCGGTAAAATTGCACTTTGGATGGAGGAAAGGGGGATTCCGGGCGAGTTGGCGGTTATTTTGATAGCGACGCTTCCCATCGTCGAGCTTCGCGGCGCAATCCCTGTGGCTATGCACGTTTTCGACATGCCGATAATTAAGAGCTATATTTTATGCGTATTTGGGAATATGCTTCCGATTCCTTTCATTCTTCTTCTTTTAGGTCCAGTATCAAAGATTCTTCGCAAATTGACAATTTTCGACCGTTTTTTCGAATGGCTATTTGCTCGCACTCGAAGAAGAAGCGGAACAATCGAAAAATACGAAGAACTCGGCTTGATAATTTTCATCGCGATACCGTTGCCGATAACCGGCGCGTGGACTGGGAGTCTTGCGGCATTCCTTCTCGGCCTGAGATTCTGGCCATCATTTTTCTGTGCATTCGCGGGGGTATGCATTGCCGGTGTGATAGTAACGACCTTCTCCTATTTCGGGATTTGGGGAGCGGTGGCCGCGGCAGTTATCCTCTTTGCAATCAGCGCATTGGGGACCTTACGAAAAAAATAGCGACAATAATCTTCGGAAAAATTTCTCGCCAGTTGAAACCCGTCGTTAAAATACATATGATTACTCGATAGAGCTTGTTGAAAATCGAGATATGAATATGGGAAATGGTTTCAAGGTTTTATTAATCTTATTCGTGGTTGTCGTAGCCGTTTCTTCGGTTTTCATTTATCATAACCTCCAAAAGCAGAACGACACTTACAAGGACTATCCATTTTGGAAATCCATCGAGTTTCTTCCAGAGCCGGACACTTTCAGCGTTATGCCAAATTGGCTTCACGAAGCCGAATTTGCTGGGTTCTATGTTGCGAAGCAAAAGGGTTTTTACAGCCGTCACAATCTTGAAGTCGAGATCCTCGATTTTAGTTTAGGCTATGATTATGTCGAAAGTTTGCGCGCCGGAGTGATAGATTTTGCTGTGGCTTCTCCCCCCGATTTGATTAACGGGAATGCATTCTATGATGATTTAGTTGTCATCGCGGCTGTCTATCAGATTTTCCCCGGAGTATATTTGACAATGGAGAACACCGGCATCAAAACCCCCATGGATTTCTGCGGCAAAACGGTTATATGGAAGAATCGGACTTGGCAGAGATATACCGAGCAAGCTCTCGTAAATGTCGGCAAAGACTCTCTTTGCGTTTTATGGGATAATAATGCAGTCGATATTACACGATTTCTCAGAGGCGATGTCGATATTTGGACAGGATATGTGCAGGATGAGCCTATAGAAGTCGAAATGGCCGGTTACAAGGTCCGTGAGATATACCTATATGATTATGGCTTCGAGGACTACGCAGGTCTAATCGTAACCCGGCGAGATTTAATCGAGAATAAACATCAAGCCGTGAAGGTTTTCCTTGCTTCAACCCTTTTCGGGTGGGATTATGGTCTTCGCAATCCGGAGGACGCTGTCGATGCGATAATGTCGTTCGCGCCAGAGCTTGCGATTCCTTTTCAACGTCAAGCGGTGAAGAGGATTACACCCTTTGTGAAAAGCGGTAACGCACCGATAGGTTGGATCGACCCAGAAAGATGGGCACGTATTATGGCGAGGTTCGAGATAGAAGAGTCGGAATCTATTTTGCATCTCGGATGTATTCATGCTTTTTACGGAAAAAAGATAGACTGCCGAAATGTTCAACAGGATTAATAAAGACATATATGCGCGTTTCGGGATGATATTCCTGCTGGGATGTATCATTCCAGCGCTTATTGTCGGCGTGATGATGTTCCATAACACTCGTAACCGACTTCAGCAGGACACCGAACGCGAATTGGCCACTATTGTATCGCTGAAAAAAGAGTGGTTTGAGACATGGCTAAAAGAGAGGGAGAAGAGTCTCGAAAGCCTTTCTAATTCTCTATTTTTTGTGATTAAGGATGATTATCGACTTCGCCAGACACTTTATCGGGCATTGCAAAACAATCCGGATTTTTTCGAGTTCTATCTAATTTCTTGGCCGGAGGGTGTTGTTGAGGTTTCCACCGATTCGCGTTCCGAGGGACGTATTCTTACAAACAGGGATTACTATCGGAACGCTATCGCTTATCCCGGTGTCCAGCCTATATACTATAGCGTTTATCTTCGCTCACCGGCATTGACTTTTGTTGAGACAGTCCGCAACGAGGAAGGCAGGGTTCTTTATCTCATTGCCGGCAGGGCGAGGATGGAGAAACTCTCCGAGATTCTCTCGTTGGTTATGCTCGGAAGGGGCGAGAATAGTTATCTGATAAATCGATTCGGGGCATTTATGATAATGAGCGACCGAATCGAAAATGAGAGCATAATCACTTCACCTGCTTTGAATGAGGCCGTTGATAACGGCTGTTACGGCGGCAGATATGTTAATTCGAGAGGTGAAGAGGTTATCGGTTATTGCAGTTATATCGATTTTCTCAATGCCATTTTGGTTTCCGAGATCGAATATGGCGAGGTCATGAAGCCGCTGGTGCGCTCCATGAGCAATATCGGATTGATAATAATTATTGCGGTGATCGTTGGGTTTTTAATTTTCTATCTTTTGCTTCGGAATTCGCTTAAGCCTGTAGTAGCGCTGACCGGTGCGGTGGAATCTGCGGCTTCAGGGGATTTGAGCATAAGGGTAAAGGTTGCGGGCGAGGATCAAATCGCCAAACTGGCATATAACTTCAACGAAATGATAGCTCAGCTGGAGCAGAGCATTTTGGAGCTTCGCGCGGTCGAGGAAAAGGAGCGGCGCTTAGTTCAAAAAGCCAACGACGCTTTCTTGATAACCGACGAGCTTGGGAATATTATCAGAACGAATCCTCGAGCGCAGGAGCTTTGGGGATATAGTGAGCGTGAAATGCTTAACATGAGCGTGTTCGATTTCTTCACGGAGCAATCGTCGAAGGATTTCGGAAGATATTTCCGGATTCTCTCGCAACAGAAGGCGGGGAGGATTCTCGAACTTAACGCCCTTAGGTCGAACGGTCAGGTTTTTGCCGCGGAAATCAACGCCATAGCTCTTGGAGACGGCACCTATCTTTCGATAATTCGAGATATGTCCGAAAAACGTAAACTCGAACAAGAGTTAATTCACGCGCAGAAACTCGAGAGCGTCGGCACCCTTGCCGCTGGTATTGCTCACGATTTCGATAATATACTCGTAGGTGTTCTCGGAGCGGCATCCTATCTAAAATCGCTCGATACGCTTGGCGAAACTGAAACTGAGATGCTGAATGTAATCGAGGAATCTGCAGAAAGAGCGGCGGGGCTGGTAAAGCAACTTATGACTTTTGCGAGACAGGAAACGCCGAACCGTGAAAGAGTTCAAATTCAAGAGCTTGTCGAGGAGGTTGTTCGGCTTTTGAGTAAGGGACTCGGTGAGGATATCGAGCTTGTTGTGCGACGCTCCGATGAGCTTCCGGAGGTTTATGTCGATCCCATTCAAATTAAGCAAACGCTTTTCAATATTTGTCTTAATGGCCGAGACGCAATGCCCGAAGGCGGAGAGTTGGCAATCGATGTCAATCCTGTAAATCTCGATGAGCTATTTGTTCAAACCCATCCGACGCTAAAGCCCGGTAGGTTTATACAGATAAGCATCTCCGACAATGGAATCGGGATTCCCGAGGATCAGCTTGCGAGGATTTTTGAGCCTTTCTACACCACGAAGCCGGCTGGAACCGGCACAGGTCTTGGGCTTGCGGTATCCTATGGCATTATCGAGGCGCACGGAGGCACTATCACTTTGGACAGTCGCCTTGGAATTGGCACTTCATTTCACATTTATCTTCCGGCTATCGATCCCGATACTCCTGTTGTTAAGACAGCGAAATCATGCGTCCTCGTGGTAAGTCAGGACAACGCCACGCAGAAACTTCTTCGTCTCGCTCTCGTAAGTAAACATTTCGACAGCATAGTTTGCGGATCTATACGTGAAGCACGCAAAGCGGTCAACTCGAATGACAAAATCGAGCTTGTTTTCATTGGTGTCGAATCGCTCGGCGACGACCCTATTGCTAATCTTAAAGAGATTAAAGATATGACCGACAAGGCTGGAATCTACATTTTGGGCGAGTTGCCGTCGAAACTACCTATGACACAAATAGACGGCTCTGTCCGTGACCGCTACGACGTAACTTCGATAATCGCCATCGTCCGAAGGTATATGGGGTTGGGGAAAAATCCCCGCTGATACTATCTTTGTGCAATCTCATCGAGAATTGCTTCGATACCATCTATCTCGCGGCAAATTAACACCGCGTCGTGGCCTGCTTTGAGCGACTCGAGCGCGAGGGTTGATATCGAGGCATTTTCTATTGCTCCGCCCATCAGCAGGTCGTCCGTTAGAATATCTCCTGTAAAACCCATGTTTCGGATTACTTCGATAATCTTGCCGGAGAGCGTTGCGATTTTACCTGATGGGTCGAGTGAATTTGCGCGGAGATGAGTGCTCATCACGAAATCGGTTCCGGACTCGATTGCGCTTTTGAAAGGCGGGAAATGTATTTTTTCGAATTCTTGTTTCGAAGCTTCCGAAACTGCTGTTTTGAGATGTGGGTCGATAATCGCCGAGCCAAGTCCGGGGAAATGCTTTGCGCAGGTCTTAACTCCCCCACTTTGTAGGCCTCGAACAATCGCGGAGGCATATTCGACGCATACAAGAGAATCATCGGAAAAGGCGCGGCCACCGAGGATATGGTTTTCCGGTGCAACATCCACAACCGGTGCCAAATCGACATCGATACCAAGATCAGCCAATGCTGTTCCGAGAATGCGATAGGCGTCTTCAGCCTCGTCGAGACTCAAACAACTCGCAACCTCACGAGGATTCGGCGGATTTGGAAAGCCGTGCTCTCTGCGGATTCTACTTTTTGCGCCTCCCTCTTCGTCGATCATTATGAGTGAATTCGAGCTTGCAGACTTGAGGCTCCGTATATTTTCGGAAATCGAGGCGACATCTGTGAAGTTTCGCTCGAATAGAATCACACCGAAGGGCGAGTATTTCTCTATCAGACTAAGAAATTTTTCTGATGGTCTATTAGACTCGAACCCCAAAACCACCGGAATGGACAATTTTCGCTCCTTATTGATATTTCTGCTTGAATTCACTTTGAAATATAATTAGGTTGAATATATATGCAACCTAATTAAGGGAGCGCCTTGGAAATTTCAGAGAATACTCCGTTAGAAGATCTTCTAATCAATTACCCCTCGGCAGTGAAAGTGCTCGCGCGTCATGGTATGCATTCCATTGCCTGCCCTGCGGAGCTTATCGAACCGCTTTACAAGGTATGTGAAGCGCGTGGAATGCCGATAGATAAGCTCATTTCCGAACTTAAGCAGTTCATCAGGACAGTTCAGCCGAGTTAGATTATTCCGCCTGTTTTTCCATTGCCGGAGATTCGGCTATCTTTCGGTCGATCCATTCGTCGATAACCGATTTCTTGAACCGCCACTCTTTGCCGAGCTTTGCCGCAGGTATCGTCCCTTCCTGAAGCCATTTGTAGATGGTCTGGGGCTTCATCTTGAGATACTCCGCAACTTCCGCGACTGTCATTATTTCGTCGTGCATTATCTCTCGATTATTACGGTGTCGGGTTTGAGTTCTTCCATAGTCTTTTCTTGGGATGCCATTTCTTCAGCTTGTCGTGCGATACGGTTCATCTCCTCTCGAACTTGCTGTTCGGTGAATTTCTCTTGGGGCTTCTCTCTGTTCGCACCGGAAAGGAAATCAATGGTCGTTTTTGCCATATGCGCGTAGAAATTGCTATCCTGCTCACGAATAAGCTGGAAAGGTTGATCTTTGTTGCCGAGGAAAGGCCGAAGATTCCACGCCATTTGCGTTCCCACAAAGGCGAAGATTAGAATCCAAATTTTAAAAACCCGCACACCCTGCCGTGGATAAACCGTGTATTTCTCGCAGGCGTAAACGAGGCCGTCATTGAGGGCTTTCATACCGGCGATTCCGGCAACCGAGAAAATCGCGACATGAAGTAATCTCAAGAAAGCGTAACTCGAGCCAATCAACATGAAGAACACAGAAATCGGCGCGAAGGAGACGAGCACCGAAGCGCTTATCCCATATGCGATTAGAATCAGCGCGAAGGATTGGCTGAAGGAGAGTTTGCTACCGAGAAGAACATTGAACATAAACAGTGCCGGATAACAGATAAACAGCGCTAAATAGAATAGCACCGGCACTTTTACCGCCGATGAAGCCGCCTGAAGCGGCGAATTGAAAAGCCCCATCACGATGCCGTAGATCGCGAAAAAGGCAATGCTGACTATTATCAGCTGAACATAAAGCCCCGGCCGAACTTTGCTGTCGAGAATCTCATCGAAGAGACTTTCCCGATCGCGAAGCATAAGAGCCAGAATTCCGTTGTTTTCCATTTGAACCTCCATTGTTTTTGAAGAAGATAATCGTTTGTTTATGTTTGTCAATGTTTATTATTGTTATTTTCGTTCTTTTTCTGTTTATTGCATTTTATATGCCATTTTTCATCGGTTGCGTTTTGGATTATTTGAAATGAAATCTTGCGGAATGGCTGTGAATGATTACATTATTTTGGTGTGATAAGATAAGGAGTTTATATGAGATACTTCATGACTTTTACATTAATAATCCTCTCGGCACTCGTCGCGCAATCGCCCTATCCGACGGAGTATTTGGACGCCGAGTTTTCTTCGGCGGAAGTTGCATTTCCTCCCGAGGCAATCGAGCAATGGCTGGATTTTTCCGGCGCGATTTCGACACAGACCGTTCGCACCACTTTGGACGACTTAACCGGATTCGCGTTATTGCTTAACGGCGATATTCCCGAAGGCGCGATGGTGCTCGCGGAGATTTTCTGGTCGGAAGACGGCGAGAATTGGCTCGGCCCGATTCGCGATTGGGAAATCGAGCATAACGGCGACGAAGGGCCCATCGACGATCGAATCTACTCGAATGTCTATTACACTGCGAAACCGCCGGCAAAATTCTATCGCGCGAATTTCTATCTCTACTCAAATCACGGCGTTGCTCCGCAAATCGAACGTGTCCGTTTCGTCTTCATGAATTGCGGATGGTCGGAGGGAGAGCCTTCAAGGATAATGTCCTTCTCCCCCACCGATTGGCCGATGCCGTCTTATATCGGCAGAGGTCCTTCCGGATGGAACTGCGCGATTCCGGATACCTTCGCCAGCGGAGTGCCGATTTATACGACAACAATTACCCATGTAACAATCCACCACACCGCCGGCGCGACAACCACACCCTCCGATCCGCGCGCGCAGATGCGCAACATCTGGAATTATCACGTTTACACACAGGGTTGGGTTGACATCGGATATAATTTCGTCCTCGACCATCTCGGCAATATCTATCAGGGGCGATATTCGGCGAATTTGGCCGCCCTCGATGTTCAAGCGGCACATACCGGCGGGCATAATGTCAACACGATGGGCTTCTCCGTGATGGGAAATTTCGACATCGCCGGCAATTACATTCATACGCCGACATGGCCGGCGATTTACGATCTTATCACATGGAAATGCTCGCAACGTGGAATCGACCCCTATGGAAGCGCTTGGAACGGCACTGGCAGTTACGAGGATTACGCGCGATGCATTTTGGGACATCGAGATTGGGTGTCGGCTTCGACCGCATGTCCCGGCGCGAATTTTCATCCTACAATTCCAGCAATTCGCGACACGGTGTATAATCGACTTGCAGGAGGCGGCGGGACTTCAGATTCGATTATTGTCGATAACGGCGACCCAGAGTTCACATGCGGCGGGACATGGTTCACCGGAACTTACAACCCAAGCATGGGCTGGTGGGGCGATTATCAATATTGCGAATCAGGCGGTGCCGATGACTGGGCGCGATGGTCGCCGACAATCCCCGATGACGGCGCATATGACGTTTATATGTGGTGGTATGCCGGCTCGAACCGTTGCGACAGCGTGTTTGTCCGCGTTCACGGCATCGAAAACGAATCCCTTTTCGTCTCGCAAAAAGGGAGCGGCGCAGAATGGCATTACCTTGGCAACCACGAATTCCTCTACGGCACAACCGGTTATGTCAGCCTTTCCGACCGAAGCGCGGTTAACGGGAGCGTTGTTATCGCGGACGCAGTCCTTTGGATTTACACCGATGTCCTATCCGCACGCGAAACCCCCGAAAGACCAGACAAAATGAACATCACCGCCCATCCCAACCCATTCAATTCCGCGGTAACCATCGCGGTGGACGTTGTAGGGGGCGGGTCCCCCGTCCCGTTCGACGTCGAGATTTACGATGTGAACGGCAGGCGCGTTTCTGTCATTCCCGCGAAAGCTGGAATCCAGTCCCCCCAACAATCCGCTGGATTCCCGATCGGGGTCGGGAATGACATAGAATACATCTGGCAACCACATGAATCCCTACCATCCGGCGTCTATCTCGTCCGAGCGCGTGTCGGCGGGCGAGGAGACCACGCCCCTACGGCCGACGATGGCGCGGCGACGAAAAGGATCGTTTATCTCAAATAACCCTTTCGGCATTAGAGTCAAATATGACTGTATTATTGTCTTCAAATATTTCTTGACATCGAGATATATTTTCCTTATTTTTTCATTAGTATAAAATAAGGACGCTTATGAACGAACGAAACGGACATAAGAGAAAGGCAGAAGCCGGTCTAAAGCGCTTAGGAACTCCTGAAAGATATGGGGGGGGGCGTCAATTATCTCTATTTCTGACGGACAGACTGAAATTCATTCTCC
>CAYWOR010000008.1:0-151724 GCA_964459995.1 uncultured bacterium | reverse complement strand
TTCAGGTCGAAAATCTCCACCGTAGGGGTTTGATTAATCAAACCCCTACAATCGAGGGCGATGGTTACCGCCGAATTGAACGGGTTAGGGTAGCTCCGCAATCTGAGCCTTTCCGGCATTTCCGGTTCGGCGTCCACCAATCCCGTAACCACGCTGTCGTCCAGTTCGAACATCCATAATCTTGCCCATGTCGAATCGTCTTCCCAATGGCCCATGGCGTATAGACGGTTGCCTTTTAGGGCGAAATTCGTGAAGTCCATAGTGGTGTCTTCATTCATGTAATATGCGACTTCGTGAATGTCGTCGAGATCGGCAACGTTGAGCACTGAAAAGCCGTGCTCGAAACCGGCTACCACAAGGCTATCGCTGATAACGTCAACTCCGAAAACAGCCATGCCTTCCCAGCGCTGGTTGAAAGTGTAGCTCGTATCTGTGCCTATAACGTAGAGATGACTTTCTCCAATATCCCAAGCTGGCCATGGTGATAATTGGGTATTTACTGCATAAACACGGCTTTTTCCATCGCAAGCTATATCGCCAAAAAACTCTCCCCTTTCGGAATAGCCTCCTGAAACCCACATCGGGTAATCTGAATTCACCATATCGAGTCTAGATATTCCAAACCTTGTCCACGCGTCATATCCGCTTGAGTCTTCGCTATATAATGAATAGGATTTCGCGGCGTAACAATAACCATTTAAGACTTCCAGGCCTGCCGTTGCCGCAAAGTCATCTATCCACCTATAGATGAACATATTCTCCGGGTCAGCGACATTGATGCAGATTATCCCGACCGTGTCGTGCGTAACATGCTCCCGATTGAACGTGTAGAGAAAGCTGTCCTCATGCGCGAGGTAGCTGAAAGATGCCCAAGGGAGGACGTTGCTACTGATGTAATTCGTGGAATCGTCTTGAATATATACTGCCCCGTAATAGGCCGCCGAAATCATAAACAGAGTGCTATCTGAAATTTCGCTTGCTGTCCAACCTGATCCAAATGATGTTCGCGAATATATCGTGTCTATTGCGGTGGTGTTGTAGGGATCCACGAAAAAGAGTTTCTGCGAACCCGGCAGCCACACCAGCACGGAATCCCCCATGTCAAGGTCCCACCATCGGCACCCGGTATAATCGTAGGCTTCCGGCCAGACGCCGCTACGTTCGTGCAAGAATTTGTGGTTGCTTCGGGCGTCCATCCAGTCAACAAGCCGGCACCGCAGGCTGTCGGTGTAGCCCAGCGCGCCGCCGGCAAGTGCCGCAATCAATAAGAAACAAATAGCTGTTGTTCTCATAATATCTCCTTTCGGCTATTTCAAATATACCACCCTCCGCGCCATTTCGCAATCGCCAAATGTCGCGCGGACGAGATAAACGCCGGAGGGTAGGGATTTATCCGGCGTCCAGATATATTCTTGGGTTGTAGGGGTCAACCGCGTTGACCCGTCGAACGGGTGTATGCAATACGCCCCTACGGTCATTTCATCGACGCGCCGCCCAGTCACGTCGTAAATCTCGATTCGGGCTCCTACGCCGTCGAGGGCAATTGTTACAGACGAATTGAAGGGGTTCGGATAGGCGGAAAGAGAGAATGTTGACGGTAATAAGGTGGTTTCGCTGATTACCGCTGGGACATGATTGCCGAGGGAATCTACGCGGATGGCTTTCATATCGAAATTCGTGCTCGGTAATATCTTGATAGTGGATGGGATGCAATAGTCGCCGTTAGCCATTCGGCGCAGTTTCCCTCCGTAGTCCGTCGTTCCGGGCGTTGTCCATCGGACTGTCCAGACTGTATCGAAGGTCTGAGGATCGAATAGCATCAAACCAATATCCTCGAAGAATCTGCATTCTGAGATAATACTGCCGTTGTCTAATTGAATAGGATAATAAGCCCACGAGTCGTGCATGAAATCGTAGTCCTGATCTCGCCTCATAGTCAGGTTTGTATCGAATTCCGCCACCCATACTTTATCGACCCAACCTCCGTCAGGGCGATGCAAGCCAAAACAACATAATGTCGAATCGTTTGTCATTATAATAGAGGCTAAAGCTGTGCTTATTCCGTAATCCCAACTTCTCCACGCTATTATATTGCCTCCATAATCGAGACGTAGTAGCATCGGTTGATATATTCCTGAACCAAAACCCCACCTTTCCATCGGAAAATACATGGAAGAATCCGAAGCGAAGGCTGGTCCCGAAAGCCCGCATGGAAATCCAAAGTCATAACATTTTATCCACGAGATTCCACCGGCTTCTTTTATTTTTACTAATATTATTGTATCGCTATAGAACGCATGATGTGATAATATATAACCATTGTCCGGTGTAATAAACATATGATCAAGCCAGAAGATTTGTGGTATGTAGTAATCCCAGAATGCCACTGAATCGCCATCCGTGGTTAGCTTATAAATAAACAAATGCGCCGTATCGGGATGAGTGGGGCAATAGTAGCCTCCTATCGCAATATTCGATGAATCATCAACTAATTCCATATCCTCGCAATACAGGTGTGGCCATGTAATTGTTCGCAATGAATCACCCCCTCCTGTTGTGTATAGTATCCCGCTTTTACGCGCGGGATCCCTTTCAATATGTGCCAACCATACTAATCGGGAATCGGGTAATTCGAGGACGTCCTTTGCAATAATGTAATCGTCCTCGAAAAACACACGGGACCACGGTAAGATGGTGGTAACGATTAGGAGAATTGCCAGGATTAATATTCGATTATTCATTTTTAGCCTCGCATATGCATGGCGTTGGATATGGTTCTGATCCGTAATCGTTGCAACATATATCTTGCGTTACATCGCTTGTATAGACTACAACAGCCACCCTATCAAGTTCCTGCCACCATTGACGTATCTCACATGGATTTGCTGAATGGGAAAATGAATCATAGTTCCCATTCCGAGCATAACTTACTTCGATGTAGTAAGTATCATTTTTATCGACCTCGAATGAACAATATCCGGAAGGCGAGATACAAGTATTATCAATGGGACGTCCTCCAGTGGCTACGGTATATATCGATACTTGCCCGCAATCGGCAGACTCACATCTGGAACACACTTCAACATATCCCTCTATCGTTACTGTCGCGAATGTGCTTGTAAGAACTATAAGGGCTAACACCAATATCATTCTTTTCATTTCAAACTCCTTAAAGTTGGTTTAAGTTCATTTTGTATCGATAAGTTTCCCTGCGCGTCTCGGAAGAACCGCGCAGGGGAAGGAGAATGAATTTCTGTCTGTCCGTCAGAGAAATAGATAGTTGATGCCCCCCCATGTCTTTCAGGAGTTCTTTTGCGCTTGTGGCTGGGTCGCGCGGATAACTTATGTCTTCTTTCGTCGCTCATAAGCTCCAGTTTCAAATTACTAATTTGATTATAAGTAACGAAGATATGTGTGTCAAGGAATATTTTAGAAATTCCTCGCATTTAACCAGCCCTGTCTAATTGAGTATAGGTAGCATTTAAAAGCTATGGCCTTTTATCCTACTATCTCCCCCAAAAAACTCTCCCCGTCCTCCGTGGGTTCCGTGTCGAGGAATTCGGCTATGGTTTGGCCGAGATCAGCGAAGGATTTGCGGTCGGGGATGCGTCCGGGCTTAATATTTTTGCCCCACATCACGAGGGGAACTATCTCCCGCGAGTGGTCGGTGCTCGGTGTCGTGGGGTCGTTGCCGTGGTCGGCGGTGATGAAGAGGATATCGCCCTCCCCCATCGCCTCCATTATTCGCGGAAGGGCGGAGTCGAACTCTTTGAGGCCTTCGGTCATACCTCTGCAGTCGTTGCGGTGTCCCCATAGCATATCGAAATCGACAAGGTTCGTAAAGACTAATCCGCGGTCGAATTCCTTGACAACACGAATCGTCTCGACAATTCCCTCGCTGTTCGAATGGGTATAAACCGGCTCGGTGATTCCCTCTCCTGCGAACAAATCCATGATCTTGCCGATTCCCACCACTGGCAACCACGCCCGCTCGACTTTGGTGAGCAATGTCGGGGCGAAGGGTTCGACCGAAAAATCCTTGCGTTTGGGCGTCCGCGAGAAATTCCCCACTTTGCCGATGAATGGCCGTGCGATGACCCTGCTGACAGCGTGTTCGCCGACGAGGATATTCCGCGCGAACCGGCACCAATCGTAGAGCAGGCCTACCGGAACGATGTCCTCATGGGCGGCTATCTGGAACACGGAATCCGCGCTGGTATATACGATGGGTTTGCCCGTGCGGACATGCTCCTCACCCAGCCGCGCGATTATCTCAGTCCCGCTGGCGACGCAATTGCCGAGCACGCCCCGCCCGATTTTCCGCGTGAACGGGTCGAGTATCTCCTGCGGGAAGCCGTCGGGGTAGGTCGGGAAGGGGTCGCGGACGACGAGACCCGCCAGCTCCCAGTGTCCGGAAGTAGAGTCTTTGCCGGCGCCCATGGGGAAAAGCCTCGTAACCGCGCCTATTGGAGGTTTCGCAGGCGGAATACCCTCGATATTTGCGAGGTTACCGAGACCGAGAGCCTGCAGGTTCGGGAGGTCGAACCCGCCCATCGCGCGCGCCGTGTTGACAAGCGTCGCGCTTCCCTCGTCGCCGTAGATTGCGGCGTCAGGGGCCTCGTCCAAGCCAACGCCATCCAGAATAATTATAATCGCCTTGCTCATAATCGCACTTTCTAAAAGTTAAAGATCGAACAACCAACTTTGTGAATTTAAGTTTTAAAAGGAAATTTGTAAAGGGGAAAAGGAATTTTATTTCGTCTGAGAATATTCGAGTATCACCGGCAAACTATTGTAAGTAGCGGGTAAGAAATTTTTTAAAAAAGTCCTTGACTTTGAAAATGAATAATTTTATTATTGAAGTAGAATATAGTTATTAAGAATCCTTACTTTTAGGAGCTTAATGAACGGAAGTTGTGAAATAGTTTTGAAACGAGACGCAGGCCGCGAAAAATGCCTTGGCGATGATTTCCGGTTTTGTTTCGAAGCTGAATTCAACCCGAAATACGCCAACGGCAACCTCACCCGAATCCACAACACCGACGGCGGCGGCGAGGACTACAACATGGAATTCGACGCGCTGAACCGGCTGGTCCGCTACTACGAGGACACCGCCGGCGAGAAGGGGATTTTCTCCTACAACTGCGCGGGCCTGCTCGCTGGGCGCGAGGTGGACGGCGACATTACGAAATTCGGCTACGACGTCTATAGCGTGCTGGACATGATAACCAAAGCCAACGGCGACGAACTCGGCTTCGATTTCGATATGCTGGGGCGCCTGCGCGGTTACGACACCGACAGCCGCGAGAGCACGTTCAACTACGACGGCACGAAACGTTTCGGCGATTTCGACGACGGCTGGAAACGATACCACTGGTGCAAATCCCAGTTCCTCGGCTACGAGGACGATGCGAACACGTTCTACATCGTCCCGGACATCGACGGTAGTACGAAAGTAATCTTCACCCACGCTGGCACAATAGTGAACCGCCTCGACTATGATCAATTAGGTAAAATCCGAAATCAGGATACCACACCGCAGGTGGAGTTGCTGTGGAGGGGGATGTTTTACCTTCCAGCAATGGAAGCATATGTTTTTCTTAACTCATTGTCATACCCAACTTTTGGTATTGGATTAAATTACAAACTAGAAAGTGATAAAGCTCTTATTTATAACGACTACTTTGTAATACGAATAAGTAGAAGTGGAGAACTTTTTCGAGCAGGTATTTTCGGTTGTAGCAGTGCAATCGAATATTATGAATATGTTTGTTCTCAATATGATCCCAGCTGGGATTTGACGACAGAAGCTGGTGAAATTGCTCATGAAAGATGGCTTCAGCAAAGAAGACACGCATATATGGGTATGATATTCTGGTGTTACAGGTGGGGTGAGTGGGTTTCTGCAACCCTTAAAGGTTTTTGGGTAGAATATTAAATTATAGAGGACTAACCATGTTGAATTATCATTTAACAATATTCTTTGTATTTCTAATTTGTTGTCTGTTGTTTAACTGCACGGGGAGGTTTGAAGAGAGTGCTTTAATTAATCCTCAACCTTCTCTGATAATAGTTGGAGATAATAATTTATTACAATTTACAGTAAATGACACAATTATTGACACAGTTTTCGTTTCAAATAAAGATATGACTATTGAAAAAGTATCTCCAAATTCACAAATGATTATTCTAAAACAAATTCAAAAAGAAGTCTCATCACAATCGTTGGACACCAAGTATGTTATTGTGTCAATAACGGGAGATAGCATAAATTCATTTAGTGGCAGATGGCCAATTTGGTCTCTCGATAATAGAAGAGTTTATTTTTCAACAGGACCAGATTCAGCAATTCATTATTGCATTCTTGATATTGAAAATGGGAAAAGTGATACAATAATATCTATACCTTTTGGTTTTCTTCCTGAATATAGTGCGAATAACGATTTTTTTATGACAATTGCTGGAAAAGATAGCCTTTATTTCGCAATTGTAGACATTAAATGTTCATCTATAAAAATGTTTGAAAACCAAACTAAAATTACCTACAAAAATAAATCTTATCATAAGTGGGGAATTAGTTCTTTTATAATTCGTTGCAACGAAGGTGCTTTTGTCATCAAAGATACTTCTGGTTTTTCTGATATTAACTTAGGGTTTGGAGAATGGTATCAGCAGAGAATTATAAATATAGATAGAATGGCAATTGTTTCAAGTTCAGGTGGGACAAAGTTAAGCCCATTTTATGCGATTTTGGGAAATTTAATAAACCGTAATCGGTTAAGTCTAATTAATGAAAATGGAAAACTCATACAAGAATTTTGGATTGAACCTGATATAGTCCCTGTTTCAATTACCCCCGATAATCGTTTTATCGCAAGCTTAATATTTTCTTCCGAAATAAATATCGTAGGCATACAAATTAATACATTAGATGGAAGGAGAGTGATTAGAAAGAAACATGATTCTATTAAGGAAATATTCTGGATATAAGTTCTTTTCCACCAAAGTCAACGGCGACGAACTCGGCTTCGATTTCGATATTCTTGGCCGCCTGCGCCGCTACGACACCGACACCCGCGAGAGCACGTTCAACTACGACGGCACGAAACGTTTCGGCGATTTCGACGACGGCTGGAAACGATACCACTGGTGCAAATCCCAGTTCCTCGGCTACGAGGACGAGGCGAACACATTCTACATCGTCCCGGACGTGAACGGTAGCACGAAAGTCATCTTCACCCACGCCGGCACAATAGTGAACCGCCTCGACTACGACACCCTCGGCAAAATCCGCAACCAGGACACCACGCCGCAGGTGGAGTTGTTGTGGAGGGGGATGTTCTGCAGTTCAGACTCGCAACTCTACTTCAGAAACGGGAGAGATTGGCTGATTTCACGGATTTATGACCCGAAACTCGGCATGTCCCTGAGAAATGAATATAGCGAGGTAATTCATTATTTCGGTTTGCTTGCTCGTTCAGAGATCGATCTTGGACTTCGCCCTCTTCCGATTCCAAAAGCCCCGGATTCCGGAGGACTGGGAGAATTAGATGATGTTTCTTCCGACGCTGACGCAACAAGTGTGAAGTATTATGTGAGGACATGTCTTCGTTGGGTATTTGTTCGAGTTACTGTAAATGGAATTACTTATTATGATTTCAAGTGCACTCTTTGGGACGACGTGGGGTATTCGACATGAAAAGGCTATCACAACACATTTATATTATTGCACTATTAATTATAATATTTGTATTGCTAAGCTCGAACACAAGCTACTGCCGTAAATCGCACGATATAGTCGTGAGGGGCGAGATAGGATTGGCTTCTATTCCGGGTGAGCTTGAATTCTCGTATTCGGATTCGGGAGCCTGCACATATAGCTGGCTGATACTATTTACAATATTCTTAGACTATAATGATTCTCTTGCCTACCATTTGGGAATAATGTATTTCGAGCAACCTGATATGCCTGAAAAGCCAACCGGCCATTTTATGCAATACTGTCTACCTTATTTCGGAATAGCCGATAACGAACCGGATTCTTATCAAAAAACAATTGTAGCTTCGGACAACCTCGAGAAAATCGATACAATTCTATCAATTGTAAGGGGCGCTTCGAGAGTCGATTCGCCGGAATACACAATAACCGATTCGAGTATAATACTGGAAACGCCAATCTACGGTCTCTCGAATGCCGCGATAGATTCTATAATCGTCCACGGCTATTCGAGCGCATCGCTTGGAGAAATGAAGATATTCGATATAACAAATAAGAACGGTTTTCAGACCACGATCCCAGATTCCACAAAAGACCTCCATTGTATCAGGGTCTTACCCAACGAAGTAAATGTTTTAGACACAACTAATTGCCCATACATCCCTTCTTTAGATATTACCTTTGTGAAATTGGATATAATAAATTGAATGGTTCGCTAAATATTATCGGCTTCGATTTCGATATGCTGGGACGCCTGCGCGGATACGACACCGACACCCGCGAGAGCACCTTCAACTACGACGGCACGAAGCGTTTCGGCGATTTCGACGACGGCTGGAAACGCTACCATTGGTGCAAATCCCAATTCCTCGGCTACGAGGACGAGGCGAACACCTACTACATCGTCCCGGACGTGAACGGTAGCACGAAGGTCATCTTCACCCACGCCGGCACAATAGCAAACCGCCTCGACTACGACACGCTGGGGAAGATCCGCAACCAGGACACCACGCCGCAGGTGGAGCTACTGTGGAGGGGGATGTTTTGGGACGAGGACGTAAATCTATATATTTCCAATAATAAGTCAACTATCTACTTTCCTATTGGGCTTAGTTTTGGAATCATAAAAGCAATATCTGGTTTTATAGTTTATTTACCTAGTTTATTAAATCCATTAAGTTTGTTCAGATTACCGATCTTAGCAAAAAATGCTTACGGTTTCAATGGAATTCCGCGGGGTTCGGATATCATTAATCCAGGAGGTGGAAATGGAAACAATCCTCTATTTATAAGTTGGTTAGAAGAATTAATCGATGGTGGGGGTTGTCAAGGTGGTTGGGTTCGTGACCCGAAAAATCCTGACGATATACCGTATTATTTTATCAACCCGAGAGTGTGGTATGGCCAGTATGAATGTTGTCTAGCTTACGAAATAAAGGATGGAAGGCCAACGGGAAATTGTGCAGTTTGGGGTGATTGTATAGATGGTCTTTATTAAACGCTTAATTTATATCTTCATGAATAATAACGTGATGCGAAATAAGTCCATAGCAACGGGTTTATCTATAGTAATACCTGGATTGGGGCATGCTTATGCCGGAAAACTTATAAAAGGAATCTCAATATATATCTTATTCTTCTTTGTCTTTTCCTTCTTCTTTTTCCGTCAATTCACATATTCAAATCTAATTACTTTATTGTTGATGGATTTAGCACGATACGGTATATGGATTTATGCAATAATCGACTCCTTGCTAAGTAAGAATACTAATATCATAAGTCATAATCGACTATATTCTCTACTCTTGATGCCGATAATACTAATTCTAGCTATCTCAATAGCACTTTACTTTGATTTTCCTAAACGGTTCAAATTAAATAACTACCAAATTGACACCGGAATTGGAACTTCGATGTGGCCTACTTTTAAGGAAAGTGATCGTATCGTAGTTAAATATGGGTGTTTTAATAACGGCGATGTAAAACGTGGGGATATAGTTACATTCAAGGCAAAATCTAATTCGGAATTTCAGAATTCTATGAGTATATATCAAAAAAGAGTGGTTGGTATACCAGGAGATACATTGTTTATAAGCAATTGCAAGGTTACGGTCAACAATAATCATCTCAGTGAGGAATATGCATATATTGATACGGCAATATCATTTTACTTTAACGATACTTCTAAATACATATATTCTGAACATTATTCTCTTCGAAAATCAGGTGATAGCACTATAACACTTAGGGATAGTCTAATTGTTCTTATGTTAGATTATCAATTTTATACTATCTCAACTCCTCCTTTAATTTTAGGATACATGGAATATTATGTTCTTGGAGATAACCGCTTAAATAGTTATGATAGTAGGGATTTTGGTCCAATTAGTTTAACTCAAATCAAAGGAATCGCCCAATTCATTTACAAACCCTATTGGAGAATGAGGAGATTATGAAGGGGATTTTCTCTTACAACTGCGCGGGCCTGCTCGCCGGGCGCGAGGTGGACGGCGACATCACAAAGTTCGGCTACGACGTCTATAGCGTGCTGGACATGATAACCAAAGCCAACGGCGACGAACTCGGCTTCGATTTCGATATGCTGGGGCGCCTGCGCGGTTACGACACCGACAGCCGCGAGAGCACGTTCAACTACGACGGCACGAAACGTTTCGGCGATTTCGACGACGGCTGGAAACGCTACCACTGGTGCAAATCCCAATTCCTCGGCTACGAGGACGAGGCGAACACCTACTACATCGTCCCGGACATAAATGGTAGCACGAAAGTCATCTTCACCCACGCCGGCACAATAGTGAACCGCCTCGACTACGACACGCTAGGCAAAATCCGAAATCAGGACGCCGCTCCGCAGGTGGAGTTGCTGTGGAGGGGGATGTTTCATATCGCCGGAAACGATATTTATTATAATCCGGTCGAACTATACGATCCTCAAACAGGTGCCTGGTTCACTACAAAGCTTAACGATTTTAATAACCTGGAAAACGTTGCAGGAAAAGAACCAGTTATTTATCCAGGTAGTATATCACCTTCTGACGATAAGCTACCTCTCTTTGACGTATCAGATTCTTCAGGAACAGGTGGTATCAAACCAAGCGGCCGTCATTGTAAAACTAGCGGAACAGGCACGTCATGTTGTAAAGATAATAAGAAAGGAGAGTGTAGAAATAAAGTATGCGTTACAGAAAATAAAAAATGTGGCATTTTCGGTGGAGTGATAAATGATATAAGGGACTGGTTCTTCGACCAGCAGGGGGTATGATGAATAGCAGCCGATCTAAAACTATGATTTGGCCGCCCGGTTTAGGGCTTGCATTGGGATTTATATTAGGAATATTATTTCTCGCGATAACTGCTTTAAATGAGTGGAGCCTAAATATACTCCTTTGTGTATTAAGTTTTCTTACAATATCGGTTATTATCGTCGAGTATTACTATTATAGAAAACGAAAACCTGTGATTGAAGCGGGACAATATTTGCCCAGCCACCCTCTCGCCAAGACGAGTCTTGTTTTCTGGCTACTAAGTTTTATCCTATTAATAATTGGATTAGGCGCAATAACCGGAATAACGAGAAGCGCGCATATTCCAGGCGGTTGGACCCTTTTTTATACAAACGGTATCGCCTGGGACATAAATATTCTATCTATCATCGCGCTTTTTTTCTCAGCGTTTTCTATTACAAACTCGTTTCGTAGCGGAAAGCATGGGAAATCGTTAGCGATTATCATTCTCATCTTGTGCGTTATCATGATTTGGCTTAACATGACTTTCCTCGTCCCGGTTGTTCTGGGAACGAACGAAGGGCTCATAAACAATTCTTTCGGTTATAATTAAAGGAGTTAGAATGAGAATCATAAGACAAATGTTTATCATATTCCTAATCCTAATTTTAGGTTGCGCAACTTCTCCCAAAAACGAAGAAATGGAATCAAAAAGTTCGCCCGATAATTCGTTCATGGCAGCTATTTTCATATTGAATAGGATTCCTCCATTATTAAGTATTAACCAGGAAATAACGGAGTTAAATTCTATGGAATTCTCCTGGGAAGCATATATAATCAAAGAAGGTGAAGGAGTTGTTTATAGTATATCGGGGAATAGATTTAAATCGACAATCGAAGAGCCAGATTCCGTTTCTTTGGACAAAGCGATATTTGCTTCTTTCTTCAGGGTAAAAGAAGAAGAGCGAGATAATATACCGGGATGCTTATCAGAACTTATAAAAGGGCCTTTTAAACCATATGTAATTGGAGATTCCATGCTAATATTATCCGTGGATGTTCCAACAGAAGCTATTGAGGGTGAACTAAAAGATACCTCGAAATTAAAGGTCTTTTTTAGGACCTTTACCCACGTTGACGGTAAAGTCTACATAGATTTTACGGACACAGTTAGAATAGGAGAAACGGCTTACGATCCAATAGACCGTGAAATCCCTGAATATATTGATATAAGAAAAGCTAAACTCTTATTTGGTTCTAAGGAATATGAACCAGCTATATTCAAATAACCGCTACGACACCGACACCCGCGAGAGCACGTTCAACTACGACGGCACAAAGCGTTTCGGCGATTTCGACGACGGCTGGAAACGCTACCACTGGTGCAAATCCCAATTCCTCGGCTACGAGGACGAGGCGAACACATTCTACATCGTCCCGGACATCGACGGTAGCACGAAGGTCATCTTCACCCACGCCGGCACAATAGTGAACCGCCTTGATTACGACACCCTGGGAAAGATCCGAAATCAGGATGCAAGCCCGCAGGTGGAGTTGCTGTGGAAAGAAGCATTCAATCTATCTGAATTAGGCTACTATGAAGGTTGGGGCATTCTATACGATGCTACTATTGGAGCCAATTTTGGGCCAGTTTCATTAAGAATGACTTCCTCATTACCCTGGCTTGGATTACAAAATCTTACTATCGGAATTCCATACAAACCACGAAATCACACGCCTCTTTGTCTATTTGAAATTTTATCTCTAGGAGCAGGGGAACTTGCTGCGGGAGCAATAGTAGTTCTTTTAGGGGTTGGCGGTGCAGTGTGGGCGATTCATTGTCATAATTTAGCTACTCGAATGGCTGTTCTATGGGACGAATGGAATACACATCATATTGATAAAGATTGGGGTCTAGCTGGTAACCAAAGACAATGGGAAAATGATTGGCAAAGGACATATGATGGTGTTAGAGGAAAGTGGGAATCTTTGCGTTGTGGAGGGGGAGGAGGAGGGTATACATGAGAAGTAAATTCAAGCTTATAGTCAGTTTATCAAATCAATTACCGCTGTACATGGCGATTGCACTTGGTATCTTATTAAGTAGTATTTTATTAGCCACAAATGTATCAGAGGTTTCTCTAAAAAGAAATGCATTATTCAGTATAATCCCCTTTTTAGCTGGTATAGGCTTTGGGTATTATTCGGGAATTCCAATAAAGAATTTCATATTTTTCAACTTAGAAATCTTAGAAAATAACATCGCTACCAAAGTTTGTTCAGGTTACTCTTCGAAGAATAGAAATCCCCTTTTAGTATTTTCTGCCTTCTTTAGTGTTATATTATCTTTAGTTTATTTTTGGATTACGATGAATTTAATCTCCATAATTCCATTCATAATATATCTTCTTGCTTGTTTGTTGTTTGCTACATCCGTTTATCTTATTGCATGTTGTATTTTAATAGGAATAGTCGCTTTTTATAATAACTGGAAATTTATAAATCAACAATACAATGAATAGTAATCGAGAAATACTTCCACCTTTTTTGGGGCTAAGCTACGACACCGACAGCCGCGAGAGCACGTTCAACTACGACGGCACCAAACGTTTCGGCGATTTCGACGACGGCTGGAAACGCTACCACTGGTGCAAATCCCAGTTCCTCGGCTACGAGGACGAGGCAAACACCTATTACATCGTCCCGGACATAAACGGTAGCACGAAAGTCATCTTCACCCACGCCGGCACAATAGTGAACCGCCTCGACTGAGGAGCCGGAGCTTTAGTTCAGAAACTCAATCATTCTCTGCACATATCCCCTTTTCGGCGAAATTATTCTCCTTTTGAGGTCAAATCCATCCTCGCGCAGGACAAATCCTTCATTTTACCGGTCGGTTCCAGGACTTTGGAGGGCAATTCTCCCCCTTTGCAGAACGATTCCGCCATTTTTTGGGCGAATCTTCCCTTTTGAAGGCCAAATCTTCGTGATCGAAGGCCAAATACTCGAGTTCGGAGGTCAATTCTTCCCCTTTTCAGGCCAGTTTAGCATCAGGTAGGCCAATTCTTCGAGTTCGGAGGACAAATATTTGACTTTCAAGATCAAATATTCGACTTCGGAGGGCAAATTTTCCAGTTAGGAGGCCGAGTATTCGAGATAGGAGGACAAATCTTTCATTTAGGAGGCCGATTTTTTGCCTTTTCAGCGACAATTTCGCCTTGACTTTCTCGCGCCGGTGCGTATTTTTATCCCGCTATGGACGATTTGAAGAGACCGACATATGAAGATTTGCAGGCCCTGACGGCCATCGTGGGCGAGGAGAACGCCCTCTCCCCTCCCTGCGCCGAGGACTACTGCCACGACGAGTCCCCAAACATCTCCGCCGTCCCGTCTATCATTCTCAAACCCGTTGACGAGGCGCAAATCGCGCAGATCATGACATACTGCAATTCCGAGCGAATCGCCGTTGTGCCCCGCGGCCTCGGAACCGGCGTGGCGGGCGGCGCAATCCCCTTCGACGACGCCGTCCTCCTCTCCCTCGAACGCCTCGACAAAATTATCGAGATAGACGACGAAAACCTCATGGTTGTAACTCAGCCGGCGGTCATCACAGGCGTTCTGCAGGCGGAACTCGAATCCCACGGCCTCTTCTATCCCCCCGACCCCGCGAGCAAGGACAGCTGTAGCATCGGCGGGAACGTCGCCACCAACGCGGGCGGCATGACGGCAGTCAAATACGGAATCACGCGAAGCTATGTTACCGGCATCCGCGCGGTTTTGCCCACCGGGGAAATCATCCGCTACGGGGGCAAGCTGGTCAAAAACGTCGCCGGCTACGACCTACTCCATACGATTTTGGGAAGCGAAGGCACCCTCGCGATAATCACCGAAATCACCCTGCGCCTCCTCCCCCTTCCGCAACATCGGGTGGATTTGCTCGTCGGGTTCGACACAGTCGATGACGCGGCGAAAGCTGTCAGCGAGATAATCCGGCGGAAAATAGTGCCCACCGCCATCGAGTTTATGGAGGGCGAAATCCTGCGAATCGTGGGCGATGTCCTCGAAAAAGACGTCCCCATGCGCGACGCCGGTGCGCAACTAATCATCTCCATGGACGACGAGGACGCCGAACGCCTCGAACAGCGCTACTTTGCCCTCGGCGAGATAGCCATGGAGCTTGGCGCGATAGATGTCCTCGTGGCAGACACCCGGCCTTTTCAGGACAGGCTATGGGAGACGCGACGCTCCATGC
The DNA here is from genome assembly GCA_964459995.1 of uncultured bacterium. Lineage (GTDB taxonomy): Bacteria > UBP14 > UBA6098 > UBA6098 > UBA6098 > CAZSHG01. The sequence goes on along the minus strand of CAYWOR010000008.1, from coordinate 136,510 downwards.
GCGAGGCTTTGCGCGCGGTCAGCCCGACTATCGTTGCAGAGGATGTCGCTGTGCCGCGGGCAAAGGTGCCCGAACTGTGGCGCGGCGCACGCGAACTCGGCGAGAAATACGGCATCAAAGTCCTGTCCTTTGGGCACGCGGGGGACGGCAACCTGCACATCGACGCCCTCAAATACGACATGCCCGACGACCGATGGAACGCCGCCATCGAAAAATGGGTGCCGGAACTTTTCGAGCTGACAGTCGCTCTGGGCGGAACAATCACCGCTGAACACGGCATAGGCAGGCTCAAACGGAAATACCTCCCCATCAACCACGGCGACGCGGAACTGCAACTAATGCGCAGAATCAAAACCGCCTTCGATCCGAATAATATTTTAAACCCAGGGAAAGCGATATGATGCGAGTAAATGTTATCGAAAGAAATGGTAAGTTTATTATCGAGGGGCCTCTCGACGGCGAGATTATCGAGCATAACGTTCCCATAAACGACATCCTATCAGCGACTTACGAATACGACACCCGACTCCTTTTATTGCCCGCGGAAAGCCTCCCAAAAAGCTTTTTCGACCTTAGCACGATGGTGGCAGGCGACATTTTGCAGAAATTCACGAACTATCAAATCATTGCGGCGGTCTTAATTACCGAAGCCACAAAACTCTCGACCCGCTTCCCGGAGCTTGAGAGAGAACTACAACAACAAAACCGCATGATGCTATTCTACGACCGCGACGACGCCATAACCTGGCTTTTCGGAAGATAGCCGGAACAAACCGAACTCGCGTCACGCAAAAAACTCTCATCTCTCAATCCGGCTCTGCGCGATTCGAGCAACCCGCTCAAACCGCAGGGAATATCTCAACTAGGCCGTCATACCCCTCCCCCCGGCAGGATAAACATCTCGTCGATGTCGATGTTTTCGAGGTCGTCGCCGTCCTTTTCGAGTGTTACAGTCTGAGGGATCGAGATTCCGAGAATTGTGTCAACCTCGCCGTGGTAGCCGACCAAATCCACTCCGGCGTCCACGGTGAGGTTGCCGTTGACATCTTTCACCGCGCAGACAATGTGGTTGCCGGTTATGACATCGACCAGAATGTAGGTGCCGTCCGCTTTGCCGACTGTGGCGTTAGAAAGGGAAAGCCCCGCGGTTATTGTATCTCCCGGCGAAAGGAGGAAGACGAGGACGTTGGGGACAATCTCGCCGTCGTTATAAACCGTGCCGGAGATTGTCGAGGTGAGGTCTTTCGCCAACTCGTCGCATCCCATCAGGAAAACCAGCGAAACTACGGTTAATACTGCAATTATTTTTTTCATCTTCGTCTCCTAAGCCATAAGTTTGATTATCTCGAATTTATCGACATCGACAGAATTTTCGCGAGGGTTCATTCTTACCACCTGACCTTGTAGAAGGTTAGCGTGTTGCCTTCGAGTTTATAAGAAAATGAAGGAATATCTGATAAAGTCATATTCTGCATATTAAAATCTGCAAGACTGCCATCAGGATAAAAAAGCGCTCCTTTGCCATCGGAACCAACGGCGAAAACAAGGCAATCATCGGTTTCTGGATGTTCAAGCAGACCTGCCAGGAACAGATTTCCTTCTTCAGGAAAAGTTTTTTTAAAGAGCAGATCGTTTGTCGCGGTTTCTCTGAGGGCCACATAACCGGGTGATGCGATGTCGAATTCGAGGAGATATCTCCCTGATTCGGAGTAATATCGTGCGTGAGCTCTAGTGGTGTCGTACTTATGCCAGATTAAATTCCCGACGCTATCGAGACAAACATATTGAGTGTAATAACCATTCGTATCCGGTATTTTCGGTTTCCATCCCCAACTTAAATAAATCCTATGGTCGAACATAGCATAAATTCCCGTGAGACAAGTTCGTGCTTGAAGTGAATCAATTACAGGTGACTCTAAAGGAGTGGCTATCTTATTTACTAGAGAAAAATATCCGTTACTCGTGTTGTAAATTTCAAGGGAATCGTTATCATCAACTGGCGCCCAAATTAAATCATTGCAGATAGTTTTATATAAAATAAATCCCCTCATATCGCTTCTGTAGTTCCCTAAGAACATGGTTCCGTGCTTATGGATATTTACATGGTCAACTAACTCTCCATTCTCAACATTGGCAATCCTCAATACTCGGATAAAATCGAATTCAATTTCATTCGTAAAATCATCAATTTCCCCGGGCATTTCACTCAGGTTTCCCTCCCCTGTAAAAAAGCCTATCAAACTATCGTCCGGAGACCAGACTGGATCGAAGTATGAATAGTGTGGCCCCCATAACAAATCGCCATTCGGAGAATAACAATAGATGCGATTGCCAAAACTCTCCTCGTCTTCATCCCATGCCATTAAAGGCTTTACGAGTATTCTATCACCATTATGGCTTATAAAGACCTTATGGACATTCTCGAATGTGTGAGTCAATTCGCCTTCGACGAAAATATAGTAATCTTTATATTGCGACCCCGGGCTATCAGAGGAAGCTAACGCTACAACTCTTCCGTCATCTGAGGCATCCGCAACAGATATATTTCCTATTGTTGCTGGTAATGTCCAGCTCCACGGCGTGTAGGACGAGTCGATTTGGAAGGTGTAGTGGTATTCGCTCTCCCCTGCCTCGATAATCGCGCTGTCCTCCGCGCCGAATGCGACGGCGGATGCTATCGCAATTAAGCCGATTATTGACAGCGCGAATCCATATTTCATTTTCGTCTCCTAAGCCATAAGTTTGATTATCTCGAATTTATCGACATCGACTACACCCATGTCGGTCAGTTTCAAATGCGGAATAACCTCGAGGGCGAGGAAGCCGAGGAGCATGAAGGGGTCTTCGATTCTGCATCCCATTTTCTTCGAGATATGCTTGAGGCCGGTGATTTGAATATCGACGTCCTCGATTGTGTCGTAGGACATCAGCCCGGCGATGGGGAGTTCCAGCGAGCCGAGGATTTTGCCCTCCGCTACAGCCGAGAAACCTCCGCGAGACGATACGACGTGTTTTGCCGCGAGTTCCATATCGGCGTCGTTGGTGCCCACTACGATAAGGTTATGCGCATCGTGGCCGACAGAACTCGCCAGCGCGCCCTTTTGCAGTCCGAACCCTTTTACGAAGCCTATTCCGATATTACCGGTCGCTTTGTGCCGCTCAATGACGCATATCTTGAGGATATCCCGTTCGACATCGGAAACCGCGAGTCCCTTTTCGACCTTCAGCGGCTCGATTAGATGCTCGGTAACAATCTGGTCTTTTATCAGTCCTATTACATGAGCGCGCGCGCCCTCGGCAGACTTGACCTGAAAATCCTTCGCGGTAAAGGGCGCCGGGTTCATTGTGTTCCTGCAGGTGGTTGATGCCTCCATCCAATCGCCCTCGATGATTTCAGAATTATCGACGACCATTCGGCCGTTCGCCCAGACCATCTGCGGCTCGAACTTTTTAAGATCAGGCATCCAAACGATGTCGGCGATATATCCAGGGGCGATTGCGCCGAGGTTCCATTTGCGAAAATACTGTGCGGCGTTAAGAGAACCCATTCGTATCGCGGAAACCGGCTCTCTGCCGTATTTCATCGCCCTGCACACCATATAGTTGATATGGCCGCGGTTTAGAAGCTCCGGCGGATGGAGGTCGTCGGAGGCGAACATGATTCTGCGCTCGTTGGCGGTTGTAACCATGGGCAGAAGGGCGTCGAGGTTGCGCGCGCCGGTGCCCTCGCGTATCATTATATACATTCCTGTGGAGATTTTTTCCAGCGCTTCTTCGGGAGTCGTGCATTCGTGGTCGGACATCACGCCGGCTGAGACATAGGCGTCGAGGTCTTTTCCTGTGAGGCCGGGAGCGTGGCCGTCGATGATTCGACCTTCAGCGGCTTCGAGTTTTGCGAGGACATTCGGCACCGCGAAAAGGACGCCGGGGTAGTTCATCATCTCGGCGAGGCCGGAGACACGCTCTGCTCGAAGGAGTTTTGCAATGGCATCGGCTTCGAGATCCGCACCGGACGTTTCCATATGGGTCGCCGGGACGCATGAGGGAACATTCAGGAAGACCTTGAGAGGGATTCCCTCGGACATCTTGAGCATCAACTCGAAACCTTCGATGCCCATCACATTGGTGATTTCGTGGGGATCGGCGAAAACTGTGGTTGTTCCGCGGGGTAGAACTCCCCTCGCATATTGCACAGGGCTAACCATGCTCGATTCGATATGGACGTGGCCATCGATGAGGCCGGGCACAAGATATCCGCCGTCGAGGTCGATTTCCTTTTCGCCTTCGTAATCGCCGATTCCGACTATTCGATCGCCGAGGATTGCAACATCCCCCTTTTCAATTTCCCCCGAAAAGACATTGACTACCTTGGCGCCTTTCAGAACGATATCCGCCGGTCTCAATCCGCGTGCGACCTCGATGATTCCTTTGAGTTCTTCGACTTTCATTGTCCCTCCCTATGAATTAATTTTACACTTTTGTATTCACTTTTATTCAAATGCATGCATTTTTACACTATTTTACACTATTTGCATCACAATAGAGCTCGTTCTCTTCTATGTAGCGGCGAACCTCATCCGTAACGAGATAGCGAATCGAAAACTTTTCGCGCACCATTCGGCGGATTTCTGTAGCACTGATTTCGATGAGAGGTGCATCCACGATTTGGACATTTTCGAGAATCTCCCTATCTACTCCAGACAAATCCTCTCCCGGCCTTCTCGCAACAGCTATTTTTGCGAGTTCCCATAGTTCTCTATAATCCAGCCATGTGTGGAATTCTGCGAGGGAATCGCCGCCGATTATGAGATATAGCTCGTCGTCGGGAAAATCCTGCCTGAATCGTTCCAGCAAGAATTTCGTCCATGGCGGCTGGTCGGAGTTCATCTCGACATCGGAAATCTCGAAAGCGGGATTGCCCGATATGGCAAGCTCGGTCATTCTGTATCGGTGTTCGGCGGAAGACAGATTAGCGGAATCCTTATGGGGCGGGGTTCTCGCAGGCACCCATGTGATAACATCCAATTCGAGGCTGTTAGCCATCGTCTGCGCGATAACAAGATGGCCCAAATGCGGCGGGTCGAAACTTCCTCCAAAGATTCCTCGCCGCGCCATCACCCATCACCCGATTTTCTTTAGATAACTGATAGCTTCTTCGGCGGCCTTTGTCTTGGGGTATTTCTCGACAACCAGCTCGAAAACTTTCTTGGCCTCGTCGGGTTGGTCGAGCTGGTCGAAAAGACATTTTCCTTTGATAAGAAGCGCTTCTGACACCCAGCTTGTGCCGTCGAATTCCTCCGCGAGAAGGTCGGCGTAAAGCACCGCTGATTCGGGTTTGCGAAGCTTGTAATACAACTCGACTGTGCGGTATTCTTTCTCGGCAAGTCTTTCTCTACATCGACGGACTCCATCGCGTGCCTGTTCGATAAACTCCGATTTCGGGCGGTAGGTTATGAAATCACGGAACAGCTCCAACGCTCTCTCGACATCCTTCTGTTCGAGTGCGAGATTTGGCGCTGAGGCGAGATATGATTCGGCAAGCATCAATTCAGCTTTCTCCGCGTATTCGCTCTGCGAAAAGCGGCGAATAAGCCTTCGATACTCTCCAGCGGCAAGCTGGTAGTCCTCGTTGTTGAAATAGCTTTGCGCGAGCAAAAAAGACCCCTCCGCAACCTTGTCGTGGAAAGGATAAGACATAGTAAATTCCGTGAAAACCTTGATCGCCTTGCTCCATTTGCCGGCATCGTAGTATTCACGTCCCATATTGAACAGCTCCTCAGCAACACCGGAACTCGGACGCCCCACCGCGCGGTCTTTGGAACACCCCGCAATGAGTATCGAAAAAACAACGGCAATTATAATGAGGCTTTGTTTCACTTTATTCCCATCCTGATTTGTCTTCGGGGCGGATCAAACGGCTTGGATCGACATCCAACGGCGCGGAATCGTCGTAGATAACCCCAGTTTCTGATTTCTTAGCAGTGGTCTCCGGTTGAGTGCCGGGTTCTGGTAATGCAGACTCGGTTTGCGGCGGTTCAGGCGAGCTTTCGGGTTCTGTTATTGCTGGTTGAGTTTCTTGCGGCGGCGGTGGAGGAGTTTCATCGAGTGGCATCGGGGCGCGCTTTTGTGCGACGGGAATCTCAGCACCCGCCAACGGGCCTTCTGTGGCAATAACCGGAGCAGGACGCGAGGTTTGCGTAAGCGGTGCATCCGGACGCGGCTCTTCGGATTGCATCAAAGGCGCATCGGGGCGAGGTTCGGGGGCTATCGGTGCGGCTTCCTTAGCGAGAACCGCGGCCTTGACGGGAGGAAGAGATGGCGTCGCGGGGCCATAGCCGGGAATATTCGCGGCCAGATTCCCTCCGCTGATTTCTGCAATCGCGCTGTCCGCTTTTGATACTAATCCCGAATTGGGATACATCGACGCTATCTTGCAGAACTCCATCAACGCACCGGATTTGTCGCCCATTAGTGATTTCGCATAGGCAAGCTCATATTGCGCCGCGGCGGCTTTGTTGTAATCCGGAAGAATTTGCGCTTTGCGGTAATACTCGATGGCTTTGCTGTAGTTGGCTTCGTCGAAATATGAGACCGCAATCCAATAGGCGGCGTTGTCGCGAAGACCTGTTTCCACCGGAAATGTCGCGACTTTATCGAGGATTGCACGAGCCTCGGAGGTTTTGCCGGCCTCGACTAATTTTACGGCTTCGTTGTATTGAGCCATGTAATTTTGTGCGTGAAGAACAGCTGAAAAAATTAGTAACACAAGCAAAAAGGACTTCTTCATTCCTGCACCCCCAGAAAATGAAACTCGGTTCCCTTCATAATTCTGACACGAACTATATCGCCGACTTTTGCACTGCCGCGGAAGCGAACCGTTCGGTCGATTTTGGGCGCGTCGAAAATTGTTCGCCCCCATAGCATATTCTGCCGGGTTCCGTCGCGTTCGACGATGACATCCACTACTTTATCCTGCATAGCTTTAGCGGCATTCAGGCGAACGCCGTCGAATATCATCTCAATCATTTGTTTGCGTGTTTCGATTGTCCGTTCGTCAACCTCTTCGGGGAAATTCGCCGCAGGAGTGCCATCCTCGCGGGAGTAGGAGAAAACTCCTCCATGAATGAAATTCCCTTCGTCCATATACTCGGCGAGTTCTTCGAAATCCTCGTCGGTCTCGCCGGGGAAGCCAACGATAAGGCTCGTTCTCAGGGCTATTTCGGGACGTTCGCGGCGAAGTTTGGCGATTCTTTCGCGTATCCCCTTCGAGTCTATTTTACGCCCCATTCTGTTGAGAATCGGTTCGGCGATATGCTGAATCGGGACTTCGAGATAGGGCACAACTTTTGGAGTTTGTGTGATTGCCCCGATATTTTCGTCGGTGAGATGAGCTGGATGGGCATAAAGAACCCTAATCCAAAAATCGCCGTCGATGTTGGAAATCCGTTGAAGGAGGTTCGGCAGGAGATTCTCGTTGCGATCATGTCCATAGGCTGTAGTGTCCTGCCCAATCAGGACTATCTCCCGCGCGCCTTTCTCGACAAGATGTCTTGCCTGATTAACAACCGACTCGATAGGAGCGCTTCGCAAACCGCCTTTTATTCCGGGGATAGAGCAATAACTGCATCTGTTATCGCATCCCTCTGAGATTTTCACATACCCCCACCCCATTTCACTATGGTCAGTGGGTGTATTATACCAATCGTTCGAAAACTCTTTCGGTGCGGAATAGAAAGTCCCTGCGGTTTGAAGTCCCTCAATTATAAGGTTCGGAATAGCATCGACATCACGGTTGCCGATTATGACGTCGATTTCTGGGATTTCATCGGCGAGAAGCGCACCGTAACGCTCTGCAAGACAACCTGTAACGATAATCGAACCCAATCTGCCAGATTCTTTTCTGTGGACAAAGCTATAGATTTCCTCGATGCTCTCCGCGCGTGCAGGTTCAATAAAAGCGCAGGTGTTAATTAGCACAGTAGAGGCCTCGGAGAGACGTGTAGTAATCTCCCATCCTTTGTCACGAAGGCCACGAAGGATAATCTCGGAATCGACCTCGTTCTTTGGGCAACCGAGGGTCGTTACGAAAACCTTATATGACTTTTCAATTGCCATAACTAAATAAGATAATCATAGATGGTTAAAAAGCAAGCGCTTCCTAATCATCTTCGACAGTCTCGTGAAGTGCTAATTATTGATTCGGAAATAAAAGGAGATTTCGTAAAAGCTAAAGGTATCGAGTCTTCGAAATAGTCTCGGATCGATTAAACCGGCGATCTCGTTGAGACTCGTCCCAAAACCGAGATAAATTTCGCGCTCGGCTATGCGGTCTTCATTTTCGTGGTTCGCCGAGTAACCGAGGGAAACATGAACTGGAAATTCTCTGGAGGGCCGGGCTGTAAGCCAGTATATATAGGCGTCGTTCTGAGCAAATGTTTGTGCTATGACTTCGTTGTTTATTTGGCTGAAATCTTTCACGGATACTTTAACATCGAGGAAAGAAAGTTCGTCGAACCATTTATCGCGACTAAGTGCTAAGGCTACTCCAAGGCAATTCGCAATCATATCGCTAACGCCGAAACCCTGAAGCGGATTGTGGGCGTCGATAGGATATTCCACCCACAACATAATTCCGAGGGCGATTCCTCCGCCAATCCACCTGCTTGTGCCATCCGAAAGCCCCGACCACCGCGATAGCCCTGTTCCGGCCTGCGCGATTTTGTAGCTAATCATAAAATGGCTTATCTCGTCGGTCTGAGCCAGATTATCGTCCGACCAATCGTCCTTCTTAATGTGAAATGGGACGTAGCCATGACCCCACCATTCGTTCATCCGACTTATTGAAACCCCTAATCCGGTTACAGCGGTAGCCCCGAAAAGCGAAAGGCGGAGATAGTTTATCTGCCTTACTTCTTCTGAAGGTGCAAGATAATCTGGCAATTGTGCTGACTCGGAATAGTCCTGATCGAGACTATCGGAAGAGGGGGGCAAAGCCCCCCCCATCATAGTCAAAGCGATTAACAAGAGTGCAAGAGGATAGCGCAATATCGTCTATTCCTCTACATCTTCGGCGCAGTTATCGATACAGCGGAACTCGATGCGCCTATTATTCGCGCGGCCGTCGTTAGTATCGTTGGTATCTACAGGACGGGTCTCACCGTAACCGATAGTCTCCATTCTATCTCCTGCGATGCCCTGTGTGATAAGCCAACTACGGACACTTATCGCTCTTTTAATAGACAATTCGCGGTTATAGTCGTCGTCACCGCGTGAATCGGTATGTCCCTCGATCATAACCCGCATCTCGGGATATGTCTTGAGGATTCTGAGGGCTTCCTGAAGGTCCTGCTCCGCCTGACGAGTAATATTCCATTTTGCGGTATCGAAATAGACCTTAACTCGGATAGACTCACCCTTTTTAAGCTTTTTGACCAACGGACAACCTTCTTCGTTGACCTGAACGCCTTTAGGTGTATTCGGGCATTTGTCGAGGCCGTCGCAAACACCGTCGCCGTCGGAATCCAATGGGCAACCGTCTTTATCGACAATACATCCCTTCGGAGTATTAGGACATTTATCGTTATAATCGGGAACGCCATCTCCGTCGCTATCCAAGGGACAACCGAATTCATCTACACGAACTCCACGTGGGGTATCCGGGCAACGATCCATGTCGTCTGGAACGCCGTCCCCGTCAGAATCCGCTCTCGTCTTCGGGCATCCAAATTCATTTACCTGAACACCTTCAGGTGTGTTCGGGCATTTGTCGAGACCGTCGCAAACGCCGTCGCCGTCGGAATCGAAGGGGCATCCGAACTCATCGACAAGACATCCTCTCGGTGTATTCGGACATCTGTCCATATAATCAGGAACACCGTCGCCATCGGAATCCACAGGACAACCGGTATCGTCGACACGAACACCCTGAGGAGTATCGGGACATTTGTCGATTCCGTCATAAACGCCGTCACCGTCGGAATCCGAAGGACATCCAACCGCATCGACAATAGCGCCCACCGGTGTGTTGGGGCATTGATCGAGACCGTCGTAAACACCGTCGCCATCGGAATCGATAGGACATCCGAATTCATCGACAATAGCTCCGAAAGGCGTGTCGGGGCATTGATCGTCCTTATTCGGAACACCGTCTTTGTCAGAATCGCGGACACCGCCATAATAGAAATTCAGCCTGCCCGAAAGCTCGAATATGCCGGCTAATGTATCGAGGAGATACTCAGCGAAATCATCCTGGAAGGGGTAATATCCGCGGAACCCCACATCAATACCAACCTGTTCTACAGGGAAAACCTCGAAACCAAAACCGAGCATCGCTTGGAAATGACGGCCCTTATAATCCACCCAGTTAAGTGTCGAAAAATCCACGCTATCCGTTTGGAACCAGTTGTATGTATTCCTTTCGTCGGCTACCTGAAGGACTTCTTTGGTGTTTTCGTCTTTCACGCTCCACATCATCAGGCCGCCACCAAATTGGATATATGGATTGAAGATTGTCTGTGTAAAACTTCTCCACTGGAAGAAAAGCTCGATCGGGATGAATTCAAATCTAAAGGGCATATTTTCGTTTTTTTCCATCGTGAATCGAGCGCGTTCGGAATAGCTTTGGTAAGATACGGTATCGCCGTCGATAACTCTCCAATGTGACCAAGGTTGAGGTTGGACCTTGCGTGTTTTGAAAGCATTTCCCGGAGGATGGAAAGAAGTGTATGGATAAACATTACCGGTTGAAGGGTTTCTAAGCAGAAAGGGGAAAAAATCGATATTGGAACCGGGGTAAGTATACATATAAGCGCCCTGAATACCGATTTCCAAGTCCTTTGTGATTCCGAATTTTGCTAACCCGCCATAGGTAGTTCCCATCGCGATGTAATCGTAAACTCCGCCGGTTTTGAAAACCCCGCCGCCGGGGCCAAGGGAAATCTTGTATTGGACTTCCTCTGCGTTGACCGGTGCGACCAGTAGGGCAGTTAACGCAATTAAAACCATGATCCGCGAAGCAAGCTTCATTTTTCCTCCGTTATAGTTGTTCTTTATTATTTTCAATTTTTGTTCTCCCTAAATGGTCTTAACAGTTGGGATCGCTAATTACTTGGCATATATTGGAAAACTATTCTGCGATTTCTCATTACGCCCTCTGCGGAAGCATTCGAAACCAATGGATGGGCTTCGCCATATCCCTTCAGAATCATAATCTCGCTTGGAACTCCCCTCGCTACGAGAAGCTCTTTCACCTTTTCGCCGACTCTGAGGCTTCTATTTATATTGTATTGATCGCTACCTTCGCTGTCGGTATGGACGCCGACCTCGACTTTGCGATAGGGATGCGCCCTTAAGCGTTCGGCGATATCTTCGAGTTTTTGAACAGCCGGCGCTTTGAGGTTTAATCCGTTGTCATATGCGTCGGAAATAACCTCGCGCTCGACAGGTTTTACAAAGGGGCATCCGAATTCATCAACTATAAATCCGCTGGGCGTATTCGGGCATTTGTCAATACCGTCGTAAACGCCGTCCTCGTCGGAATCTTTTGGACAGCCGTTTGCATCAACAATAGCACCAATAGGAGTATCCGGACATTTATCGAGATAGTCCGGAACACCGTCACGATCACTGTCGCGAGGACAACCTGTCGAATCGACTGCAATATGCGAAGGCGTTCCCGGACATTGGTCAATTCCGTCATACACGCCATCGCCGTCGGAATCGAGCGGACAACCGCAAGAATCGACAAGCGCGCCAAAAGGGGTGTTCGGACATTTATCGAGTCCGTCGTAAACACCGTCGCCGTCGGAATCTAGGGCACAACCCCATCTATCGACTTTGGCTCCGGGTGGTGTTCCGGGGCAAGTATCGATATCATTGGCCACCCAGTCGCCGTCGGTATCTGGGAATCCGAACATATATGAAATCCCCGCTCCGACTCCATAATTCATGAACTTTTCACCCGATGGCGTCTTGAAAGGGATCGTGGATGCGCTAATTCTTAAATCGAGAACCGGCAAAGGGCTAACAACAATGCCTGCTGATAAACGTGCATAAGCGCCGCTTTCAACTTCATTTGCGTTCGAAATAAAATAACCTGCTCCAATTCCGCCCATTAAGCCTATTTTGTTAGTAATCGACATGATGTAATTAGCATTAACTTCCGGTGCAACAATTAAATATCCTAAATCACCATAGGTGAATGAGGCCACTCGAATTCCACCCGATATGCGATACGGACAACGATAATCACGCGATACTTCTGTAAAAATCGCACCGTTGAACTCCAAATTCGTAACATCCACAAAATTCTGATTGGCGAGGTTAATCTCGACTCCGGGACGGAAAATCGGAGCGGCATTCAGTGTCCCTAAAATTAACAAAATAGCAAAGGCTATCGGACTAAACACAGTCCGATAGCCATTTGCCCTATTTTTTTGCGGAATGCGAGGCATTATTCCAATGTAAAGTTATTCTTGTCCTCGTCCTCTGCGGCTTCCGCTTCCGGGGTTTCGACTGCCGCGGGTTCTTCTTCCTGTGCTATCACCTCAGAAACCGGTTCCGGCTCTTCTTCGATAACCGGTTCAGGTTCAGGTTCGGCCTCAGGCTCCGGCTCCGGTTCTGGCTCAGGTTCAGGTTCGGCCACCGGCTCAAGTTCTGGCTCTACGGAAATTTCTTCCGCAACCTCGGTAACCTCATCGGGCGTAACAACAGCCTCAGTTTCGAGTTCTTCCTGTGTCTCCGGTTCGGAGGGTATTTCCATAACCTCGGAAACTTCCTCGATTTCCGGTTCTTCGACCTCTGGGGTTTCTCTCATCGGCTCATCGAACCCGATGCCCTTATCTCCCAAAGCCTCGCGAAGACTTACTGTCTTCGTGGGATGATTAGAAAGGAACGAATCGAGATCGCCCTGTTCTTTGCTGTCGAAGAAAGCGTTCACACTGAGAACTATGCGGTGTTCATATCTATCGAACTCGATAACCTTGAGCGGGAGAAGATCGCCGTCGGAGAATGCCTCGTGCGGACGGTTAACCTCTTTGCCAAGCTGTGTAACAGGCACGAATCCCTCCACCTCGTCCGGAAGCTTAACTGTAACACCGCGATCAGACATTCTGATGATGCGGCCTTCGGTTTCACGTCCGGGGGCGTAGCGGCCTTCAAGCTCCGGCCACGGGTCTCTTTCCAACTGCTTGAGTCCGAGACTTACACGGCGATTTTCGGAGTCGATATTAATAACGACAACCTCGACCTCCTGCCCTTTGCGAAGCAATTCGGAGGGGTGCATAATGCGCTTCGTCCATGACATGTCGGAAATATGAATAAGGCCGTCGATGCCCTCCTCTATCTCGACAAAGGCGCCGAAACTGGTGAGATTGCGAATTTTGCCCTTGAGTTTGCTTCCGGGAGGGAATTTCGTCGAAAGTAGTGTCCATGGATCCGGTTCGAGCTGTTTGACACCAAGCGAGATTTTCTGGTTTTCCTTATCGACACTGAGGACGATAACATCGATTTCCTCTCCGAGGTTTACTATCTCGGAGGGGTGATTGATGTGTTTCGTCCAGGACATTTCGGAAACGTGGACAAGACCTTCGATGCCCTCTTCCAACTCGACGAAAGCGCCGTATTTTGTAATATTAACGACCTTTCCGCGAATACGCGAGCCTTCGGGGAATCTTTCATCGACCTTTTCCCATGGGGATTCGGTGAGTTGCTTGAGACCGAGGCTGATGCGCTCTTTTTTCTGGTCGTATTTAAGAATCTTAACGTCTATCTCATCGCCGATATTGACGATTTCGGATGGATGCTTGATACGCGTCCATGACATATCAGTGATATGAAGCAAGCCGTCGAGACCGCCGAGATCGATGAAGACGCCGAAATCGGTGATGTTCTTAACGACACCCTTCCGAATCTGCCCTTCGTCGATTTCGCCGAGAAGCGACTGGCGGCGTTCGGATCTTTCCTCTTCGAGCACGCTTCTTCTGCTGACGACGATGTTTCTGCGGATTTTATTGAGCTTGATGACGCTGAAGGACATCTTTTTGCCGAGAAGCGCGTCGAAATCGGGCACCTGACGGAGAGCAATCTGGCTTCCGGGAAGGAATGCATCCACACCCATAACATCGACAACCATGCCGCCCTTGATTCTTCTTTTGATGATACCCTCGACCAAAGCGCCTGTCTCGTAGGAATCTTTGATATTGTTCCAAACACGCATGAAATCGGCCTTGCGCTTCGAAACGACAACCTGTCCGTGTTCGTCTTCGAGCTGTTCGAGGAAAACCTCGATCTCTTCGCCGACTATGATTTCTTCTGTGAATTCTTCTTTGGAAACGATGCCTTCTGATTTGAAACCGATATCCACGACGACCTCGTCCTTATTAATCCGAAGGACTCTGCCGCGGATAAGCTCGCCGTCTTTAAGCTCGGACATTGTTTCTTCCATACGTTCGAGCATGGCGCGGCGTTCTTCGTCGGTGTAGTCGCTTCCGGAGGAGTCTTCGTCGTCGGCGGGAATATCGCCCTCAGAGAAGAGAATAATCTCGTTCTCATCGGCTTCAGGTTGGTAGTAAAGAGTCGTTTTCTTATCGGCGTCGGACTTTTTGGTCTTTTTTGCCTTCGGTTTTTCTTCGACTTCTTCTGTAGCGGTTTCGACCATTGCCTTTTCAGGCTCTGGCGAAGCTGATGATTCAGGCATTATCTCCTCTTCCGGTGCCTTTTCCGGTTCGACCGAAACAACTTCGTCCTCGACCGCATCTATGGACGGTGCTTCTTCGGCCGGTTGGGGTTCGGGAACTGGAAGATCATCTGTTCTTTTCAGTTCCTCTGGTTGTTCTTGATACATTTTGCTCCTTGATTGAAAATGGTTTTTAATAAACAGATCAAAATTAAGCTCCGTGAGATTTCGCAAGCCTTTCGAGGCTGTCTATTGACTCTTCGAGGCTCTCTTCGGAATCGTCATGGACAACGGCATCCTCTGCCTGCCTCAACGGGCTGTCTTCACGAGTGCTGTCCTTCCTGTCGCGTTCGATAATATCCACTTCGAGCTGGTCGAGATCGAACTCGATTCCGACCTCTTTTAGCTGTCTTGCGCGACGAATCGCCCTTATTCGGGAATTCGCGGTCAGATATATTTTCAAATCGGCATCTGGTAGCACCACTGTTCCGATGTCTCTTCCCTCCATAACAACTCCGCCGGAGGAAGCCATTTTGCGTTGTCTTCTGACAAGTTCGCGTCGAACCTCCGGATGAGCGCAAACCTCGGATACGAGCGCTGTAACCTCTGGAAGCCTTATTTCGGTTGTAACATCTCGATCGCCGATGAAAACCTTTCTCGGCGTAAGCCTAATATCGAGGTCTTTAAGCTTCTCTGCAAGCGCCGTGCCGTCCGACGGGGCGATATTTTCCTCGATGCTGATCAAGGTCAAAGCTCGATACATTGCGCCGGTGTCGATATAGATATATCCTAATCTTTCCGCAAGACCTTTCGAGACCGAGGATTTGCCGGCACCCGCTGGGCCGTCTATAGCTATTGTTATCGCGCGCATAATCCCTTTTTGTATTCTTTAGGGGACAACTCCCCTAAATCTATATAAACGCGCAATATATGGGCGAGTTTTAATTTGTCAAGTAATATTCAATAAAATAGAGAAATATGAAGCTTTGATGTTGCAATTTTCTTGATTCAAGCATATGTTTGTTCTCAAACTGGAGGCAACATGTTGAAAAAGACTTTCTTGCTTATATGCTTAACGTCGGTTTTTTTGGCCGCTTTGAATGAAAAAGCGGGGTGGCCTGTGATGACAGTCCCGTCATCGGGGGCGTTTTTTGCTTCGCCGCTTGTGGTCGATTTCGACGGCGGCGGGGATTTGGAGGTTCTTATAGCCGGCCCCGATAATTATGTCCGCGCATATTCGATGGATGGTTCCCCCCTGCCGGGCTTTCCTTTCGCGCTGTCCGGCGATGTGAGCACACATATTGCATTCGGGAATGTAACCTCTGATGACGACGAGATGGTTATCGTTACGAATTCGGGGGATTTGTATGTGATTAATTCAGTTTCGGAAGCTGTCTCGCCCTTTAATCCGCTTTCCATCGGCGCATCCCCCGGACCTGCGGGGCCGGTTTTATGGGATTTCGACGGCGACGGCTACAAAGAGATCGTCGTTCATGCGGGCAATAATATCCACGTTTACGACCGCACCGGTTTAGAAATCGGCACATTCCCACGCGCAGTCGAATCCGAATTCGGACCTGCGGCATCCCCGGCTGTCGGCGATATTAACGGCGACGGCAATGTTGAAATCGTCGCTGTAGGTTATCAAAAGCTATATGCCTTTGAATCAAACGGCAACATCCTCTTCGGCTTTCCTATCGAACTCACAAGTAGTGAGGCTTTCAGTTATAGTTCTCCAATTTTGGTCGATATGACCGGAAATGGTAGATTGGAAATTTGTTGCGGCTATCACGAAATTTCCGGCACGAGCCGTGGGAAAATAGGTCTCTGGAATAGCGGCGCTGAGATGGTTTCGAGCTGGCCGATAAGCACAGCCGGTTATGGAAGCTGGATTTACGGCTCTCCAGCCGCAGGCGATATCGACGGCGACGGCAAACCGGAGATAGTTATTCTCAGCCGAAACGGTCGTGGCTATGTTCTTAACGAGGACGCCTCCGCTCCCGATCCTTGGAGCCTCGGCCTCGGCATGGGGCCTGTCGAATCGAGCCCTGCGGTATATGATCTCGACAACGATATAGGCCCGGATTTCCTATTCCTCGGAAATGATACACTTGGAACAGTTGCCTGTTTCAACGGTCCCGCCGCCTATGTCGATTCCTTCCCCTTCTACAGCGATACAGCATGGGGATTTGCGGCTCCGACAGTCGGCGATTTCGACAACGACGGACATTTTGAAATTTGCGCGGTCGATAGAGCCGGAAAAATCCATATGTTCCGAGGTGTCGGGGACTGTAAACCCTATGCGAGACCATGGAGAATGGGGCGTCACGACCCACTAAGGACCGGCTGGCTTTATCCGCTTAATCCCGATTCGGTATTAGTCGAACCATCCGGCGGATTACTCCACATTAGCTGGTCAAAGATAACTGCTTACGATACTTTATCTTACAAGCTTTACTCTTCCGAAGACGCAAATGGATCGATCAGCGTGATTAATCTCCTGAATACAACTGATACTTTTGCTGTAATCGAGCCGGATTCTTCAAGGTGTTACTATTTTGTAACAGCCTGCACACGCTATTACGAAAGCCAACGCTCGAAAGTTGTTACAATCGACACAACTGGCATTTTAGAGATAGCTAATCCATCTTCTTATTTTATAGAATGTTATCCAAATCCATTTAATGCGACCTGTAATATAACAGCGCCACCTAATTCATTTGTAACGATATATGATGTTCAAGGACGTTTGATCGAGAGTTTCGAGAAAAACACCGGAGAGATAGTCTGGGAACCACAATCTCATTATCCTTCCGGTGTATATCTCGTATCGGTCGATTATAATGGGATTCGTCAAGCGAAACGCCTCGTCCTTTTGAGATGACGCTTGAAAGCGATAACCGATATTTTATCGATGAATTCGTCGCAAAGCGCCTTAATTTGCCGATTTGGGGTGTTGCATCGATAAAATCCTTTGCCGAGACAATCGGGGATGAAATTTCTGATATTGTCGAGCATTTTTCGACTGCTATTGTCCTCGGACACCCTCTCTCCGCGTCGGTTCTCGAAACAATCATCGACAAACCTAATCTGCTCTATAAACATCATTACCAAAAGGTAAATTGGCGACTCGACAATGCGGCACTAGAGCTTGCGACTGAAATTCAAGACCTTGGTTACCTTTCGCTTCCGATACCTGCGAGCCTTGTTACGGATTGGGAATACCAACGCGGACATCTCTCGCACAGACATACGGCGGTTGCGGCGGGATTAGGCTGGATTGGCCGTAACGGCCTTGTTGTAACCCCGCGATACGGCTCTCAAGTGAGATGGGTTACCATATTGACAGACATGAAGATAGCCGAAGATCATCCTGTCGATATGAGGTGCGGCACTTGCATACAATGCATAGAAGCATGCCCCTCCAAGGCAATTACAGCACAAGGTTGTGATGTAATAAAATGTTATGAGCAGTTAAGAGAATTTGCAAAGATACAAGGAGTCGGACAATATGTTTGCGGGCTTTGTATCAAGGTTTGTCGGGGCAGATTTCAAAGTCGAAGCTAAAAATTCAAAGTTAGTGCTAATCCTATATTTCCGGTGGAATCAAGATAGGGAGAAAATTCCAAGGATGTCCTCTTTGGCTCTATAGGATCCGCCATCTCCTTTTCCCAGCCATAAAGATGAGCATCGACATAGGCATCGATTGTCGATAGCAAAACTGCGCCGACAAGAACCCAAAGGTGAATATTGCGTGTTTCCCTAGCGCTTTTCCAATCGGATTTTGCGATTTCGAATTCCTCGGAGCTTGGTGGATAGTGCTTTCCGCGATTTTCTGCGTCGTTCATCTCAGAATTCGCTGATATTGACCGCCAGATAGCATAGCCTTCAAGACCGATCGCAATTGGAGCTTTGAAATAGCTTCTGTTATAGATTTGGCCAGCGCCGGGGATAGCAAGAGATAGACCCGCGGCAAGCGCTGGATTCGGTTTCCAGACCTTCACCGAATCGTTTTCGGCTGAAAATAGGATTAGTGGTAGAAAGATGATTAATACAATCGATTTTTTCATGCCCTAAAGAAACGAATTTTACTTTGCTTTGTCAAGCAATTATCGAAATAGAAAAGTTAAATTTAAAAATCAAAGTTCTTGCATTATATATTTGAAAAGATATATTAGCCTATTAGAAAGAGTTTAATTGGCTCAGTTACATATTTGGAGGCTCGATGAACAACTTGCAAAGATTTTCCTTGTTAGTTTTAATCCTTCTCGTTGCTGTTTCCATGGCAGGTCCATTGGAAATCAGCAGATTCGATTATCAGCGTCGAGGCGTTGTTATCGAACCGGGAGTTCCGGGCGATGTCGCCCTGCGTAACTACGATGAAAACCCCTTCAAATCGGTTGCAGAGCCTCATTCCCCATTGGATGACGCTTTATCATGGCTTCTGACATGCCGTCTCGACACTGGAGCGGTGGACATCGTGTTTGTGATCGACTCATCAGGTTCAATGAGCGGAACGATTACAAATGTCCGCGCGGCAATCGGTGGATTAATCTCCGCTTTGGACGGCGCGGGCTACGATTATATGCTCGGCGGAATCACATATGCTGATGGTCGTAATATTTGGGATTTCGACCTTAGCACACCGGGCAACCAGATGACCTCGAATGCCACGCTGTTCACAAGTGGAACATGGCTTGGCGGTGTCGGAGCTTCAGGAGGTGCCGATGGCCCGGAACAGTCGCTTGATGCCATCGCGGATGCAATTAACCGATATATTTGGCGGCCTGACGCTCTTCATATAGTCATCGGGTTCACAGATGCTTCTTATTGTCAGGTCGGGGATGGTTGCACCGGTTACTGTAATCCCGGACAAGGGCCTTTCGCTATGCCTGCCGCACAGACAGATGTCGGCGTCGCCGCGCTAATTGCTTCAACGGGAACGGTCGTGTTCTGGGCCTCGCCGGCTTCAGTATATTCCGGCTCTTGTGAATCTTTCACCTCCCCTGTTCCATGGAGCCCCTATGGCGGCACCGGACATAACGGCTGGTATCAGTATTTCTGCCATCTATCGGGCGGGAAATGGTATAACTTATCGACTACAAGCTGGGCGACAATTTTCGCCGACGTCGCGGCTCTCATTAACACATACGAAGCAATCATGATCGATGTGACGAATACCACCGGAGGATTGATAAACCCTGTAACCGCGTTTATTAACCCTGGTGCATGTATTAGCATCTTATCTTCAAATCCTGTAAGTGCGCCGATAGCGGCGGGAGCTTCGCACCGATTCCAATGGCAGGTCGATTATGACGGCACATGTTCAGGTTCTGATCTGTGCTTCACAATTACAGTCTCCGGCGGAGGTCATGCGGACACGGCTTTCGGATGTATCTATATGGAGGACTGCCAGTGTGCCGGGCCGGTTCCGGTTACTATCACACCCTCACCATGCGGAATCTGGACTGCCTGCGAATACCAAGAAATTGTCATAGAATTAACCGATGACGATGTTGGAACTAATCCCTACTCGATTCAACTAATGGTCGATTCGGTGTTGTATTCATATCCGACCTTCATGACCTGGACTCCGATATCGACAACAGTGGGAAGGTTAACTTTTACTCCACCTACCCCATGGGTTCACGGGACTTGCGTCGATTGGTGGATTGTCCGCGCCGACGACTGGAACGGTTGTCGTGTTGCCGGTAATGGATATTGTAGCTTCTGTGTCGATTTAGAACCCCCAGCTGAGATAGATTGGACACCTCTATGCGGCACAATACTCGAAGATACGATGGTTTTCATCGACATTGGCATCGAAGACTTCGAATCGGGTATAAACATCCTTAGCCTTTATTTTACTGTGAACGGCACCGCTTTTTCGCTCGGAGCAGGCCCCCCCGCTGTTAATTGGACTGGAACAACCAGCACAGGACGCGTGTCCATCTCTGGAAGCATTAACCAGCTCGGATTAGGCAGTGCCGATTCTGCGGTGGTTTGTCTTCACACTTGCGATAGAGTAACCTCTACATGGTGCGGGCCGAACTGTGCCGAATATTGCTGTGTTTTCTATCTAAACCAGCCACCGATGGCAGAATTCGTCTATCCCGATGAGGGGACATGGACGGCCTGTGATCCGCCGCTTATTTCGCTTCATATTTGGGACGATTTGGGCGCGGCTATCAATCCATCGACTGTGATATTAGTTATAAACGGCTACGGTTATTCCGAAGCCGACCCATGGCTCACGGTAACCAGCGACAGCATTCTATTCTCGCCACCGGCGGGGACATTCTTCGACGGCGATACTATTCGCGCATGTCTTGTGGCTCTTGCGGACTATGCCGGTGCGGCTTGCGAATCGCTTCCGATATGTCGGACATTCTTCCTCGACTACACTCCGCCGGTTATATTCAATATCTTCCCGCCGGCGGATACAACCCTGTTGTCATTGCCGGATTCAGCGCGGTTCTGTATATACGACAGTCTTTCGGGGCTTAATCCCTTTGCGTTCCATTATATCGTGCAGGATGGATTCTTCGGAGGGACAATTGTTTCAGACGAGGTCAACTGTTTCTCGGTGTCTCTGAATGACTCAATGTGTTTATCCTACGGCGAGTTATGCACGATATCGATATGTGTTTATGCCGAGGATATGCCCGATTATTGCGATGCTCATGTTCTAGACACCTGTTGGCAGTTCTATCTGCATCGCACAGGGCCGGTGCCGAGCATTGTTTTCCCACAACCGAACACGTGGACAGCCTGCACCGACAGCGGTATAATTATTAGAATTAATGAGGTCATGGGGCCGGTAGATTCGACTACGATCGTGCTTCGTGTCGAGCGGACGGGACTTCCGCCGAGTATCTACCGCTGTTCTCATGCTGATCTGATGTGGCTCGAATCCGAAAATCTACTTTGGTTCCATCCTGACGAAAGTTTCTGGCGCGATGGCGACACAATCTACGTTTGTCTCGATTCCGTAAGCGATGTTTATGGAACACCGTCGGCGGCGATTCCCATGTGTTGGACTTACTATACCGACTTCAGTCCGCCGGTATTCTGGGATATTTGGCCTCCTATGGACACACTTATGGCCGATGCCTCGCCGGATATGCATGTCTATCTGTATGATTCGCTCAGCGGCGTTTCGCCTTTGGAGATATTCGCGACGATCTCGGTAAACAGCGCAGAGCCTGACACATATTGGATCAGCGGTGGTGTCCGCTGGGATGAAGCTACCGGTTTGTTTGAAATCATACCGTCGATGACCGGCATAGCCTTCGCCGATAGCGATTCGGTAACGATTTGCGTCTATGCCTTCGACACACCGGATTATTGTGGCCCGAACTGGGGCGATACCTGCTGGAGCTTTGTTATAAGCCTCTCTGGGCCGGTTCCGCAGTGGGTTCAATACTTCCCCGGCGCATGGGTAGCATGCGATAGCTTCGAGCAGTTCGCTGTGATGACTATCATCGACCCCGATGGAGTCGATCCGACAAGCATTCTCATAACCGTTAACGGCGATACTTTCGCGGTGGACAGTTTCCAAGTGAGTTATGTCAACGACACGCTTATTTTCGATCCAGCCAATCCCGCTGATTTCTGGCATGACAACGATTCGGTTGTAATATGCCTTATTCAGGCAATAGATTCTCTTGGAAACCCGTTCTCCGGCCCCTATTGCTGGTGGTGGAAAATGGATTTGACACCCCCTGTTTTCTGGGGTGAAGGTCCATATGACGGCGAGTTGTTAGCCGACAGCACAGCTCCGATTTCAGTGTATCTGTGGGATAGCTTGACCGGTATCGATCCATCCTGCGTGGAGTTGGTCGTTTACGATACTTTGGTAATTTCTGCCGGATACCCCGGATTCACCTATGATACATCTTTGGGGATGGTCTATTTCAACCCGGCGGCTTCGGGATTGTTCTGGCAGGATTGGGACACTGTTAGAGTCTGTATTAGAGCCTGCGACAGCCCCGATTATTGCGGCCCGAATACGAGTGAATTCTGTTGGGAATTCTATGTTCATCTTCTTGGGCCACAAGCGATTATCGTTACACCTCAGCCCGGAGAAATAACATCTTGTTACGATCAATGTATCGTTATGAACCTATGGGATGACGATGTCGGTGTAGATCCGACGACAATAGAGCTTGTTGTCAATGGCGTAACCTATACAGTCGATGGAACGATTCTAACATTCGAAGCTACGCCGACAGAGACGACGTTAACATTCTGTCCAATCCCGGCCGGTATATTCTGGACTGACAGTCAGGAAGTATGTGTGCAGTTGATTACCGCAGACGACACACTCGGTAATCCTCTTCAGACTCCTCTTGATTGGTGTTTCTGGGTCGATCTTCTTCCGCCTGTCGTGGAGAATTTCACCGCCGGTGCCGGTTCAGAATGCGGAGATACAATATTCACGACACGCCCGACAATCCGTTTCGCCCTTTGGGATAACCTTTCAGGAGTCGATACATCCCGTTTGGAGATCACCATCGACGATACATTGGCATATCATTGGGGCGATCCGGGAATTACCGCCGTGGGTGGAATCTTCACTGTGAATACAGCCTCACTTGCTCCCGCGCCTTTCTATACCGGTGGCGATAGCGTAAAAATCTGTGTCTTCGTCGAAGATACAACCGACCTTTGCGCGGACAACAACGCTGTTTACTGCTGTAAGTTCTATATCATGCCCGGCGGCCCATCGCCGGATTGGATTCGCCCGCTCCCGAACACTTGGTCGGCATGTATCGATACCGAGCATGTTTATTGTTCTATTTACGACGACGACGGCGTTGTCGATACATCGATCATCGTTACAATAACACGTTCGCCGAGCAGTCCCGCTCCGGGATTGACGACACTATATTACGATTCTCCCGGTGTTACTTGGGCAGAACCATACTTCCGTTACGATCCCGCTGTATCTTTCGCCGATCCTGAAACTGTCGAAGTCTGCATCGTTCAGGCGTGGGATCCTGTTCTCAATCCTATGAGCCCGGATACTCTCTGTTGGACCTTTATGATGGACCAAACACCGCCGGCATTGTCTGGTGAAACCCCCATCGACGGCGCGATTGTTGCAACAAGGCATCCCGTTGTTGAATTCGATGTGGTGGATATTCAGAGCGGTCTTGATCATGTATCGGTGGGCATGTCTGTAACAGGTTCTATTGTGGGTGCTCATTCCTTCCCCCTTGGCCATCCTTCTATTGACACAACCTATATCGCTAACGGTGTTAGTGTTGTTTGGCACCCGGATGTTGCGGGCATTCACTTCAAGGGCGGCGAGCATGTCGAGGTTTGTGTTTACGCCTACGACAAGCCCAATTACTGCACTTTCAATGAGTTGGATCAATGTTGGTCTTTCAGCATCGAAACCGGCGGACCTTTCGCTGAAATCATGCGCGTATGGCCGGACAGCATATCTTCATGCGATCCGGAATACGTTCTCATTCATCTTTGGGATGATAACGGCATCGTTGATTCGACTATACAGCTCGAAGTTAACGGTGTTGTTTACCATTATCCTGACCGGATGAGCTACAATCACTCTACCGAAGTGCTCGAATACTTCCCAGTGCCGCCTTTCGCTCCGGTTGATATTATCCATGTTCGCCTTCTCGCGGCGGAGGATAGTCTCGGCAACCCGCTGGATACTACCGGCTATCTCGATTGGACCTTCTATGTCGATCGAGTTCCGCCGGAGGTTCTCTCTGCGCTTCCGGAGGGTGATATTCACGCCACTGTGCCCATATTTACAATTCAGGTGCACGATACTCTTGCCGGAGTTAATCCGGATTCCATCGTTGTCGATGTTGACGGAAGGGAATTCCGCGTGGGCGATCCGGGTATCTCTTGGGCTCCAGCCGGCCTATTCGGCACTATTACTTTGAATCCGGCAAGTGCGATTCCCCCGATGAGGTGGTATGGCGGCGATACTATAGAATGGTGCGTCAGGCTTTTCGATCTCGCGGACGATTATCTCGTTCCTGATGGCTGTGAGCCGAACTACTTCGATACATGTCTCGCTTTCCAGGTGGTTCCGGGAGGTCCTGTCGGTGTGATTCTGAACCCGAACGAAGGTTATTATGTAGCCTGCGATCCTTTCGTAATCAACATGCGCCTCACGGACACCGAAGATGACGCCCTTATCGAGGATTCAATCCGTGTGGTTATCGCCAGAAGCAGTTGGGGACTGGATGACACCATAGTCTTTACGCTGGATTCGACCGAACTGACCTACGATCCTGTAACCGGCGGCATGGTTTACAATCCGATCCCAGCCTTTGTGGATGGTGAAACGGTCTATATCGCCATAGTTGCCGCGATGGATACTCTGTTTAACGGATTGGAAGAGGGTGACGAAGTAACATTCTATATGGACTTCTCACCGCCTTATATCACAGGCATCTCCCCTGTTCCGAGTAGTATGATTTCGGAAATCCAACCGCTTATTATTGTCGGTCTTCACGATGACATGAGCGGACTTAATCCTTCGTCGGTAATCTTAACTGTTGATGGCGTCGATTATACTATCGCTTCCGCAGGTGTCGATTGGAGTCCTGTAACCGAACAGATAACTCTCGACCCATCGGATATCGGCCTTAGATGGTGGGGCGGAGATACTGTCGATGTATGTATCTATGCTTTCGACAGCCCGGACACCTGCGGCCCGAATGAAATGGATTCCTGCTGGAGATTCTTCATCGCTCCAGGCGGTCCTGTGGCAACTTCGATTAATCCCGCAGACAGTGCAATTTCAGCATGCCATCCCGAGTTCATCGAGCTTACAATTGTCGATCCGGACGGTATCGACGACACAACGGTAGTGGTTAGCGTTTATCGCAGTGGTCCCTCCGGCCCGCCGCCGGTTACTATCTATCGTATCGGAGATGCCGGTGTAACTTGGATAGAGCCGACATTGCGCATCGATCCTCTTGTCCTCTTCGCTGATGCTGAAACGATAAGAGTTTGTATCGATAGCGCCGCCGATCCCATTGGAAACCAACTAACGAATCCGCATTGCTGGGACTTCTTCATGGATCTGTCGGTTTATGCCGCATGGGGGATGTTGCCCTTGGACGGCTCGACTGTTCACACCAGAAGACCGATTATCGAGTTCTCTGTTTGGGACACAATATCCGGACTGGATACATCTTCGTTCAGAATTACTATCGACGGAATAAACGTCTTCGGACTAAATGATGCGCCATGTGTAAACTACGATCCGTTAACCGGTCATGTTACGATGGCGGCCTCGGATTGCGGATTGATATGGACTGGCGGCGATTGGGTTACTGTCGAGATATGGGGCGAGGATATGCCAACCGTATGCGATCCGAACGAGACAACTTATACATGGACTTTCCTCGTTGCACCGGGAGGTCCGGAGGCTGAACTTATCAATCCTCAGCCATGGTGGTATTGCTCCTGCGATCCGCAGGGCATCGAAATTCTCCTTTGGGACGAAGACGGCGTTAACGAATCGACAATTCGGCTTTGGGTCGATGGAGTCGAATACACAACCGACGATCCGCAGTTGACCTATTATCCGACGGATTCGCTGTTGTTCTTCGATCCGGACCCGAATTTCATCAACGGTCAGGTTGTCCTTGTGGAACTTACCGAAGCTGACGATATTCTCGGAAACGAGTTGGAAACGCCGCTAAGCTGGTCCTTTATAATGGATCTTCAGTCACCGGCTATCTCATTCACGGAACCCGTGGCCTATATGACCCGCAACAGGCAACAACCGATAAGTTTCTCGTTGAGCGACAACGGAAGCGGCATCGAACAATCGAGCTTCGAGCTTGTGATTAGAGAACATGGCAATACACACATCTACAATTACACTCAAGTCGATTGGAATGTTGTTAATACAGGGCCCCGTGGTGAGATTCGTGCAGTGAATGTTACATATTATCCGAATATTCACGGTATCGAGTTCACAAGCGGCGATTCGGTCTATGTTAATGTCTATCTGCATGATACGCCGGACACTTGCGCACCGAATGAATACGCCGATTCGATGCATTTCCTGATCGAACCGGATGTCGAATGTCTCGTTTTCCCGAATCCATTCACTCCCGGTGGAAGTCCCGGCATCAACGATATCGCAGTATTTAACTATCCATTCATGTTCAGCGAGAAGGCGGAGTTGGTTATTTACACCGTCCGCAATATCGAGGTTTATCGAGCAGATATTGACATGGTCGATAGGGATATCGTCGAATACGGACCACGCTCCTGGAATGGCAAAGATTCCAAGGGTAATCTTCTTCCGGATGGGTTATATATTTACCTTATCATCAAGGGCGGCGAGGTCGTTTGTAACGGAACCGTCGTTCTTGCGCGATAAATCTAAAGGGGCGCGGTATCTCAAAATGCCGCGCCCTTTTTTTCATCGAGGTTATCGTGAGTAAGGCTTTTGTGCTAATATTATTCATATGTTTGGTCAGTTTCTCTATTCTCGCTTCAACATCCCCTATTTCGCGCGATGAGCGGATGGAGAATACGCGACACAAGCCCCTGTCCTCCGAGGTCCTCGTCCTACCCTTGCCACTTGAAAGGCCGATGTCGGTCGCTGTCCCCTATTTCAATGATTTTGAGAGCGGAACAGACGGTTGGGCTCGCTCCGCGACAACATCTCTTTGTAGCTGGCAGTATATGACCGATCCGGAGATGGTCGTAGTCGATCCAAGTATCTATGGCTCGATGGTAGTGCTTGGGGATCCTGCGCCGGCATATCTTCCTATGGCGAAATCGGGAAGAAACTGCTGGTGGTATGGCAATCCCGAGAACGGGACATTCATCGGACATCCCTTCGCCCCCGGAGACCCCTATTCTGGGGGAACTTCTATTTCAGCACATAGTGGAACTCTTACAAGCCCGCTTTTCGAGACCGCCGCCCTGCCCTCGATTACTTTCAGCTTCTGGACTTGGTGGGAAGTCGAGTGTATCGACATCAATTCCTTCGATATGATGTATATCAAGGCCTCTTCGGACGGCGGGGGGTCCTGGAACACTATTAACTGGCTAAATCCCCCTTTTTCGAGGCTTCCGGGTTGGGACGAATATGAGGGCTATTCCTCAGGAGGATGGCTTGAACCGGGGATTTGGATTAAATGGACCTATTTCCTCGATCCCGAGTGGTGGGGACACGATATCATGATCCGCTTCGAGTTCGACACGCGTGATATGCTTTATAACGGTTTTCGCGGATGGCTAATCGACGATTTTTATATCAGTGGTGGAATCGAGGAACCTCATCTTTTCAGGTCTGGAGATCATCCGGAATATCTCGATGTTGTCGATTGCGCTCTTGAACCGAATCCATTCTATTTTGAATTTACTGTTACGAATTCCGGCGGCGAGGCGGCTTCGGATGTCGTTCTGCTGGTTGATTTGCCATCGAGCATGTCGATTGTAACAGGTTTCGATCTCGTAACACTCGGGACAATTCTTCCCGAAGAGACGATCATCTCACAATGGCAATTATCCATCGTTGAACCGCCTCTGTATGACTCTTCAATATGCTGGGAAGTTCTCCTCACAAGCGCGGACTCGCTTATCGGTTTCATCGACGATTTTGAGGGGGATGATAGGCTCTTTGTAGGCTCCGGCGGACTCGATTATTGCGATGTTCGAAGGCCGGGCGGCCCAAGTGCGGCTATTTCCGGCCTGGGGGTTTCGGGGATTCCATCTTCCGGGACGGAACTGAACTATGGCGCGTCTGAACTTGCATATCTTACAAGCCAGAGTTTCACTATCGACGGTTGGACAGAGGCTTATATCGCCTTTTGGTATTGGTTAGACGTTCACTACGAGCCGCTTTGGTCTGACGACGGCGAGGATGGCTTTCTTGTCGAATATCAGATCGATGGCGGTTCATGGATTCAATTAGATCAATTCGGTGTTGGAATCCTATTGCCGCGTTACGACGCTTATATCGACGAATGGTCCATGACTGCAATCTCAAACAAGATGGCTTACTGTAAGCCAACAGATGGCCGATGGATTGAGGTTGTTTCGCAAGACCTTATCGATATGGGCATCCTTTCGTCGGGAGATAATGTCCGATTCCGTTTTGTTTTCGCATCCGATGCAACGAATCATGGCCAAGGCCTTTTTATTGACGATTTCCGGCTTTCGACACATCAATATCCTGTGGGACCTTTTCTTCATACTTTTTGCGTCGAGGTGCCGGGATTACATACACCTTTCGCCGAGTTGGTGATGCCGTTGAACGGCAGAAGTTCGAGCTGTCCAGACCAGCCTCTTGTCATTAACACCGGCGGAGAAGCGCTTATCGATGCTGACGGCGTGGTTATATGGGCCGACGGCACGACTCGTTTTGCTGTCGAAGAGGGGAATATGTCGGTCGATACCGATGACGGCGTTGTTATTGCACAGCCATTGCCTTCCCAATTATGGACTGAGGGCTGGCATAGCCTAACTTTGGACACTTGCTTTAATATTCTCGGATGTAATCTCGTATATCCTTTGTATTGGAGTTTCCTTAGCGATCAGACCCCGCCGGAAGTTATTCTGGTTAATCCTTCGGACGGTGTATTCTTCAATCAAATTTCTGCGGCTGTTACAGTCTCGATTGCAGATGCCCTTCTCGATATCAATCCTGCAACTGTGAAGGTGTTGTTCTGTGGCTCTGCATATGATGTTTCGCATCCGGCGGTTTTGTGGGACGGTTTCGATCTGATATTCGATCCCGAGTTGACCGGTTCGGGGATGACATGGCTCGATTGCGGGCAATTCTGCGTTGTAGCCGGCGACATGCCCGATTATTGCGAACCAAACATCGACACAACTTGCTTCCCAATAACGATAGATTTTTCTGTGCCATGGGCTGAACTTATAACGCCTCAATTTGGCGAGGTTTCGGCTTGTAGTCATCAGGAAATTGTGATAGCCTTGTTCGACTCAAATGAAGTAAGCCCAAACGGCGTGGAAATTGTTGTTAACGCTATACGCTACATTTCGGGCGTCGATCCGGAGCTGTTCATCGATAACGGCGAGCTGGTTTTCACACCTTCTTCACCTTGGGAGCACGGCGGCATTGTCTCATTTGCATTGGAAGTATTTTACAACACCCACGGAACTGCGAATGTCGATACACTTCGATCGAGTTTTGTTGTCGATCTATTTCCGCCGGCACTCACTCCTATCTCGCCGCTACCCGATCAGCTTATTACCGGAACCGATATCCGAATCGAAGCCGCTATGTTTGATTTTCCAGCCGGTTTGGAAGCCGCCAGTATCGATTTGCTCTTCATGGGCAGGCATTTTGACCTTAGTGAACTTTCCTGGACAGGCAATGATTCCTTTGCTTCGATTAGCCTCTCCCCCGCAAATTTCGGTTTGATTCCGACTTGGGGGGATACTTTCGAGATTGAGATATATATTTGCGACTCCCCGGATTTATGCGAACCGAATTGCACGACATATATTTGGGATTTCCATATGGAGCCTCAAACTGGTTGCGCGGCATTCCCGAATCCATTTTCACCAAATGGCGATGAAATAAATGATGTGCTCCTTTTTGATTATCCTCATCGGTATATCCAAAAGGCTCACCTGAAGATATTCAGCATCAATAATATCTTGATATACGATAAAGAGATAGAGCAATTCGACAGGCTTTGGGACGGACACGACAATCACGGCAATCCCGCCAAACCCGGACTTTATATTTACTTAATCGAAGGCGGGGGGAGAATTCTCTGCAATGGCACAATAGTTTTAGTCCGTTAGAGTTTTTCGAAATTATATGGGGTTTTTATGTCAATTAAAAAAGTGTTCACTATCATCACTTTTCTTTTACCGGTAGTTGTATTTGGTGCCGGTGCTGTGGAGCATTTCATTGATTTTGGGACAACGACCATTCCCTTTTCGCCCGTTGTCGGTGATATTGATGGCGACGGTTGGCCGGAAATAGTCATTGCCTCGCGGACAACCTCGACCAGCGATGGACGTGTTCGAGCAATCAGGATCAATGCAGACAGCACAATAACCACTTTGTGGGATAGAAGATACGGCAGAGCCTGTTGGACACCATTTTTGGCCGATGTTGACGGCAACGGTATAGCTGAAATTTATCTTAATGTCTATTTCGATTCTCCGGGCGGAATGGGAACCATCTGCCTCGATGGCCCCACGGGCGATGTGAAATGGCAAATCGACCTAATGGGCACTTTCTACACCGGAACATGCGGACATGAGCTTGTTCTCGCTGATTACACCGGCGACGGCAGAATCGAAGTTATTACACAACAGAATTATACTTCGACAAATTACAATATTGTTGTGCTCGATGCTCTAACCAACGCGGAGCAGTTCAGAATACCGCTTAATAAGAGAGCATTCGGCTCGATGATTTGCGAGGATATATACAACAACGGCAGGAATGAGCTTATCTGCGCTCTCACCAACGGCTCGGTGGGCGATGTCGAGATATGTGTATGGGACAACATTGGAAGGGAACTTTGGCGCGCTCCCGGGGGTATTCCGGGGGTTGCCGATATCACCCTCGACGGCAACGCCGAGATAGTATGCGGATATGTCGGCACTTCTCCGACTTATCCCTATCATTTGCTTGTATATTCCTTCGACGGTAGTCGGGTGGACACACTCTATATCGAGATTTCCAACTCGACACTTTATACTCATTACGAATGTCCCGTAATCGGAGATTTCGATCTCTCATCGCCGGGGCCGGAAATTGCTTTCGCGGTCAATCATGTGCGAAACCCGGCAAGCCCGACTTCCACTATCTACTGTCGTGTTACAGTTGTTAGAAGGGACGGTTCTGTTGTCTGGCAGACACCTTTCTTCAATGAAGGCGAGATTATTTCTATGTCCGGCGCGGATTTGAATTGCGACGGGATTATCGACCTTTGCAGTTACAATATGGCTGGCGAGTTTATTGTCTTCGACGGTTCTTCGGGGGTTTTCTGGACCGAGTTCGACGATTTCACTGCCAGCCCGAATCCGGACCCGAATCGTTTTGTTGCAATCGCTGATATGGATAACGACTGCCACGCGGAATTCGCTGTGAGCACATATCAGGGAAGTTCATCTGGAACAAAGGGTGTTTACATTTACGGTGACGATTATAATTGGAATCCTGTCAGAAGGGTTTGGAATACGGGGTCATACTATTACACTAACATCGACGATAACCTTCGACTCGATACAGAAGCTGTATCGAATCAGCACTGGAAGATAGACAATATTTGGCGCGCGCAGAGGGTTATTCGATGCGGACTCGAGATTATCCCCGGCCCTCAGCTTCGCGGACAACCGATTGTCTGTGCCGCATGCGACACTATCGGCGAGCTGACCTTCGATGTTACTTATTGGAACCCCACTTGCGAAACTGTAGCTTGGGGGGCAAAGGGAATCCTCGAATGGATTACGAATTCGGATTGCCTTAACTATATTAGCGGCCAGGATACCACTTATCTTGGCGATCTTCTGCCCGAATCCGACACGACAATCACCTATAGGCTCGAAATCAATCCCGATTGCGATTCACTCGAACTTAATTTCTGGATACATCTAACTTGCGTTAATTCGCTTGTGGTGAATAACCATCGTATCGAGAAAACTCTCTGGACACCTTTTTGCAGTAATCGCCCAGTTGCGGATATTGTCAGGCCGGCCTTCTGCGGAAGGGTAATATCCTGCGGCCCAAGCGACACCACCGGAATCGTTTGGACTGCTACGGGACAGGACATCATATATAATGTCTCCGGTGACAGCATCTCGAGCACGAGCTATCAAATAGACACTACAGCGTTCAGGCTTCACATTGAATCGCGTTTTCAAGCACCGGAGGATATTGCTCTGGACGATGCTCGTCTAACTTATGAAGGGAATGAGTTCTTCGGCGGGCTTTTCTATATGCCGAATCCGCTTTATGGCCATGGCGATACGGTTGTTTTCTGGCTCGAAAATGTTATGAACGACCTCGGTTGTTTAGTCGCTACTCCCCCATGCTCGATGATCATCGATGACCGTCCGCCGGATACTATCGAAGTCGTTCCGAATCACCGCGCCTTTGTGTCCTATTCTGATCTTAATAACATCTTTGCGGTGATGGCTGATGATTTTATGAATATCAAACCGTCGAGTGTGATCGCAGAAAACACATCGATCTCGATAAATGGCAATCCGATAACGAGTTATGACGTCGTTCTTCGTTTCGACGGTGTTGATCCCGATACTATTTTCTTTTCCGGATTGGAGGGGACTATTCTTCCCGGAGATACTATCGAAGTATGTCTCTGGGGGATGACTGACTCTGTCGAAGACACCATGTTCTGCGGGCCTAACCGAACACCGCACACCTGTTGGTTCTTTGTAGTTTCAGCAGAAGAACCTGTAGCTATATTAATACATCCCTCGCCGAACACTTACAGCGCTTGCCCTGATCAGAGTATTATCCTTTATGTAACCGCTGAAGCGCCGATAAATCCGATGTCTTTCCAGCTCGAAATAAACGGCACTATCCATACAACAGCTGAAGAAGAGCTATATTGGGATGCAGACAGCAGTTACCTCGTGTGGGCACCGGATTCCGGATGGTGGCACGGCACAAATCAGGCGAATGTGCGGCTTGTTCGAGCGGAAGATGTTCTTGGGCAGAACTATGCCAATTATCCACTCGAATTCAGTTTTTGGCTCGATTACGATTCGCCTGCAATCGAGTTTATTAACCCACAGATGGGCTTGAACAGATGGATTCAGAATCTCGCCGCAGAAATCGATGTGCGCATAACGGAACTTGCTTCCGGCCTCGATGTCGAATCGGTCTCGTTTTGGGTTGATGGCGATTCAATCGGTTTCCCTCCCGCGGGAATAAGTGAAATCGGCGATGGAATTTGGATGCTGATCTATAACCCCGAAACGGCTGGCAATCTCTACAATCCGGGCGATACGATAGTTGTCGAGGTTCGCGCCTGCGATTCTCCCGATTATTGCGCTCCCAACTGCGGCAT
This sequence comes from uncultured bacterium, assembly GCA_964459995.1. GTDB lineage: Bacteria > UBP14 > UBA6098 > UBA6098 > UBA6098 > CAZSHG01. The sequence goes on along the minus strand of CAYWOR010000008.1, from coordinate 102,793 downwards.
CGCCATAGATAGCTTTATTGTAGAGCCTGAGGTGGCTTGTCTGGTTTTCCCGAATCCTTTCACTCCGGACGGCGACGAGGTTAACCCTATCGCTGTATTCAATTTCCCTCATATGTATACATCATCTGGCGAGCTTGTAATTTACGATGTCCGTAACAGGGAGATTTATCGCCGTGAAATTAACCCTATATCGGCCATAGAGGATTTAATTCAACGAAGTTGGGATGGTCGGGATAACACGGGCAAATCTGCGCCAGAAGGATTATATCTATATATCATAAAACAAGATAATAAGATTATTTGCAATGGCACTGTAATTTTAGCACGTTAACTACTTAGTAATAAATAAGTTATACTGGAGATAATATGAATATTCGCCTTTTTTTGGCAGTAATTCTATGCCTAACCGTCGCGATTGCCCAAACTGGGAATGTCTATTTCGATGATCTGGTAAAAGATACAGATTGTATGAATCTTAATGTTACAGTTTGTGTTATGGACTCTTTCGGGTGGCATGTTCCCGACCTGTTTATGTCCAATTTCCATTTTGCAGAAAATGGCGATCCGGTGTTGCCGCCGCGGATAACAAAACTCAACGAATGTGAAGGCTCTTGTTCCGATATTGTGCTTCTGTTCGACCTCTCCGGCTCGATGGATGACAAGGTCGATTCTTTCGAGGCGGCACTTTCGGATTTTGCCTCACCACTAGCGGGTCTGGATTACCGTGTTGCGATGGCTGTTTTCAACGGTTGTCCTGAGCATATAGGCGGTGTCAGAAAGCTTGTCCACACAGATTTTTCCGCCCCGGCCGGAACTACGGGCACGGATATTTGGGCGACATCTACAGCCGAGGTGAATCACCTTCTCGAAGCCGTTCAAATGTATTTCGATTTGCCGTGGAGCCTTCGCGGTAGCGGCTGGGAAGACCAATTCGGAGCGCTTTGGTGGGCGATAGACACTCTCGACTGGCGTTCGGGATGCAAAAAGAACGCGGTCATGTTCACCGATGAAGAGGTTCAGGTCGAAACCGCGCCATGTGTCCCCTTTTTCGACGAGGAGGACTCCTCGCTCTACAAAATTATGGACTATTGCCTTGCGGAGTCTGTAACTTTCTTCGCCGTATGTCCCGAGGATTCAAATTTCGAGTGGTATCCAGCTTCGGGGGATAGCCCAGACAGGCAGTATTACACGGGTTATCGCGAGCTTGCCGAATCGACCGGTGGAATATGGAGCGATCTTCTGAGTTCGGACTACAGCACAATGGTCGGCGAGTTGGCGGAAGCAATTGCCGGTGTGCCCTGCTGTTATGAATTCCGATATATGACGAATTTCTATTGCATCGATTCGATAGAACTATCTGTCGATGTTACATTTGGGGCGGAATATCTTGGCTCGGATGACACTTCATATCTGAGTTTTTGTCAACCTGAAATTGTGCCAGTTAAGCCCGAATTCTGCGGTGGAATAACCTCTTGTGTGAATCAGCAAATCATCGGTTATTTCGAGAACCCAATATATGGGGCTTTAAACCTTATGAATTATGTTTTCACAGTCAATGGAGACACTGTTAACCGCGCAGAAGTAACTTACTCCTCGGATAGTCTGATTTACAGTCCGATAACACCTTTCGGCCACGGGGATACGATCTTATTCGCCTATCCATCTTATAAAAACATATGGAATTGTGTAGGTTACACACCGCCATGCACTTTTTATGTCGATTCAAGGCCACCTGCGATAATCGAGCATTTTCCGGCGAACGGCGATACCATTCTTGTAAACGAATTCGAGATTTTCGGAAGAATTTGGGACGACTTCGCCGGCATCGATGTTTCATCGATAGGTCATATTTCGGTTTTGCTCGATAGCGACACTGCAGTAATATCAACACCAATATGGAGTTACGGCGATACGACCTATTTCCGAATCGACAGTCTTTTTAGCTTTTGGGATGGGGATGTTACTGTTTGTGTGGGGGGAATTTTCGATAATCCGGACTACGAATACTGTCCCCCTAATGTGATGCCGGACTCCTGCTGGTCTTTCTATCTGGCAACTTTAGAGCGGTTGGTTTCGTTCCCCGTGATGTCGGGTGCGCCATGCGATACCGTGCTCATACCTTTGGAAATCGACGAGATGGAGTTTACTCTTCTCGAGAGCGCGAGTATGCGTTTTAGGATCAACACTTCAGTTCTGACGCCCCTGGGCATCGTAACTTTGGGCAGTATCACAGCAGGTTGGTCTGTCGATAGTATTTATATTGACCTTTCGAGTGGCGAGATATACGCAGAGATTGGCGGAAGTGGCATCAGCGGGTTATCGGGCGGTGGAATTCTGCTCTATTTAAAAGCTGTTGTTCCATGTAATGCCATCGGAGGGCGATATTGCGATATCGAAATACGCGAATTCGCTTTCAACGCGGGTTATCCGATGGTCAGCTGGACAGATGGTTTCTTTGTGGTAACACTATCGCCGCAGGTTTTCTTCTGCGATATTCATCTGAATAGAACCTCGACCCCCGCTTCTGCTGATAACACAGTAACTTTCGGCGCAACTTTCGGCGGCACGGATGCTTTCAATCCCGGCCTCGACCAATTCTATGTCCCCCCTCCGGATTGGATGGTTGACGGCTGGTTCGAGCTGGACGATGCTGGATATCCTCATATTTTCGGGCTAAGGCGGGATGTTCGTGCGCCGTCTCCAACGGTAAGATGGCATCTTGTAACCCGCGAAGAGCCTAATGGAGTGGCGAGGTGGAATCCAATCGCTCTTCCTGAGGGTGAGTTCCGATTGGATAGCCTTGTCGATATGAAACGCGAATCTATGGCCTATTTTGGCTCGAATGACACGCTTCTAATCGAGTGGACGCTTCCATCGATGCAACCGGATACACTCTATCTCGAATCCGGCTGGAATCTTGTGAGTATGCCTGTTTTACCGGCCGGAATGTCTGCTGAGGAGGTTTTCCCGAGCGAATATGGGGTGTTCAATTATAATACGCCAGCTTCGGCATACGAGTTCGCCGACGAAATAAGGGATGGCTATGGCTACTGGGTTTTCGTGCATCGCGCCGTTTCTTTTATGGCGGCTGGAAGCCCATTGAGTGGCTATCGAAGGCAGTTATTCAGAGGTTGGAACATTATTGGTGCAATAGGTTCGCCAATGTCTGTCTCGGAGTTAGCGACTGAGCCTTCAGGTTTATTTGTTCCGCCAATTTGGGGCTGGGATGGCGAAACCTATTTCGCCACCGATTCGATACTTCCGGGAAAAGGTTATTGGGCGCTTGCCACCGGAACTGGCGTAGTTCACGCACCTTCTGCATATCGAAGCCGAGAGGTTGTTCCGGCAAAAACTGATTGGGAAGTAGCCATCGACTTAATCGAGGACGGTTCAAGATTGGTGCTTGCCTATAGCCCGAATAGTTCTGAGGGTATTTCTGTTGGGGATATTGCAATACCACCCCAAAGCCCTGGTGGCAATCAGCACTCGGCATATCTTCTCGAAGATGGGTTTGCATTGAGCAAGTCGATGTCTTCAATTGGCGAGTGGACTTTGGTCGTTGAGAGAGATGCCCAGGTAGAGCTTTCGATTCCGCTTGGAGTTTCAATAGCCATTGATGAGCGAATATTGAACGATGGTGAAATTCTCTTGCTTGAGGTTGGAGCATATTCTCTGAAGGCCATCACGCAAGAACTTCCGTGTAAATTCGAGGTTATCGGGTGCGTGCCTAATCCTTTCAATGCGCGAACAGAGATTGTAGTCGCTCTGCCGACTGCAGGTGAAGTTTCGGCGCAGATTTTCGATATTATGGGTCGCAGAGTTGTTTCGATTTCGCAGAATTGCACTGCTGGAATATCGCGTATCCTTTGGGGCGGTCTCGACGAAAGCGGCAGAGAGGTTTCCTCGGGGTTATATTTCGTTAGGGTGAATTTCGGCGAGACATCGAGAAGCACGAAAATAATGCTAATTAAGTAGTTATATCATAATTAGTTATTCTATTTATTTAATGTTTATTATTATATAAATTTTATTATATAATGGATAGTATAGAGATGGATAATATGCTACCTGCAATTGAACCTGTTGAATACTCGAATGGAATCCTCCGCTTGCTCGATCAACGCGAGTTGCCGCGTGAAGAGGTTTGGCTGGAGATAAAAACCCTGTCTCCAGTGCTTGATGCAATTGTTACGCTGGCGGTTCGTGGAGCGCCATTACTTGGGATTGTTGCCGGGTATGGTGTATTGGTTGGTATGAGAGAAATATTGTCTTCGTATGACAATGCCGAGGAACAATTCGCCAAATTCGCTCGTGTTCGACGTTTGATAGCAGAGACACGTCCAACCGCCAGAAATCTTTTCGGAACATTGGAGAGAATAGACAGGGTTGTTCAAGAACATGCAGGTAGTGGTTCTGATGAGCTTTTGCGGGCAATCGAGGATGAAGCTTTCGCGATTCATCGGGAAGAGCGCGAGTCATGTCTGCGAATTGGGGATTTCGGCGCAGAGCTTTTGAAGAATGCGAAGAGGGTGCTCACGCACTGCAACACCGGTGTTTTGGCCACCGGCGGGATAGGCACCGCGCTTGGAGCGATACATACAGCTTTCGAAAGAGAATATATCGAGAAAGTCTGGGTAGATGAGACGAGGCCTCTGCTTCAGGGAGCGCGGCTTACTGCATGGGAACTTCATCGGCTGGGTATTCCGCATAGCATTATCTGCGATAACACAGCCGCGAGTCTTATGCAAAGTGGTTTAGTGGACGCAGTAATCACTGGAGCGGACAGAATCGCCGCAAATGGTGATACAGCAAACAAAATCGGGACATTGAATCTTGCAGTTCTATGTTCACATTTCAAAATCCCCTTTTATATTGCCGCACCGAGGAGCACAATTGATCAATCGATGGCAAGTGGTTCAGAAATAATTGTGGAACAACGGCATATGGATGAAATCCACGGATGGGGCGAGAATAAATGGGCATGCCCCTATTCCGATGCGGTTAATCCGGCATTCGATGTTACTCCGGCGGAATTGATCACGGCAATTATAACGGAAGAAGGGTTTTTTGTGCCGCCCAATCGTTTCGCATAGTCTATTCGCGCTCTTTGCGGTCACGAATGGATTTCGCGCGGTCGATAGATTTATTGCCAAACTTGTCGTGAATAGAGTCGAGGGCTTTTTCGAGTTTTTTTGCCTTCTCGGTCTCATTATTGCCGAATAGATCGAGCTGTTCGCCTTCATCGCCGGTTAAATGGCTTATTCTAATCCCAAGCAACCGAATCGAGCCTTCAAGCTCTGGAAGGGCGAGTTTCAATGCTTCGCGATAAAGCTCATCAGAAGTGGATATCGGCCTTGACAGGGTATTTGAGCGTGAAATTGTAACAAAACCGGTGTATCGAATCTTGACGGTAATCGTCCTTCCGGAAAGCCCCTTATCTCGCATTCTTGCGGACAGTCTATCTGATAGATAGCGCAGAGTTGACTTTTTGCGGTCAATGTCGGTAACATCTTTATTATATGTTGTTTCTTTTGATATCCCTCTTCGGTCGCCTTCGGTGTTGACTGACCTGTCGTCGATTCCTTGAGAAAGCCGCCAAAGCTGGACTCCGTAATCGCCAAGTCTTTTTTTGAGGAATTCTATCGGCATCTGCGAAAGTTCTTTCACAGTACAGATGCCTATGTTTTCAAGTGTTTTCTGTGTCGATGGCCCCACACCCCATAAGTCACGGATTGGCAACTTGTCGAGGAATTCGCGCACTTTGTCCTTTTCGATTACAACGAAGCCATCCGGCTTATCGTGGTCGGATGCTATTTTCGCGAGAAACTTATTCGGAGCGAGACCTATCGAGGCGACCAGGCCAGTGGTTTCAAGTATTCTTTTTTTCACATTACGCGCGGTTTCGATCGGGTTTCCGAGTAGTCTTTGTGTGCCTGTTAAATCGACAAAAGCCTCGTCGATTGAAAGCGGCTCGACATAGGGGCTAACAGAGCGGAGAATCTCGAAGACTTTATCTGATATCTCTTTATATCGGGCGAATCTGGGATAGATAAAAAATCCATGCGGGCAGAGTTTGTAGGCCTCGCCAACCGGCTGGGCAGAGTGGACGCCGAACTTCCTCGCGATGTAATTTGCCGCACTGACAACTCCCCTTCCGTCTTCCGGTTTAGCACCAACAATTACTGGCTTCCCGCGAAGAGAGGGGTTATCCAGCTCCTCTACGGACGCATAGTAGGCGTCCATATCAACGTGCATAATGATACGATCGTCAAGTTCGAATTCCACCTTTAGCCTTGCCTTTAATAGGTTCTAACAATATAATATAGGGGTAATTTATCATAAATAAAGAAATTTGAAAAAACTTAACGACATAGCGAATCTATTAAATTTCTCGACCCGCAGGCATCGGCATTGCGGCGAATTCTCGCCGCAACTTCGGGCGGCGCGGGTTATGTCAGACTTCTCTCCCGAAACCAACCTTAGTTTTCAGAGCGCTGATGAACCTCGTAAACACGAAAGCGCCGCCCGTGCCATCGCGGGCGGAGATAAAGGTCATGGTAGCATTAGAGGTTCTATTCGCCCGCGATGGGCCGACGCCGGAATTTGCAGATTCCTCTTTTGCATTGTGATGTTAATCTCGGCGACTTCTTATGGCTGGGGTTACGGCGACGCTGTAATAAACGAGCTTATGTGGATGGGAACATCGTTGCATCAGACCGACGAATTCATAGAACTCCGAAATATGACCGGAACAGCAGTGAATTTTTCGGCGAATCCATGGTCGGTATATCGGCAGGGTGAGTTCATGATGATGATCAATGAGGGCATTCTACCTCCCCTTGGCTATTTTCTAATTTGCAGACGCGATTCCCTTTCGAGCAGGATTGTGGGAGCAAATATGATTTCGAGCTTTTTGGTTTTGACTAATAGCAATACATCATACGCACTCTACGCTGGATCGAGCAACTCCGCCCCGTTATTGGATATAGCCGATGACGGAGTTGGAATCCCGTTTTCAGGCAGGTTTGTTTGGGCAGAGAATGTTTTTTGGTCTATGGAGCGTAACGATCCGCCGGGCGAGGGCAATGTGGCATCCAGCTGGCATGTCGGATGTCTTCAGCGAGGTTTTGTCGAAGGCGCAATCGAGCGCGGCACACCGGGATTCCAAAATTATCGGAACATTCCGCCAAACCCCCCGGATTCGATAATCTTCCACCCTCATTTTGTTGCAGATGATACAATCGTTACGGCTTCGGCTCATGGTATTTTCGACCCCGACTCTATACCCGGCGAAAAAATCATTGTATTTAATTGGCTAATTGATGACAGCCTTATATTTGCACAAATCGACTCATATCCCCCTTATGTTTCAATTTGCGACAGTTCGAGAACCTCGCCGGGGAATATTTTGCGAGTTCGTGCATATGTCTTCGATGGAACAGATTCCTCGACAGCGGCATTTTCAAATCCTGCTCCTGTGCATTTTGAGAAGGGCGATTTAGTTATCAATGAAATCGCATGGATGGGAAGTAATAGGTCTTCAAACGACAAATGGATCGAGCTTTTTAACAACTCAAATCGCTCTATTGATTTCGCGAGAACACCATTTTATATAACTATTTCAGGCACGACATCTTCTGAACTTACTCTCGATAGCGGGATTATTCCGCGCGGGGGTTATTGGTTAATCTCGACTTTGGAACCTTCCGAGCCAGAATGCGCCTTCGAGGTTTCACCGGATTTTAGAGATATTGATTTGCCAATAACTTCCTCGGGATTTTTTATCGAGTTACATGATTTCGGCGGACATCTAATCGATAAAGTAGATGCCTCTACCGGGCCGCTTTCGGGAGAAAACATGCCATCTGATTCTGTGAAATACACGATGGCGCGCAAAACTCCCCCCGGAGACGGCTCAATTTCTTCAAGTTGGTTCTCTTCGGAGGTAACTTCGGGATACAAAACCGACGCGCTTGAACGAGGAACTCCACGAAGTGCTAACGTTCGCAACAATCCACCAAGGCTCGAATTTGCAGGCGACGAAGGCTATATCGACAATATGTTTCAGCCAAACATCGGCAACATGGATTCTTTTTTCTGGTGGCGTGTGAAGTATATCGACCTTGATAACGAACCGCCAGATTCGATTTGTCTTCTTTTCGATAAGAACAACGATGGAGTATGGCAACCAAACGAGGTTTTTCCACTTTATCCGGAAAATCCTTCTCATATGGATTTTGTCGGCGGGGCGATTTACCGCAGATGGATTTACGGCCTGAAACCGAGTGAAACCGGCTCTCCTTTTTCGATACGCGCCTCCGATGGCAAAACGATTTCAGCCTATGGAATTCCAGCAGTTAACGGCCCTATTATAGAACCGACTCTCAGATTCACTATTTTCGGGCGTTCATGGAGTCCGGACACAATTTGGGGGCCGCCCTACGAGCCGCCTTCTGTCGTGTCAAAAGCTCAAGAAATGCCTGTGCTTCTACATAGTGGAGACACACCTCTCGAGGTCGGATTGGCAATAACACTGCCGGACATTTACGAACATAGTTCAGACACATTCGAGTATTCACCCGGTGGATGGATTTTCGCTGAACATACCGACAGCGCCGGAATAAACAGGTATGCTCTTTCTGCGCTATTTGTTCCGACGCTTGAAGCGCCTTCTGCAAGCGATTTTAACGATGACCTCGAGGATCTTCTAATTGGAGAATTCCGCTGGTTCGATGGCGATACGCTTGGACGACTCGCCGACAGCCTCGATTCGATAATATGGCCGAAGGACAGACTTCGATTAGCCTTCAAGTTCGACCCTCCCAAAAAAACTGCGGGGTTCTACAGCGAATGGCAACATCGAATAACTGTTACTCTCCGAATACGTCCAGCCCTCCCCTAAATTCTATTTTACAGTTGAAATTCTATACTGGAATGTTAATCTTGGAACCAACTTGAAGGAATACAAACGATGAAGAATATGAAAAGAACAAAAATAATCGCGACTTTGGGGCCGGCATCCGACTCGAAGAAGACAATCATAATGCTAATAAAAAGCGGAGTGAATGCTTTCAGACTGAATTTCTCCCACGGATCTTACGAAGCCCATCTTCAGCTAATCGAGCTGATTAAAGAAGCGCGTGAGGAACTTTCAGCGCCGGTTGGTATCATGCAAGACCTCAGCGGGCCAAAAATCCGTATTGGAGATATTGGCGGAGAACCGATGGAACTCAAAGCAGAGGATGAGCTTATTTTGGATCCATCTATCGAGGGCAGGCAGGGAAATCGGCTTTCGGTTACTCACAAAGGTATCGCAGAGGATGTCCAAACAGGCCACAGTCTGCTTCTCGCCGATGGTGCGATAGAACTTAGAATAACCGCAGTTGAGCCACCAATAGTTAAATGCATGGTTGTCGATGGCGGAATATTGACCTCGAAAAAGGGCATTAATTATTTGGAAGGTAGTTTCAAAGTTCCATCGGTGACAGAAAAGGACATCAACGACTTAAAATACGGCCTCGAACATGGAATCGATATGGTCGCAGTCTCTTTTGTTCGAAAGGCCGAGGATATCGAGCTTGTTCGCAATAAATGTCGAGAAATTGGACGTGAGGTGCCATTAATAGGCAAAATTGAGAAACATGAGGCGGTCGAGAATCTCGGCGAGATAATCGATGCTGTTGATGGTTTGATTGTCGCGCGTGGCGATTTGGGTGTCGAGATACCTCTCGAAAAGGTGCCGGGAGTTCAAAAACGGATTATCGCCGAAGCAAATCTTCGCGGCAAACCGGTTATTATAGCCACACAAATGCTTGCATCGATGGTTCGATCGCCACGGCCTACTCGCGCCGAGGTAACAGATATTGCGAATGCAATACTCGATGGCGCTGATGCTTTGCTTCTCTCCGAGGAAACCGCTATCGGGAAATATCCAGTCGAATCGATTGAGACGATGTCGAGCATCGCGAAAGAGACCGAGCTGGATTATCCTTACGGCAAGCTTTTCCCCAGTGGTGAATATCCTTATGACATGCAATTGCCCATAGAGATAGCTCTCAACGCCGCCGATATCGCAAACGCATTAAGCGCTCCTATTATTTTCTGCCCCACTAGCAGTGGATTCACTGCTATGATGCTTTCGCGGTTTCGTCCGGAAGCGCTTATTTATGCACTCACTTCTGACGATTCGGTTTATTATAATTGCGGTTTGCTATGGGGGGTTATTCCCCGCAAAGTGCGAGAAATAGAGGGTTTTGATGAAGAGCTTATGTGCTCGGCAAGAGAAATGGCGAAAAATGACGGGCTTCTCGAAGATGGGGATTATTATGTTATTACTGCAGGATTCCCCTTCGGCGCCGGCACACGGACAAATATGATAACAGCGGGAATCTATCGTTCGACTGATTGTGACCGAACGGACTGATATAGATTTATTTCCAAAAGCACGAATATTTAAACAATAACTCGGCAATGTGGGCATAGAAACACGAGTCCTCAATTTCCTTTGGAGGTTGACGGCAACATGTGTTCGAGAGTCGTTATGCCCATTTCGGGGTCGATGGCACATATCTCCAGCTCCTTCATGAAGTAGGCGATTTTTCCTCCCATCAGCTTTTTTGGTAAGTTCCTCTATTCTTCCCCAAAGGAATCCTTTTTGTAACTTAATGCAGGATAATCAATAACGATTATTGCTTGCTTTTATTGAAATAACTTTTATTTTGTCATATGGTCTATTTGTTATTGAAATGAAAGGTTGAGCAATGACAAGAGTGTTATTGGCGGTAATTCTAATCGTCGTCGCATCGGGCATTTCAGACGACATGGTAGCCCCAAAGCTTCGAGTTCTATATTGGAACGGCGGGGAATTGGACAGCCTCATTCATCAGCCCTGCGACGGCTACGACGCGTATATCTGCCATAACGGTAACTGGCCAACCGACGGCATTTACTGCGACAGCATCAACTACGGCGCAGAATTATATCTCGCCCTCAAAGAAGATTGGCATTGGACACGGCGTTCATTCATCATGTTCGATACTCTCGTGACGGATTACGATTCTCTCGAAGCCTGTGAGGTCTGGCTGTATAAGTTCGGCACTGCTACAGATGCAAATTGGATTCAGGCCTACCTTGTAACATCATTCTGGGATGAGATGACTGTAACATGGGAAACCGCACCATCGGTGGATTTGACTATCGCGTCCAATCGATTTACGCCCGTTCACAGCGATTGGGAGGGCTGGTTTGTTCTGGATATAGATACGCTCTACAGACATTGGGTGGTAGGCCCCAATTTCGGGCTTCAACTTCGCCAGCAGGATTTAGATTCAAACGACGGCCAAGAGATGTTCTCGTCGGATACATGCCCGCGCGAGCCGGAAGTTCATTCGACTATCGATTCGCTTTGGTTTTTTGAAGAAACAGACTGTAATGACAGCAATATCGTGCATATCTGTTATATTCTCAGCGGCGACACGGCCGATGTTTCCGTCTCGGTAAGCGCAGATAGCGGATTAACATGGGTATTGGCAGGCGAAGAATGGTTCACTTCGCTTTTGGATACAATGGGTGATATGGGAATCGGCATAGCTTCGGGGACACACTGTTTCCAATGGCTGATGAGCGAAGATTTGCCGGGTGTCGAAGGCGGCGACTGGTGGATCAGGGTGGAAATTGTAACCCTTCTCGACACCTTCGCGATAATTGACTCCATAGATGTTATTTCACCCTATGGTTGGGGATTAGCTTACGGCGATGATCATTTTTGGCTTTATCATCTGTGGAATGGGCATCTTTACAAAAAGACGAATATCCATCCCGATTCGGCCGCTGTAGATTCTGTTTTTCTTTGCGATGATTGCAACACTGACATCGATTATAAGGACGGCTATATCTACTTCAGCACAAATAAAGACCGCGGCGTTGCCGACGATACACTGAAGAGATTCGATTTGGACTCGGAAACCTTCGAGCTGATATACGCATCTCCATATCCCGATAATTACCAATGCGCTCAGATTATCGACTCTTCGCTGTTTTTTTCCCATTACGATGCCGCGACTATGTGGCAACTCCTGCATATCGATCTAAGATTACCCCTGCCAGTTTCATCGATAGACACTCTTCTTGAGCTTCCGAGGGATTATACGACTGACGTCGAAGGCATGGCTTATGCCTTGGGTTATCTTTGGGGTGTGAACAATTTCGGAAGGCTGTTACAAATAAATCCAGTTACTTTCGAAGTAGTTAAAAGCCATGTTGTTCCGAATTCCGGTTCCGGCGCAGAGGGCCTTTGCTGGGATGGCAGTAATATGTGGTATCAAAACAATGTCCTTGGGAAACTTTACAAGATAGTCATATGCGATTCTCTGGCCGACAATGTGATATCGACAGGGCCTTTGGATTCGAAGGTGCCTGATGTCGAGTTGACAGTTCCGGTCGAGCCTCTAATGCCGGGTGATACTTGCTTATTCTCATGGATAGTTGACGATCTATTCTGGGTTGGCGACCTTAGCGAAGTTCATATTTTCGGTTGCGATATCGATGAATCTTATTCTGTCGATGGAACTTCCCTCCTTTGGCCAATTTCTGTATTCCCGTGCTCTGAATGCACTGTGGTTGTTTCTGTGCGTGATTCCTTTTGCAACTGGAACAGCGATACAGCGGTAGTATCTATCGCTCAAAACTCGAGATATGTTGAATTCCCATGGATGACTGGCAATCGATGCGACACGGTTCTCGTTCCGCTTCACATTGATAGCCTGCATCATACGTGGCTGGACAGCGCTTTCATGCGTTTTCACGCCGATCCGAATGTCCTCGTGCCTTTTGACTTATATACAGCCGGCACTTTCACCGAATCGTGGACGATAACTCGCCTTGAGACTTTTCCTGATTTGGGAATTATCGAAGCGAAGTGCGGCGGTGCTACAGTGCATGGCGACACAGGCGGTGTTTTCATCTATGTCAAAGCCTATATCCCATGCAATGCCTTTGGAGGAAGCTTTGCGGATATCTCATTCGATACGATGTATTTTAATAACGGTTTCCCGAAACTGAATTGGAAGGACGGGTTTATCGCCGTCGAATTACAGCCCCAAAGCTTTTTCTGCGATCTTCGTTTCAACCGGACAGATAGCCCGTCAGTCGAAGATTTCACACTCACTTTCGGAGCGAACCCTTCAGGCACAGAAAATTACGATCCCGGACTCGATATCATGCTCGTTCCTCCACCAGCTTCCTTTGTAGATGCATGGTTTCCTATCGCCGATTCCGTTTTTCCAATAATCGATAGGCTTATGCGCGATATTAGGCTTTCCGAACCGCCGCGCAGATGGGTAATCACGACCGGCGGCGAACCTAACGGCATCGTTCGATGGAACATCGGACGTCTCCCCGAGGGCAATTTCAGAATGAATGATATTATTGACATGAAAAGGGATGCCTCAGCCTTTTTCGGTGCAGACGACACTCTTGTCATCGATTGGACAGTTTCGCCTTTGGAGATTCGTGAAATGTCCTTTATTCCGCGTTGGAATATGGTCAGTAGTCCTGTTCATCCAAACGGAATGCCTCCGGAGGCTGTGTTCCCAACTTCGATGGGGGTTTTCCGATATGATACTCCGCGCTCGATTTATAATTACGCGACCTACATTGCCGACGGCGAAGGTTATTGGATATGGCTCGAAGATTCTCTCGTCCACCCGATTGCGGGGACTTTGATTGACAGATACCATACACACCTTTACCGAGGATGGAATCTGATCGGCGCTTTGGGAAGCTGTGCTGTGCCGCTTAGCGAAATTGAAATCATTCCGGCGGTATCGGTGATTGGAGATATTCTGGGCTATAACGGCGTAGATTATCATACAGCGGATTCGCTGGTTCCTGGCAAAGCTTATTGGGTGCTGATGAATTCCGACGGCACAATTACTATTCCAGCAGATTAATCGAAATTTCAAATAAACATTAAAGCTGAGGCAAGGGATCGGCTCCTAAACTTGCCTGATACGACACACAACGGTTCCGAGTTTGTTTCGGTTTCGAAGCAATAAAAGAATTATCTGCGAGAAGGACGAAATTTCCTACTGTTTTCCCTCAGCAAATCTTACTACCGCGGTATTCTGAGAAGCTTTCCCAGAATAACTGAACTTGTTTTTAAAATTTCACTTGACATCCATTATCTTGAAAATATATTTCATTAAAAGAGCTTTTGAAAATTATTGCTTATCGACTCGATATGAATACTACCGAGAAGAATATTATCTTGTTTCTATGTGCAATTATTTCTCTTTTGCTTAATGAGGTTGCTTTAGGATGGGATAATATTTCTGGTGGGAATCATTCCAATGCTAACTGGACTCCATCCGACGGCGATTCAATCGCCGGAGTTCACACGGGCATAGATACTCTAAGAATTACAGGCTTATCTCCAATTAAGCACTTCGACGGCTTCGATTTCGGTTTTTTAGAGATTGAAGCAAATGTGGTAATTGTCGAAGGGACTTTAGATGCCTCGGGAGCTGGATATCGAGGTGGTGAAGGTGGACCGTCTTTCGGAAGAGGCAATGCAAAAGGGGGTATTGCCGGCGAACCGGGAGAAGGCCCAGCAGGAGGATGTGCCGGTTTAAACGGAAACGAAGGAGGCCGCAACACATCTTGGCCGGGTGGTCGATATGCTGGCGGTGGAGGTGCCGGTGGTGGACGCGGAGGAGGCTACGGCGGTGTTTCGTGTGTTGGAGGACTTGGTGGAGAAGGCCAGGGAGTTTGGCGTGTTGTGATTCATACCGATGGTGCTGATGGCGGTGACGGCGGAGTTGGGGGTTCGGGAGCGGGTTCCTGTCCAGACGGAACGACATTCTTATATGGAACAGCCCATGGGAGTGATATCGATATGGGATCCGGAGGTGGAGGCGCAGGAAGCGGAGGCAACAATGGAAATGGAATCGATCATATACCCGGTAGAGGCGAGGACGGTCATCGTGGCGGAAACGGTGGCGGGATTATAAAGATAACCGCTGATTCACTATATATCTCAGGGGCAATTATTGCAAATGGCGAAAGCGGAGGAGATGGTGGAAAGGGCGGAGATTCGAGGGATTGTTCCGAGGGCGAAGGTCCCGGAGGAGGAGGTGCCGGAGCTGGAGGAGGCTCTGGTGGAGGAATACTGCTTTTCGCCCCAAAAATGATTACTGCTGAATCCGCGACAATAGCTTCTACAGGAGGAAATGGCGGCAGGGGTGGCAACCTTGGGGCTGGAATGACAGGCTCCTTCTGTCCCGTCGAAGCATATGGCGGCATGGGCGGCGGAGGCGGCGCTGGTGGTGGCGGGGGAAGGATTAAACTTTCCTATAACTCAGCTATGAGCGTAATATTGGGAAACATTTCGGCACTCGGCGGTAATGGAGGAATTGGCGGCAACGGGAATGGAGTATCGAGCAGTCATCCAGGTAATACAGGATGTAACGGCATGGCAGGAACTGTCAGCCAAAGACAAATCGGCTCGGTGGTAATAGCCACAAATTTGCCTTCCGAAATTCCAGATTCGATTTTCGTGAACTCAATCCTTACACCTGCTCCCTTCCAAGTGTTTCTTTCATCTGGAGATTCGATTCACATAGCCTCGGCATACCCCCAAAATCCCTATTTCATAGAGGGAACAAAATACATCTTTACTTTTGAAGGATGGGACTGTGGGGGCGATAGCGCGCAATGGGTTCCCATTACGAGCGACACGGTTTTCACTGCCCTTTTTTCAGTCCAATATGAGTATCTATGCTCTTTAATCAAACTGCCAGCAACAAATATTGCAGGGACATTGTATGTCGATTCGGAAATCTATACTGGAAC
The DNA here is from genome assembly GCA_964459995.1 of uncultured bacterium. Taxonomy (GTDB): domain Bacteria; phylum UBP14; class UBA6098; order UBA6098; family UBA6098; genus CAZSHG01. Next base: position 86,944 of record CAYWOR010000008.1, on the reverse strand, counting down.
AGCTTCTCTCGAACAAAGCTTCTGGTGGGCGAGTGGTTCTGTTCATGAAATCGGGGTTAGCGCGGTTGATTCCATCGACACCACCAGGAAATGGCGTTTCTGTAATTGGAGCGACGGCGGCGCAAGAGAGCATACAACTTCCCCGATCACCAATCCAACAAATTTTACTGCTGATTATCACTCTCAATTCCCAGTTACTGTCTCAAAATATCCTCCTGAAAACACCTTTGGTTTTCTATCCTTCGATCTCGACACATTTTGGGGAATAGAATCCGTGTTTCAACAGTTTTGGTGCGATTCCAACAGCTTCCACGCTCTTTTAGCGAGTTATTCGGATACAATCGATCCCTTTAACCGCTTCGAGCTAAACCATTTTTCGGATGGGTTCGACACTTCGCACATTACCGATACAATTAGAGGGCCAATAGATTTTGTTGTGTATTATGACAGACAATATAAATGTGAAATCCGAAAATCTCCAGCGACTAATACCTATGGTTATCTGATTCTGGATATGGATACTATTGTCGGTTTGGAAAGTGCACGAGCCCGAGTATGGTGGAATCACGGAACGACTCACGATATTTTCGCCTCAAATCCAGACATTGTTGATTCATTTGAAAGATTTTCTTGGGACTCTTGGTCAGATGGTTCTTCGATAGCACATACAACCGCCCCAATAGAAGCACCCTGCACCCTTACAGCGTTTTATAAACGCGAAATGAAAGTTACCATCACCAAAGACCCCGCCACAAACAATTGCGGTTGGATGGCTCTCGATGGGGATACAGTTTTTGGAATCGAGTCTGTTTTCCAAGAGAGGTGGTGGGAATACGGAAGCTTGCACAATGTCAGCGTATCGGTTTCGAGTTACTGTAGCGATTCGATTTACAGCTTTGATTCCTGGTCGTTCGGAGGAGTATCTCCGAACTTCATTGCTAATATACTTCGAGATACAACCTTTGTGGCAGGCTATACGGGATCGGCTCCACTCCTCGAAATATTGGTTTCCGACCCAGTTTGGGACATTGGAGAAATATATGCCGGTGATATTCGGGACATGATCGACAGCGAGGAAATCGAAATAACAAACCTGTCCGATGTTATGATTTCGTTAGGACTATCGATAATCGACACCTCAGACTGGATATCCGGGCATTATCCCGACGCGAATAAATTCGCCATTCTTGGGCGTTTTCAGGAGACTGTGCCAATAGGTTACAACTTGTCTTCCGACGTTATTCTATTTGGACCACATAGAGTTGCATCCAACTGGAGATATGGCCCGGGTGGATATGGATTAGGCTTTTCTCCACCCGAATCGTCCAAATTATGGCTACAGTTCAGATCTCCGCTTCCGGCTTCCTCAACTAATTACGGCTTTAATTTGCTAAAATTAAACATTACAGCAATCCCATATATGGAATGAACGAAATTACTTAATACAAGGAGAGGAAATGAGTTACTCGAAAATCGTTCTATTTGTTCTGATTATCGCGACGGTTATATTTGCCGTCCCGCCACACTTGAATTATCAGGCTAAGTTGACGGATATCGGCGGGGCACCCTTGAGTGGAGCCCACGATATCACTTTTCGGATTTACGACGTCGAAATTGGTCCGAGTTCACCCCTCTGGAGCGAAATCCATTATGGTGTCGATGTCGTTGACGGGTTCTTTGCAGTTCGCCTCGGTTCTGCGGGAAGTCCGCTAAATATAACTTTTGATAGCCAATACTGGCTCGAAATTGTTATTGGAACCGATGTTCTAACTCCAAGAGAACCACTATCCACAAATGCTTACTCGTTTATGGCCGCAAATGCCGAACTTATCAACGGTAATGACATCTCTGATGTTTTCCGTATAACCGATTCCCTCTACAATATCATGGGGAACTCGGGAATTCCGGAAGATACTCTCTATATGTGGGGGGAATATCTTTCTTTGCTTCACGGTTACATTTTAGCCAAGGGTTGGGACATAGATACTTTCCAAAGCTTCGCGGTATTGGCCGACAGCATCCGAGAGATAAACATTGACAGCCTCATCAGAGCTTACGCCGATAGCATTACCAACGATTTTATCGATATGATTAGCTTCTCATATGTCGATTACGGAGTGGCTATCCTTTTCGATAATGATACATTGGCAAAAGCTTGGGTAAACATTGATTCAATGAGACTATACATGGTTTTCAACGATGATACCTCTTCTTTGGGGTTTGTCGAATGTGAAAACGGCATCGCGTATCTTATCGGAGAAGACACTCTGGCATGGTTGGTATATGAGGATTACCGTTTTCTGGTCCATACGGAATCGGATACATTGTTCGACTTGTGGGGAATTGAGATTCCAAATGGCAGAGCTCTCTTAATGAATAAAGATACTCTCGTTACGGCAACGGTTGAAACTGATGGGGATACTTTCAGTTTTATCCTAAACGACAATAGATGGATCTCCATGGTATTCATTAACGATGCTGATGGATTTGGAATATCATACAAAATAGGCGGATCGTCTGATACTCTTTTATATCTGAACTACGATTCATTACTCACAAACACCCTCGGCTTTTCCAACATCGATTCGGTTCTTCAGTATTATTCTGACAGCCTTTCTGCCGAATTCACAACCTTTGTGAATGTAGATTCACTTCTAGAATGGCATTTGGACAGTGTAATATCAGAGTATTCGATCGGTTATCCTACTATGATGGGCACTCTCCCATTATGGCAGGCCGGAGCGCCTTATGTAATGAACAACATTGCAGGTCAAGATCTTTTTAATTGTGAATCAGGACTTATTCCTAATATCTACGCTATCGACGGCGAAGTTCAGATTAAGCTTGTCGTAAGGGTATCTGCAAATACAGCTGGAAGCCCCAGCTTCCAAATTCGTGCCCATGACGGAACAACTGAAGTCTATCCGATTCTGTTCAGCGATATGACATGGAACGCAGTTCAAACAGGATGGGTTGTTGAAAGCGATTGGAAAGATTTCTCTGCAGGGATTAACCCATGGGAAATCCACCTTTTCGGGTGGGTTGATTCGGGGGCTACAGAATTTACAAGCGCTTACCTGATGGTTCGCTCAAAATAAAGAAGGTGATTGTGATGAAAGGAAGTGTTCAAAACCAGCCTTTCGGATTCTTCGTATCGATATTTTTCCTGTTACCGGCTTTATCAATGGCAATCCCCCAGATGACCGGAACATCACATGTAATCGTGCGCGACATATTCTCATCTGCTGGGATGTCTGCCAAAACGGGTGCAGAACACAAAGTCCACGATGCTATCGGCCAACCCTCCCCCGTCTTTTATCCGGATAGTTCGAAGGGAGCCGACAATATTGTGATCGTCGGTTTTCTTCCACCGGAACAACAAGATCACAACCCACCTGTAAGTTGGATATGGACTGATTATGAGTTCACCCCGGATACGATGGTGAATCTTCATTGGGCTGGCCATGATAGTTCGGACGGAGAACTCGGAACCGGCATTGCACAGTTTAATATCCAATATCGTATCGACGGCGGAGTGTGGATCGATTGGATTACTACCGACGACACCACCGGAGTATTCGGCCCATGCGTAATGGGCGCGGTTTACGATTTCCGAATCAGAGCTATCGATTTCGCTAATAATCAGGGATTTTGGACAAACAATCCGGACAGTTTCGCAACTACTACAATCGACTATCTGGTAAGGCTGAATATTGGGATCTTCACAGGTGGTTTGGATTTGGAATCTCCAAACTCGATACATATAGCATATTACGACACTACTCCGGCAATGATGTCCGTGGATTCGATCACCGAAGGCGCATTTGTGTGGTGTATTCCTGGCTCAGACTTAGCGGTTCCAAGTCTCTCAACAGGATCGAACGGGTTCGAGCGCTGGATAAATATTGAAGACACACTTTGGAATATCACGGCCCAGGTAGTATTGAATCCGACATATTATAATCAGCTGAAAGCCTATGTGGCGCTTATCGGAACCGATATGTTCCACTGCCCGACGTTGGAACAACACCACAAATTCGGTATTATCTATTCGGGAACAACCCTTTACGGATTTTTCTCTGACTGGATCGATCGCATGGGAACCCTGCGTTTCTCCGAATTTACATCAGGAATTCCCCCACGTCAAACTTACGATGAGCGCGAATGGACAGAGATTATTGCCCCCAAAAATGACACAATTTGGTATGGATTCGTTCCTGTCTTGATTAAAAATACCTTCGGCCATTCAGATTCCGGCTTTGTCATTGTCGATGGGGACACAGTCCCATCGCCCTTCCAAACCCATTGGGTTGAAGGAACATATCATTCTATCGAGGCAATCTCACCCCAATTACAAACGACAACTATGGGATATGTTTTCGATAGCTGGAGCGATGGCGGCGAGCGCAAACATTGGATAGTCCACTCCACCGAAATCGACAGTTATCTCGCATATTTCACTGTGCAATATCCTCTGCGAATATTCAAATATCCAGAAAACCCATACGGCTGGATAGCATGTGATGGTGACACGGTTTGGGGGACTTCTGAGCATACATTCTGGAAATACCCCGGAGGTCCTTATTCTCTCGCAGTCTCAGAAACCGATGTTTATGCCGACAGCCTCTGGACCTTCCACCACTGGGATGACCTCTCTTTCAATCCGTATCGATTAGTAAATCTCTACTCGGCCAGAGACCATTTTGCCGTTTACAATGTTGGCTTATGGGATGGGATACTATCTTATTCGATTTCGGACACAGTCTGGTTTGCAGGAAATCTTAACTACAATGAAACGAGGGCGATGAATTCCTACGAGAGCTTCTACCTCGCAAACACTGGAGATGTTCACCTTGATTGGGGTTTGTGGATCCGAGACGACGGCCCTCGTTGGTCAGCGAGTTTCCTTAACGGCGTCGATGTTTACAACCTGCGAGCGCAGTTCTCTATGTCAGCTGTAGCCCCGGAATATTTCTCATACCATCCGGTTAACGATTGGGTGAATTATAATATGACCTGGGCAACAGACGAGGTTTTCGGCACGGAAGGCTCGAATGTGCCTCCATCGGGAATGAACTGGGCTTTCTTATGGTTCTATTTCAAATCGCCAACTCGCTCCTCACATGGATCTGTTAGTGAGGTAATCCGTATTGGAATCCTTTGCAGACCGGTTCTGCCGTAGAAATGGCAAATACAAATTAAAAATATAGGATGGGGTGGTGAACATTTCTCATACAATCTGCCAATTCCATCCTTTACTTAATTTAAAACTAATTTCAACATGGCACGTCGGTCTCAAACGCTAAAGCTGTGACCGTGCCGAGAAATGTAACCCATCTTCAGCACTTTCTTTACTTGAAGATTGTGTTCATGATTTCCAAGGTGTTTTAAGCGGTTTTATCGCATTAGAGACCGCTATACTGCTCCCATTTTAGAAAAATGGTTATATTGAGAGAAGAACGAGATCATTTAACCTAAGGAGCAGAGAGAATGAAAAAGCGTATCTATCGGCTTATGAGCGAGAACGATCTTTCCTACAGACCCTTCGGGCTGGTGAAGAAGAACCGCATCCTCGAGGCCTGCAGGACGCCTATGCCTTCTAAACCGCGCACTAAACGTCCATATGAAATCTGGGCATCATATGACCAAAATCAAGGTTAAAGGTTCTGGATTGGGATCGAAGAAGATGTCTGCCCGCACTGAACTTGAAACACTTAGCACCGTATCGATATTAAAGGCAATATCTTGTGATTGCCCAAGGAAAACACAAATCAACGAATGTTAACAAAAACTCTCTCTTAATTTAACCTTGACTTTTGGGGGGCACTACAAACCTTATCTTTTTCCTCCTTGGAACAAAAATGGAACACTAAAATTCTTCTAAATCCTAATATAATGAAAAACAGTGACTTACGCCACTGTTTTATTAAGTTTTGCCGAAGGGGGGACTTGAACCCCCACATCCTTAAGGATACTAGACCCTGAACCTAGCGCGTCTGCCAATTCCGCCACTTCGGCATATGTCGTTTGCCATTATAAATAGACGCTTATGCAAAGTCAAGAAAAATATCACCCTTGGCGAAGACGGTCGATTATTCGCTCAATAAGCATAGCGACAGCTTCATCACGAGCGGCCTCCTCGTTCTTAGTAGATTCGTCCGCCGGATAAGTTGCGAATCCTTCCAAGGTAGATTTCCAGAGGCTTTTACCGGCCTGAACATCGTAGAACTCAACCTGAGCGCGAACTCGAACAATAAAATCGAGCGGTTCCTCTCCCGAGGTGTAGGTATAGGCTTCCCTCGAATAGCTTCTTATTATGCCGGAAATAAGCGATTGGGCGTCATCTTTAATCGCTAATTTCAAAAGCCCGCTTCCTTGAAGTTTGCCGATAAGCCCATCGGTGAGTGCGGGCGCGAGATCATAACGGTCGGTTTCGTTGTCGAAAGACTCGATATACGTATTTTGGATATGCGGATACGGCTTTTCAGTAAAACTGTAATACCAGCACCCACTCGCAAGAATAATCGCACACAAAAGTGCAATAGTTAGTATTTTACTTCTTATCCCAAGCAACTCGGCCTTTCTTGATAACAGTTTCTACGAGGCTTTCACCATAAAAATAAGGTATTTGAATATGATTGTCAACGTTCCATATCACGATATCCGCATTTTTCCCATGAGTCAATGAGCCTGCCTTCTCCCCTGCTCCTACAGCAAAAGCGGCATTAAGAGTAACAGAAGTAATTACTTCAGCGGGGGTCATCTTCATCGAGATGCAACCGAGGCTCATAATCAATGGAAGATTCGTCGTAGGCGAACTTCCGGGATTGAAATCCGTGGCGAGGGCGACAACGGCGTCAGAGTCGATAAGCTCTCTGGCAGGAGCGAATTTTCCTTTGCCCAAAAATAGCGATGTTCCAGGTAGAAGTGTCGCGACTGTGCTCGATTTCGCGAGCCTTTTGATTCCCTCTTTCGAAACCTCGATAATATGATCGACACTTATCGCGCCAAGTTCGACCCCAAGCTCAGTTCCGCCCATCGGTTCGATTTCGTCCGCGTGAAGCTTGATTCCAAGGCCAAGTTCTTTCGCTTTAGTGAGAATTCGACGAGTCTGAGCGAGATCGAAAACACCTACCTCGCAGAAGATGTCGCAAAACTGCGCCAATTTTCTCTCTGAAACTATAGGCAACATCTCCTCGATGATCAACTCGACATACTCTTCTTCCTGACCACCACGAAATTCCGCAGGTATCTCATGCGCCCCCATAAAGGTCGGGATTATGTCAATCCGCTCGATTTGGTCGAGATAGCGCAAAGCTTGAAGCATATTCAGCTCGCTCTCGGTGGTAAGACCATAGCCGGATTTTCCCTCTATCGTCGTGATGCCGTGTGATAGCATCCACGACAAATAGGGCGTCGCGCGCGTGGACATCTCCTCCAAGGTCAGTTCGGCGGTTTTCCTTGCCGTATTTAGTATCCCACCCCCCGCTTTTGCGATCTCCATATAGCTTTTGCCCTCGATGCGCATCGCGAACTCATTCTCGCGAGTGCATGCGAAAACCGGGTGTGTGTGAGAATCAATAAGGCCGGGAGTAACTGTTTTCCCCTTAGCGTCTATAATACGCGTGTCGCCGTCGATTTCGAGCTTGTCCAAAAGTTCGTGAGTTTTGCCATAGGACAAAATCTCTCCGGAGGCAATCGCAACAGCTCCGTTCTCGATAATGCCTATCTCGCGCATCTTTCGACCGTGAAGCGGCACTAATCCGCCGTAGGTATCCAAAGTTACAAGCTCGGCGGCATTTACAATCAACGTTTCGACTTTTCTATTCGCGTTCATAACAACCTCCACTAACAAAATAAACGCCAATTCTTACCAAAGTCAAGTGCAATGTCCCAACCAAGGTTTCATCAGATCGCAAATGGCCCAACCATAAGCCTTTAACCATTCTTCAAACACACCTCACATCAAATAATAATTTTCGCTTGCAATTTACGAAGAATGATTTAGGTTTAAGTTAAGACGTGTTTACTAGACATAATTCCCGACGAACGGAGCATAAGTCGAACAATAGCTAATTTTTCATCCCATGAAAGGAACGAAATGGACGAAATCATCTCCGCCTGTGGATTGAACTGTGCCGATTGTGAGGCATACAAAGCGACAATCAACGACGACGAAGTCGCCCGTGAGGAAGTCGCCAAAAAATGGAGTGAAATATACGGCGCTAATTGCCAACCCGAAGACTGTATTTGCGAGGGTTGCATGCAGGACGGTCTTTTGAGCACCGCCCATGCTACTACCTGCGGAATTCGCGCTTGTGTGGTCGAACGTGGTCTCGATAACTGCGCCGGATGCAAAGAGTTCGCATGTGGTCAGCTCGAGGAGTTTTTCGAATTTGTCCCGGACGCGAAAACAGTCCTCGAAGGCCTTCGCGGAAAAGCTTAGAACTAATTCCCAAGGATTATTTCAGAAGCACCGCACGTGCTGTGTTTCCGCTTTCTACCCCCCGAACCAAATATATGCCGGTGGGTAGTTTGGTGTTTTCATCGGAGATCCCTTCCCATAGAATTCGCCCATTCACAGGGAATTTGACGGCAACAAGCCTCCCCGAGAGGTCGAATATCTGAACACCTTCCCGAGTCTCAATCGTGCAAATGCTGTTGAAGGGATTTGGAAAAACCCTTATCGAAAAAGCCTTTGGCAGGACAGTTGGAAAATCGTTAATCTCCGATGGTTTGTCGAGATAAGACATCGCCGCGCGTAGAATGTTGAAAGCCGAATTTGGGAAAATCGCGTCATTGATCCCCCCGAAAAGGAAGGTCGCAATGGCGCATCGATAGGTTCCGCTGTCAAAGAACACCATTCTCCCTGTTGCCGACTCCGGCGCCGGGTCGATAGATTGGCTCCATAATGCGACATAGGCGTTTTCTCCGCTCGCACTAAGCTCGTCGAGGTAATTATCTGCTGGTGTCAAGTGATCATATTCGACATCGAGAGCAAGCCAATAATCCGAGGCATCCCCCAACAACCTTCGGACATTCCCACTCGAATCGTAAGCTCTTCCCTCACTCTCGAAAACTACGCCAAACATATCGAAGAAATCAGCACTAATAAGCGAACCTTCGGCATAATCGGGGCCGCCGTCAGGTGCAATCCATAGAATTCGTCCGTCGTCTGCGAGATAATCTGCAAGCACACTCAAATGCGCATCCGGGACAATCTGATGAGAAGCGCTTCCGCGAACAGGGGTTACAAGAATGACAAACTTGTATGCGTTCAAATCGAGGGTTGCGATATTCGGATTTTGTGGCGTGATCTCGTAACTGTAACCGAGGTAGCTCAGAATTGATGCTATCTTCCGCTCCTCGCCGATAGTGTCGCCATCGAAAGGTTGCGATCCTGAATCGAAATCGATGATGAGAACCTCCGGTGATGGCGCTGAGGAAAGAATGAAGTTGAAAACTGTATCGGAAGTAATCCATACCCATCTTGAGGACTGGTCATATCCGGGGGCCGTTGCCCGGATTGTGTATGCGCCTTCGGAGATACTGTCGAAATGATAATAGCCATCTAAACCCGTAGTATCCGCTCTGTCAGAGATAGTTACAACAGCTCCTGCGATTGGAAACGGCGGATCTCCCGTCGTAACAGTTCCCGAAACTTCAAAGGCGAGGGAATCCGGCAGAGTTCTCCATCTCACAGTATCACTAACATAATTGCTGGGCGTTTCGAGATCGTAAGCCGATAATATGCAGGTTACATATGAATTCCAGCCAAAATCAAGAAGCGGATCATATAGAACAGAGAATCCGTCGGCAATAGAATCGATCGTCGCAAGCCACGTAACATTCGCTCCGCCAACCTTTAATTCGATAGTGCTTTGGTCAACTCCAGTGCCAACATCCCGAATTTCGCAGTAGATATTCGTCTCACGGGGCACAAAAAGCTCACCATTCGCAGGAATCCAGCCGCTAACATAGGGCGAAAGCGTATCTTCGCCGGAGGGAACCGACCATTTAAAGGAGACATTTCTACTCGCTGGCACGATAACCATCGGGGTGATTCTCATATCCCACCAAAGAAACGGGATCGAATCAGTGTGATGAACGCTCACATGAAATTCCCCCTCATCGGGAAGCGAATCGGGTATCCATGAAACCGCTGATAGCGCCATATTCCTGAACCGAAGCAACCACTGATGTCCGGATGCGCGATTATTCCGGATGTCGCGGCTTAGTGCGCTAACCCAGCCGGTTTCCAACGGGAAAAACACGGTTGTGTCGCTGGAGCTGACTAACAGTGGCAGATCGTGCAGGATGTCGTAGCCGTCTGTAGCCCCCTCGGCGACTCCGAATGATCGGATAAAAATCGTAGTCCCCGGAGCTTCGACAGTAAACTCCAAACTCCATTCGGATTGCGATAATACGATGGACGATAATAAGATAAGTAGTAATATTAAATGTCTCATAACTCTCCTAATTCAGTTTTTAAATATACGCATAACTCAGAATCTAACAAGGGTATATTTTGAAGTATCGACCAGAAACTTCCCACTTGTAAAAACTCCCAAAATTGATTAAGTTAAATATATGGCGAAGATTGGCTTAACAACAACTATTCCGCAAGAGGTTATTTGGGCCGCCGGTCATATTCCGGTGGACTTAAACAATCTTTTCGTCTCCTCGAAAAGTAGGGAGCGTTTCCTTGTCCGCGCGAGGCACGACGGCTATCCGCGCACGGTCTGCCCATGGATTGCCGGCATCTATGGCGCTGTAGTCGAGGAGCGGGGTATCGACGCTGTGGTCATCGTAACTCAGGGAGACTGCTCGAACACCCATGCTCTCGCGGAGACCTTGGAAGACGTTGGAGTGAAAATAATCCCCTTCGGCTATCCCTACGATGGCGATTCCGGGCTTCTAAGAGCTGAAATCGAAAGGTTGGCAAGATATTTCGGTGTCCACTGGGATGAAATTCTTCGTGTTTATGACGAATTAAAAAGGCCTCGCGAGTTGGCTCGGAAAATCGACGAAGCGACTTGGCAAAGCAATACTGTAAGCGGATTTGAAAACCATCTCCAACTCGTTTCAACTAGTGATTTCAACAGCGATGTTTCCGTTTGGATGCAGGATGCGAATGAACTACTCAAACTCGCGCTTGCCAGAACCGCTTTTAATGAGGATATTCGACTTGGGTATATTGGAGTGCCGCCTATTTTTCCGAATATTTATGAGGAGTCTGAGAAAATTGGTGCGAGGGTAGTTTTCAATGAAACTCAGCGTCAATTTTCCCTTCCCTTCACCAAAGACGATTTTCTAACTGCATATTCCAAATACACCTATCCCAAAAGCGTCTTCAAGAGGATTGAAGACATCTCCAATGAGATTCGGGCAAGAAAGATCGATGGGATTATCCATTATACGCAAAGCTTCTGTTTTAGACAAATAGAGGATCTTCTCTTTCGGAAACACCTCGATGTGCCGATTTTGACAATCGAGGGCGAATGCGATTTTCAGATCGACGAGCGGACGCGCATCCGTTTAGAGGCCTTCATTGAAATGCTAAGGGGATTAAAATGAGGACAAAAATTGGTATTGATCTCGGAAGCCGGTCGATAAAGATCGCGATTCTCGGAAAATCCGGTCAACCGGAGCTTTTCGATTATGATTCCACCCAATTTTACGACGAATTCGGACATGCCTCGGAAAATGGTTTTATCCTCGATCTCGATAAATTCGGCGCAGACAAAGATTCTCTTGTGTTCGCAACAGGATACGGGCGAAATGCTCTAAGCATAGCCAATGCCGAGGTCGTTCCGGAAATTCAAGCGCATACGTCAGGTGCTGTTTATCAGACAGGTATCCAGGATTTCACTCTCATCGACCTTGGCGGCCAGGACAGCAAAGTAATCACTGTTCGAGAGAGCAAGGTTCACGATTTCTACATGAACGACCGTTGTGCGGCATCAGCGGGTAGATATATCGAAAACATGGCAAAGATTCTCGGAATGAGCCTTTCAAAAATATCAACCTATTTTGAAGACCCGGAGCCATTATCGGCAACATGCGCGGTTTTCGGCGAGAGCGAGCTTGTGGCTAAAATCGCAAAAGGCATCTCAAAAGAGCATCTCGCGGCCGGTGTGAACGCCCAAATCATCCAAAGAATAGCCGGGCCTCTCTCCTCTCGCACACCCACACGTATAGTTTTAGTTGGTGGAGTTGCACGAAATTCGGCCATCTCGAAGCTATTGGCGATGAAATACTGTGTTCCGGTAATAATTCCAAAATATCCACAGCACAATGCGGCTATCGGATTATTATATAAATCTGATAACTAATTGTATATCAATAGATTTACTTTAGTTGTTTATTATTTTTGTTTATGTATATTTGCTATTACGAAGTTTATCATAACATTCGGGGCGACGCCCGCGACAAATTCGCGGATATCATATTTCAAACTTAAACCACAAACCTGTCCCCGCGAATTTGACGCGGTGGGCATCCGAACGGGGCAGACATTTTAAATCCTATTACATAAGATTCTCTACCCCGTTCGGACGCCCAGCCCCACGCGCGAACAAAGTTATTATTTGACACAAAATATTCCAATCGCGCGTGGGGCGCGTCGCCCCTTCGACCTGTCAATTCTCATTTCATGGAGAATGAAAATGGAAAAAATCGAGAAGATAGACAATTTCAGATGGCGTATTAACAAAGATTTCCAGCCCGGAATGCGTGTTCCGGGGATTATCTATTCCGATGACGATCTAATAAGGTCGGCACTGGACGACAACGCATTCCGACAGGTCGCGAATGTAGCGACATTGCCGGGAATACAGAAAGCAAGCCTTGCCATGCCCGACATACATTGGGGCTATGGATTCCCTATCGGCGGCGTTGCGGCAATGGATGTTCATAGCGGCGTTGTCTCGCCCGGCGGGGTGGGCTACGATATAAACTGCGGCGTGCGGCTTCTGCGAAGCGATTTGGAAGCCGATGAGGTTAAGCCGTATATAGAAGAGCTAATCGATAGGATTTTCGCTGATGTGCCATGCGGTCTCGGTTCCCGCGGAAAAATCTTTGTCGAAGGCAAAAATCTGGATAGGGTTTTGATCAAGGGCGCAAAATGGGCTGTGGATAAAGGTTTCGGCTGGAACGAGGATGTCGAGTATTGCGAAGAAAACGGCGAGATGCCCGATGCTGATCCACAATTTATATCCGCAAAAGCCCGTAAACGCGGAAACGACGAGATTGGAACACTCGGCTCGGGAAATCATTTCCTCGAAATTCAACGCGTCGAAAGTGTTTTAGATACCGAATTGGCAGATGTTTATGGAATATTCCCCGGACAGCTTTGTGCGATGATCCACTGTGGAAGCAGAGGTTTCGGCCATCAGGTTTGCGATGATTATGCGAAAGCCTTCGTCGGGAAAATGGCGGGGTATGAAATCTCAGTGCCCGATAAACAGCTTGCCTCCACCCCTATTGAATCCCCGGACGGCAAACAATACATCTCCGCAATGGCTTGCGCCGCTAACTACGCATGGGCAAACAGGCAGGCGATTACACACCTCCTTCGCTGTTCTTTCGAACAAATTTTTGGAAAAGGTGCGGAAAAACTCGGCCTTAGGCTTGTTTACGATGTCGCACACAACATAGCCAAATATGAAAAACACTCGGTCGATGGCAAAGAAAAGCGCTTGTTAGTTCATCGCAAAGGCGCAACAAGAGCTTTTGGGCCGGGAAGACCGGAACTTCCTCAAGCATACCGCAAACACGGCCAGCCCGTAATAATCCCCGGAGATATGGGCACTGCCAGTTTTCTGTTGACCGGCACCGAAAACGCCATGCACGAGACCTTCGGAAGCACATGCCACGGTGCGGGAAGAGTCCTCTCGAGAAATGCCGCAATCAAAGAGTTCAAAGGCAGGCGAATCCATCGAGAACTGCTCGAAAGAGGGGTTTACGCGAGATGGGAAGGCCGCGAAACAATGCTCGAAGAAGCCCCCGACGCCTACAAGAATATCGACAAAGTCATCGACGTAGTTGTAGGCGCGGGAATTGCGAAAAAAGTCGCAAGGCTCGTTCCAATGGGCGTCGTAAAGGGATAAGCGCTATTTTACGAGCAGAACCTTGCCCTTAATTTCGCGGTTCGGGAAAGCTATTTTATAGAAATACACACCGCTCGCAAGCTCGATATCCGACGATGTGTCCCATACAATCGTGCTCTTTCCGAGGATTCCAATCTTCTCATTGTGAACCATTCTGCCGTTTATATCGAATATCGAAATCTCTATCTCAGACTGCTCGGGCGACTGCACATCGAAAGCAACCCTCCCGTTGAAAGGATTCGGGTAAACCGCTGTTAATGCGTAATCGCCGGGTTTCACAACCTCGTCGATGCCGTAAACCGCAAGGACGAAAACATCGCCGGTGCGAATCTGTCCGGGGTCGAGAGATATGCCGAAGAAAACGGTATCTGCAACGTGCGGCGCGGAAAAGGCAATCGAATGCGTTCCCGGTTCCATCTGAAGCCTAAACTTTCCGTCGATATCGGTCATCGATGTGTCTCCACCGCCGGCAACCATAATATCTCCCGATTCTCCGGCGGGAACCCATGCACGAGCCAACAGAACTCCATGCTCGAAATCCGGCGGACGAAGCCATTCGGTTATATTGCGAAGCGCTTTTTGATTTGCATAGGGCGTGGTTAAAGCATTGTCATACTTGAAAAACATATGTGATATTCTATGAAGACCTTGACAATTAATATCGGGGTAATAAGTTACTCCCGCCCTCGCCGATGAACCTACAGTATAAAGTATCGTCGAAACGGTCGGCGCGACAATGTCGAAATAGAAGAAATCCCAGTAACCTATTGACCTTGGAGCCATAATACTCGGTAGAGAAAGAGGATTTCTCGCTAATTCCAGCGCGTTCTCAGGCTCCGGATTTAGAAGCAGATTGTTCGCACCGGGATTATCGCCAAACCAGTTCGATATCATCAGAAGAGAATCGAGCACCTCTGCAACAGCGGCGTTATGATACTCATATGCAATCTCTCCCCCTTCGATTAGAAGGTTAATCCCCGCCTGACGATATTCGAGAAGCTTTCTGCCCGTAACCTCGCTACAAACATCGTCATCCGAACCGCCACCGGCGGAATATATCACAAACTCATAGTGGAAGGTTGTATCCAGCGCCGGCACGAAATTCTTGCGAACCACAGTCAGTCCGAAATCAATTAAGTCGGCCTCGATATGATCCGCCGCAAGATCGTCTTCGATGGAGATAAGAAGGACATTAGCACGCGCCGGAGACAATTCCGCTTCGATATAAGTATCGCCATCGAGCGAAACAATCTCGCTATAAATCGCCATATCTCGTGCGGCTACATGCACTTTATAGCCGTAACTCGGAAGTGAATCGATTGTTATCTCGCCATTTCGAGTATAACCGAGAAGAACGTTATTGTCCCGCACAACATGGATTTCGGCGAGTATAGGCGTTCCAAATTCATCGGTTGCTACGACGCTAAGCCTGTTGAGATTAGAGCGTCTGACATCGAAATCATAACCGCCATCGACATGATGGATATGGTTTGTTACAACTGTATCTTCCCAGCCGAAGCCGGAGATATAAAGATCGTAATAACCAAGCCTGATCGCGCCGGCGGAGCTAAAAGAACCGGAGGCGTTCGAAGTAATAACTGAGGTAACATCTGTAGTCGAGGTGTCCGAGCCGGCAGAATATAGGGCGATTCTCATCCCGCCAGCAGGTTCTCCGCCAATAGACCCGATGCTTCCCGTAAAGGGAGCGGCACAATTTGCCACTCGAATTGTCGAATAACCCAGCGAATATCCTTCTGCGGCTGTAATCAGACGCAAATCCCCGATGAAATTCGGTGTAATATGTATTACTGCGCTATCGGTTACTGTCGCGCAAGTGTCCACACCGTAACCACGAAGACACCAAAGCGTTGGATAGGAAGGCGATTCGAATCCTATCTCGCCGGGAACACCCATGGCGAGTGAATCGGCGATACGAACAACCGGCGAACCGGCTTCCAGCGAGATCGGCATAAGCGGAAAACCCCCGCCGACAGGAATATATTCGACAAAGGTAAGCTCGCCAATCGGGCTGAATCCGGTTACTTTCAAGACCTCTGAATAGATCGGAGTTAGCGGCAATATCGCATTCCCAGAAGCATCTGTGAAAAGTGTCTCCGCGAGGGCGATGCCTTCTATAGTAATCTTCGCCCCAACAATAGGTATGCCCAGTGTATCACCTACATATACCGAAATCGTATCATGCACCACTACAATAAGGCTGTCAGGATTTATCGAGAAAGCGACCAAAGGCGCAACCGGAATCTTCGCCCAAATAGGCTCGTAGAAATTTGGGCGATAACAATATACCACAATAGAATCGCCTGCAGAAGGTGGCGGATCGAGCGGAATATTCGCGACCCCGCCAATTGAATAAGCGCTTCCGCGCGTTCCCATGTCCGACCAAACGCTTATAATTGTCGATTCGGGAGCCGCGATATCCAGAGTTGCAAGCCCCACCGGAATTATAAGCGGAAGATCGACTGCTATTGGCGCCGGCTCGCCCCAATAGAATCCCATCGATGGATCGCCGAGAACATGGTAGATGTGGAAATAATAATCTGCGGCTGAGCTTCCGCGAAGTTCAACTTCAAGACAACCGCGATACATAAAAGAGGCCGCGGCATAATAGCCGTAGTCGAAAACGGCATCGAAAATTGTGCGTTGCCACCAATCGTCCTCATCCCAATAGGTGCTTGCGGAGCCGGCGATGTGGGCCACCGCGGCCTTATTCGGCTGACGAATCCATGTTTCGCCAAAACATGGCGAGGATGTGTAATTAAACCGGTTCGTAAGGCATGCGTTCGAGATAACCAACCCAAATTTGCCATGATTTGTCAGCAATGGAAGGTCTCCGATATCAACATTTGGATTGCTCCACTCGGTTTCGAGGCCATGACCGGAATAATCGACCACAGCCGCGCCGGAATTAACCGAGGCGATGACATCGGCACCGGTGCCGCCAAAATAGGCGAAAATAGTATCTACATCGAAATCCGAAGGTGGCAGATGGGTCGAGGCGCAGTATCTGTGCGTCCCCATGCAAAGTTCGTAATCGCCGTCCGTGCCGCACGCCGGAAGAACTACCTTCCTAAGCCACGATGTCTCCGAAAACTCGAAACGGCCGTATTTCATTGTCTTATCGAGGATGGCCTGCAATTCATCGAGCGATTCGACGCTCATCCTTCCACAAGCGATATCCGGAAAATAGTCGGAGCCATCCACCATGACGTAATATTGATCGGTAGGATAATTCGACCAGCCCGAACCTCTACGTAACGCGGGCACCCTGTCCACATCCCCAATTATAAGCACAAAATCGGGTGGAATATCCCATGTTGTATATGCATTTCGGACGAAGTTCTTGATTGAAACCGTATCGGCACCGATGGAATCCACAGTGGCTACTGTTACGATAAATCCTTGCTGTTCTTTATATTGCACAAATTCATTTAAGTGGCTTGCGAAATAATTGCTTGTAAGTATCAGGTATTGAGGCGGTAAATCAAATACGCGAGGAACGGACATCGGCGAAAGAAGCGTTGTTCCCAGAAGATGGTCGGCCCATCGGGAGGTTAATCTCGCGGGCGGTTGAGTCAAAGGGCGGTCATATGTTACTCGAAATTCGATATTTGTGCGGATTTCGAGGGTGTTCGCCGATGGGTCGTATGCAAAGGGACGAATCACAAGCGCGCCCAGCTTGCGTCCGCGCATCACACCGAGGGGAATAATCTCGGCAATTATAGGTTGTTCATAGCTATCATATAGCTCTTGTTTGAGGATGAACGGCGCGGTGGCGGCGTCTTTGTGTCGCGGTGGCTGAAGCGGCGAGAGTGGTGCGGGAATTTCTATCAAATAAGATGAGAAGCTGGATATTTGAACATCAGCGTCGCCGTCTTGCGGCAGTTCGATAAGATAGCGGTATGACGGCACCAATGGCCCGCCAAAGTCGCCATCGAGGGCGCTCTCGGGAAAAGTGATATCGACAAAATCCCCCTCGGCGGATTCCTTGATAATTGGCCTATCAGCTACGAGTCTGCCGCTAAATCCGCTCCAGTCGGCATGAAAAACATCAATAGCCCCAAAGACCGTAAGAACGAGCAACAATGACATAAGGATAATCGAACTTCTCATTTTAACCTCTCGTAAAAACCTAACGTTTCGGATAATTTATATATAATTGTTGTTCTTTCAAGCATATTCGATAAAAAAAAGCCCGATAAGATATCGGGCTTTTCGCTCAGTTCTGCCGGTTTTGTTAAGGCAGGAACACTTTCGCGTTGATTCTGACAACCAGAGTCTGGGTAGTGAAAACCGAACTCGGTGTCGGCGCGATGAATTGGAACCAAAGCGATTGCTCCTCGTCGATATCGATAGCATATCCTCCGGGACCGAAATAGACATTCGAAGCCCATGTGTTGACCGGTTTTATATAGTCCCACACAGGGTTAAATGAAATCGGAGGTGTGGCTTCATTGTTAAAAATTGCCCTCAGCACGAACCTATCCGCCGCGGGAGAATGTCCCGAAGTCCACCCGACACCCTCGAAACGGAGATTCAAACCCCAAGTCGCGCCAATATCACCGCAGTTTACAATTCCAACCCTTTGGGAGATGTTCGATGTTACTGCCGCGCCGGGGTCGAGCGTATCGAAGTTGATACTGTCCAAATCGATGCAGATAGCGAGATGGTATTGAATGGGTGTATAATGGGCTTCCAGGAACCTATACTCGCCGATGGGGCCAATGAAATGGCCATTTGCGCCACCGTCCGAGAAATGATCGAAGTAATAAACCGAATCGGTGGGGTTGATATCGGCATTGCTAACCTCGATCCATGTATTCGATCCGCGATTAACCCATCTTCCAAAGATGGATACGAAATCGGCCAAACTATCCCCTATCTGAATCCAACCGTATTCTTGCGGAGGTATTTTGCGGACAGTTACTAAATGTTCGGCGTTGTATCTCGCATAGAGGGTTTCGGGATGTGTGGGTGCATATATCCTAATTCTCGAATCCACACCGTCCGACCAGCTATTCCAAAGGAATCTGTCCCATCCCAAAGGTGTGTAATCAGAATCGCTAACCGAAACGATTGTCGTTACACCCTCCCAAAGCCATCTTTCAACAAACCAGCCCGGATATTCAACATGGTCGAAGTCGAAACCGCCATAGACATTATCCGATGGGTCTTTCTCAAACCGAACAAGGAATTGCTGATTGTAATAGGCAATCAGATTGAAATCCTCGCTGAGAGGACCGATAGAATGTGTTCGCGGCAGTCCGTCCGACCATCTATCGAAATGGTATCTAATTACATCTGTCGAATCGACCATGCCCACGCTGACAGTATGCACCGATCCAAGCTCCCAATAGAAGGTCATGCTGGGAACACCATAATACCGGACACCATCCGCCTCGATATATCCGGCGGCATGCACCGGCGATTTGGAAATCGTAACCTCCACCGTGCGGACATAATGCGCAACCATGTCGTAGGATGTATCGAC
Source organism: uncultured bacterium (assembly GCA_964459995.1). Classification (GTDB taxonomy): domain Bacteria; phylum UBP14; class UBA6098; order UBA6098; family UBA6098; genus CAZSHG01. Next base: position 67,324 of record CAYWOR010000008.1, on the reverse strand, counting down.
AGCCATACTCGCCGTAAACGTATCAGTCATAGCAACCGGAGAGCCTGTCCAATGGTCGAATAGATAATGATCCGAACCGACATGGACGATCGAATCGGTGAAGATGTTCGCGGTTTCTCCGGCGATATACCATCCATCTCCGGTTTGAACCGGCGGAACCGGCGGCCCTGAATAGGATAGCTCGATTAGATATGATGAAACGAACTGCCAATCGAGAGTGGAGTTTGCAGAAATATCGAAGGCAACATGAGCGCTGTCGCCGCCGGTCGGTGCTGAGCCGCTTCCACGCCAACCGGCGCAAAGTCTTCTCACCCCGTCCATTACGAAAATCGTGTCATCGACAGTGCAGTCGAGATGCCGCCCGATGGGATGATATGTTACTCCCCTCGGAGGATATGGATCCCCATAGGGACTGGTAACCGTAAGAGTTACAACATCGGAAAGCTCGTCCCACTGCCAAAATATCTTTGAACTTTCGTTTATCCTCACTGTGAGAATTGTGTCCAAACCGAATGCGGGGATGCTTCCAACACCCTCCCAACCTGTGCAGATGTAACCGGCATCGGGGCTGGTAACTTGGAAAGTCATCATCGTATCGTTGGGAACCCAATGAATTCCCTCTGGAGGCCTCGGAGCACCAAGCCCATCGGAAAAGACCTCGACAGCCCAGCGAATCGAACCGTTCCACATCCATGTCAGATTCGAGCTGGTATTAATTACGAACTCAACTGCATTCGAGTCTCCGGAAGCCGGCACAGAGCCGGTGCCAAACCAACCGGTGCAACGTTGCCAGATTCCGGCTTCATAAACCGAATCCTCGACTGTGCAACGCAGATAAGTTCCCTCGGGGACGATAAGCACACCGGAGGGTATCGGAGTTCCATAGGGCGAATAAACAGTCAGAGTGCAAACCCTGCCTGTCCAATAAGTCCAGAGCCACTCTATGGAAGATGGGGCGTTAATATCGAATTCGACAGCCGTGCCGTAACCAGATGGGACACTTCCGGTGCCGTTCCACCCATGGCAATACCAATCGCCGTCGGGGCTTGTAACACTTGCGGAGATCGATGTCAAACTATCATGCCATGTGAGTCCCTCGGGCGGAACCGGCGCGCCGTGACCGCTCGTAACATCGAGGCTATATTGATGTTTGAAATGCCACCATACATTCGTAAGGCCGTCGATGTTCCATGTAACAGTGTTCGCCGAACCCGACGAAGGTATTCCGGTTCCGGTTGCGGTCCATCCGGTACAGACCTTGCGGTTCCCGGGCGTTGTCGGAACGATGGAATTCACTGTGCATGTAACTGCAGATCCTGTAACGAAATAGGTCGTATCTGCCGGAGGCCATGGTGTTCCATAATCGCTATGGACAACCAGCGGCGAAATCGCATCGCTCCAGAGCCATTGCACCGTGCTTGGTGTGTCGATTGTCGCGGTGAAGTGATCGACTATCCCATTTGGAATGCTTCCGGTGCCGTTCCAGCCGATACAATAGAATCCAGCATCCGGACTCGTCACGGAGAAATCGACCGACGTGCCGTCGTTGAACCAATGTGTGCCGATTGCTGGCACAGGAGAGCCGCGATCTCCCGTAGAGCTAACAATAACGCGATTCTGTTGTGTCCAATGCCAGTTCAGCGTCGAGTGGTTGTTGATCACGAAGGACACATGTCCCGAATCGCCCGAAGCAGGGCAACTCGCGGTGCCTGTCCACCCGTCGAGAGTGTAGCGAAGGTCTGTTCGCCAGTTATGGAACACAGTATCGTGGTAGGTCGAACAGACAACCGTGCTTCCAATATAATAATAGAATGTCCCTCTTCCCGGCCAAATCGAGTCGGTTACGGAGTTTATCGTAAGCGAAACGACCGCCGTATAGTTAGCCCAGTTCCATTGAAGCGTCGAGGGTTGGGTCATCGTGAACCATGCGTAGGGCGAAGGGCTATAGGTTGGAACGCTTCCCGTGCCTGTGTATCCGGTGCAATACCAATCGCCGTCTGGAGAGGTTACCCATGCGACAATCATCGTATCGCGGACACACCAATATTCGCCGGTGGGAGGTTCCGGAGAATCATATCCTCCGGGATTCGTTATTATGAGGCGATATTCGGTGCGCCAATTCCATGTTATCGTCGAGTTTTCGGTTATATCGAAGGCAACCGAACCGGAAGACCCTGATGCAGGAACACTTCCGGTGCCGGTCCAACCAAGCCTAATCGCACGGTGTCCCGGGGCGATGTAAACCGTTTCGCCGGGGCACGTGGCAACAATATGAGTTCCGGGATCGTAGTAAGTCGTATCGTCGGGAATCACACCGGGATATTCGCTTGTTACGATTAGCATAACCTGCGGCGCCCAATTCCATGTTACCGTGCCGGAATCTGTAACCGACCATGTAACAACAGTATCCGAACCGGAGACCGGCACCGAGCCTGTCCCTGTCCAGCCAGTGCAGTATCTTCTCTCGACTGGGTCCGGCGAGGTTACTCTCGCGGTGAAAGTCGATTCCTGATAGGCCCAATAACTTCCCGGCGCAGGCGTGCATGAACCGTATCCGCCGCCGTTAACCATTATCTTGAACTGACGCCACCATGTCGCCGTCTCGGTGATAGGCCCATTCATCGTGCATGCGGCAGGATTGAATGTCCCATTATAAGATCCGCTTCCCGAACCGACCCATTCGCGGAACAGCCAGCGCTCTCTGCCGTCTTCATCTGCAGGAGTAGTTATATCGAAAGAGGCCAATGCGCCCTCGGCATACCAGCCAGCACCGCTAACAGTGCCATGTCCGCCGTTGTTCACGGTGAGATAATACTCGGTATTGAAAAGTGCTGTGAAAGTCGTGTCGGTAACCGGCGCAACCGTTCTCGTGCGTATGGAAACACCATCCGCCCATCTATCGAAAATGAACCTCTCCCCCGGAATTCCGGTCTGAAGCTGATACGTGCTTATATTGTGTCCGGTCGATGGCATCCAAATCTCGTTCCGTGGCGAAAGATACGGGGTGCCGTCAACGATAACCGAATCAGCGGAGCCGTCGGTTTGAATCGTAACATTAATCTCGGCGAGAACGTATTCCGCAGTCGCGGTGTATGGTGCGTCCATCAGTATCGAAGTCGATGGATTCAAAGGTGCGGCAACCGGTGCGCCGGTCCAACGCTCGAAATCGTATCGAGAAAGCCCGTCCCAGACCGGATTCTCTGTGGTAATCGGCGCAGTCGTGCCGGAAACATACCATCCCTCGCCGGTTTGCGCCGGAACTCCGCTTCCGCAACCTGTATATTCGAGGTTGAGCCAATAATCCGTTCGCCAGTTCGCCACAGCGTTACGAACACCGGTCATCGAGATAGCGTTCGATTGCGAAGACCGAGTTCCACTCGTGCTTCCAGTCCAATGCGAGAAAACATAACGAGTTCCCCCGACGACCAAAACCGAATCGTTTACACAACCATAAACCGTCGTGCCGTGATCCTGCCAGCCCTCTCTTCCCGCACAGGGACTTGAGTGGCCGTTTTCGTCAATATCGAACCACCACTGCTCGTAATAGTCCCCCGTTATCGTCGTCGCAACGGTTGCTGTTCCGCTCGGCGGCGCAAAACTGTGCCAGCGGTGATCAGCTCCGCTCGCGCTCGAATTCCACGAATATGAATAGGGATGCGAGCTTCCGGTGGCGAACCAAACCGTATAATCGTTGCCATCCCAGATGTTATGCGGCGAACCGTCAACTGTAACAACGGCATAATTCGAGCTGGAAAGGTCGGTGCCCGAAGTAACAGTGTTCGCACGGAAAATCACTCTGTATTCACTGTTCCAATTTGCACGAGCAGTTCTCGCGGCGTTCATCGTGATATTGTTCGATTGGCTCGACCTTGTGCCGGATCCGTCTAAATCCCAATGGCTGAAAATATATCGAGTCGAGCCGGCGGTAATCACCGAATCGTTGACACATGCGGTAACAACCGTGCCGTGATTATACCAGCCCTCTCTGCCCGCACATGGGCTTGAGTGGCCGTTTTCGTTGATGTCGAACCACCATTGCTCCACATAATTTCCGGTAATTGTCATTGGCCCGGTCGCCGTTCCCGATGGCGGGCTTGCACAATACCAGCGATGGGTAGCTCCGGAACCGCTACTCAAAGTATTGTAGCTGTAAAGATGCGAGCTTCCGGCGGCAACCCATACTGTGTAAGGGCTTCCGTCCCATATATTGTGCGGCGTGCCGTTGACTGTAACTGTCGCATAATTCGAGCTTGTCATCGGCGAACCGACAGTTGTGGCCGCCTGGAAGGTCAGCAGATATTGAGAATTGAAATAGGCCGTGATAGTTGACGAGGATGTTCCCGCCGTGATATTGTGATTCTGAGCGAGACCGTCTGACCACGACGACCAAATATATCTATAACTCCCTGAGTATTGGGGAGAATTCGTTCCGATAGAGTGTGAAGTTCCCGGAATCCAGCAGAATTGCGCCGGTGAAGTGTATGTTACACCATCTACTACAATCTGAAGCCCCGCGGGGTTAGTTGTAATGGTTGTAATCGGCAAAGTATATGTATTATATGTTCCCTGATTGCCGGCGTTTCCAGTGTAATAGCCGGTGCCTCCCGACCCTCCGGCTACATTTACCGATGGGATAATATTGTGACTTCCCGCAATGCAGGAATTGTAAATAACCTTGATTCTGCCGCCGCCGCCGCCGGCTCCTCCAAGCGCCCAGTCATGGCATGAACCGACAGAAGGATTAGGATAGCCGCCGGCACCACCGGTTCCTCCCGATGACGATAAAACACCGGTTAGGGTCATAACCTGCCCTGCGAGAAGCGAGATTCCGCCGCCTGAACCCGCTCCGCCACCGCCCGCGGCCCCACCGGAAGCATTGAACATCTCATAGGCATCGAAACAGCAACCGTTGTATCCGCTCGTGGAGCAGTCATATGAGTTGTCCGTCGATTCACCAGCTCCTGTGCCGGCATTGCCGCCGACTGTGCCGTTCGCGGTAATTGTGCCGCTCATAGTCAGGTTCCCGAAGGATTTCAGTGTAACTTTTCCGCCGCCCCATCCTCCGTTGCCGCCGTTGCCGCCGTAGGACCATCCGCCGCCGCCGCCGCCAGCACCTCCGCCGCCGGAACCCCAGTTAACATCCCAGTTGGATGTATTCCCATAGGTCGAACCCGATGAACCGCCGGAACCCCAAGTTCCTCCTGAAGCGCTACTAAATCCTGCGCCAGCGGCACCGACCGCACCGTATCCCCCTGTTCCGCCATAACCGCCGCCGCCGCCGCCGCCGCCGCCACCACCGCCGCCGGTGTAGCCGTCACGGCCGCCGATGCAGAGAAAACCACAGTCCATCGTTCTGCAACCGCCCTGAGTTCCGCTTGTCGCACTTCCGCCGGCTCCGGATCCGGAACCCGCAGTTCCGCCAGTTCCGCCGTATGCGCCGTTGCAGGAGCTTGTCCCGCCGTCACCCCATGCACCGCCCGTGCCGCCATATCCACCCTGCTCGCCTGCTCCGTTGGCGTTTATAGTGCCGTAGATGTTAATAGTATTGGCTTCTACCGAGAAAAATTTACATGTCGGCGATACCGTTGCAGTAACTCCCGCATTTATCTGGAAAGTGCCGATATTGATATGATTGCCCCCGACGTTTGTATTCGAGGTGATTGTCCAGTTCGCGCCGCCGTGGTTTGTAGTCCCGCAATCAACACCTGTGTAATCGACTGTCAAATAAGGCCTATAAGACGAATAATAAAAACCATACCAATAACAATAATAGGTATCTGTGCCGTCAGTGTCGCGAATGCCCGTGCCAAACCAATCGGAGGTTAAAAGCGCTTCCATTCGTGTTCTGGCCGCGGTATAAAGGGTGTAAGTCTTCCAGCCGGTGGGTTCGCCGGAACCCCAAGTCTGATACTGAAATTGAGTTCCTGATGTGCACGATGTCCGGTATGCAGTGCAATCCCATGTCCGCTGACTCATATCGCGAAGCTCCCAATATGGCCAGTTGAGCGCATAACAATAAGCTGTCCAGTTGATAGAATTTACCGTGGAACCGTCTGGAATAGCGGCTGTGCTGAAAAACATCCATCCGAAATGATAACTATTTCCGCGTGCACGCACCTGATCGCCGCAATAGTCGTAGCCGCAATAACAGGATGTGCCCTGAGAATAGCCTGAAGACGTGCCGTCTGCCGGGCTTGAATAGATGTAGCAAGTTACAATAGGGTCGATTGTTACGGGAAACACCCTCTCAGGGCTGGAAATCCAGTCGAAAGGAACGAGGGTTGTGAGGATATATCCTTCGAAATAAGGTGTCAAACGGAAATCGCCGATAGTTTCCTCGACGCGAATCTCGTCGTGGGGGCCTTTCGGGTCATCGGGATGATGGATAATCCTCTCGTTAACCTCACGGATAAGGGGCAAAGGAATCTCGAACATCGTCTCGCCCGCAGGACTCAGCACGCGAAGGATTTTCCCCGCACCGATACAAGTTTCGTCTTCGATTACCGCGGTGCAACGATCCGGCAGATATAACTCCTGATCGATTGCGATATATTTCGCGCGAGTGCGGTATTCCTCCCAGCCCTCGGGAAGGGCGTGCATTACGATGTCATGTTCGATTCCGGTGTAGGTCAGATTCACTTTTTCATCGACAAGGCCGGGAATGGCCTCGAAATAAAGGCTTCCGTCGATTAGCCTTCCCTCGGTTTCCGGCAACTCGGTCTGCTTCAATGTCGTGAAACTGCCGTCCACAATGCGAAGGCTCTTAAAATAGCTGAATTCGATGTCCTTATTCCTGCTGGTAATTCTGTAGAAATCTTTGCTGTTCCGCGGAAACTCTGTCTGGAAAATATTTTCTTCGGATACGACAGTTGCGCCGTTGAATTTGAATTCCGTCGAGATATCGCGCCAAATGCCGTCCTTATCGACAAAGTGAATGGGGCCTATCGACAGAACCGCTGTATAATCGCCATTTCCGCGATCGAACGTCTTCGAGTTTTCATTGCGAAGGCTCAGGACTTCGTCGGTGGGAGAAAACTGAGCGAACATCCCGTCCCTTTGCCATTCTCGTCCGGATGGGTTCGAATGTTGCGCGACAGGGGTAATTATAGAAGTTTCCTGCTGGCGTTCTTTGTCGAGAGCTTCTTTTTGGGTCAGGGTATATGCCTGAGTGAGAAGGCTCTGGCGGGTTTCCCCCTGTGTGTTGCCACTGAGGGCGTCGGAATCGGCGATAGTAGTTTTGCAACAGGATTTCGCAGAATCGTCGTTGTCGATAGGTTTCGCGGTGGATACCGCAACTGAAACGAGGATTAAAATTATCGTGAAGAAAAAGCTCGCTTTATATTTCATAAGTCCTCCCATAGGGGTGATCTAAATAATAGTATAATATACAGGCAGAACTTTGAACAAGCAAGTTTTTTCTATGTGTTACAAAGTTGTAACACATTTGTTACAACTTTATAACATCTCTGAAACCCCTACTCCCACTCGATTGTAGCTGGCGGTTTGCTTGAGATGTCGTAGCAGACGCGATTAACTCCTCTGACTTCGTTGATTATCCTCGTCGAACAGCGCGCGAGAAGGCTGTCCGGAAGACGAGACCAGTCTGCGGTCATTCCATCGACGCTATTTACGGAGCGAAGTGCGAGAACATTTTCATAGGTGCGCTCATCCCCCATCACCCCGACCGATTTAACCGGCAACAGCACTGCGAAAGCCTGCCAGACCCTGTCATATTCCCCCGAATTGTGAAGCTCGGATATGAAGATGTGGTCAGCCTTGCGAAGGATTTCGAGGCGTTCCGAGGTAACCTCGCCGATGATGCGCACAGCTAAGCCCGGCCCTGGAAAAGGATGTCGCCATAACATTTCGCGCGGAAGACCGAGTTCAGCGCCCAATTCGCGGACTTCGTCTTTGAAAAGCTCGCGGAGCGGCTCGATAAGCTCGAAACCGAGTTTCTCCGGCAGACCGCCAACGTTGTGGTGAGATTTTATTGTCGCGCTTGGGCCTTTTGTGCTAACCGATTCTATGACATCTGGGTAAAGCGTTCCTTGGGCGAGGTATTTTATGCCCGGAAGATGTGAAACCGCTTCGGTGAAAACATCGATGAAAGTTCCGCCTATGATTTTGCGTTTTTTCTCGGGGTCTTCGATACCGCTAAGATTCCTCATAAATGTTTGTTCCGCATCGACATAGACAAGATTTCTGCCAAAATAGCTCTCGAAATCCTCACGAACCTGTTCCGCTTCGTTGTGCCGGAGAAGGCCGTTATTAACGAATACCGGATGGACACGCTCTCCCAAGGCCTTATAGAGCAAAGCCGCGGTAACAGCGCTATCGACACCGCCGGAAAGGCCGAGTATCACGCCCTCATGTTCGCTGACACGCGCACGAAGCGCTTCGACTTGGGTTTCTACGAAGGACGCCATCGACCAATCGCCGCGGGCATTGCAGATATTATAGAGGAAATTTCGCAGAATAGCTTTGCCCTGCTCGGTGTGATGGACTTCAGGATGAAACTGCAGTCCGTAAACATTGCGATCGAGGTTCTGGAAAGCGGCAATGGGGAGGCTTTCAGTCCTTGCGGCAATTGTGAAACCGCGTGGTAGTTCCTCCACATGGTCGCCATGGCTCATCCATACGACAGAGCCTTCGCAGATGCCCTCGAATAAAGGATTCCCTTCGGCAATCATTAATGATGCCCTGCCATATTCGCGGGTGTTTGTCCGTCCGATTTTTCCCTCGCCGATAAGTGCAATCAATTGCATACCATAGCAAATCCCTAAAATCGGGACGCCCAGTTCGAAGACGCCTTTGTCGATTCGCGGGCTTCCCTCTTCAAGAACACTTGCAGGGCCGCCGGAGAGTATTATTCCAATCAGCGAGCTGTCGTCGAAACGCTTCGTCGGAGCATCGAAAGGAATAATCTCGCTGAAAACCCCCAATTCTCGGACTTTTCGTGCGATAAGTTGTGTGTATTGTGAGCCGAAATCGAGAATTGTTATTTTTTGATGGTGCATTTCATTATCCAATAGCAAGTTAATAATTTTCTATATACATATACATTAGGTTATTAACGTAAATGACCGTCCGGTTTGAAATTATTGCTTCTGATTATTGTATCGCCGGCAAATTTTGAATCGGAAATTGGGTGGTCAATGTTAAAGTGTAAACCTCGGCTTTCGGGTCGGCTTTGCGCCGATTTTACGATTATCCAGCCGAGAATCGCCATGTTCCTAAGCTCGATGACATCGCGGTTGACTGGATTTTGCCGATAGAACTCGTCGATTTGGGTATAGAGAAAATCGACGAAGCGTAATGCGGCTTCGAGACGGTCATCTGAGCGGACGATGCCGACATAATCCCACATTACGGATATTAGTTCTTCGCGAATATGACGGACAATAACCCATTCGCGGCGGTCAAAGACGCCGGCGTCGTCCCACTCGGGAAGATCGGGAATTGGGGCGATATTTCTGATATTATCTCGAACCGTCTCATAGGCGAATTGTGCGTAGGCCATGGATTCGAGAAGGCTGTTCGAGGCGAGCCTGTTTGCACCGTGCATTCCTGTGCATGCAACTTCGCCGGCGGCGAGGAGGCCTATAATGTCGGTTCTCGCGTGGTCATCGACCTTGACACCGCCGCACATGTAATGGGCCGCGGGCACAACCGGAATCCACTCTTTGGTGATATCCACACCTCTTGCGAGGCAATGTTCGTAGATATTCGGGAATCTTGCGATAATGAAATCCGCGCCTTTGTGCGTAAGATCGAGGAATACATTGGTGTCTCCGCGGGTTTTGAGCTGTTCGTCGATTGCGCGCGAGACGACATCTCTGGGGGCAAGCTCCATATTTGGATGGAGGCCTTCCATAAAACGTTTTCCGCTGGAATTGCGGAGGATACCGCCCTCACCCCTCGCGGCTTCGGTAATAAGGAAGTTCTCTCCGCCCGGATCGTAGAACATCGTAGGATGGAATTGGAAAAACTCCATATTCGCCACTGTAGCACCTGCGCGATAGGCCATTGCAACACCGTCTCCGGTTGCAACTGAAGGGTTCGTTGTGTGTTTGTAAACACATCCTCCGCCGCCGGTTGCAAGAAGGGTGATTTTCGCACGGATTGTTTTGACTTGACCTGTTTCCTCGTCGATAGCATAGGCTCCCCAGCAGGTCAAATTATCAGTTTTCCGGGGATGCTCGTCGGGGAGATGGTGCCTCGTGATGAGATCGATAGCGCAGTGGTTTTGGAGAAGATGGATATTGGCTTTAGCACGGACAGCATCGACATAGGCCTCTTCGATCGCTCTTCCGGTGGCGTCCGCGACGTGAAGAATGCGTCGTTGCGAGTGTCCGCCTTCGCGTGTGAGGGATAGTATCTCGCCATTTCCGGGTTGGGTATCGAGGGGAACACCGAGTTCGAGAAGTTCTCTAATCGCGGAAGGTCCGGATTCGACTATCTTGCGGACGACATCCGGTTTTGAGAGGCCGTAACCGACGTTCACTGTATCTATGATATGGCTTTCGATGGAATCGTCTTCGCTAACAACCGAAGCTATTCCGCCTTGGGCGAGTCGAGTTGCGCCTTTGGTCGCGGAGGATTTTGTGATAATAAGCACATCGCCGTAATCCGCGGCTTTTAGCGCGAAACGAAGGCCAGCGACCCCAGAGCCTATAACCAGAATATCGGTATCGATATATTTCGAATCCTTCGACATGGGGATAAAAATAGTCGTGCTCTTCGATAAGTCAATGATAAATATTATCGGAAAAACACTTCGACAGGTCGGTTACTTTATTACTTATGAGTTGACTTGAGGCTATTCCGGCGTATATTTCTGTCCATGTCGATTATCGGACGAAATAGGCAACTGTGGTTAAGCGCGGACAAGGGCGAGCGCAGACGTTTGCCTATTATGATGAAGATTTTTCTCGGGTTCTTCGCGATTCTGGCTTTCGTTTTGATTGGGAATATGGTTTTTCTGCACCAGCTTTCGCGTTTGAATCGCATAATCAAATCGACGAGCAACGGCATGTATCGCATCGTTCTCGCTCAAGATATGCGGAAAAGCCTAAGGCAGGTTAACCGTAACCGCGGAGTTTATCATAATACTCCTTCGATAACTATAAAGGATGCCGAGAGGTCTTTGACCGGTTTCTCCGGCGATTTGGAATCCGAGATGAAACGTCTAAGCGGGAAACTTGGAAGAGACATCGCGCCTATCGAGCGAATTAATGATATGGTCGGGGTTTTCGCACGTAAAGGCGGAGTCGCACTCGAATATGTCAAACAGGATTCTATCGATATTGCTTATAATATAATCCGCTCTGACACATTTGTGGCTCTCTGCAAGGATATTCACGAAGAAATCGATAAGGCGAACAAACGATACAACCTTAGAATTATGCCAAACGATTTCGGAAATGTGAAATCGACATTGGAAATAACGATCTTAAGCGCTTATTACCGTTATCGGTTTTATGCATGGAACGATTCACTTGAAATGGCGACGGATTCATTAGCGCTTCTTCTCGGGACGCGGGATACGACGGGGAAAGTATTATCGCAATATGTCGATTCATTGGCTGTAATTTTTGAACGGGAGCGGACTTTGGGAGTGAGGGATTCTGCGGCATGGGAAACCGCTTCGAGCAGAATAACTACGCCATTGGAAGAGATTCTTTCCTCGGAAGTCGCCGGAGTATCGCAGACTTTTCGCGAATCCCAGCTTGCGGTTGCTGTAACTCGCACGATAGGGGTTTGGGGTGCTGTCGGGCTTTTTGGTTTGGGTATGCTGATCGCTATTTTCATCTCGCGGAAGATTGCGGCGCCAATCGCGGATCTGAGGCGCGCGACGCATTCGGCGTCGAAGGGGGAATGGGATAAGCTGATTACACCTTCGACAAACGATGAGATTGGAGATTTGACAGAGGATTTCAACAAGATGCTGAGGGAGCTTGGCGAACTCGATGTTATGAAATCGCGCTTTTTGGCGAGTATCACGCACGATTTGAAAAGCCCGATTGGAAGGGTTCGCGGCAATATCGCCAATCTTCAGGACGGGCTTCTCGGGCCAGTCAACGAAGGCCAAAATGAGCTTTTAGATATGATGTCGAAGGATGTGGACAAGCTTAGCAGGCTTATTCACGATATTTTGGACCTTCAGAAGATGAAAGCCGGCGCATTCAAGCTCGATCTTGCCGAAGTCGAGCTGAAGCCTTTTATTCTGAGCATTCTCGAACAGCACGCACAGGTTCTTCTCGACAAGGAAATCGAACTGGGAGTCAAGCTCGATTTGGGGAAGACAAAAATTTATCTCGATAAAAAGCAGATAGAGCGGGTATTCGATAATCTTGTTGTAAATGCGATTAAATACACATCTGGTGGCGGTAGAATTATCATAGAGTCTAACATCGAGGGCGCTGAGGTGCTATTCAAGGTTATCGACACAGGTGTTGGAATTCCCGCCGAACATGTCGAGCATGTTTTCGACGAGTTCTATCAGGCTGGACAGAAGGTCAAGGGGGTCAAGGGAACCGGTCTTGGGCTTACAATCGTCAAGCAAATAGTCGAGGCCCACGGCGGCAGGATTTGGGTTGACAGCAAACCTAAAGTGGGCACGGTTTTTGCGTTCAGAATCCCCATCGAAAGGCCAAATTGATATGCCGGGAAACGAGAAAATACTAATTATAGATGACGAAGCCGGTAACCTCGTTATGCTTAAAGTTCGCCTCGAACATGAGAGTTTCGAGGTTATGACGGCTAACGATCCTTTTTTGGGGCTTCAGCTCGCTTTCGATAAACATCCCGACCTTATCCTTTTGGATGTCAATATGCCCGGCATCGACGGTTTCGAGGTTTGCAGACGTTTGAAGAGCAACTTCGAGACCTCGCAAATTCCGGTTATTATGCTGACCTGTATGGACGATACGGATTACAAAATAGAGGGTCTCGAGGGCGCTGGTGCAGATGATTATCTTGTCAAAGATGAAATCGACCATAGGGAAATCGCCGCGCGAATTCGATCGATTTTACGTCGGACTCGGAACCAGATTTCGGTGAATCCATTGACTCACCTTCCCGGCAACCGCGCCATTCAGGACGAAATCGAAAAGCGGATGTCGCGAGAAGAGCCTTTTGTGATAGCCTATATCGACATCGACAATTTTAAGGCGTATAATGATGTTTACGGATTTCAGAATGGCGATAAGGTTATATTGCTGATTGCGCAAGTTATGCGCGAGGCCGCGGAGCATCGCTCAGGAGTATTTCTCGGGCATATCGGCGGGGATGATTATGTATTCATTTCGCCGCCTGAAATCGCAGAGCCTATCGCGGATAGAATTGTCCGAACTGTTGGGGAGGTTGCACCGGAATATTACACAGCCGAACATCGGACAGCAGGCTGTATTCGCGGGATGGATCGCGACGGCAACCCAAAGCGGTTCCCATTTTTCGCCGTATCAATCGCGCTTATTCCTGTTATGAGCTTTGCCTCGGTCGAGGAAATCGCCGAATGGGCCGGCAGAGTGAAGAAGAAATTGAAAACTCTCGGAGGAAATCGTTATGGCTTCCCGGAAATTCTTAGGTAATATAATCTTAGCAGTTATATCGGGCGTTTTATTTTACGGTTGTGCTTTGCCGCCACCGACGCCCTCCTCTGCCGAAGAGCTTTTCAATACGGCGCAGGAAGATTTGAAAAAAGGGCGCTATGAAGAATCGAAATATCGGTTCGAGAAGGTTTTTGTGGAGTATCCGAACACAGAAATTGCCGGGAACGCGCTTTTTCGAATGGGCTATATCTGCGCGATTCAAAAGGATTATAAATCTGCGAGGAATTATTTTTCGCTTTTAGTCGAGGATTATAGCGACAGCAAATGGAAATTCGATGCGCAGACATGGCTTAATCTTCTCGATGATTGGGCGAGGCTAAAAAGCGAGCTCGACGATGCGAAGAACCAGCTTGGAATCGCTCAGCGGCAACGTCAGACAGATACCACCGGCACCAAACCGGAAAATGACACGGCAGGGAGAATTCACGAGCTTCAGGAGCAGATAACCAAGCTTCGGGAGGAGAATAACAGACTTCGGCTTCTTATTGAAACTCTCGATGATTGATGTTGAATGGATGATGACTAAAGGGCGCTTTGTAGCGCCCTTTTTTTTATTGGAGAATGTTACTTCATTAACACAAGTTTTGTAGATGAGACATCTGCCTCGCCATTATCGAACTGCGCGCGGATGAGATAGACTCCGGAGGGGATCGATTCGTCGGGATGCCAGATAAACGTGGTTTCATACCCGTCTTTTTTCACGGAGAAAGACGAGCGGGAGGGTTTGGAACTCTCCCCAACTGTCATTTGGTCTATCTTCCTCCCTGCCAAGTCGTAAATCTCTACCTTCGCGCCCGCGGGTGCGGTGATCGTTACCGAGGAATTAAAGGGATTCGGGTAGGCGGAGATGCTTATTTTGTTGGGGTGTGAAGTTCTCTCATCTCCTATCGACAAGAAATATTCTGGCGGATAGGCTGTGATCTTCACAAAATCATTAGCAGAAGGATGTTCATAGAAACCACCCACAAAAAGCTCGAGTGTCAATGTGTCGGTTTCGATTTCCGTTAGAGAGGGCGGGATTGAATAGTGAACATAGAATTCTTGATGTTGCCAAGGGGACAAAGTGTCGGTCGAGTCGATGACGGCAGAAACCCATCCGAGGGCGGAACTCGCACGGTATTCATAGACTTTTGGTGTCGAGCCTCTATTAACTACCACAATTTTTATCGAGTCGGTTCCTCCGGAGGAGTCCACGGCATTATAGCCGAATATCGCCGAGCCGTTGAAATCCGCCCCCCCTGCCGAAATAATCGGGTCAGGCTCGCAGATGGCATTTAGCCCCTCGGGAGGTTCTATAACATTATTACTGGTGATTCTTATTTGTCCCGAAGAGGTTATGCTCGCTGTCGTGTGAGTGCCGGAGAAATCTGCGGCGACGCCGGTTTGGTTAGTGTTTTTAAACTCGACAAGGCTTTCGCAAAATATTGATGAAGGGTTTGACAAATTTTTCACAATTATCTTACGCGCGGTAACAACAAATCTATCGGCTGAAATTACCGAATCAGGAAGATCTATTTCGATGCTATCAGCAATGATGTTGATGTTTACAAGTGAGGTGGTTGAGCTTCGATGATTATGCACGGAAAAACTACTGTCTTCTTCATAGTCATCCACGAAACTTCCCTTGATATTGGCGTTCAAGCAATTTAGAAAAGCTGATCCTCCGCTCAAAGTCCACGCGTTCATGCCATTATGTTCATATATATCTGCGCTAACAAAAATTATCCCGGGGTATCCATCCTCGTCGCCGGCGCCGGCAAATATCAAACCGTCGTTTATGAATACGGCGTTGCCATCGCAGTTCATCACGTTGATGAGGGTTTTTGGAGTTACACCTTCTGTGGAATCGTTGTTGGCGAGGATAGTTCCTACGTTGTGAAATGTGTCTGCGGCAACGACCTCGCAATTATTCGCGAATATGACTCTACCTTCATTTCTGATGACTCTGCCTCTAATATACAGATCGCCTCTGTATGTGCAGAATCTGCCTTCATTGATTACGAGCAGATTCTCATTGCCTTCGATTCTGATGCCCCCCGCGCCACCGATGAATCCGCGATTAACAAGACTCGGGTTATCTCCAAAGAATATGAAACGTACGGGAACCGGTGACCAGTCATCATCAAGTTTACTGCCTGTCTCAAATGTCACATTCTCTACGGCATGAACAATAGAAGCTCTGAGTTCGGCATCTTCTCCTACGTAGATACTATTGACACAAATCTCTTCATCACCAAACACCGACGTGTGAGGACTGATAGTAACATCATCGGTATGGTCGGGAACTCCGGGCGGGTCCCAGTTCAAAGGATTACTCCATCTATTTGTCCCACCGGCGCCGGTGAATGTTCTGGGAACAGCCATAATAACGGAACAAACTATCAGGACGTTCAATAATATTGCCAGGCTTTTATTCTCTTTCATATTTCCTCCTATTTTTCTACTACTTGTTAATTTAAGTTATTGAGTTTCTATTGTCAAGAAAAAAATCGACATTAAGTCGTCGATTTGCTTTTGGTATGAAAATGAAAAAAACCTTTTTTTGTTAATTATAAGCTATTATAATTATGGGCTTGGTAAAGATCGAAGAGATGGGAGGAAATATGGTTAAGCGTGATGTTTGGGGAAGTCGGACGGCTTTCGTGCTCGCTTCGATAGGCTCTGCAATCGGATTAGGCAATCTTTGGCGATTTCCGTATATCTGCTACAAGAATGGCGGCGGTGCATTTCTGATTGCTTATGCAGTGTGCCTTCTGGTAGCCGGAATTCCGCTTTTGATGCTCGAATTTGGAATTGGCAAACGTATGAAAAACGCGGCGCCGGGCTCATTTTTCTTCGTAAGCAAGGGATTCGAGTGGTTCGGCTGGTTCGCGGTCGGGGTCGGGTTCATTATCACGACATATTACTCCGGCATCATGTCTTATTGTATCAACTATTTCGCCTACAGCTTCAATCTGGCATGGGGGAATAATGCGGGGGATTTCTTCTTCAACGATGTCCTCGGAATGACCGATAAGCCCTGGGATGTTGGAAAATTCCAACCTCATTTATTCCTTGGACTCGCGGTGGCTTGGATTTGGGTAATCGCCTCGATTTGGAAAGGCACGAAGACTGTCGGCAAGGTTGTGTGGGTAACTGTTTTGGGGCCGTGGATACTTCTGCTTGTCTTCGTTGCACGCGGTATAACTCTCGAGGGGGCCGCTGAAGGCATTAAATATTATCTTACACCGAATTGGTCGATGCTTCTTGTTCCCGGTGTTTGGCTTGCGGCGATTTCGCAGGTATTTTTCAGCCTTACCGTTGGGTTTGGTGTGATGATCGCCTACGGGAGTTTCCTTGATGACAAGACCTGTATCGCTGGCAATGCATGGATTATTGGAATCGCGGATGCGCTTACCGCGATTGTAGGCGGGTTCGCGGTTTTCGGGGCGTTGGGTCATAAAGCGCTTATGGATGGTGTCCCTGTTGCCGAGGTTGTCCGCTCCGGCCCGGGATTGACCTTCGTCACATATCCGGAGATTATAAACGGCCTTCCCTTTCCACAACTTTTCGGGTTATTATTCTTCCTGATGCTGGGTTTGCTTGCGGTGGACTCGGCATTCAGTCTCGTCGAGGGGGTTTCCGCCGCGCTTCAGGATAAATTCGGCTGGGGGCACCGTAAGGCGAATCTTACTGTAGGATTTCTCGGCTTCGCGCTGGGGATACCCTATATTTTCGGTGCGGGGATTCACTGGCTCGACATTGTCGATCATTTCATGAACAACTACGGTCTTACAATTGTTGTGCTCGGCGAGTGTATTATTGTCGGGTGGTATTTCAAGGCAAAAAACATGCGTGAGTTCCTAAACGCACATTCCCGCACCAAGGTAAGCAAATTCTGGGACATCGCGGTTAAATTCATTCTTCCTGTTTCGATTCTCATAATGCTCGGTTTCGAGATTCGCGACAGGATCGCCGGCCCATATGGCGATTTTGGGCTTAGAAGCCAAGAGGTGATTTTCGGATGGGCAGTTGTCGCTGGAATTATCATCGCGAGTTTGATTTTGGCGAAATTCCGCGGCACGGAGGATTTCGAGAATAGGCCTCTCGATGTTCGCAGGAAAACCGAGCGATAGATGTCGATGACTGAAGTTTACGAAAATACATTAGCTTGGGATGTCGGCGAATTCGGCCTTATCGACAGAATTCGCGGAGTTTTCCCCGAAATCGACCTTAGCGACGATTGCGCATTGATATGCGTTCCAAAATCAAAGGGTCTGCTTCTAACAATCGACGCAGGGCTTCGCGGGACACATTTTCCGGAGGATTCAAGATTTATTCGGGATGCAGGCTGGCGCACAATGGCCGGCGCAGTATCCGATATCAATGCTTCCGGCGGAAAGCCATCAGCGACCCTTCTCGCGCTTCAGATACCAAGAGATTTTCTGCTTTCGGATTTCGATGATTTTATTCGCGGGGTCAGTGAGTTCTCCGATTGGTCGAAAGTGCCGCTTGTCGGGGGGAATATTACTCGCGGCGATAGATTCTCCGCCACAGTTTCGGTGATTGGCGAGGTGGAAAAAAGAGTCGGCAGAGATTCTGCAAGAATTGGGGATTTAGTAGTTCTGACCGGAACGGTGGGCGGCTCGGAGGCCGGAAGACTTCTCGCTCTCGAAGAAATCGCGACGGATTCCCTCGATAGGAATATATGTGAACGGCTGATCGCAAGATTTATGCGCCCTTCTCCCCCGCTCTGTTTGGGGGAAAGATTGGCAAAAGTCGGCGCTTCGGCGATGATTGACATTTCCGACGGCTCCCTCGCGGATGTTGCGCATATCGCAGAATCGAGCAAGCTGGGAATTTCTGTCGAGATTAACTCGCTTCCTCTTCATCCCGATTTAGCGCGGCTTTCAGAATGCGTAGAAATCGATCCATTCGAGGTTGCGGCAATCAGCGGCGAGGAGTTCGAGCTGGTTTTCACGATATCGCCTGAAGATTTGGGCACTGCGAGAGAAATCGCAGAAGGTTTCGGGACGAAAATCACAGTGATAGGCGATGTGAAGGATGGCGATGGTCTGGAAATTTGTCGGGCGGGTGCGCCTGTTCGATTCGACTATCTCGGCTGGCGGCATTTCTGATTTTTCGATAATACTCATAAAAAAAGCCCGAAAGCGAACTTCCGGGCTTTTTTTGATATGCGAATATTTTAAAACTCGTAGCTTATCCCTGTCGAGAAACTTCTAATCGGGGCGATGTTTCTCTCGATCTCCACGTAGTTCCAATTAAGAAGATTACTGACCTTGAGTTGCATTGTCAGGCTTTTGTAGTAGAATTTGTTGGTAAGGTTTATCACGCGTTGATCCACCGATTCATCACCGGGATACAGCGAAAATTCGGTCGCGCTGGAGTAACGTCCTTCGATGATGAAGTTTCCATGTTTCCAGTAGTCGATCGAAGCGGTGGCCATGAAAGTATGCTCAGGACGATATGGAAGCTTGACCGTTTCGCCTTTTAAATCGGATTCGGTAACGTTAACAGGATTAGTGAACATATAGCTGGTATTGAAATTCGCTCTGCTAAGCAGATTGACAACCCTGTCGTTGAAAACCCATTTCGTAACATTACCCATGTTCCACGTCAAACCCGCTTCGACACCGAAAATACGGGCATCCGCGATATTCATAAATTGAACCTGATTTCCGACGCCGGTCGGAGTCGGCTCTATCATATTCGTATACCAGTTGTTAAATATCGCGAAATCGACGCTCTGCCTGTTTTTAAACCAATTAATTCCCGCTTCGGCGCTGTAGGCTTGCTCGGCCTTAAGATACGGGTTTGGCTGAACACTGACTAATCCTGCGGCTCTCAGCTCGGAGAAAAGTTCCGCCATAGTTGGCATTCTGAAACCTGTTCCAACGTTGCTTCTAACCGCAACATTTTCGGAAACATGATAAACGAGGCCGAGTTTTGGATTTAGCTGGCCGTAAGTCTCGCCAAGATAGTCGTCTTTCGGGAAAACATGAAGAATATCGCCGCGCATGCCGAGTGTTGCAATAAGGGGCTGAAAAGCCGAAATCTCATCCTGTGCGTAAATAGCTCCGCCCATAGCGCTACGTTTGCCAAAGATGTTCGCGTCGATAATAGAATTGTTAACTTCGACACCAGTTGTGAAACGGTGACCATCGAAGGGAACAATGGTGTATTGTCCATCCACGCCGGAACGAAGGCTTCCGCTGAATAGTCTGTCGCGGTTTGCCGAGCCGTCGGAGATGAAAGAGTCGTAATAATAGTAATTCGTGTAACCCTTTACATTCCAATATCTTTTGCCGCCGTTAGAACTGCCGTCGTAGATGACATTGAACTGGGTTTTTTGGGAATAAACTCTGTCATCGAGAGCGGAAGAATCGACTTCGAGAGCCGCTGATTGGCCGCGCCAAACGAGGCCTGTTCCGCGGTCTTCATAGGCGATGTTAAGCATGAAGTTCAAGCGCCTGGCTTGTTTGAGATCCCAATTGACCTTGCTGAAGAATTGACCCCTGGTGTAATTGTCAGCCTGACGATAGCTATCGTCGGTTTTCTCTTCGAGGTTAAGAACGATTCCGACATCGCCGATTTTGCGTGTATGCTCGATTCCGACGCGCTGGAAGATTCTCGTTTTGTCAGACCACTCCCAAGCTTCGTAGGCCGGTTTATCCCATACGCCGAACTCGGAGGAAATCTTGTAGCCTGCGGCTTTGTCCGGTTTCTTTGTGATGAAATTAATCATTCCGCCCATGGCGTTCGAGCCATAAAGCGCTCCACCAGCTGATTTTACTACTTCCATCTGTTCGATTTGGCCGATGGGGATAGCATCCCATTTGATCTCGCCAGTATCGCCGGCTAATAGCGGAATGCCATCTACCATAAGAAGGACTCTCGCTCCCACGCCCTTCGCGTAACCTGTCGAGTTGCGAATCGAGACCTGATCGTCGGACATTGTTACACCGCCGACAAAGCGGATTGCCTCGTCCACGGTCATGTAATTACGTTCTGCCAACTGCTCGGATTCGATAACGGTAGTCGAAACAGGGCTGTCCTGAAGCCTCTGCTCCGTTCTGCTCGCGGTAACAATAACCGGTTGTGAGACAAAGGCTTTGGGTAGGAGCTTGAAACTGACCTTTTGATCATTTACGACTGTAACGTCTTGGGCTGTTGACTCATAGCCCATCATCGAGACTTTGAATTCGTAGGTTCCCGGAGAAAGGCCGGGGATTGCATAGTCGCCATCGAGGTTAGTCGATGCGCCTTTGGCTGTTCCGGGAATCATTATATTCGCCCCGGGAAGCGGATCGCCATTTTCATCGGTAATCTTGCCGCGAACGGTAAAAGTCTGAGTTTGCGATGCGTTTTGGGCGACAGAACCGCCGATTATGAGGCCAATAAGAATCAATGAGATGGTATATTTAGTCATAGTATTCTTCTCCTTTAGCCGTCGAGATGAAAATAATCCAACAAGCCGTCGTTTCCGACACCGCGATAGGGTGTTCTGAAATCGCAGACTATCCTCACGAAGGGTATCTCATCTTCGCCGATAACGACAGAACCGAGCTTGGATTCATCATCCGGATCGATATACTCGGCGGCGAGATTCCGCCAGCCCATGTTGCTATTTACGGTGCTGAGAGCTGAACTATCGAGAATGGCAAAAAATATCCAGCCATATTCTCCGGGGGGCATCTCAATATGGAATCTGACCGAATCCAACCCATCTTTATAAACATTGTCTGGAAGCTGGTAGAAGCCCTGAACAAGCTGAACATCGAGGATAAGCTGGTCGGGTTTTTCGTGAGTGGCAACGAGGAAACACATTTCGGTCCGTTCCGGCCAATCGCCGATGACAATGAGGTCGCCTTGAAGTGCGGTGAACCGGGGCTTAAGACCGTGATCGCAATTACTCCCCATCAGAAAGATCGAGGTTGCGATGATTATTAAATATATCCAATGCTTAGCCTTCATATTCTCCCGATGTTAAATGTATATCTAAAATATCAATAGATAATACGACTTAGAACAACATATGTCAAGGCTTTTCGGCGCTGACATTAACACATAATAGAATATTACATATTTTATTATTCTATTATAGAATACTTAAAACTCGAATAGGCCAGCGAGGCCTATTCGAGCAGGACATCTCTTATTTTTTCGGAACGTCGGACTCGTTTGCGAGATTATACGAGACCTTCTGTTCGTTGTAATAGCGGAATTCGTTCTTCTCTTGGGTTTCCTGATCGACACTTGTGATCGTAAAATCGACGATCCAGTTGAAAGTCGAATAAACAGGGATACCGGATTCGAAATCGAAATACACGGTTCCTTTCCCCTGGCCCTTGCCCTCGTTGAAATAGGCGTATTGTTTGCCGTCTTTGTCCTCGACTGTGCCTTCGCCGACATTAAGGATGGTAATGTTCACGCGGCATTTTGCTGTGGGACGTCCTTTATATTCTACGAAATCGAGGACTTCGTAGTCTTTTGTAGTTTTCTGCGTGAGATCACCGTCTTTGGTAGTAACATTCATGGCGTTATCGCGAGTCCATTTGCTTCCGACTTTGAGAGGTTCTGGGGGGAAATAATCGAAGAAAATGGAGCCGTAGTTACTGGCTATCATTTCGCCACGGTCTATTCCGGAGCCATCAGACTCGATATCGGAAAGTCCCGACCATGAAACAAGCTTTCCCTCAGGATCGATGACTATCGTCAGCTTCTGGCCGATGAGGTCGCTCTGTTCTTCGCTCTTTTGGAAAGCCTCGTTCTGGAAGACTCCGACGTCTTCGTAGAGGAAGCTATAGGTTACAGAGGTTGTATCGCTACGAACATAATCGACAACGAAAGCTTGATAGCTTGTCGATTTGGAAAGAGTGCTTTGGCTGTAGCCCTTTTCGGAGAACTCGGTTAGGTCGTCAGAATCGGAGCGGTAATAGAACGTTTTGCCAACAGCCGGAGCGTAGGAGAGTTTGACTCCTGTTTCCGCATAGTTTCCTGCGAGTTTTTTCTCGCCGCCGCATCCGGCGAAAATAGACGCCAGAACGATGATTGCGGTCAAGATGAGAGTAGCTTTTCTCATTTTCTTCCTCCTTTGGGGGAATTAAAAGAACATTAATCCAAAGCAGACGACATGATGAATATTATCCGACAGGAAATATTCATAGGCCACATACACCTTATTATATTGCATTTCAAGCCTTGGGCGGAAATAAAATTCGAAACCTGTTTCAATATCGCTTCTGAAAAGGCTCGGGGAGCCGGAGGCGTGTTCCTTAGTTTCGTCGAAGGATGAGATATTCATAAGTGCTCCGGTTCCGAGATCGAGACGAATCGCGGAATTTTCATTGCCGAGAAGTTCATAACTGATTCTCGGGCCGAAAATGAATGAAACATCGGTGCCGTTCTTTGCCCAGAAATCATAGATTGAATCGCCCGGAGTTGGACTTGTCGAAATATCGAGGGTGTCATCCCAGTTCGAGGTAACCATCACTCCGAATTCGGCTCCTATTTTCGCTTTTTTGAGCAAGGCGCTCATTCTAAAGCTTCCAGCGGCGCCATAGGGCGTGATATCGCGTTCTCCGCCGAAACCTATCTTGGCTTCGAGTCCATAGATCGTCTTCACTTGCTCGTCGAAGGCGAAAGATGTTGCAACCGTGATGATTATGATAAATCCAATCCAAAAGGAAAGACTCGATTTCATCGCTGTGTCTCTCTTTCAATTGATTCGACATCGAATATTCCGCGAACATTAGCAGTGGAGATAATTCGTGAAACCAAGCCCTGAAGCACTTTGCCCGGGCCGATTTCAACGAATTCCTCTGTGCCGAAAGCGGCCATTGCTTTAACTTGATCTATCCATCGAACAGGGCTTGTTATCTGCTCGATAAGCTGACGCCGAATATCTTCGGGGTTCTCGATACGTCCCCCTGTGGCATTCGCGAAAAACGCCGCCTTTGGTTCGTAAAACTCGACTTTGGCGAGAATTTTCGCCATTTCTGCTTTTGCGTCTTGCATAAGCGGCGAATGAAAGGCCGCAGAGACAGGTAAACGCAGAACTTTTTTTGCGCCCGCACCAGTTTTAAGCGCTTCGGAGGCGGATTCGAGCAAAGCCTCTTCGCCGGAGACGATAAGCTGTCCGGGAGCGTTGAAATTTGCGACCACGATGTCGCCTTTTTCCCGAAGCTCTCCAACAACATCGACCACTGTGGAATCCTCCGCACCAAGAGGTGCAAGCATACCGCCAGACCTCGCCTCAGACATTAATCTTCCACGCTCGACAACGCATCTGATAGCTGAATCAAAATCGAGAACGCCAACAGCTACCAACGCGGAATATTCTCCGAGAGAGTGTCCCGCGGCGGCCTCGAACCGAGAATGACTTCTCAAAGCTCGCAGAATCGCGATGGAATTAAGAAAAATGCAAGGTTGGGTATTCTGAGTTTGCGAAAGGGTCTCTTTGTCGCCCTCGAAGCTTATCTCCGCCCAATCTTTTCCGGTGATAGCCTTTGCGCGGTTATAAACCTCGGCGGCTTCTGGAAAATTTTCGTATATTTCTTTGCCCATGCCGGGCTGTTGGCTCCCCTGTCCCGGGAATATGTAGGCGATGCTCATTTTTTAGATCCTTATTATGACGCTTCCCCAGGTGAATCCTGCGCCGAAAGCAACGAGCAGAACATCGTCGCCCGGCTTAATTCTACCGGACTTGAGAGCTTCGTCGAAAGCAATCGCGACGCTGGACGCGCTGGTGTTGCCGTATTTATCGATAGTAACGACGACCTTCTCCATCGGCATGTTGA
Organism: uncultured bacterium; assembly: GCA_964459995.1. Taxonomy (GTDB): domain Bacteria; phylum UBP14; class UBA6098; order UBA6098; family UBA6098; genus CAZSHG01. The sequence goes on along the minus strand of CAYWOR010000008.1, from coordinate 42,912 downwards.
GGCGTTTCGCGGTGAATTGGATGATTCTGATATTTGCTTGATGAGGAATCAGCCAATCGAGGTCATCCATTTTGATGCCCGCGCTTTCGAGGCCGCCCAAACTGGCTTCCTCCATAGCGCGAACTGCTGTTTTGAAGGTATCATTCCCGGCCATATAGATTGTATGTAGATTCTTAGCGACAGTCTCTGCCGATGCCGGCATTGCGCTTCCACCGGCTGGAAGGGTGAGGAAATCCGCGACATTGCCGTCGCCTGACCAGAATTTTCCAATAATCCCGCGTTCGTCCTCAGAAGGGCCAACTACCGCGGCTCCGGCGCCATCTCCAAAAAGAACGCAGGTGCCTCGGTCTTCCCAGTTCGTGATTTTTGTAAGCTCTTCTACCGCAATAACAAGGACATTCCGCGCGGTTTTCGCTTTCACGATAGAATCGGCCAGAATAAGACCGTAAACAAAACCGGTGCAACCGGCAGAGATGTCGAATCCGGGGATTTGGCGGCATCCGAGTTTCGCCTGAAGCAAACAGGCCGTGCTTGGAAAAATCATATCGGGGGTAACTGTCGCGCAGATTATGAGGTCGATATCCTGCGGTGTTAGGCCGGCATTCTCGATGGCCGCTTTTGCCGCAGGAAGGGCTAATTCTGACGACGGTGTTTCAGGGTCGGAGATTCTGCGTTCCGAAATTCCGGTGCGAGTGCGAATCCACTCGTCGGAAGTCTCAACTATACGCTCGAGATCAGCGTTGGTCAGAACCTTTTCCGGAAGGTTCGATCCTGTTCCTAATATTCTCGTTTTCAATGTCTCTCCCCTTTAATTTCATGTAAGAGGCGATTTTCGAGTCGATTTTCGCGCTAACCATGACGTAGGCGAGGCTAATCGCATTGGAAATGGCGAGCGGAGTTGATTTGCCGTGCCCAATGATGACATTCCCATCGACACCGAGCAAAGGCGCACCGCCGTATTCCGCATAATCGAATTCTTTCATGACTTTTTTGAATCCGCCGCTCATAAGGACTCCACCTGCAAGGGAAAATAGATTCTTTCGGCGTCCTTTTTTCGCGATACGTTTGAAAAGTCCTATACTTCCTTCGGCGAATTTAAGGATAATATTCCCCGTAAATCCATCTGTAACAACGATATCCACCGCCCCATGAAAAAGATCGCTTCCCTCGACATTGCCGACGAAGTTAAGTTCTGAGTTGCGAAGCAATTCATGGGATGCTTTGACTAAAGAACTTCCCTTGCTTGGCTCCTCCCCAATTGACAAAAGGCCGATAGTGGGGCGTTTGCGGTCGAGAACCTCGGTGGCGTAGAGGTAGCCCATCTCCGCGAAGGAGAGAAGATGTTCGGGGCGACAGTCGGAGTTGGCCCCGATATCGAGAACCATCGTTGGAAGGCCCTCCATAGTGGGAAAAAGAGTCATCAATGCGGGACGTTCGACACCCTCGATTTTGCCGAGTCTGACGAGAGAAGTCGCAACAACTCCGCCAGTATTGCCCATGCTGACAAAGCCGTCGGCGGATTTATCGAGCAAAAGATCGACGGCTCGCATGATGCTACAGTTGGGTCTGCGAAGAGCGAGCGTGGCCTGTTCGTCCATTCCGAAAGCATCTTCGGCGTGGACAATTTCGATTTCCTCGGGCAGAAAACTTTTACCGAGGGCTTTTTCAAGCTCGTTTTGCCTGCCGACAAGCTTAATGCGAAGATTAGATTGATCGGCAACCGCGAGAAGCGCGCCCTCGAGGTTAGCCTCAGGCCCCCTGTCTCCGCCCATAGCGTCTAATGCTATAGTGATAGGCCTTCCGAGGCTATCATTATCGTCCCACCGATGGGCAAGCTTCTTCGTATAGTATATCCAGCGACCCAAGAGTCTTAGGTTTAGGACTCGACCCGAATGGCCTCGCGGCCATTATAGTAGCCGCATTCCTTACAGGCGCGATGGGGAACCATGGGTGCTTTGCACTGCGGGCACTCGACGACCTGGGGCGCAACTGCTTTGTAATGAGTTCTGCGCTTACGACCGCGGGTTTTGCTATTTCTGCTTTTCTGAAGTGCCATTTTTACCTCTTATTTTTGTTTTAGTTCTTTCAATTTGAGCCATCGGGGATCGACCGCCTCGTCCGAGGGGGTGTATTCGATCCCCGCGCAATTATCTTTGCAGAGCGGGATTTTTGGGATTTCGAGGATGATCTCGTCGCGAATACGCTCCTCCAAATCTATCAATCCCATATCCTTTTCGATAAAGGCAAAATCTTCCTCGACGAAATCGACCACTCTTTGCCCGCCCTTAAGACCCTTGAGATGAAGCTCGAAGGCGGAGCGGAAGGGGAAGTCAAATTTTTCGAGGCATCGCGCGCAAACAAGCCCTATCGTTGTTTCAACAGATACGATTAGCGTAATTTCGAGACCTGTCCGGTGGCTTTCCACAATTGTAATGACAGGCGACTCGAATATGGCGTCCTTGTATTCGAGTTTGAGGTCTTCCGGTCGGATTGTAAGCTCGAATCCATCCGCGCCCTCATTTATTTCCGATATGGCTACGCGCGTCGAAAACATAACTGGGTTAGTATATACTTGTTGCTTTCTCAAGTCAAGGTTTTTCTCAACAATGATAAAGAAGTGGTTTTGAGATTGAAAAAACCGGAAGAATAAGGCGAATAAAAGCTGTTTGGCAACATCATAAAAAAAAGGGCGGTTATCGCCGCCCTTGAATTAGGTATATTTGCAAATTACTTCATATAGATAGCGCGTTTTGTGGCAATTTCCGCGCCATTGGCGACACGCACAAGATAAACACCGGTTGCGAGATCGGAAGCCGGCTCCCAACGATAGGTCATCGGTGCGATACTCGTAACTTCGTGAACCAAGCGGCCGTTCATGTCGAAGATTTCCGCCTTCGAGTTCTCGGGCAGATAAATTGCACAAGCGCTGTTGAAGGGGTTTGGCCAGATTTTGACCGATGCGGCGTCGGGAAGTGTGCTTTCGACAGTGAGAGGGCCACCCGGAAGGGTATAGATATCGACACCGTCGCTGGCGGTGAATGTGAAATCTGCGCCCCAGCCATGATAACCGGATATAACCGCCGAGTATTGGATACCGGTCGTCCAACCATGCGGTCCGACAACCTGTGCTTTCGAAAGGTCGTAAACCGCTCGCGAAGCGGCAATCTCGACTCGGACATATTCTGGCGGGTTTTCATCGGCGTCGGAATAGGTAACTGTGATCGTTGTTTGATCAGGCACCGAAGCATAGACAACACTCGGAGTGCTCAGAATAGGCGGAGTATTTGGGATAGACGGCGAAGATAGCCATCCCTCAAGATTCGTGCCGTTGTGGTTGTAGTAGGCGTGCCCGGCGATGGTCTCATCGGTGAAATATGAGACTACATTGGGATTCCACCAATTGCCCGTCCAGAACAGATGCATAGTGGTGGCTTGAATATTCCAATATCTAGCGGCGTTCGGGAAGGTTCCATAGTCAACATCGCCGATAATCGAAGCCATCGGACATGAGACAAACATCGTTTCCCCAACAAACTCGAAGTCGATGTCGTCGTCGATAACAATAATCTCCTGAGGCTCTCTATCGAACACTTTCAAGACGCCCGGGGCGAATTCGACTGTGCTACTAAGTGGAACATCGAGTTCATCGCACCATACCATCGAATAGACGACTTCTCCGGAAGGTTCTATTGGGTTGTTGACCGAGAACATATAGCCGTAATTGTGGCTCCAAAGGCCGACAACGGCGGAATAGGTCCCATCGTGCCTTCTGAAGTCGGCGGATGCCATAACCATTTTACCGTAGAATCTGTCGCCGGAGATGCAGAAACCCGCTCCGCGAATATCCAACCATTCACCGGTTCCGCCGGGGATGCTATTCATGCTGTCGAGTCCGGGTGAATCGGTCCAATAAACATACCAGTTTGCGGGAAGTCTTGGAGATGTCGATCCGCTGTAAAAGGGGGTCTGTCCAGCCCAACAGCTGTCGGTTTGAAAGAAAAATCTCCAATGCGCGTCTCCTGCAATGCCCGTGGTTGTAGCTGAATATCTATTTCCGGTAACATTTGTGGCGACAACATTCATCCATGAAAGCTGGCCGTCTGTTGAGAAATAGAGCTTCGAATCGGTAATCGGGTGTGCCGGCCATGCCGGGATATTGACATCGCATTGACCATTCAACGGATCGCCAGCTTCTCGCGCACGAACACCAGAATCATATTGAAACGGTGGGATGCTGTCTGCCCGTCCTGTTGCAAAGGATGTCGCTACAACAGCAAACAGGAATAGAACAATAATTTCGACCTTCATCCAATCCTCCCGGATTAGGGTTAAAAAAATCGATTCAATATATAACACAAAAAGGGATATGCAAGTAAAAATCGCGTTAACCAGCCGTGAATGCCTCTCGGCAAAGCAGAACGCGATTCTTACAAAATTGCACTGCGGATAAAATCAGCCTTTTTCGAAACGGTATTGGAGCGTGCCGTTATCGTAAATCAGCATACGATTGGGTTCTTCGAGTTCATACCAGGCTTTTTGCTTCACTGTTCCGAAATCGAAAGTTACGGGATAGGCTTCGAATTCTCCGGCCGGAGTGGTGATTTTTTCCGGTTTGCCAATGATAGCGGCAACATCGATGAAGGAGACTGAAGCCGGCACAAAGAGCTTGAAATCGTGCCTTTTTTGGGTAAAATCGATTGCTGGGAAGGAATAAAGCAATTGGTCGTTGTGGAGGAAAGCGCTCTTCGGAATTGGCAATGAGCGTGTTTCGTTATGTTGGAAGGGGGCTGTCGAATCCGCGGCGTCTTTTTCGTTTTTTGCCAGCAGATGCGCATAAATAGAATCTTCGGTAACTAATGTTCCAATGATTATAGCCTGTCCGGCATTGTGGAACATTTTGCTTCCGGAGATGGGCTTCAATGTCACGGCATCGAGAAGAATTTCGCTTTCGTTGATGAAATCGGTAATCCAGACGCCCTCCTCGGTGAGGTCGTAAACAATAATTGTTTCGATGAGTTTGATGTCCGACGCGTCATAGAGGCCGTAGAATAGGGTGTCGTGCTCGGGAAGAGCGTGGTCTTCGGCAAACTTCAATGTGTTCTCCCCCGCGTTCATCGTGAAGATCATGACGATAATCGTCAATAATATGATGATGATCTCTTTCATGGTTAATCCTTTGTTTTGGATATTACGATGGAGACAATCCAAACGGCCAAGCTCACAGCCGCGATGATTATCTCGAGACTCCAAATGTCGATAGTGCTAATCAATGAAACTGCTGTATAATTCAACCCGGCATGGATAATGATAGCCGCTGGAAGGCCCCAGTATATTCTTTTTGATTTTCCTCCGCCAACCGCGAGGGCAGTCAAGCCTGTATGAAAGATGATTACGAAGAATCTCTCTAAAATAGCTACAGCGCCTATTGCTCCGGGGTGAAGACCTACTAACCATATAGCTTCCGCAATGCCAAAACCTGCACCAGCCGCGGGGCCGTAAAGCTTGGACGAAGTTCCTAATCTTGCTTTAGTCGCGATTAGAATTGCTGGAAGAACAGCTTTTGCTATTTCCTGAATAAGGCCGGAGGGGAAGATAACAATCGCTGTTCGCGCCCACATAGGGATGTTCGAACCGACTATCGCTGACGTTAAGAAGTTTTGCAGAGGAACCTGGAGGAGGTGAATCGAAAACAGCGAAACAGCGCCCCAAAAGAGAGATATAAGCCATCCGAATCCGATTTTTCGCGATGAAATCAGAAATGGCGTCAGCGCGATAGATGCCGCAAAAAGGAAGACAACGAAACGCATCCAATATGGAACTGCTTCCATTAGTTCTCCGGTTCGAGTTCGACAGCGGTTCCGTATGCGAGAAGCTCTGCGGCGCCCTGCATCATGCTGTTAGTCGTGAAACGAATGCAGACGATCGCATCTGCTCGAAGAGCTTTCGCTTCTGTCGTCATTCTGTCGAGCGCTTGCTCTCGGGCTTCGGCGACCATTTTGGTATAGTCGGTAATCTCGCCGCCGGCGAGGTTACGAAGAGCGGCCATGATATCGTGCCCAACATTGCGGGCGCGGATTGTATTGCCCTTCACCAAACCCAATACCCGCTTTATTTTGCGGCCGGGTATCTCATCACTTGTTACGAGGATCATATTTCGACCTCCTTATATCTGTCGCCTTTGTATCTGAAAAGTGCTTCGCGGCATACGGAGATTAGAAGAATTATAATGCCGATTCCTAATGAAGCAACCCCTATCTTGATAAGAATCGAAATTTCGGGATCGGCAAAGAATTTTTCGAACAACACATAAAAGCCGAAGGCTATTAGGATGACCGCGCCAATCGAGGCAAAAATCCATCCAACTCCCCTTTCGAGGCGGTTATAAATCCCTTTCTTATAAACCTTCCAGCTGGCATCCGGCAAATCTGCGAGTTTCATCTCGGAAGTTACCCCCTTGATTTGGCGAAGCGAAGTTGCGAATTCTGCGCATTTTGGGCATTCGAGCAGATGTTCCTCAACAGCAACTGCCTTGTCTGGAGGTATTTCGCAGTCGATATGCGCGCTTACGAGGATTCCCCACTCATCGGAACAACAACCCTCCGCGGAATTCATTGTCTCGCTAATTTTGATATTTCTCTCCTCATTCGACATAATCGCTAAACTCCGATAGCATTCCGGCCAGCTTTTTTCGGGCGTAATAAAGCCGGCTCATTACCGTCCCAATTGGCAGGCCGAGCAGTTCCGAAACCTCCCGATAACTTCGCGATTCGAAATGGATAAGCGTGATAAGTTCCCTATGTTCGGCCTGGAGTTTGCATATTGCGGCCCAAACAGCCATTTTCGTTTCGCGGTTCTCGACGAGGCTTTCGGGGGCGAAGATATTTTCCTCGATTTGCGGCATATCTTCGTCATCGATACTGCCCGCGATAACCCGGTCCACGACCGAGTCGTGCCGCAGGGCGTTTTTGCAGAGATTCGTGAGGATTCGATGAAACCAAGGGTAAAAGGGTTTGCCCTCTTCGAATCTGGGCATTGCTTTGAAAGCGGAAACCCAAGCATCCTGTGTGAGGTCGCACGCAAGCTCTCTATCACCCACCAGTCCGATGGCGGTGAAGTAAGCCCGCTTTTTATGTCTGTCCACAAGTTCATCGAATGCCTTCATTTCTCCACATTTAATTCTCGTTATCAAATCGGCGTCGTCGGAAATCTCCCTGGGTTTCTTTCGCGCCGAATTGTTATTCACGCCGAAGGGGATAATATTCGATAAAAATATGAACATTTTTAGATTTGTCGAAATGGCGTAAAACGCCCATGAATTGAAGTTATTATGTTATAGCTGAAAAAAAAGCCCCCCATTCGGAGGGCTTTTAGACGAATATATGCTATTCGCTTATTTTGCGAACGTTTACCGCTTTTAGGCCTTTGGGGCTTTCGATGAGATCGAACTCTACCTCGTCCCCCTGAGCCAGAGTTTTGAAACCTTCGCCGACGACATCGGAATAATGAACGAAAATGTCCTTATCGGGGGCATCGTTTGCAACGATGAACCCGAATCCCTTTTTTTCGTCGAATCTCTTAACAACTCCAGTAGCCATAAAAACCTCCTGTGGCCCGACTTCATGGAAATAACCCTCCAACTTGCCGGCTTTGTAAAAAAAATATTTCTATTGTAAGATATTAGGGCATAGAATCATGTCAAGTTGTTTTCTTACGAAAGGAGGTTTTGGGTTATTTATTCGTGCTTTTCTCTTCGAATTGAACCACCACACGGCGATTAACCGAGCGACCCTCGGGGAAGGTGTTGTTTCCTAATAGGACTTTCTCAAATTTTCCGTCGCGGTATCTTTCTATTTCATAGGGGTTGTCGTCAGCGACACCTTGTTTGATAAGAGTAACATTATTCTCCCGAAGCCATTTTTCAAGCTCGACATCGTTTCTTGCGCCTGCGATGTAGCGCAGATAGCGTCTGAAGTTGCCCTCTTCTTTGGACGCGCGTTCCTGGCTAAGCACCAAATTTCTTCTATCGGTGCCGATTGGGTCTGTATGTCCGACTATTCTTACGACAAGCTCTTTTGTTGGATCCAAGGCACTTTCTTTCACACGGCGCGCCATGGACTCGATTCGAGATTCGAGATAACGGGATGTCGAGGTTATCTCGTCGAAGGCGAATTGGACTATGATGGAGCTTTCCTTGCGCCTTTCGACACCTGTAACGACAATTTCCATCTCATCCGAGACAAAACGGGATAGTCCCTCGCCTGCATCGATAGTTGTCAATTCGATATGGTAGCTCTTTCGAGGATCGACCAGATTGCCGTTCTTATCCTTCCAATCCCAGAATAGAACCTCGGGAGGCACTCCGTAATCCTCGGCAAGGGTGGTTATATGGCCACCGTCCGAACCGACGACAACAACGCGATGTTCCTTCACCCATCCGGAAGATATGTCGATACGAACCAAGTTCTCTTCCATTTCGGGCGGGATTTCGTAGTCTTTAGCGGCGAGTGCGTTTTCGATAGGTCTGTAAATGAGGCCTTCGCCTGTAACGAATAGCTTGAGTTCGGTCTCGTCTTTGTCGCCTCTATCAACGATAATCGGGAAGCGATCTTGATCGATAGGACAGGTAATTTCGCCGAGAATATAGTCCCTGAGTTCATCCATAACAGAATATACTTCTGCAAAATCGTGTGAGTCGGAGGTGTAGCCTTCCAAAACCAAGGTTATATCAGGGTTTTCTTCGAGGAAGATATTAGCCTCACAGGCGAACATCGACAGTGAATCCAAGGTTGATTTGGCAATTTCGAGACTCTTCTTGTCGAATCTGATTGTGGTCATCGGCCCTTCGTAATCACGAACCCAAGCCCTCATCTCGACCCTGCGGTTTTCTTGCTGAACCCAAAGCCTATCCTGAGCGGACTCGTAGGCCGCGCCCGAACCTGCACGTGCTCCGGAAGGACTATATCCACTGTCAATTATCTTTATGGACGTTTCAGGAACTCCCAAAGCAACGAGTTTGTTCGAGATTGATTTTGCACGCTCGATATGAAGGCCTGTGCGAAGCCAATCTTCGGGGTCGCTGTCCGGATCGGCAAAGCCATAGAGGCCGAGAACGATATCTGGATTTTCGATCATTCTCTGCGCGATGATTTTTAGCACAGGTTCGAAGCGAGTGCTTATGGATGTTGCACCGGCCTCGAAGAAAATCACCGGCACAAGAGGTTCTTCCTCGCGAATGTATGTCAATTCGTTGATACGAAGTTTCGCGTATTCGATTTCGACCTTTGCTACGACATCACCGGAGGTAAAATACTGTAAAGTTAGGCGATTATTGTCTTTATTTGACTCATGTATTTTGCTTTGGCCGTTGCTGTCGTTATCGGCTATGATGAGTATCTCCCCCATTCCGCCTTCGAGTGGTGTGAATTTCCATTCTATTGGGATTCTTTTCCCGGGAACGAGGCTTTCTACAAAGACCGGAGCACCTATTCTGAATGTGTCTTTCTCTATTCTGAACGCTGAGACATAAAATGAATCGGCGGTCAGATTACCGAGATTTCTTAATTCAGCGGAGAATGAAGATTCCTTTTCGAGCGGGAAAATGAGAGTATCTGGCTGATGGCTGGATTTCGTCGTCGCGAGGTCAATCCATGTTTCCGGCCTTTTCGGCTCTTCGGCCTTTTTCTTTGGGATAATCGCGGTAACTCCGAGGGAATGTGTTGTAACGGCGGCCTTCGATAGGGCACCGTCTGGATAACTCATTGCATAATCGAATGTTAGAGGTATCGAGACCGAGCCGTTTATGCCTAAGCCAAAGGTAAGATTCCCTTCGCGATAACCAGTGCGAAGCCCTAAAAGACCGTCGAACAAGCGAAATTCAGCCCCGACAGCACCCTGAAGTCCCTCAATTTTGTCCCAGCTACCCTCGATTGATGGCGTAAACCACTTGATTGGGGAATATGCCAATCCGAGGGCAACACGCATCGGTTCGACATAGCCCTCCCCCGATTCTCCGGATAGGGAGATATTCGGTTCGAGTAGATTTCTTCCGCAAATGCCAGCAGAAAAGTTCCTGTAGCGATATTTTACACCGGCATCGAGTCCAAAACCGTCTGCAGAATTGCCGAATTCATTGAATAGGGGGTCGTCTTCGAAACGATAGGCTTGGGAAAGATCGTATTGATTTCGCACCCATCTTCCGTAAAGGCCTACAGCAATAGCGTTCGAGCTTCCAAAATCGAAGGATCGCGCATAACCTGCTCCGATTCCAAAACTGCTGTGAACACCAAGCCCGAATTGCTTGAACTCAACGCCGAAAACACCGGGCTTATATCTCGGCGAAGTCCATCCAAGGCGCGATGAGAACAACGCATCACCCGGAAGGCCGAGCCAAAACCTTGTTGCATGTGCAGAAAGTATATGTGCCGAACCGTTCTCGGCCATAACGGCGGGATTTCCGCCAAGGCCGTCTGTGGATAATTCTGAAACGGAAAAAATGCCTCCGAGGGCCTCAGAACGAGGCCCCGCAAGCATAACCGCACAAAGGCAGGTTAGAATTCCGATATATAGGAGAATCCTTTTAACAGCTATCTCCCCTATTCGGTGATTGTTATTATCTCGAGAACCACACGGCGGTTAACAAGACGTCCTTCGGGAAGACGATTGTCGCCGATAACCTCGCGGCGCCAATAACCTTCTTCAAACCGGCTGATTGCCATGGGGTCTTTGTAATTACGACCTTCGTAGGTTAATTTCACTCTATGTTCTTCGAGCCAAGCCAGAACTTCTGCCTCTGTTTTGATGTCGAGCAATGTCATCAATCCGTGGATGAGGTTGTCATACTCCTTACGCGCCCTTTCCCATGAAAGCTGTTCGTTGCGTTCGTCGGAGCCGACTATGTCAGTATGACCGATGACCCTGGCTTCGATTCGGGCATTCGGGCCGAGGTATTTTACCCTATCGACGAGGCTCTTCGCGAGGTTTTCAACTCTGGCTTCGAGATATTCCGATGTCGCCTGCGATTTGCCGAAATTGAAGTTAATCAGGAAAAGTTCCTTGCGTTCTTCCTGCTCATCGACTTTGATATTGATCGGGTTTGAAATTGCAGAGACAGCCTGCCCGAATTCATCGACTATATAGACCTCGGCGAAATATTTTTTCTCGGGATCGGGAGCCTGCCCGCGGTCTCCGAACCAGTTCCATGGGACACTATTCGGGGGGGTGCCGCGTCCGGTTTTAACAACCGCGAAAGGCACATCGGTGCCCTGTTCGCGGATAATGACCGCATGAGAATCAATCTGTGTTTCGGTCATAATTGTGTCGATGATGATGTCAGTCGATCCAAGCTCGCCAAATTCGAGAGTTTCGCCCGAAAGACTTGTGCCATGGGGTCTGAATATCAGGGCATCACCGGTAACATAGGCATCGACGTGTGGATATTCGTCGTAACCCTCGGAAGAAACCACCAGCATGCGTTTCACAAGCCAATTTGGAACCCAATCCAAGGCAATCTCGCGGAAATTTGCGGAGCGAATATAGGCGTCGCGGCGGTTTTCCTTTTCGGTTCCGGCGGTGAAGCCGTGGAAAACCAAATATAGGTCGGAGTTGCGTTCGAGAGTCTTAAGCGTGTTCTCTATCTTAGTCTTGAGATCCTCTCTGGCTTCCCTCGATGGGCGAAAATCATCGCTTTCGTAGTTGTAAGATCCGAGAAGTGTCGGGCCTTGAATTTTGACCTGCATTTCTACAACGCGATTCTCTTCCTCTATCATCGCCCTGTCTTTTGCTGAAACACCGGAGACTCTTTCTGTCGAACTATCGTATCCATCCGTAACAATCTCGATCTGATTCGGATCAGCGCCATAGGCGACCAATTCTTTTTTGACTGAATTTGCACGGTCTATCGAAAGCGCGAGGCCGTCTTGGGATTCGGTGTTCTTGTCGAAATATCCGTATAGCGATAGTTTGGTATCAGGATTCTCTTTCAATCTCTTAGCAACAATCTCGAGCATCGGCCCGAAACGGCTTTTGCTGACATTCGCTGAGTTTAAATCGAAATGAACCGTTGGTATCATCGGGATTTCTTCGCGAATTTTGGAAACGGTGGAAATCCTGAGTTCATCGCGGGAAGTTCTAATAGTTCCGGTTTCGGGGGGCATAAAGGAGGCGAGTTTTGCCGAGCCGGTGTTGTTGTCATAGTCAGTTTCGAGGATTTTCTTCTGAAGTGCAGGCACTTTTCCGCCGAGGTCATTTGCCGCGACGAAGATGTCATAATATCCCTTCTGTGGAGGGATAAAGCTAAAAGTTATCTTCTCTTTGCCTCCAGAAGGGAGTTGGTCTATATTCATTCGTTCGATAACTCTCGTTTGACCATCGACTATGTAATAGACGGTTACCGGCACGTTTTTAGCGTCCATTTTGCCGATATTGGCTATTGTGGCAGTAACAACGGCATCTTCACCAACCGAAACAAATTTTGGCATTGGCTCGACCGAACCTTGTTCTACAATGAAATCGGTGATGACTTTGAAAGGTTTGGCCATGCCGACTTCGAAAGAGACTTTGTGTGTCTGTCCAATTTCTATTGGAGTGTCGAAGGGAAATTGAAGTGCATAGTCGATTCCGATATCCCAACTTCCGCGGGTTCTGAAAGAAAGCCCCATAGTTGCGAAATCGGAGCTAACACCGGCACGCGCACCGAGCATCTTGCCGACAAACCATGACTCTGCGCCGATAGCATAGGTCATCTCGTCGCTGACGGTCTGATTCGCTGTAACCGGTATTTCGATTTCGATAGCTGGAGTTACATAGCCGAGGATGTCGTAGGAAAGACCTCCGCGGACAGTTCTTGGATAAACTCCGCCCTCAGCGCCACCGCGAAGGGAGATATCCGGTTCGAGGAGGTTGTATCCGCCAAGTCCAACCGAAAGCGGGCCAAACTCTGCGAGAAGGTTAGCGTCGGCACTGTATGCGATTTTATCGTATCCATCGCGGAAAAGCGGGTCGTTCGGGTCGAAGTCATCGGAAAAATTCGTCTGACTATATCCCACTCGATATAAATTTCCATTCACAGCGAAGGAAAGCCTCGCATTCATCGATTCAGAGGATGTCCTCTTCATCCGCCATAATTCAGAGCCCAGCGTAACAGTAGCCTTCTGCTGAGAAAATATCTCATGCATGAAGTAGCTGACGCCTACACCATAGAACATCTTGCCCCATGTGTATGGCGAAAAGAATAGCGAGCCTTCGTTCATTCCGGGGATATCCGCGCCGGTGTAATAGCGAGTGTAGCTACCGACGAGTTGGGTTCTATCGAGCCGCATCAGCCCGGCTGAATTTACGGATATCGAGTTGACATCGTTGCCAATGCCGGAATAAGCGCCGGCCATGCCCGCCGCTCTCGCACTCTGTTGAACCATGTTGTCCTGCCCGAACGCCGTTGCAATAAGCAATACCGCCGAGGCTACAATTAGAAATGAGTATCTGTTCCCTAAAAGCGGCATAACCGCTCCTTTCGAAACTTTCCGTATGGAAAAGCCAAATAGCTATTTATTCTGGGTTTATCTCGCAAGGATAATATTTCCTCCACAGAGTGTTCTATTGTCATATATCCTTGTAACTGTGTAAATATATATTCCGGGTTTCATCGGCCTTCCGAGGGCATCTTTGCCGTCCCAAACGAGCTTGTGTTCGGCATTGCGCTCTATAACCGGCACACCCTCGGCGGTGAATATCCGCACCTGAGTCGGCTCCGGTTCGCCGGTAAAAATCGTAACATCGTCATACCAGCCATCGCCGTTGGGGCTGAATGGCTTGGGAATGGCAGTGCACCCTTCTTCCATTATAATAAAGGAAAAGGTGTATTCCTCGGAGGTTAGGTTAGCCGGGCCATAATCACCGGGGTAATCTGCGATTCGATACAGAATAACCGCCACCGAGTCCGGTTTGTTTATGCCAATTCCGGCCCTTTCGACATCGATGACAAGAGAATTTTGCGCGAATGAAAGGCCATAATCGCCCCATTCGAGCAGAACATCATCGACCGAAATCGAAACCGAGGCTGGATCTATTCCAGAAATATCCTCTGAGAAATGTATTGTGATGAATTGTGGCACATCTCGGACAGCGGTTCTATCAGCTGGAACAGTCGAACTGACCTGTGGCGGATCGAAATCGGCAATGAATGCGCCGAGAAAATCTGAAGATAGATTCCCAAGGAGATCACGTGCGGAAATGCTTATTTGATAGGTATCTCCGCTGTTCCAGATTGCTTCGGGACGGACAATTACTGTGTCTCCGGCGAAATCCATATCATCGAAGTCCCAGATATGCGAACCTGCGCGGATTTCGACAGAGTTGATGCTTAAGCCGTCGGAATCGTGGGCGATGATCTTTATTGGTTGGTTTCTGTCATGCGTAATCGCGCCGTCGAAAGGCTCAATGAGGATAAACTCGGGGCCATCCGAGGAAACCTCTATATCCCATGCGAAAACCAAATGGTTCGCGCCGCAAAGCTCCGCCCTGTCGTCCATCTCGAAGATAATCGACACATCGCCGGCAAGACCCATATTCGTTGCATCGAGCACGAAGGTGTCGTTGTGAACTGCCAGCTCCGGTGTTACGAGGTCATAAACAGTGCCATCTACTGTAAATCTCGCGGTAATGGCACTAATTCCGGCAATCTCGTCGCTTGCTACAACTCGCAGGATGAGTTCGAGTGGTGATACAGGGCCTGTTCTCGGCGAATAATCGATCACAACCGGCGAAGTGTAATCGGTTGAAAAAGTTAACTGGACAGTGTCGAGAAGGTTTCCGATAGTATCTCTAACAGAGGTAAGCACCATTTCGTGTTGCCCTTCGGGAATCTCTCCCTCGTCGAACACAATCGAGATTATTGCACCGGAAAGGCTTATTCTATCGGGGCTTATCATAATTTCATCGAGTTTGACTTCGGCATTTTCAATATTTATCCCATAATCGGATTCTATTTCGATGCTTACAATCAAAGGATCGCAGGAGACTATTTTGTTGTCGCTTGGTGATGTAGAGACAGCCTCAATCTCTGCTGGAGTAAAGTTAATATTCTCTACATGATGGTTCTGATTGCGGCATTCATAGGCCAAATCGCCCGCAATAAGATAGATCGTGATGTCCGAATCAATTTCGATACCTGCAATTTTCGGATCGAACCTTAGAATATCGCCGGCGAGGCTTAGCGATGGATCTGCGAGGGTGTAAATTGTGCCTTGGATAACAATCTGCACCGACCCATAATCGATTCCGGCGAGTTCATCGGAGATATGCCACACGATGGCCTGTGTTGGGCCGCGAAGAATGCTCTCGTCCGGCGATATCAACTCGACGGAAGGCTCCTCGAAATCGAAATGGAAGGTTCCACCATGAGGTGAGTAAATGGCGTTGCCGATAGAATCCGAAACAGCTGTGATTTCAACAGAGGCCGCTAAGCCATGCGAGAAAAGTCCAGTCGGAGAAGTGAATTTTATGGTATCGGAATTGAAAATTAACTCCGGCGAGTCTATGTTGAAGACGGTGCCATTGGCGGTCAGCTCTATTGTCGAGGCGTCCACGCCGTTTTCGTCGATGATTGTGAACACGAACTCCATCGACTCGCATCCAATTATTGCGCCATTTGGTGGCGAAATCATCTCGACGAGGGGCGATCCCTGATCGAAATATACGACCCAGCTAATTTCGGAGAAATTCGCGGGGCAAAGTGTTACAGCGTCAGAGGCGAATGCTCTGAAAATCACGCTGTCCTGGCCGGAATATCCGTATGCCTCGGTCGGCACTACGAGGTGGGAACCGTCGTAGATGAGGCCTTCAAACTCCGTAACAGTAACGCCGAGGGCTTCCAAAGCACAGTTTGCGATATCGATTCCAGCACCCGAGTCGCGCACCTCGACACGGACGAAATCCGGCATGTCGGGGATAATTGCGGCCATATAAGGCTCTAAAATGCCGAAAACCGGCGGTTCGTTGTCCCAGTGATAGACCAACTCGACTGGCGAAGCTGAATTCCCGAATATATCGGATATCGGCGAAACATAGATAAATATTGAATCTCCGCCGAATGTTCCGTGCGGAACCGTAAGATGTAATGTGTCATGTTCAAAGACGACTAAATCGCCGAAGGGCACGAGGTAGCCGTTGAAACGAGCAATCATCGAGAAAAGATCGAGGCCTTCTTCGTCGCTGAGGGGAATCGCCAAACGGAAAGTATCGCAAGAAATATAGGTTCTCGATGGAATGTTCGGCTCCCCGACATTCGGCGGTGAACAGGGGACATCGACGCGATAATGGAAATCCGAAAGCATATTTGGACCGCAACCCGAAGCGATGTCGCGTGCGGAGATGCGAATATCGACGAAGCCGCAACGTTCGAGGCTGATGTCCAAAGCTTCGAGGTCGATGATCAGGGTGTCGCCCTCGCCTATAAGGGCTGTGTGTCTAAGCGAAATCGCCCTTGTGCCGGTCGAATATTCGATATCGAACAAAGTCGAATCGAGATCGAGGCCGCTTCCGATGTCGCGGACAAAGAGGACAATATTATCGTCAGGTGTTATAAATACGCCGTCAGGCGGATATATAGCGGAGACTTCGGGAGGGGTTCTGTCGGAGATGAAAGTCCAGTTTAGCGGCGAGATTGGGAACCCCGCAAAGGTGCTCGCAAAGAGCTTCACCGTGATTTCTTCGCCATCGACCGCGGTAACCGGGGATATAAAGGAAAGCAAAGAGTCGGCGTAAGTCAGATATCCCGAAGATATATCGTAGAGAGTTCCGTTATATTCGAACCGTATCGTCGAGGGGTCGATATCTTCGCCGGAAGTGGTGAATTTGACTTCGACCTTGGGATTTGCACAGGAATTATAACTTCCCGGAAGCGGCTCGATAATCTCGGCACGAGGGCCGGTGAAATTCGTGAAAAAGGCGATACAAGCCGGAGAGGCCGTATTCGCGCCGCAAGTTCCGCCCACGGTGTCCGAAATGCCCTGAAGGCAAACCATCCAGCTCTCGAATCCTGTCGGGGTGATTCCCGCATCGACCGGACGGATGCGTGCAAATTCGCCATCGAAATATGCTGGGATTATCAAGCCGCCGATGTTCCATTCTAATGTCGAAGTCTTTATTCCGCTTGGATCGGCAAGACGGACAACCACCTCGAAGTCTTCGTCATATATTGTGTCGCCCAACACCGGGGCGATGACTTCGACCTCAGGCGGCTGGCGGTCGATGATAAAACTCCACTCGCGAACTCCGCGAATCGGGCAACCGTTATTATCGCGTATAGAGCGCAACCCGACATTTACCAAGCCCTCGCCAAGTTCGGTGGCGGGCATCGTGCATCTAAGATAAGGATACTCGAAAGCAAGCCTCGCCGGATTCGGCCAAAAAACGAAAGTCGAGCCGCAATCCACACGAATCGAGGACAAATCTATGCCATCGCGGTCGATAAGCCGGAAGAACATCTCGATAGTATCGCAAGATGTTATCGAGCCGACAGAGGGGTTGATAATCTCGGCGGTTGGACCGCGGCCGTCGATACCGGGGATGTCGATTGTCCATTCGACACTGAAAGTATCTGTGCCGGTGCCGAACACCGAGGCCGAAAAAGAGAGCGTCGTATCGTTCTCGAAATGAGAATCCGGCACTCTGATATTCCAGCTGATTGTGCCTGTTCCGGCGGGATCGAGCACCGAAGGCGAAATCATGCCTACCATATCGCCGGAGACAAGCTCACATGAAGGCGGAATGTCGATTCTCGCTGTTATTCCTCCGATTGTCGTCCCTGTAGCGTTCGATACGATAAGATTAACAGGGAACGGATTCGGCGTGCGGAATTCGCAACTCTCGACTGAAAGCTCGTCAGGGGCGGATAGAGACAGATTCAGATCGCCGATGGATATAATCGCGCTACCCTTGCCGTAATAGGTGGCCATTCTGCGTGAAGCGCCCGGTGCAAGTGGTTTTGCATCCCAGCGGAAAAGCACCGCAGAGTCCGAATATGGATCGCCGGAAAGGGTGTAATTCCATCTGACATTGTGCATCGACCAGAAATCGCCGAAAACCACTCTGTCAGGCGGGACCGCGCTTCCCCCAACAAGAACACCGCCGCCGATAAGGCTATCCGGCGGTTGCCATGGCGAGGACTCGAAAGCCTGCCAATATGTCGGTATGTTCGGCGATACAAATTCCCTCTCGACAGCGAAATAGCCATATTCGGTGGCTATAGGCGCATAATCGTTATCGCCGATCATTGTGTCGAGGAAAAGGAGCACACCGACCTGTTTCGTAGTCGCGCTTGTGTTCGTAGCTGTGTATTCGATCAGCACGGTCGCGTTATCGCCCCAGAATGTTGGGGTTAAGCGCTGTGTAAAGGCGATACCATCGACGATGTAGCTCGAAATCACGCTTCCTGAACTAAGCGCGGGGCTCATGGTAACTGTCGCGGGCACAGGATGAACTCCGCCGTCGTTGAGGTATGTTCCTCGAATGGTATCATTCACGAAGAAATGGGCATGCGAGGTCGCGCCCTCGTTCGGGAAACCGAACAGCAGGGATTTACCCAGAGAGGTTCCAATTGTGAACCTCCCATCGGTATTGTTGACCGCAATCCGCAAATCGCCTGATGTAACCAGCAACCTCGTTCCATCTTCCCCGGGCGGAAACATAGCGAGCTTTCGCGCCGCCATATCGGCCAGCCCGATAACGGGTATCATAAGGACAAGTAGGATTATGGCCACTCCTAATCTACTGGAGCGTCTCATATTTCACCTCCGGGAGCAATCATATTGCTCGGCCGTGACAGGAAATAGCCCCCACTATCTCGCTAAAACCACGGTGCCTGAGCAGATCACCTCCCCTCCTACTTCGACCACATACGTATAGACCCCCGGACGGCTTGCGGCTCCGTTGAAGTCGTAGCCATCCCATTTATATATCTTGCTCGGGCCGGGCCCTATTTCGATCATAAGGCGGCCGCGCATGTCATATATCTTGATAAGAGCGTCAACATCGAACCTACCGGGATAATCGAAGATTACCTCGTCGTTGAAACCGTCTGCAGGCGGCGGCGGCGTGAATGGATGCGGCCCCGCATGGCAACGTGTTATGGGTTTGATGTATTTGACGCAGAGATATTCGTCCACGGCGTTCGGATCGCAGATGACAGTCCTGTCAACAGCGTAGATGCTGAAGAAGAGGGAGTCTCCGCGTTCTATTGTGTATCCGGGGACATATCTCATATCGACGGTAAGAACTCCGGCTGTTGGATCCCAAGCCATCGAAGGATCGTAAACCGGAATCGAGAACCCGTCAGAAGTGCCCGAATCGTTTATCCTTTGGACGTTCAGAATGATGCTCTCGCTGTTAACTCCGGCAAGGCTGTCGTAGATTCCGAACTGAACAGTTGTGAAGTCTTCGAAAACTTGGTTCGTATCGGTGGCTTCGACACACCATGCTAATGGCGGTTCGGTATCCGAGATAAATGTCCAGCAGGTGTCCGGAGCCTGATTGAACCAAATATCATAGATGCCCGTAACACAAACATCGATGACATCGCCGTTCTCCCAGAGGCCTTCCGGCAGACCGGGAACATACTTGAAAGCACCGACTATCGAATCGTAAAGTGATGGGATTGGGATTCCCACCCATGTTCCGGCGACATAGCCATTTTCCCAAACGACATCTGGACTTCCGTAGGGATGATCCGCTCCAAAGAAGCTTATGATGAGTGATTCCGGAATCATCCCACCCCAGTCGAAGAAGCCGACGACAATTCCCTGCTCCGCTCCGACACAGCTGTTGTATGCGCCTGCCGGTGTCTCGATCGCCACTAATAACGGCGGATTCGTGTCGTAGATTACACAGCAATGTGTTGCGGAAATCGATCTTTGCCTGTCGATGGGATTATCGAAATCGAAATCGTTGTCGTATGCCCAAATTTCGTAGCACAGGCTATCCCACGCGCCGAGTTCGCTCGATGGGATATCGCCGGGAATTGTAGATGCCCAATAAATCGAATCTCTTGGAGCGCCCAGTGATTCTGTAACTGCGAAGATGTCCATCGGAAGCCAGTATTCAGTTGTTAGTCCGCCACGATGGAATGTGATATGGGCTATGATGCCCTGACCGGTTGTGTCTGTCGAGGCATCGTCGTAGATGCCGTTTTCATCGGCCAAACCGACCGTTATTGTGAAGGTATCGTTGCCCTCGAAGGTGTAGCAGGTATCCGCCCAAAGGAGTTCCGGGCCGATAGTATCGTCGTCGCCGATGATGAAGCACCAGCTGTAAACTGCAACATTAGCGGGGCAGTTCATCGGTTCGCCTACTGTGGTCGAGTCGCAGATTGTGATGTCGATACAAACAGTCGCAAATTCTGCGAAATCATTGGCCGGTGTGAAGAAGACCGTATCACCATTCCAGCTGATTTGCGGGTCGCCATCGACGAATGTTCCACCAAACCAAGGTGCGCCGTTCTCTTCGATATAGAATTCGACGCATCCATGCCCCACGAAGGCGATTGAATCCTCGAAATAGGCGAAGATATTCGGCGTCCATGTGTCGGTTGTCTCGTCGTCTGCAGGGAAGTTATCCACAAGCACCGGCGGGGTGAGATCGACGGTTGCGCACCAATATTTGTCCGCAACGAGGCCGTTGCCGAGAGTATCTGTCCATCTGTCGTAGGGTATTCTAAGGCAGATTTCATCGCCGTTTGCGGCGGAGAAGGGCGGCCAGATTGCAATGTAATCAGTATCTGCAGTTCCGGGGACGAAATCGAAATAACCGGAAGGTGAACCAGAGTCGATCCATGGGATAACAATTGTTTCGTTCCAAATAACCTCGATATTCATCGTATCTACGCCTTCCGGGTCGATGTTTCTGACCCAGAACGCTCCTGAATCGCAGAAAGTTACCATATTTGGACTTAGGGCGAAATCGGGGAAGATTAAGCTGAGCATCGGGCCGTCGGCGTTGATGTAGAATGTCTCGCAGACAGGTTCTATCCAATTGGGCTCGCAAATGATTGTCGAGTCAGCGACGCTGTCGATACAGAATACTACCGTATCGCCGCCCATAAAACCTTCGCCCGGTGCAGGTTGGAACCAGAGTGTGTCGCGGATGCCGTCACCTGTCCACCATACCTGCGGCATCGAGATGTCATAGCGAGTGCCGTTAACAACAACCTGTCCGGTGTTTTTGTCGATCTTCCAGCTTGTGTCTTGCACTTCCCACCAACATGCGGGATATGGCGTCGCAACCTCCTCGCCGGGGCCGGGCCAATGAGCGCTTGTATAAGGCCTGTCCCAATCGATGAAGAATCGGCAGGTATCTCCGACACCGAATAATGCCGGGTTGCCGAGAACATCGTCGAGATTGAGTATTGAAACCCATATCCATCCAGAAGAACTTATCGGAGGGACATCGAGAATGATTAGTGTATCGCGAGTTGAATCCGACCTTCCAAGGAAGGTAATCTCCGGCGAGTCCATATCATAATGGACTGTCGATATGCGGTCGAACATTGCGATGTCGAGAGAGTAATCGGCGAAACCTTCCTCGTCGAATACATGCCAAATAATCTGGAAGGAAGTCGAACAGCTTATGGCCATATCACATTCTGGCGGGGTCGTCATTGTAACCTCAGGGCCGTTTCCGGCGGCCATCCTGAACCACCAGCAGATGGAATCGATTTCTTCTGAGAGATAGTTGTTATCGTCGCAACCGGTGCTGTCGCAGGCTTCCATGAGGCAAATCCAAATAGTATCGCCGACAAGAAGGGTTTCACCAGCCGCAACAGCGCTCCAAATAAGCGTTCCGGAGAGCGCGGTGCCGGAATCCGGAACCCAGCTGAGAATAGTTCCGTCTAAATTGTAAATATCGCCTTCGACCAACAGCTCGAAGCAATCCGGCACGATTGGGCTGAATTCGTCCACTACACGAATAGAGATATCCGGCTGAGGATCGGCAACAGGTGTGAATGGGCCGATATAGGTCGGAACCGGTGCTTCGATATCGACATTGAAGACAACACAGGCGGAATCCATATCGTAACCAAGCATATCAGTGCCGCCCCAGATACAGATTTGGACTGCGCTTGTATCGAAAGGCGCGCTCGGATAGAAGGCCATTCTCGTATCGACGGCATCCCAGAAAAGGAATCCCGGCGAGGGATAAGGATAGACCACACCATTCACCATGACATAAATGCCATCGGTATCCACGCCGTCGGGGTCCAACAGATCCATGACAATGGAGTCATTGGGACATAGCAATAATCCGGTAGATGGCGGATGGTAGAAATCTACCTGCGGTCCGCCCTGCATAACTGTGAAGCACCAAGTCGTGTCGAATGTAGTGCAAACCTCGCAAGCGGCGTTTAAGTCGCAAGCGCCGTAAACTGTGAGGCATGCGGAGCTGTCGGTGGACATGCATCTTTCGAAAACAGCAAAGTTAAATATAAGCGTATCCGGTCTTCCGAGGCTGTCCATTACCCAAATAAGGGTATCTGGCGCAGGACTGTGAATCGAATCTATATCCGGGCCGCACCACGAGTGAAGGCGAATATAGACCGATGTAATATCCACTCCGGCGAGATTATCGGGGAAACGCATGGGAATCCTCGGTGCGTAGCTCATAACCTCGTCTATCGGGGAGTATGCAATTTCGAAACCAGGCGGTGTGTAATCGTAAACGAAATGGAAAGCGCCCTGAATCTGGTCATTCGCGAAAATATCCTGCGCAAGAATCTCGATCCAAAGGGTGCATCCCTCATCTACAATATCCGGCGGAACAAAGCCGAGGGTATCGTATGTTGTGCCAACAGTATAGTAGGCCACCGATGGCGAACCGATGGAATAATATGTTGTATCGGTGTCGCAAGTCCAATATTTGACGCGCACAGTCGAGGTGTCGATACCGTCATTATCGAATAGCACGAACACGAAGGTGTCCGGTTGGGGGCATCCGAGAATACCGTTAAAATCAGGCCATAGATTTGTTATCGACGGGCCCTGCGAAGGCACCGGCAATAGACAGGTATCGAGAAATTCTGTGCAATTCGGCGGACACAGATGAGAAACATCGCAAACCCGACTTAGACGAACCTGAATCGTATCGCCGCCGCGCCACCATGGATCTAACGCGGTAACCATTCCAGTATGAAGGCCAACAGATTCCGGATAAATCTCCCATGCGGGGGCTGTTAGAGAATCATAACATATTTCGACCCAATCGACCAAGGTGGCATGCCAGAATTCGAGGCACCAACTTAGCGAATCGACTCTCCCCCATTCGTCGAGAGCGTGAAGCCAAATGGTTGGAATCGGTGAATCCACAGAATCGCCATGGCAATTAGGCGTGAACCAAATGGAATCCGGCGGCGTGTGATCGACAATAAAAGTATAATGATATATCCCGTCAACAGAAACGAGCGGGTTCATAAGCTCATCGACTGCATAAATCCAGACGTCGTATGTATCTTCGACCGAAATGACCGGCGACGGGAATAGCTTCAGCGTATATCCTACACCGTCGAACCCCGGAGAAGAAGGATCCCAAGACCATGTAAGGCCGTTGACGCGGGTGGTGCAAGTTGCCCATGCTGAATCCCATACAATTGCGTCGGAATCGTTTATTGCGATAACCAAAGATTCAAGTGTGGCGCAAGTAACAATCCAATTGTTCCTTGGAAGTATCGCAGAGGGCACCGGTCCGTTGGCTTCGATCCAGAAGGACCAGCAATATGTGCATTTGTTCAAAGGACAGCCGATAAGAGTATCGGTATTGTCGGTGTTGCGAATGCAGACTTCAACAGTATCGCCGCCTCGGGGCCAGAGAGTATCGGGTAGAGCGCTAATATTAAGATGCGCGGTATCGCCAACCCAATATATCGCAGTCGGATACGCCGCACGATACAGCCACGAAATCCCTCCGTCGAGAGAAAATCCAAGGCTATCGGGAAGAACTGGAGCGATATCACCCGGAACAACGGCCCAAACATCTGGGGTTCTTGTCGATAGGCCGACATCTTCCGGGCCGAATGCTATCGGGCAAGGATCTGTGTTATCGTATCTGACGCACCATGTGCTCGAAGCTTCGTTGCGCACACCAAGATCATCGTAAAAATCTACAACCCGAACACATACCGACTCGCCAACAGCGGCAAAGGCGGATAAGTCGAGGTCGAAAGTCATATAACAGACTTCACCGGAAGGCTCACAGGTTATGCCTATTTCGGGTGAGACCCAGGTGTAAACGGTTGTCGGTGTTGTTTCTGACCAGACATGTATAACCATGGAAGTGTCATTGAGTCCGTCGCTGTCGGATACGCGCCACAAATACTGGAAATTATCGCAACTGACGAAGCGCCTTGCCGGTCTGATTCGAGATATAATCGGCCCGCCGGCGCTGATGAGAACTCCCCAATCATATGGGTCATAGGACATCAAATTCACAGCGACATTAGAGCCGCAAGTTGCCATATAATGAAGCGAATCACGTGCGTAAGCGAGATTTACGAATATTGAGTCGCCGTCGCCTGCAATGACATCCGGTATGGGAATGTTGAAGCAGTCACCAGACCACCATTCGGGATGCTCGTGAGACCAGATTGTTTCGAATCCGCTTGTTGTATTGAGAAGGATGACCTTCACACTGTCATGGAAAAACCCGCCGCAACAACCCGGATCGACACAGAATCTGAGTGTATCGTAGGGTGAGACAGTAATGCATTCTGCGGCATGGCCGATATAAGGCTCCCATGTCGCAGGATCAGTGAAGGGCGGAGTATTATTAATGGTGAAGAACCAACGTCTTCCTGAAGTTATGTTCCCAAGGTTATCGCTGGCCTGATATAGCTCGATTTCGACCGAATCGGGACAGAATCTCAGGGTGTGGCCATAGGTAACAATGATGTTAAACAAAGCGACAGTCGAATCAGCATCCGGCACCTCGAAGGAAGGATAAGATATACCATTCACTCTGAAAGCAACCGAGGAAAT
The DNA here is from genome assembly GCA_964459995.1 of uncultured bacterium. GTDB lineage: Bacteria > UBP14 > UBA6098 > UBA6098 > UBA6098 > CAZSHG01. The sequence goes on along the minus strand of CAYWOR010000008.1, from coordinate 17,899 downwards.
ATCGATCCCGGCAAGGTCTCTTAATCTGACCTGAATAGTTCCGTCGCCAAAGGCCGGGTTACACTTTGTGCAGACGCTTGGAGTCGGCCAGATAAGTTCGGCTTCAGGGCCGGCGCCATCGACGTAATAGGTCCAACAAATTGGGCCGCCCTGTATTGGATTCGGTCCGCAAAGTGTGGCGACATCTTGGCAATAAGCGAGGCAAACCCTAAGCGTGTCGCCATCCGAGATAGGCAATGGCGAAGGGCCGGTATTGTTGTAAACTATCCGATATTCAGTTCCCGATTCCATCACATAGCTCACATGGGGGCTGGAGAAGGGGTAGATTATCGGGGTTGGCGAGGAATTGACATAGAAACGCCATTCGATAGTGGATTCTTCTAAGCCGCTCTCCTCATAGACATTCACTGAAGTGTTGAAGAACGAGGAGATTATGCTTCCATCTGTAGGCGTGATGGAGAAGGGATTCGGCTGTGGGCCGAGTGTATCGACTGTAAATACGACGAACGCAACTCCGGCTTCATTGCCGAGCTGATCGGAAATACCGCTTACGGAGATATCGACCAATCCAGGATTCAGACCTATACCGAAAACCTCGATGCGGTTGCAGAACCAGTTCACATAGGGCCAAGTGGCAAGGTTGATTGTCGGGCCGGGACTGAAAGTTATTGTGCCGACTGTTGTATCGATACAGGTGCTGTCATTTGCGATTATAATTAGCGGGGTAATCTCAGTGAGAGTATCACAGGAGATAATGCTTCCGGCAATAGGCTGAGTTATATTGAGAACCGGAGGAGTGTAATCAACGAAGAAAGACCAGCATGTATCTCTTAGGCTGTTTGGACCGCAGGGTAGATCTGTGTTGTCCGATGCTATCACAAGGCATACATTCACCCATGTTTCACTTGGAAATCCTCCCGGAAGCGAGTAACTGACAGTATTTGTGAGTCTGTTCCATGTCGCTCCGCTCGGGCCGACCGGAATTAGAGGCAACGCATTGATTTGAATAAGAATGGAAGATGAGTCCACGCCGGAAATCGAATCATGGAGCTGGAAGGAAATAATCGGAGTAGCGGCTGAGACTGCCGAGCCCGGCGGAGGATCTATATTCGAGATAAACGGAGGTTCCGTATCGACAATGATTGTCCAACATTCAGAAACATCGAGGGAACAGCCGTTCATATCCTCGAGTTGAAGAACACATACCTCAATCGTATCGCCGTTACTGTATCCGATATCGAAATAATCGATGTCTATGGTTAGAACCTCGATAAGAGCATTTGTTCCGGGGTTCCAGTCAACATCGTCGATATTGTCGGCATTTAACACAAGGCTGTCTTCGCCAATTCTAACTCTGGTAACTGTGTTTTGGTAACGGACTCCGTTATCTTCATCCTCAAAACGGAGCTCTAAACTAAGTCCTCTTCCGGTTGTGCAGGCTGTAAAGGGGTTAATCGGTGTAATCAATTCAGCAATGGGCGCGAGTCTATCGAAACAGGGAATCGAATAACATGTGTCGATTGAAACAAAATCGACAGTGGGGTCGTTTGTATAGGCATAGAATCTAAAGCAGAAATCGCCGCAAGTGTCGCAGGGTGAATAGAAAGCCCAAGTTAAAGATGTATCTTCTCCCACTGCCATATCGAGTAGGGTAGCATTCAAAGTTGACATATAGGGCGGGATCGTTACGAGAGATGCCATGGAGACATCATATGTCATGCTGATAAAGACGCTATCAAATATTGTGGCGTCATCGGAGTCATTACGAATTATGAAGTTGAATACATTTGGATTAACGCACTCACAATCATTTGTCGTCCAGGGTGCGCCTGTATAAACTACATTGAGTTGTCCAGGCCTTTCGTTGGCGTCTCCTAACCCATAATAGGTAATTATCTCTCTGCTTGCGCCCGGCGGAAGGAGGATATCATTCCATCGTAACAAAGCGCCTGAGAGCGAATAGATGTCTCCGGCGAATGCACTTGTTATGGAGAAATTGCTCAGCAATAAATCCATTTCTTCACCGTATGCAAAAAACTGGGGCGCTGTAGCCGAATGCTGGTTAATAATGCCTTTTGCAACTAAACCGAAATCGGAATCGTCGAAACCTCTTTCCGCGGCAAGAAAAATACCGGGCATCGCACCTTCAAAAACAGTGTTAATCCTCGCATAACTTCCAGGGACTGCAACAGCCGCATCGTCAACACCGTTAATGTTAATATCGTATTTGTGTTCCAAGGCTACAGTATGAGCCGAAGTGCCATTGTTCTGAATTAGATATCTGATTCTAATTACTCCGAGGGTATCGACTGAATCGGGCTGGAAGTATTGATTCACGACAATTTCGTCGCCGAAGACATTCAGAATCCAGCGGTCGTGAATCGTGTTTGTGCTGACAATCAGACGTGGATAGCCGTCCGCGTGAAAAGGTTCGAGTGTTGAGGTCAGCGGCGGTGAAAATGAGCCTTCAGCGCCGGGGAAAGCCAAGCCGTAGGTAGCGGATCCGTCGATGCGGACTATGAAGTTGGAATTTCCCACTCCGGACGTAACCGGAACGAAATCCCACAGGAGCATCTTTGGAGGTGGGGGTGCGTAGGTTCCTATTCCGAAAAAACCTTTACCGGTATCGACACGAGCCTGGACCCATCTTGTGTTATCGAGAATCGAATTCGGACCATAAACCGACAGATAGGACTGCCCAAAGGCACTCGATACCAGCAGAATTACCAATATCGCCGAAAAAGTTATCGCCGCTCTTTTCACTTTATCCTCCTGGCGCAAGACGTAACGCCTTTTATTACAAATAGTTATGTCGTTTTCCTATAGTTCTTTCTGAAAAACTCGTTGTAAATAACAGTCGCTTCTTATAGTTAAATATAAGTTTGGCTTTTTATATGTCAAGCAAAAAAAGTTCATTGGATTAATATATGTAAGATACCTTCAATCTTCAAGTGTAACTTTGTCGGCGGACAAAATATCTTTCCCTACAAACATCCCGCCGATTTGGCAGAATCTTTCGGGGGCATCGCTTACCATGAATTTATGGCTTGGTTGAGGGATTTGACTTCGAAGATTCTTCTCTACGAGGAAGGCTTTCACCTCTTCGACTGTCGATTCGGCGGAATCGACCAATGCGACCCCATTCCCCATAATCTTCGCGATTGTTCCTCGAAGCATTGGATAATGGGTGCATCCGAGTATCAAAGTATCGACTCCCGACTCGCGGATTTCGGCGAGATATTTTTCCGCAATCATCTCTGGAATTTCGCCGGTGGTCCATCCCTCCTCAGCGAGGGAGACGAAAAGGGGACATGCGGCGGAAAAGCTTTCGATAGAGGCATTTTGGCGCTCGATAGCTTTTTGATAACTTTTCGAAGCAATCGTTGCTCGTGTTCCGATAATCCCGACTTTTCCGTTTCGAGTAATTTTTGCGGCGGCCTTTGCGCCCGGTTCGACAACACCTATTATTGGCACAGGAATTTCTTTTTCGAGCCTATCCATTGCCACGCTGGAGGCGGTATTACAAGCAACAAGAATCATTTTTACGCCTAATCCGACCAGAAAACGTGCGTCCTGAAGAGCCATTTCGGTAACTCTTTCAGCGCTTCGAGTTCCGTAGGGGAATCGTGCGGTGTCGCCGAAATAGAGTATTTGTTCGTTCGGAAGTTGGCGAAAAAGCTCCCTCACAACGGATAATCCGCCTAGTCCGCTGTCGAAGACGCCTATGGGGCTATTTTGAATTCTGTCGCTGGTCAATTTTGTGCTCCAATCTGGATTTAAGCGCTTCGATTTCGGATTTCTTAAGAAGCCGCCATTCGCTTCGATTAAGGCCTTCGGCGCTAATTCCCGCATGGGAAAGCCGTTCGAGGCTTGTAACTTCGTAACCGAGCGCTTTAAAAAAACGTTTGACTTCGTGATAACGCCCCTCCGCGAGGGTTATTTCGCAAACCGAACGCGATTCGCCATAATTTGAACAAATGATATTCACTGGCAAAGCGCTTCTGCCATCGAGAAGTATCCCTTTGCGCGCCAAGTCGATATCCGAGGGTTTTATCCTCGTCGAGAGAAAAGCTCTGTAAACCCTCTCGATTTCAAAACCGGGGTGAAGCATTTTGTGGGCGGTTTCGCCGTCGTTGGTGAAGAGCAACACTCCCTCCGTGTCGAAATCGAGTCTTCCGACTGGGAACAAACCGCGGAGATGCTCTGGCAATAGATCCATAACCGTTCGGCGGCCGGACTCGTCTTTGCGTGTTGTGATATAGCCCTTCGGTTTGTTGAGAAGAAGCCAAATAGGCTCGTTGGGGAGAGCCAGCGGATTTCCGTTGTAAGCTACAAGGTTGTTGGTATCTACCTGCCTTCCTGGTTCGATGACAATTTCGCCGTCGATGCTGACTCTACCGTCGAAAATTACTTTGTCGGCGGCTCTGCGAGAAAGCCCGGTCGCTCTTGCAACGAAAACATTAAGCCTCTTCGCCATTCGCCTCCTCGACATCTTGCGGGGCGGGTGTTTCTTCGACTTCAACCTCTTCGCGAATACGATCTTCGAAAAGCTGTTTGATTTCCTCTTCGTTTGGAATTTCGTCGATGCTTTCGAGGCCGAAAATTTTAAGGAATTCCTCAGTAGTGCCGTAGATGAATGGTTTTCCGGGCGTTTTTTGGCGGCCTTTGACGGTAATTAAACCAGCTTCGAGAAGGCTGTTAACTGACGCGGAGCTTTCTGAGCCGCGGATTTTATCGATGACCGGTTTTGTGATTGGCTGTTTGATAGCGATTATGCTGAGAACCTCGAGCATAGCGCGGGATAGACGGAATTTGGTTTTTTCGCGAAATAGCTCCGAAACATATGGGGCATATGAATTTATAGTGAAATATTGGTAACCGCCGGCGATTTTCTTAATCCTAAAAGCACGATGGCTGTCTTCGTAAAACCGATTGAGTTCCTCGACGATAGTTTCGACTTCCGCCGGGGAGTTGAATTCGCCTAACTTTGCAATCTCCTTAGCGGTTACTGGCCGTGGAGAGGCGAAAATAAGAGCTTCGATAATGCCTTTTTTCAAAAAGTCGCTCAAGATTCCTCCGTAAGTGGGAATATCCAAATGTTGCCGAATATCGAACGTTGATAAACACGAACGTTTTTGTTTTTAATCAACTCGAGAAGACCTATAAATGTTGCTACAAACATCATGGGTGTAGTTTTTTCTGGGAATAGCTCGATGAATTGGGCGCGTTTGTTCATCTGAAGATACTCGAGAATATGTTCCATACGTTCGCCGACATCGACATCTTCGCCCTCGAAACCGGGGATTATTCTATCCTGCTGTTTGAGCATTTCCCAAGCGGTTCGGACGAGGGAGTAGAAATCATAGCTGAGAAGCTCTTCTTGAGCGGCATATTGCGAAAGATTTGCTAAATCGGGACAAGCACCTTTGGGATAGAGTCTTCCCTGTTCCTCGCGCCTTCTGACAAGTTCTTCGGAGACCTTTTTGAAAAGCTCGTAATCGACAAGCATGTCAACTAATTCCTGACGTGCATCCTCGATTTCGTCGGTGTTGATTTCGGGTTTGGGTAGAAGCATCCGCGCCTTGATGCTCATCAACAGGGATGCCATCAGAAGATATTCGCCGGCGATATTCAGATCGAGTTGCTCCATCTCGTCGAGAAAGGATATGTATTCCTTGACAACATGATTTATTGGAATGTCGTAGATGTCTATCTCATCACGCTTGATGAGATAAAGAAGCAGATCGAGAGGCCCCTCGAAGACATCGAGGTGGATTCTGCAACGTTCGTCCTGTATTTTTTTATCAGGGGTCATTATATTTAGAGTTTTCCAAAAGTATCTTATTATATAGTCAGGATACAAACTTCGCAAGGGGAAGTTGAAAAAAAAAGTTCTGTGGAGTTATATTCCGATGGTTCGAAATAGACTCATCGAGGGAATCAGAATCGTTTGTAGTATTGTTGTCCGGCTCAGCTAAAATCGTGAATTAGTTCATAGGATTTCTCGCGAAGGAAAACCTCGACTATTTCGGGGTCGAATTGTTGGCCGGAATCATGGCGGATGTTCTCCAATGCCCTGTCCGAGGAAAGAGCAAGGCGGTAAGATCTGTCCGAGGTCATTGCATCGTAGGAATCGACGACATTTAGAATGCGAGAACCGACTGGAATTTCCTCCTCTTTCAATCCGTCCGGGTAGCCCTTTCCATCCCATCTTTCGTGATGCCAGCGTATCATAGGGACAATCTCGGAGAAGAAGGAAACCTTGCTTACGATTCTTTCGCCGATAAGAGGGTGGGTTTGGACTAATTTCATTTCGTCGGGGTTGAGCGGTCCCGGTTTGTTGAGGATCTTGCTGTCGATAGCGATTTTGCCAATATCATGAAGGAGCGAACCGAAATCGAGCATGTCCAATTGGCGCTGAGTGTATCCTATCGATTCGGCGATGTGATGCGCCATTATTCTGCATCGATTCGAGTGTCCGCGGATATAATGATCTTTCTCTTCGATGGCTCCGGAGAGAATTCGCACGGTGTCCATATGGACAATTTTCAGCTGTTCGAATGCTTCCGAAAGTTCACGCGTGCGCTCCTCGACCTGCGCTTCTAACTCCGCCTGATAAGCTTTGTTTTCAAGCTCGAGTTTGCGGTTGTATTGGATGAGCCTTCCATAGGCCAGGGCCTTCTCGACAGTGGGAATAAGGTCTTTTCGAGTAATCGGTTTCATCAGATAGTCGAATGCCCCCGATCTCATCGCGCTAACGGCTGTTTCGACACTTACTACGCCGGTTAGCATAATAACCGGCATAAGAGGCGCTCTTTCGGCGGCGAATTTAAGCACATCAGTGCCACTGGTGCCCGGCATTTTGACATCGGAGATCATCAGGTCGAACTGCTCGCCCTTTTTGAGAAACTCCATTGCTTTATCGCCGGAGTCAACCAATTCGACTTCGTAGCCTTCGCGCTCCAACTGAAGGCCGATAATTTTGCGGACTCTTTCTTCATCGTCCAGAACTAATATTCTTGCTTTATAATTCTGCATCATTCGATAGTGGAAGGGTTATGAGGAAACATGTGCCGCCACAGGATGTATTTTCTACAGCAATACTTCCTCTATGTTTAGTCAATATTCGATAGCAAACATACAACCCGAGTCCGGTGCCGCTTCCGACCTCTTTGGTTGTGAAGAACGGGTCGAAAACCCTATCTCGAACCTCTTCGGGGATACCGGTTCCTGTATCGCGGATTCGGCACTCGACATTATTTCCGACTTTGCGCGTCTTAATAGAAACGAGGCCACCATCGGGCATAGAATCGACCGCGTTGGAAAGGACATTTCCGATGACCTGCGTTATTTCGCCGGTTGAGGCTTGCACAGAGGGAACTTCTGCCAAATCGAGATCGAAAATAACTCCCTTTGTTGCAGAGGTTCTTTCCATAACCCCGATAGCGTTCTTTATGACATCGTTTAAATCTACGGAACTCGATGATTCTGTTTTCGCGGAATAGGCGTATGTGGAAAGGTTTTTGACTATCGTTGCGGCTTCTTCCGTGTTGAAGATTATCTCGTCGATCATACTTTCCATTTTTGGGGAAAGGTCTTTTTCGGTGAGTAATTCCTCTGCAAGGCCGAGAATGGCATAGAGAGGATTATTTATTTCGTGGGCAATTCCGCTTGCGAGGACACCGATTCCGGCAAGTTTTTCGGCGCGAATTAAGTATCTCTGAAGTTGTTTCGATTCGGTTATATCAACGATAGATGTGATATAACCATCAATTTTGCCATTAGTGTCAAAAACTGGCACACTACTGGTATAGCCCCAAAGATCGCTACCGTCTTTCTTTGAGAGAAGCACCTCGCCGTTATAAACGCCGTTATTACGCCCTTTTGTCATCTCCTCGAATTCGATATCTGAGGAGAAGATAACCGATTCATTTCGGTTAATTAAATCTGATGGCATATAGCCGAGATGTTTTGAAACAGAATCGTTGATGTCGATGATTTTGTTCTTTTCGTCTATGACAAAGATCATCGCTGGCGAGAGATCGAAAAGCCTCGAGATTAGGCCGCGGGTTTTGCTGAAATAATCCTGATACTCTGTCTCCGTGAGAATGGCGGTTGCGTAGTCGATAAGAAGTTCGACAATACTGAGGCTTTCTTCGGTGGGTTTTTCGCCGGAAATAGGATCATCGACAGAAACAACCCCCATAATCTTCCCGTAAAGATCGAGGATCGGGAAATAGAGTATATCCTCCGGGTGCCATGCTTGGGCTTTATCAGTATGTATCGAGCTGTGGACTCCAGTAGCACGTTTCTTCTCGATGAAACCGTCGCCGCAATCGTATGGGAAATAATAACTTCTGCCGATCTTGAACTTCTCATATTTGGGCTGGAAGATGTATTCTATGTCTTTGAGTTTCAAAGGATTTTTACGAAGTTTCTCGACTTGCTCTTCGGTGAGGCCTTTCGAAGCGGCTGAGCGTAAATCTCCAGCGCTAAAATCTATAACGTAAAGATGGACTCTTTGCCATCCTGTTAGTCGGATACCCTCGGCAAGAAGATCGAATTTTTCTCCGGCGGTTTGCGCGTCGCGAAGTTTATAGATTATCGGTAGGATTCTTCGCAAAATCTCTCCTGTTCTCGCGTCGTCCTCGGTAACAACCGGCTTTTGCTCGTCATTATTGCCTTGACAGTTATCCATAGCGACAAATTATATATATTTAAAAACTGAATGTCAAACTTCAGCGCTCTTTTTCTTTGGAACAAAAAGCAGAATGCTAATTTTAGCTTGATAAATTTTTTCTGTTTCCTATAATTTGGGTCGAACTTTGGAACTATTACGAAAGGATGATATGTTTAACGGAAAATTAAGAGTGCCCAAACCGGAGAACGAACCAGTAAAATCTTACGCTCCGGGGAGTCCCGAGACAAAATCGTTAAAATTGGCTCTTGCCGAGTTGAAATCGAAGGAGTTTGAGATTCCTCTGATTATCGGCGGAAAAGAGATTCGGACGGGCAAAATGGACGAATGCCGCGCTCCCCATGAGCATGGGCATTTATTGGCGAAATACCACAAAGCCGGCCCCGAAGAGATTAAGATGGCAGTGAACGCCGCCCTCGAAGCCCGCAAAACATGGGCGGAAACCCCATGGGAAACCCGCGCGGCCATCTTCCTGAAAGCCGCCGAACTTCTTGCCGGGCCGCATCGCTATATCGTCAACGCCGCGACAATGCTCGGGCAGAGCAAAAACGCTTTCCAGGCGGAAATCGACTCGGCATGCGAGCTTATCGACTTCTGGCGCTTCAACGCCTACTACGCCATGGAACTTTACGAGGAACAGCCCGGAAGCAACCCCGGCATGTGGAACTTCGTGGAATATCGCCCGCTGGAAGGTTTTGTTTTCGCAGTAACTCCATTCAATTTCACTTCGATTGCGGGTAACCTCCCCTCGGCGCCCGCGCTTATGGGCAATGTTTCGCTGTGGAAACCCGCTTCCAGCTCCGTTTACAGCGGCTATTTCCTGATGAAGCTCTTCAAAGATGCCGGTCTGCCGGACGGCGTGATCAACTTCATCCCCGGGTCGGGAAGTCAGGTCGGGCCGAATGTCATGGCCGATCCCCATCTCGCGGGAATCCATTTCACCGGAAGCACCGCAGTTTTCCAGAATATGTGGAAAACCGTCGGCGACAACATCGCCAAATATAAATCTTACCCGCGTATCGTCGGCGAGACCGGCGGGAAAGACTTTGTCTTTGTCCACGAATCGTCTAACACCGACGAGGTCGCGACAGCTCTCGCCCGCGGAGCCTTCGAGTATCAGGGTCAGAAATGTTCCGCCGCGAGTAGAGCCTATATTCCGGCCAATATCTGGCCTACCGTTCGGGATAAACTTGACGGCGACCTCAAATCCATGAAGATGGGAACTGTCGAAGATTTCGGCAACTTCATCAACGCGGTTATTGACAAGGGCGCATTTGATACTATCACGGAATACATCGACTTCGCCAAAAACGCTAATGACGCCGAAGTTATCATGGGCGGAAACTACGATGAATCCAAAGGCTACTTCATCGAACCGACAGTCATCCTCACCGACAACCCCCATTTCCGCACGATGGAGGAGGAAATCTTCGGCCCGGTGCTGACGATTCATGTTTACGACCCGGCCAAATACGAGGAGACTCTGGAAATCTGCGACAAGACCAGCATCTACGCCCTCACCGGCGCGATTTTCGGAATCGACAGATATGCGGTGAACAAGGCTATCGTCGCCCTGCGCAATTCGGCGGGGAATTTCTACATCAACGACAAACCCACCGGCGCGGTGGTCGGGCAACAGCCTTTCGGCGGCGCGAGAGCCTCCGGCACCAACGACAAAGCCGGAAGCAAAGCCAACCTGACCCGCTGGGTAAGCACCCGCACGGTAAAAGAGACCTTCGTCCCGGCGAAGGACTACAGATACCCCTTCCTCGGCTAAACTCGACAGACAGAACAAAACGCACAACCGGAGAGCTTTCGATGGCTCTCCGGTTTTTTTTTGCGCAATTGCCACTTTTTGCTTGACTTAGCCCCCCTCATACATTTTATTAATTTTAACCAAATGAAAAACACCGCCGGAAATAAAACGAAACCCGAGTTCAGAACCCCTTGCGACGGGGAGACGAGGATTTAAGGACTTGAAAAGGACGAAGCTTATCAAGATACTTAAAGAAAACGGGGCCTACCTGTTGCGCGAGGGCAGAAGGCATACGATATTCGCGCGCGGCAAATTGAAAACCGAAATCCCCCGCCATGTGGAAATCGTGAATACGCTGGCGAAGAAGATTTTGAAAGATTTGGAAATCGAGGTGAAAATATGAACCTTAGAGCGGTAATAAAACAGGAAGACGGCTGGTGGATAGGCTGGCTGGTCGATATACCCGGCGTGAACGCGCAGGAACGCACCCGCGAGGAACTTCTCGAATCGCTGATGATAGGTTTCGAGGACCTCGTGGAGACCGAGGTCGAACTGCCGGAAAGCTCCGAACTCGTCCCGATACCGATTGCATGACCACCACCGCCGAAAATAAAACGAAACCCGCCCCCAGAGCATTCCCCGTAGGGGCGCACCTATGTGTGCTCCCGCTGGTTCGCAAAACGGGAGGGCACATAGGCCCTCCCCTACTGTCATTTCGAGGAGGGCTTTGCCCGACGAGAAATCTCCTGCAAACCACGAGAGATTTCTCCGCTTCGGTCGAAATGACATTGGAGAGCGCGGTTAGAAACGAAACCGCGCCCGGCAGGAAGCACAACGACCCCACCCAAACAAAAATTAACGAAACCAACCCGACGCAGAGCGTCAATCAAGGAGAAAAATGAAAAGACTGATTATTGCTGTATGCCTTCTGTCAATGCTTGGTATATTCGGACTTGCATGCTCGAACTGTGAAGAAGAAGCAGAAAAACAAATTGTTGAAGCTGAAGCATTGCTGGAAAAAGAACATCCTTATGAAGCATATTCCCTCTTAAAGGAGACAATCGCTAAATGCCCACAGCATTCTAAAACTTATGAAGTATTTATGAAATCCTTCGAAGAATGGGAAGACATGTCATGGGGACGATCAAAAAAGTATGATAGTGAAGACTGGGAAGCGGAACGAAAAAACTTTGTAGAAATTCTATCAAATGGCATCGAATACTTAAGGGAAAGCCCTGCTATATATCTTACAGCGATTGAACTAATCTATGAAATTGATGAAGACTTCTTCTATGATGAAGACAAACATATTGCACCTGATATTATAGATTTTTCAAAAAAGGAAGTCTCATATTATATGGGAAAAACGAATACGGCTATGATAAGTGCGATTTTCAAGAATCTTCTCGAATACATTGATGTTGATGAAGATGAGGGCAGACTTATGGAATTCGCTTCTTGGATAGAAAAAGAATCAAAAGGAAACCCAGAATTGGCTTTAGTAATGGATGGGCTTACAGAAGCAGTCGAAGTTCAAATTATGAAATCTAAGATTTCTGAAGCCAAAATGGTTGTTAAACAGATATGGACTTCCGCCCAAGCTTATTATGAAGAAAATGGAAAATATCCTTCACCTTCGACGGACATTTTCGGCTCAGGCCAAGTCCCTTCTGGGATGATTATTGACCGTCCCAGTGGAGAACAAAGGTTTATATTTAGTGTTTTACCTAATGGATGTGTCGTTGCACGGCCAAATGTTGGTGTTGATCCCTCCCTCTCCGAAGTTGATCCAATTCGTATAAGTGAAGATGGTATTGTGTCTGGTGGCACGATTAGATAGAAAATTAGCTTTCTCACGGATCCGCGAAAAGCGGAGGAACGAGGAAAGAAAGAGAACCCCGGCGCATACGCGCCAAAAAAGGAGACACAATGGACATATTGATAGCAATTATAAGTGTAGTTTTCTCGGTTATCTTCATCGCAGGTATCCTCACGATATTTCCAATGAGTTCAAGAATTAAGAAAATGGAAGAGAAACTTGACGATGTTCATAGCCGTGTTTTTCATTATCTAAAACCTCCAGAGGAGGAAAAGTAATAATTGCTTGAAGCGAATCGGCGAAGCCGTTGAGCACGATAAAATAATCCCCCACGGGGGTTCATATAGATCGGAGGGATGTTGGGGAGGTTAAACTTCGGCGTTTGCCGAGTTTTGGGGCTGGGAAATCGAGTTTTTGTTCGATTTATGAAAGAATTATTACTGTTTTGTTAATCTAAAAGGGCTGTTTTTCGTTTTAAAGGACTGTTTTTCGAAAAAAAAGGACTGTTTTTTAAAAGTTTATGACAAACTTTACTGTGTTGTAAAGTGTATATTGTCGTAAAAAAACAAAATGGGAGGTAAAATATGTTCCTCAAAATAATAGGGCCTGCCATGAGGCCGAGGGTCTGGTTTTCCATTGGTTCAAGGGCTTCATCTGGACGGAAAGGATGAGTGGTGGGCTCAGACGCCGTGGGGCAATATGCCGAGCTGAGGGGTTTAGGAGATCGAGGCTGGCGCGACTCACGCGTGCGGAACAAATGTGAAATCAATACAAATCGCACGTAGCGTCAGGCGCGGGCTGAAGGCGCCCCACGGGCCAGCCGAAATGCGCGGTGCAAGATCTAATGCTATCGGCTAACTTCTTGCACGCGAGATTTGTCATTTAGGCATTCGGCATTTGGGCTTTATTTGCCATTTGACATTTGGATTTTGAAATTTTCCCCTCCCCTACCTCACTACGACAATTCTCCCGCCCGCTTCTTTTCCATGCGAATCGAATCGATAAAGATAGATGCCGGTGGGCAATTTGGCGGCACTCTCAAGGACGTTCGCTGTCGCGCCGGATAGAACGCGTCTGCCGGTGAGGTCGAATATTTCCAATCGCTCCGGCATAACCTCCCCTATCCAGAACATTCTGCCGTCGGAGAAGCCGAGATGGCCGCGGGTTTCCATGGTCTCCGCGGATATGTCGCGCACGATGGCGCCGGGCATGAACTCGTCCGCGCCGACATCGGAAGCGGAGCCGTAGGGCCGGGGTTCGCCGTCGATATCGTCATCGACAGTAAAGCCGGGAATAGGAACTGCGGCGTTTTCGGCGTCCGTGCCGGATATGAGATGGAGATTTCCCTCGGAGGCGTTGACAAACCAGCTCTCTTCGGCGGAGATGATGTTTCCGTCGAGGGCTCCTGCGCCGCCGTCGCGGGAGAAAATCGCGCCGTCGCAGAGGTTATTGTAGATCATGGCGCTTGTGGAGCCGTAACGGTATTCGATGTTCCATGGGAAGGTGCCGTTCAGGATGATGGTGTTGTGATGCACCTCGGCGTCGCGCGCTCTGTTGAGGGTGATTCCGACGTCGCCGGATTCCGCGCGGTAGATGAAATTGTTGAAGACGATGGCGTTCTGGTTGTCGTAAACGGTCTCGCCGTCACGGGCGTAAGGCCCCGGGCCTGCGGAGTTTCCCATCGATATGCCAAAATCGCATTCGATGAAAACATTGCGTTCGACGGTGGTATGTATCGCGTTTTGCCATGCGAGAACGGCTGGGCCTGCAAGTTCGCCTACCGGCCCGCGAATTCGCAGGAATAGGTTATCGCGGATTATCCACCAGCCGGTGGCGAGGATATCGACGCCGTTTGTGTACCACCATCGCGCGCGGTCGGTGTATTCGAAGACACAATTCTCGACGATGCCGGAGTCGCAGTAGGCGGTCATGCCTATTCCGGTGGAGACCTTGATGAATTGTTCCCCCGAATCGATTATGCGGACATTGGCTATATGGGGCGCGAAGGCGCCGTCGCCGGTGGAAATCTGGATTGGGTGATAATAGACATCGCGGAGGGTCAGGTCGGCGATGTAGAGATGGCGGACATCGCCCACCCATATCAGATGCGGGACATCGGGGTCATCGACGGACATCCCCGGGCCGCGAATTGTTGTGGCGTCGCGTCCGGCGCCGATGATCGCGACATTTTCGAGGCCGCCGTCGAGCCAAAGGGTCCATGTCAGGTCATATGTCCCAGCGGAAAGCATGAGCGTGTCGTTCGAAGAGAGCGACCAAACTGCCGCCTGTAGTTCCGGCTCGGTGGCAATATGGATTATTGCCGCGGAAAGCAGAACGGGGAAAATTATCGCAACGACCAAAGCTGTCTTTTTCATATAACTCCTTTTCGATGTTAATATATAGCCCTTCGCGTGGATTTGCAACGGATGATTTTTCTCGGTTGTTCAAATACTACCGGAGATAAAACGTAGGCTATTTTTTTGAAATGATAAACCCCTTGCGCACCGCCCCCAGAAAGAGTATGTTTAAGAGTGTGAAAACAAAATATGGAGCAAAGATGTTAGACCTGAATGAGATTAAAGACGCCAACTTCATTTCCGATAGCGAAATCGAGACGAGGTTTGTGGAAAAGTCTTTAATGTTGTCGGGTTACAACTGTGAAGATATCGCTCAGAACAGGGTTATTTCGCTGGATTCTGATTTGCAAACGCTCGAAACAACCCGCGACGGCACCGACGCGAAAATCTGCCGCGAGGCTAATTACCTCTACGTCATGAGGGATGACGAAATCTAAATTATCGAAAATACTAACGGAGGAGAAATCATGGCAAACAAAGAGAACGTGAAGAAAACGAACAAGAAAGCACCTGCGAAAACGCTCAAGGAGAAAAGGGCAGACAAAAAGGAAAAGAAAAACAAGTAGCTCTTCGTGAAGGTGTTACGAGAATGAGGAGGGACTCGGAACCTGAGACCCTCCCCTAACTACATTGCGAATCAGGGAATAAGGGCTGAAAGAAGTCTTTTAAGCAATTCTTTTGAAAATTTTTTCGAGACGGCAGAGGAAGTTATCCCATGACTTTTTTGGGGAACCCTTTTTTTCTCTGTAAGGCCAAAAATATTCTGGACGGACCCTAAATTGTTCGGAAAGTGGCGGTGTCTCTAAAAAATCGATGGATTGGAGGGGAAAACCAAAAAAAGAGGATGGAAAGATGCCGCGACATGGAGAATCTCGATGGAATGAATAACATGGAAGGGTTGATTTTAATTAGATAAGGGCGACTGATTATTCAGTCGCCCTCTTGATTTTAGTCGATGATAGAAGCTTACGCACCATACATCTCGGTGATTTCCTTTTTGCCTTTGCCGAGGATGTCGTATTTCTTACCTACCTCGATGAAAGCCGCGAGAGCTTTTTCGAGGTGATGGCGTTCGTGGGCGGCGGAGATTTGTGTGCGGATGCGGGCTTTGCCCTGCGGAACGACCGGGAAGAAGAAGCCAATCGCGTAGATTCCGCGTTCGAAGAGGTCGCGAGACATGTCCTGACTGAGCTTGGCGTTGTAAAGCATCACCGGCACGATGGGGGTTTCGCCCTCGACGAGGTCGAAGCCTGCATTTTCGAGACCCGCTCGCCAGAATTTGGCGTTCTCTTCGAGCTTGTCTCTGCGCTCGGTGGATTCCATGACGATGTCCATGACCTTATTCGCGGCACCAACGACAACAGGAGGCATGGCGTTCGAGAATAGGTATGGCCTCGCACGCTGACGGCACATCTCGACGATTTCGCGCCTTCCTGAGACGCACCCGCCGGAAGCTCCGCCGAGGGCCTTGCCGAGAGTCGTTGTAATGATGTCGATTCTTCCGAGAACGCCCTTGAACTCGTGGGTGCCTTTTCCTTTTGTGCCGAGATAACCGGAAGCGTGGGAGTCATCGACGAAGACCATTGCATCGTATTTTTCGGCGAGGTTGCAGATTTCATCGAGCTTGGCGGTGTCGCCGTCCATGGAGAAAACGCCATCGGTAACGATGCAACGGAAGCGTTTGTCCTGATAGGTCTGGAGTTTCTGTTCGAGGTGCTCCATGTTCGAGTGTTTGAAGCTTTCATTGAGTGCACCGCAGAGGCGCATGCCGTCGATGATCGAGGCGTGGACGAGGCGGTCGGCGATGAGGACATCCTGATCGTTGAAGACGGCCTCGAACACACCGGCGTTGGCGTCCATACAGCTGGGGAACAGGATTGTATCCTCGGTTTCGAGGAAGGTGGTCAGTTTGCGTTCGAGATCGCGATGTATGTCCTGAGTTCCGCAAATGAAGCGGACGGAGCTCATGCCGTATCCGCGATCTTCGAGGCCCTGATGGGCGGCTTTGACAACCTCGGGATGGCTTGAAAGGCCGAGGTAGTTATTCGCGCACATGTTAATGACCTTTTTGCAGGGTGCGCCGGCGGGGTATTCGACCACGATGTCGGCGTCCTGAGGACTGCAGATAAAGCGTTCCTCTTTGAAAAGTCCTTGATTTTTGATGTCGTTGAGAACGCTTTTGTAGTGTTCTCTCGATTTGTCACTGTAGGCCATTTTGCCTCCTTTGCGCGGTTATGCGCTTTGTATGTTACTTTTGATAATGTCAATGTCAGATTCGATTTTTTCGATATCGATTATAAATTTGTCTGCGTAAAGGGTTATCGGAATGTCCGACTTTTCGATGAAACACTGAAATATCTTGGCGGCTGAAGACCAGAATAGGAGATTCCCTATTTCGAATTGATTTGCGATACTTACAAGGCAATTCAGTAAGATTTTGATATTGGTTTCTTCGCGATGAGTTTCGGCGAGTATGACATGATCGACAACCAAAGCCATCTCAGAAGGAGCAGGTGTGAAGAGGGCATAACGTGGAAGCCATTCGATATCGAGCGAAGGCTCCGTTTCCGATTCAAATTGCGTTTTTAATTTAGCGGGAAAATAAGTGATTATCGAAGAGTCATCGTCAGAGAGCGCTCTAATTGCGCATGAGCCAAAACGTTTCGAGTTCAGCAATAGGAATTGTTTGGTCTCTTCGGTCAACGATTCTGTATCGAAACCCAGCTTTAACAAATCCTCGACAGATTCGAGTTTCAAAGGTTCGATTGTCAGATTTCCAACCTTAAAAGGGCGGAAACTCAAGCGAGTCTTTTCGCTGAGGACATAATAGAGAAGCCACGCTAAAAGCGTCCCCACCGCAATGACGATATACAGCCATGGCGGCAGAAAAGGCCCCGGCTCGTATTTTGCCAAATGGCAATTCATCACTACATTAACCCGAATACCTTGTCGAGTTTGATAGTGAACATGATTCCGGTGTCCGGTTTCTCGATATCGCCGATGGTCTCGTTGATGACATCGATGGCCTCGTAAAGAACTTCCTCGGAGCGGATTACTGCGAAGAGAGTTTTGTTTGTGTAATTTCCCTTACGAAGCTTTTCTTTCACGAGTTTCCCGACCGGAGAATCCTTGCCGTATTGCGCGAGAAGCCTTCCCATGCCGACAGAATTTAGCACAGTGGTTCCTTTGACGCCGACATCGTAAAGTTTTTCGAGAATGTCCGGCAACATGTCGTTTTGTTCCAGGACTAATACGAGTAAATGCATTTC
>CAYWOR010000007.1:0-156252 GCA_964459995.1 uncultured bacterium | reverse complement strand
AAATTATCTCGTTCTTCTCTCAATATAACCATTTTTCTTAAATGGGAGCAGTATACACTTACCCAATGGAAGGCGGTTATGCCCACGATGTCTTCATTAACGGTTATTGGGCATTTGTTGCTGACGGAATTGGTGGCCTAATCATTGTCGATGTCCGTAACGCATATAATCCGACATTCTGTGGGTGTTATATCCCCACCGATGCGGCATGGGGGATATTTGTTGTCGATACCCTTGCATATATCGCCGCGGGATTGGATGGCCTGACAATAGTAAACGTGGCCAATCCCACCGCAACATTCGAAATTGGCAATTATGACACCGAATGGTGGGCTTATGGTGTCCATGTATCCGGAAATTACGCCTATGTAGCCGATAGAATGAACGGTGTCCGTGTGATCGATGTTTCCGATCCCACAGATCCCTTCGAGGTTGGCTATTATAACAGCGGTGGGGACGCACACGGCATAGTTGTCAAACCTCCCTATGCCTATGTTGCAGATGGCCATGATGGCTTCCGCATCTTGAATATCTCAGACCCTACATCTCCAGTGGAATTGGGGCATTTCCTAAGTGAAGTATATATCCACAATATCGAGACAAAGGCGTCTTTTGCCTTTTTGGCGGCAGACACCTCGGGACTTATAGCTCTTGATATTTTCGATGTGAATTTCCCCGAACTCGCCGGATACTACGATACAGAAGGCCAAGCCCATGGAGTCTCTATATATAATAACATGGCCTTCCTTGTCGCCGGTGAATCCGGACTTCTCGTTCTCGATATCGCCGCTTTCGAAAATGCCGGCACCTACCAGTTCAAGCGTGGATGGAACCTTCTGTCCTATTCCTGTCTCGATACGGTTGAAATCGGCGTGACATTTCCTTTCGTTACGCCCCCGGGATACTATTACGATCCGGAAACGATGTCCTATATTAGCTCATATACTCTATTTCCAGGCGAGGGTTTCTGGCTCGCCTCGACTGTTGACCACACAGCTTTGATAGAAGAGTATTATTGTGTAGGCATTCGGTCGGATACATTATTTCCCGGATGGAATCTTATCGCGTCTGTGGCAAATTCGGTTCCGGTAAGTTCGATTGTAACAAATCCACCCGGGTTGCTCATACTACCTGTTTTCGGGTGGGATGCAATTTCGCAGAACTATTACCACGCCGATTTCTTCGAACCGGATAAAGCCTTTTGGGTTTTATCCTCCGGACACGGAAGGATAACTGTTGGGCCGTAATCATCGAAGGTTACTTATTGGTGCTCATATCTCGCACTGAAAACTGTGGGCTTTGAATAGGCCCATCGATTGCCCTGATAATGGTTTTCCAGATTTTAGCCTTGACAGACTGCATCAGAGCATTATGTTTGAAATAATTATGTTCTTAGGTAATTAATAAAAGCTAAAGGAGTAGCTATGGCAGAGAAGACACTAAACTGTATCGGACTAAAATGTCCCCAGCCAATTCTTAAGGTGGCGGCCGAAGCCCGTAACATGCAACCCGGTGACAGCCTCGAAATAGTTGCCGATTGCCACTCGTTCCCCAACGACGTGAAAGCCTGGGCGGAAAAGACCGGCAAAACCCTTCTTTTCTGCACCGACGACGGCAACGGCATATTTACAGCGCAGATTCAGTTCTAATTCTCTTTTTTTATCGAGCAAAGAAAAAGGGGGCAAAGGCCCCCTTTTTTTGTCGGTATTTACTAAAAGATTATTTAAGAAGGATAACTCTTTCGGTTACAACGTTGTTTCCGCCCATTGCGCGGACAAGATATACGCCGGAAGGAAGGCTGTTCCCACGGGAATCGGTCGCATCCCAAAGAATGCTGTTATTACCTGAAGAAACCTTCATAGACTGAACAACACGTCCATTAATATCGAGTAACTGAACAACGGTATTGCCGTCGGGAGCAGTGATGTCGAGCTTCACAACTGCATTGAAAGGATTTGGAGATGCAGAAATAGAAAGCTCTACCGGAAGATTGGTTCTATCTTCCACCGAAGTTACTTCGACAGGGACCTCGTAAGTGTTATATATTTCACCGGTGTAATCGTCCTGAACATAGGCGACGATGTGCATATTATCGACGTTCCATGCGGCGGGGATAGTGAATGTTTTACTATCGGTCTCAACAGCCGCGCCTGTAAGCGAAACCCCGGAGGAACCACCCGGAATATTCCGAACACAATGCTCGATTGTGTAAAGTGTCGGGCTCGAACCCCAAGTATAGGCGATATCATCCTCGACAACTGCATAACGAAGCACCGGCATCGCCGAAGTCGGAATCTGAGCGGTTCTTGTCGCGGTTGCTGTGAAACTACAATTGACGGGGGTAACAGCAGTAACCTCAATATCCACTGTATATGCCGTATAAAGGCTTGTAACGCTGTCGATAAGGCTCATATAAGGAGTGTAACCGTAGTCTGGACCCGGATAGCCGCCGGCAATCATATACATGCCGTTGAAAACCACTGTCGGATACCCTGATACTCCATAATAGCTCGCAAGAGGACCGGCATCGGAAAGATAGAAAGGATCGCTTCCGAATGATGTCGTCGAATGATAGCTCACGATAACAACACTGTCTCCGAGAGCATCCTTGACCATATCACAACCCACCGCGGCGCGAGGACAATAACCGCAACCAACCGAAGTGAACTTTTGCAATAAAGGCTTTCTGCGAGTTGTGTTATATGACGTTAACGCCTGTGTAGCAGTATTATTAGCCGGTGTAGCATCGCCGGTGGGATCGACCCAGAATTTGACGCTGTAAACATTGTTCCCTGTGGCAGAGAAAGCGGCGAAGGGGACAATTCTCGAAGAGCCGGAAGTCAGTGTGGTCAGATCCGCAAACTCTGAATAAACTGTGTCGGTGCCATGATAAATCTCACAATAGACTGTCGGAGTGGCATCGTCGGCACCTTCATTGAGAATTGTAACTCTCGGTGTGAATGTAGCGGGGGGCATAACCCTTATAATTGGGCTTGCTACGCTCAGAACAATATCATTTGCCGGCAAAGAACCGATTTTTACGTCGTCAATTTTTAGAAGCCATTGGTCAACGGAAATATTACGGAAGGCAATATAGATATCCCCACCCTCATAAGCCGCGAGAGAAAGGGTCTGCCTTTGCCAAGTCGTCGGAATACCAAGCTCTGTGAATATTAAATCTGTGAAATCCGCCGGAACAGGGCCACCGGTGGAAACACGAACCTCTATATCGTCCGGCCAGTCCGCAGAATGTGCGGCATACCAGAAATCGAGAACATAGTCCGCCCCGACTGTAATCAGAGGGGTTATCAACCAGTCGTCATTGCCGTCCGCATTGTAGTTCGAGGCAATACAATTTGGTTCAGAATGTGGGATCGCCCCTGAACTCGAAGGGTAAACCTGCCATTCAACGCCATCGGCATCAGCATCGATGACTGTCCAACCGGTCGGAACCGAAGTGGAGGCATCGAAATTCTGGTCGATTACAAAATCTGTGGGGGCAAGGAAAAGCTCCATCGGAGTTGGCTCATGCCTTGTTACCGGAGAGACAAAGACCCCCTTCTGCACCTGAAATCCAAGTGCCGCAACAACCGACACAAGAATCGTAATCAGGATGACTTTTTTCATTTTCGCTCCTTATTAAAAGTTATAATTTAACTCTCTGAAAGAACACTATAACTTATTATTAAACGGAATTATTCGCCAAAGGTCAAGCTTAAAATTAAATTTATTCCATTCGTAATAAAGATTTGGAATAATATCGAAAAAAACTGAATCCATGCAAAGCCGTCTTGACTTATTATAAGTTATTGATTAAACTTAACGCGTCTTGACCATGTTAAGAAAGGAACTTAAATGTATAGACTCGTTATTCTTCTCCTAATCCTCGCGATGGCATTATCGGCAGGCGATTTTGTTGAACTTGGGAGCGCAAAAAGTGCCGCAATGGCGCACATCGCTTCATGTCCCGATTTCAAGCAAGGTCCCTTTGGCCACAAACTAGGCCCATCGTTAAATATCCTCGACAACGAAACAAGCGAAATATTGGGCTATGTTTTCGCCCTTCTCCCAAACGGATTCATAATCACTTCCGCAAATACCGAGATTAGGCCGATAATCGCCTACTCAGCAGAGAATCCCTATGATATGGAAGATTCACCCTCAAATGTCCCACATCAGGTCTTCAAACACGACCTTAAAATGCGGAGTTTAGCCCTTTCTCAAACTCGCGAGAGCGTGAGACAGCGGAATAACGAGCTTTGGGAAGATTATCTCGCATGCTCACCCCGAATTTTCTGCATCTACCCAATGTCATTATCCTTGGGACCCTATCTCGACACACAATGGAATCAAGGCTCCCCCTACAATATGTTCTGCCCCATAGACCCGGTTACACTCGCGCGATGCCCAATTGGATGTGTTGTAACAGCAATGGGACAGATTATTAATTACTGGGAATGGCCACCATCGGTCTATTTCGACGACACCGACGATTACATGTCAACCCGCACAAGCCCACCCATCTACGTCGAAGCCGCATCGGCAACCCTCGATACAATCGACTGGAATGCTGTCGGCCACCATCCGGATGACACAATCATGGCACGGTTCCTTTTCGGATGTGGTGTTTCGATTTTCATGCAATACGCTGACGGCGGTTCGAGCGCATGGTCGGGCGAAATGGTGAATGCGTTGACCTATAAATGGAATTACTACACTGTTATGGGCATCTGGCCCTCATCTGGAAGCTTCTATTCTGAGATTGCGCTCGATGTCCTCGAGGGTCGTGTTTCTCATCTCAGCCTTAACGACGGCGGCGACGGGCATGCAATCGTTGTCGATGGTTACCGCGAATCGGGGGAGTATCATGTCAACTACGGCTGGGGTGGAACTGCCGATGGTTGGTATTTTATTCCGGACAGCCTTCCATATGATTTCACGACAGCGACCTATGGTATTGTTGGCATTATGCCTCCGGTGATAACGCATCGCCCTGTTGTTGGCCTTGAAGCAACGCAACTTAATGGTGGTTATATAAGACTTAACTGGAACTTACCGACTCTAATTACTGAACCAGTATTGAGATACAATATTTATCGCCGCCTCCCGGCCGGAACTGACGAACTCCTCGCATCGACAACAACAAGACAATTCATCGATACAACCTTCGACGAGCTTACCCGATATGTTTATTCGGTTGGCGCAGTTTACAATGTTTGCGGCGAAAGCCGCAGGATGGATGTCGAAAAATATTCCGGAATTCGTAACGGTTGGACGAGGGTTATCGGCGAAAGCGGAAATGCAATGGCATTCGCAATTGCACCGCACGACACCGGCGGTTTTGTTGCGGTCGGGAGGACAGTGCCATTGTTTTCGGGTGGTTCTAACCTCACTTTCATAAAAATGGACCTCGACGGCACAATACTACAGCAGAGAACATACGGCGGCGCAAGTTCTGACGGCGCAAAAGCTGTTCAGAGGCTATCAGATGAAGGCTACATAATCGCCGGTTGGACTGAATCCTTCGGAGCCGGTGGGAGCGACATTTGGCTCCTTAGAACAGACTCTGACGGCGACACAATTTGGACAAAAACCATCGGCACCGCTGAACCTGATAGTGGAATTTCGATTACACTATCGACTTCGGGAGGTTTTGTCATCCTCGGCGCAACAGGAACAGAGTCCATACTTCTTGTTGAAACTGATTCTGACGGAAATGTCATTCGCGAAAGAACTTATGGTCCCAATCTTGTCGGAAAATCGATTACCGCTCTCGAAAGCGGCGGCTATGCCATCTGCGGTTTTTCGCCGGCTGGCTCACTCGGAAATAAAGATATTTTCGTAATGAAATTAGATTCGTCTTTGGATTCACTGTGGCTAAGGCACTACGGCGGCGCAAGCCTCGACGAAGGTAGCGACATAATTGAAAATTCGTCCGGAGAACTTATTGTAGTGGGCAAATCACGTTCCTTCGGAATGCCATTATACACTTCGACCTTTGCGATGAAAACAACTTCCGATGGCGACATGATTGTATCGAAATCCACAGGTGGTTCCCATAATTACAGCCTCAACCGAATAGCAAAACATGGTTCGAACTATGTGGCAGTGGGTGTTGCTGATCTGTCCAGTCCGGGGATTCTCATTCATTATCTCGATTCGAATCTCGACACGATTAGAACGCATATTTACAGCACCGTCGGAAACGAAGAGGGGACTGATATTCTCCCCTTGGATGACGGCGGCATTGCGATTGCCGGCGTTACCACACTCTATGGCAATCAGGATCGATGGCTACTCAAAGTTGGCGGTCGGATTTACTACGGTATTGAGGAATCAAACTCGGAAACACCCCAGAAGATAAGTCTTCGCACTTACCCGAACCCGTTCAACTCGGCTGTTACAATCGAAACTCCATTTGGGGCGGTTTTACAGTTGTTCGATCTTCGGGGAAGATTGGTCGCGGAGCCCCGCGAATACTCTGTCGAATCAAACAGACAGCTTTATTCGTGGCGTCCATCGTCGGAAACTCCTTCGGGAGTATATTTCGCAAGGATCAATCTCGATGGGGAGGTTTCGGTTTCGAGGTTAGTCTATCTGAAATAGAAAAGGCCTCGAAAGAGGCCTAACTTGGTTGCGGGGGAAGGATTTGAACCTTCGACCTTCGGGTTATGAGCCCGACGAGCTACCAGACTGCTCCACCCCGCGTCGTTCTGCTAATTTTATAGTTGCAAAACCCATAAGTCAAGGTGTTTTTTAAAAAAAGCAAAATTGCTATAGAATAGGAGAATTATGAGTCAAAGAATCATATCCACCGAAAATGCTCCCGGTGCCGTTGGGCCTTATTCCAAAGGGTGTATTGGCGGTAAATTACTTTTCATCAGTGGGCAGTTACCGATTGATGTCAAAACGGGTGAACTCGAACAAGATGACATCCGTAAAGCAACCCAACTTTGTATGTCCAACCTTCTCGCAATTGCCAAAGCAGGTCACCAATCTGCTCATCTCGTTAAAGTGAACATATTTTTAACGAGCATGGTCGATTTCGCCGCTGTAAATGAAATCTATGCGACTTTTTTCGATGCTGAACCGCCCGCGAGAGCCTGTGTCGAGGTTTCCGGGCTTCCTAAAGGGGCCAAAATCGAAATCGAGGGCATAGCCGTTCTTCCGGAGTGAAAAACCAAATGCCTTTCCTATCCAAAAAATCAGAAGAAGACCCTCGATTATTATCGAGAATAGTTTTGCTTTTAATTGCAATCCTCGCCGCATATTCCGCGCTTCATGCCGGAGGCTATGAACAGACCCCCAAATGGGTTGTTTCCTTTGTCGCGACATTTTTCTTCCTGCTTTTGCTTCTGAACAAAGAACGTGTTTTTTACCTTCCAAAAGGCCCTATTGTGCCCATTTGGTCCACATTTATTCTTTGGATATGTTTCACATCGGTTTTCTCGATGGATTCAAACAGCTCCATCGGTGCGATGCTCCTTGTATCAGCACTTATTTTCAGCGCTGTGATAGTCTTCGCTTTGGCGAACACTCGATCCGAAATAAATAGATTCATTATCGTGATGTTAATCGGAACAGCGACGGTTACTATCTTCGGATGGGTTGTATATCTAATCGGAAGGTTCTCTGTTCAGGGTGGCCACGAAATGGTTCGACATTTCATCGGGCCTTTTTTCTGGAAAAACCCGATGGGGGGCTATCTGATTTTGATGTTCCCTCTCGCGCTTGTTGCTGTTATCGAATATAAGGGAATTTGGTCATGGCTCGCAGGAACCCTCGCTGTTCTAATGTTAAGCGGAATGCTATTAACGAGATCGAGAGGCTCTTGGCTTGCTTTACTAATCATGTTTTTGGTCGTCTTCGTTCCTGCGATGGCCTCGCATCGAATTAAGAAAGACAAATGGCTCACACTTTTCGCGATTTTGATTTGCGGAGTTTTAATTGGAGTCTTTTTTGCCCCGCCGAGCGAGTTAGAAGATAGGGCAAAAAGTATCGCAACTGTTGTTTCTCCCGAAATTGAAGGCCAAAGCACAATCGAACGCATTGCGATGCTTAAAGCAGGCTTGGAAATTATCAAGGACTACCCAATCCTTGGAGTTGGTGCTGATTGTTGGCCATTAGTTAGATACCATTACCTTTCCGGGTTAAAATTCGTCCCAACGTATCCCCACAACGCATATCTTCGGACAGCGGCGGAACTTGGAATTCCAGGATTAATTATCCTGCTTTGCGCATTGATACTTAGTTATTTCCCGATTTTTATCGATTCATACCGAAAGAAAACGACTCTTCTTCTCCCTGCTGTTACAACTGGAGTAGGAGCTTCTTTGCTTCATATGGCCGTGGATTTCGATTCGGCCTTCGCAGGGATTCTTTTGCCGCTTGCTTTGATGTTCGGTCTCGCTCATCGGTTAAGAGTTCGTGACGAGATAGGACTTCCGCGCCTCAAATATGGTCGTCGCGTTGTTATGAGTGTCCTCGTTCTTTTCGGAGTCCTGCTTGTTTCACGAGGAATTGCTTTGAATATGCAACGAAGTGGGCGCGAACTGCTACAGATTTTCGAAGACGAAGATGCCGAGAAGGCCTTCAAAGTAGCCGCTTTCGCGAATCCGATCGCATGGGATATTCGCCTCGATTATGCGAGAACACTCTCTCAGCGGGGTAAATTGAAAAGCGCTATTGTGCAAACAGAAAAAGCCCTTTCTCTTGCGCCCGCAATCCCGGAAATCCATCGAAGCATTGCCAAATTCTATTCGGCGGACGGCGACACAGATAGGGCAATCAGCCACTATAAAATATCCCTCGCACTTTCGCCGAAATTGTCCTCAGAAATATATTTCGAGCTTGCGAGATTGCTTCGTGCTTCGGGAAATTCCGATGCCGCCGCAAAAGTGCTTTTTACGATGAGCGCTAATCTCGAACCATATACCGGTAAACACTACACAAGCGAGACGGTTTCTTTCAAATATCATCTTGCAGAAGCTTGGGCTCTGCTTTCCGAATTGTTCCTCGAAATGGGGGATACCACAAGTTCTCTAATTGCTATCGATAAGGCTTCGACATTTGCCGAGATTCGCGAGAAGGATTATCCGCTTGCGATGATGGGAATCGACGCTCTCTCGCCGGAAAGAGTGGTCGCAAATTTCTTCGAAGCCATAAACAACGGGGATTCCACTGCGTTAAGGGGATGTGTCGCCGACCAAAAATCAGCTCTTCCGCGCGTTTCAGAGGGGATAACTCTCGATTTCGAAAGAGTAATTCAGGTTCATGAGGACCCGATAAACGGAAAAGCGAAGGTTGAATTCATAATGACCCGCACTGATTCATCGATGACTGTTTCTATTCCAAGCGCTTTGTGGCTTGTGCTCGATAAAACTGGATGGAAAGTTACCTTCGGAACCGATTAGCCCCGAAGGTGAAATCCCCTCTTTATTTTATCACTAACCTACAACAATAGTATTTCCACCGCGATGCTGAGCCACGTAAAGCGCTCTCTCAGCCAATCTGAGCATGTCGCGGCCGGTGAATGCGTTTTCAGAGGTGCTTATCCCGATCGAGGGTTGGACATTTCGTATCCCGGCCTTGAGTTTGTCCAGAATCCTCTGTGCGGTGTTCTTAGAGCCTTCTTCGGGGCAGTGAGGCATTAACACACCGAAAGTGTCGCCTTTGAAACGGTATGGAATGTCGTAGCTTCTCGCAGTCTGCTCAATAATAACACTGGCTTGGCGGAGAATCTCTTCGTCTCCCTCCACATCACCTTCGCCCGAAGTGCCTATTTCGATTAGGCATAGCGACAAACTTGATTTAGAGCGCTTGGCTCGGTCGAGTTCCTTTTCGAGATCTTCGTTGAACATATTACTACCACGGAACCCCGTTACAGGGTCTGTTCCGGACTTTTCGAGTCGCGATTCGAGCGTGACATAATCCGTTATATCCCATATTGTGAGAATAACATGTTCATCATCGAGAGGGTAGGCACGGACATTCAGGCAGGTGCCGTCGTCGAAGGTTCTCTCTGCGCTGGCCATCTTTTGAGAGTCGAAAGCTATGAAACTGGGGGTTTTACCGGACGGCATTCCTGCATCCCAAATCGCGTCATAGGATTGCATTCCGATGATATGATCTTTGCGAATAAGTTTTTTCGCTGGTTCGTTTGCGTATTCGATAACGAAATCTCTATTCACAATAAGGAGTCCGTCTTCGATTACATCGAGTGCTCTAACTAAGGCGTCGCTGTTCATATTCCTCCAATTCAGTTTTATAATAATGTAAGTTAAGATTTCAATCCGTGTTTGTCAAACTATAAAAAAAACCCCGAGTAAAATATACTCGGGGCATAAAATAGGGAATCGATTATTTAGCGATTCCAGTAATAGCTCAATGAGGCCATCGCGGCGATGTTGTTATTTATACCGCTCACGAAATTAGGCCCATAGAACAAGAAGCTCTCCGAAATGGTCATGTCCAACTCGAAGTTTCCGAAAGTGAGTCCCGCACCAAAGTTGATGAAGGTATTATTCAACTCGGAATCGCTCCATGTTGATTCGGTTACGGGAGTAGTGAAAGTGTTTTTGTTAAACTCTTTCGAAACACCCGCGCGCAGAACCATCCATTTGAAGGTCGGGATTTCAGCAGAAATCGTAACCTCGGGCAAAGTTATGGTCTTTCTTTCGGTCTTGGCGGTCGTATCGATCTCGTCCTTTTCGGTGGCCATGTTAAGCGAAAGACCCACGGAAACGACACCATCTTCCATAACCTTGTAGTTAAGAGCCGCACCAGCAGTGAGGAACATCTCGCTGTAATCGCCAAAATTTGTTACCGTGCCGCTGTAGCTCTTCATTTCGAGGCTGTGGCTGAATGTCGAAAAGGCAACAACCGGAACCAATTCCGCATCGTAACCCCAAGGAATGAACCCGCGAAGACCAAGAGAGATATGGCTTCCACCTGTGGTTTCCCAAGTCTGGGTTTCGTTAGCGGAGTTGATGTTTTCCTCTTTCAGGCCATTCATGCTGAAATTCACTGTCCCCTCGATATCAGCATCGCCAACCTTAGCACCGATACCGGCTTTGATAGTGGTAACACCCGCTTTGTAATTGTTCTCCTGATCGGAACCGTCCCAGGTCATTTTTTCGCTATAGCCGGCGGCATAAAGACCTAAACCGATCGAGAAACCACCCATATCGTAGGCTCCCCAAACATCGAAACCGGGATTTGGCGCAGTGATCGAAAAATCATCGGCAAGCTGAAAAGCATAGCCTTCGATGCGGCGAAGAGCGGCGCCAATATAAACTGCATCGTTCATATTCAGATTGACCATCGCCCACTGACCTGTAGGGGTGCCACCGGCAGTGGTATAGGAACCGAGTTCCGCATCGACAAGATTACCATGCTGAGGTGCCAAACCCGGGGCGTGGATGACATCCACCGCATCGCGGAAGAATTTCGAGCCGGAACCCAGTGCCATCTGCCTCGAATATGAACCGAGCACAGCGGCCGCGCAGAGTAACAGCGCGAATAAGATTAACGTCTTCTTCATCCTTTCTCCTTTCATTGGTTGTTTAGAACTTACTAAAGCTAAAATGTTCTCACTTCAAAGTCAACACTTATTTAATAATTTCTTTACGGAAAAAAAGCCGCAAAAAAACGCGGCTTTAACATTCCGTTATAAACTGCGGGGTTATTCGGGTTTGTCCCTTCTGGCTTCCTTCGCACGGCATCGCGATACGACGGCATTATTATGCCTGTCTATCATATCGAGAGTCTGAAGCCGCGTTATCTCATGATCGTATGGATCGATATTGCGTGTAGTGAAATATGAGATCAAAGATCCTACGCTGACTCCAATTCCACTAACCCCAAGAACAACAGCTCCGGCCTGATCCATTGTCGATGGATTTTCGAGTTGGAAATTATGATCGAGCCAAAGCACGCCAATTGTAGTCATTGCAATTCCCAAAGGTGTTCCTATGAACATTCGAAGATTCCCGGTGCGTTTTCGATCTTGATACAGATCGCGCATCCTCTGTGCGGCTTGCTCCTGACCGATTTTGTCCAGAAATTCGGCGTCGTTGAGGATGTGTCCGTTGCCGTCGCGATACGCCCATGTAAATTTGTGATTCAGAAGGTCGCGGTTATTGCCCTCCTGACCCCACTTTAAAAAAGTTTCGAAAACATATCCGCGTTTCTCGATACGCAATATCGCATCCACCATGTTTTCTTTATAACACGATAGCGAATCGGCGAAGAGTGTCATGCAGGCTAACGCAAGAAAGGGGATTACCAAATTTCTCATATTCTACCTATTTCAACAACACAGCTTTTGTCGTGAAAGAGTGCTCGTCGTCGATTTTGAGTTTGAGATAATAAATGCCAGTCGGAAGATTTCTGCCGAGGTCGTCGGTGCCGCGCCATACACGGCTGTGGGTTCCAGAACCAAGTTCGCCTAAGAAAATGGTGTTGACCTTTCTGCCGTTAATATCATAGGCCGCAAGTTCAGCGTTGCATTCAAATGGAATGTCCATTTTAATAAAAGTAACCGCATTAAAGGGATTCGGGCGGACTGCGATAGTAATTAACTCTGGAAGCTTGTTCTCCGAATAGGCTATTTTATAGATACCCGCTGAAACAATCGCGCCAGAAGGGCCAATATCTATACTCACCCCATCTTTTGTTGCGACAAGCGGCAGTTCGCTGTATGCAGTGCAGTTACGTCTGATATGAAGCTCCCATAAACCCTCACGGTTGACATTCATAGATAACGGGGCAGGGGAGTTACGTTCAAACAGATATCCAATATTCTCCGAGCCCGGACTTGATGGTGGTTGAAGCCTATCGAAACGAGAATCTACACCATCGATTGCATTTGGATGGATTCCCAAACCGAGATTAGTCTCATTTCCGCCAGAAACCAATCTCAGATTCGACAATAACTCCGGTTTTTCGAGTGACGTAACCTTGCTTCTATCTGCAACTTCGGTATCGATGAAAAGTTCGGCGTCGGCAAGTCCGAAAAGCCAATATCCTGCGCCGGGTGAAATCCATTCGCTGGCTTCGTAACCCTCATCGGTGAACCGATAGAGCGGCCCCTCCCAGAACGCGCCATCCGGTCTGGTTACAAGATTCGTGATGTGCACCTCACCCGAAGCCGGACCGGATATGAGATTCCATCCGGGATGAATCTTTGTGCGGACTCTATCAGAGATGACTCCGCAGAAATCGCCACGGTTATCCCTTTCCGCGAAAACGAAGTAGGCTTTGCCTTGCTCTATCTTTTCTGGATTGTAATATCCGCCTATGGCATCGTTGTAGCTCCAAATAAAGGTTGAACTTGTGTTGAAGGCCTCTGTCGCACTCTCAGTTATCGGAAGTGCGGGAAGGCCAACCAAATTCCAGCCCCTTCTAAGTGTAGTCTGGAATCCGAGGGCGAATCCGCCGGCTGGAATCATCTTATACTCGCCTGCCGGAAGATCAATTTCAGTTGTGGAGGCCATGTCCACGCCATCGAGAATAAAAGCGCCGTTATCGAGTCCGGGTGGAATTGTCCATCTCAAGGTAGCGGGATGGCTAAGAACAAGTCGAACAGGGCGTGCGCCGATCATTGCGGGCGAATAGAATGCCGAAAATCCCACTCCTACAGGTGTTGCCGGATCATCGATTGTCCAGCAAGCATAGGGACGAGATATTGGAAGCACAAAGGGGACATCCAAAGCGGGATCATACCTATCCGTTGTCGATGAGTCCATTCCGAAAATCAAGTCCTGGCTTTCGCCGCCGAAATCGACATGAATTGTCATAGTCCTTGCACGTGCACCCGGCCATGCTCCATTCGAATAACCTACTTGAAGCGAATCGACGAACCAAACACCCGAATATGGGCCTCCAAGTCCGCCAGAGTCCGGATTAGCCCATGAATCATGATGCTCGGCAATGTCGATGAACCACCAAATACTGTCAGCCACTATGCCCGCGAAATCATCGATCTGATACCAGCTCTCCTCTGCCCAAGGGGGGGGGATAGGCCTTGAATACTCATTAAACCCCGGAGAAGGGCTGTATATCATACGCAAAGTGTCAAACGAAGCTATCGATGGACGATAATAATAAACTGTGTAATCGCACGTGTCCTTATTGTCGCTTGGGAAGAACTCCCATGCTTTCCAGTTCAGATATTTTACTCCAGTGAGTGAGGAAATCTGTTTCGAATGAAGAGTCGAATTTTGTATAAGGCTGTCCGTGCAGTCGTTCGGATAGGCTTCCCACGAATAGACGCCGTATAAGTAATCGACAACAATAAGGTTCTCATTCCATTTCATAATAGATGCCGGAATGGAGAGGCCGTTCGGAACTGGAACTCCTGCAAGGCTTGTTAATGGCGTTCCGGGTAATGGAGGATTGAAAACATCGACAAACATCAGAGGGCGTGTGTGATCATCCTGACCGACACACAGATATTTATCGAATCTTGAAATGGCGAGGATATCACCGATCGAGGCCGGAACAATACCTCCCGCCAAAGTGATTCCCGAAGTTCCACCGACGTCGCCAATATCTAAAATCAGTAATCCTGCAGAGCCATAAGCGACATAAGCATAGTCGTTCTCGCAAATAATCCCGTCGCAGGAACCGGAACCATGGTCGTATGAATCGATTACATCCAAATCGAGATTCATGGCGATAAGCCCAAGGCTAGTAGCCGCGGCGTAAACCACCTTGCCGTTAACGCAAAGATCATAAATATTGGCCGCAATGCTTCTCGATGCAACCGGCGCATGGCTTCCGCCTAAAATTGGTATCTTGTAAATCCCGGTAGTTCCGAATCCTGCGGCGGCGACATAGGCATAGACGCCATCCGAAGCGACCCCCATTATCGTTGTGCCTCCGCCGATTCCGGCTTCTGTCCATAGAACCGAAGGGTTGGAGGGATCCGCGAGGCTATAACATCTAAGCCCGCCGACACCAAGCCCTTGCAGAAGATAATTCCCCTCGGCGCAAAGCCCCGTAGCGGAAGTCCCGCCGGGAACCGGAATTTCGGCTGTTCTCGTCATCGTGTTCAAATCGTAAACGATAAGGCCATAGGTCTGCTCGGAGACATAAAGATAGTCCCCATGTATTGTTGCCCCGATAGGCGTCGACTCAAAAATCGGATCTGTCGATGTCCATGAACCGGAAGGTTGAATTGTATTTCCCTGCGACAAATACTGCACAGTTCCGCTCGTGTTCTGAGCTACAGCAACCTCATGTCCAACTGCCACCACCGATGTTGCTGAGCCGGCAAAAGGCGGCTGTGTGATGCCCACCGGCCTAAGACTCGTGAGAGTTTCTCCAACAAATACCATAGTTCCTGCGGAGCCGCAGGCGGCATAAAGTTTGCCGGATTGAGCACAAGCGGAGTTACAATTCCCGGCGGTGCCAAGTCTGTTGACCACGCTTGGTGATGCCGGATTGCCGACATCGACAATAAACACACTATCTCCGGCGGCAACAATCGCATAACTGCCATAAACCGAGACCCCTCTACAATCGCTAAGGGTGACAGAACCCACAGAAGTCGGCGCCGCTCCGGTATTAGAATGCTGATATACTCTCAGTCCACCGTTGCCGTCGGCAAGAAGGATATATGCGCCATATATGGCAACATCGCGGGCGTTTGTTGTTGCTACAGTAAAACTCGAGCCGTTGTAATCGTTCTTTGCAATTAATCCCGCACTCGAAGCGATATAAAGCCAGCCGTTGGAAACCTCTACAGCGCGAAGATCTGTGCCTGCATGATCGTTATTAACAACGTAGGGAACTACAGTAACATCGCCGCAATCGACTCTTGTAATACGTCCGCCATCGTTAACCAGATAGGCATAGCGGCCATAGATCGCTACACCTTGCTCGTTAAGGCCGGTATTAAGGGTGATAAGCCTTGTATGATTCAGGGCGTTATGTATCGAAAGTCCGCCTGCGCCGCTCATTGCGATAAATACATACTTTCCGTTTGTTGCAACATCCACCGGACGCCCTGTCGATGTCGTAACATTCGCCACTTCACGTGCAGAGAGCCTTCCCGGAGCGCCTATTTGGTCATAGGTGTTCCAATCGGCTGTCGTTTTCGACGCATTGCTGTATTGCAATGACTCGAATCTCTCTTTGAAATAATTCGTGTCTCCGTGAAGCGCGAAAACACACACAAGAATAATAGTCAACGAAATTTTTAATTTGGTAGTCATAATACCACCTCTCAATGTGATATGATTTTTAACTCGCCGTTTATCATGCTCAAAACCCAACACCCTCTGTTAGCGCTTAGTGAATCGGCGAGAATATATTCATTTCCGTTAAAAACGAATGGAGGGACAACGATAATACCCGGAGGGTAAGTTTGAAAATCGCTGGGATAATAGGCGGTTTGACTTGGGCCGCCGACCATATTCCAACCTCTGAGAATTGGCGCAGAAACTGAATCGAAAGGTGTGCCTGCAAATTCGGTTATCGCATCGTTTGGACTGAGCGCAAAATAAGCCTTCCCGGCGACGAGTGTGTCCGATATGCGATGTTTCTGCGAGTCCGCATCCCACCAATAAATCGGTGGAATAATACCGGGAACGATGTCGTCATAGCGATTGCTGAAAGGTAACGCCGGAAGCGATATCAAGTTCCAGCCGCGTTCGAGAGGTATCTGGAAAAAATACCCTCCCGGAATAACAGTAACTTCCGCCGAGTCCTTAACTCCGCCAATATCTGCGATTACGAATCCGCCGCCGGGGGAGGTTCCAGTAAAATAACCGTCTTCACTTATCCAGCCTCCGCTACCGCGATATGACCATACCGCTGTATTTGCGCGAATCGAATCAGCTCCGTGGTGAAGGTATGCCCGAAAATGGCGTCTTTCCGCCACTCTTACAATACTTCCATGCGGTCTTACACTCATTCTATCATAGTATCCAGGAATAACCGTCAATTTCCAACGCTGAACCCCGGGCGGGAAAACCGCTGTATAGTCGAATCTTTCGCGCATATTAATTGTGTCGTTATCCTCTTTAACTAAAACCGGAAGATAATCGCCGGGAAGATCGTCCAGCTCGGACCACCAAATTGTCAGCGTTCGAGAATAGCTGTAAAAAGATCTTATCTTTATTCGCCATGTTTTGGCGGAATCCAAAGGGGTGCGGATATCTGATGAATAATCGTAGTTATTCGGCCATGGCCAATAATCTGGCTCAGAAGGATTGCTATGAGGGAAAAATATAATAGCATATTCAGAAGTGGGAGGGAAGAATTTTTGAATATCGCGAATATCCCATGTATCGGAAGCCTCGGGATGAGTTCCGGCGAAGACCCAATTATCCACAAAAACCGAGTCCGCCGAGAATAAGCCGAACCGTATGCTCCAAACATCGGCATCCGCGAAAAGGGAGCACGTGATAATCAACCCAATTAAGCCTATTACGATTCTTCTTTTTATTTTCACTCCTCGATCTAACTCAAGTCAATGAAAGATACGTTATTACAACCTGTAATCAAGAGAATTAGTTCTCTTCGGTTTATTTTAGATAGATTAATTTCGACGAGGTATATCTTTCGCCGGCATAAGCCCTTACGAAATAAACACCTGCACCTACACATTCCTCAGGCCGCCAGATAAACCTCCGTGTCGGCGGCTCGGTTATTGAAGACTCCACAATATTACCAAGAATATCGTAAATGCGTATTTCGATCGAGACCGAAGACGGTAATCCTTCGAAATCCAATGCTACCGAGGCGTTGAAGGGATTCGGATAGACCGATACCGACAAAACTTGAGGTTTTTCGACATCTTCGATCGATACCACAAGATTGCGCCAAACAACAGCGTCATAACCAATTGAAGTTCCCGAAGTTCCTGTTCTATCACCGAGATAAACAAAATTCGAGCTTCCCGAATCGAAACAATACCGACCGAGATGCGCCCATTCATTGCTGAAGGAAGCCTGATTGATTACTACTTCCGTTTCCCCCAAAGAGTGATGGACTTTGTATCTTGCGTTGGCATTTGCATTTGTCGATGGGATATAGGCGTAAACATCGTATTCGCCGGCCTCGGGGAGATTTGGAGTCCATGTTCCCGAATTGACATCGGGCGTAGAAGTGATGCTTCCTGTCCAGTAAAATATTCCCTCGGTGCCGCCGGAGACTATTCTGCGCCACTTTATCGGTCCGCCCCAGCGGAAGCCGTCGCTGAAAAGCCCCACGAGAGTGTCCGGTGTTGGAAGCGGCCCTCTGTCCGACCATTTGATTGCATCGAAACCTATTTTTTCGCCGGAATATCCAGTGCCGTCGCCGAGATAAACCCAGCTTCCGGCGTTTGCCTCGCACATAAATGTTCCAAGGCTGACCCACTCATTGAAATAATCCGCCTGCCGAACGATGCTCTGGGTCATTCCCAAATCGTGGTAAACACGGTATTTCGCGCTGGCAACGGCGTGGTTGTTCGGGATGTAGGCGAATACCTCGTAATATCGACGGTCGGGGAGAATCGGCGTCCATGTCGTATAGCAGGTATCATTGAGTGTATCCACTGCGTTGGTTGACCATGTGTACCACATATGGGATTCCCAGCCGATATCTGCCTGCCACCAAAAAGATGACGACCCAAACCGCTCGAAACCTGTGGTTTGGTCGTCCACGATAGTGTCCGCAGTCCCGAGGGGGCTTCCACGGGCAGTGATAATCCCTCGAACATCCGGCTGAACGTGGCCGTTGTCATATCCGGGCCAGTCGAGGATGGCGTCGGCGCCGTAATAGTCCATATATGGCGTGGTGTTGGCATCGCCCCATGGGTCGTTGACATAGAAACTGTGGTCGGCGTTGTAGCCCTTGAAGAGGATTATGTGACCCAGTCCCCGAATGTGGTTGCTCGCCACGACCACATAGCCGCCGTCGATTTCGGCGATGTATTCGCTCCAGGTGGGGGTTGTGTCGATAACGCTGGAAAGAGTATGCTGACTTAACCAGTTGCGCATATACGCCCAAACCGCACCGCCATATTCTCTGCAAATAAAGCCGTGCGCTCCCGGCACCCATACGCTTCCGGCGGCGAGTCCGAGAATATCATAAGTGTAGCCGTTGAATGAGTATTCGTTGTTAATATACCAGCCCCAGTGGCTTGTGTGGCTGTATGGCGATGAACAGGTTATGTCATGATGGGGGAGAATCTCGTATTTTCCCTGTGCCATCATACAGCTCGAAGGCCCGCAGGACCAGTTTCCGTTGAAATCGTTGGGAGTATCGTAAACCTGATGGAGATAGGGGGCGTAATTGTTCAGCATAGGTTCCGCCGGACGCGGACGGGGCGGAGTTTCGACATCGAAAATTTCTGCCGGAGCTATAAGTTCTACCTTCCGAAGGGCGAAACCCTCTACTTCGGCAATGTAAAGACCGCCGTCGGCATAATTCGAGAAGGCGATGTGGTTGCCGTCGGGCGAAACCGAGGCGTTGGCGATGAGAATTCCGCCATCTTCGATTTTTATCTCTATCCCATTGTGAACGAGGAAGATATCGGATTCGACAATCTCCATGCCGTCGCTTATGGTGCGGGTTACGATGATTCCGTCGAGATAAGCCTGCGGAGAACTTCCTTCGCAAACCCTTTCCCATCGGGAATCGACCAACCACCAGACGAAACCGTCGGAGCCCTCGGCGTAGATTTGGTCATGAATGAACTTTGCGTTCCAGAGGGAAGTTGGCGCGGGAAGTTTTGAAATTTGTCCGGTTGAAACATCGAGAGTATGAACCTCGCCGTCGGCGGAAGCCCATAGAATAAGATTCCCATGTGAATCGTAACCGTGGGGCATGTCCCCTATGGGGAAGGAACGGAGGCTGTAACCATAGGTATCGTAAAGGGTTAGGTAGTCCTTATCTGCGCAAGCGATGTATCCCCCTATGAAAAACGGCGATGAAGCTGAGGTTGAGGGATTTGTGAGAAAGAGTGTTTCTCCAGATATAACATCATGCACGACGGGCACTTGGCCTTCAGAATTTATTATCTTAGCGCAGATTTTTTCGCCGTCGAAATCGATATACCGCCCGCGAATTCCATCTATTTCGATCTGCGAAATTTCCCGCGAATCAGCATCGACCAGCCAAAGCCCCTCGTCGTTCCACGATGTTGTTGCGAAACTCTCCCCGGTATGCGCCCATATGGAGTTCCCCGCGCCTGCGGCCAAGAGCAGTCCAGAGGATAACATGATAATTCCGATTATGATACATTTTGAATTCATGAGCATTATTGAGTTAGATTTTAAACCACATATATTA
The DNA here is from genome assembly GCA_964459995.1 of uncultured bacterium. Lineage (GTDB taxonomy): Bacteria > UBP14 > UBA6098 > UBA6098 > UBA6098 > CAZSHG01. The sequence goes on along the minus strand of CAYWOR010000007.1, from coordinate 135,966 downwards.
GAATAAGATAAAGCTATTACTTATAGCTCAATCATAAGTAATAATTATATCTATAAATATAACAATAAGTTATCTCGCTAAATATACCGTCCCTTTACAAATTAACTCACCGTCTCTCAGGACGAGATACATGTATATATCCTTCGGTAGAGGTCTGTCTGCTGAATCATTGCCGTCCCAGACGTTGTTATTGGCTAATTCACGGACAATTCTGCCATTCATATCGTATATCTTGATAACGGCGTCGAGAGCCGCCTGTCCGGGATAATTGAATATGGCATAATCGTTTACGCCGTCGCCGTTCGGGGAGAAGGGACTTGGATGCGCGTCACACTCGCTTGAGATGATGCTCAGTTGGGTGCAACCGATATTATTAGTTTCGTCCCATTCGGCCACCACATTATCGGGATCGAGCCGGAGACAAAGAACATAATTCCCCGGTCCGAGGGCGATAAACTCACTGTGGAAATTCCGAATAACGGTCATCGATTCACCCGCGCCTACAACTGCGAAACTGTCGAGAATTGTGATGCCGTTCGCGACTATGTTCCAGTCGAAATCCGCACCGATATAATCCACGAGCATCGTCCCCGTAAAGATAACTGTATCTCCCTCGACAATCGAGGTCGGAGAGACTAATACGAGGCTATCATGAGTCCAAATATCCGGCAGAACCTCAACCAGATAGCTCCAGCAGGAATCGAGGATGTTCGGGGCACATATATCTGGCGAATCTGCAATAGAATCGAGACAGAAGGTCAGTATTTCGCCCTGTGCGAAGGATGTGCCGGGATCGAGATGCAGATTTGAGCCATCCCACGTTAAATGACCGTCGCCGACAATGAAAACAACTCCATTAAGCGAGACCGAGAGGGATATATCCTCTATTCCGCTGGCGTCGTCCATCAGCGAAACATTAAAAACAGGTGTCGAAGAAACGCTTGTCCCGGGAGTCGGCGTGATAACTACTATTTCCGGCGGTTCGAGGTCGATCATATATGTCCTGCAAGCCCAATCATCACAGGGATTTCCGAGATTATCCGCCGCCCAAACACAGATTTCGACGACATCGCCGTGATTCCAGAGTGCCGAAGGTGTATAGAAAAGCGTATCGTCCGCGAAAAGCCATGAAGTTTCGAGAATGCCGTTGACCGTAACCTCGATACTGGTTTCATCGACGCCATCTGGATCAATGATTGTGAATGCCGCACCTTGATTGTCGCACGAAGACCACATCGAATCGGTGGGGGGTATAACAGCAGTAATTTCCGGCCCCCCGGAGGCTATCGCGAATTGGTAGCATATCGAATCTGAGTTCTGGCCGCAGAAATTGGCGTTGTCCGAAGCCCAAATGCATATCTCAACAACGTCTCCGCCCGACCAAACCCAACCGCTGTCCGATGTTTCGAATCGGAGTGTGTCATAGTAGTAAGATGCATCGACTGTAAGACCATTCACGGTCATAACAATCGAGAAAGGATCGACACCGGAAAGTAAGTCTCTGATTATCAAAGAGATAACCGGGGATGTCTCAGCAACTTCGTCGCCGGGTGAAGGGTCGAAATCGAGAAAAATCGGAGGGGTTAAGTCAATGAAGAAATGGGCGCAGATGCTGTCATTAAGATGAACTCCAAAGGTGTCCGCGGCATCGGTTAGACAAAGCGAGATGAACTGACCGTCTGTCCAAGGACCTGTCGGCACGAAGAACAGCGTATCTGCGACGATGAAAAGCTCGTCGTCAGCAGTGCCATAAGATACAGTATCGCCGAGGATTACTATCGGACTCGAGTAGTCCAGAATGCCGTGGAAAAGCCATATCGCGGCCTGTGTCGAACAGCTCGAAAAGACATTTGGTGGATGTAAAAGCTCTGCGGTCAATGTGGATTGAACGACATAGAACTCGCAACAGTGCTCGTCGGTGTTTGCGCAATAGGTTGGCATGTCCGAGGCGTGTAAACAATAACTCACAGTTTCACCCTCTGTCCAAACCCAGCCGATATCTGAGGGGTTGAAAATTATAGTATCCCCGGACCATGTAAGATCGCCGAATGCGAAAGTATCGCCCCGAACAGTCAGCCAGAGCGAATCAGGATTGAGGGGTGAAAGAGAATCCCACACAGTGATTATAATTTGTGCGAGTGTGTCGTGAATCTCGGTGGAGCATGGTGGATGAATGAAAACAATCTCCGGCGGCGTCAAATCGATTAGAAAATCATAGCAATAGGGCGTCACGATGATATTTCCCGACCAATCCCATAGACCGGTAACGCAACCGGTGTGAAATCCCTCTGTCCAAGGTATAGATGGTTGGTAATAAAGTGTTTCCGGCCTCGCGAATAAGACTTCAGGATCGGCAAGAGACCACGGTGCACTGTCGATTGTAACATTGAAGCGGGTGGTGTCTATACCAATCGGAGTATCATAGACAAGCCATGGCACGGCTTGATCGTCGCAGGCTGAGCTCCAAATCCATGAATCTGCGTAGGGTGGGATTGTGTCCTGAACGACCACTATCCAGCAGGTGTCGAGATAATTCGGCTCGCAGACATCGACCCTGTCGCTGATTCGAAGACATATTAGAATGGAGTCGCCCCATGAGAAAGTTTCCGGATAACCGGAGTAATTAATAATAAGACTGTCGCCAACCCATGACGAATATGGCGATGCAATCTCGAAACTGTCAGTTCGTGTGGCGGTTGAGAAGGTTACAAGATAGCTTCCGTATGCTATACGATAAACGCTATCAATGACATGGAAACCGAAAACTGGAGAAAGCGAATAAACATAGGGATAAGGCCATCTGCCGATTAATGTTGGCGGTGTTATATCGACTAAGAATGAATCCGGCAGGCTCGCAACAAGAGATTCGCCGGTTACATCGAAAAGGCGGAAAAGTTCGTGATGGACAACCTGCGAATCTGTAAAGCAAATTGTGCTGTCGGCGTTCCACATCAGCGTATCGAAGGCGGCGTCTGCTGTCAAATCTCCGGAAGACCAGCCGTAGGGGATGCCTTCGAGGTAGAACCATGTCGATTCGGGGACAATGCTGTAATCCGAAAAAATGAGCCAGTGAATCGGCGGGCACTGACAACCAGTAACAATCATGCCGTCTCCGTCGGTATCCTCGGGATAATGAACCATGGCTGTTACAGCACCGAGAGAGACACTGAATGTCCAGCATGTATCGGCATAATTTGGGCCGCAATAATCCGCGCAACCGTCGTGGGCAAAGGCGCAAACTGTAACTACATCGCCGTCCGAAAGGCCTGAATAGAAGATTCGCAGTGTATCATCCGCGCCGGTAACTCTAATGCCGTCAATGAAGACAACCACAGAGTCAGCGATTGCCCGCGGGCAGATGTCATCGTTGGCGTTGATTCGAATATTGACATCGGAGGAACTGTAAACTCCTGTCGGATACGCTCCTGTGAAGGTCGGTGGTCGAAGATCGACTCGGAAACTTCCCGTTGCGATATCGACAAGTCGTCCGCCAGTGCTGTCAACAAGCTCGAGGACAGCCGCAGTAATCAATGCACCATGGGTATGCGGACAAACAGGCAATGGATAAAGGGTTAGAAGGTCGTGCGAAGGCGAAAGTGTCATCCATGTTGGATCCCACGAGTAGGGCACACCGTTGACGCGCACAACTGTGGACTCGGGATAAAGCCCGAAGCTTGTGGTTAAATCGAAAATTATCGTCTGGCAACTACATGCCGATACAACGAGGCCATCGGAGTTGAGGTCGATGGGTTCAATTAAAATGGCGGCCGGTTCGCCGACGAAAACATCGAAACTCCAGCAAGTGTCTGAATAGTTGGGGCCACAATAATCCGCGCAGTCGTCTCGTGCGAAGGCGCATACAGTGTATGTTCCGCCCAAGAGTCCGCTCAGGGAAAGTCTCAATGTGTCGACTGCCGATCCAACCACCGCCCCAATAGCATTCTTTACGACGATTGATTCCGCTATCCCTATTCCGCATTCGGCGTCGGTGGCCGAGATATAGACATCCGTGGACATTCCACTGACGGACGATGTCGGATAAGCACCGGAGAAAACCGGCCCATTCCTATCGATTCTGAAAACCCCTCGCGCCGAAGAAACGAGCCGTGAGAATGTGCTATCTACGAGTGTTACAAGTCTCGCATTAATGAAATCGCTGTCGCTGAAGGGACAATGCGGCAGAGGGTCGAGGATAAGGCTGTCGAAATCGTCGGTGAAGGTCATCCATGATGGATCATAGGGATAATCGACGGAGTTTATTCTTACTAGTGTCGATTCGGGATAAAGACCGTAAGTTGTTGTTATCTCGAAAATTATTTCGATACAGTCGCACGCGACAATTGTATCGCCGTCGCCGTTAACATCGACAGGAAAAACCCAAATCGCCGAAGGTTCCCCTGTTACAACCTCGAACGAGAAACATGTGTCGAGACTGTTCACACAATAATCCGGTGAATCGTGAATGTTTTCAAAGCAGATGTCGATAGTGCCGTCTATTGCGAGAGCTTCGGTGGCGGGAATGAAGGCGGTATCGCCTCGCCAAATTACAGATGTCGAGATTACCAAAGCGCCGTCGTCGTAAACAGTTGCGATCGAAGGAAATAGCGAGTCCATACCGGAGATTATGTCCTCGAATACTGCATAAGCGATTTCCCCCCACGGGCCGGGTATGATGTCACCATCGGAAGGGGAGGAGGCAACCATGACTGGAGGCAAATAATCCGGAATAAAACTCCCCGGAAGCGGGGAATCGAGAGGAATACCGAGGATATTCTCCGCCGCGAGAAGCGTGAAATTAACAACATCGCCATGAGTCCAACATGGTGCGGAGGGTGTGAATGTGAGTATCGAATCGCCGTCCCAGATAAGTTCCGGCGACGTAACATCATAGATAATACCTTCGACTTCGAGAACTATCGTCGATTCGTCTATTCCGGCTTCGTCGAAGATGCCGATAATAATCGGCTGGCAGTCGCATGCGCTCGTGATAGCGCTGTCGTTGTCGAGGTCGAGTGGCTCGATAATCCACGCGACAGGGGCATCGAGTGCAAGGGTGAACCACCAGCAAATCGTCGTATCGTTGGGTGGGCAATAGTCGAAATCGGGGTAATCTGTGAGGTCGAGGCAAACTACAACAGAGTCGCCGGATTCCGCATCTGCAAATAAAATGGATGAACCGAGGATGAAGTAGAATGGCCCATCTATCAATGTGCCACCGCGATAGACTGACAAGAAAGCCGTTGCAGAATATAAAGCGCATATTGAGTCGATATAAGCCGCGTTGATAAAAGGCGTAGTTATGCTGACAATTTCGGCCTCCGGTGGCTCGAAGTTGTAGGCTACCGGCGGGTCGAGATCAACAATGAACCAGCATTCCGCGGGGAATTCCAGCGGGCAGTCGCCGGTGTTGTTAACCGCAACGAGGGTAACATGCACCGTATCTCCGCTGTTCCAGAGCCAACCGTCCGCGCCGGGCTGGAAATGAAGATTCGAGGTTCCATCCCAATTTAGCGTGGGGGAAGAGGGCGTAACTGTTGTGTCCAGTGCCCCCGAAGGCCCTCTCACCGAGACATGGACGAGAATTGTCGCCGGATCGATGTCCATGCCGGTTGTGTCGAAAATTGCCCAACTTAAGCCTTGGTCGGCGCATGAGGTTACATATGACCCGCAAGAATCGGGGTAAAAAATCTCCGCAAAAGGCCCTGCAAGGCAATAGAAGACCGCGAATTCCCAACAAATCGTGTCAATGACATTTGGCGGACAGGTGCAACCGGCATAGTAATCGACGGCGTCCATCGCTTGTAAAATGCATATTTGCACTGTATCGAGGGGAAGATAATTCGGTGTCATCGGAACGGAACCGATCCACACAATCGTATCGGCTGTGCCGTCGACATGTCGGGCTATACTTCGCACAATAGTGCTTTCCGGAATAACTCCCGCGGGCGAATCGAGTAGGTTGATAGTAATTGTGGGTGCGGAAAGACCGATTGTTGTGTCGGGTGGCGGGTAAAACCAACTAAGAACCGGCGGTTCGACATCTACGACAAACTCACAGGAATCGATTATAATGACAGGACACTCATTCCTCGAACGAAGGGAGATTCTGACAGTTTCACCGTGAATGTAGCCTGCGACGGGAGGTTCGATATTAACAGTATCGCCGATTAACCAAAGTCTTGGTGCGGAATACAAAGTTTCGGTTGGGGCAGAGCTTCTTTCAATGATAGCAATTATGTCCTCAAGCTCGAATACTCCAAGATCCGCCGGAGAGCCAGCAGGATACAGACGCATCGAGATGGTCTGATTACCACAGGAGGTGATTATCCCGCAGGGATTTGGGCAGATTCGCTCGACCATAAACGTATCGCAGGCGAGGATATAAAAAGTCCAGCAAGTATCAAGCACATTCGCGGGGCAGGTGCACCATAGGGTGTCGTAAATCTCGTCGATTGCGCGAAGGCAGACCCCGACAGTATCTCCCGAGGAAAAGCTCTGGAAGAAATCAGTAACGCCGATAATGGAATCGCGAGGAATGCCGTTGACCGAGACTACGATTCTGACGCTGTCAAGCCAAACACCCGCTCCAGCATCGTCAATGCCGACACTGATAACTACATCGGGGGTTTCCAGAACTGTGTCCGGTGGTGGGTATAGCCCGTCGGTCAAGACAAATGGCGGCGAAAGATCGATAACGAAACCGCAGGATAACTCGGCATAGGTGCCGAAAGCGATTATCAGAAGAGTTAGGGCGATTATTCTCCTACTCATTTCCGCCCCCTTTCGGATTGGTCTCATGAATCACAATCAGCACCCTTCGGTTGATGTTTCGTCCCTCCGGACGTGAATTATCGCCAACCTCTACCTCTCGAAGTTCGCCGCCGACCCACAAATCGAGGGTGTATGGCATTTTGTCACCATAACCTACGCTTTTCAGAGTGATTTCATTCTCGGCCATCCAGGTGTCGAGTGCGGATTCCGAAGGCAGGCTGAGGATACTCCGCATATAGGCGCGAAGCCTTTTTTCGACAGCCTTAGCGCGTTCCTCGGAGAGTTCATAATTACGCCGTTCTCCGCCGATTTCGTCGGTGTGTCCCTGAAGTTCGGCATCCAGCTTGACACCCGGTTTTGAACCGTGCTCGATTATATGCCGTGCGACCTCTTCGAGCCTGTCTTGAAGATAGTTCGATTGCGCCGCAGGACCATCGAAAACAAACTGGACGAGCAGAAGCCTATCGGTGCGCTGTTCGAGGCGAATCACCTCAGTTCCGACACCCTCGGCGCAGGAGGTCGCCCTTCGTCCGAATCGGTCGCCAACATCGACGCAGATATCAAATTTCTGACCGAAGGGAAGCAGTCCGCCATCGGGATCGCGCCAATCCCAGTTAATATAATTTGGGGGATTACCCTCGCCGGTTTTTATGTCGAAAAGCGATTTGCCGGTCTTTTCCGCAAGATAAACCCGCCAATCGGTTATTCCCAAAGGTGCTTCGACACGCATCTCGATTCGGCAGTCCGCGAACACACGCGGTTCGAAATTCAACGCAGAATGTATCTCTTTTGGTCGATAGAGAATTCCTTCACCGGAAAGCAGAAACTCTGTTTTGCCCGAATCGACAAGTTTCGAAGCGCCGGCTAAAATTTGCGTGTGAAGATAATCCGGTATCGCCGATTTGAGCTTATCTTTCGCTGTGAATGCGTCTTTTAGAGCTTCCGCAAGGTCTCGTTCGATTTCCGAACTTCGAATAACACCCACCACATGGGGGTTGCGGCGCAATAACTCCTGCACTTTCGACGCGATTTCTTTCGCCTCGGTGTCCGAAAAAATGTTCAGGTCGATTTCGCGACGAAATTCGGGGAATTCCACTGTGATTTCCGCACGTCGGTTTTCGGCGTCTATCGAAGACTGGTATCTATCATATTGGCTTATGCGATCGACTCGCTTACTCTCGGCTGTTTTATTGCCGACAGCGATTCGTTCCTGTAATTTTGGTGCTCGGGAAACAAGCTCCGTGATAAGATTTTGCGCCCTTGTGCCTGCCAAATCGGACTGTCCGGGTTCGGTTTCCGGGTCGAAATGGCCGTCGATATAGAATTTTGCGTCGGGGTTTTCAAGAAGTCGTTCTGCAAGAAGATCGATTAGCGGCGAGAAACGAGGATCGATGTCGGCTTTTCCTATTTCGAAAAAAACTGCAGGCACAATCGATTCGTCCTGATAAACATAATCAACTGATTGAACCTTTAAAACCTCCGGCGAAGCCAAGAGTTTCACATCTGGACCGTCATAGCTTCGAGCTCGAACCGAGGCTCTATTGTTCGATTTGTCGCTTTCATCGATTTTGTTTGCCGGATCGACCTGAATACTAAAGTCCCACTCTCTATCACTGTCAAAGAGAACTTTCGGAGTCCATTCATAACCTTCATCGGCTTCGATCTTTCCAATTACAGTTCGCGCGATTTCTTTGTCGCCGTCGAGTATCAGCACAACCGTAACATCCGAGGTTCTGAGACGTTTGCTTGTTATAAAAGCGCTAATTTGGGCAGAATCGCCTGTAGGGAAAACCTCATCGTCGATTGTTGCTGTAACCGTCAGGTCAGGGAATTTAATTATCGGGGTAATCTCGCCAACCATCGCCAAACGATGACTGGTGGCGGCTTTACGCAAATCGCTGAGCGGATAGCTAAAAGCATAATCGAGCCGAATCGGAAGATCAGTAGGGAGTCGGAAACCGAAACCGAGGCTGGCGTCAGATTGCGAAAAACCAATTCGCAAATCGAGATTCGGATGAAGCGCGTTTGACTCGAATCCCGCGCCGAAATTTAGCTCATTTCCCTCCGCGGTTTCTGTGGCATAACCTCCCTGTGCGAAAGCGGTGCCATAGTGCCCCAAATGATAGGCCGCTCCGAAACTGAAACAACTTCCGCGCTTGCTTTCAGCGGTTGCGGACAATGCCATATTCGGATCAAGAAGGTTTTCGGCCATTCCGGCTATTGCGATTTTTTCCGAAAGGTAGTAATAAACCCCGAAATCGCCGCTGATTCCAAATCCGCCTGTAGCCTCATTAAAAAGTGGGTCGTTGGGATTATCGCCGTCAATATAATGGAAATTGTCCGTGCGATAATTATCGAAAACAAAGGTAGGACGCACTCCCACAGCGAATTTACCGAATCTTTTTGTGAATGTCAAACCGAAATCGCCGCGGAAAACCATCTCGGATTGGAAATACTGAAGATCGATACCGGCATCGAAAGCGCGGAAATGGTGCGCATAACCAGCGGCACCGCGCCACATCGGGTCGCCGATGCCCCAGTAGGGACGAAACAGCGATAAATAGAAAATATGGTTACGCTCAAAGGCTATTCCGGCAGGATTCGAACCGAGGAAAGCACCGCTCTCGGTCATCACAACCCCCGAATTTCCGCTCGCCTCCGCACGCGGGTAAGTGCCGCCTATAAGCGCTGTCGTAATGAATGTCAGAAGAAGCAAATATCTAATCTTCATAGCTCATCTCCAAAACGTTTCAATATTAATAATATAATGAAATTAACTCATATAGCGCAAGGACAAACGATAAGTTAACGTTGATTTTGGATTAAAAAAAAAGGACGGGAAATCCCGCCCTCGTTGAACATTTCCGCTCAGATGTTCTTAGTTGCCTAATTTTGGTAGGAATTCGACACCGAGATTGATGTCCATCCCGGCATAATTATTTTTCCCCGCGATGTCGTAGAGGATGTTTCCATAAACACCAAGTCCCATATCGCTTTTGAAGATTGCGCCTGCGCCGATCGAATAGACACTTTCCTTGGAGTCTTCCAATTCGATGCCGTTGTATTCATCGTTGCTGAGTCCGAGTTTGCCTGCCACGATGGCGTAGGGGAACAATGCCTCGGTGAGCTGGTATCCCGCGCGAATATTAAAGGGGGCGAAATCTCCGTAGTTGTAGTCGTCCTTCTCGGTATTCATGCGGTAACCCGCGTTGAAATCGACGGCGAATCCAGTCCGTTCTTCAGGGCGATAGGAAAATAGAACGCCGATATCCAAATCAGTTCTGCCCGAGCCGGTGGGGAAATCTCCGGGGTCCGGTTCATCGTTTCCGGTGGGAAGTTGAAGGGCGAGTCTTCCTGCAAAATTTATCCCTCCTGAAGCTATCCCCGCCTTGGCAGAAATCCAGCTGTCCGAAATTCCGGAACCGGTAATCTCAGCTCCATTTGAATACTTCATCGACATAAAGGGGATGAGGAATTGGAACTCGAGCACCTTGGCGATGCCTATCCCGACACGCACAGGGATATAGAGGTTAGTCATTGAGGCGTCGCCAGTGAAATCGTGCTTTTCGCCTTCATCGTCGAAATAAGCGGATGAAGAACCGAAATTCATTCCCGCGCCAGCTCGCAACTGCATATTTTCGAGAATTGCCGCGCCATCCTCGGTATAAAGCGGGTCGTAACCAAGGGCTACGGATACGAACAACAAAGCACAGATTAGAAAAACACATCTCTTCATTTTTCCTCCGATTTATGGGTTGTTCAATTAGCAGTGAATTGTAAATAATAAAACACTTTTTTTATGAAACGCAAATCTTTTCTTCAAAATTGAATCCTGAGACTTTAATGCGAAATGACCGAGGCAGAGATTCGGTGAATATGGGCAAATTGACAGAATTTATATAACTTATATACGCAACAGAACAAATACGAGAATATTTCGCTAAAATATTTCTCATGCGAATTGGTTCCAAGATTTAAAAAAAAGAAGCACACAGTGGCAACAAATCTGACAGCACATTTGTCCCAAAAATGTCAAATTGCCTTTTAATAGGGCTTTGAGAGCGAAAAAATTTTTTTTAAAAAAGTGCTTGCGAGAGTTATTTTTTCGATTATCTTTAGATATAAGGGAGAAGGCCGAAGGAAAATGGCAAATTTTAAAATCACAAGGAGGAGAAAGAATGAGTAGAAACATTTTAAGTTGTCTATTCGTTTTTCTGATTTTCGCTGTTGCTTGTTTCGCATGGGAATTGGAATTTGGAGGAAGCGATGCGTATAACTATACATCGGCTATAACGCAGTATATGGCAGATAGTTATGTTATATCAGCTAATGTGTTTTATGAAACAAGGAACAATACCGATATTTTGATCTTCGCAGTAAATGAAGACGGCGACAGTCTATGGGCATACACTTTCGGAGACTCGCTGGACAATTTCGCTTCTGATATCCTTGTCAAGGATGACGGCAGTATCTACGTCTGTGGCTTCACATACAGAGAAGAAGTCTCAGATACTATTTCGAATCTTTACGATGCATTCGTTTTTAAAACCGATGCTACCGGAACGATTTATTGGTGGCGCTATTACAGATATCCGGGAACTTATGGTCATCCAAGCTACCCCCATGGACTAACCTTTAGTAGAATCGTCGAAACTGACGATGGCTTTCTTGTTGTCGGTTCAAAATGGACACAAAGTCACATACCGGCAATTTATACAACATCACTTAATGATTGGATGATTCATATAGATGAAACGGGCGAGACCCTTTGGGAACAATCCACTCCTGGTGGAACCCTGTCCTCTTTCGCTTATTGCGGAGATGGGATTTACAAAACAGGAAGCACTGGGGTTTTCTCAGTATCGAAATATGCCTTTCCTGTTTCAAGTCTTTGGCAAAGCTCCTTTTTTACTGCATCCTACACCGGATCACAGGCTAATGACATAATCATAACCGAAACAGGAAATGTTTTTGCCGTTGGATATGAATATCAAATGCCCCATATCGACTCGATTGAACATTTCTATTCTGTAGGAGCTTTATTAACTCCTTCCGGTGATAGCCTTTTAGTTGGTTATATTGCACCTTGGGAATCACACGCGGCAAAGGCAGTCAATCACATCGACGGATCCAGCCGAATTACCGTCATAACCTCGATGACTTCATCGAATTCACTGGGGCTTGTTATGTTGGACTCCGATGCTACTCCTCTTGGGTTAAGAGAGTATCCAGTTTCTGGCAACTTTGTAATCAACGATGCCTGTGTTAACTCGCATGGTGAGTATGTAGTCGTTGGTTACAAAGGCTCTCTTCCAACACAGGCTTGGGTAATGAAGCTCGATTCTGTTGATTTCTATTCCATCGAGGAAGATGTGGCATCAACTCCCTCCGATTTCCAAATCTCGGCCTACCCTAACCCCTTCAATTCTGCTGTTACAATCGATGTTCCTGTTGATGTTTCACTCGAAATCTTCGATGTTAACGGCAGAATTGTCGATAACAGACTTTCGTCGAAAGAGGGCATTCATATCTGGCGACCAAAACCCGAAAACGGTTCAGGTGTTTATCTTGTTATTGCAAAATACAATAACGAACGACTCGCAATGAAGTCGCTGATTTACTTGAAATAGAAGAAGCGGAAAATCGATTCATTTCGGGGCGGCATTTATGTCGCCCTTTTTTAAAGAAATGTCATACCTCATATATTTTGCGGAAATGGAAACCGTAAATAGCCAAAGTCACTGCAATGGGGAAGGAACGCGGACAACGGAACACCGTCCAGAAAAGGAACCGCCAGTAGTGAGTTCTGCCTTTGCCAACAACACCAATGTGCCAGAAAGATTTTACCAAGGCTTGCAGTTCTCTAAAATGGATCTTGAAACCCCTTTTATTGTTTGGTTTGTAGTTTCGAAGAAGTATTTTTACTCGGGCATAGAAATTCTTTGGCGTGTAAAGGGATTCGATAACATTGTTATAGCCGATCACAAGCTCGTCGGCGTTCATTTTCGGCACAAAATCCATCGATATATCGGTGTTATTCCCCGACCATTTTTCGAGAAGACGATCCTCTCTTTGGAGACGTTTGTAAAGTTCTGTGCCTTTTGGAACTTTCAGCAAACCTACCATAGCCGTTACAATGCCGCTTGTTTGAATAAACTCGGCCATTCTGTCGAAGATGTTCGGCGGGTCATTGTCGAAGCCGAGAATAAAGCCACCCTGCACTTGGATTCCAAGGCTTTGGATCTTCTTAACACACGCGACTAAATCTCTATTGTTATTCTGAATTTTCCCACACTCGGCAAGGCTGGATTCTTCGGGTGTTTCAATTCCCACGAATACGGTATTAAAGCCAGCATCGACCATCATTTTGATAAGTTCCTCGTCGTCGGCGAGGTCGATTGAAGCCTGCGTGTTGAAGATAAATGGATTCTTCCGCTTCTCCATCCAACTGATGACGGCGGGGAGAATTTCAGATTTCAATATCTTTTTATTACCGATGAAATTGTCATCGACGAAAAATACACTACCACGCCAACCGGAAGAGTAAATATTATCGAGTTCATCGACCACCTGTTCGGCTGTCTTCGAGCGAAGTTTATGTCCGAAAAGCTGAGTAACATCACAGAATTCGCAATTGAAAGGGCATCCTCGAGTATATTGGATGGAAAGTGAGTTGTATTTGCTCTTTTTGATTAAATTCCAATCGGGGGCGGGTGTTTTGGTTATATCCGCCTTCTCTTCAGAAAGGTAGATTTTCTGAGGATAGCCCTTTTCAAGATCGGATATAAACAGGGGGAGTGTTACTTCTGCTTCGCCGAGAACAAGATGATCGACCTCCTCGAAATCCTGATAATTCGACGTAAAAAGCGGGCCGCCTGCAACGGTCTTAACACCCAGCTGTTTGCATCGGTGAATAACCTCTTCCGCCGATTCGCTCTGAACAGACATCGCGCTAATGAAAACATAATCGGCCCAGCAAAGGTCATGGTCGGTAAGTTTAGATACGGTCATGTCGCAGAGCTTTTTCTCCCAGAATTTTGGGAGTATAGACGAAACAGTGAGTAACCCCAGCGGGGGGCTTGAGGCTTTCCTTGAAACGAATTTTAGGGCATGTTTAAAGTCCCAAAAGGTTTCTGGATTTTTGGGATAGACCAAAAGGATTTTCAAAGTAACTCTTTCCGGAACTTTTTTACAGTTAAATCTGGCTATTGAAGTCCCAATTCATTTATTTTTCAATTACCTAATCCTATTATAGCAATAAATTGCCCATTTTCAAGGATTTATTCGCTTAACTGTAAACAAGTCAAAGAGTTTTATCGAGTCGGATAATGAACAGATGAAAAAAGGAGCACATATAGCGCTCCCTAATGAATCTCGATTTTGAACCTGAAATGGATACTCTAAGCTTATTTCCAATACTTCTTGATATATTCCTCGGTATCGGGAAGGCCGCCCTGAAGGATAATATAGCCGTTATGTGGTTCTCGCTCCGTTATTTCGTGGTTAATCGGCAAATGCATCATCCGCATGACCTCTTCATGGTCGTCAGTATGCCCGAGAACCCAAGACAGCTTCATTAGTGCGGTCTCGGGAAGCATATTATCGAGTTGGACGACTCCAAGGTTCAAAAGATCGCGTCCGGTGTCGTAAACGAACATCTGGGTGTAGCCCCATAGCGTTTGGACTGTCATCACAATATGGACTCCAGCTTTTACCGCTCGTTCAAGCGCTGGGAAAAGCGCTCGGTTGACATGCCCAAGCCCTGTTCCTGCGATAACTATACCACGATAACCTTTTTCGACTAATGCATCGACAAGATCGGGTTTCATTCCGGGATAATAATATAGGATAGTAGTGCGGTCATCGTAGAGCGCATCGAGTTTGACTTTGCGGTTTTTGTCCCTGCGGACAAAATCATTTGTGATATAATCGAACTTGTCTCTGCTGACCATACAAAGCGGGACATCGCCGAGGGTGCGGAATGTGTTGCGATAAGAGCTGTGCATTTTGCGACAACGAGTGCCGCGATGAAGTAGTCCGAAACGGTCGGAGGTCGGGCCGAACATGCAGATTTGCACTTCGGCAATATCCCCATAAGCCGCGGAACGAACCGCATGAATCAGATTCAGTGCGGCATCCGAGCTGGGGCGGTCGGAACTTCTTTGTGAACCGACAATTACAATCGGCACGGGACTGTTCTGAACCATGAAGCTTAGAATCGCGGCGGTGTGCCCCATGGTGTCTGTTCCATGACCGATAACGATGCCGTCAGCACCGGCTTCGATTTCTTCGACAATTGCCTTCGATAGCTCGATATATTGCTCCATCGCCATATTTTCGGAAAAGACACCGAATATCATCCGAGTTTTTAGATTGCAGATGTCGGCGAGTTCCGGCACCGCCGAGTATAGTTCCCCCGGCGAGAATGCCGGTATAACTGCGCCAGTGCGATAGTCCAGTCTCGATGCGATTGTTCCGCCGGTGCCGAGAAGGGTTACATTCGGAAGTTCCGGATTGGTAGGGAATTCTTTCTCGGGCATCTTATAGACGGCTTCTTTATAGCCAAGCTCAACAATTTCACGAACGCGGTCAACATGAATGCCGACATTGTATCCGGTTTTCTGTTTGACCACAATATGAAGGTCGTCGTAAGTTTCACTTCGCGGAAGGATAACCCCCTCGAAAACACTTCCGACATCGTTAACTATGCGGACATCGCTCCATACCCCGACCCCCCACTTGGCGAGACGTTCGCGGGCAAGGCCTTTGTATCCCTTGAGCTTATCTTTTATTTCGGTCTTCTGTTTGTCGCTCACGGCTATCGCTCCTTAATTCTTGCTCGAAGGTTTTTCCGCCAGTGCTCTGCGTATATGTTTTTCAATGAAACGCCCCGCAACAAGGCCTCGGTAGATGTCCATCATTTTCGACATTGTGAGCTTGGCGATAACTTCATTTTCGGATTTCTGTGCTGTAATCTCGGTTTCGGCGAGAGCTTTATTAGCGAATGCTTCCCAATTGGAAGAATCGACAGCGTGCATTATCTCGTCGATTATCTTTGTTACCGGAACATTGGGGGAATCTGCAATCATCCGAACTATGTTATCCCAATTTTCCGCAAGCTCCGGTTTTTTTGCGAATTCACGGAATAGAGCAATCCAAGTGTCTTTTGAAATGGACGACGTATCAACACCCTTTCTGCGAAGGCCTTTGAGCTTCTCGCCAAAGAAAATCGCGGTATATTTCAAATCAGCACCTGTCTCCGCAACAACCGCATCGACAACATCGGCCCAGCCTCTTCTAATTAAGTAATAAGTCGTGTTCAATTGGATTCCTGCTTCGGTGTATCTCTTTTCACGAATCCATGGTCGGGGGGGAAGTCCGGCCTCTATTCTCTCGACTCTGTCTCGTGTAACCCGAATTGGCGGGCTGTCCGTGTCGGGATACATTCTGTCCGGGCCGGGAAGTATCCGCTCGAAATCGGTGTGACCGTCGGCAAATGCCTGACGTGTCTCGTTTGGAATTCCGTCTATCGCATCGACATAGCGAAGATAAACCTCTTCACATGCCGAAATAACGTCTTCTTCGGAACCCCAGATTATTATCAGCGAATCATTATTGGTGCATTGAAGCTCTTTCGCGATGGTTTTTACTCTTGTCCGGATGCTGTTATAGCCGGCTAAATCCTCGCTATGGATGAGAATTGGCTGTTGATCGAGACCGCAAATGACCCTAATCCTTCCGCGAAGTTCGTCCGCAAAGGTTTTTCCGGGTTGGGTGTTCCATGCAAGTGTTCCCGCAAGACCTTCGAGCTTAACTACTCTAACGGCAAATTTCCCCTTGCCGAGTTCAAAATCCGGTCTTCTACAGTCGGATTTGATAAATCTATCCCACCCCTTTGAGGTCAAGAAAGATAACTTCGAGTTTTTGAATTTCTCGGTAACATCGTAATGCGTAATACGGGCACGGACTTCCTCCGGGGTGTTCAACCCGCGAGAATGAATCTCTTCCATCAGTTTGAGCAAATTGACCTGGCGTATAGCCTCGCCATGAACGAGTTTCGCGGCAATCTCGGCACGTGGAACTCCCTTGATTTCAACACGTCTTCCGCCACGAACCGAAACATTGACATCCTGTCTGCTCGCGCCGATTCCATAGCGGACATGATTAGTCGAACGACAGATTCTTCCGATAAGAAGTATTGCCTCCTCGACTTCCTGTGGGGTATAAAGCTGGGGATGTGTAACAATCTCGACAAGCGGCATTCCGAGGCGATCTGTGCGCCATACGATTAAATGCCCCTTATCCGAGACCTCACGGCAGGAGTCTTCCTCGACGCTGACCTGAATAATGCCCAACTCACGGCCTTTGAATGGTATTGTTCCATTTACGCCAACAATCGCAGTGCGCTGGAATCCGGTGGGAATCGAGCCGTCGAGATATTGTTTTCGTGCAACATGAACCTCGTCCACGATGTCCATATTCAGCATAAGACATTGCTCAATAGAGTTATCGAGGGCTTGCTCGTTCATCAAGAATGGGGGAGTGTCGTCCATCTCATAAGTGCAGGTGTTCGTGTTGTGAAGCAAATAGATAATCTGCTTTTTGGTCTTAAACTCCATTAAAGCCGCACCGTCGAATACGCCAAGTTCGGACAAAGTCGGACGCATATGCCGGAGAACGACGCCGTCATGTTCGCGCGTGTATAGGCCTGCAGGGCATCTGCAGAACATTTTTCGCTCTGTGAGAAGCTGTTGATGAACTTCCAAGCCAACGATTAGGCCTACTTCCTGATAATCGATTGTCTGTTCGTATTGATTTTCCAAGATTCTTCCGCTCTTCAAATGCTATAGGTTTCGACTTCTGCGAAGACGATACGGTTTCGTCTATTCGCCACCAAAGAACCTAAATTCTATATTGAAATAGCGCGAATTGCAAGCGTATAATTAAAAACTTTCTTTGGGATGAAAACTGAGAAGACGAAAAAAGGCGGAAACATAATGTTCCCGCCTTTATCTCATCGAATCCCCGAAGGATTATTCTATCAGCACCATTTTACGGGTAACTGTCTCATTACCATGGCGCATCCTTAAGAAATAAACTCCTGATGCCGTGTTCACCGGTTCGTATCTGAGATTGTGTCTTCCGGGTTTGAGGAATCCATCGTGAAGATTATCAATCTTCCTGCCGGTAATGTCATAGACATCGATAATAACCGGTTCGGTAATATCATCGCCGACAAAGATTTCTATCGATGTAGAACTGTTGAAGGGATTCGGATAGGAATGGCCCAATTGAATTCCCTTTGGAAGCGGTGTTTCATTATCGTTGACACTTACCGCTCCGCCAACATGCAGAGGAATATAGAATAACGTCGAATATCCCCCTGTGGCATAGAGATTAATAGGCACATTTATTACCGTATCTGATGGGCAGGATGGCGAGATATCGCAATACATTGAGACATTGTTGTAAGAATTTCCCGATATCGGGATATAGCCGAAATTAGCTCTCGAACCGTAAGGCGTAAGTCTTGCAGTAGCGCTGATATCTCCCTGCGCGTTCACCGCGGCGGCTGTTCCGCCATTCTTAATACGCATCTTGATGCCGATCCGGTCTCCCGGTTCGATGATACGATTATTATTAGCGAGTGAATCGTCGATCCAGAGGTCGCTGATGTAGAACAACCATGGCCCTGAGTAAAGACTTGGAGCTTGAGTCGTAATTCTTAACGCCCGACCGGCTTCGAGTTCGACAGCATGATGATCATAAGCGCCATTAAGATAATATTGAAGCCCCATCGTTTGACTCTGCGATTCTATTCCTATTCCCATAGCTCCAATTCCGCTCATAAGCTCGTAATATAGGAAGATTTCACTATCTCCTGTGGGAGTAGGCCAAAAAGAAGGATTGCAGATACGCAACTGTGTCGAGATCATTCCGCCACCATAATAGAATTGGCAAGCATCCCATTGAATAATGAATTGGTTTGTAGCCGTATTGTTATAGGAGTAAATTTCTCCTCCACCGCTTCTATGTGGAGCTAAATCCGCCCATCCAGCCGCGACGACTCCCTGAGGGCCGCCAACATAGGGGAATGTCTGAGGCGAACCGCTTCCCGGGCCGCTCCATGTGCTCCTTCCCGGTGCCATGAACCCGTTCGAGGAAACTGAAATAGAATCGTAATTAACCCCGTAGAATCTCATCGCGAAAGGCAATCCGATTGTCGTGATTCCGTCGTCCGAGTTTGTTATCGGCCCTATCGTCGAGCCGAGTGTGGAAATGTCTAACCATTCATATGTCGGTGCGATTGGATAATGATCATCGACGTCCTCGTAAATATAATATCCATAGGCATCCGGGCCTGTGGGAAGGCTCGTGATTGGTCCGTTAAGAGTGAAGGGGATTAGCAAAGTATCATGATAATCATATATCGAACATCTCGCTGTTACCACCATCGGTAAAAGAACCTCAGTTCCCGGAGCAACCGAAGGAGAAACGCTCACCGTGTAGATAGGGAATAATGCCTGAGAAACAGTTCTCGGCCAAACATCAACGAAGGCGTAGGAGTTAATCACCGAAATTTCCGGAATACTCAGCAAATGAGCGACAACATTATAAGCGTCAGCCTGTGTGTTGTTCCTAAGCCGAATCGCTAAATCCGCCACTTCACCACCGCTGAGAATGCCGTCTCCGTCACCGTAGGGTGCAGAATCGATGATCATTATCGACTCGATGCCGGGGGCAAATCGATGAACACCGGGTTGAGGAACGACTGTTCTATTCCATGGGCCGGTTAAACCTCCAGAAATGTGCATAGTGAAGGTTATGCTCCCATAAGCGCTTGTTGTGTCTGGAATGTAGAACTCGACTCTATCTCCATAAACCGTGTCATCCGGAGCACAATTCGGGAATACAGTCGTCGAGTCGATCCATACAATCGGGATATTGCATCTAACTACCGCCGTCAATCCGGTGCTTGTCTCAGTTCCGATATTGAAAATTCCCGGCCTAAAACTCACCGTCTCTCCGGGATTAAGCAATCCATCCCTGTTTCCCAAAGAATCGTTGAAAACAGCAGGCGCGGAATAAACCGCTACACCTTCTTCGATTACATCGATAGTGTCGATTTGCGGATAGATATTGGGTCCTGTAACAACGATAATAAGCGAGTGAGCCGCATCGACATTCAAGGCAATTGTAACATCGCCACTCGCATTTGTTTTGCCGTAACTGAACTGACTTCCCTGATGTAAAGCTACCCTTGCGTTTTCGAGATTAGCACCAAATCTTGCGACATGAACATCGATGTTGTTCGGTCCGGCAGTAACAGATAGGGGATAGGTAACAGTCGGATGCAGATCAATCGGCCCTGTCCAGACGAGCATGTCCGGACTTCCAAGTGCGGTTGCTGAAAGGAATTCATATCGAGAGTCATAACTCCCGCCGAATTCGGCATAAAGCTCGTTTTTGCCATAGAGATGAGCCGCCGCGAACTCGTTTATCTTTGCTTCGAAAAGCGCTTCGTAAACATGTTTCGATAGAGATGAACGTTCCTCTGAATTCGAGCTTACAAGAGCTTGGCCTATGAAAGCCGTCCCGCCTTTTGGATGAGTTGCGGTTCTCGCACGAGTTGTCCTTTCGCACATACGCGTATCGCCATACATAAATCCACCCGTGCCGCAAGATATCGAGATATTGACAGGACATTTCCCGTTATTATCGAGTGTGTCTAATCCGCCGGCAAAACCGTAATAATAGTCGGGATAAGCCTGGCCGCGGTATTGAACTAAACCAAGACCGGCCTCAACATAGGGACGAACCGTGCTGAAAGTATGCCCAAGTTTTCTACGGAACATTGGATGGCTGGTGAATCCTGCGAGACTGCATTGCGTCATACCATAGGTAACAGCCGCCAAATACGATGAGTCTTGAGGGCCGAGAGGTTCCCAGTCGGGGTCGTCTTCATTAACAATGCCAACATAGCGAGAATACCAGTCATCGGTTGTATCGGGGTTCTTCTCATAGTTGAGATGTTTTAGAACGAGGTTCACTATATCAGCTGTATAATCGACAGAAATCCTACTGACGAAAATATCGGGAAAGATATCACTTCCATCGACAGTTCCGAAGTGATTATCACCCATCAAGCCACCCGAACCTTGATAAACAGGTATATAATCGGCATCTGCGACAAGTAATACGAAAGACGGCGGCAAAGTCCATGTGTTATAGGCATTCTGAATATAGGCCTTGATAGATGCTGTGTCAGTTCCGGTGATGCTGGTAGTTACAACTCGCGCGGGAAATCCCATCAGAAGTTTCCAGTCGATCCAATCCTGAAGCTCATCCTCGAAATCAGGGCGGACGATTGCGAGAAGTTCCGCACCTTCGGTTGGATCCCATTCTGCTATCATCGGGCGTGTCCGGGGAATCGCGGCATCCGGGTTCACGAGTGTTCCACGGAAGAAATTCTCCCATGTCCAGTTATACAGACGAGGACCACAGTCACTCGGACCGCCGCCCTCGTAGTTAACCGATACTGTAATATTACGCATAAAACGGACACCATGCTCGGGGTCATAATGAACCGGTTCAATGAAAATATCCGCAATCTCGACCCCGCGGACAATTCTCCTACCGTTTAGTTCGACCTTCGCTCCTTGCGGCATCGCATAGAGGAAGGGGTCTATCTCGCCCATAATTCCGTGTTTATCTACTTCCGGACTATTCGGGGCGGGGGTGATGCTCATCCAATCGCTCCACACAACATCCTCGATAATGACATCGATGTTGCAATCGCGCGGCACGGCGATCTGAAAATTTCTGCCGAAGAGCTTAGGCCCGAAATTTTCGCCGGTGTGTCCGAAACCATCCATCTTCAATAACCAATAGTCGTTCGAGACATACCGCGCCATTGGCGTTCCAAAATTCACTTCGAACCGCGTCGATGTGTTCGAATCAGAGAGAAGATCGACCTGATAAGCGGATAATACTGTTATCAAGCAAAGAAATAGAGCCGGTAGTATTTTCCGAGCCATGATTCCCCCTTAGGGAATTTATTTGTCCATATAAACATTTAGCTTGTTCAAGCGTGTGAATCCATTATCGCCGTCGAAACAAATTGCAGAACCAGCGCCCGCGCCCAGCATCTGGACTGTTTCGATCGAAAGCCAAACCTCGTATTCGTGCATTCCCCAAACGAGAACCGAATCGGTAACCGCGATATTACGATTAACGAAGAAGGACTGGTTTCCATCGTTGCCGAGAAGCGTTTTACGATAAATACAACGTGTCTGTGGCAATCCGGTGTCCATCTTCATCGTAGAGTATATGGAATACATTACAACATCGCCGCTGTTAGAGCCCCAATAGTGAAGCGCTCCTTGGACATCGATATCCCAAGTTAGCTCGCAAATATAATCGCCGAAAGCTTCGAGCTGGAGAACACGTCCAAGTTCCGCACGGGTCTGAATATAGCGCTGACCGGAGAAATAGTTGTCGCTGACGTGGGCGAATGCTTTGAAATCTGCATCGTTGTCATGATATACCGAGGCTGGGATTTTATGATCTGCGATTAACGCATAGCGCTTGAAATCGAAATTGCTCACATAAAGGCTCTCCGGCATTCCGACCCGAACGATAAAATCGGGGCCGGGGGTATCCGGTGTTGTAGGATCGACAGCGACTCGAGTTCCGCCGTATTCTATATATCCGTCCTCGTCCTCGATCTCGAGAATGGCAGTGTATCTACCGCGGTTTTCATAGGTGTAATTCGCCGAATAGCCCGTAGCTTCAGGCTGGAAGGGAAACGGCGCTGTTCCGGATGGCGTGAATGAGCCTTCCGAAAGCCCTGCGGGGAAGAAATAGCTTTCGAATCCCGCCGAAGCCGCGAAAAGATCCCATCTGTAGGAGATAATTGGCGAGTCGGTGTATATCGAGCATGAGAAGGCCGCCGAATTGCCTTGGGTAATAATCCCCGGGCCGTAAACCTCTTTGATGAAGGGGGGATCGAGATGAGTGTAGTTTGTATCGCAGATTACGATGGTATCGACCACGATAAGCGTGTCGTAAAGCGTGTCGGTGATGTAGAGAGTGTCGCAGGTGCAAGGATCGTCATCGCCGTTGTTTTCGGAACAGCCGACAGCGAGGAACATCGCGAATATAATCACCGCGAACAGGGCTAACTTTTTCATTTTCCTCCTCATAAGAAGCAGATTACTCAATAAACATCTAATCATTATAATTTTATAAGGTAATATCGCAAGTTAAAAATCGTCGAGAATCCGAAAAAACCTCCCAAGCCTTCTCTGATATGCACAACTTTGACTTGCCAAGTATCACGAAGGGTTTGCATTTGAAAAGGTGAATCATTCACTTAAAATAGACATCCAAGCTGGATTAGGGAATTCAAACGATTTCGGTTCGATTTTTTCTTGGAAGGATCAACGAAAACTGGAAATACGAATCAGGAATTTGAGTAGTATTTTCATTTGTTACTAATTTAAGGATAGGAAACTTAAGATTAAAATAGGGAAGCTGTGATTTTTTAAAAAAAAAGAACAGCGACATTATCGCTGTTCTTCGATTTGGTGCCGGGGGCGGGACTTGAACCCGCATGAGCATATGCTCACATGGCCCTCAACCATGCGTGTCTGCCAATTCCACCACCTCGGCTAATACTTTTATAGAACCTATTGCCCTTCGCCGACAGGAATCCCGCCGCCCATACCGTCATCGCTCAAAGGCGCTGTTCGCGAGGCTTCCTGTGGTATTACGCTTGCAGAACGCGATCCGGTCGTGCGGGTAGCCATGAGATTGATAATAAGCACAACCACAACGAAAGCGATAGCGAGTCCGGTTGTAATTTTTTGAAGGAATCCCGCCGCCTGGTGACCGCCAAAAACCGAGCTTGCCCCGAAAGAACCACCGAATGCACCGGCTAATCCTCCGCCATGCCCGGATTGAAGCAAAATCGAGATCACTAAAGCGATCGCAATTAGGGCAACTAATATCGATAGTGCAATAACCATCTTACCTCGTTTGTAACCTTTCGGCTATTTCGATAATCTCGCAGAAACCCTTCGAAGATAAACTCGCGCCGCCGATAAGTGCTCCGTCGACATCCGGTTGCACAAGAAGCGATTCGGCATTATCCGGCTTGACACTTCCGCCATACAGAATTCGCAAACCATCGGCGATATCGCCGTATCTCGAGCGAATCCAGTCTCGGACGAAAGAATGTGCGTCCTGCGCCTGTTCCGGCGTGGCGACAACTCCGGTTCCTATTGCCCAAACAGGCTCGTAAGCGAGAACAATCTTGTCGGGGTCGGTAATTTCGATTTCCCGAAGAGAGCCATTAAGCTGTCTGTTTAGAACACTTTCGGTTTCACCGGCTTTGCGTTGTTCGAGTTTCTCTCCGATACAAAGAACAGGGACGAGATTGTCGTCTAAAGCTCTTTTGACTTTCCGTTGGATGAACTCGTCGGATTCCCCGAAGATGTTCCTCCGCTCAGAATGCCCTATAATAACGACCCGGCCTCCACTTGTCAAGACCATTTTTGAAGAAATTTCACCGGTGAATGCACCTTCTGTTTCGTAGTGCAAATTCTGCGCTCCGACGGCAATCGTCGAGCCTTCCACAGCCTTTGCAACAGCCTCGATAAAAACAGCCGGTGGAAATATTGCGACATCTATAAAGGGTCGTTTCGGCATTCCATCCACGATTTCTCTCGCGAGAGCTATTGCGCTCTCGCGGTCAAGAAACATCTTCCAATTTCCGGCAATAAGGAATTTTCGCATAATGCTTACCTATCGCTCAACGCCTCGATTGCGGGAAGTTTAGAGCCTTCGAGAAGTTTCAGCGATGCACCGCCGCCGGTGGAAATATGGGTCATCTGGTCTTCGAGTCCAAACTTAGCGGCCGCCGCGGCGCTGTCACCACCGCCGAGGATACCAACAGCACCTTGGCTCACCCTCTCGCCAATCTTTTTTAAAAGTTCCCGTGTTCCGGTGGCGAACTGTTCCAACTCGAAAACACCGACAGGACCGTTCATTACGATAGTCTGCGCGGTGTCCAATTCGGTCTTGAATCTTGCGATAGAATCCGGGCCGATATCCGCAACCATAACATCCTCAGGAACTTGGTCGTAAGGATAAATTTTGGTAAATCCGCTTGGGGATATCTCGTTTGTAACCACTTGGTCGATTGGTAGCAACATATGCCCCCGATAAGGCTCTACACTTTCAGTTTTTTCGAGAATTGCGCGTGCGGTATCAAATTTGTCTTTCTCAACAGGGCCGCACCCCTGTGAAATTCCGAGGCTTCCGAAGAATGTAGAAGCCATCGCGCCACCAACGAGTATCTTATCGCACTTATCCATCATAGAGTTCAATAAAGGCAATTTGGACGAAACTTTTGATCCCCCGATAATCGCGAGATATGGTCTTTTCGGTTCTTCGAGAAGTCCGACGAGGATGTCCATTTCTTTTTTTACAAGATACCCCATCACGGATACTTTCATATAGTTCGTGATGCCGACGGTGCTCGCGTGTTTGCGATGTGCCGTTCCGAAGGCGTCGTTCACGAAAATATCGGCATGACCGGCAATGAATTTCGAGAATTCGGGATCGTTGGTTTCCTCTCCCGGATAAAATCTCGTGTTTTCAAGAAGAAAGATGTCCCCTTGAAGAGCGTGCTCGCGGGCATTAATAGCATCCTGACTAAGTTCGTCTGCGATAAAGGTTACGGGTCTGCCAAGAAGCTCTTCGAGTCGTTTGGCAATCGGTCTAAGTGAGAGGTCGGGATTATATTTGCCATCCGGGCGACCTAAATGCGACATTATAATAGGTATTCCGCCGCCAGAGACAATTTTACGAATAGTCGGCAAAGCCTCACGAATACGCCTATCATCCGTAATCGCGCCGTTTTCCATCGGGACATTGAAATCGACGCGAACCATCACCCTGTGGCCGGCGAAGTCGATATCATCAATAGTTTTCTTTCTGAGATGACTCATTTTTTACCTCTTATTTGAACATTAAGCGAAACATATCGACAACGCGGCTCGAGAAACCCCATTCGTTGTCATACCAAGAGAGAATCTTCACGAAATTGCCGTTCATCACGCGCGTGTCGCGAGGAGAGAAGACACTACTGTGTGAATCGCCGATAATGTCGCTCGAAACAATCGGGTCGTCGGCGATACTCAGGATACCCTTCATCGGGCCGTTTGCCGCTTCACGCATTCTATCGTTGATTTCTTCGGTCGAAGTATCTTTCTCTAATATACAGGTCAGATCCACAAGTGAGCCATCCGCAACAGGAACACGAACAGCCATACCATCCAGCTTGCCTTTTAGATCGGGAATTACCAGCCCGATTGCCTTTGCCGCGCCGGTGGTTGTCGGGATAATATTCTGCGCCGCAGTTCTCGCACGGCGAAGATCCTTATGCGGAAGATCGAGTATGCTCTGGTCGTTTGTGTAAGCATGCACTGTAGTCATAAGACCTCGAACGATGCCGAAATTGTCGTGAAGAACCTTCGCAACAGGGGCAAGACAATTCGTCGTGCAACTTCCGATAGAGATTATGTGATGAATGTTCTTATCGTATGCTTTTTCGTTGACTCCGAACACGAAATCGCCGTCCAAGGCATCCTTTCCCGGTGCCGAGATCAAGACCTTTTTCGCACCGGAATCGATATGCCATTGAGCCTGCTCTTTTTTCCGGAAAACACCGGTGGATTCGAGAACCGCGTCGATTCCCTTATCGGCGAGGGGAACGTTTTTCGGGTCGCGTTCCGCCGTGATAGAGATTTTTTTGCCATCGACTATAATCGCGCCATCTTCGCTTTTGACCTCATGATTCCAAACTCCGAAAGTGCTGTCATATTTCAGCAAATGGGCGAGAGTCGTCGCATCTGTTAGGTCGTTGATATGGGCGATTTCGATCGAAGGATCGCCCCAGGCGATTCTAAAAACCTGCCTGCCAATCCTTCCAAATCCGTTGATTGCTAATTTCATTTTTCCTCCAATATAATTTGTTCATTCTATTCGCGATCCCTTTCCACCGGGATCGCTGTTATTATCAGCAGAATCTTTGCCGCTTTTTCCATCGATAATGATATGCTCCTCTCGAGGTGTTTCGTCAGGTTCA
Organism: uncultured bacterium; assembly: GCA_964459995.1. GTDB lineage: Bacteria > UBP14 > UBA6098 > UBA6098 > UBA6098 > CAZSHG01. The sequence continues at coordinate 109,040 of CAYWOR010000007.1, read as the reverse complement.
CCGACATCCGCACCGCAGAAGAATTCACCGTAATTCTTCATGAAATAACTGTAGCTCATGCTGAAAATCAGCCTATCATTCTTCCATCTGCGCATTTCGACCGTGTATGAATCCTCTTTTTGCTTGGCTTCGGTCTGTCTGCAAATTATATATGCTGTTGGCTCCATCGTTTTCAGAACCATGCCCTTCATCTGGCCGATATATCCGAAATAGTCGTCCTTAGTCCAGCCCTCAAACCTTTTTTGGTGGGCGACATCAACCTTATCCTTCCTTTGCTCGAAGTATTTATTCGGAGCAACGAGATAGACATCATAGCCGCATCTCGAGCAGACCCTCGCAAGCTCGCTCGTTGTCCGCCATTCGGGATAATCTCCAGCGATTACATCCGCGAGAGCTTCGACAATGCCCTCTGTTATCGCATCTTTAAGATCCTCTTTCGACCCGATGTTATAATTTACAGGCATTACATAAGTCCCGAAAACGGCTATTTGGCGATATTGAGGGGGATTATAGTCCTTAGGAATACTCGAACATCCCGCAAAAAGAATCGCAATAAGAATTAGGATCGAAATCGTGAGTCTCTTCATATTTATCTCCCCGAAAAGAGTTTTGCAAACCGGATAAGCTCATCTGGAACCCGTTTGATTTTCTTAATCTCGTCTGTCATCTCGATAGCTATGACATCGATTCCGCGAAGAGCGATCATTACTCCGGATTTATCATCTGCGACTGCATCCGCCGCGGCTACACCGAATCTCAACGAAATATATCTATCGAAGGCCGAAGGCGCACCGCCTCGCTGAAGATGGCCGAAAACAACATGGCGGCTTTCCCATCCGATACGGTTTTCGATTTCGTCCGCAAGAATCTTTCCGATACCTCCCAAACGGACATGCCCGAACTCGTCGCGATCGACATCCTGAAGGAAAAGCGAACCATCTGCATCGTGCTCGACTTTGATTTTTGCACCCTCGCTGACCGCGACGATGGCGTATTCTCTGCCCTGTTCCTTCAACCTACGAAGGGGATCGCAGAGATCATGGTCTATATCGAAGGGGTCTTCCGGAAGAAGAATAATATCTGCACTGCTTGCGAGGCCAGTTTCGAGAGCAATCCAACCGGCATGCCGACCCATAAGTTCAACAACAAGCACACGATTGTGGCTTCTGGCGGTCGTGTGAAGCCTGTCGATTCCTTCAACTGCAATGTTTATCGCCGTATCGAAACCGAATGTCACATCGGTGCCCCAAAGATCGTTGTCTATCGTTTTCGGAACACCAACAACCTTGAAGCTGTTATCCGCGCGCCAAAGCTTATACGCCGCGCCGAGAGTGTCCTCGCCACCTATAGCTACGAGATAATCCAATCCGAGTTCATGGAAGTTTCCTACAGCCATCGCGATTTCTGCCTCGTCGCTGGTCGGGTTCGTTCTGCTTGTGCGAAGAATTGTCCCGCCCTCCGAAGCAATATTACGAACATCCTCGATTCCAAGCGGTCGCGTATCCTTCTCCAAAAGCCCTTTCCAGCCATATTTGATGCCGACGAATTCCATATCGTGCTCGAAGGTTCCCGAATAAACAAGTCCCCTGATCACGGCATTCAAGCCGGGGCAATCGCCGCCGCCGGTGAGAACTCCAACTCTTTTAGCCATCATACCTCCTTGAACGACAAAAACATATCCTATCAATGTAAAACAACATTATAAAATAAAATAGTCTAACCAATAAGTCAAGGAGAATAAAAGGTATTGTCGAGAAGAAGACATCTCTATCAAAATCTTTCTCTTGCGGTATTCGGGAATTAGCTGTAAATTCTAACAAAATTTGTGATAAGGAGAAAAATGAACGTAAAAGTCGATATCAAACTAAATGGTTTAACGATACCTCAGGCTGTTGAACAGGCCGCTTCCAGAGATGAATCACGCAGAGCCCTTATGGTGAATATACCTGGCGGAGAGCCTCGAATTATCAGCTATGGCGAGCTTGTGAACAACTTCAAAAAAGTCTCCTCCTTCATCCAGCGCGAAGGATTTGCCAAAGGGTCTCATATAGCGCTTCTCGGCCCGAATTGCCCCGAATGGGCGATAGCTTATCTCGCAATCCAAACTGCCGGTTGCACCGTAATCCCTCTCGATGCCCAGCTTCGCCCACAGGAGCATAGACACATACTCCGTCACTCCGAGGCCAAGGCGATTTTCGTATCCGAGACTTTTCGCCAGAGTCTAACCGAGGATAGCGAAGATGCCAATGTCGATATTCCCTGTTACATTCTCGAAAAAATGAACAAAGTAATCGCCAGCGAAAACCAGCCGTTTCCGCCAAGATACCACGACACTGATACCACACCGGCCGCAATTCTATATACCTCCGGAACAACAGGTTCTCCAAAAGGGGTTATTCTTACCCACAGGAACATACTTGCCGATATCGAAGCGATGCCCCAAAGACTCGACCTTTTCCCCGAGGACAATTTTATCTCTGTTTTGCCGCTTCACCATGCTTTCGAGGCTACCTGCGGTTTTCTTCTCCCGTTAACCCTCGGATGTGGAATCTGTTACGCCAGAGCGCTTCGAGGAAAAGAAATCCTCGAAGATATTCAGGCTTCCAACGCCACCATCATCCTCGGTGTGCCGTTGCTTTTCGAAAAATTCTATACCGGAATTCAGAGAGGTTTAAACGAAAAGGGCGCACTTGCATCCACAATGTTCAACTCCGCAATGGGATTGACCAAGTTTATAGATTTAGCCTTCCGAAGCCATTCCGGAAAATCAATAATGAAGCCCTTCCGTAATAAAATTGGGTTTGCAGGACTTCGCCTAATGGTCGCAGGCGGAGCGGCAATTCGGCCAGATATTGTCGAGTTTTTCAACAACTTCGGTGTTTTATGCATTCAGGGATATGGTCTTACAGAAACTTCACCGGTTTTAGCGGCTAATCCTTCAGACAACAACAAAGCGGAGTCTGTCGGTCCGCCAATCAAAGGTGTTCAGATAAAAATCGCCGATCCCGACAAAGACGGAGTAGGGGAGGTTCTCGCAAAGGGCGATCCGGTTTTCAAAGAGTATTTCAAAAACGAAGAAGCCACCCGCGCCGCTTTCACTGAAGATGGTTGGTTTAAAACCGGCGATCTCGGCATGCTCGACAAAGAAGGGTTTCTTATCCTCAAAGGCAGGGAGAAGAATGTCATCGTTACTGCCGCCGGTAAAAACGTTTACCCCGAAGAAATCGAAGAGCAGATAAACAAATCGCCATACATCCTCGAATCGCTTGTTATCGGCCAAGTTAGAAACAATACCGAAGAGCCATACGCCATTATCGTTCCCGATTTCGATGCCCTCTACCGTGACGGCAAAAGCACCGAAGAGGAAGATATGGAGCGGTTCTTCAAAGAGATAATTAACAAAGTCAACGAAAAAATAGCGCCGTATAAACGAGTGAAGAATTTCAAAATCCAGCTGGAGGAATTCCCGAAAACCTCAACCCGCAAGATTAAGCGCTACCTTTTCGACGGCAAACGAATAGAAATATAGAACTCCTCTGATTCTGGAATGTTAGAACTAACGCGAGTCTTTTTCTTCGAAGCTGTCCCAGATCTACGGACAATTTTGATACTTGGGCCACCTTTGGCTCTTTTCATTATATTATGGAGTTTCTTTGTTGGAAGACTCAAAACCAAAAAAGACCTAAAGACTGGCTACACCCGAAAAATTTTCCATTTCGGAATTTTCACACTGGCAGGGATACTTCAACTGGCTTTTGGGCTGAAAGCCGTTGTATTTTTCGGATCGCTCACATCGATCTGGATAATTCTCTCGGTGATGAAGGGCGATGGTTTCGGCTTTTATGAGGCCATCGCACGAGAAACCGACAGTCCGCATCGGGCAATCTTCGTTATTATCCCGCTTATCTCGACCGCTTTAGGCGGAATAATTTCGAATATGCTTTTTTCGGAATTCGCGGCGGTGGGTTATCTCGTTACCGGTTGGGGCGATGCCATTGCCGAACCGGTTGGAGTCCGTTTCGGCAAACATAAATACAAAGTGCCTTCGCTGGGCGGAGTTCCGGCGGTGCGAAGTCTCGAAGGTTCGCTATCGGTGTTTATTGTGGGCTTCATAGCCGCGACAATAGCTTTGAGCATTTCGGGCAAACCTTTGTGTTTAGCCATTTTAGCCGCATTAGCGATCGCGCTTGCCTCAACATTTACCGAAGCTATAACAAATCATGGGCTTGACAACCTGACCATCCAGATAGTCGCCTCCGGAGTCGGATTCTACTTTTTTTCACTTATCTAGCAATTTTATTGAGTCCATTTTGCTATAACTAATCCGCTAATCGAACGCGAGAAAAAAGGAATCATTTTTAGTTAAAACTTAGTAAATCAGGATAACAACTAGTATAGTAATGAGTTATAGAAATATCTGTTTTGAGAGTATTAAAAAAATATCGTCTAAGTGCAAAAAAGGCATTGACATATGGCAAATCGAAAAATAATATGATTTCAAAGGCGAGGAACTTAACAATTAAATAAGTATGAAGAAATTTAGAAAAAGGTTATTTATCACGATTGCGGTTGTTTTTTTGCCCCTTTTGGCTGGATGCGCCCAGAAATCGATAACTAAAACCCATGTCGAAACAAAGCAACCTAGGAAGGTTGCCGAAGAAACCTTAAATCCAGCTTATCAACTATTACAGGCGGCGGAGGAGGCCTACGCGAAGGGCGTCGCTCATAACATGCGTCGAGATTGGATAAGGGCTGTTGAGGATTTCGACGAAGCCCTTCGAATAATCGCTCAGGTGGATGTTTCCGACGAACCCGATATTTCCACACGAACCGACCTTCTTCTTCGCGAAATCGCCTATGACTACCGTTTTGCACTTGCCCATTCCGAAAGCCTTTCCGTAACCGCCGCACCGATAGTTCTCTCGGTCGCGCTCGAAGACCGCGCTATGTCGGAGGACACCCGGCGAAGGCTTGCCGAACTTGCAGGTCAACTTCCAAAAGCTATCTCCGGCGAATTCGATTTTCCCGTCGTTTGGAATGATCGGGTGAAAGAGAAGATTATCTATTTTCAAACTAACCTTCGCGACCCATTTACGCTTTGGCTTTCGCGTTCCGGCAGATACAAACCGATGATAGACGAAATCTTCAGAGAGAAGGAATTACCTCTCGACTTAGGCTATCTTCCGCTTGTAGAATCCGGGTTCGAGCCAAGAGCTTACAGCTGGGCGCATGCGATGGGATTATGGCAGTTCATCAAATCAACAGGGAAGATTTTCAAGCTCGAAGTCAACTGGTGGATCGACGAACGCAGAGACCCCGAAAAGGCAACCATAGCCGCCGCTGATTATTTCAGAAGTCTCTACCGTAAATTCGGTAATTGGGAACTTTGTCTCGCCGCATATAATTGCGGCGATGGACGTGTAGGAAGATCGCTCAAAAGTCAGGAAGTCGAGTCTTATTGGGATTTGACACTTCCGACCGAAACAATGAATTATGTTCCGCTGTTCATGGCCGCTCTGATCATCGCTAAAAATCCCCAAATCTACGGTTTTCAGATAGATTATGCCAAGCCATACGAATTCGAATACATAGAGGTAAACCAGCCAACTAACCTCGATCTAATCGCACAATGCACAGATACTTCGCTGAACTATATTCAGGAGCTTAATCCGGAAATTCTTCGTTATTGCACTCCACCGGACGTGACGAATTATCGCGTTCGAGTTCCCGCAGGCAAAGCTGATGGTTTTGCCGCACGTTATGCTCTTATCCCGCAGGAGGAAAAAACTGTTTGGGCGCGCCACAAAGTGAAGAAAGGGGAGACGCTGTCCGAAATTGCGTATCACTATGGCACCAGCGTGGCGATGCTCGTCGAATCGAATCGCCTTCCTAGTGCCCACAAGCTTAGTATCGGCCAAGAGCTTGTAATTCCCGTTTCATCGGCGACTGCAAAGGAACTCGCCGCAAAAGGTGCCACCCCAATTCCAGCGACACCAGCTTCAACCTCGAAAGCCCCCACTTCGCGTTATTACACCGTAAAAAAGAACGATACCCTCTCGAAAATCGCCGAAAGCCACAATGTATCTCTCGAAGACCTTCTTTTGGCAAACGACCTCGGTAGAGGCTCGATTATAAAGCCCGGAATGCGTCTGACGATTCCGATAGGAATGGCGCAGACTGAATATGTAGTCCAGTCCGGCGATACACCGAGCACAATAGCGGCGCGTTTTGGAGTTAGCACCAGCGATTTGCTTGCATGGAATAAGCTCGATGAAACATCTACAATATACCCCGGCCAGAAATTGACCCTTCTCGCCGCCGAATCTCAACAGAAACCTATGGGCAAAATCGTCCACACTGTTCAAAAGGGCGAATCACTCTGGTCTATTGCACGAAGATACAATGTCCACGTTTCCGACCTCATTACATGGAACGGACTAACAAATAACTCCACCCTACAAGTCGGCCAAAAGCTCCAGATAATCGGCGAAACGGCCGCCGGCACAGGCGGATATACCCAAAACCGCTCGAAGATAACATATACCGTCCAAAAAGGCGACAACCTTGGCAAAATCGCCGAGGCATATGAAGTTACCGTCGAAGCGATTCAACGCTGGAACGACAAAACCGATACCCGACTTCAAATAGGGGACAAACTGACTATATATACCGACAAAGTCTCCAGTAGCCAAAGCACGCGTCAGGTGGTCGAGCACAAAGTCAAATCGGGCGAAACGCTCAGTCAAATCGCTGAGAAATACGGCACAACCGTTGCCGAAATCAAGCTTGCCAACGGCAAATCTTCCGACGCGATCCGAATCGGCGAAGTTCTAAAAATCAACTCGACGGTTACAAAATTCGATCCTGTGGTTATTCATGAGGTAATCGCCGGCGAAAATCTTGGAAGCATCGCCCGCCGTTACAACGTTTCCGTCAGCGATATCAAATCATGGAACTCAAAGTCGAGCGATAAGATAGTCCCCGGCGAAAAGTTAACGATTAAGGGAGTTCAATCAACTCCAGCCGTAGCGAAACCCCAAATGGTTCGCCACGAAGTATCCTCCGGTGAGACGTTAAGCGGAATCGCGGTAAGATACGGTGTTTCGACAGCCGACATAAAAAAATGGAACAATAAGAAAACAGATTTGGTTTACGTCGGTGAAGTTCTTACAATCCATTCTGTTAATTCTTCTCGCGGTTTCGAGAGTAAACCGGAACCTATTGTTCATACCGTGGCAAATGGTGAAACTCTTTGGGCTATCGCGCGCAAGCATGGCACCACAACAGACCGAATTCTGCGCGACAATCCAAATATCGACCCAAAGCTTTTAAAAATCGGAGATATTCTACTTGTAAATCCAGAAACCAATTAGTATAATGATGAAACTCAACGAATTACAAAAGAAGTGATAGGAGGAGCATGGCAACCGAAACAAATGCAGTCGTAACAAAAGCCGATCTCGTGGAGAAAGTGGCTGAGATGACCGGTTTCACGAAAACGGAAACCGCTGTTATCTGTGAAGGATTCCTTCAGGCTATTAAAGAGGTTATGGCCGAGGGCAAAGATATCGAAATCCGCCGTTTTGGAACATTCAAGCTCAAGACTCGCAAACCGCGCGTCGCAAGGAACCCACGCACCGGCGATCCGGTTCCGATCAAAACACGGATAATCCCGGTGTTTAAGCCCAGCAAGGCTTTCAAGGTTCTCGTTCCGCAACCGAAAAAGAAGTAGAATGGCGGCGCAGAAATCGAACAAAGCTATCGTCCCAATGTGGCGAAAGCTGATGTTCTTGGTTATAATAACTCTGTGCGGCGTGTTTATTGCACATGGGGCCAAGGTCTTCGACATCGAGGAGGTCTTGGCCAATGCCACAATATTGTGTCTATCCTGCATCGGCATAGGCTAAGCTTCGATTAGAGATACGAGATGAAAAGAACAATCCTCAGGAGAATCGTCCAGATACTCGGCGTGATTCTCCCAAATTCCTTTTTTCGCGGTTGGACAGGCGATCCCCAGATTTATCAGGGTAAATTCAAATCGATTGTCGCACCAATACTAAACTGTTATGCCTGTCCTTCGGCGGTTGTAAGCTGTCCGGTGGGAAGCACACAACACTTTTTGGCAATTCGTGCGATACCCTTCTATGTTCTCGGAACAGTTGGGTTTGTTGGAATAACTCTCGGACGCGCCGTCTGCGGATGGGTGTGCCCCTTCGGGTTTCTTCAGGACATCGAATTCAAGCTTGGAAGACTTCTAAAACTACCGCATTTTAAGCTACCAAAATGGGTAGGATACGGTAAATTTGTATTTCTGATAGCCTTCGTGATTATCGCCCCGCTCGCTACAGTCAAACCGATTATAGACGACGAAACCGGTGTTGTGATGACTTACGAAGACCCCGAAACCGGCAAAACAAAAGAGGTTTTCGAGCCGGGAGTAACATGGTTCTGCAAACTCTGTCCGCAGGGCGCTTTACAGGGTGGTATTCCGCAGGTGCTTATCAATCCGCAACTCAAGAGGCTTTTAAGCAAGAATTACACGATTAAGATGATCATCCTCGGCCTCTTGATGATCGCCTTCCTGATGACAAAAAGGCCTTTTTGCAGAGGGATGTGCCCACTTGGTGCTTTTCTTGGTTTGTTCAACAGCATAAGTCTGCTTCAGTTTCATGTGGATAGCAGTAAGTGCAACGAATGCAGGCTTTGCACCTATGATTGCCCCGTCGAACATAACATCTATATTAGCCCTAACGGTCACGAATGCATCCGTTGCGGAAACTGCCTCGATAAGTGCAAACGCGACGGTGTAAGTGTCAAAACTATTTTTTCCACTGCAAAGAATACAATAAATAAACAAACGGAACCGGTATGAAAAAAAGAATTTTTCTCGCGGCCTTAATTGCCGCCGCGATAATAATTTCAGCCTGCGATAATGGCAATGGCCCCTCTGACGAGAAGGGCACACTCTATGTAATCTCCGATCCAACCGGTGCTTCAATCTTCATCGACGGCACCCTTCAGACCGGTAGAATAACAAATGCTTCCTTCGAGCTTGACCCGGGGAATTATTTCGTAAGGGTCGCTAAAACCGGTTTCGACGCCTCGCCGGAATCGATCGCCGTTACAATACTCGCAGACCAAACCGACACAGCCCAATTCGACTTGCTTCCAATTGCTGACACCGGCTATATCATCGTAATATGTCACGAGGATGCCCCTGTTCTTATCGACGGCGTTCCTTCCGGTTTCTCGAACGAACCTATCGAAGTCGGTGCAGGTTCGCGTTCTGTTAAAGTCGGCGGATGGGCCTTTCGTTCCATAGCTGAGAATGTTGTGGTCGCCTCTGGCGAAACTCTCGAAGTGGTTATTACTCCAAGCTTTGTAACGACTTGCCTTATCGAGGAATTTTCGCATGTCAACTGCTCGAATTGTCCCGATGCGGCGGCGGCGGTGCAATCGGTTCTTGCTTCCTATGGCGACACTGTTCTCGCTATCGAATGGCATCCCAACCTCGCTGGAATAGATCCTTTCCGTGCGGATAATCCGACTATGCACGACGGTAGGGGGGCATATTACGGCGTTTCAGGTATGCCGGCGGTTTTTGTCGCTGGAAATCCAGTTCCCGATCCGACATCGGCCTCCGCAATTGGTTCTTACACCGCGAATGCCCTTTCAAATGCAGAGGTTCAGCGCTTCAAGCTTTGGGCGCGGGTGATGACCGGCAATACTGTGCGAGTTAATTATAATGTCCTTTCCGGGACAGGCACCGGAGTTTTCAAACTCGCAGTTGTAGAAAACAGCAGACATTTCTCGACTCCGCCCGGTGCAAACGGCATGACCGATTTTCATAACATCGCTCGAAGAATGACAACCTATCCCACTTTTGGAACTATCACTATATCTGCGGGAATGGGAAATTTCGAAATGGAATATGAACTGCCCGCGGATCTTGCTCCGGGTGATTTTCATATCGTTGTTTGGTTCCAAAATGACGAAGACGGCGTTTTTTCCGTCGGAGAAAGTATTCTTTGTTCGCCATGTCGCGCGGAATTCTGATGCGTTGAACAAAATAAACCGAACGGAATAATCCGGTTGATTTGATTTGTAGAGTAGTTATAATTAACACATAAATTCTTTTCAGCAGTTACTAAATACGGAGGTTTCTATGTTCGTTCGATCGCAAAATTACAACTTTCTAATATTCGCAATAATTTTCGCCCTTCCCCTAATGGCGGATTTCAGCTTCGAATACGACGCTGGAATTCGCGCGGGAATCCTTCCCGATGGCGGGTTCGAAGTTTTCTTAGGCGGAGGTCATCTCGAAAATACCGGCTCGACTGAGGACACTTACCAGCTGACTCTCGATTTATCCGATCTCCCCGATGGTTGGTCTGGAAATTTCTGCGCCGGTTCCATGTGTTATCCTACCGAAGCCGTTATCAGCGTTCTTGCGGGGAGAAACACCGAGGTTTCCGTTCATATATTCCCCGATTCTCCGGGCGCTGGCACAGCAACATTCATTATCAGCTCTTCTCGCGCCGAACGAACCGATACTATAATGTATTGGGCATCGATGAACCCCGAAATCCTCGTAATCAACGACGGCGGTCGCGCCGAAATCTCGCAGTGGTATTCAAATTCACTTTCATCCATCGGAAAGATATGGGGCATTCTTAACCGTGGAGATGTCCTTCTGGAATCACTCGACATGAGCCGTTATTCCTCGCTGATTTGGTTTACCGGCCCGAATTACGACGATGTTTTCGATGAAGCCGATACAGCTTTTCTGAGTGAATATCTTTCTGGAGGCGGTAAGTTTATTCTGAGCAGTCAGGGTGCGGCTCCATTCTGTGAGACCTCTGGATTATCGGAATGGATGGAAACCTATCTTAAAGCCGAATTGATCGACAGCGATTCCGGTTTCACAGCTTTTTATGGGCTTCCCGGCACCGTGTTCGATGGTATCTCCGGTGCTCTCGGATGTATGGGCGGGCCGGAGGAGTTCGACATGCCGAGTGCGATTACGCCTTTGAGCGGCGCTATTTCTCTTATGGAATACGAAGCTGTCGGAGACCCAATCGCCGCGATCGGCCATTACTCCGATATAGGAAGTAAGCTTGTTTTCTTCGGCTTTCCGCTCGAAGCTATCAGCTTCACGGAAGTCCGTGATTCGGTCATCTCGAAAGCCATCGCCTATATCGACGGCGCAGGGTCGGTTCAAGAATTTTCGCCAAATCCATCGCAGATTGCGATTTCCGCTTATCCCAATCCATTCAATTCCTCGGTTAAAATCGATTTTTCCGAATCAGCAAAAGAGATTTCTATCTTTGATATAAACGGAAATCTAATCGAGAAGCTCGATCTGAATGGAAATTCGTTAATATGGAACGCAACTAACACCTTTGGCGAGGAAGTTCCGGCAGGTATTTATTTCGTCAAAACCGACAACGAAAATATTCCGATAGGCAAAGTCCTATTCCTAAAATAAACTTTCACCGAGAATCCCGAAAGGGGAGTTGAAATGAAGAAAATCGTCCTCGCGACACTAATAATGCTCGTCGTTGTTTCGCTATGTTTCGCCTATGTCCGCCGAAGCATGTATGAGCTTTTCACAAGCGGCACTTGTGGCCCGTGTGTTTCCGCGAATAGCTATATCGACGGCTGGTATCCGTCACATCTCGACGAGGTTTGTCTAATCCGCTACCATACAAGTTGGCCCGGTTCCGGCGACATATTCTATGCCGCGAATACTACACAAAATGCCGGCAGAACATCATTTTACAGCGTGAGTGCAGTTCCTCAGGCGGTTATTAACGGTTCGGTTATGGGGTCTTGGGTCGGTTCCGGCGATGTCGCTGTCGGTTCCGCCGGTGGATACACCCCGCTCGAACTCGAATTGATACCTCTCGACTCCGGATTGGTGCAGGTAAGTGCGATCTGTGAAGACCCCACATACAACGCAACACTAAATCTTTACGTTGCCCTCATCGAAGACAGCATTAGCTGGACAGCACCTAACGGCCAAACCCATTTCGACGAGGTTATGCGCTATATGATGCCAGATCACAACGGCCAAATGATTGTTATAAATGGAGATACGACAGTAGTTCTGATTCACGATTTTCGTCCGCATCTTGGGTCGGTCGTTAATTATCATCACTGCACCTATGTCGCATGGCTTCAGGATCGCACAGGCTCTGTCAAAGAGATTCACCAATGCAATAAAGCCCACGTGGACGATATGAGTGAATACGGACATATGCTCAACATCGGCCAAATGACGTATTTGATAAATCCTGCGGACACCTCAACTTTCGATTTCCAGCTGATACATTTCGGCTATCTCGATGACAGCTACGACATCTGGATCGAAGAGCATACACCTGCGGGATGGTTTGTCGAATTTGCCATCGACGGCTCTTCTGGTGATTCAGCGAATGTTAGCCTCATCAGTTTCGAGACGGTTACAGCTGAGCTGAAGGTTTCACCCTTAGGCAGTCCAAAAACCGGATATGTCGATGTCTTTATCCGCCCGACATACGATCCCGACGGCGGCATCGACACGCTTAGATTCTCTGTCCTTGCCGGCGGCGATGTCCTCTATGTCATTAGCTCGGCGGCAACCACACACAAAGATTACTTCATCGACCTGTTTGCCGACCAAGGCATTCAATACGGCACCTGGGATCAGTCCCTTAACGGCCATCTCCCAGACTTTTCAACAATCAGATATAACGCGGTTATCTGGCAGGATGGTTACAATACTCTTAACAACATGAACGAGATAGAACGCCCCGCTTTTCGTAACTATCTTATGAACGGCGGGAAGGTTCTGCTTACTTCGTCCGGAATTGGGACGGCACTTGGCTCGCTTCCGGCTTTCTACATGTTCGTTCTCGGCGCACAATATCAAGGCGCGGAATACAGCCCGACCTCTGTTACGGGCACCGGATTCCCCGGCACCGAATTCTCGCACCTAAATCTAACCCTTCCCGGCTCTGGTCATAATGGCGAAAAGTTCACCCTATACGGCGATTCAGAGGGCATATTCCGCTATGGTTCCGGGGCGACATGCGGCTTGAAGAGGGATTATACCGGCGACGGTAAACTCGTCTATCTTGCCTTCGATTTGCATGATGTCCTCAGCATGACCGAGCGCGATGCCTTCTGGGATGCTCTTATGGATTACTGGGGCGGTGTGAAAGTCGATGAAACGAATCTGCCAAATAGAATTGCGATTATCTCTGCGCGTCCCAACCCCTTTAACAGCACAGCAAATTTCAAAATCGAATTGCCAGCCGTCGGTCGTGTTGCCATCGAGGTTTACGACATTTCCGGAAGGCGAGTCGAGGTTCTCTATGACGGCACGCTTCCTGCAGGAGAATCTAATGTTAGATGGAACGCCGAAGGCCGCTCGAGCGGGATATATTGGATAAGGGTCAAAGGCGATTTCTCCGCTCAAACAAAAGCTCTATTGCTAAAATAGGAGGACCGATGCGAAATCTCAGACCCATAATTGCGATTCTGTTAATCTGCGCATTCGCTCTTATCGCAGAAAACCGCGAATTCCCAGAGTTCAAAGCAAAGGATGTTGACGGCGGCGAGTTCGTCCTCAGTAAATTCGTTGCTGAAGGACCGATCATCCTAACTTTCTGGGCTACATGGTGCAAACCCTGTCTTAAAGAACTCGAAAAACTCACCGAGATGCAGAATTTCCTCGATGCCCACGGTGTTCGAGTCCTTGCGATAAACACCGACGGTCCCAGAACACGCGGCAAAGCGAAACCGTTCGCCCAAAAGAATAACTGGCAATTCACTATTGTCATGGATCCCGACGGAAGCATCAAGTCACTCGCTGGAGTTGCCGAGATACCCGAAATGTTCATTCTCGATACAAACAGGATTATCCTTCATCACCATGTAGGCTACAAACCGGGCGACGAGGTCGAATACCGCGACAAAATCAAGACGCTGTTCCCAATCGACGGGGAGGAATAGCTTGCGTAGAATAGTCCTTTTGGTGGCGATAGTTATACTGTCGCACAGCCTTTTCGCATTATCATTAACGGGTCGTAACCTCCTCGAATACCGCGCCGCGGAAGCCGATAAGGGCAATAGTTTCTTCGAGAACAGACTCGATATTCGTCTCGATCATTCGTCAATAACACTCGGTTTAACCTATGAATCTATGCAACCGTCACGAAAAAGTGCCCTCACTCGTGCCGACAGCACCTATTCCGCCATTACTCAGCGCTGGGCGATGTTGCACCACGATCTTTTCGATATTACTGGGGGCACATTCATGGCTTCACTCGGGAACGGTCTTCTGCTCGATGCTACCGAGGTTCGAGACCTTCAGCGCGATCACCATCTCGACGGCGCAAAGGTTGTATTTCAGGCTTTCGATTGTGATTTGAAAGTTCTCGCCGGTTTAGCCGATTGGGATAACAACACCCGGTTCATGGCTGGCGAGATAAGCTCGAATAAGAAATATTTTCCTATAGGCGCCGGATATATGCGCTACGATGTCGAAGCATGGTCGATGCTTCCCGCCCTCATCGGCGAGACCTACGAAGTCCACGCCACTCCATCTGTCGGGCCTTTCGACGCGGATATCCGCTATGCTCAAACCTGGCGCGGACATAGCGGCGGAGGCGTCGAATACCGAGGTAACGTCCTTTCCGGCTCGGCATCGGCTTTTGTAGGCCCTTTGACATTCTACGGCGAATTCCTTGCCGTGGACAGCTTCATCGTCAAAGGCTATGCCGAGGATTATGTTACCCTCCCGCTTGTCGTTAGACAGCCCAGTTACACCCTCGTAAGCAGGCATCTCGCGCTAATCAACCCCCGAGAAGCGACCGCTTTCTCCGGCGAAATAGGTATATCGCCCGTCCTCGATTCCGACATCACCGCATCTTTCGCGATGATAGACCATCCCGAAGTCTCCGCGGATTACAAAGAGGCTTATATCGAATTTCACCGCGACTGGGGCGAGCTTTCCCTAAAAGCGACATATCAGCTTCAAATGACCGGCGAGGAAGACCCCACGCACAATTTTATCATCGAACCGCTCTATTATTTCACCGAACGCAAAAGCCTTCTACTCGATTTGGAGTTCCAATCGGGCGTAGAATTCGGCGAAAAAGCCACTAATCTCTATGCTCTCGCGGAGTTTACCCTTTCGCCGATCGGCGCGATAGGTGTGGAAGGTGGCCGAATCCAAGAATGGGATATCGAAACAAACGGTCTCAAACCGGATAATTTCATTCGAATCTATATCGACGGCGAAATCGTTAAAAACCACAAACTCACATTGGCTTACGGCAAACGCCCGGGCGGTTTCACATGTTCCGGCGGAACATGCAGAATGGAGCCTGAATTTCAGGGATTCGAGTTGAAATTGTCCTCGAGTTTTTAGGGAATAATGGCTGTCTTCGGACAGCCGCACCCCTCGAATTGAAAACACTATACCCAAATATAATTCTCCTACTTGCGGTGCAGATTCTCTTCGGATGGACGCTCGATTTCGAGACGACCGGTAAACCTCTTCCCGAAATGGAATCGCGAATACGATCACAGGTCGAGGAGCTATCGGGAAAACTCTCCGGCTGGGGAGACTCAGACGACACTATCCGCGTCCAAATAACCTATACACGCCAGGAATTCGACGAAGCCACCCACGGTCTAATGCCTGATTGGTCCATAGGCGCCGCCGATCCATCCTCGAACACGATTATCCTCTATTTCCCGGAAAGCAGTAAATCCCCGAAAGCGTTAAGCCTCATCAAACACGAGCTGGCACATATCATTCTACACAGGGCACTCGAAGACATCCGAATTCCCCGCTGGTTCGACGAAGGCTTTGCCCAATGGGTTTCCGGGCCGATGGAGCAAGGGCAGGCGGTTCGCCTTGCGATGGCGAATTTCACCGGCGAGAGAGTCGATCTCTGGGAGCTTGAAGGATTGAATTTATGGGGCGGGAATCGAGCTGAGCTTGCATATGCCGAAAGCAGAGCCGCTTTCGAGTATCTCGTAGCTTCTATCGACGGCGATATTTTCGGGCTAATCCGCTCCATAAGACGCCTTGGCGATTTCGAGGAAGGTTTCGAGGATTTCACAGGTGTATCCATGCTGGATTTCTATCGACAATGGGCCAACATCCGCGTTGATCGCTTTAATTGGAGCTTGATTCTCCTCGATTGGCGCACTATATTCGCGATAATCACGGTGCTATTTCTTATCGGCGGGACGATAAAACTTGTTCGCAACAAGAGAAAGCGAGACGAGGACAATAGCGCGGAACACCCCCAAAGTATTGAAGTGATAGAGGAAAGCGAACGCGACTGAGCCATGGCAAAGAAATTCCGACATAAGCTCGAAAATGCCGCTCTTGCAATTCTGCTGGGTATTGTGAGGATATTGCCCTATCGATGGTCAGTCGGCCTCGGCGGGGCGATTGGCGGGTTGATTTGGCGTCTTGGAATTCGCGAATCAGTTTCTTTCCGCAATTTTGAACTGTGTTTCCCCGATATTGACCGCAAAACCGCGCGAAAAATCCTTCGCGAGAGCTACCGTAATTTCTGCCGAAGCATGGCCGAATTCGCTTTGTTACCCAAACTCAAAGGCAAAACTCTCGACTATGTCGAATTCTCCGGCCTCGAAGAAGCTCTTGATATTACGGCGAAGGGGGATGGCATGCTCCTCGTAACCGGCCATTTCGGAAGCTGGGAGCTTCTCGGCGCGGCGCTTTCCGAAACCGGTTTCCCTCTCGATTTTCTCGTTGGCGAACAGACAAACGCCACAGTGGATGATTTGATAAACGGTATCCGTTCGGAAATGGGAATCGGCATAATCCACATGGGAGTCGCGGCACGCGGCGTGATAAAATCTGTCCGCTCAGGCCGCGCTGTGGCGATGCTTTCCGATCAAGACGCCGGCAAAAGTTCGACAATCGTGAACTTCTTCGGCAATCCGGCATCGACTCCAAGCGGAATCGGCGCTTTCGCACTAAAACTCCAATGCCCCATTATGGCGGGCGGAATCGTCAGGCAATCGGACAAAACCAAACACAAAGTCGAGATAGAAATTATCTATCCCGATTACGCAGGTCTTCCCGAGGACAAGGACCTCGCCATCGCGCAAATCACGCAAGCATACACCGACTGCCTCGAAAAGATTGTCCGCGAAAACCCAGAAATGTATTTCTGGCCTCATCGCAGGTTTAAAAGCACCCTCGGATACAAATAGAACATGGATATCAAAGTGCGACATCTTCTTTTAACTATAATCGTCTTTGCTATTCTTAGTATCTCCTGCGATAACGTCTCTACGAAAGTCGATCCCGACGCGGACACATCTAATCTCGGCGATGTTACCTATATCGCCCGTGATCCCGACGGCGGCCTTAAAACCATAGCCTTCGCGGATACTCTCATCGATAGCGATTCCATCCTAATCTACCGCGAGTTGGGCATCGATGTCGTCTGGGAGATGGAAGTGTTTTTCCGCAAATCGCCGTGGGAACCTCTGTATATGCGAGTTTTCTCCGAAACTATTCAGGGCGAGCTTTTATGGAACGGGGGCCGCGTAACCGGAGATGCCATCGACGAAAACGGTGTCTCGCAATCCATAGATAAGAGCATCAGCGGCCTATCCATTCACGCGTGGTTTCTGCAGGCCGCTTTTCTTGGCTTTCCCTTCGGCAACGAAAGTGTTCATTTGGAATTCCAGATGATAACTCCTCAGCTCAGCGATTTTCCCTATCGCGCCGACTACTCCGGCACCGAGGGCGTCGCCACCAACAGCAAATGGTTCAACTGCCACAAACTCGAGGTCGATGGCCGTGGGATTTATTCGCCTTTTACTCCCGATGTCCGCGTCTTCTATCGCGTAACAGAACCTCACATCCCGATTCAATTGTGGGTGCAAAACGAGGGCGCGGTCTTCGAATGGTTTGCGGATTCCCTCTGAACAAACGTCGCCCTTCTTCTCGTAACCATTTAAATCTCTACATGGATGTAAGTTGCCATTAATCGGCTATTCTGGGAGACAATTCTGATTATCACAACATCCGAAGCTCTTCTTTTGGCGAAAAAAAGGACAATAGGGGATAAAAAAATTGCGTAGAAGCAAAAAAAATTGCGGATGAACAAAATAAAATTGCGTAGCAACAAAACTAAATTGTGGTTCCGCTTCTAATTTTTGCATAGCAACAACATATTATTGCGTAGCAATTGAAAATATTGGTGTAGAATAAGAATATAATTGCGTAAAAACTAATCAAGCTTGCGTAGAGACTGTTACTTTCAATGGAAAATTCCCAAAAACCCGCCGGAGAATCGAAGAGATGTGCATTTTGATTACTACAATGCTCTTAATGACAGCAAAAACGCCCCGCCCATATCGAGCGGAGCGTTAATTAAGCGATCTATTCGTCCTGCTATTTTACGAAGAGGACTTTCGATGTGATTTTCTCGTCGCCGACTGTGGCGCGAATCAGATAGACACCGCCGGAAACATCTTCAGAGGGCGTCCACGAGCGGATTTTTTCCATCGAAGCGGGAAGCGTCGCGACCAAACGTCCAGCAACGTCGAAAATTTCGACTTCCGCGCCGGAAGGAGTGGCTATCTTGCATGCCGAGTTAAAGGGATTCGGCCATGTGTGAATTCCAGAATTGTCGGGTTTTGAGATATTCTCCGCGATATTTGAGAGAGAATAGGTAAGAAGAACGCTGTAATCCCAGGTTGTATCGCCTTCTTCTTCTATATTCCAGTCGATAATCTTGACTATTCCGATATCCTCGCCGAGCCACATAGTGCTCCCGAAGATGTAGGTAGAAGAGTAAACAGGCATTCCTTCCATCGAAACTAAAAATGTCATTTCGCCAGAGCTTTGCAATTTAAGACAGCTCCCGAAGTGGCCTGCTGGAACTGTTTGGCTCTCGTATGAGACTGCAGTAGCACTCATTGTGAAGGTTTGATCGAAATCCATGCCGCCATCTGACCAGGCTGTATCCATGCTGAACATCAACCAGTTGTCACCAAAGCTAAAATTACGGGGCATATATTTAATTTCCATGACAAACCCTTCGTCTTCGTAGCTAACGCCGTAAAGGCCGTCCGAGCGAAGCTGAAAATAGAAGGTATCCGGTCCATCCTCACGTGTTTCGATTGAGACAAAGGATTCGTAACCCAGCACAGTTGCCATTCCAACGATTGTTGTCGTTGTGGTGTCCACCCATTCTGCAGATGAGTCTTGAGTTGTCCATGTGTTTCCAATTCCCAAGGGGAAATAATCTTCGGCTCTGATTGCCATGAGGCTAACAGCGGTTAATAGAATTAACAAAACTGTAAAAACTGTCGTAACTCTCATCTTGTCTCCTTTTGAAAGATTTCATACTCAACACTGGCTAAAGATAAGCATCGAGCCAAACTTGTCAAGGAAAAATAAAATGACCACACGGTCATTTTTTTCTTGACATTTGTATTCGGCCGTCTTAATATGTATTCAGAAGCAAAAACTTTTACAAAGGAGCGCAGATGAAAGAATATACCGACCTCGCCCTGGACATTGCCAGAGGCGCGGGCGCATCTTTCGCCGATATGCGTATCGTCGATGAGCGCCAGAATCGCGTATATGTCGAGCGGCGGTCTCTGAAGCTTATCGACGAGACTGAATCCTTCGGCTATGCCATCAGAGTGCTGGTTAACGGGGCGTGGGGATTCGCCTCAAGCACGAAACTCACCAAAGACGAAGTTGCCGCAACTGCCAAAAAAGCCGTTGCGATTGCAAAAGCGTCTGCGAAAGTCCCAAAAGACAGCCCGGCAGTGATGGCCCCCGAGTCGAGTTATGTCGATACGAAGGTTGGCCCTTGTGCAGAAGACCCCTTCAAAGTGCCGAACAAAGAGAAGGCTGAACTTCTTCTTAATTGCACCGATATTATGCTCAACCAGCCCAATATCGTGATGGCGATCGGCTTTCTTCAGTTCATCAAAATGCACCGAATCATCGCGAATACCGACGGCAGTTATCTCGATCTGACGAATTATTTCGCGAATCCGCATCTCGGATGTTACGCTGTGGATGGGCAGGAATCGCAGGACAGAAGTTATCAGGGCGGCGCGAAGCAGGCCGGATATGAATTCATCCGCGATATCGATCTTGCCGGCAATGCGAAGAAATGGGCAGAAGAAGCCCTTATCAAATGCAGAGCCGAAGATACTCCGCAGGGCATTATGGACCTCGTCCTCGATCCGATGCATCTCGCGCTTACTATGCACGAGTCCGTAGGCCATCCTACCGAACTCGACAGAATCCTCGGTTGGGAAGCAAACATGGCGGGGAGAAGCTTCGTCAAACCGGAATTTGTTGGCAATCTTCAATACGGCAGTGAAATCGTGAATTTTACTGCCAACAACGAGCTAGAAGGCGGCCTCGGGACATGGTTCTACGACGACGACGGCGTAAAACTCTATAAATTCGCTATGATTAAAGACGGTATCCTGAATAGTCTTGGTTGCACTCGCGAAACCGCTCCGATTATTGGCTGGGAACGCTCCAACGGCTGTTGCCGCTCCGACGGCTTCGATCATTTCCCGATCAACCGCATACCAAACCTCTATCTCGAACCGGGGAAAGACGATTCCGTCACCCCCGATGACCTAATAGCAGGTGTAGATAGGGGAGTTTACATCGAGGGGATGGGAAGTTTCTCCATCGACCAGATGCGTAACAATTTCCAGTTCGGCGGCGATATGTTCTGGATGATCGAAGGCGGCAAAATTACGAAACCGCTCAAGAAAGTAACATATCAGGCTCAAACCACCCAATTCTGGAACAGTTGCGACGGCCTCGCCGGAAAGGATTATTGGAAGCCCCATGGCGTTATGAATTGCGGCAAAGGCGAACCAATGCAGACAATGCGGATGACGCACGGTTCCAGTCATTCGAGATTCCGCAACATCAGTGTCGGAGGAGCAAAATTATGAGAACGCACAATGAAATCAAGCAAATCCTCGATAGCGTGATGTCGAAGCTCTCTGGTGTGGAGGCTCAGGCAAGCTATCGTAGCGATTATAGTCTCGCGACTCGGTTTGGCGAGAATTCTATTACACAGAACATGGGCGGCGAGATAGAGAACCTCCGCCTCAAAGTCTATAAGGGCAAACGTTCGGGAAGCTACGAGACCAACCGTTTCGACGATGAATCTCTAAATCGTCTTGTGAAAATCGCTTCTGCGATGGCTGAGGATTCGCCCGAGGATCCAGAATATCTGCCGCTTCCCGGCCCACAGGAGTATCTCGATATGCCCTGCGGTTGGAGCGACGATGTTGTCAATCTTGCGCCCGATGTGATAGCCGGAGATATCGCGAAGGTTGTTTCCGCGGCAAAGGTAAAAGGTTTTAAGGCGAGTGGGCTTTTCGAGGCACGCGCCGCTGTTAACGCAATCGCCAACACAAACGGCCTGTTTGCCTTCGATAACTCGACCGATATCACCTACTCAACTACAGTTCATGGCCCTGCGGGAAGCGGTAAGGCGGAGATTTCGAGAAATTCATACGCCGATATGGATGTCGAAAAGCTCCTGAACACTGCAGTCGAAAACTCAGTAATGGCACAGAATCCCGTCGATATTGAGCCGGGGGACTATACCGTCATTTTCGAACCTGCCGCAATGCTCGAATTCTTCGCCTTTATGGTCTGGAACATGGATGCACGCGACGCCGATGAAGGCACGACCGTTTTCGCCGGTAAGGTGGGGGAGAAAATGTTCTCCGATAAAGTTACTGTTACCTTGAAAACTGACTGCAAGGAGCTTCCTGCACCGAAATTCGGCGATTCCGGTATCGCGGTCAAGCCGCGCACTTGGATAGAGAAGGGCATTCTCAAGAAGCTCGAACACAGCCGTTTCTGGGCGGAGAAAAAGTGCGAACAACCCGATCCGGCGCTCTATCCCTTCTTCATGGAGGGGGAAGATAATTCGGTGGAAGACCTCGTCAAAAAATGCAAACGAGGCCTGCTTGTAAAAAACCTCTGGTATATCCGTTATGTGGATAGACGCGAGCTTCTTCTAACCGGAATGACCCGCGATGGCCTTTTCCTCATTGAGGACGGCAAAATAGTGAGTCCGGTCAAGAACCTTCGTTGGAACGAATCGCCGATAGTTTTCTTAAACAACATCGTTGCGATGTCTCGTCCGGAAAGGGTTTTACAATACGCTATGCTTCCGGGTGTAATGAGTGAGGGTTTCACCTTCAGCTCGAAGACCGAATCTGTCTAATTTGACAGCATTGAATAATGCGAAAAAGGCGTGCTTGTGCACGCCTTTCTTTTTGTTGCGATAGATAATATATCAATCATATATTTTAATGCCTTAAGTAAATATATATAACAAAATGTAATGCAATGAGTTATTAATACAAAAAATTATCGACTACCGAAAATCTCAGCAACTACTGCTATCGCCGCTCGTTCTGAAGCCCCATGTTCGCCTAAAAGCCCGCCAATGCTTTCCAACTCAGCAATTTTTGATTTACGAACAATTTCGTTAGTTAGAAATGGTTCGATTGCATCTGCAAGATTTTGTGGAGTTGCATCGCGTTGAATAAGCTCGCGCGATAGTTCCCTCCCAGCGACAAGATTCGACAAACCGATGAATTTTGTGCGAATCATGGAGCGGTATATCGCCGCCGAAATTGCATCGGTGCGGTAAGTTATGACATGGGGGAGTCCGGCCAGCGCGCATTGAAGAGTCGCACTTCCGGAACAGCACAACGCCGCTGTCGAAGCGAACATGGCGTTTACAGCGTTACCTTCGATAACTCGAAGATTCGGACGATCTATATTGTCGAAAAGCGGCAAATCCAACTCCGGTGCTTTCGGAATAAGTCCGTAAAGACCATCTATCCTTGTCTCGAGAATATCGAAGGCAGAGAGCATGACATCGATAAGCCGCGAGACCTCCTGACGCCGACTTCCCGGAAGCATAAGCAAAAGGGGGTTATGAAGACCCAATCTCTCGCGAAACAGCGATGGTTCGATGGTCGGAACAACCTCATCGACGAAGTAATGGCCGACATAGGTAACCGGGACGCCGTGTTTTTCGTAAATTTCTTTCTCGAATGGCAAGATGGTTAGCATCCGTGAGATAGACCGCGCAAGCTTCTTGATTCTGCCGGGTTTCCAAGCCCATATTTGCGGTGAGACATAATACACGACGGGAATTCCGCACTTCGCGAGGCGATCTGCAAGCCGAATGTTAAATCCCGGATAATCGATTAACACAGCCCCATTAGTTTTGCGCTTTTTTGCTTCATCTGCAAGATTGTCCATTCTGCGGAACATCTCGGGAAGACGACCAACGACATCGCGGAAGCCCATAAATGCAAGCTCAGAGACCGGCGTCAGAATTTCGACACCGGCATCGCGCATTCTAACGCCGCCATATCCCCAAAGATCGATATTGGGGCGGCTCTCTCGAATCCCTTTGACGAGCGGTGCTCCGAGAGCGTCTCCGGAAGGTTCACCGGCAATTATGAGGAGATTTTCTCCCATCAATGGACACTGTCGAGTATCATATCGGCGAGCCGAAGGGCTTCCAAACCACGTTTTCCGGAAACTAACGGCTCTTCGCCCGTGCGGATGCAATGCAGAAAATGTTCGAGCTCGGTCTTCAAAGCATTGGCCTCCGGAACCTCGATATTCCAACGGAAGATTTTTTCGCCCTTTGGAAGGTCGAAGCTATCCGCTGTTTCCGGTGGCTGGATTACAGAGCCAGAGAGCGTCGCAACCTCGACCTTGCCGCCAAAATCGAGTCCGATATAGGCACCGGGAACAAAAAACCTCATTTTTCGCATATTAGTGAGGGAAATTCGGCTTGCCGTTAGATTCGCTACTGCACCGCCTTCGAAGGTTAAACGGACATTGGCGATATCGGGGCTATCGGTGAGAATCCTGCTTGCGGAGGCATTCATCGAAACAACCGGCTCTTCGATAATCGCCAAAACAAGCTCCAAATCATGAATCAGAAGATCGTGAATTACCGAAACATCCGCGCCTCTACCGCGGTAGATGGTCAATCTGTGAGACTCGATGAATCTCGGATTGTTCAAATATTCTCGTGCCGCGGTGAAAGCGGGATTGAAATGCTCGACATGTCCCACCATCATAATTTTTCGGGCAGATTCTGCCGCAGAGACCATTGTGGAGCCTTCTGAAGTATTATCCGCGATAGGTTTTTCGACAAGAACATGGCATCCGGCTTTAAGCGCTGTCTCGGCAATTACCCTATGCGTCGCGGTAGGGGAGGCTATAACAGCGGCCTCGCAACAACAGAGAAGCTCTTCGAGAGATTCGAATGCCGTCGTCCCATATTTCAATGCTATCTCAGATGCACGCGCTGAGTCGCTATCGAAAATGCCCACTAATTCAGCATTTTCAGATTCAGAAAGAAGCTTTGTATGAAAATTCCCCAAATGCCCTGTTCCAATAACGCAGATTTTTACTTTCTCCACTTCCGTCATCTTCCTTTCTTGGGTAAAATCGTTGCTTCGAGGTTATCCAGAAGAAGCTCATGCTCGTCGTAATCGATTTGGCCGTCCCTAAGGACCATTTTAAGAATTTCAGGGATGAGATCGAAACGCGATTTGTCGATTCTGCCCTCAGCTTCAGCAATTTCGAGACTGTCGAAAACTCGCCGAAACCTTTCTGTTTCGCCCTCTGGCAAACGGGTTAACAAAAGAGAGCGAAGCCTTTTGACTCCGCTCTCGCTATTAGTTGTTCCGCTGATTTTTGGAATTATTTTTCCTGTGTCAGCTATTGATATTGTTTCATTTCCACGCCCATCGGCATTAACTCTGGGATTTTTGTTCAAAGCCGCCCAGTAAATCCCATAGAGCGCGATAATTGAAATGAAAAGCAGTCCGATGAGGACAGAGATAATAAGACTGAGTTTACCTCGAGCCTCATATCCCATTTAGCTTTCCTGGCTTGAAGGGGGCGGCGTTTTCGGTGCCGGTGTTCCCCTGTTTGCGGAAATCTGCTTAGGGACACTCTGTTTCGGCGGTTTGCTCGACCTGCGAGTTCCCTCAGCCTTCGAACCGCTTGTGAGGTGCTCTTTTGTTTGTTCCTCGCGAGGAGAGGTTTTATCGTGCTCGTGAGGAACATCGGAGTCTTTAACCTTCTTTTTGTCCTTTTGCGCTTCGGCAGTTTTGTCCTTTTTGCGGCGTCCGCGCTGTTTCTTCGCCGTATCATCCGAGATTATCTCGATAACAGCCATCTCTGCGCCATCGCCCAATCTGGGGCCAAGTTTGATTATGCGAAGATAACCGCCTTTGCGATCCTTCATATGCGGCGCAATCTCATTGATAAGATGATGCGCGACGGAACGTTCGGCTAATCTGCTGATTATGATGCGCTTATCCGCGAGTGAAGCATCGATTGCCCTCGTAATTAACTTCTCGGCAAAAGGACGAATCTCTTTTGCCTTCGAAAGTGTAGTCCGAATGCTCCCATGACGGAAAAGGCTTGTCGCCAAGTTCTTCATCATAGCCTTTTTATGCACCGAATTTCTGCCTAACTGTCTTCCAATTTTATTGTGTCTCATTTTAGCCTTCTTTTCTATCCATATACTTACTGATATCCATTCCGAAGGAAAGCCCGAGTTTGGCCAAAACCTCATTTATCTCAGCCAGCGATTTCCGACCGAAATTCCTGTATTGAAGCATTTCGGACTCGCTCTTCTGCACAAGTTCTTCCAGATTATGTATCTTCGCGGCGCGAAGGCAATTCGATGAACGAACAGACAACTCCAGTTCCTCGACCGGCATTTTGAGAAGTTCACGGATCTTGAGCACTTCCTCGTCAATTTCCTCGTCTTCCATTCTGTCAACATCGGTATCGGGGGAGAGGAAGAGGTCGAAATGATCCATGAGCAATTTTGAGCTCATAGCCAGAGCTTCTTCCGGAGTGAGGCTACCGTCCGTCGTGAGTTCGAATATCAAACGGTCAAAGTCCGTTTTTTGGCCGACACGAGCTTGTTCGACTTTATATTCGACTTTAACAATCGGTGTGAAAATGCTGTCGATCGGAATTGTGCCAATCGGCATTTCCTCGCGCACATTTTCTTCGGCAGTGTTGAACCCTTTGCCAACACCCAAATCGAGATTGACAATAAATGGCACTTCCTCAGTAAGCGTCGCAATGTGATGCTTCTTATTGAGGATTTCGACCGAGGGATCGCCTTTGATGTCCTTAGCCGTAACTTCGCCCTTTTTGTTGGTCTCGATTCTCATGCTTTTGGGATAATCGCCAAAAACCTTGAATCGCACACCCTTCAAATTCAACACGAGTTCGGTTACATCCTCATAAACGCCGGTAATGGTCGAAAATTCATGCTGAACGCCCTCGATTCTAATCGCCGTAATCGCCGCGCCTTGCATCGACGAAAGCACGACTCGCCTCAGAGCGTTGCCGATGGTTACTCCGTAGCCTTTCTCCAGCGGTTCGATGATGAACTTGCCATAAGTATCCGTAGCGGATGCCGGATCGAGAACTACCTCTTTCGGCATTTGCATGCTCTTCCATTTCATCTGCGAGCCTCCTTTTAAGGATTACCTCGAATAATACTCTACGACGTATTGTTCCTGAACGTCGATCGATATCTCTTCGCGAGTCGGGATATTCATGATTTTGCCCTGAAGCTTGGCTTTCTCAAGAGTAAGCCAAGTCGGAACGTTCTCGCCGATATTACGAAGTGAATAATGTATCAATTCAAGGTCTTTGCTTTTTTCCCTGATAGTAACGACATCACCCTGAGAAAGCGAGTAGGAGGGGATATCCGTCTTTCTGCCGTTGACTTCGACATGGCCATGCCTTACTAACTGTCGGCCAGCCTTTCTCGAAGGCGAAAACCCAAGGCGATAGACAACATTATCGAGCCTAAGTTCCAGAAGTTGAAGCAGGTTTGTGCCTGTAACGCCCTTCAAACTGCTCGCCTTCTTGAAATAGCGCCTAAACTGCCTTTCGAAAACATCGTAAATCCTACGAAGCTTTTGCTTCTCGCGAAGGCGGAGAGCGTAATCAGAGGGTTTACGAAAGCGTCTTCCCTGTTTATAGCTTCCGGGGGGATTTTCACCGCGGCGAGTTATCGCGCACGAATCCGAATGA
Source organism: uncultured bacterium (assembly GCA_964459995.1). Lineage (GTDB taxonomy): Bacteria > UBP14 > UBA6098 > UBA6098 > UBA6098 > CAZSHG01. Next base: position 81,874 of record CAYWOR010000007.1, on the reverse strand, counting down.
CAGCGTTCACCCTTCAAGAATAATTTCTGGGCTTCTCTTCTGCAAAGCCTGCAAACCGGTCCGGTGTATCTTGCCATAGTAATTCTCTCCTAAACCCTGCGGCGTTTTTTGCCCCTGCAACCGCCGAAGGGAACGGGTGTAATATCCTTAACACGACTTACGCGAAGTCCTGTCGCAGTGATTGCCCGAAGCGCGGCTTCTTTGCCGCTTCCAGGGCCTTTAGTGCGGACTTCGACACTTTTCATGCCCATTTCCATAACTTTCTCGGCCGCTTCACGAGCGGCGAGCTGTGCCGCATAGGGCGTCGATTTCTTCGATCCGGTGAATCCTATTTTGCCACCGGAACTCCAACTATATGCGTTGCCCTGCCCGTCCGTAATCGAGACAATAGTATTATTGAAACTCGAAGTGATGTGGACGATTCCCTCCTCGGGAGCCGTCTTTTTAATACGACGAGGCTGACGTTTCGATGTTGCTTTCTTACCTTTAGCCACCATATCCTCCTGCTATCTTTAGCCTTTCTTGCCGGGTCCCTTGCGCCCCATGCCGACGGTCCGTTTGATACCTTTACGGGTTCTTGCGTTAGTCTTGGTCCGCTGTCCGCGAACCGGAAGGCCGACCTTATGCCTCATCCCGCGATAAGAACCAATCTCGATCAATCGCTTGATGTTGCCGGCTTTCTGAGCACGCAATGCACCCTCGACAGGATAATGCTCGTCAATCTCCTGACGAATCTTGGAGATGTCGGCTTCGTTCAACTCGTGAACACGAAGCGTAGGATCGACTCCGACTGAGTCCAAGATGAGCTTGCTGGTTGTTGGGCCGATGCCGTAAACGTAAGTTAAAGCGACATCGATACGCTTGTTGTTGGGTAAATCGACTCCAGCGATTCTTGCCATATTATATCCTCCTATCCCTGACGCTGTTTGTGTCTGGGGTTAGAACAAATGACGCGGACGCGCCCTTTGCGTTTAATAATGCGGCATTTGTCGCAGATTTTCTTTACCGATGCACGGACTTTCATTATTACCTCCTGCGTTTCCCGGTCAGGTTACTTGTAACGATAGACGATGCGCCCTTTTTCTAAATCATAGGGCGTAAGCTCAACCGTTACGCGGTCGCCTGGTAAAATGCGGATGTAGTATTTACGCATCTTGCCGGAAACATGCGCCAATATTCGGTGTTTGTTTTCCAATTCGACAAGAAAGGTCGTGTTTGGCAATGCCTCAAGCACGATCCCCTCTATTTGAATACATTCCTTTTCGTTTTCATTATCCATATTAATTCAGGTCGAAACCTGCTTTTCCATTCTTGCGTAATGTCAAAATAAACGGACCGTCTTCTGTAACGGCCACGGTATGCTCGAAATGAGCCGATAAACTTCCGTCCACCGTAACAAGCGTCCACTTATCATTAAGCTCTTTGAGATGCCAATCGCCCATAGTTATCATTGGCTCGATAGCAATCGTGATTCCCGGAACAAGTTTCGGCGAAAAGCCGCCTATTACGAAATTTGGCACTTGAGGTTCCTCATGGACTTCTTTGCCAATTCCATGGCCAACCATTTCACGAACAACTCCAAATCCGGCAGACTCAGCGGTAACTTGAACAGCCCTGCCTATGTCTCTAATCCGATTCCCGACATCGGCCTGCTCGATGCCATTGTAGAGAGATTGACGCGTTACATCGACAAGCTTTCGAACCTCTTTTGGGACATCGCCGACAATAACCGTTCCGGCACCGTCTCCGCAGAAGCCGTCCAGCCTCGTGCCAACATCGAAGGAGACGATATCCCCGGATTCGATCTTCCTCGGCCCGGGTATCCCATGAACAATCTCCTCATTTACCGATATGCAAACGATACCGGGGTAGGGGACACGATTGTCATCGACACTATAATTGAGAAAAGCGCTTTCAGCGCCATACTCGGCGATAGTTTTACCAGCGAGTTCGTTTAGCTCGGCGGTTGTGATTCCCGGTTCAGTGGCTTTGCAAAGAACATAAAGCGTCTCGGCGACGACCATTCCAGCGGAACGCATCAATTCGACCTCGCGTTTCGACTTGATTTCGATCATTGACAAGCCCCGCGGATGATGCTCATCATCTCTATTTCGGCGGTGCCAACAGGTCCGCCTGTATATATCTTAAAGAACCCGGGATGACCACTGTAGTGCTCTACCACAGGTGCCGTGTCCCTTTCGTAAATATCGAATCTATAAAGAACCGTCTTCCGGTTGTCATCTGGCCGATGCGACATGCGTGTTCCACAATGATCACAGATACTGTCCTCTTTGGGAGGGTTGTCCTTCATATTGTAAACAACACCGCAATTCTCGCATTGAACCCGATTGACAATTCGTTCGACTATTTTTTCCTTTTCTGCCCAAACATAAAAGACGAAATCCAGCTCCCAACCGAGGGACTTAAGAAGATCGTCCAGCATCTTCGCTTGAGGCAATGTCCGAGGGAAACCATCTAATGTGAATCCCTTTTCCAAATCTCCGCCGACCATAATATCGCGAATAATGCCGATAATCAATTCGTCCGGAACCAATTGTCCGTAATCGATACGGCTACTGATCTGCTTTCCAAGCTCGTCGCCCTTCTCCGCTCTTTCGCGAAGAATATCGCCGGTAGCGATTTGCTTAAGGTCGAGCTTATATGCAATACTCTCGGAATATGTCCCTTTGCCCGACCCGGGAGGGCCGAGAAAGAGGATGTTGTATTTCCGAGGGCAATCTGTCATCTTAGCGCCTTCCGCGAATCCTTCCCTTTTTCATGAAACCATCGTAATGGCGCATGAGAAGATGGCTTTCGACCTGCTGAAGCGTATCGATAATTACCCCGACGAGGATAAGCAGTGTAGTCCCGCCGATAGCATATTCCAAATCGCCGGTTCCGCCGGTAACCCCTTGGAAGAACCAAACCGGAAGGATAGCAATAAGTGCCAATCCTATCGACCCGGGAAGGGTTATTCTCGTAAGAACCTTATCGATATAATCCGAGGTTTGCTTGCCGGGACGTCTTCCCGGAATGAAACCACCGTATTTCTTCATATTCTCGGCGACATCGACCGGATTGAAAATCACCGCTGTATAGAAATAGGAGAAGAACACGATGATAACGCCGTAAATTATATTGTAAACGAAAGAACTACCAGTGAATGCCTGCGTCAATATCTGTTTGAATCCGCCATCGGGGAAAAGGCTGATAACGATAGTCGGGATGAACATAACAGCACTGGCGAAAATAATAGGGATAACACCGGCGGCGTTGATTTTAAGGGGGAGATGCGTAGCACTTCCACCGTAAACTTTTCTACCGGCGACTTTGCGCGCATACTGCACGGGAATCTGACGAGTTCCTTGTGAGAGTAAAATCGCGCAAGCAATAAAGAATAGAATTCCGATAATTACGACGAACTCAGCGAAAATCGAGCGTCCACCCTCCATTATCAGAACTACTTCTTGGTAGAAAGTTATCGGAAGACGCGAAACGATTCCGACTAAGATCAAGATGCTCATTCCGTTTCCGATGCCCTTTTCGGTCATTAATTCGCCAATCCACATAATTAGAGCGGCACCTGTAGTAAGGCTGATGACCGCTAAAACCATAAAGGGGACACCTTTAAGCGCGGGGATAATAACCGGAGCCGCGGCACTGGCATCTATACCATTAAGATAAGCGACCATGCCCAACGACTGCGCGGCGGCAATAAACAAAGCGCCGTAGCGAGTGTATTGGGTGATCTTCCGTCTGCCTTCTTCGCCTTCGCGCTGAAGTTTCTGGAAATAGGGGATAACCGCGCCCAAAAGCTGGATGATAATCGACGCGGTAATGTATGGCATAATACCGGTCGCGAATATCGTCGCTCTTCTGAACGCGCCACCGACGAACATATCATACAGGCCGAACAAACCGCCCATATTGCCCTGTCCGAAAGCCTGCTCCAGAGCGCCCATGTTGATTCCCGGCAGGGGAATATGCCCGCCGAGACGATACAGCACAAGCATCGCGATCGTGAAAAAGACTTTCTTCCTCAAATCGGGTATCTTAAAGACATTCGTTATCGCTTCGATTATCCGTTTCAATTAGGCACCGCCTTATATGATCTCTACTTTGCCGCCAAGTCCTTCGACCTTTTCGATAGCAGTTTTGCTTGCGGCGTTGACAATCACATTCACCTTGACACGAAGTTCGCCATTGGCGAGAAGCTTCACAGGAAGCTTGCGCGAGATGAGTCCATTTTCCATCAGGATAGCGAAATCTACTTCCTGACCGTCCTCAAAACGGTTCAAATCCTGAATATTGACGACCTGATAGATTGTCCTCTGCGGAGGATTAAACCCTTTTTTCGGAAGACGTCTCGCGAGAGGCATCTGGCCGCCTTCCATCCACGAACGCCTGCTGACGCCGCTTCTGGCCATCTGACCTTTATGACCCTTTCCGGAAGTCTTACCCTGCCCGGAAGATTCGCCTCTGCCAACGCGCTTACGGTCTTTCTTTGCGCCTTTCGGCGGTCTGAGTTCTCCGAGCTTCATTATGACTCACCTCCGGATGCTTCTACTCTCTCGACTTTGACGAGATGTTTTACCTTGAATATCATCCCCATAATGCTGTCGGTGGCATTATGCTCGACAGTCTGACGGATTTTCGTAAGGCCGAGAGACTTAACGGTCTCTTTCTGGCTTTTTTCGTATCCGATGGGGCTTTTTATAAGAGTTATTCGAACTCGTTCCATGATAATACTCCACTACCTTTTCAGTTTTTCGGGGGAGATACCGCGGCGCTCGGCAACCATTTCAATGTTCTCCTGAGCGAGGAGACCTTCCATAGTGGCTTTCGCGACGTTGATCGCAGTCTTAGAACCAAGAGATTTCGTAAGAATATCCTGAACGCCAAGAGCTTCCAATACCTGCCTGACGGCTCCGCCGGCGATAACGCCGGTTCCGGGCGATGCGGGTTTCAAAAGAACTCTCGCCGAACCGAATCTTCCGATTATCTCGTGGGGGATAGTCCTTCCGCCGATCAGGGGAATATGAACCATCGTCTTGCGAGCCTCTTCGGTGGCTTTGTGAATTGCCGCCGCCACCTCATTCGCCTTACCGAGCCCGATGCCGACATTGCCCATCTTATCGCCAACCGCGACAAGTGCGTTAAAGCTGATATTCTTTCCACCCTTAACAACCTTGGAAACACGGTTGATGGCGATAACGCGTTCTTCGAGCGTCTCTTCGACCGGTTTGGCTGTTCTGGTTCTACGTCCTCTTCTTTTTTCTTCGGCTTCCATATATGCTCCTAAAACTGAAGTCCGCCCTTACGGGCTCCCTCTGCCAAAGCCTTTATTCTTCCATGATAAAGACATCCATGGCGGTCGAAAACGACCCTCTCGATACCTTTGTCCTTAAGCGCTTCGGCTATTTTCGTTCCGACTATCTCCGCCTTTTCGGCCTTTTTCTTACCCTTAAGCTCGTCCAAAATAGACGGACTGAGCGTTGAAACACTCGCAAGGGTGTTGCCGGAATCGTCGTCGATAGCTTGTGCATAGATATGCCTTAAACTGCGGAAAACACAGAGTCTCGGCTTTTCGGAAGTCCCGAAAATCTTCTTCCTGACGCGGATTATCCGCCTGTTCCGCCTGATTTCTTTCCTGTTCTTCATAGTTAATAACCTCTATTTAGAAGCGGCTTTACCGGCTTTAATGCTGACGCGTTCGTCGGCGTAACGGATGCCCTTGCTTTTGTAAACATCGGGGCGCTTAAAACCGCGTATCTTAGCGGCAACCTGCCCCACTAACTGTTTATCAGCACCTTCGACCTTGATGGAGCCTGCGAGAATTTGGTTTGGCGTCCCGTCGGCCTGGGTCTTCCTTTTGGGCATATCGCATGTTACTGTGATGCCTTCCGGAGGGCTGAAGAAAATCTGGTGGCTATATCCGAGAGCGACAATAATACCACGCCCGAACTGCTCCACTTTATATCCGGTGCCGATTATCTCGAGGTCCTTCACAAAACCTTGGCTAACGCCAATTAGCATGTTGTTGACCATCGAGCGGTAAAGACCGTGCATCTGGCGAGATTTCTTGAGGTCGTTGACTCGCGTAATTGTGATGGTGCCGTTTTCATTATCCTGAAAACCAACCTCCGCGCCCAATTCACAAGACAAACTCCCCTTAGGACCGGATACGCTAACGACGTGGTTTTTGTATTCCACTTTCACGCCCGGGGGGACTGTTAATGGGTAGTATCCAATTCGGCTCATTTCAGCTCCTTACCAAACGTAGCAGAGGACTTCGCCACCAACACCCAGCATCTTAGCCTGACGGTCCGTCAGAACCCCCTTGGAGGTCGAGAGGATCGCCACACCGAGACCGCCGCGGACTCTTGGCAGTTTATCCAATTGGGCATAGACTCTACGCCCGGGTTTCGATACGCGCTCGATGCCTCTTAGAACCGGCTCGCCCTCGTCATAGTTCAAATAGACCTTCAACGTGGGACTTGGGCCGCCCGATGGGACAATCTTGTAACCGCGGATAAACTTTTCCTCGGTCAAAATTCGCGCTAAATTATGACGCATCTTACTCGACGGCATCGAAACATTCTTTTTGTTAGCCATAACGCCGTTACGGATGCGTGTCAGCATATCGGCTATAGGATCAGTCATCATAATCAATAACCTCCCGATTTTACCAGCTGGCCTTACGAACTCCCGGGATCTGGCCTGTTACTGCCAATTCCCTGAAGCATATTCTGCAAAGGCCAAAATCGCGATAATAACCACGCGGACGTCCGCAACGTTGGCAACGATTGTAGCCTCTAACCTTGAATTTCGGTTGTCGTTTAGCCTTGGCGATTAAGCTCTTTCTCGCCATAAATTCACCTCAAACGGTTTAAGTTCTCTTAAAGGGAAAACCGAAGGCCGAAAGTAGCTCGAAAGCCTCCTCGTCGGTCTCGGCGGAAGTTACGAAAGTTATATTAAGTCCCCTGATCTGTACGATCTTATCATACTCGATCTCGGGGAAAATTATCTGTTCGGTAATACCCATCGTGTAATTACCGCGCCCATCGAAAGAATTTGGGTTTAGACCACGGAAATCGCGTATTCTCGGAACGGCGATATTGATGAACCGATCGAGAAAATCGAGCATTCGGTCGCTACGAAGCGTAACCGACGAACCGATGGACATTCCCTTCCTCAGGTTGAAGTTCGCGACACTCTTACGGGCCTTGCAGTTTTTTGGCTTCTGGCCGGTGATTGTCGTAAGCTCCTCTGTGGCGTTTTCAAGAAGCTTCGCATTACGCGATGCCGCCCCTACGCCTACATTGACGACGATTTTCTTAAGCCGGGGAATGCGGTTAACATTATCGTAATTAAAACGCTCCTGAAGCTTCGGAATCACATCGTTTTTGTAAATATCAACATATCTTGATGCCATAATTCACTCCTCGCGTCGATTAGACGTCTACCATCTCCAGGCATTTTTTACATACACGGACTTTGCTTCCGTCATCGGCGGCGTGCATTCCAAGGCGCGTTTCAGCCCCGCATTTCGGACAAATAAGCTTCACATTCGAGATGTGAATAGGGGCCTCACGTTCCTGAATTCCGCCCTGATCCGTCTGACTGCGCGGTTTGGTATGCCTTTTTATGAAGTTCACACCTTCAACGATGACTCGTCTGCTACGCGGGAAAACCTTGAGCACTTTGCCCTTCGAGCCGCGCGAATTACCCGCTACGACACGGACAATGTCGTTCTTTCTGATTCTCACCGCTGGTGGTTGGTTCTCTCTCATAATATCTCCTTAAAGGACCTCGGGGGCCAGCGATACGATCTTCATGAAATCGAGTTCGCGAAGTTCCCTTGCGACCGGTCCAAATACACGGGTTCCTTTCGGCTCCAAATTAGCATCGATTAGAACCGCCGCGTTGTCGTCGAAACGAATGTAGGTGCCATCTGGACGGCGATGCGGCTTTTTCGTCCGAACGATGACCGCCTGTGCGATATCGCCCTTTTTGACAGCCGCGCCGGGGATAGCCTCTTTTACCGTGATAACGACAACATCGCCGATATGGGCGGTATTATGCTTCGTTCCGTGAGTCATTCCGATGACCTGAACGCGCTTGGCTCCGGAGTTATCCGCAACATTGAGTATAGTCTCACGCTGAATCATTTTATACCTCCGCCGCCTCGGGACGTTCGATTATCTGCAGGACGCGCCAACGCTTGGTTCTCGATAGGGGACGGGATTCAACGACACGGACGAAATCGCCCACGAGGCACTCGTTCTTCTCGTCGTGCGCCATGAGCTTGTGACGGCTCTTCACGACCTTGCCGTAAAGAGGATGGAGGTGCTTGTATATGACTTCCACCTTTACCGTTTTGTCCATCGCGTTGGAAACGACCACTCCCTCGCGAGTCTTCTTCTTTTCTCTCATAGTTAAAGCCTCCATGAGCTTTTTCATACAACACAAAATAAACAAAAAACCCCACTAAGCGGGGGTGCACCTTTATCGGTGATACCCCCCAAGTCCTGGATTTCGATATTCGGCTTGGGGAACGAATATCGGCAACAGAATTCGCGACGATTGCCGCGGAAAATAGCGTTAAGCTATGCGATCAACATTCCACCATCAACCGGCAAAACGACGCCGGTGATGTAATCGGAATCCTCGGAAGCCAAAAAGAGCGTTGCTTTTGCGACATCTTCAGGTTTTCCGGCGGCTCTATCGAGTGCAATCTTATCCCTGAAAACTTCCAAAGCTCCCTCGGGAAGATTAACGGTCATTTCTGTCTCGATAAGACCCGGCGCGACTGCATTCACTCGAATTCCGCGATTTCCGAACTCTTTTGCGAAGGTCTTTGTCATCGAGATTAACCCGCCCTTAGATGCCGCATAGTTCGCCTGACCTGCGTTGCCTTTTACTCCGACCACGCTTGCCATGTTCACTATCTTGCCGTAACGGGATTTCATCATCACCCTCACAGCGGCCTTCGTCATAAGAAAAGCGCCGGTCAGGTTTACCTTCAGCACAAGCTCGAAATCTTCGGGTTTCATTCGAAGCGCAAGTGCATCGCGTGTGATTCCTGCGTTGTTGACCAAAATGTGTAAAGAACCAAATTTATCGATAGCTGTTCCGACGGCCTTTTCTGCGCTTTCGCTGTCGGATACATCCGCCACAAAAGCCTCAGCACCCAATTCCTGCGCGGTTTTTTTCAGCTCGGCCTCGTCGAGATCGACAAGGAGGAGATTTGCGCCCTCGTTTTTGAAAAGCCTCGCGATGGCTTTTCCGATTCCACGGGCGGCACCGGTTATTATCGCAGTTTTTCCGTCCAGAGCATTCATAATGATCATGGTGGAGCCGATGGGAGTCGAACCCACGGCCTCCAGAGTGCGATTCTGGCGCTCTCCCAACTGAGCTACGGCCCCAGTTTCAAATTCTTAATTACTTCAAACAGCCTGTCCTCAGCCCGTTTCGCGTATCTTAGCGCGTATTCGGACTTCAAAACTGAGTGAAAATATATGTGCGCAACCCCGATGTCAAGTCTTTTCTCGAAAAAAATGAAAAATATTTGACTGGAACGTTTCGGACATGTATATTAATCATTCGATTTTCTTAAAACACTGGAGAAAGAATGCTCGATAATGAATTGAAAATAAAAGAATTAGACCCGAACGGCATGGTCGGCCACCTGCGCGAATTTCCCGAACAAATTATTACAGGGCGCGAACTTGCACGCGGAATTTTCCTCGACTCAATCGACATCGACCGCGTAAAGAACATTATCGTTTGCGGAATGGGGGGGAGCGCAATTGGCGGAGACCTCGTCAAATCCTACGCGATAGACATTCTTCACGTTCCGATGATCATCAACCGGGATTACACCTTACCCGCCTTCGTTAACGAAGATTCGCTCGTCATAGGTTCGAGCTACTCCGGAAACACCGAAGAAACCCTCGAATCCTTCGCCGAAGCCGGCAACCGTCGCGCGCAACGGATAGTCATCACAACAGGTGGGAAAATCGCCAAAATCGCCGAAGCCGAAAACTTACCTATAATAATGATACCCGGCGGTTTACCACCCCGAGCCGCGCTGGGATACAGTTTCTCGCCGATGCTTACCCTATTCGAAGAACTCGGCCTAATCCCCGACCAATCCGCAGAAATCGAGGAAACCTATAATTCTTTGCAGATAGGCATTCAGGAGTTTGATCTAACCTCACCGACTTCCGAAAACACCGCAAAAGCCCTTGCTTTCGCACTTTTCAAAAAACTTCCGTTGGTTTATTCGGACAGCTTCCATTTCGATTCGGTCGCAGTCCGTTTTCGCGGCCAGATTAACGAAAACTCGAAGCAGTTAGCCTATAGCGCTCTTCTTCCCGAGAACAACCACAATGAACTCGTCGGATGGAATAGGGTCGATTATCTTAAGGATGTGCTTATTGCGATTTGGCTGAAAGACGCAGAAACCCACAAGCGCGTCGATTTCAGAATGGATTTCATGGCCGAGGTTATGGACGAACTCGGCGTCGAATCGATTATTATCGAATCGGTGGGGGAGTCACTGTTGGCGAGGATGTTCTCCCTAATCCAACTTGGCGATTGGGCGAGCTATTATCTCGCGATTCTTAACGAGGTCGATCCACTTCCGGTGAAGATTATCGACCGCCTCAAATCCGAACTTTCTGGAAGATAGGCAGAGATGAAAGCAATAATTCCGGTCGCCGGAACAGGAACCCGGCTTAAGCCCTTCACTTCGACAGTCCCAAAACCCCTTCTCCATGTTGCCGGCAAACCGATACTCGCACATATAATCGACGCCCTGATTCGCGACGGAATCGATGAGTTGATTCTTGTTATTGGCTACAAAGGCGATAAAATCCGCGAATATGTCGAAAAGCGCTATGATATTCCCCTTCATTTTGTCAAACAGGAAGAGCTTCTCGGGCTTGGTTATGCTGTTTCTATAGGGCTGGATTTTGTTGAAAACGAGCCGGTTCTCATCGCTTTGGGCGATACTATAATAGAGATGGGACTCGAAAAAATAATCGCTTCGAACGAGAATTGCATCGGCGTGCGATATGTGGAAAATCCGAGCCGCTTTGGCGTTGTCGAGGTTGCAGATGGCAGAATAATCAGTCTTCAGGAAAAACCCGAATTCCCGAAAAGCAACCTCGCGATAACCGGGCCATATTTTTGCACCTCCTCAGAAGCTCTAAAATCAGCGCTTCTTGAGATAATTAAGACCGACAAAAAAACATGCGGAGAAATCCAGCTCACAGATGCGCTTCAGCTTATGGTCGAAAATGGCGCGGTTTTTTTCCCCGAAGAGATTCGCGGATGGTTCGATTGCGGCACTGTCGAGACTCTAATCGAAACAAACCGACACCTGCTCGATCACGAGGTGCCTGCGCAGGAGTTCGAGAATGCTGTCCTAATTCCGCCGGTTTATATCGGCAAAGGTTGCGTTATCGAGCGTTGTATCATAGGCCCCTATGTCTCGATTGGCGACTGTGTCGTCATCTCCGATTCGATTATTAGTGATTCGATTATCGGAAACGGTGCCGAAATTAAACGCGGTTTCCTAAAAGCAAGCATTCTAGGCGATAAATCATCCTATCGTGGCAAATTCGGAAAGATGATCCTCGGCGATCACTCGCAGGGTGGCTATTACGGCGACTAATTAATTTCGACATGATTGATATTGAAAATTTGTAAAAAAGACATAAATTACCATTTGGAAATTAAATAATGAAAGGATATAAGATGTCAGAAAAATTCTTGTTCACCTCGGAAAGCGTTACAAACGGCCATCCGGATAAGGTCTGCGACCAGATATCCGATGCCGTTCTGGACGCTGTCCTCGCGGATGACCCAAAGAGCCGGGTCGCATGCGAAACCTTTGTTTCGACCGGCCTCGTGATAGTCGGCGGCGAAATCACAACGGAAACCTATGTCGAGATTCCGCAGATTGCCCGCGAGACAATCCGCAGAATTGGCTACACCGACCCTCGTTTAGGCTTCCATTGGGAAACCGCCGCAGTGATTACAACTTTGGACAAACAATCCCCCGATATTGCGATGGGTGTCGATAAGGAAGGTGCAGGCGATCAGGGGTTGATGTTTGGATATGCCACACGAGAAACCGAAGTTCTTATGCCCCTGCCGATTACTCTATCCCACAGATTGACAATGCGGCTTAAGGAAGTCCGCGAAAGCGCACTCCTGCCATGGGTCAAACCCGACGGCAAAGCACAGGTTACTGTCGAATACGAAGACGGCAAACCCCTTCGTATTCAGGCCGTAGTGGTTAGCACCCAGCATTCGCCCGACATAGAGATGGGCGAACTTCGAGCACAAATTCAAAAGCATGTCATTTCGCCTGTCATTCCGAAGGATATGCTCGATGACGAAACCGATTATCATATCAACCCGACAGGAAGGTTTGTTCTTGGAGGTCCGGTTGCGGATACAGGCCTTACCGGCAGAAAGATTATCGTCGATACTTACGGTGGTGTTGGAAGCCACGGCGGCGGATGTTTCTCCGGCAAAGATGCCACCAAGGTCGATAGATCCGCAAGCTACATGGCGCGCTACATCGCGAAGAACATCGTCGCCGCGGATCTCGCGGACAAATGCGAAATCCAGCTTGCATACGCAATCGGTGTTGCAGAGCCTGTTAGCGTTATGGTTAATACCGACGGCACTGGACATCTTTCCAACAGCGACCTCACGAAGTTAGTCAGAAAGGTCTTCCCGCTTACACCACGTTCAATAATCGACCACCTGAATCTCAGAAGACCGATTTTCGAGAAAACAGCGGCATACGGCCATTTCGGACGCGAGCTTCCCGAATTCACATGGGAAAAAACCGACATGGTTGACGAGCTTAACTCGAAATCGAAATGCTAACCTATTGAATCTTAATAGTTAACATTTAGGAGGGTTCGATGCCCTCCTTTTTCATTCTTAACAAAAAAGGCGAGGAAAGTTCCTCGCCTTTTCGATGCAATATTAAACAGCTTATCTTATCTTTTTGAATTCCACGCGCCGATTTTTCGCACGGCCTTCCTGAGTCCCGTTATCAGCTATCGGCATGGATTCGCCATAGCCCTGTGCCGAAAGATTCGCGGGAATAACATTGAAATTCGCGGCTATATAGTCTTTGACAGCCTTTGCTCTGCGTTCAGAAAGCTTTTGATTATAGCTTTCCGTCCCGATGGAATCCGTATGGCCTGCAATTTCGATTACCCATCCAGGGTGTTTTTCGAGAACCTCGCCGATTTTATCAAGCAAGAGATAGGAATCCGGCGTGATTTCATCGCTGTTGAATTCAAAGAAAATTTCATTGGTGATGAAAACGCCTTTATCGACGAAATCCTGCTCTACATCGACATCCTGAATCGGTCTGCGCTCTCTGCGAGGGCAACCTCTTTCATCAACGAGTGTTCCGGGGGGGGTGTCGGGGCACATGTCCCATGGATCCCAAACGCCGTCACCGTCGCTGTCGGCATATTCGACAGGTGCGAGATTAAAACCGATACCTAACTGAAGCCCCACACTCCTCAGAAAACCCGACTTGTTCTCGATTCGAAGAATTGGCTCGTCCAGAAATCCATAGTCTTCGACCGCGTCGTAAATAGGCATCGCGCCTAAATCGAGTGAGAGGACACCCTCGATAAATACTGACGGCGAAAGCGGAAAACGCCCTGTTAGACCTGCTGTAATGCCGAAAGCCGTTGCATTTTCGCTGTAAACATATCTATTATAGCCGGCATTCGAGTAATACTCGTTGATCTGATTATCCGATGTAACAACAATCGGGACATCGAGATAAACCTCATAATTATCTATGAAAACAGCCGGGCCGATAAGAAGCCCCGAGCCGAAATGAGGATTATCACCGAAGCTAAATTGAAGCGTGGGCGCGATTTTGAAAGTCGAGAAATTGCTCGAACCTTCGACTGGGTCATAATCGACATCGATCAGATATTCGTCATCCGTTAGGGCATCCCAAAGGTGATATCGCATATCAGCTTTCGTTTCGACTGAACCGGCCATGTAATCAAGATCGAAGCGAAGCCCGACGGATCTATTGAACCAATAACCGATAAATCCGCCTCCACCTATTCGTGTCGATGGCACAACCTCCCATTCGGAATTCATCGACATCACAGTGAAGAAATCCAGCATTGTGGCGTTGTTATACCATCCGCCGTTAAAGCCGTTTCCCGAGTATTCATTTGATTCCCATTTTCCATCGAATGGAAGATCGATATCGAGCTTAAGTCCGAAATCGACCATGCCCTGGGAAAAGGCAAGAGTGCATAATAGGCCGCAAATTAGCCCATAAACGACACTTCTCATAATCCCCCTTCCGGTTTATGTTTCATGCCGGCAAAATAAATTAACTGCAAATAATTGTCAACAGTTTATTCTAATATTCAAGGTTCGGCTTGACCTCGGCTCGAGGATTTCGTATAATACCCTTCGATTATTAAGAAATGGACATTCTATGCTGACTTTTCTAAATAACGTTTTTCTGCCTGCACTCGCGGCGGTGGCTCTGCCGATACTTATTCATCTGTTTACGCGACGACGGCTCGTCCGTGTCGAGTGGCCTTCTCTAAGATTCCTAATGGAGATTCAGAAAAAACAGATGAAACGGATGAAACTTCGTCAAATCCTTCTTCTGATTCTTCGGACGCTGATTCTGTTATTGGTTATAGGCGCTTTTGCGAGGCCTGCGATTCGCGGAGCTTTCGGTGGAGGAGTTGGTGCTCATGAAAATACGGCAGTCGCAATTTTACTCGACCGATCCTACTCGATGGGCCAGGAGGCCGCTGGTGTCGATATATTCGTAAGGGCGAAACATCTCGCCGGCGATATTATCTCGATGCTGAAAGAGGGCGACGAAATTTTGATAGTTCCCTTCGATTCGAAACCCTCAGCTATGACCCCCCGCCCTTCACGTTTTATTTCCGGTGCGCAGGAAAGTATCGACAGTCTTCAAATTTCCCATTTCGGCACCGATATTTGGGCGGCGCTGGCCGATGCTATCGAGAAAATCGGCGAAAGCAGGCTACTACACAAAGAAATTTACATCCTTACCGACAATCGGGCTGAAGGCTGGCGCCGAACCGGCCATCTCGATGTCCCCGAACGAATTAGAATCTACGCAATGACCATCGAACCCGACGACGAGCGAAACCTCGCCTGCTCGGAGATTCAATTTCCAAGGACGCTTCTGCAACAGGGTGTTCAATTCGAACTTTTCACCACAATTCGCAGTTTTTCGCCAAATCCTGTGTCGAATCATGTTGTCGATTTGTATATCGACGACCTGCGAATCTCGCAGGGGTCGGTCGATTTGCCTTCAGGAGGCTCAGAACTATTGCCACTTCGCGGACGAGTCGATGGCGGCGGATTCCATCATGGAAGAATCGAACTCGAGGGCGACGCTCTTCCTTCAGACAATAAGCGCTACTTTTCGATGCGCATTCCCAATAAGCTCGATGTCCTCGTTGTTGGCGGTAAAGAGACCACATTTATCGAAAAGGCACTCGCACCCGCAGGATCGGATTTCTTCTCAGTCGAGCGAATCGAATATGCGAGATTAGCTGGCAAACAGCTTTCGCAATATGGTGTCGTCATTCTTTCGGATCCGCCGGTTCTTACCGCTGGAATGGGGAATGCCGTTCGAGGATTCATGGAGCGGGGCGGTGGTTTGATAGTTCTCTTTGGAGGCTCTGCAGAACCTGAAAAGTCCTTCGCATCGATTTTTGGCGAGAACAGTGATTTTAGCGTGATGGCTTCTATCGGCGGCGATGAGGGTGTTGGAAGATTCGAGCTTGGGAACGCGGATTTCGACCATCCAGTCTTCGTCCCCTATGCAGATGAGGGCTTGCCTTCAGTGGATTTCCGCAGAATCGCGGCTATCGAAAAAGCGCCGTTATCAATTTTGGCGTTCTCTAATCGTCTTTCAGCTATTGCCGAAGGCGATTTCGGGGATGGCAAGGCGATTTTGTGCGCTTTCTCAGCAGATCTCAGATATGGTAATATTGCCACATCGGGCTTTTTTGTTCCTGTTCTGCATAGGCTTACACAATATGTCGCAAAGGATGTGGCGGCTTTCGACCCAGGCTACATTGTCGGAGATCGTGCTGTCAGAAATATCGATGGATTTCCTTCCGGTGCGGGTTCGGCGAGGATCGTGGCTCCGAATGGAACTGCGAGTTATGTCGCCCCGCGATTCGGCGCCGGTAACGTGGTTTTAACCACTCCGCCACTTGAATTTGCAGGAATCTACAGCGTCTTTGCCGATTCGGTTTTAATCGATCTTTTTGCGGTCAATCTCGATATATCGGAAAGCAATCCTGCACCGATAGCCGAGTCCGAGATCAAGAAAATCGCTCACATCACCTTCCTCGACCCCGACGATAAGATCGAAGAGGAGATACTTGCCGCGCGTTATGGCCGAGAACTTCATCATGGCATGTTGATACTCGCTTTTCTGTTGATGTTTGCCGAGCTTGCCTTGGGAAGCAGTTGGCGTCGCCAGCGCGATTACTCCGATTCGATGAGCGATCATGGCGCATTATAAATTATAAAATAAAGAGGCTGTCACGATTCTTGCTATAGCATAATCTATACAAGATTGGCATGTGTTTCGGCAAGAATCGCGCCAGCCTCCTCGCCGTCGCGCTCGCTGTCACGCCGTTTGCAGAATCTTACTTATTTTTACAACTTTCCTATATTTGCAAACGTCGCGCCAGCGAGCTTCCATCGCCATTGAATTGCCACTATTTCCTCGATTCCCACAGAAGAGCTTCGCCGGCCCATCTCGATGCCTCGATTTGATTTCCATGGTCTCGGTGATGTTCTGCGATTAACAACGCGACTTCCGCCGCAAGCTCGACATTGTAAAACCCCGAAGCCGCCAAATAGACGAATTCGAGATCTTCGAGAGGGAATTGCATGAAGTTTTCCGACAACAGTTTTGCGGCTCGATATCTCAGGGCCATTTCTCGGCCGATCTCGTCGAGAAGCGCTTGCGCACGAAACATATATGGTTTGAGACTATGCGGAATTGTCGCCGATTCTGGATGAGCGACTATTCTCTGAAGATGCTTTATTGCGACATTTGGACTGTCCGGGGGTGCGATCTCGGCGCACAGGAGCAGGGCAGAGGCTAAGGGGAGAGGGTCTCCGCGAAGAGCGTGAAGTGTGTCTGACCAGCTGAGATAATGTCCTGCGACGGTTCTGGCCGAGTCTTCGTATTCGACTTTGCGTTTGGCGGGGGCTGAACTGTCGAGGAAAGCGAGGATGAGCTTCTCATAGGCCTCTGCGCGAAGGACATCGTTGCCCGAAGTTGTTGAGATATTTAGAAGCCAGCGGTATTGTGCTGTTTTGCATGGGATATCTTCGCATATTGCCGCGGCAGAATCGACATGCGCCTTGGCCGATTGAAAAGCGGCTGAACGAAAGGATTCTTCGGCGAATTTTCGGTGACGTATTATTTCTGCTTTATTGCCGGCACAGGAAATTATAAACAATATAGAAATAGAAATTATGAAAGCGATACTTCTCATCAAAACCTCCATGTAAAAGAAATTCCGATAGGTGAGGCAGAAACTGCGCCCGATTGCGCTTCTTTTCTAATATTCGAATGCTGATAATAGAAGGCTCCCACACCTACCACAGTTCCCAAAGCGGCTCCAGTGAGGACTTCGTCTGGGCGATGGGCATTATCCTCGATACGAGTGTATCCAATCCATCCTGCAGATCCGATTAAAACAGCTGTCAGAAGGGCTTTGCCGATATTTTCCGATGTGCCGCCCTCAGCGGTTGCCTCCCAAATATATAACGAAAGATAAGATGCCACTGCAAAACTTGTGCTCGAATGCCCCGATGGAAAACTGTCGCGAAGCTTGTGTTCGTCATAATTTGCGGCCATACGGGCGTCTGCATTTGGACGGTAACGCCCTGTGATGTCCTTGCCGAGAGTCGTGAGAAAGGAATTCACCGCAAAAGCCTGAACAAGGCCTTTTGCATAATGATAACGAGTTTCGAGGTCGTTCGATTCTGGGGGGATTGCTATTGTTCCCGCGGCAGTAAGTGCGCTGACTGAAATCAGCCATGTTGTCGGCACGGTTTCGTGAGTTAATGGTTTATCGGTCGAGCCTTCGAGAAGCGGCTCGTCGAAGAAAGGGCCGGATTTGTAAAAAATATATGAGCCAGCGCTTAATGCGAGAGTCGTTCCCCATTCCACGGACTCCCGTTTAAGGTCGAGAGCAAATGTGTTACAAAAAAGTAACACAAGTGTTACAAAAATATAACACATTACATCCATAGTTTTTGTATGATTATTGATAATTCCTTCCCGTCAATAAGTTCGATAGGGCAATCAACCGCCTGTTCGATCGCTTGTTTTGTGAAACCCGATGTTGTAATTAACACCGCCATGTCCGCATTGAAATGGGGCATCGACCCTAAAAGCTGTTGCACCCATCTATTCCCAACTTTTTGGCTTTCGTCATAACGTTTTGCGCCGATTATCAGGGTTAAATTGCCTTTACGAGCTATTACATCAGCGCCATAATCACCTCCCGCGGATGTCAACTCTACTTTGTAGCCGCGCTTTCGATATATTTCAGCGCAAAGTAGCTCGAACTCCTCGGGTGTTGCTAAATTCGGACTACGAAGTTTGCTCGTAGGTAATGGTCCTTTTCCGCCGATGAAAAGTCGTAATCCTATGACCCATATAGCAATAGAAACCGCACCTGAGTATAAAAGAGCTTCCGCGAGCGTGAAATCCAAGTTGCTATTCAAACGCCAGCTACCTATGGCGAAAAAGGCAGTAGACAAAACTGTCCAAAACCAGAATCTGAGCGGTCTCGACAACTATTTACCCCTGATATTTCTTGGCGATGTTATCTGTTCACCGGGAAGAAGCACAGTGCGAATGCGGTCTTTGCCGGAATCCGGGTCGTAATCCTCCAGCGCGATGCCTATCACACGGGGGTTTAGCGGATAGTCTTCGTATAGCGACATCGCTTTGCCGGTCGCACCGGATGTTACAAGCCATTCTCCGGCCGATATATGCCCCATGCTCGGGTCAATCAGCACATCGACCTCGCCGCCGATCGCTACGCGAAGAGTGTCCAACGAATCGAGCACCGCAACGCCCACTACAAAAGGATCGTAGGGCGAATTTGTCCGTTTGAGCGTAAGGATTTTCCGCGAAGGTATTACCGAGAGAACCTCTCCCGGTTGGGTGTTTTCCGGCACCTCAAAATCACCGAAAACAATATCCCATCCGGGAATTTCTTTCACAGATGAAGACGGCGGTTCTTCGGCGAAAGAGACCATTGCAAAAGCCCATAGAGCAAGACAAAGTAAAATAGTGTTAATGCCCATTTAGATTCACCTTAAATATAATGTGATATGTCAATAAATATGCGATTAGAGCAACTCCAATTCCACCCGGAATATCCACAAACCAATGCTGTTTGATGAAAACAGTCGAGAGACTTATTAAAATTGCAATCACAAAGGAAGCATATCCGAAAAAGCGATCTCGCCTAACCGCTATAAAAGCCGCAACCCAGCTGTATGCGACATGCTGGCTTGGGAAACAGTTGTAGGGATGATCCTGATCGTAAATTCGCTTCAGAAGTCTTGCAGAAAGGTCGTTGCCGACGATTTCGGGTCTAATCATCGTGGTTCGCCAAAAAGCGAATACAATCAGTGTGATAAATGCTGTGATTAAATAGAAGACAGTTGCACGAGTCAACTCTTTATAATCACGTAAAAATATAATAGGAAATAAGATAAAAGGGAAATACAAGTAGTAAAACCAAATCCAATGCCGATTGAATGGTATTAAATCGTCAATGAATATTTTAAGGCAAACAGCGTCTTTTCCAGCATGAAGAGCATTTATTGATAAATAGCCGATCCCGAAGATTGAGTAGAGAAAAGCTATAACTATAAGCTTTTGCGCCCAAAAAGGAAGAGGAGTTTTGCGTTTCGATTCCATACTTTCAAAAATATACACTCGAAATGAAATCTGGCAAGCACTGATTTTTGGAGCGTTAATTTAGTAGATTACTGAAATAGCACCGCTGAGGCGGGTTTCACCGTTGGAAGTTATTCTGTAATAATAAGTTCCGATAGGAACTAATGCGCCATTTCTTCGAGCATCCCACCGGGAAGCTTTTTCTGAGATTATTTGTTTTCCGCGATGATCGTATATTTCTACAATCCAATATGTTACATCATCTGGGATAATAAACTCTACGAAGTCATTGAGGCCGTCGCCATTTGGGGTAATGACTTCTGTGCTCAAGGAATAGCCTGAGTATTTTACACCCAACCCGAGTGCGAGAAGACGGAATATCGCTTCGTCTGGGTCATTCGACTCGGTATCAATCCATGCGCGAAGCGAACCTATTTCTACAGGGCAGAATTCAAAGAGATAGAAAGCGCCAGCGCCTATAAACAGGGTGTCTGGTAAAGGCGGGCGAAGGAATGTAATTGAAGCTGAAGTCGGTTGGATAGAATTAATAATTAACAATCCGCCGCCATTATTAACAAAATAAACAGAGTCAATATCGCAAGAATCTATATTTACCGCACCGAAATCCAAAATTGCCGGATACGCTGTTATATCAGGCTCTGCAGGCGTATGCACTCTTCCCTGTAATACCGTCTTTGCTATCGGTGAATCAGGATCGTTCGATTCAACCGCGATTGTATCGAAATAAAAGCCTATCAAATCGGCTGTAAATCTTATCATTAGGCTTTCTGCGGCCATCGGTGGAATTTCGATTGGGGAGATGTTCTCTAAGGAGAACTCGTCGCGGTTTACGATTAGTGAAATCGCGGAGATATACAGAGTGGAATCCCCTGTATTAGCTATTTTGAGCCTTGCCTCGTCGAAAGTCTCGCCTTCGAAAATGTTGAATTCCATACGCAATGGAGTCAGTGCAATATTGGGAATGAGAGGTTGCTCGAAAACCTCTATAAATACAGAATCTGTGCCAGCGCATCCTATCAAATTGATTACTTCGAGGACAAACCAACCTCTGTGAGTCAATTCCACATTTTCGACTATTGCAATCCTATTTTCTGAGGAAAAGCCGTTAGGACCGCTCCAAAAATACTTGTAAGATGAATCCACCGGAAACCCTCTCAATTCAAGCCTTTGCGCCACAAATAGAGTTTCGTTAATAGCAACAGCGACAGCCTCTGGAGTCTCGCGAACGACTAATGTCAACGCGTTGGAATCGGCACAACCGAGGCTATCTGTTGCAATTGCCCAGTAAAATGTGCTTACGGGCGGCGAGGCGTATGTTGATGGGGAATTGGGGTTGGTCAACCCGATAATAGGTCGCCATTGCCAATTAACAGAGCCATTTGCGCCCGATGAGTTTGCACACAGCAATGTCGAGTCGCCACGGCAAATCGAGTCTGGCGAATCGAGATAAACGCCTATGGAGCAATAGGATGCCCGAACATGAACGAAGACGCTATCGAAAAGAATATATGATCCGCATTCTTGCGAGTCTTCAACTCGAATTCTAAACCAACCGGAAGATTCCGGAATAGCCCAACTCGTTGTGTTGTAAGGGGATATAACACTTCCGATGTCGCTTGTCCATTCGACATAAATATCACCAACTGCATCAGATATTACAACATTTAACAAGGTGCTATCGCCATGATTTAACACAAAAGGAGATGCAATAGGAGATATGTCCATATATGTCAATATGGTATCGATATCGATAGAAATAACTATCGAATCAGAACAGCCAAAATCGTCCACAGCAGTCAAGGTATATTGAATCGAGGTCTCTGGATATGCAAAAGTAAAGGCTGAGTCGGGATTTGACAGGCAATAGTCCGGCAACCAGCTGTAACTGAGGTCTTCGTGAGCATCGAACATCTCCGCCCAAAGTTCAATTGTGTCACCAATACATATTGTTAATGAATTATCTAATAATGAAATAATACGTGGCACATAAATAACAACATTAGCAAATGCAGTGCAACTATCGTCGTTGACTTCGATTGTATAAACTGTAGTTGTGTCGATTCCAATCGACGTGGGATTTGGCGAATACGGATCATCGAGAAAGCCGTGCGGCCTCCATTCGTAGGTGATCTCGCCGAATGCCCCGTCAACAAAGGCTTCTAACCTTACATTAGCCCCTCGACAGATCGTTGTTTCGCTAAAAGAAGCTGATACAGTTAGTGAACAATCGAAATCGGGCATAATATCAACAATAACGGAATCAGTCAATGTGTAAATGCCGCAGAACTGGCTATCCTGAGCAGTAAACCGGTAAATTGTCCGCACAGGAGGCGTTGCAGTTGGAGTTAGGGAAAGAGGGTCGTCTAACCAAGTGGTAGGACTCCATGAATGTCTTGTAATTCCCGAAGCACCAAACACTTGCGCGCGAAGAAATGCTGAACCGCCGTAGAAAATAGTTGTATCTGAAGAAAGCGATAAAGTCATAGAAAAATCCATCGATTCGACAAAAATGGCTATTGTTGCAGTGTCTGCGCATCCTTCGGCGTCTGAGGCAATGACAGAATAGCTGATGCTCGAATCCGGCCAACAATAAGGAGACTCTGAGCCGGGATCAGATAAGAATAATGGCGGCGACCAAACCCAGTCTATAGGCTCGACTCCAGCGTGCATGGCCAACGAAAGCCGCACTGTATCTGTATCGCAGATATGCAAATCCGGCAAAGAGCTAATATCTATGGTTTTAACCCAAACCGTGATCGAATCCATAGCCACACACCCAGAATCGTCGCGGGCGGTAACTGTGTATGTTGTTGTAATATAAGGTGTTGCAGTCGGATTCGGCAAATATGGATTTGAAAGTCCCTCGTGCGGAGTCCATTCAAAATGACACCCACCCGAAGCGCCCGATTCGAGGGCATCGAGATGGGCAGATCCTCCATGACAGATGCTGTCAGCGCCGAATGCGATAACCGAAAGCGAGCATCCAAACCAGGTGTTTACATGGACATGAACACTATCTGTTACGCGATAAACACCGCAGTGTTGACTATCTTCGGCAATTATAGAGTAGGTCGTCGGTTCTGTCGGGAAAGCCCATGTCTCGATTGAATAAGGGCTTCCAAGCGATGCGCTCGGAGTCCATCGGACGGACAAATCGCCATAAACGCCTGTAATATCGGCATATAGCAAAGTCGAATCGCCGAGGTCTATGGTGTCAAATGTAGCCGCAGAGTTCAAAATGCGCATTGTGGTGCGAATAGTATCGACATAAACAATAACCTGCGCGCTGTCAGAGCATTCGCCGTCGCTGACGAATACCCAATAAAAGGTTGAATGATTTGGAGTGGCGATCGGATTTGCCGAATGTGGATCGGAAAGGCTCGAAGACGGCGTCCAAAGATAATCGACCGGCCCCGAAGCGCCATGAACAGAGACATTGAGTATTACACTTGAACCTCGACAAATATGAGTATCCGGTGTGATATGCGAAATCCTGAGAGGACAGGAAGAGGTGTCATCAACATCTATGTATATGCTATCTAATAATGAATATCGACAATATTCTTGATAGTCTGTAACCCACACATATAGCCATCCGGAAGAAGTTGGAGTTGCCCAAGGAGTTGGGGAAGTCGGAGCGTCGAAAATTGCTGAGGGCGACCATGAATATCCAACCGTTCCGCCGGCGGAGTAAGCGTGGGCACGCAACCGTGTCGATTCACCAAGGATAAGACTGCTGTCGTCTGCAGAAAGTTCAATATAAAGAGTTGTAATAGGCGTATCGACACGAACGGTGATATTGGCTAGGCCGTAACAGCCCATCGAATCGACAGCGATGACTCTGTAACTCGTTGTCGTTTCAGGAGTTGCATAAACACTGAAGCTATCCAATGGAATAACAGAGCCGACAGGAAGCCATGCGAGAGAATAGGGCGGTGTTCCGCCGAAGGGCGCGACTCGAAGCTCGATGCCGTCGCCGATACAAATATGGCCGGAATCCGGTGTGCAAGCCATTCGCACATTGCTCACGTTGATTTGAACAAAACCGGTGTCCACGCAACCCGAGTCATCGTGGGCGATTGCTGTATAAACCGTCGTTGTTTCAGGATAAGCGATTGGATTTCTTACACTTATAGAAGAGATGTTGTAATTCGGCGACCAGGTATAAGATGTGGTGCCCATGCCGAAATGGGCGTTAATATATAGCTGAAGGCTGTCTCCGCGGCAAATTCGCGCATCGTGGGTGAGGCTGTCGATGGAAATCATGCATTCAAAATCGGTCATCACGCGAATTCTGATTGTATCGCTGACCTGATAAACGCCGCATTCCTGACTATCCTTGACTGTAACGGTGAAAGTTGTCGTTGTCATCGGTGCTACGAGAGGATCCGAGGTGTCGGGGTCGTATATTGCGGCTTCGGGTTGCCAGTGGTAGCTGACGTCGTCAACCGCACCGGAGACAAACGAGTGTAGGCCCGTAACACTTCCTGCAAATATGAATGTGCTGTCGGCAGTGAGTGAATCGATACGCAAAGTCTTGATTACAGTATCGATTATTGCTAATACCCAAGTTGTATCGGAGCAACCGTCCGAGCTTGTTGCGATTACATGATAAGCTCCTGCCATGTCGGCACTTACGGGATTGCGAAAAATCACCCGCCCGGGAATAATACTGCCACCCGGAACATGCCAAAAATAGGAGTCCATTCCGGGAGGTTCAGCACGAAGCTCGAGCACACTGCCTTCACATACTGGAGTGTTTGTGTAAGCCGTTATCTCGGGTTTCCAGTAAACTGTAACGTCTGTCCAAGCGGTATCGAGGCATCCTGCGGAGCTGGAGACTATAACACTGTATCTTCCGGCATTGGATGTGTCTGCAGATGGAATCGTGGCGATTCTCGAGTCGCTGATGAAGCCGCGAGGGCCAGTCCATTGGTAACTTGTCAATCCGGCGGGGGAAGCGGTTAGCTCGATTGTCTGTCCGCCGCAATAGGGGCCGGTGTTCGTAGCAGAAGCCGATGGTTTCGCATGGACAGTAACATAAGTCGTTGCTGTATCGAGACATCCATAGGAGTTTTGAACGATAAGCCTGTATGTTCCGGTCATCGAGGTCGTTCCAGAGCCTCGCACCGGCGATTGGGCGGTCGATGTAAAACCTCCCGGGCCACTCCAAATATAAGACATCATGCCATCCGGACCGCCGAAAAGCTCGACTATTTCATTTTGGCAGTAGGGGCCGCTGTTCGAGGCTGTCGCGGTAGGCTTGGCTTCGACTGTGATGTTGATAGCCTCGCTCGGTTCGCCGAAAAATGCCACCCCGCCTTTGCCCATTTGCCATTGAAAGATGTAATCCCCCGGATCGTCCGGTGCGGTTACCGTGAAACTGAATGTATGAGCTTCGCCCGGCCATACAACACTTCCCTCGAAAGGAACTTCGGAAATCCCCCAAATATCGTTCATCGGGGGGTTTTGGCTCCAGAGATAGATATTATCCCATGCCGACCATTCTATCGAGCCGCTGTTGAGCATCGTCACAGACACGTTGATAATCGATCCTGCACAAACAGAAGCCGGTGGGGAGGATTGAAGGAGAAAATCGCCACGAAGCGAGTCGTAATAACATGTAATTGTAATGTTTGTCGCGCCGACGCTGTGGCAGTGGCCATAAGCGCCGCCATCGCTCCACTCGCGAAAATAGTATATCGCGCCGTCGGGGGGGTAGGCCTGCGGGCTTACCGCCTGAATCCAGTGGCATGGGCCGCCTGAACCGACATACGGCCAGAGAAAATCGGTCGTAGTCGAGTATGTCTCGCCTTCGGCCATAAAAAGCAGGTTTTGAGGCGATGTTTTTATTGTCGTGATCGGCTGTGGAAGGGTGTTGAAGGGGATGCTCGTCCATGGCGAGTAGCTTCTGCCGGCGGTCTCGCAGTTACACCAACCCCGGACATGCAGAAAATAGCTGGTCTCAGAGACGAGGCTGGTCAATTCGATGTAGTTTGTATCGAGGTCAAATCCGCTCGCGGGCGGGCTTGGAGAGGTATTCACACGATATTGATAGCCCTCGTGAAGTATTACATGATGCCAGATGCCTTTCGCCTCGATAGGTGTTACACCCCAAATCTCACCACACTGCGGAGCGCTAAGCGGTGGGCATTCCATCGGGGGGCCTGTGATAGTAAGTGTTGCTGTATCGCTGACAACATTCCATACATCATATGTTGATGTTCGATACTCTTCTATCAATGATATTTGTAGGTTTCCTGGGCGATAGCACTCGATGAAAAAAGAGTGATCGCTTCGTAGAAAGGCGTTTGCGCTGTCGAGACTGTCTGAGACGAAGAAATAGCATGCAGTTGCGACAAGCTCACGGTCGAGGTCGAAAGGGGAGGAATGCGTGTAATAATCGCGATAACAGGGCGATCCGGTGCAGTGGTCGCCAACTTCGACAACTAAATTACCCAATGGTCTGCCGGAAGTCGAATGCAACCGCCAAGTCTGATATTCCTGCAAACATGGGGTTGCGGCGAGAACAGGCGCACCCGCGACGGTTCTAATCGAGTCGATAATTGCCGTAAGTTCGACACTTGTGCCTACTCCAGCTGTCGAGGTCGCCAAATCGAGATGACAGTAAATCGTTCCGAGAACAGCGGCATTCGTAACCGATATTAGACTTGATAACAATAAGATAAGGCTAATTACCTTGAAAAATATATTATGTATCTTAATATAACTCATTGTATTTTAAATTAATGCGTAAGTTTTAAAACTGGTGCAGTCTCGATTAATCTGTAAAGATATTGAATCTCGATTCGTCTATCCGGGAATTCTCCATCGACCGATTCCACGCGGATTACAAGCTCGTAGCCGTCAGGTGTGCGCACAAGATAACGCGCGCCTATTCGGCAAGGCTCGGATTGCCGCTTTTCCATCGAGGTTAACTCCTGAACATCGTATGGCGCTTCGAGAGGAAGAACATCCATGAGAAGAATACCGGCATTACGGCTTTTCCAGACTGAATGTCGTGAACCCACTATCGATGGTGATTTCAGCTCGAGGTTGCCGTAGCCGTCGCCGGGAGAATCCGTGCCGAGATAAAGATCGATAATCTCGGCATTTATGGATAGCATCGAGACCTCTTTATACTCAGAAAAGTCGAAGGCCGAGGGATTGCCCAAACGGCTGGAAAACTCATAAACAGTGGTTTTGCGGCGCGATTTTGTGCGTATCTCGACCTGCTTCGACAGCTTTCCGAAAGCGCCGTCGCCGGAAATTGCCGCGATTCGAACAAACAAAGGCACATCCGGTTTTAAATCCGAAATGACGAATAAATTTCCGACAATAGGCTCGCGATTAAGCTGTAGATGCGCGATTTCGTCGTAGGTGAACACCGCTGGAATAGGTTTATTATCGGCAAATACAATGTAACCGGCAATCTCCGCCGGAATCGGAATATGTTCCCATAATACAATAGCTTGCGAGAAATTATTGATAAACCAAATAGAATCGGGCGAGGCCCATTTCGAATCGAAAAGCAATCTGGGCGGAATCAATGAAGGATCGATTCTGACCTGAGTCGCGGGAAGAGTCAAACGTGCGTGGTTGTAAGCGCAGAGGGCATCGCGATAGCGGTATCCGGTTATCAAGAGCTTTCCATCCGACTCCACGGTTCTATCGACCAACCTGTCGAGTTCAGGGTCAAAATCTCCTTTGCAGATGTCGTCGTTTTTCGCAAAATAGACAAAATTGAAAAGACTATAATCGGTGTTATCCCAGACTTTGGCGATAATCTGGTTGTCAAGTGTGTCCGGGCCTATTCGGTGGACTCGCATCCAGGCGTCGGTGGCGCTTCCGGTAACAACGATGGGGATCGAGTCGGGAATTTGATTGGGCACGATGAAGGTCAGCGTGTCGTGAGGGTTGTCTGAGAAAACGGCGCAATCGCCAGCCCATGGCGAGGTTGCAAGGAGACGATGCGGAATTCTTCCGACAGCGACAGCGACCTCGGCATGAAGCCTATTGTCGATCTTCTCGACGACAAATTCCGATGCGAGCCTTATTTTTGGCGGTTCAGGAGTGTAATCCGGTGCCGCGAAAAGGAATCGGTCGGCACTCGGCCAGTCGAGATAGTTTTGCCAATGTCGCGAATTGTCAGAATCAAGATAGAAGGGCACTGCGCGCTCGGAGTAGGCTGAAATCGTTTCGATTACAGCATCTGAAAGCTCGAAAGGAATAAGGGCGATATAATTATCCATCGGAACAGTCATACGCGAGGCCTGCGCGGGGTTGTTGTAAATGCGTTTCAGACAATATCCCTCTTTGCCTTTGAAACCGGTAATCCATGAAACCGGCCCTGGAAATTCGTTGCTTTCGATGCGCCACAAATCCCCAAAACGATTGCCTTTCATCAGGATTTTTCTTCCGGGTGAAAAATAGAAAAATGCTGAATCCAAAGGCTGTGTTTTAATCGAGTAATTATAAACAGCCGAGTTCGCGGTTTTGCGGACAATTGCCCATTCTGCGGACAAAGGCACGGAAGGGCAAATGTAATCGTTCGTATCGGGAAGCTCTATTTCACGAGGTTTGGGTTCGAAGGCTCTAAGCTCGATATAAGCCGTGTGGGAGTTGCCGAAGACATTCGCAGGCTCTCCGGCGGCGATTCCAAACTCATATCCGATGAGAATTTCACCGAGATAATAAGTTGCTCCGATGTCGAATCCACTATTTCCGCCAGCACCGAGAAGCCCAAGCCTCTCATTTAGAAGATTAGCGACTATGCCGCCGCGAAAATCAATCTCAACATCGTCATCGAAAAAAACATCGCTGTCCACGAAAGGGATAAAATTGCCGAAAGCCCACGCCAATCCCGATGAAAAGCGCATTGGCGATTTAGACTCGAGTCCTTCGCTAATCGCCATATTTGGTTTTAGAATATTCGAAGCGGTCGCAGATATCGATAAATCCTTTGTGGGCGAGAAATTCGCACCTGCGCTGAAACTTGGGGCGAATTTGGATTGTGATGATATTGCGATAGGATCGTTCGAGTCGCCGATATGAGCCGAACCGGGGGAGTAGGAGTAACCAGCAAGATCGCCGGAAATTGCTAAACAAAGGGCTTTCGATGTGCGCCATCCGAACCAAAGTTGCCAAAATTGATTCGTGAAGAACCTGTCGGAATCGGCATCCCCGCTAAATCCGAGGCTGAAAGACCCGCCGATGGGGAATCCGCACGAAAGGAAAAGAGAATTATTACTTTCGTCGGCGAGTTCGACCTTTTGAGTTGAGAACCTTGTTCCGAGATGTTTCCCAGTAAAAGCGCGGGAAGGCCATAAGGCGGCATTTGAAGAATACCCGCTTCTGAGGGCGTATTGTGCTTGAATCGGAAGTGGGAAGAGCATTAAAAAAAGGGCGCAGAGAGCCAATAGGGCGCTTTGGAGCCTAATAAGGGGTCGGTTGCTGTGCGAATTTTTTCTCGAACGAACCATAAGTATTATCGTTTTCGCTCCCATATCAAATAATACCTAAAAGAAAGGGAAATATCAAGTGCAGAAATGGAAAGACGAGTAATCGAAACGAAATCTACATTCAGTGGGGATGAATGGGAATTGGTTTGAAATTGAAGGATGATCGTCGCTCTGAGAATCTGTTTTGATATTGAAATGGCTTTGTTAAAGCATTTCTCGCAACACACTGTCTCTAAAGGTTGCGGTAAGAATGAGGGCTATAAATTCAATGCGTTTTCCAGCATGGTAGCTGTTTGATTGTATTTGAACCCGAGTTGCTCCATAGCTCCGGAGGGACAACTGCACGCGCAGTTTCCGCAACCTTTGCAAAGAGCGACATTCACCTCGGATACTTTTTTGCCGTCTTTGATAATAATTTTCGGTGCAGAATAGGGGCATACCGCTTCGCAAATCCCGCAACCGACGCATACATCCTGATTCACATTTGCCACGATGGATTCGGCGGTGTATTTATCCTTAGATATAAGGGTGCAGGCTCGTGCGGCGGCGGCCATGGCTTGAGATATAGTCTCGTCCATGGTCTTTGGTGCGTGGGCGAGTCCGGCGAGGAAAACGCCTTCCGTGGCGAAATCCACCGGGCGAAGTTTGACATGGGCTTCGAGGAAGAAGCCGTCCTCGTTGAGCGGAGCTTTCAGCATTCGGGAGATGTCCACAGCACCGGCTCTCGGCACGATTGCCGGGGCGAGAACCAGATAATCCGGCTCGATGGCTATGTCCGCTTCGAGAATCGCATCTTTTACTTCGACCTTAATTTTACCGTCAATTTGCGAAACTACCGGTTTTTCGCTGTCGTTGTAGCGGATGAAGACGACTCCGGCGTCTCGCGCTTTCTCGTAATACTCCTCGTTGAAACCGTATGTGCGAATGTCCCTATATAGGATGTAGATGTTCGCTTTTGGGTTAGCCTCGGCGAGTTCGATGGCGTTCTTTATCGCCTTTGTGCAACAGATTCTCGAGCAATAGGGGTGTTTTTCGTCGCGAGAGCCGACGCACTGAATCATGACGATGTTCTTGGCCTTTTTCAATCCCTTATCGGCATTGAAAAGCTTTTCTTCAAGCTCGTTTTGGGTGATGACATTAACATTCGAGCCGTAAAGATATTCGTCGGGTTTGTATTCTTCCGCGCCGGTGGCTACGACTATCACGCCGTGCTCGATCTTCTTTTCGGTTTCGCCGTTGGTAATTGTTGTTTTGTAATTGCCGATATAACCTTCGATGTTAGACACGCGGGTCATTTTATGAACCGTGATTCGTGGATGCTCCTCGACCGTTTCGATAAGGGACTGCAAATATCCCTGCACATCGTCTTTGGCGGGGGTGAAGTAGATATTCCGCATATTTCCGCCGAGTTCATTTTCGGCTTCTATGAGGTTAACATCGAACCCCTGCTCGGCGATGGAGATTGCCGACACCATTCCGGCAAGCCCGCCGCCAATAACGAGTGCGCTCTGGTTGACATCGAGGGTAACGGAAGGGAGAGGCTCTAACAAAGCGGCTTTGGCAACAGCCATATGCAGTAGATATTTTGATTTTTCCGTCGCGGCTTCGTGGTTTTCGCGATGCACCCACGAACATTGGTCGCGTATGTTGGCCATCTCGAAGAGGCGCGGATTCAAGCCCGATTCTCGTAAAGTCTCCTGGAAAAGTGGCTCGTGAGTCCGAGGTGAGCATGAGGCCACGACGACTTTGTTTAGTTTATATTCCTCGATAATGCTTTTCATCTTTTCCTGAGTATCCTGGGAGCAGGTGAAAAGATTCTCGGAAGCGTAAACCACGTTGGGCAGGCCTTTGGCGTAATCGACCACCGAGGGCACATCGACCACACTGCCGATATTTATTCCGCAATGGCATATGAAAACCCCGATTCGCGGCTGTTCCCTGCTGATGTCCCTTTCGGGGGGATATACTTTTTCGGCGATAGCAGTTCCGCGGGCACTTGCGAGAATACTTTCCGCGCCGGCTACTGCTCCGGATGCCTGAGTTACGGTCTCCGGAATATCTTTGGGCGCGCTTGTAGGGCCGCAAACGAAGACCCCCTCGCGCGATGTGCTGACCGGCCTGAATGTCGATGTCTCGACGAAGGAATGCCGGTTAAGGCGAATTCCAAGCCTGTTTTCGAGTTCCGCGAGGCTCGAGCTTGGCTCAAAACCGACTGAGAGGACGACCATGTCGAACTCTTCGGCGAACTGCCTGCCGTTATCCTCGGTGGAATAATAGACCATCAGATTTCCTGTTTCAGGGATTTCCAAGACCTTACCGACCCTCGACCGAACGAACCGCACGCCTCCGGTTTCTTTGGCTCGGTTGTAGTAGGCCTCGAAGTCCTTGCCGTAGGCGCGCAAATCCATGTAGAATATGGTCGGTTCGATTTCGCTTTCGTGCTCTTTCGCGATGACTGCTTCTTTGATGGCATACATACAGCACACCGACGAGCAGTAATGCTTATGTTCGACAGTATCCCGGCTCCCGACGCACTGAATCCAGGCGATTTTGCGGGGTTTTTTGCTGTCGGAGGGGCGTTCGATATGTCCCGCGAAAGGCCCCGAAGCAGATAGAATTCGCTCGAACTGAATACTCGTAACTACATTAGGAAACATACCATAGCCATATTCATATTTATGAGACGGGTCGTATTTGTCCGCGCCGTTAGCAAGAATTACCGCACCGACCTCGATATCCACCATCTCGCCGACCATATCGTGTTTGATGGCGTTCGCTTCGCAGGCGATTTCGCATTGAAGACATCCTGAACAGATTCCGCAACTAAGGCATCTATTGGCCTCTCTGCGAACTTCTTCTTCGGTAAGGCTTAGTTCGATTTCGTCGAAATTGCAGATTCTGTCTTCTGGTTTCAGCTCCGGAATTTCGACTCGGGACTCAGGGGGGACATAGAGTTTGTCTTTGGTGGAAGGAGTCCTGTCGATATTGTCCCTTCCGGCGATTAAATCCTCGCCGCGCAAGTATCTGTCGATCGAAATGGCCGCTTCGTGCCCCTGTCCTATCGCACTAACCACGGAAGCCGGCCCCGTAGCGACATCGCCTCCGGCGAAGAAGCCGTCGATGTTTGTCGCAAAGGTTTCAGGATCGATAGAAACTGTTCCCCTATTCGATTTCAAAAAGTCGAATCCGGAAAGATCAGAACCCTGCCCGATGGCTATTATCAAAGTATCAGCCGAAATAATCGGCATAGCGATATCATCGCATACCACTGGAGCGAAAACACCGTCCTTATCGAAAACAGATTCGCAATAAGTTGTTAGAACACCGCATAGACGCCCATTCTCGGTCTCAATTCCTTTGAACCCACGCCTGTCGCGGATAATTACCCCTTCCTCCTCGGCTTCTTCAATCTCCCAGGAGTGGGCCGGCATTCTGTCCTTTGACTCCAAATTCCGCGTTTCTAAGCAGATTAGGTTAACTTCATCCGCGCCCAATCTTAACGCGGTTCGTGCGCAGTCGATGGCCGTGTTTCCGCCACCGACCACCGCAACCTTTTTGCCGACATCGACCTTTTCGCCGTAGTTGACTTTCTTGAGGAAATCGACACCGCCCCAGACGCCTTTCATATTTTCGCCCTCTATGCCCATCATCTTGCTCAACTGCGCGCCGATGCCGACATAGAAGGCTTTGAATCCCTCGGCCTTCAGCTTCTCTATGTCCGAAGCTGATTCGATGGGGTAGTTCAGTTTCAGGTCGATGCCCTCTTTGAGTATTTCGCCGATTTCCCAGTCCAACTCCTCGCGGGAGAGTCGATAGGGGGGGATACAGGAGCGCATCATTCCGCCGGCCTGAGAGTCCTTTTCGAAAATACTAACTCTGTATCCCATTCTTGCGAGATAGAAGCCGCAGGTCAACCCAGCCGGACCCGCTCCGATTATTGCAACCTTCTCGCCTGCCGGTTTGGCGATTTCGGCCTTCTCCATCTCCTCATGATGGGAATGGACATAATCGGCTATGAATTTTTTAATCGAACGGATATCAATCGGCTCATCGTATTCCCCTCTGTAACACTGAGTTTCGCAGGGATGGAAACAAACTCGTCCGCAGACCGATACGAAGGGATTGTTCATACGGATGAGGTCATAGGCTTCCTTGTATTTGCCCTTCGCGGCGAGGGCGACATAACCCTGCACATGAATATTCGCCGGACAGCCGAGTTGACATGGGGGAGTTTCATTCTTTTCGATAACGAAAGCGTTTGGGAAGGCCTGAGCGTAGGGTTTATAGACTGCCGTTGTTTGCACGAGTCCCTCGTCGAAGACTGAAATCGTGTTTACGGGACAGACCGCGGCGCATTCGCCGCAACCGGTGCAATCGTCCAAATCTACGAAACGCGGGTGTTTGAATATCCTCGCCCGGAAATTTCCAGCTTCCCCTTCGAGAGACATCAGCTCCGAGTTGGTCAAAAGCTCGATATTCAGGTGTCGCCCGCATTCGACAAGCTTTGGCGAGACGATACACATCGCGCAGTCGTTGGTCGGGAAGGTTTTGTCCAACTGCGCCATTATTCCGCCGATTGCCGCGGATTCCTCGACGAGATAAACCTTGAAACCCGAGTTAGCGAGGTCGAGGGAAGACTGAATCCCAGCGATACCTGCGCCTATGACTAAAACGGCACCTTTTTTTTCTATCTGTTCCATATCTGACATAATATCACCGGAAATTCTTTTGTGTGCTTATACCCAACAAACAAGTTGTGAATATCTATCGTGCTAAATGTTTATCCAGTTTCGCTTTGATGCTCGATTTCATTTTTTCGTCCGGGTTGGTCATGTTTTGAACGAGATCGCACCTAAGTTCCTGGCAGAATCTGTCCAGTTCTTCGATTTCCTCGATTCGCTCCTTCGGTGCGTATCCCTCTTCGACGGCCATTTCGCGCAAAACCCCCATGACATCTGCGAATTTGACATTCTGCGGACAGCGGGCGTAACAAACATAACAACGCTGGCACATCCAGATTACGTCGGAACCCAAAACCGCCTCACGCATACCGAAAACGGACATTCTAATTATCTTTCGCGGATCGTATTCGTCATTGACTTCGGCCACGGGACAGCTTGCCGTGCATGTTCCGCAGGTGAAGCAGAGCTTGAAATTCTCCGCTCCCGGGCGCGAAGCCACTTCTTCTTTGAATTTCGGATCCTGTTGATTAAGAACGATTGTTGTCATTTTATCTCCCTTTTCCTATATCTCTTCGGGAATCTTTTCGATTTGCGCGAAAGAGAACACCGGGCCGTCAACACATACATATTGTGATCCGATATTGCACCTTCCGCATTTGCCGATGCCGCATTTCATCCTTCGTTCGAGGGATGTATAAATTCTCTCTGGCGGAAATCCCAGTTTTGCAAGCGTCGGCAGTGTGTATCTTATCATAATGGGGGGGCCGCAGAGCATCACCCATGTGTCCAAAGACTCCGGCGCAAGCTCGCTGGTAACTGTCGGCACAAAACCGACGCGTTTATCCCAGCCATCGACCGGTTGGTCAATTGTAAGATGGACAGCGATATCATTCTCATTTTCCCATTGTTCAAGCTCGTCGCGATAAATCATCAGCCCCGGCCTTCGTGCGCCGTATATCAATGTGATGTCGCCGTAGTCGGCGCGGTGAGCTTTGTCTCGAAGGTAAACTGTAAGCGAGCGGAGTGTTGTTAATGCGAATCCGCCGCCAATTATCAGGACGTTTCTACCCTTGAATTCTTCGACCGGATACCAATTGCCCAACGGTCCACGAATGCCTATTATTTCTCCTTCCTGCATCTCGTGAAGTGCCTTTGTAAAAACGCCAACACGGTTTACAGTGAATCGCAAAAATCCCTTTTCGGTGGGCGATGTTGCGATTCCGAAAGGAGCCTCACCGGCGCCGGGAATGGAAAGCTGGCAAAATTGTCCCGGCATATAATCGAAGGTGTCCTCCGGGTTTACGAACTCCAAATCGAAAGTGCGAAGGGTTTTGTCGTCCGATTCGTTGCGAATTTTTATAACTCGGACAGGAATTGGCATATAGGGGTTGTTCATGACGCCGCTCCTTTTTGCCGCGCTGTTTCGAGGGCTTTAATAATGAACTCCCGAATGTCGATATTCACTGGGCAAGCCGCGACACACCTTCCGCAACCGACGCATCCGAATTCGCCGATAGTCTCTATCATATAGCTGAATTTGTGCATATATCTTTGTCTGAGCCGCGACATCTGAGATTTCCGCGGATTGTGCCCCGAGCCTTCCTTGGTGAAAATGGGGAACTGGCATGTGTCCCAAATACGCAATCGGACGCCCTTGCCGCGTCTGGTTTCGTCCTGAATATCGAAACAGTAGCATGTGGGGCAGGAGAAGGTGCAAACGGCGCATCCGAGACATTTTGCGGTAATCTCGTTCCAGAAGGGATCGTCGAAAAGGGAATCGAGACAAGCTTTTAGATCATCCAATTCCGGTGGTTCGGGCAAGCTTTCGCGAGATTTTGCCTGAACAGCTTCGATTTTATCGATATCGATTTGTTCGGCTATTTCGAGGAAACTAATCGCTGAAAGTGCGTTCTTTCCGGCCTCGGTGATCGGTTCGAGGATGTATTCTTCGCCGGTATCGATGGCGATAATGTCTGCTCCGGTTGCGTCGAAAGGTCCTCCGCCTACCCAATTGCAGAAGCATTCCGGCAATGGGGATTTGCACCCGACAGCTATTACGAGGGAATCTTTTCGCCTTGCGAGCCAGTAAAAATCCTTGTATCTATCATCGACAAAGACCTTTTCGACAATCTTGAAACCGCGGGCATCGCAGGGGCGAACGCCGAAAATAGCTATCGGCCCGCCATCATATTTCGAGGGTGTTGTCTTATCGCCGTCAAATCGCAGAAGCACCTCGGTTTGAGGATAGAACACTTCTTTCGCGGGTTTCTGCGTGAGAAGGAAATCCATGTTGGGAGATTCGCCCTCAGCCAGATGCTCGAAAGATGTTATTCCATCCCTATTCACAGGGGCATAGACGGCATATCCCTTTCCAAGCTCGGCGATGAATTTGTCGATATTCGACTTGTTAAGTTTGTAGTATTCCATAAGTTAACCGCTATTGCATCAAGTAGAAATTCATATAATATTATCTATCTAATTATATAATAAGATAATCGCAAACGTGCGAATTACATTATAAATTCCTCTTTATCGTCTTCTCTGAAAGCCGCTAATGCCGGAGGTGTTTCGAAATCGAGGCCGGCTACGTATTCGAATCTTTCGAGAACCTCTTTTTCGACACGCTTTCCGAGAATACGAACATCGATATCCAGAGGACAAGCCGCCGCGCAGGCACCGCAATCGACGCATCTTCCGGCAAGATGAAGTGTGCGAACAATGTGATACAGGAAATTGTCCGAAACATCTGTTCCTTTGCCCACCCATTTTGGATTTATCCTGTCAACAAAGCATTCTTCGCAATAGCATAGAGGACATGCATTTCGGCAAGCGTAGCAACGGATACAGGCACTATATTCTTTCGTGAAATAAGCCCAACGTTCGTCGGGGGTTTTGGCGGCCAACTCTTCGACTTCCGCGAAATGAGCTTTTGCGCCGATGGGTTCTGCCGGTTCGCCGATGAAACAATCAAACTGCGGTGCATTCGGATGTTGGCAGGTCAGGCAATTATTCTGAAGTATTTCATTTCGCGGCAGTGTGATTTCGAAACCATTTCCGGTGATAATTACAACGTCTTTCTCGGTGCGATATCCGTCGGGGATTCTTCCTGCAAGGGCTTTTCGAATTTTTGAAGTATTGAATACCCCCCCGCATGGGATTCCGATTATTACCAGTTTTTCGCGGGGGAATTGATCCTCGACAACCATCTGAGCAATCGCGCGGGCATCGCAACCTTTTGCGATGATCCCTATTTTGCGGGGGCCTCCGGGACGTTTCTTCTCGCCGGCGAGGTATTTTGCGAGTATATTATTGCAGGTGGCGTCGAAAATCAGGTTGTCAAGGTCCTCGACCGTTTCGAAAAATCTCGGCGTTCCACGAAGGGGGAGGCTTCCACGCTCAAAACCGATTACTAAATCGAGGCTTTCGTCCGCAAATATTGTTTTTACTTTATCGATTAAGTCTTTCATTTATCGTCCTTGCGGTTAATATCGGTTATTCGCGATACTCTTTTTTTACCATCTTATCGGCTGGGCCTAAGGCTCGAACAGTCTCGGTTACACGCGATATTACCTTCGAAAATTTCTCTCCTTCACCAGCAGATACCCATGAAAACTGCACTCTGTCCGGCTCGATGCCGATAAATTCGAGCATAGTCTTGAGTATAGCGAATTTGCGACGCGCGACGTAATTCCCCGAGATATAATGACAGTCTCCGGGATGACATCCCGACACGAGGACGCCGTCGTAACCGTCCTGAAGGCATTTGAGGATGAACATCGGATCGACTCTTCCCGAGCATGGGACGCGAATCACCCTCGTATTCGGTGGATATTGAATGCGCGAAACGCCCGCCAAGTCGGCGCCGGCGTAGGAACACCAGTTGCAAAGAAAAGCGACTATTTTTGGTTCGAATTCGGCCATTTTTCCGCCATTTAATTAACAGTTTCTAGGGCATCTATTGCATTATATATTTGCTCGTCTGTGAATCCGCGAAGGTCGATAGCGCCGGATCTGCACGATGTCGCGCAGGCGCCGCATCCTTTGCACAAAGCCTCGTTTATATATGCCACACCCTTTTCCTCGTCCATTTGAGGCGCTGAATAGGCGCAAACCTTCACGCAGACGCCACATCCGGCGCAGAGATTCTGATTTACCTCGCAGATGGAGCCTTCCGCCTCGATGACCATCTTGCTGAGCACCGTCATCGCCCGTGCCGCCGCGGCTGTTGCCTGAGTTATCGACTCATCGGTGTTTTTGGGACAATGGGCGAGGCCGCATACGAAGATGCCATCTGTGGCGAAATCGACAGGACGGAGTTTTACGTGGGCTTCGAGGAAGAAGCGATCCCCGGTGAGTGGCACTTTGAGCATTTTCGCGATTTTCTCGTTATCGCCCCTCGGTTCGATGGAGACCGCGAGGACTACCAAATCCGCCTCGATAGCAACTTCGTCGCCGAGAATAGGGTCGAAGGATATCACGCGGAGCTTGCTGTCCGGGTTATTCGGGTCGATAAGCTCGACTTTCGGCTTGTGATCCAAATCGAATCTGCTGAAAATGACGCCTTTTTCGCGGGCGCGGCTGTAATCCGCCTCTTTGAGGCCATAGGAGCGGATATCGCGATAGAAGACATAGACATTCGCCGCCGGCCGTTCTTCTTTTACTTTAAGGGCGTTTTTGATGGATTGGGCGCAACAGAGCCGGCTACAATATTCGCGCCCTTCCTCGCGGGAATTCACGCAGTTTATCATCACGATATTTTCGATTTTTTTACCGCGAAGATAGCCCTCATCGACCATTTTCTCGAACTCGAGTTGCGTAACAACGCGTTTTGCTTTTTTGCGGTTGTATTCTTCGGTCGGGAATTCAAAACCGCCAGTGGCGACTATTACAGCGCCATGTTCGACTTCTCTCGGTTCCCCGCCTTTTATTTCGATTTTGGTTTTGAAATTGCCGACATAACCGGCAACATATTGAACTTCGGCATTGGTGAAAACCTCGATATTCTCATGGTTGAGGACTTTGTCGATCGTTTCTTCGAGATATTTTTGTGGGTCCCTTCGGCCTGAAAGGAATTTGACGCGGTTGAGATTGCCGCCGAGATCGGCCTCCCGTTCGACGAGATAGACTTCATATCCGGAGTCTGCGATTTCCAGCGCGGCGGTCATTCCGGCCATTCCACCTCCGATTACGAGGGCTTTCGGATCGATTTGCACCGGCAATTTTTCAAGAGGTGTAAGTTTGCGGGCTTTTGCGATGCCCATTTCTACGAGTTCCTTTGCCTTGGCTGTGGCTTTTTCCGGCTCCTGCATATGTGCCCAACTGCATTGGTCGCGGATGTTGGCCATCTCGAATAGATATTGGTTCAGACCGGCTTCGCGAAGCGTTTCACGGAAAAGAGGTTCGTGGGTTCGAGGGGTGCAAGCCGCGACGAGAATGCGGTTCAAATTATAGTCGTGAATCGCTTTTTTTATCTGTTCGAGGAAATCGCCGGAGCAGGCGTAGAGGAGTTCCGCCGCGTGTTCGACATTCTTGAGTTTTCTGGCATAATCTACCACAGCCGGAACATCGACGATTCCGCCGATATTCGTTCCGCAATGGCAGATAAAGGCTCCAATACGAGGTCTGTCGCCGATAACGTCCTTCTCCGGCGGGAATTCCTTAGCGGAAAGTTTTTCCTGTCGTCCCAGGCCGAGATGTTTAACAGCTCTGGAAACCGCCGCAGAAGCGCCCATTACGGACTCCGGAATGTCTTTTGGCCCGCTGGAAGCACCGCAGACGAATACTCCGGGACGCGATGTATCAAGAGGCTCGAAACAGCCGGTTCTGCAGAATCCGAAATCGTCGAGTTTGATTTGTGAATTCTTGGAAAGTTCGATGACATCTTTGCGCGGCTGAATTCCGACGGAAAGAACTACGAGGTCGAAATCCCGCGTTGACTTAGTGCCATCGGGATTGGCGTAATGGAGGCGAATTGTGCCATCTGCCAATTCCTCGACATCGGCGACCCGCGAGCGAATGAACTCGACTCCGAATTGCCCCTCGGCCTTCTCGTAATATTTGTCGAACTCTTTCCCGAAAGCGCGGACATCCATGAAGAAAATGGAGGCGTCGAGCCCTTTGATATGCTCTTTGGCGATGATTGCCTCTTTGATTGCATACATACAGCAAACCGATGAGCAATATTCTCGGTGATTCTCCACGTCCCGCGAACCGACACACTGAATGAAAGCCACGCTCTTGGGTTCTTTGTCGTTCTTCGGGCAGGTAACATGCCCCATTTGAGGGCCGGAAGCGCAAAGCATGCGTTCAAACTCGAGGGAAGTTACGACATTCGGGTATCTTTTGTAGCCGTATTGGCCGTATGCAATTGGGTTGAAAGCATCTATACCCGGGGCTATTATTACAGCACCCGCGACGATTTCCGTCTCTTTATCGGTATCAGCGAAATTAATCGCGCCGGCGGGGCAGGTCTTCTCGCAGATGCCGCAAACGCCTTTATTGATGCGAAGACAGTGAGATGGATCGATAACATAAGTCGATGGCACGCTCTGTAAGAAATAGCGATATATTGCTTTTCGGTCGCGTAGGGCCATATCGAATTCGTCGGTAACTTTGGAAGGGCATTTCTGCTCGCAAAGCCCGCAACCAATACACTTTATGGGATCAACATAGGTTGCTCTTTCGCGAATACGACAGAGGAAATCACCCGCTTTGCCGCTAATACTTTCCAGCTCTGAATTCATATGGAGGGTGATTCCGGGATGCCTCGCGCATTCGTTCATTTTTGGGGAAAGAATGCAGAGTGAACAGTCGTTGGTGGGGAAGGTTTTATCGAGTTGAGCCATTCTTCCGCCGATAGAGGGCGTTTTCTCGACGATATGGACATCGGCGCCCATCTCGGCGAGGTCGAGCGCGGCTTGAATCCCCGCTATTCCCGCACCTACGACAATAACTGATTTATTTTTAGCCATCTTTAAGTCCTGTAGTCTTTAATTCATTATCTATCATAGAAATACTTCGTTGGATATATTATTCGGACCTAAGTTTTTAATCTTATCTGTATATTCAGTAACGACTTCTGCGAATCGAGGGCCTTCGGACGCCGATATCCACGAAAGCCGAATTCGCTCGCTTTCGAGTCCGAAAGTATCGAGTATTTTTTTCATCATAGCAAATCTGCGGCGTGTGTAGTAATTGCCCTTTTGATAATGGCAGTCGCCGGGATGACATCCGCCAACAAGAACTCCGTCCGCGCCGCGAAGAAGGGCGGTCAGCAGATAAAGCGGATCGACCCTGCTCGAACACATCACACGAATGGGCAAAATTGACGGCGGATATTGCAACCGGCTTGTTCCGGCGAGATCCGCGCCGGTATATGTGCACCAGTTACATAGAAACCCTATTATCTTCGGCTCGAATTCTTCTGGATATATTTTTTCCATCAATCCTCGACCTCCGTAAGCTCGTCCTCGATGAATGTCGAAAGGGGCACCGGCTCCTCGAAATCCTTTCCGGGGATGTATTCGAAGAGTTTCTGAACAGCATCGCCGGCGCGTGTGAAAATTGACGCCACCGGAATATCGACAGGGCAGACATCGGCGCACATTCCGCAACCTACGCAGGAAACACTCATATGCGTAATTCTTCCGAGATGGAAAAACACCGTATTCGGAGGGATTCTTATTCCACCGCGCTTTTCCAACTGCTTATCGAAGACATCCGGCTTGAACTCGTTCTCCTTGGAGTCAAATGCACAAAGTGCGCAATAACAAATGGGGCAGACCCTACTGCAACCGTGGCAACCGAGACATTTCCCGAAAGCCTCAACGAGGCCCTTTATTCCCATATCCTCGAGTTTCAACTCCTCGAAGAACTTTTCGCGATTGGAAATTCGGGCATCTCGAATTTTCTCGAATCTGGTTTCATCGAGTTGGCCTTCGGCGATATCCTCCTTAATAGGTGCGAGAATATCGGCTCCGGCTGGTGTGTTTGAGAAAAGCTCGCAACCTTCGCTGGTCGGAAGAACGGTTACATCGGCGTTGAATGGTGCGAGATGCTCGCATATAGCGCATGTCGGGCGGATATTTGAGGGAATTTCGCCTGCATAAAAAGCTTTCCAATATTCAGCTAATTCTTTTTCGGAATCGCCCGTATAGAATGTATCGAAATCTATAACTCCACCGCAGACTGGCGAAATGAATATGAGATTTTCCCGGCTTCCGCTCTCGCGTTTTACGAGTTCGGCAAAACCGCGCAGTTCGCAAGGTTTCACGACTACAGCTATTTTCTGCGTAAGGCCGCCACCGGCTGTTATCTTCGATAAGTGATTAGCGGCATTGGCCGGCATGAAGGGGAGTGTCGGGCGAAGGCTATCGATTTTTGCGGGGTCGGAAACGAGGAGATAGTTAATGGCATCCCCGATCTCTCCAAGCGCGAAAACGGCCTCGACTGTTCCTTTTTCGAGCAAACCGCGAAGAAGAACCTTAATCGCGTTATCGACATCACCCTGAATTTTCATGACCTTGTTCACTTGCAATCACATCCCTTCAGCGGATCCGCGCAGATGCGCTCAATATCACATAATTCCTTATCTTTATTAAAGATACGAAGGGGGAGAGCATCATCTAAACTCATTCCCGGGGTATATTCGAAAAGCGCTTGGCTGTCCTCGGCTACCGCACTGAAAAGTTGTGCGACGGGAATATCCACCGGGCAGGCATCCTCGCAACTTCCGCAGGATACGCACGACATTGTCATGTGGGACATTCGTCCAAGATGGAAATGCAGAACATCCTGCGATAGCCTTATACTACCCTTTTGCGCGGCTCTGTCGAGATATTGTTCGGAGGAAAGCTCGGTTGCGTCCGATTCGAAATAGCACCGCCTGCAATAACAAACCGGACAAACGGCCATGCAATTATGGCAGGAAATACATTTCGAGAGGACTTCGGCGAGATTAAGCATCCCACTTGTCCGCTCTTTGATTTCTGGTATTGCCTCGCTTTTAAGCGTTTTACGTTCGGAGGTCAGCATCTCAATCTCAGAGTTCCACTCGACGATTTCTCTGTCGCATGTTAGACCGATGCCTTCGAGAACCTTTTCTCCCTTAACATTTACAGGGATAATCAGAATTTCGTCGTCGGGAATTCCTTTTGTGGCAATATGCAGGTCCGGCGCGGTTATCGAAAAATGGATACATGTGCGGCACACAGAACGCATAGGTTCGATATCACCAGCTTTGATTGCCTTGGAAAAAACCTCTTTGCCCTTTTCGGGATTCGAAACGTAATCCTGTATTGGCAAAGCGCCGGGACAATCCATGCTTATCAGTAAGACATTTTCCAAATCGATTTGCTTCAGTTTTGCCAGCTCGATTGCGGCGCGGATCTCGCATGGGCGCATAACCGCCGCAATTTTCATTCCCGTTGAGCCATGCTTAGTGAGGCTCGAAAGAGCTTTGCCACCCTGAACCGTCATCACCGGTGGAAGGATGTCCGCATTTTCGAATAGGGCATCGTCACGCACGAGAATCCATGCGAAAGAGTTGCCTGAGGGGACTTCTACCGGCACTAGCACAGACTCGAACAATTGGTGCGCGATTCCCTTTCGAAGGAATTCGATGACAGCCGCATTACAGCCTTTTGAAGCCGGAAATAGCGAGCCTTTCGAAGGCTTAATCGGTTTACTTAATTCTTTTTTCATATCACTCTTGGTTTACCTTATTCGAAGCCGAAATCGCCTCGATAACTTCCTGGTGAAGCTGTTTTTCTGTAAAATGCTTCGCGCGAATGGCTCCCGATGGACAGCTTCCGGCGCAGTT
Organism: uncultured bacterium; assembly: GCA_964459995.1. Classification (GTDB taxonomy): domain Bacteria; phylum UBP14; class UBA6098; order UBA6098; family UBA6098; genus CAZSHG01. The sequence goes on along the minus strand of CAYWOR010000007.1, from coordinate 37,870 downwards.
TCCACATCCTCTGCAGATCGCTTCGTTCACGACTGAGACACGACGAATTGCATCGTAACTCGTCGCACCGTAAGAACATACAGCAACGCAGGTTTGGCAACCTGTGCAAAGGGCTTCGATAACCTCCGAGGTTTTTACTTCCGGATGAATTTTTTTGCCCGGAATAAGCCTCGACAGGATGTTTCCCGAAGCCGCCAATGCCTGAGTTGCAGAGTCGATAATTCCCTTCGGGCCGACGGCGCATCCGGCTACGAAAACGCCATCAACAGAGGTTTTGAAGGACCCTGTTAGCGAGTGCTCTTCCTCGAAGAAGCCAAATTTGTCGATGCAGATATCGAGCATCTGGGCGATTTTTTGCGTGTCTCCGCCAGGGATAATAGCCGGGGCGATGACTGCTAAATCGACATCGATTGTTTTCTCAATGCCTTTTTCGGTTTTGTATTTAACGACAGTTTTGCCGAATTGCCCCTCAATTGAAGCATCATTCGCACGAATGAAAACGACGCCCTTTTCTTGAAGAAGCGAAATTTGCGCGGCATCTTCAGGACTTGTTTTTGGGAGATTGCGATAGACATCGAAAATTTCTATTTCAGGATAATTCGATTTGAAATATTCCGCCACGGCAAACAGTCTGTTACAGCAAACACCTGAGCAGTAGCCAACTTCGTCGCGTCCCGTGCAGTGCACGAGTGCGATGGATTTAGGCGCGGAACCGTCTTTGAGAGTTACCAAACCGGTTTTGGCCTTGGATTCAACCTCTTCGATTAACATAACGTGTGTTCCACTTACGATGCCATATTTATCACAATTAGTGGGGTTGAAAAGCTCGAATCCAGTGGAAATCACGACAGAACCCACCTTGATTTCGACCTTTTCATCCTTCGGGCAACGGACTGTAACCTCGAAATTGCCGAAAAAGCCGATTATGTTTTCGACTTCCGAGTCATAAAATAACCGGATATTCAGATTAGTCTTCACAGACTCGATTTTCGACCTTATAACTTCGGGGGAGAGGCCTCCACAGGACAGAACACCCTCGAATTGTCCGGCAACACCGCCGAGTTGGCCGCTTTTCTCTACGAGATATACTTTCCGTTCATTCGAGGCGAGATTCAGAGCCGATTCTATCCCCGCGATTCCGCCGCCGATAACGAGGACATCGGGAGTGCTCTCAAGTTCTTTCTGTTCGAGGGAAGAATGGTATTTTACCCTTCGGACGCCCGAGCGGATATAGGAGATGACCTTATTCGTCGCGGCTTCTTGGTCTTTAATCATCCATGCGCACTGTTCGCGGATGTTTATGAGTTGATAGAGATATGGATTCAGGCCGGATTTTTTACAGATATTAGCGAAGGTCGTTTCGTGATCTTTGGGCGAACACGCGGCCACAACAACATGGGTAAGCCCCTCGGCGATAATATCTTCATGTAGAAAGTCTTTGCCCGGTCCGGAGCAAAGAAGTTTGTGCCGTTTCACGACATAGATGTCCGGATATTTCGAGACTGTCTCGACTACACGGTCGATATCCACCGCGTTTGCGATATTCGGGCCGCATTCGCATATATAAACGCCTATTTTATATGTATTCTCAGACATTGTTCTCCCATTGGAAAACTTGTTTAGACTGCTATTTCGTTTCTTATCGACGACAGAACCATACCCACGGCGGCCGAGGCCTGTTCGACACTGTGGGCGATGTCCTTTATGCCCTCGGCACAACCGGCCACGAAAATTCCTTCGCGAGATGTCGCAAGCGTAGATAATCCATCTCGATTTGATCGAAGGAAACCGGATTTTGCTATATCGATCCCGAGCAGATTCGCGAGTTCGAGGGCATCAGTTCGCGGAACGAGTGCGGAAGCCAGAATCACCATATCCACTTCGATTCTTTTTTCATCGCCTTCGACGGAAAATTTCACCAGCGCGCCGTCGCCATTCGCTTCGACCGAAACGTCATCATATCTTTCTAAATGGACATTCGGCGAGATAGCCTCCTCGAAAAAGGCTTGATAATGCTTTCCGGGAAGGAACAGGTCATCGTAAAGACAAAAAATCTCGGCATTGTGGAGTTTATGTGCGATATAATGCACGAGTTTAAAAGGATAGATTGACGCTATCGGTGAATTATAGCCGACGGTTTCTTTGCCGACATCTTGAATAATGGCTATCTTCTCGGGTGTTCTGCCATTTCTCAATCGAATGTCTCCAAGTGTCGGCCCGTTGGACGCAAAAAGCCTCTCGAACTGCATCTCGGTATAAACAGCCGGAATTTCCCCCGAGCCGTATTTCGAGTAGGACGAAAGATCGAACATTTGGAAACCGGTGCAAACAATAATCGCACCGACTTCGAGTTCAATTTGGCGGTCTTGCTTGCTGTAATCGATTGCCTCGAACATGCACGATTCCTGGCAAAGTGCGCATTCCTCGCCCTTAGTGAAACGAAGGCAGTTCGCTTTGTCGATAACCGGCACATTCGGAAGGGCACCGGGGCAGGGCACGAAAATCGCTTTGCGGCTCGAAAGATTTTCCTCGAATTCATTCGGGATGCTTATCGGGCAAGGTTCATAGCAAGCGCCGCAACCTATACAATCCACCGCGCTGACATAATCCGCCTGCACAGCAATTTTCACTTTGAAATCCCCAATTTTTCCGGAGACATCGAGAACATCCGCCATTGTGAGAAGCTCGATATTTGCGTTTTGCAGAAGGTCCTGCTGTTTGGGGGCGAGCATGCAGGTCGAACACTCCATGTTCGGGAATACCTCTTCGTATTTGACAAGATTGCCGCCTATCATGGAAGTTTTCTCGATGAGATAAACCTTTCTACCCGATCCCGCGAGAAGAAGAGAGGCTTCGATTCCCGCTATTCCGGCGCCAATTACTAAAACATCTTGATTCATAAGTTCCCTTTCCGGTATCGCCTAAAAGGGCTAAAAAGGAGTTTTCTGCAACGGATTCGGCCCGATTTTTCTTATCTTCTCAGTGAAGGAATTAACGACATCAGCGTATCTGCGCCCCTCGGCGGCGGAAACCCATGCAAGCTCCACCCGCTCAGGGTCGATATTCAGACTTTCGAGAACCTTTTTGAGCTGAGCGAATCTTCGGCGGGTATAATAGTTTCCTTCCTTATAATGGCAATCACCCGGGTGGCATCCGGCGACCAAAACGCCGTCAGCGCCCCAAAGAAGGGCGTTCAGCACAAGGCTGGGGTTCACACGGCTTGAGCACATCACTCGTGTTACTGAGATCGAGGGGGAGACTTCCAGTTTATTCGAGCCCGCGAGATCCGCGCCTGTATATGAGCACCAATTGCAGAGGAAGCCGACTATATTAGGTATGAATTCATCCGGCACGATTAAGCCTTTCGAGATATTTATAACGTCAATAAAAAAAGGATGTTGTGAGCACCCCTTTGTTTCAATAAGTTTGTGACAGAGTTTGTGTTACCTGAATCCCAGTCTTTGAAATCCCCAATGATTGCATAAGTATAATTTTCAACAGGTTATGATACAATAAAGAACCATCTTTGATATCGATATCTGAAAATCAATATGACATATCGAAATAATCGAAAAATGGAAAATTTTGGAGTATATCAAACAACAACAGCAAAGAAAGCGCGCTGATTACATTTTGAGATGTTGGCAAATCAATTGAAACGATCCGAAGCGAATTCAAGTGGAATGTTATGGCGCAATGCTCACAAAAACTCATTACAATATACCCGAATGGCTGATTCATGCAAGCGAAAAGAATTCTCAGAATTTAAATTTTCTACTTGAAATTTATCGAAAATGAAATATACTTATCGAAAATGACCGAGTGGTCATATTAATGAAAGGCTTAATTATGAGACTTACAACGAAAATAACGGGCGTAAAAAAACTCGAAAATAGCGAATATGAGCTTGAATTGCAGATTGTCGATAGCGTCAACGATTCGGCGAGTTTGCACAGCTCGCTGAAAAAGGCCGAAACGACAACTCGTAGGATATTTTCAGAATTCGCCCCTAAACCGCGAGTCGGGGAGATTATCGTTTTGGATTTCGCGGAGACTTCGAGAACCCTTGAAAAGCTACAACCATCGGTGGAATTTCCTGTGGCAGAACATGGCGAGGTTGTTTCCCTCGTTGCCGATTTCAATTCCGATGGCTATAACGAGCTATTCCTCGGGAATAGATGCGTGGATGCTGTTATTTCGCCAATTCGAGGTGGGACTATTCGGTATTTGGCCGCATTAGGGCGTGAGGGGCTGGTCGATGAGACGGTTATTCACGGAATTAACGTAAAAGCGTGGTCGGGATTCGGTTTCGGTGCTTCAAAGCCCGGATTTGATATAGCGAAAGCGAAATTCGTATTATCAAAAAGCGACACTGCAGAGAAACACAGTAACGCATTTGTAATACCCATGACAGCGAAAGTTAACGGTCTTAAGACAACAATATCGTCATCGATGAAGAATGAATGCCCAGTTTTATCTAGTTCACTTAGAATCGAGAACAACGGCAAAAAGGCCAAGCAGAAGAAACTTGCCCCAACATTCCAGCTTAGATTCAGGCCGGTAGGTGGGACAAATTCTGCCCTTGTGTGTGTCGATCCCAACGGGAAACCTCATCGCTTCAACCGGTATCCGCATCTCGCTGTTTGGGAGTGGGAGCATAGATGGCATCATTACACAGGTGATATCCCTGCCGGCGAAAGCGGATTTATTGCTGTTCACCGCGAGGATACCGGAGAAATCCTGTTAATCTCTTTCATGCCCGGAAAGGTTAACCGCGTGTGGTTCGACAAAGAATCTCAACTCGCCGAATTGAAGATTTTCTCGAAACCAAATGTGTTGGGCAAAGACAAAAAATTTGAATTCGAAATCGCACTCTGCCCTCTCGACGGAATGAAAATCGAGAATGGTTATTTAATTGGCTATCTCGAATCGGAGGGTGTCTATCAGATCATTTCAGCCGGACCGAGAGCCAGAAATATCGTCATCGACGGCCAAGAAATCTCCCCCGAAAAGGTTGGGCCGACTCTATTTCACACTCGAATCGAGCATAAACCAACTCAGATTGCCCTAACCGGCGGATTTCCACCGCTTACTGTCGAATAATTGAAAGGCAAAATAAGATGAAAAAAATAAACCGAACTACTATTGGAATTGACTGGGAACTTCAAGTGAACTCCCTTAAAACCGGAATGAGCGTTGGCAACCAGAAGATCGAGGCAATAATCTCATTGTCCAAAGAACGCCTGCCTGATATGGAAATCGGCGAAGATATGGACCTTATCGAGATTCGCCTCGGCATGACACGCTCATATTCTGAATTCGAGGAGAAAACGCACAGGGCTTTCAGAGTCTGCAACGAGGTTGCGGCTCTGAAAAACGCCGTAATGGTTGGTATCGGTTACCGTGAAGCCGACAGCAACCCGGCCGGAGGGCATATTCACGCCGGCTCTTTCGAGAGTTACCGAAACGCATTAGAAACACATAACCGGCTGATACCATTCGTGCCGGCTTTGATAGCGCTTGCTTCGTCGTGCCCGAGTCTCGATGGGCGGTTCAAATCCATTAGAATGATGCATAGCGCGCATAATTGCTCGAATCCGCTTAGTGCTATTTGCCCAGATACTGGGCGGCATCTATGGGGCACCGATGTTTGCCTTAAGTATCCGGAAAAGCCGACATTAGAGCTTCGCGCGGCGGATAGTCAACCCTCGCCGGAACTTATGTGTGAGATTGGCGCGCTATATCTCGGTCTTGCAGTGGGGCTTGCCGAAAGAACGAAGGGCTTGTTCGAGCCGGATGTTTTCGAATACTCATCAAATAGAATGAATGCCGTGCAAAATGGCATGACAGCGAGCTTTATCATAGAGGGCAAGGAAATATCGGCATCGAAATTTGTCCTCGAATACGCGATTCCCATAGCTATTGAGGGTTTGCGGGGTTTTGGTGTTCCACATGGCCCCTTCGAGCTTGCTTCGATTATGGCCGAAAAGCGAATCTCGGCCTCTGATTGGGTAAGTGCGATAGTTCCAACCGGCACAGATAAATTCCGAGCGACAGGGGAGTTGACCCGTGTTTTCAAAGCCGGAGTCGATCCGGTAAAATGGATTAAGTCCGCACAGCAACAAAGGACGGTCGAATTCGTCTCTCCCGATGGGCATGTTCTCGATGCTGTCGATGTTGAAACCCCTGTGGCGCATGTTTTCGCGGCTCTTCCATATCCGCGAGCTTATATTGAAAAGCTTCTCGAAGATCTGGCGCGCGAGAAGAAAGTCCTTCTGCTACGAGGCGAGCACAACGAGCTGATGATAAGCCGATTATAGTTCTTTAAGACAAGATATTTATCTCAAACAAAAAGGCGGCACAAATAATGCCGCCTTTCGATTATCATCTCGGTGTTTTGTTAAATCTTGCGAAGAAGGATCCAGCTGTCGCCGAATCTCGCGCGTTTTTCCTCGAAACTTTTGTATTTTGGATAATCTTTTGGTGAAATCATCGGTGAATGCTTGCTCTCCGATATTTGCGAATAGCGAAGAATACCGTCCTTCACCTCGATTTTTCCCTCGAAAGACCTATAGCCCACGGAGAGTTTCACGCTTTTTGGCAGATATTCGATTTTATAGCCTTCCGGAAGGCGGATTGTGATGCTTTTCTCGGTATATGAGTTTCCGGGGCGAGAGAACGGAAGTGTTCTATTCGCCGCACCAACCTGCGAAGCACTGAAACCGACAGTAGGTATTTTGAACGCAAGAATTTCTTCGCCCGCAGAGACAGCAAAACCGGGTATCTCGACTACATATGAAACTTCGACCTTCTCGCCGAGGTTTTTATAACCGGTGAGCTTGTAATCGACAATATGTGCAAGCTCGTCGATATTCTTCGAGATTGCGTCGAAATGGTTGTCAATCTCGCGAGCCTTGCGGTTTTTCTGGTATCGATAATAATCCGCGCCCGTTTCGCCGACATATGTTTCTGTGTATTGGATGAGAAGTGTTCCATCGGGGCGAAGTTCGCAATTGTAATCTGTTGCCGTATAACGATTTTTACCTGAGTGGCGTTCTATTTTCTCGAGTTTCGCGCCTTTGTCAGCAATCGGAAGGATGAATATTCCGTTCAGATGCTGATTGTCGTAACGCTGGTATTCATTGGGGGAGATGTAGCGGACTTTCCCTTTATCGATAACCTTTACGGCGAGGGAATTGAAGTAGCTTAGGTTGAAATTCTTCGTCGGAATCTTTGTGTCGATATCCGGGCCGATCAGCACGAGCTGTGGGTTATGTCCCGCCGCCTTGAGGAAGACATAGAGAATGTAGGTTAGTTCGTAGCTCGCGACTCGCGATCTATCAAGTAATACTGAAAGTAAATTAGGATAAGGATAATAATCTATTATAGTTATCCCATTCGATGCGAAGTTTTCTGAGACGAAATTATATACTTCTTCGATACTCGGTTTTTTACCGGGGAATTGTGCTTTCAGACGCGATTCGACCATAGGCATTGCATCGGTAAGCTCCTCGATCTTCGTAAAATAGGCCGACGAAAGCGCATTAAGGTCCTGCGGAAGTGTAACCGAAACATTTGGCATGAACCAATTCAGATCGGGCAACATCGTTTCGGAAACATAGGGCGCAATGTTCTCTATCTTATAGGTGCGGATGTTGTAGCCGCCCTCCTTGCGGATCTGCGGCTTCGGCATTTCGACTTCATGGAAAGCCAACTGAACAGACTCGTGATATTTCACCTCGAAGATCGATTCGATTATCGGTTCGTTATCGTGGAAGCTCCAGCGTTCATTCAGCGGATTCCACTGATCGAAACGCTCGAAATGCTTGGTAAGCTGGTAGTCCACAACGGAACCCAGCGAAGCGCCTGTCAGAGCGAATTTCTTGATTCTTCCTCGCTGATATTCCGCGAGCCAAGCGTTTGTGCTTCCGTCTTCGATAGCGTTGTCGGCTACCGTGCTAATCGAAGCCAATCCAACCGATCTTGCGAAATCGACCTCGATGCTTTGGACATCGTCGTAATAGTTCATCGAGAAGTTAGCCTTGTTTTTTCCACGTTCGTTGGCGATGTAATAAATATATCGGACGACATATTCAGCGCTAAGGTCTTGATTGACCGTTAGGGTGCCCTTCTCGTAAAGCGTTATATAACCTGCGCTTGTCCATTTTCTGCTTGCCATATCCGCAGTTTCGAGGGCATTTTCAAGAATCGGGTCGTCTATGTCGAGCCGATTTTTCCAGTCGTCGCCGGGACGCCATGTTCCGACATCGATGCTTCGAACGCTATCCACGGGAAAAACCGATTCGCCTGTCTTTGTGTCGAGCACGACTTCTTTATCGGTGATTCGCACGAGGCCGCCGATATGTTCGCTTCCGTCGATAAGATAAACGATGTCTCTATCTTTAGCGAAAGAAGTGGCGGCTATTACAGCGATGAGTAGTGCAATATAGAATATTCTTTTCATGATTCTCTCCTAACTCGCCGGTGAAAGGAAAATTCTTTGTTTTAGATAAGCGAGGATTTTTTCCGCATCTTCTTTGTAGTTGTCGTATTCCGAAATCGGGATACGGAGTTTAGTAATACGGAAAGTGTCCACGAACCTGACATTTTCGCCCTCACGCGTATATTTAGCATCGTAGGTGAAGAAATCGTTTTCGAGATGGAAATCCTCGGGGAGGAAAGCCGCAAACCAGCCGTCGGGAAGGTCGAAACTGACATCGTGCGTTCGCATATATGTCATATCAATCTTGATTCCGAAATTTCTCTCTTTGAGGTCTATCCCCTCGAAGCTATAGCGAAGAGCAGGCACTTCGAGCAGTAAATAATCACCCGCTTCGATAAGGTAATCCCGAACATTATATTCGAATCTCATTCCGAAGGGTTTCGAAATGTCGTCGATTTCGTATATTGCGTAATCCTGAAGAGCCGCACCGCTTTTGCGCTGTGCGACAAACTGTTCCATAACCTTGCTGTGCTGAATCTGGGGGGTGTATTGGAACCATCCGCGATACATTGCTTCCATGTTGCCGGAATACCAGAAACTGTCGCTTATAGATGCTGAACCGTCGGGGAAAACCTGAACATGCGTTCTGCTCTGCATTGCATTGTCTTCCGGGGCGATTGGCGGATTATATACGATCTCGCCACGGACATAATTGGCGTAGAACAAATCGCAATTGCCCATCGAATAATAGGGGAACCGGAAGAGATTGTTTGTTGCGTCCAATATATGGGGTTTTCCATCCCACCAAACTTCGTTGATTGCATGGTTGCCGCCCCAGAATGGGAAACGACTTCTGTCGAGGAACCCTGCGTCATTGGTCATAACAATGATGGGGTAGGCCTCGATGCCGACTGCTTTACAGAGCGTGGCGAAAAAAACCGCCTTATCGGAGCAGTCGCCGTATTTATTGTCGTATGTGATTTGAGCGTAATGGCCGCCAAAACGACTCGCCAGAGCGCCTTTCACACTGATATACCGAATATTGCGCTGAACCCAATGATAAAGCCTCGCGACTTTTTCTTCATCTGTTCCAGCGTCTCCGACAATCTCCCAAGCAAGGCTGTCGAGAGTAGGGGTCAGTTTCATATGCTCCGAATGTAATTCGCCAAACCTTTTGTGGTAATATGAGAAATCGGGATATAATCCGCCGAAAATGCCCGGCACGCTGTTGAGATAGCTAACAGCGTTGCTTTCCATTATTAGAGGTTCGACATCGGTAACTTCCCAATGATAAATAGTGCTGGAATCAGTCTCGATAATGGTCGGTTCGACCGAGCCGGAGAATTTCGGCAACTCGGAAATTGTTTGGCCGATATAGGGGTCATCCTGAGTCATCAGGAATTTCTCGAAATGAAGAGTCCTTCCTTTTGGAACCTCGAAATCGGTTGCCGCGAATTTCACGGGCTCGAGGCTTTGGAAAAAGAACTGCGTCATGAATAGTTCGGGGTCTTCAGGGGCGTATGTTTCCGAAATATACCCAACATCTACGATAGAACCGATATCCGCGCCCGGAATAGTCAGGGACATGCTTTGGCCTTTGCCGAAGAATACCTCTCCACGCGTCGGTTCAGAATAGGTGATATCCTCTGGGCTGTAATCCGAGACCGTTCCATCCGGAGCGATGCTTCTGGCATAGAGAATCTTCACCCTGTTGATGCCCTCGTCGATATACCATCCACGCTGTGCCCAGCCTTTAGCTTGCTGTGTTAGGATTTTTACGGTGTAACGGGATTCGTTGATCTCTCTGCCGTCGGAAGTGAGGGCCTGCCGCCCGTAGTCGAAGAGAATTAGCCCGTTGGCATCGGGGTATTCTTCTTCCATTACAGCGGCAGTTTCACGCCATTCGGCAATTTTTGCTTCGGTAAGCTTATGTTCGTCTGCGACAGCGGTTTCGGTGCCTTTGACATCGCCGAGGAAAACCTTGTTAACCATGTCTCGCTCGACCTCTTCGTTATCGATTCGAAAAGCATCGCCGTCGTAATAGACATTACCGGTGAGGTTCGAACCGTCCTTGAGGTTTAATTGTCCGGCGAAGATGCAGGCCGTTAGAGCGAGCAACAATATCGAGTAGTGTTTTTTCACTGCTTCTCCCTTCGTTATTTTTTCCAATTTACTCTTTGCATTTCTTCGAGTCAAACAATAATAACAAATCTGAAAAGAAAGATAAGCAGGCAATACAAAATGTCAAGAACTTTTTACAATTTGTTTTTATCTTTCGAGAATCAGCTATATAAGCCCATTATCAAAGCTTTTTGATAAGTTTTAGCTTCTCTATGATCCGATTTTCTCAAATCAAATGAATTTCTCTTTTCATAATTTGAAGCCGACTATCTCTTTTAAGTTGACATACATATAATAGTAACTTATTTTTATAAATCTATTCTGCGGGAGATTACCCGCGAAAAAGGAGTCTATTTGTTCACGGGTTTGATAGAACAGGTCGGTGAAGTGCTTTTATTGCACGCTATCCCGCATGGATTAGCTCTGTCGGTTTCGTCAGAATTCAAAGATATCGAGATAGGCGAGAGCATCTCAGTGGACGGCGCATGCCTTACCGTAAGCTCCTTCCGAAGGGGGGAATTCGTTGCCGATATTTCGAGCGAGACTGTGAAAAGAACAACCTTAAGCGATCTTCGGAAGGGACACAAGGTCAATCTCGAACGCGCATTACTGGCTTCCTCACGTGTTGGAGGGCATTTTGTTCAGGGGCATGTCGATTGTGTGTCAAAAGTGCTTGAGATAAGGCGTAAGAGCGATTTTGCCGAATTTAGAATCGCATTACCAAAAGGATTTTCTGCGTTTGTTGTTGAAAAAGGTTCGATTGCGGTTTCGGGAATTAGTCTGACAATAGCGAAAGCAAGCGTAAGAGATTTCGAGATAGCAGTTATTCCCGAAACGCTCAGAAAGACGACACTCGGAGAGCTTAAACCCGAAAGCAAAGTTAATTTGGAATTCGATATTATCGCAAAATATATTCAGAAAGCTGTCAATAAACATGGCGCGTGATGATTACAGGAATAAATTTGTCGATATCGAAACTGCGGTGGAAAAGCTATCTCAGGGTTCTGTCATTATTGTTGTCGATGACGAAGACCGCGAAAACGAAGGGGATTTTGTCTTCGCCGCCGAAAAGGCAAGTGCTGATTTGGTGAATTTTGTTACTCGGCACGGGCGAGGCATGGTTTGTGCGCCGGCAACTCCACAGCGGCTACAGGAGCTAGATTTGGACCTGATGGTGGACAAAAACGATGCACTTCACGGCACGCCATTCACAGTAACAATCGATTATAAACACGGCACAACCACAGGGATTTCCGCTTATGACCGCGCAAAAACCCTTCGCGCAATTGCTGACCCGACTGTTGGCAAAGCCGATTTCGCACGGCCGGGGCATATTTTTCCGCTGAAAGCCGAAGAGGGCGGGGTTCTTCGCAGAGCGGGGCACACGGAAGCCGCTGTTGATCTTTGCCGTCTCGCAGGTCTAACACCTGTCGGAGTAATATGCGAAATTATGGACGATGACGGAACAATGGCTCGTCTGCCGCGTCTTTTCGAAATTTCGGAAAAGTTCGATATTCCGGTTATAACCATCAAAGACCTCATCGAATACCGAAGCCGAAGGGAAAAGCTTGTGCGAAGAGTAACTTCAGCGCGCCTTCCGACTAAATTCGGCGAGTTCGATGTTCACCTTTACGAATCCTTGATGGATGGCAGGGAGCATCTCGCATTAGTAAAGGGCGATGTTGCGGGCAAGGAAGGTGTGCTGGTGCGCGTGCACGACGAATGTCTCACAGGAGATGTTCTCGGAAGTCTGCGTTGTGATTGTGGCGGCCAGCTTTCCGATGCGATGCTGATGATTGAGGAGAAAGGGGAGGGTGTCCTTCTTTACATGCGCCAAGAGGGCCGTGGAATTGGCATCGGGAAAAAGCTTCAGGCCTATCATCTGCAAGATTTGGGATTCGACACTGTCGATGCTAATTGCCGCCTTGGTCTTGCGCCGGATTTGCGCGATTACGGCATCGGAGCACAAATCTTAATTGATTTGGGACTTTCGACAATTCTCCTGATGACGAACAATCCGCGGAAAATTGTTGGACTCGAGGGCTATGGCCTATCCGTTGTCGAAAGGGTGGCAATCAAACCCCACTCGAATCCCGAAAATCTTGGGTATCTTCAGACAAAGAAAAAACGAATGGGTCATCTTATAGACTTAGAAGAATAATAATTATTAGCATAAAGAGGTGAAATATGCAAGAAATACACGGCAAATATTTCGCGCCAAAGGATGCGAAAATTGCCATCGTTGCATCGCGTTTTAATGAGTTCATCGTTGGAAAACTGATTTCCGGCGCGATGGATTGCCTTGTTAGGCATGGAGTCGGAGAGAAAAATGTCGTCGCACATTGGGTTCCGGGAAGTTTCGAGATTCCTATTATCGCGAAGAAACTCGCGGAAGGCGGCAAGTATTCCGCGGTGATATGTCTTGGTGCTGTTATTCGCGGGGATACGCCGCATTTCGAGTATGTTGCCGCCGAGGTGTCGAAAGGGATAGCGAAGGTTGGTATGGACAGCGGTATTCCGGTGATCTACGGTGTCCTCACAACAGACACGGTCGAACAGGCTGTCGAACGTGCCGGAACCAAGGCTGGCAACCGCGGATTTACCGCCGCTTTGGATGCCCTCGAGATGATAAATCTAATTTCCGAAATTGAAGCCTAACCGATGGGTGCCAGAAGAGAAGCCAGAATAGCGGTTCTGAAAGCACTCTATGCCCGTGAAATGGGCGGAGTGCAAGAGGTCGATGTTCTCGCGAAGCAAATCGAAGAGATCCACGAAATTCCGGCTGTTGCTTCGATATTCTTCCATGCTTTGCTCGAAACGACGATTACTAACATGGAAGATATCGACAAATCAATCGAAGAGCGCGCACAAAATTGGGCTTTGGACCGTATATCAGTAATCGATAGAAACATTTTAAGGCTCGGGCTTGCGGAATTGCTGTATTTCGAGGATATTCCGCCGCGGACAACCATCAATGAGTGCATCGAATTAGCAAAACTTTTCGGAACACAGGAATCGGCGCGGTTTGTGAACGGCCTCCTCGATGGGATACTACGTCATCTTGACACGACGAAATCGAAGGAGCTGGACGAGAGGTGAGAACCGCTCTAATCAGCGATATTCATTCGAATCTTCAGGCTTTAGAAAGAGTTTTTGAAGATATCACCGAGAGGGGAGTGGACAAGATTTGTTGCCTCGGCGATATTGTCGGCTATGGTGCAAACCCTCGAGAGTGTATCGCATTAGTGCGCAAAAAATGCGCCTATGTCATTGCTGGAAATCACGATTGGGGTATTGTCGGGAAGGCGGATTTAAGCAAATTCAGCACGTCGGCAAGAATCGCGGCGGATTGGACTGCGGATGTTCTAGATTTCGAGGAGAAACACTATCTTGCTGGATTGCCTTTGAAAATCGAGCTTGAAAACACCTGTCTTGTTCATTCTACACCACGCGAACCGGAAAATTGGGGTTATTTGAACTGGGCGCCGTCTTTGCCCGCGCAGTTCGCCTCTTTCGAGGGGCAGGTATGCTTTGTCGGCCACATTCACTCGCCAATAATTTGGAATGATTTGGGCGAGAAAACAATTCCCAAGGATGGCGAGCCATTTCGACTCGACCAAGGAACGCGATATTTCGTAAACGCCGGAAGTGTCGGCCAGCCGCGAGACGGCGATTCGAGAGCCGCTTATGTTCTTTTAGATGATGAATTGTTTGAGATAAGCCTCATTCGGCTGGATTATGATGTCGAAAAAGCGGCAAATGAAATAGAAAAAGCCGGACTTCCGTCCAAATTGGCATTAAGATTGTATCGAGGTTTTTGACAATGCTGGTTTTTATTACATTTTCAGCATATAATTGCTAATGAATTGAATTGTAATAACTTATAGGAGTGTCTATGCCACACGTTAATAGGATCATAATGGTTCATATCCTCACATGGCTGTTTGCATGTGTGGCTTCCGGGATCATTACTGCGATTTTAGCGGGGAAAAAGGGACAGAACCAAATGAAATGGTTCTTTCTTGGTGCAGTTGCACCTTTCGTCTCGATAATCGCAATAACGAAGACAAAGGAATTGCCATCAGGGAAAGATTTCGAGATTTCCGATGGCGGCTATAAGCTGATGAGAAGATGGTTCGCCGTTCTCGTCAGTTTCGTTGCCTTCATTGTCTATGCTCAAACTGCTCAGCCTACGGTGCCTTTCTGGGATTGCGGCGAATTCATCGCCTGTAGCTACAGTCTAAGTGTGCCGCATCCTCCGGGTGCACCGCTGTTCCTTCTTCTTGGCAGAATCGTAAGTTTGTTGCCCTTGGATTGGCTTGCGCCGCTTTGGGGTCTCGAAGAACTGTCGGTCGCTCATAAACTTAACTTAATGAGTGGCTTTTTCAACAGCTTTGGCATAGGCTTATTGTTTATGATAATCACCAAAGCTGTCGGAAAATACTTTATCAAGCTCAACAGCGCTTCGGAATATTCGATAACCTTGATGGCTGGTTTTGTTGGCGCGCTTCTGGCGGCTTTCTCCTCAACTTTCTGGGAGAATTCTATCGAGGCAGAAGTTTACGGTCCGGCTATGATGATCACAAACCTTGTGGTTTATCTCTCGATGCTGTGGTATGAGAAACGTGAGAAACCATCGAGCGACAGATATTTGATATTGATACCTTTCTTGCTGTATTTGGGGATTTCGATCCATCTCACGACGATGATAATGTTGCCGCCAGTTTTCCTCTTTATCATCTTCTGCAGTCCGGAAAAGCGGAAAGACCCATTCTTCTGGCTGACATGGATTGTGCTTTTTAGTGTGGCTACAAGCTTCGAGCTGTTCCTTTGGAGTATGGCTTTCGGGCTTTTATTCACTCTAATAGGCTGGATCGCGACGCACATCTCCTCCGCCGGCAAAAGCAGGGGGAGCATGCAAAGGGCTTCTCGCAGAATGGGATTGGCGTTTATAACTCTGTTCCTCGCGGCGTTAGCCTTTGGATTAAGCCTCTATACGATTATCAGATCACATCATGATCCGCTTATCGACGAGAATGATCCTGAGACAATCGAGGAATTCGCTGATTACATGGACCGCAAGCAATACGGCCAAGAGACCATGTGGGAGATGATGTTCAAGCGCAAAGGTCTTTGGAAAAATCAGCTTGGTGTCCATCCACGCATGGGCTTCTGGGGGTTTTTCCGTGTTCAATGGACAGATGTCAAAACTGGCGCTAACGGTCTTATTCCCTTCGCACTCGCACTATTTGCGCTTATTTATTTCCCAGCGAAGCATAAACAATTCTGGTTACTGCTATTCCTCGCTTTGTTAATAAGCACTCTGGGGCTTGCGATATACATTAACTTCTCAGACGGAACCCAAGGTGTCAAACTCGAGGTTCGCGACCGTGATTATTTCTACACACCCGGCTATATGTTCTTCGCCGCGTGGATCGGAATGGGTGTTGGGGCAATATTAGCTGTTTTCGATAGGTTACGCAAACAGGCTAAGTTGCCCTCAGCGATAACTCTCGGTCTTTCATTCCTAATGATGTTTATTCCGGTTGTCCCGCTGAAAACAAACTGGTTCGCCCATGACCGAAGCAGAAACTATATTCCGCACGATTACGCCTATAACATCCTCAATTCGTGCGATAGGAACAGCATTCTCTTTACAAACGGGGACAACGATACTTTCCCGCTGTGGTTCCTGCAAGTTGTGCTTGGCGAAAGGGCGGATGTTTGTATAGCCAACCTATCGTTGTTGAACACGAGCTGGTATATCAAACAGCTGAAAACTCGCACGCATTACAAATATACCGGCACCCTCAGCTCCGGTAAAGCTGTCGATGGCAAGATGTGGGCCGACAACGATGTCGAGCTTAAAACTAAACTTGGCGCGCGGGGTATCTCCTTGGTCTCATCGGATGCCATCGAGAGAAGAAATCAGTTCGGCCACGATTTCGTGAACATCCAATTTTCCGACGAGAAAATCGATATGCTAAGACCTTACAGAACTTCATCGGGCGAAATTGTCCGCGTTCAGGATATCATGGTCAAGCATCTCATCGAGAACACGAAAATAACGATGTCCCTTCAACCAATAAAAGAAGCGGATACTACAGGAAGGGAAGTCGATACAGTTTATGTCTTCGAGCCGCCAATCTATTTCGCGGTTACTGTCTCCCCGGATAATAAGCTCAACTACGGGCCATATCTCCGTATGGAAGGACTCGCCTATAGATTGACAGGAAAACCGGGTGAAAGACAGGTCGAGCCTGAAATAATGAGGGATTATCTCTTCAATCGTTATTTATTCAGAGGCCTGACTGATCAGACCATCTATAAGGATGAAAACTCGGAGAAGCTCCTTCAAAACTACACAACCGCTTTCATGACTCTCGCGCTCGAATACAAAAACATGAATCAAATCGAGAAGGCGAAAGAGGTTATGGAAAGGGCCTTGAACACATTGCCATACGATTGGCGTGTCGCTATGTTCTCTGCGGATATCTATTCTACCGCCGAGGATTGGAGTAGTTTCGATAAGGTTTTCGAGGAGGTAATGGAACGAGATTCGACGAATATTCGGCTTATTCGGGTTTTCGCCGATATCGCATTCCAACGTGCTCGCCCAGAGAAGCTCGAAGCCATTATGGATAGGGCGGTAAGGGCTAACCCTGATGACAGGGCTTTGTTCATGGCTCGTGTTGGTTATATGTATCAACTCGGCAAGGTTCAGGAGATGAACGAAGCAATCGAAAGTTGGGTGGCCAAAAACCCGCAGGACGCTGAGCTTAGACGCTATCTCGATCAGGTTAAGCAAGAGCCGCAACTACATGTGGTTCCGGATCGTGAAAAGGAACTCGGCGAAGGCTCGATACCCACACCGAGCCCTGCGATTCAGGGGGATCTTTCTCCCAGATAGGCAGTTTATGGCGAAGAAGATTCTCATAATCAATTGGCAAGATAGGCTGAATCCCTATTTCGGTGGTGCGGAGGTGCATCTGCACGAAATATACGGTCGCCTCGCCCACCGTGATGATTATGAGATAACTCTTCTGTGTGCCGCTTTTCCCGGATGCCGTTCGGAAGAGATTCTGGACGGTATCCGGGTTATTCGAAGCGAAGGCAACCGCAACACCTTCAATTATCGAGTCAAAAAAGAATACAGAAAGCTTCTGGAGTCGGGCGAGAAATTTGATTTGATTATCGAGGATATGAACAAAATGCCGTTTATGACTCCGAAGTGGGCTGATGTGCCGGTAATAGCACAGGTGCATCACTTTTTCGGAAAGACTATATGGCTGGAGTTTGCATGGTATCTTTTCGCATTTCCACTTTATGTGATGTGGGGGGAGAAGCGAGCATTAAGGTTGTATGCGAAGGAAAAGATTCCCGTTATCTCGGTTTCCGAGTCCACTGCAGGGGACTTGGTGCGAAACGGAGTGGGGCGGGAGAACATATCAATAATCTATAATGGGATTTTTACGGAGGTTTTCCACCCGAACTCTATAGTAGAGAAATTTTCGAAACCTACCATCGTTTATTTGGGTCGGATCAAGACATATAAACGCGTCGATGTGATAATCCGTGCGATGCACGCCATTCGCGAAAGAGTCCCCGGAACAAGGTTGGTAATAATTGGTTCCGGTGACGGTCTTCCCGCGCTTCGGAAACTTGCCGACACACTTTCTCTCTCGGAAGAAATCGTAAAATTTGCGGGATTCATTTCGGAAGAGGAGAAGGTGGAATATCTTCGCAGAGCTTGGATTGCCGTGAATACAAGTCCGAAAGAGGGATGGGGTATTGTCGGAATGGAAGCGCAGGCATGCGGAACTCCGGTGGTCGTCTCTGACGCGCCGGGTTTACGTGAGTCTGTTATCAACGGCGAAACGGGATTTCTTTTCAATTTCGGCGATGTTACAGAGCTTGCGGATAAAGTCTCCACACTACTCGAATCCTCGGAACTCCGAGAGAAAATGGGATCCGCCGCCGCTCGATGGGCCGCTAATTTCACATGGGAAAAAGCCGCGGATGACACCGACCGGCTTATTTGCCAAATCCTAAAAGAAAACAAATGAGAGCTTTAGGCGTCGATTTTGGATTAAGAAGGGTGGGGCTGGCTCTTTCCGATCCCGAGATGGTAATTGCTTTTCCTTATATTACATTGGAGTGGTCAAATTTTGACGAGCTTATTACCGAGATTATCAAAATCATCGAGGAGAAAAGAGTAGGGGTTGTTGTGGTAGGGAAACCCATTCATCTTTCCGGCCAACCGAGCGAAATGTCGGAATATGCCTCGAAATTTGGCGACGCCCTTGTTGCTCGTAATCCCGAAATTAAAATTGTCCAAATGGATGAGCGTTTGACATCAAAAGAGGCAGAAAGAGCGCTTCAGACAGCCGGAATTAAAACCGGACACAACAAAGCCGCTGTTGATAGTATCGCGGCATCACTGATACTTCAAACATATCTCGATTAAGTTGAATCTTAAAAACGACAAAATAGGCTGGATTTTAATTGTTATTGGCGCATGCGTTATAATTACAGTTGCCTTTTTGGGGTTGCAATTATATGGCGTTCCCGACAAGGTGAGCTTTTCTGAGCCTATCGAAGTCGAGGTTCCCCGTGGTGCGAGCTTAAGTTTAATCTCTGATTTGTTCGTCGATGCCGGTCTCGTGGACTCGAAATGGAAACTAAAAACTGCCGCGAGAATAACGAGGCTCGACAGACGTCTTCGAGCAGGAAGATACACTTTTAAAAAACCGCTTTCCCCGGTCGATATTGTGAAACGCCTCACTGTTGGCGGAGCTTTCGATGTAACAGTAACTTTTCCCGAGGGTTACACAGTTTTCGATATTGCACGTCTCGCACAAGATAGCCTAAAAATCTCTGCCGATTCAATATTAGCGCTATGCTTTCGTGAAAGTTTCCTCGAATCACTGGGTATCCCAGCGCCGAGTTGCGAGGGATATCTTTTCCCTGAAACATATAGGGTTCCCGAAGGCCTTTCTGCCGAAGGCCTTATCAAGCTTATGTTCTTGCATTTTCAAAAGGTATGGACTGCCGATCTCGATTCACGAGCTAAAGAAATCGGCCTGAAAATGAATGAGGTTATTACTCTCGCAAGTATTATCGAAGGTGAAGCGCATGTCGCATGGGAGCAACCGGTGATATCGAGCGTTTATCACAATCGTTTGCGGCGCGGAATGCTTCTTCAGGCTGATCCAACAGTTATATACGGCCTAAGGAGCTTCGACAGAAAACTAACCCTCGCTGATTTAGATACCTCAACCACCCCATACAATTCCTACCGCTTTAGCGGTCTTCCGCCAGGAGCGATCAACAATCCGGGACGTTCCGCAATCGAGGCCGCGTTGTGGCCCGATTCGAGCGACTATCTTTTCTTCGTTTCCAATGAGGATGGAACTCATTGGTTCAACACAGAGCTTCAGGGCCATTACAACGCGATTCGAGCGATCCGCAGTCATGGCAAGCAAGGCCCGCTCCCTAAAGTCTATAATCGCAACATATTGTCTAATAAATAGATACGCGGACAACTTAATATATCACTTCATGTAATTTTCAATTTACTTCGAGTTCTTTGCGAATAGAACACGAATTATTCCTTGAAAAACAATCGATTAGCTTGTTTCTGTATTTTTTTATTCATTATAACTCATTGCATATCATTGTATTATACTGATAACTTAAAAGTTTTTTGAAAAATATCTTGACAATACTATCCTGTGTAATTAACTTTATTTCTGAAACGAGAACAATCGCCCAAAAAATGAAAGGGGGGCGTTCGATGAAAAAAGTGATCAAAGCTCTCATCGCTGTCGCTATTATCCTTCCCATGATTGGGGGAACTTGCGGCCCACCATGTCCGGTTACAACATGCGGAAGACCACAACAGGGTGCCCCAGGTGTCCACGACAATGTTAACATTGTCCGAATCACCAACAGACCTTCGCATGACTGCACGCCGGCAATTTCGCCCTGCGGAAAGATGGTCGCATTCGAAAGCTGGGATCCGACGAACTACTACAGTGTCCCAGTTAGAAACCACCCGGCTGGACATTTCGATATCTACCTCGTTAGTGCGCAAGGTGGCGGCGGATATCAGAGGGTTACAAACAACCCTGCCGACGATTATTACCCTGCATGGTTCCCCGAGGGGGACAGACTGCTCTTCACGAGCGAAAGAATGGGTTACCCGCGCCTTTGGGCTAAGCACTTTACTGGTCTTAACGGTGCGCAAAGCCTCTCATGGGACGGCAAAAGTAATTTCGGCGGAGATGTCGGCGAAAAGCACATTGTATTCACGGCCACAGATTACATCTATCACGATATTACTAGTCTTTTCTGCCACATATCGAGACCTCATCTGAAACCGAAACAAAAAGGCGCGAATCCATATCCCAGCATGAATCCGGCATGGATTTCGAGATGGCATCCGAGAATTTATCGCGCGGATAGAAACGGCGCGAGACTTACCGACCTCGGTCTTGGTATGGATCCCAAACTCTCTCCTGACGGCAACTGGATCGTCTTTTCGAGTGTCGAAACAGGCAATTGGGATATCTGGATCATGGACATAAACGGAAATTACCGCACTCAAATAACCAGTTATCCCGGAAATGAGATGACCCCATGCTGGTCGCCTGACGGCAACTGGGTCGCATATTCAAAGAGTGCTCCGCTTGCTGTTGCCGGCGCTGGTCTTATCGACGACGAATATTGGAATATTTGGATAACAAATGTCAAAACCGGCGAGAGTATACAGAAGACTTTCAGCAGATGGTTCCGCGATCTTTCTCCTTCATGGGGATATGTTGACGAAGGGGATCACTATCGCGATTACATCTTCTTCCACTCCGATCGTGATAACTGGGAATACACCGGCTTCGATATCTACCGTCTCGACCCTGATATGGGAGTCGAGAAATACGACATTCCAGACAAACCAGCAGGAAAAGCTGTTTCGACATCTGCTAAGCAGGTTATTACATCGAGACCGGTTGTTCGCGTGCTAAACGGCACACGTCAGACAAACAGCGAAGTCCCCAAATGGGCGGCCAGAGTAACAGAAAAGCTTCGCGGTCTTGGATACAATTGTCTCGATCCGATGAATACTTTCGTCGAATCTCCTAATTTCATAAAAGTCTATTATAGAGAGGGTTTTAAGGATGCCGCGATCAAACTCGCCGCCGAAATACCCGACCTACCCATGATAGATCCCGTCCTCAAACAAATGCCCTCCAATTTCCGCTGGAAAGAGGAGGACCTCATCGTTGTCCTGGGCAAGTAAGCCACAGGGGTCGCGTAGATGCAAAAGGCCGTCTCGTCGAGGCGGCCTTCGTCATTTCCAGAAGTCGAATTGACGAATTTATTCCTGCGAGAGAAATTCGTTGAGTTCGGCGAGAACTTCATCGACATCCATTCCCTTCGATGCGATAAGCTCGCCAATTGTTCCCCAAACCGGTTCGCCGCATTCGGTGCAGTGAATATGCCTTTGCATCAGCCATTTGTGAGATTTCGGGAAGTCATCCAATAAAGCATCAACCGGCAAATCAGATTTGACCATGACAGAATTCTCCTTATATTATCCTATCGTTTCAACTATCAAGGAGGACGAATGAAAATTGACCTCAAGAAAATCCGTGAATATCGCGAAAAAATGAACTCGCGCATCCTCGACGAGGACAATCTTGAAATCAAACGCTTTTTCAGCCTCGACAGCCAATCTTATCGCGAGGGATCGATCGATTCCAAAACGAAAGAGCTAATGGGACTAAGTGTCAGCACAGCTTTGAGATGCAACGACTGCATTTTCTACCATCTCGATAGGGCGATAAGCCTTGGCGCAACGAAGACCGAACTCGTCGAGACGCTGAACATCGCGCTAATAATCGGCGGAAGCATCGTCATCCCGCATCTACGCTTCGCCTTCGAGGTGATGGACGTCCTTTTCGAAGAGCAGTGTGAAAATTAGGCATTAAACCCAATCGGGCCGCCCGCCGGATGAGATTTATCCGGTGTCTCGATCTCGCCGAATTTCTCCTCGAACTTCTTAAGGTTATCCTGAAGTGTAATCATCAGAAGCTTGGCATTTACCGGCGTCATGATGATACGCCCCTGAACCTTAGCCTTTGGCAATCCGGGGACGATTCGCGCAAAATCGAGCACGAACTCGCTGGTAGAATGAGTTATCACCGCGAAATTTGCATAGATTCCCTCCGCGACTTCTTCCGGAAGTTCTATCTGAAGCTGACGCGGCATGTTTTGAGGTTGTTCATTCGCCATTTCCGACTCCTTGGTTTGTATTTGTTCTGAGAACACAATTTAATCAAAATCATCTGCGAGTCAAGTTGTTCGCATTTTTTATATTTTGCGATGGAAAATAGAAATTTATCTTGACATGCACTACACTGAGGACTTTATTGATGGTTAATTATGCTGATTACAAGAGGACATAACTTTTTACTATCCTCCATAAAAAGCTCGCTGAGCAAGGTCTTTTTAGTTTTCAATTCCGAATCAAAACGAAATAGCCGATCAGCCTTTACTCTAATTGAACTGATGGTTGTTGTGGTGATCGTCGGAATACTCGCGGCAATCGCCATCCCGGTATATTCCTCGGCAACACGCAAGGCCAAATTATCCGAAGCCAAGATTATCCTTAAACAGATTCGCCAGTGTAATGAGTTGTTTTACATGAATAACGGCTACTATTTCGGCCCGGCTTACGACATCGGCACGACCGGATGCCCCGAAATAGGATTTGATAAACCCAGTGGAAATCCCCGTTTCATATATTCGATTTTCATCAACAGCCCACCGACTTACGTGGCCTTTCCGAAAGCTGTCGAGGATGGGGGAGACGCCGGCATTCAGGGTTATGAAATCCAGATCGATGTCAATGGTTATATGAAGGTTATCGAACCAGGCGACAGCGATGACCGCAAGGCCTGGGGAAAAGGCGGAATCCCCGGTAATCCCGGTCAAGGCGGAACAAATCCCGGTCAGGGCGGCGGTTAGATTCTCGTTACTCCATAATTAGCTTTAATCATTTTACCCCGCAGAACTGGTTGGACTTTTCTAACCTGTTGGGGCGGGTTTTGTGACCGCCCGTTTCCCGGATAAAAACCCCAAAACCATGCAGAGGAGGTTGCACTCCATATTGTGGAAGCGAGAAACCATGTGTGGGAGACCTATACTGCTCCCATTTAAGAGAAAGGGTTATATTGAGAGTAGAGCATGAGAATTTGATCTGAAGAGCAGAGAGAATGAAAAGCGTATCTATCGACTTATGAGCGAGAACGACCATTCATGGAGACCCTTCGGGCTGGTAAAAGAGCCGCATTCTCAAGGCTTACAGGACGCCTATGCCTTCTAAACCGCGCACTAAATGTCCAAATGACATCTGGTGAATAGATATCCGAAATCAAGATGAAAGGCTCTGGATGGCTGTGTTTGCAGGTGATTCTCGATTGGGGATCGAAGAAGATAGTCTGCCCACACTCAACACTCAAACACTTAACGCAGTATCAATTTGAAAGGCAATATTATGGTTTGCGAAAGGAAAACACAAATCAATCAATGTCAACAAAAACTCTTCTTATTTATACTTGATTTAGGGGGCAGTAGAGATATGTCGCAAAGTATCTTCATTTTTTAATATTTGCCGGAGGGGGGAATCGAACCCCCACGGTGTTACCACCAACGGATTTTGAGTCCGTCGCGTCTACCTATTCCACCACTCCGGCAATCCTAACCATAGTCTTCTTGGCGGTTAACTCAGCAATTTCATTTATGCCAACAGCCTTCCTGAATCTCTCGCCACGATATGTGAAATCTAAATTATATGTTTTGTCTCGTCTATAAATTCTCATTTTAAACTCCGAACACAATCTAAATATTGATCTGAAAAAGTCAAGATTAAACTTTCCCGATGCCTAAGTTCTGCCCTGATAAAGGAAATCCTTCTCCGACAATCTGGAATTGCGCCCCTTGACTCATTTTGGCTAATCCATTCTTGAATAGCGTTCAAAAAGCTCTGGATAAATGGGTCAGAGCTTATAACCACGACTACCCGCACTCAACATTGAAACACTTAACGCCGTATCAATACGAAAGGATACATAAATCAACCACAGTCAACCAACCCACCTCTAATTTGCCCTCGATTTTTGGGGGGGCTGAGATATGTCGCACAGTTTCAGCTATAGAACGAGGAAAAGATCATGAACTGTAATTGCAATCAGCCCTTGTATCCGGCGAGGACATAGTTTGCAAGCTCTTTTCCGAAATCTGTTACGATTACCGGGTTGTCCAGCGATATATCGACATTGTTCAAATACATCAGCCGAAGCAGGTCGTTCCCTGTTTTTCCCATTCCCGGCATAATCCCGCAAAAGAAAAACCCCAGCTTTTCCGCATAGGCACACTTTTTGCGCGTCCAAGGGCTGTCTATCGGAAGCTGGAGCGAAATCGCCTCTATCTTCTTCAAACACAATTGCCTAAGCTGATAGGCCAGCATGCTGTCGAAATCCGCGCCATATTTATCGATGGTTAGGAAGGATCTTTTCGGCCCCTCGAAGACGCGAAGGCTCATCTCGGTGTTCTCGGAGAGCGCTTCGATACATTTAGCATCTGCCGGCGCGGTTTCAAAATCCATGAAATTCAACATGAATATTTTCTCCACCATCGAGGTATGCTGAATCGGCGGATAAATCCTCGGCTTGCGGTTTTCGCCGATTCTTCTGAAGTAGGCGATTTCTGCGTGCCTGTCCGAGGATTGCTCGACGCTGATGCTTTTGGCAACAAGACTCGCAGGAACAAAGCTCGGAAGATATGCCGTTTCGACTGCGGAATTAGAAAGAATCGTCTTTTGCGAGAAAGGATGAGTCGTTACGGCGTGGGCGTAATAACCGAACATCCCCCTTTTTTGGGCTGTTTCGACGAGGACTTCGTTGAGCTTCTTTGCGATTCCGCGCCCTCGATAACGTGGGTCAACGACAAGCTGTCCGAATTCGCCCACCGAGGCTCCGGGAAAATCGAGCCTTAGCGAGGCGTGTCCTACAACTTCGCCGTGGGGATTCAATGCGATAGCCGAGTGGAGATAACCCTCCGAAATAAGTTCGGCGATCTTCTCGGGAAAATACAGCGTGTCCGAGGTGTATGAATAGCCGTAGGTTCTGTATATGCTTCGTGTTATGCCCGATGTGTCCCTTCTCGTAGCTCTGAGGTATTCGAGTTCTTCTTCGGGCGGGGCGATTTGGGCATTTTCGTCGATATGAGTTTCAGCTTCGAGCGTTTCGGGCATGTCATAGGGCAAATTTAGCGCGATTTCGATTGCTTTGCCCTCCTTGCCACGATTCACGAAATGAACCTCGTCGGCGAGTTTTTTCAGCAGAAGTATCCCCAACGCGTTTTCGGTGTCGGCCTCGATTTTCGAATAGTCCACAGGTTGACCCTTGTCCGCGACCTCGGCGACTATTTTGCCGGGCAATCTCTTGATAGAAAGCTCAAAAACGCCTCCTTGGCCCGGCTCGAAGGAATAGTTAATCACATTCAGGACAGCCTCTTCGACAAGGAGTTCCAATTTTCCGTAAATCGATTTATCCAAGCCGATGCCCTCGCCGACCTCCCGAACGAGCGCTGTAACTGCCGGAAGAAAATCGGTATCGGCGAATATTCTCAGATTAGCGATTTCGCCTTGTGCTGTCATTTTCGTCATAATATCACCTCGACTTAACTTTTTTTTTGAATTTAATATCGTCAATCGAGATTCGCAATGTTTTTAATCACGAGGCGAAAACCGACTCGGAAGGCCGGAATCGTTCTGGAAGTTTGTGATTTTTTGAGAGCTAAATTTCGTTTCGATCCAAAAATGCGAGAAAATCGACCAATCTTGCGAACTCACGCTTGCCCGAAACCCCAAAAAACTAAGTCGAGGAAATTCCGACCCATATTAAGACTGCCACGCCCCATTCCGAGAATGCCATGCCCCATTCCGAGCCTGCCACACGGCGCGCCGAGACTCTTTTTTGGGAATGTCAGCCTCGGAATGACGATTGGCGCGCTCGGTTTCTTGACAGTCAGCCTCGGTTCTATACATGGCACGCTCAATTTGGGGTCTGTCGCGCTCGGAACGGCGACTGTCGCGCTCGGATCGAGGCCTGTCAGCCTCGTTTCGAGGACTGTCGCGCTCTTCGTGCCGCCTGCCACACTCTTTTTCATTGTTTTTAAAGAACTTACAGCGATTTCCCGGCTATTTAGCCGGTTTGTTAAAGTTTGATCGACAAACTCCCCACCAACTCTATCCCAACCCCCGCGAAGGGGGATAACATGAATTAAATCTATATAAAGAACGAATTGACTATTAGACTAAAACCTTCATGATTATTTAGCATTGAAAGGAATATTGTCCAAAACAAATCTCGCCCAGTTTTTCAGAACGGATTTAGTAAGTTCTCTGTAGGAATCTGAACCAATATAATCAAGCATGTTTTTAACACTATCACTGAATGTTTTAGAAGGGTCATTATTCTCCAATTCAAGAGCGTCTACGGCTTTTTTTATTTTATCAACACGAAGAGCTTGAAGTGCTAATAACCTGCTTCGCTCTTTTATAGGCGCATCAAACAATTGAAGCCCCTTTGGAGTTAAAAAAAGTTTATCGCCTTCATACATAAGAAATCCTAACGCTTTTAAGTCATAGAGTGGTTTATCATATTTACGTTCGGTAGGACGTTTGCCAGATTTCGCGTCTATCACGTAATTTATGGTATTTAGCACCCTATTGGCGCGCGTCTGGGGAGTATAAGTGTTGGAATCAATCGTTCTTCGTTTAGTATTACTAACTACTAAACGACCTCCGAAATCAATTTCGCAATACTTTAGCCATATTCCAAAGAATTTGCCATACGTTTGCCAAGTCTTTTTTGAAAATTTGAAATTAGAGTATTCTCGAATTAATACTGCTGAAATAATAATTTCTGTAATAATATCGGATTTTAATTTACTTAATTCATTTACAATTACATGTTGTTCAAGTCTCTCCTTTATAAATGTTTTAAAATCATCTTCAGTCTTGACTCTACTTCGAGATGAATAGTATTCATCTGTTTTAACTATGGCACCAATGTTCCTTAATTCGCGTAAACGATTAAGTGCAGTTCCTTCACTAACATTGGTGGATTTCATAATTTCCTCAACTTTACATTTATCTTTATTTAATAATTCTTTAAGCGTGTCAATACAAGGCGGAGGATATTGCCGTATTAAAAAGCTTTCAGCAAGTTTGGGAGGTTCATCTTCTACTATATAATCACGAAATATATCCCAGTAAATGTTATATTTACTGCCTGTTCTTATTATTAATCGCTTATCTAAAAGCCTATTTAATATTTCCTGATTAATACTATCATCTATTTCCGTAACATCAAATGTATCTCCATCATAGCTTCGTTTCGCAATATGTTTTAAAGCTCTTGTCTCCTCTGGTGTCAGTTGATCTTTGTCGCTATCAAATAGATTCTGTACATTTAGATTCTGATCAACAAGGTCTTCTGGTGAAAGACCCTTTTTAAGTTCGTGATAGCAATGAGTTGCGAGTTTCTTAATCAGCCAAGGGAAGCCTTGTGAATTTTCTTGCAGACGGCGACGAAGCGAAGAGGGGACTTGTTTATTACTCTCAGTTTGGAGTTGATTTATTACCCCGTTAATCTCAGAATAAGAAAATTTTTCAATTTCAAACGGAATAGCGTGGTCTCGCGCTTGTTGCCACAAACTGTATGCTGGATTATCCATTGGTATATTTATTTCAGATTTCCAACTGAAACCAATAACAATATTCGATGAAGCGGTAGCAATATCCATCATTAACTTGTGAAATGCCCGGAAAAGGTCGTTCTTTCTAAAAACGTCTTCAAATTGATCAAATATAAGAACCATGATTTTGTTATGCTCAACCAACCAATCAAATAACTCGATGGAACATTCGTCAGATAATATATCGAGCCAAGATGGTATTCTAAATTTCGCAGCAAGCTCCTTCGGGATAAACCCAAAACGTTCACTTTCTGTTATCATTTTTTCGACCGCTTTGCCGATAAAAGCAATAGAATCAGAGCTTCTTGAATCTACTGCAAAAACAAATAAAGTATTCCTGTTATGTTTATTCTTTGAACGCGCGCGTAGCTGTGCAAGCAACGAGCTTTTGCCCCAGCCTGATTTACTTTCAACAAAGAAAATTCTTTTTGCGTCTTTATTTGTAAGCGGCGCTTTAACGAAGTTATATAAAGCTTGTGTCGCGGCACTTCTCCCAACGAAATATTTTGACCCGACCGGTCGAAGATCAGTCCACTCGTCAGATTCTTGGATCTCGGCAATAATATCAATCGTGGGTACCTGATCTGTCGAAGCGATTGACGCTTTTTTAGATGAAAATATTTCTAAACCATTTAATTCGTCTTTGAGACATGCTTTAACGGACTCATAATCATCTGTATTACATTTTTTTTCATCGGCCCCAGAAAGATAATAATGGGTAGGTGCAGTTCCTCCAGAAAGTATCGTAATCCAGTATCTCCTCGAAGGCGTATACAAA
Organism: uncultured bacterium; assembly: GCA_964459995.1. Classification (GTDB taxonomy): domain Bacteria; phylum UBP14; class UBA6098; order UBA6098; family UBA6098; genus CAZSHG01. Next base: position 8,702 of record CAYWOR010000007.1, on the reverse strand, counting down.
AGGATCCTCTTTGTCGGCTTAAGCGATTCAAAGTCTACGCTGCTAATTGGATTTATTAATTTAGAGTCTATAAGCCATTCAATAAGCTTGTTCGGACCTACGAAAGTTACTTGTTGGCCATAGCTTTTTTCCAATTCTTCTTTTATTCCTGCAATTTGTTGCTGCATTTCCGTCGTATGAACGAAGTAACCATGCTTAGCGCGATGAGTAACCAATAAATCATGTGTGAAATTCTTAATATCGCCTGCATCCAGTGTTTGGCGCGCTTTGCATTCGACCAGTGCTGTATCTTCCGAACGATCTTTATGTTTGCAAAGTAAATCTATTTCCGTCCCGGTAAATCGCACCCTTTGAGTTACATCGTACCTTTGTTGTTCCATTACGTTTCGAAGCAAATCTTCTAGTGCTTTCCCTTTTTCGTCTTTATTATTACCTTCTGGAAATTCAATTCTTACTTGTAATATCATTTTTTTTTCGCTCCATTTTTAAATCCCTTATATTCCCAGCTCCGGTTTGGTTTGGGGTTTGGTTATTTGTTTGGCTTTTTTCAGGGTTTCGGAGGTGTGCCGTGGGCCGCAAAGCGCGCGGAGGTCGGGGCGTTTGCCGTCGAAATAATCCGCAACCGTGAAAATCTGAATCTTCGGGTAGGTGCGCGGGGGGTGGAGGGTCATTATTCCTCCTCCCGCTCTTCGAGTTCCTTATGCTTTTTCCGTTCGAGCTTCTTTATGCTCTCCGCGGCGGGTAAATCCTCAGGCATCGTGCCGCCGAGTTCCTCTATCGTTTCGCGCACCTTTCTTCCGACCTCGTAGTGGGTTTTGTTCGCCGCCGTTTTGCCCTCCGTCCCGTCGCGCTTGAGTTTCTCCTCGGTTTGTGTAGCACGGAAAAGGTTTGCGGCAAGTTCGGTGCTTCCCATGTGGTCGAGTATTTTCTGTGATTTCTTCAGCCCTTTGCGCACATGAATGCCCTCAGCCGTCAATCCGCCGTAAAGCCCTTTATAGCCGTGGTTCTGGAATATCGCGTAATCGACAGGCTCGATAACACCCGCGCCTTTCGCGGCCTCTGCGAGTTTCGTGTTGTGCTTTTTTATCTCATTTCGGAGGATCAGGCGGCGTTCTTCTTCGATTCTTTCGTCGGCGAGTTCCTGCCGGCGGGTCTGTATCGCAAAGTATGTTTGGCCTATTGCCACGATGTCTTTTCGCGGGTCGGCGTTCTGAATAATCAAATAACAAGCGTAGCGCGACAGGAGGACGGAATCGACCTCGCGCACAGCGCTACTACCGATTTGGACCATATCGGTGACGTCAACGAAATGGTCATCGATTCGGTTGCCGCTATTGAAACACGCCATTCGGGCTTTTTTAACAACCGATTCAAAATTCCGATAGTCGCCGTATTCGAGGATTTTTGCCATATCGCGGCTGTTCCAGAACTCGTTTCCGGTGTCGGTAACCCTTTTTATTCTCTCGAAAGGTGAATTATGGCTACCGTTATTTATTTTATCGATTTCGTTCGGCACCTTTTCTCCTTTGCTTGAATTTGCAGGGGGTTTTCATATTCCCAGCTCGGGTTTGGTTTGAGGGTTAGGCGTGGGGCTGTCGGGGCGGTTGCCGTTTGTCGCGGTTCGGGTTGAGGTGGTATTTTGAAAAACATGCTTCATTCTAAAGCCCAATCTAAAAGAGTGGGGCGGGGTTGTCAAGGAATAAAATAGCGGCTCGCGAAAAAATCCCTAAAAGGATGAGCGAAACCGACTGCGGCGGTAAAATCTTTCTGCGTGCCGCTTTGCACTCTAAGTCCTCTTGTGGGGTTCGACCGGAATGGCCGTTTAAGACCACAAAATCGAGAACTCCACATCTTGAATGTAATTTTTTTAGAAAAAATTTATTGACATCTCATTGATTTGGGATTTTCTTTATAGGCAGTTTAGGCTCTTAACAAAAAGGAATTGAGCGATGAGAAGACTAATTTGTGTGGCGTTTTGCATTTTTATGTTTGGGTTTTCCGCATATGGATCGAGGATCAGCTACCAAGGCAAACTCACCGATATGGCAGGTGTCGGGATCAACGATGCTCTGCCGATGGCTTTCGTTATTTACAATGCTGAAATTGGTGGAGATTCGCTATGGGGCGAGGTTTATAATGGCTCAAACGCGATATTGGTCAATCGGGGTTTTTTCGATGTTCTATTGGGTTCAATCAACCCGATAAATCTTCCCTTTGACACACAATATTGGCTCGAGATAATCATCGATGGCACCGAGCTAATCCCCCGATTGGTAATGTCGTCTTCGCCCTATTCTTTTTCTGCCGCCGTGGCAGAGAGCGTTGTAACAGGCTTTTATGTTAAAACATTAAATATGGTCGCCCCTGACCCTGTTATGGGGAATATTCAGCTTATCGAGGGCGCAAATATTGAAATCGTCGAGATTCCGGAAAGCAATGAGATACGAATAAGTGCGAATGTGGAAACGTCAAACCCTCTGATAATAGGCGATATCGGTGTTCCCGGAGAATTGATTATTAAGAAGGGCGATGGAGAAGGACGTATTATCGCACATGGAGAACCCGATGAGCCGGGTGTGGTTGTGAAGTCGGGAGAAGCTGGGAAGAGCGGGATCGAAGCCGAAGCCGCAGGTGGGGGAGCCGCAATAAAAGCTCGAAATGAAGATTCTTCCGGTGCGGCCGGCGAGTTTATTGGGAATTTGGTTGTTAAGAACTCAGCCGGTGATACTGTTTTTTCTGTCGAGGCCGAGGAAAACAAGGTTTCGATGCCCCGTAGATTCACCGGTAGCGGAGCAGACGAGAGCACGATTGATGTCGAGGCCACTGGAACAGAGGGCATCGGGTTAACTGGAACAGCAACGGTTGAGACCGGTTCAGGCAGTGGTCTAGTTGGCGTAACCGAGGCTTGCGGCGACGGTGCCGCCGGTGTCAAGGGCGAAGCTATGTGCACTACGGGAGAGACCTTTGGCGTAGTCGGTGTAACAAGGTCGGAAACGGAGTTTGCATCGGGGGTTAGCGGAATAGCTGTATCGAATAGCGGCCGTGTTTTCGGTGTCAGCGGAGCTTCATTTTCCAACGAGGATTTTTCCGCGGGCGTCAGAGCATATTCGGGAGGCTCCACAGGCCAGACATATGGTCTTACGGCATATAACGGGAGCAAAAATCCTATGTCGGCGGCGATATACGCCGAAAGCGATTCGGGTGTTGGAGTTCACGCCATCAGCCGCACAAGAGGAAATCATAATGCCGCTGTGAAAGGTTTGGCCGCGGCTGAAGAAGGAATGGTTTATGGAGTTTTAGGGTCAACATCATCTGAAACCGATTTCTCCTCAGGCATACGGGGGGTCGCACTTTCATCCGGTAAAACTTTCGGTGTCTATGGAGATGTCTTTTCTGATTCAGACCTTGCCGCCGGCGTGAGAGGGCACGCTCATTCTGAAACCGGGACGGTATTCGGGGTTTTGGGAAGCATCGAGACTACCGATCCTGATGCCGCGGCAGTAATGGGAAGATCCGATGCTGACCATTCTATCGGTGTCCGTGGAGTTGCGGGTGGAGTAAACGGCTATGGTGTAGTTTCAGACGGTATGTTCGCTGTCCGCAAGACAGATGGGACGCAAACTGTTCTCGAGGTCGATCCGGTCTGGCAAACTGTGAAATTATATAGCGGGGACGGCACATTGCTATCCGAGTTTGGCGGTCCCACACAAAATGTCCCAATTCAAGTAATTAACGGCACCGCAACGCCGACTATCCCCGATAATGATTTCACTATCGAGGGCGAGTTGCCGATTAGAGTGACTACCGAGTCCCACGGCATCAAGATCAGTATAGATTCTCTGACACTACCTGATACGATTCAAGCGAAGCTTTTCATAGCCGGCGATAACGAAGCGCACGGCAGAATTCGTGTGCGAGATAATGAAGGAACATATCGAGTCGATATCAGAGGCGAATGCACAGATGAGCCTCTTGTAGATGCTGTATCCTTCTATGCTTGTCCTTCGGCACCAGCGATGATACGCGGAATTATCGACGATGTTTTTGGAGCCGTAGAAGATACATTTACTCAGGCGGCTGTAAAAGGCCTCACAAACATCCCCGGTGTCCGCGGAGTTGTCGGAGCAAACTCTAACGCGGAAGGATTAGGTTACGGCGTCGTCGGAACAGTTTCAACGAACAACTTCAGTTCGGCGGGTGTTTACGGCTATTCGAGTAACGATGTTTCGGCGGGTGTTCGCGGCCGTTCGGGTGGGCCGGGAGGACATGGAGTCCTATCCCTCGGCAAATTCGAGGTGATGAATCAAACCGAGACCGAACCGCTTTTCCTTGCCGACCCTTCATATGACAATGTGGTGATATTCAAGCCGGACGGTTCTGTTATTACCGAATTCGGCGGCATCGATAACCGCGCCCCGATTCAGACAATTAACACTATCGCAAAACCGACAATACCAGATAATAATTTAAACATTCTGGGTGAAACACCAATTCGAGTTCTCACAGAAACAAACAGTATAACAATTGGCTTAGACTCGGTCTTCAATTCGGATACTATAAAAGCAAACTTTTTCATTGCCGGAAGTGATACAACACCAGGGAAAATGGTTTTCAGAAATTACGGAAGCCAAGATAGAGTCATTATCAGGTCAGACTGTAGCGATTTGAGATCCCTAATCGATGTTTATAGTTATGTTCCGTGTCCATGGACTCCTGCTTTGATTAGAGCATCATTCGATTGGGATTCTGTAGGGGGTGTCGCTGATACTTTTCTTCAGGCTTCGATTAAAGGCCTAACGAACATCCCGAATGTCTATGGCATTATGGGTGCAAGCTCGAATGCTACCGGCAATAACTACGGCGTAATCGGAACAGTTTCGACGGACAACTTCCTTTCTGCCGGTGTTTACGGCTATTCGAGTAGCGATATTTCCGCAGGCGTTCGTGGCCGTTCGGGTGGGCCGGGAGGACATGGAGTCCTATCCCTCGGCAAATTCGAGGTGATGAATCAAACCGAGACCGAACCGCTTTTCCTTGCCGACCCTTCATATGACAATGTGGTGATATTCAAGCCGGACGGCTCTGTTATCACTGAATTCGGCGGTGTCGATAACCGCGCCCCGATTCAGACAATCAACACTACCGCAAAGCCGACACTGCCTGATAACAACTTTACAATCGAAGGGCTGTTACCTATTAGAGTTACAACGAACGCCAACGGCATTATCATCAGCGCGGATTCCCTTTCGGCGGGTGGCGACACTGTCAAAGCGAAGTATTTCATTGCCGGTCAAGACTCTGCAAATGGTGGGATGTTGTTCAAACGTTGGAACGAGACTTATTATCAGGATGTTATCAGAATCCGTTCCGATTGCGATACATTCCCGATGATTCATGCAACAAACAGCTTGTGCAATGATGTTCCATCGGTTATTACTGCACAATTTGGCGGCTCTCTCTCGATGTTGGATACTTTCCCGAGAGCGGCTATCAAGGGAATCAATAATCTCGCGTCGAATAGCGGAAGTGGAGTTACCGCAGTCTCGAAAGGCGGAAACGGCCTGACGGCGCTCTGCCACGCGACATCGGGGAATTCGGCTGTGTATGCTCACAATGTTGCAGAAGCTCCGTATCCATTTGTCGGTTTCGGGGTCAAAGGCATTACGAATGCAAATGGATCCAACAGTGCCGGAATATACGGCGAGGCGACATCGACAACAAACACGGTGTATGGAGTTTATGCGAAAACGGCCTCCAAGGCGAAATTGGCCGCGGGAGTATATGCCACCGCTCCTGATACGGCTTCGGCGATTTATGGATATAATACAAGCTCATTAGGTGCCGCCGGAACATTCAACGGAAACCTTCGTGTAGTCCGTGGAGTGCCATGGCAAGATGTTATGACATTTGAACCACTGAAGAATTCACTATCCATATATAGATATAACGCCCCTGAACACAGTATCATACTCGATGCCGACGATGGGTGTTATATTTCAAAGCCTGACACGATAGCTCACGATACTACATACGCACTCCGCATAACCAGAGCCAACAGAGGAACCGGACTCGCTATTGATAACTGCAAATACGGAATGACTATTAACACACCCTCATACACGGCGCTTAAAACCTACGGCAACCTCTATTTCCATGATTTCACTACAGTTTCATTCTTTGGTGAATCGGGCACAGGCGGATCGATCAATTTCGGTAACAGCCATGTGTCCATAACGGGCGGAAATCTGAGCATAAACGGCAGTGTTTCAGCCGCAGGCGGTATAGAAACAAGCGACTTGAATGTTACCGGAGTAGTTACATCGGACCTTATTGTCAACGAGGACCTTATTGTCAGAGAGGACATTACCGCTGAATCGAACCTTACTGTCTATGGGAGTTTTCAAGTATTCGGCGGAGTGAAAAACTTCGTCGAACCGCATCCTCTGGATCCGGCCAAGATGATTCGCTTTACTTCTACCGAGGCGAATCAAGTTCTCATAGAGCATCGGAGCAGTGTCGCCCTCTCAGGCGGCTATGCTGAATTCGAGATACCGGAAGAGTTTATACTCGTTGCAGAACCGGGAACATTCTCTGTGAATGTGACAGCCCAAACTCTCGATGATCCGGGGCGGCTCGGTGCGATAGTCGATGATGGTAAGGTGAAAATTCGGGCACACGGAGCGAGTGCGGACTATGATGTCGCGTTTACCTTAACAGCAGTCCGCAAAGGCTACGCCGATTACGAATCAGTGATAGACGTGGAATAGATAGGTCTGCGAGGAGACTGCAAATTGGCTGTCCTTTGAACTCAAGCTTAAAAGGACAGCCTATTTATTATGGTATTCTAATTAATATCTTGGACTGCAGTTCTTCACTAAAGAGCTTTCGCCTTTACACAGCAATTTCTACCACGCTCTTTGGCTTCGTAAAGGGCGTCATCGGCGGATTTTATTGTTTTATCGATATCGTTGCCCTTTTGATACTCCGCGACACCGAAGGAGGCTGTAATGGAAAGGTTTTCACCGCCGTGCGAAACGATTGATTTTTCGATTTTCTCCCTGACACCTTCGATGATGCGTAAGCCGTTATCGAGATCCATCCCGGGCAGGACGATTAGGAACTCTTCGCCTCCCCATCTTCCGGCATGACCCAATTCGCCAATTGACTGGATGAGTAGCTTCGCCACAGAAATGAGGACGACATCGCCGCAATCGTGGCCGTAGGTATCGTTAAAATCTTTGAATTTGTCAATATCCACGAGTGCGAGAATAAAACTTCCGCCTTTTTTGTCTGCGCTTTCTATTTCTGCCTTGATTTTCTCCCATAATCCCTGCCTGTTGAATATTTTAGTGAGTGGGTCGGTTGAGGAAGCCTTGCGCCATATTTCGATTTCCTCTTGCTTCTTTTTGAGTTCGAACCGAGTTTCAAGCTGGGCAAATTTGCGGGTTTGCTCCTGCCCGAATAGCTGTTCGTTGGCTGTTCGGTAGAATTTGAAATATCGAAGGGCGTTTTTAGCGTCGCCGAGGCATTCGTGGGTTTCAGAGAGGGCGGAATAGGCGTCCATTTTGAGATCGACCGAGCCTATTTCGATGGCAAAGTTCAAGCCTTTGGAGAGAAACTCCAGCGCTTTTTCGTAGTCTCCATTTTTCTGATAAAGATGGCCGATGTTGATACAGCAACTCGCGATGCCGTTCTTCTCGCCAAGCTCATTGTTGATAGCGAGGGCCTTTTCGAAATAATCGAGAGCTTTGGCGAAGGCGCCCTGATACATGTAGTTTTCACCAATATTACTAAGGGAATAGGCGATTCCGATTGTATCGCCTATGTTCTGGCGGATTTCGAGGGATTTCATTAAGTGAGGAAGTGCTTCGCCGTATCGTTCCTGTTTCTGATATGATGCTCCGATGTTGTTCATGCATGCCGCGATTCCGACGCTGTCCTCCAGTTTGCGTTTGATACCGAGGGATTTCTCGTAGTATTCCCGCGCCGCATCGTAGCTTCCCTGATGCCAGTAAATATTGCCTATGCCGATGTAGCAGGCCGAAATACCCAGCAGGTCTTCGATTTCTTCTTTGATTAGAAGAACCTTTTGGTGAAATTCGAGTGCGCGGGGATAATCTCCTTGATCGAAATATATCAGCCCGATGTTGTTCATGCAGTCGGATACGATTTTCTTGTCCTCTGCCGCTTCTGCATTCTCGAGAGCTTTGAAGTTGTGTTCGAGGGCTTTGGTATATTCTCCTCGGAAAAAATCGATGATGGCGAAGACCATCGAAGCTTTGGCAATACCTTTATTGTAATGCAGGGTTTCGCTCATTTTAAGGGCTTCGTTCGCATAAAAGGCGGCTTTTTCGACATCCGACAACATTCGGAAAGCCGATGACAGCCGGATTAGAATTTCCACCTTATCTATTTCGGATATGCTCTTTTCGAGTTGATCCAAAAGCTCATCTATTTTTGCCTGATTCTCATTCATTTTTATCAAACCTCTTTTTACCAATGAAATTTACGATTCTTTAAGCTATTTAGCAAGATAAATCCTTTGAAAGCGGACAAATCAATTTTTTGGGGGAGTAGCAGGTTGCAATTTTTATGAGGGAATGTTTTGAATCGGAAAGTTCGTAAAATGATTGACATAACCTTGTTAAGGATTTCATAAACCAGCTTTAGCAGACCGCGAACCAGATTTAGCAGATGAAAAA